>NZ_OBQC01000024.1 GCF_900220965.1 Ureibacillus acetophenoni | reverse complement strand
ATTCAATTAAACACATTGGTAAGCCGTATGCCTTAATAGGGCACGTACGGTTTGATGAGGGGGTGGCCATGAAAATGGTCACCCTACTCTATTTTGTATAAAAACTATTTTTTAAAAGTGTATGTACAGTCCTTCCAAACTATAGTAGACGTTTCGTTAGAGCTATAAGATTTATCACCGTAATGATAAGTCCAGCTATTAGTGCAATCAATTGTAAAATAAAATGAATTGGCGCAACAGAACCAACTACAATTAGAAGTGCACCAATAAAAATCGATAATGCTAACTTCCAATATTTATCAAACATCGTCCATCCTCCAGACAATTATGGATTCCCATCTACTATCATAGCTTATACGACGAAGACTTAAAAGATAGCTTCATTGATGTCGATAAAACGACATTTATTTTTAGAATGTAGGGTTATCTATTATTTCGTCGAACACTTTTCTTTATTTCCTTCACCACTAGACAAATTTTCCAAGAAATATTTTATATAATGGTTCGAAACTATTAGAAGGGGATGAAGATAATGGCAAACATCGAAACAGTTTCAGAAAAGGCATTATTAAACGGGATCAAAGACGGCTTCTCTATTAAAAAGATTAGTCTTATTATACATTTATTCTTCTTTTTACTAGCTTTGTTTCTATCACAGACCGTCATGTTTGGTGCAGCAGTCCCATTTTTATTACCACTTTGGGCCATCGTTAGACAACGATACGAAAACGAAAAGATGTGGGTTTTAATTGGGGGGATCGTTGGTGCTGTCACTTTAGGGTTAGGACAAGTGTTAATATTAGGCTTACAACTAATATTGTATGAATTGTTTACCCGTTTTCGTTATTGGAAGTTGCCGACAAGTTTCGCCGTAGCGTTAGCTATACTGATTGGACAATTTGTGTGGCAAACAACGTTACATTTCGGTTTTCCACCTTTCATCATTCAACTTTACATTTATTACGAAGTAGTTTTAGCGTTCTTTATGACGATTTTTGTACAACTATTTTTTGTTCAACCACACCAATTTTGGACAAAAGGTTGGAATTATGAACGTGTTGGTGCAGGATTAGTCATTTTAGCTATGGCACTAACGGGAATGAATTCAATTGTAGTCTCCTATTTTGGCTTAGCACCATTTGTCATGCACCTTGGAATTCTTATAGCTGCTTATGCTGGTGGGGTACCCATCTCAGCAACTATCGCAATTATTGTAGGTACTCTAGTAGGAATATCTGAACTATCTTTTACAGGAATCATTGCAGTATATGGATTGACTGGAGTGGTAGCAGGATTATTTACTGGATTAGGTCGATCAGGAGTTGTAATTGGAAGTATTGTACCTAGCATTTTCTTTTTCTTTTACGACACAACATTACCTATAGATACCGTATATTTTGTTTCAATTTTAGTGGCGGGTATCGCATTTTTTGCAATTCCTCAAACTGTTTTTGACTTTTTACAAGATATTATCCATCCAAAGCGTGATGAGGTACTTCTACAACGTCAAGAATGGGTTACTGCAAATACAAAAGCAAAATTGGAAACGTTTCAAAATTTCGTAGTTTTCTTAAAGGAGCTCGTTTTTGATCGGTTTACATCAACTGAAACAATTAAAACTATGAGAAAAATAGAACCGAGTCAAACGTGTATGAGTTGTTTCCGCTATGATCGCTGTTGGGGTAGTAAAAATAATGGAATGGAAGAACTTATTGAAAATTGGTTTGTAGCAAAGTCTGGGGTTAAAGTTGCAGAACAAACAATGGCTGAAGAAAAAATTAAATTAAAATGTGTGAAATCTACAAAGTTATTGGAAGAATTGGATTATCAATTATATAACGATAAAATTAACGGGGAGTTTTACCACGGAAAGAAAATGATTGCATTACAACTTAAGGATTTAAGCAATCACCTAAACAAATTAATGCAAGAAATGGAAAGTGAAACATTAACTTTTAAGACGATAGAAGATGAATTGTATCAAAAGCTAAGAACGGCCTATGTACAATGTTTCCAGATAGATATTTTAAATAATACGGTGGGAGAGCGTGTAATTGTTTGTTCTATTGCAAAAAGGCATAAAACTGTTGAAGAACAACATATGCTCTGTGAAAGAATTCTTCTTCCAATTCTTTATGAAGTATTTGAAGAGCCTTTCCAGGTTGAAAAAATACTAGATCAAAAACAACCATTTGCTCATTTACAAATTAGGTTCCGTTCGGCAGTTCGTTACCAAATAGATTATGATATATACAGTAAAGCAAAGGATTCGTGGGTATCTGGAGATACACATGCAGTGTTCCACATTCATCCTGGTTTAGTAGCAGTTATGCTTTCAGATGGAATGGGACAAAGTAGAGAAGCGCAACGAGAAAGTCGACGTTTAGTACGATTAATGAGAGATTGTTTAAGTTATAATATGAATCCAGAGACTGCAATGCACACACTGCACTATGTCATGTCACTTAACCGTGAAGTAGATATGTATGCAACAATAGACTTTGCATTAGTTGATTTACAAAAAGGTGATTTGTGGTCATGGAAAGCTGGTAGTATGTCTACGTATATATTACGTGGTAACCGTTTAATTAAAGTCGAAGGTGCAGCAGCTCCAGTTGGATTTATGCCAGTATTCTCCATTGAGACAGAGAAGGTTAAAATACTTGCAGATGACTATGTTGTTATGGTTTCTGACGGTCTATTCTCTGGTGATCATGATTGGGATGAGCAAGAACAATACTTTGTTGAAATATTAAAAAATAATATTGAAAATGAAATACCAATAGATATTATGTTATACGATTTAATGGAACAATATCAGCAAAGATACGATGTAGATGACGATTGTACAATAATGGTATTTAATGTTGGACATGTTGTACCACAATGGTCAGTTTTTAAGCCAAATCAGAAAGTCGTATCATAAAAAGTTTAAGTGTGGGGTGAGAAGATGGTTTCATTTGACCAAAAAGTGCATACATTTATTGACCAACATGAGTTAATTCAAAAGGGAGACCGTCTTCTCATAGGTTGTTCTGGAGGAATTGATTCAATGGGATTACTCCATTACTTAATGGATATAAGAAAAAAAATTGAAATTGAGATTTTTGTTGCCCATGTGGATCATATGCTAAGAGGTAAGGTGTCATTAGAGGATCGAATATTTGTTGAGAATTTTTGTAAAGATAATGGGATAACTGTATTTAGTACATCGATCCCTATTCCAAAATTGTTAGAAGAAGAGGGAGGGAATTCACAAGCTGTTTGTCGTCGAGAAAGATATGGATATTTTGCTAAGGTAATGGAAGAAAACTCTATTCAAAAGCTCGTAACTGCTCACCATGCAGATGACCAGTTAGAATCTATCCTTATGTCGATAACTAAAACAGGGTCATTGTCTGGTCTAAAAGGAATGTATGCCATGCGCAACTTTACTTTTGGGACAATTGTACGTCCATTTTTATCGGTTACAAAAGATGAAATTAGGGAATATTTAGAAAGTAAAGGAGGTACCTATAGAGAAGATAGTAGTAATGCAAAAGATGATTACACACGAAATCGCTTTAGACATAATATTATTCCGCTAATGAAAAATGAGAATATTCATGTTCCCAAAAATGCTGTTCAACTTGCTCAGCAATTGCAAGAAGATGATGATTATCTTTTCACATTGGCCAAAGGGGAATTTCCCCAAGTGGTAACTAAAGTTGGAGATGATAGTTTTTTACTAGATATTCCTTCCTTAAAAAAAGAACCTGTTTCTTTACAAAGAAGAATCATTTTAATACTATTAAACTATCTATATAATAATTCTGAATTTTCTAATAGCGAGACTATCGTTCGTTCTATCCAAAACTTAAGTAATACTCAGCAAGGTAATTCAACAGTCCATCTTCCAAACCAATTAGTTGCACATAGAAAATATAGTGAAATATTGTTTGAAAAGATGGAAGACGTTAATATACACTCAGTAAAATTACTCCATTTTAATGAGTGGAATGATTTAGAAAGTGGCATTTGTGTATACATAGGAGACGCCTCTAATGTAACAAAGTCCAAGAGATTAGATTGTTGTTTAGAATATTATTGTAGCTCCAATAATTTTAAAGCACCATTTTGCGTTCGAACTAGAAAAGATGGAGATCGAATTCATTTAAAGGGAATGGAAAGTCCAAAGAGATTATCGCGTCTTTTTATAGATGAAAAAGTACCTTTAAAGGACCGTGATCATTGGCCATTACTTGTTGATGCCGATGACAATATTATGGCAGTGATTGGTATTCGTGAGAACCAAAATATTTCAAAAATTCAACACGCTCAAGATGATATTAAAATTGTTATCGAGTACAATAATATATATGGTAAAAAAATATTCAATTAGGTTAAGAAAATATGCAAGCTGTTAGCGAAAGAGCGTACAATGTTATATTATGGACTTACAATTTTTTAACTTAATAATTGATAGTTACTACAGGAGGAACGTAGATGATTCAGCAAGATATAGAAAAAATAATGATTACGGAAGAGCAAATTCAAGAAAGAATTAAAGAGATTGGTAAGCAATTAACAGAAGAGTATAAGGACCAATTCCCACTTGCTGTTGGTGTACTAAAAGGTGCTACACCTTTTATGACAGATTTAATGAAACGTTATGATTCATATATTGAAATTGATTTCATGGATGTTTCTAGTTATGGAAATGCAACAGTTTCTTCTGGAGAAGTTAAGATTTTAAAGGATTTAAATACAAGCGTTGAAGGACGCGACGTAATTATTATTGAAGATATTATTGATAGTGGGTTAACGCTTAGCTATTTAGTTGATTTATTTAAATACCGTAAAGCAAAATCCATTAAAATTGTAACGCTTTTAGATAAACCATCTGGTAGAAAAGTTGACTTATCAGCTGATATTGTCGGTTTCCAAGTTCCAGATGGCTTTGTAGTAGGATATGGATTAGATTACGCAGAAAAATACAGAAACTTACCATATATTGGTATTTTAAAACGAGAAGTTTACTCATTCTAAATGTTTTATGTAAACATTTCGACAAAATTTTGGAAAAAGTTTTTTTGGCAGGGCTTTTCGTTGTATGATGAAATCATGATATGTTAAGATTTTACTTATAGTTTTTCTGTTATGTTGTGAGGAGGCTGGGGATGAATCGAATATTTCGATACACCATATTTTATTTATTAATTTTTCTCGTGATAATCGGTATTTTTGGAACATTCAATGGAGGAAAAGCTCCATCTGAAAAGTTAACTTATCATGAGTTTTTAAACGCATTAGAAACAGGTAAGATCACAGAAGCAACGATACAACCTGATAATTTGGTGTATGTAGTTCAAGGTAAACTTGTAGGTTATGAAGAAGGGCAAACATTTACTGTAAACTTCCCTCAAGATAACCAAGGAATACAAGACAAAATTAACGAAGCGAGAGAAAATAATCCTAAAATTGAATGGCTACCTGCCCCTGAAACTAGCGGATGGGTTCAATTCTTTACAGGGATTATTCCATTTATCATTATTATCATTTTATTCTTCTTCCTATTGAGTCAATCTCAAGGTGGCGGTAATAAGGTGATGAACTTTGGTAAAAGCAAAGCGAAATTATACGATTCTGAAAAGAAAAAAGTACGCTTTGTTGACGTTGCTGGAGCTGATGAAGAGAAACAAGAACTTGTTGAAGTTGTTGATTTCCTAAAAGATCATCGTAAATTTACCGAAATGGGAGCGCGTATTCCAAAGGGTATTTTACTAGTTGGTCCTCCAGGTACAGGTAAAACTTTACTTGCTCGAGCTGTTGCGGGTGAAGCTGGTGTACCATTCTTCTCTATTTCAGGTTCTGACTTCGTAGAAATGTTTGTCGGTGTCGGAGCAAGTCGTGTTCGAGACTTATTTGAAAATGCAAAGAAAAATGCACCATGTATTATCTTTATTGATGAGATTGATGCGGTTGGTCGTCAACGTGGAGCTGGTTTAGGTGGAGGTCACGATGAACGTGAACAAACATTAAACCAATTACTAGTTGAGATGGATGGTTTCGGTGTAAATGAAGGAATTATCATTATCGCCGCTACTAACCGCCCAGATATATTAGACCCTGCTTTACTTCGTCCTGGTCGTTTTGACCGACAAATTACAGTTGGTCGCCCAGATGTAAAGGGTCGTGAAGCGATTCTAAAAGTTCATGCACGTAACAAACCTTTACGTGAAGATGTAGATTTAAAAGCAATTGCACAACGTACACCAGGCTTTTCTGGTGCGGATTTAGAAAACTTACTAAACGAGGCTGCCCTTGTTGCAACTCGTCGCAATAAAAAGAAAATCGACATGGGAGATCTTGATGAAGCAAGTGACCGCGTAATTGCAGGTCCAGCAAAAACAAGCCGTGTCATCTCTGAAAAAGAAAGAAACATTGTTGCGTTCCATGAAGCGGGACATGTTGTTGTCGGTTTAACTTTAGATCAAGCTGAAAAAGTACACAAGGTAACGATTGTACCGCGTGGGCAAGCTGGTGGTTATGCGGTAATGTTACCTAAGGAAGACCGATATTTCATGACAAAACCAGAGTTGTTAGACAAAATTGCTGGTTTACTTGGTGGACGTGTAGCGGAAGATATTACGTTTGGTGAAGTGTCTACAGGTGCTCATAACGACTTCCAACGTGCTACAAGTATTGCTCGTTCAATGGTAACTGAGTACGGTATGAGTGACAAATTAGGTCCAATGCAGTTTGGAAGTAGCCAAGGTGGCAATGTGTTCTTAGGACGTGACTTTAATTCTGAACAAAATTACTCAGACTCTATTGCATATGAAATTGATAAAGAAATGCAATCCATTATCGTTGAACAGTATGAACGTACAAAACAAATCCTTACAGAAAAACGTGATTTATTAACTTTAATTGCTGAAACATTGTTAGAAGTAGAAACTTTAGATGCTCAGCAAATTGAACATTTAAGAGATCATGGAAAACTTCCTGAACGAGTAGACTACTCAAAAGTTGATGGGGAAGAGGCTGAAAAGTCAAAACAAACTCCTGAAACTGGTGAATCAAATGATGCAATTATTGAAACATCTGGTTCTACCTCTTTAGAAAGTGAAATTGGTCGTCGTTCTTCTGATCCAACGACTTCTGACCTACCAAAAGAAGGTTCAGCAGACCAAAATAGAGGAATTCAAGACGATACAAATAAATAAAAATGAGCTGATTGTTTACTCTTAGTAGACAATCAGCTTTTTCATTGGTAATACTCATTGTTTTTAATACAATGTTTCAATTAATACTTATAAATGAATAAGTCGAATTCGCTTTTGAGCGGAATCTACATACGACATAACCGTAATTATGTGTATTTGCACATAATTTTTAATATGTCGTATATCAATTATGGTGGAGCAAAGTTTTTAAT
Organism: Ureibacillus acetophenoni; assembly: GCF_900220965.1. Classification (GTDB taxonomy): domain Bacteria; phylum Bacillota; class Bacilli; order Bacillales_A; family Planococcaceae; genus Ureibacillus; species Ureibacillus acetophenoni. Next base: position 10,660 of record NZ_OBQC01000024.1, on the reverse strand, counting down.
TAAAATATTAGCGATGTTTAAGATTAACCAACTATTTAGTAACTATGGTAATATTTCAATAAAGTGTTCTTATAATTCATAACGGATGTGAAAGAGATGATTCTAGTATTAGATGCTGGAAATTCAACAATTGATTTAGGAGTATACCGAGATAATCATCTTTTATATCATTGGCGCATGGAAACAAATTTGCATAAAACAGAAGACGAATACGCCATGCAAGTAAAGATGTTTTTCATACATGAAAATATGAAATTTGAAGATATAGAAGGAGTCATTATTTCCTCTGTAGTTCCATCAATTATGTATTCTTTACAAGAAATGTGCCGCAAATATCTTAAAATAAATCCTCTTATAGTTGGTCCCGGAGTAAAAACTGGTTTGAATATTAAATATGAGAACCCGAGACAAGTTGGATCTGATCGAATTGTAAATGCGGTTGCAGCAATTACTGAGTATGGTGGTAGACCAATTATTATTGTAGATTTTGGGACGGCTATTACGTATTGTTACATTGATGAAAAAGGCAATTATATAGGTGGAGCAATTACACCAGGCATTACTATTTCGTTAGAAGCATTATTTAATGAAGCATCCAAACTACCACGTATTGAATTATTAAAACCAACGAATGTTATTGGGAAAAACACAGTCACTGCTATGCAATCGGGCATTTTTTATGGATTTATAGGACAAGTTGAGGGAATTGTTAACCGCATAATCGAGCAAAGTAAGGAAGAACCGATTGTTATTGCAACAGGTGGCCTTTCAAAGTTATTTGGATATGAAACAAAAGTGATTGATATTGTTGATCCTCTACTAACATTAAAAGGTCTGTATATTTTATATAAAAGAAATCAATAGAAATGAGGAATTCAAAAATGAGTGATTATTTAGTAAGAGCATTAGCTTATGATGGAAAAGTACGAGCTTTTGCTGCTAGAACAACAGAAACTGTAGGCGAAGCACAAAGACGTCATAATACTTGGCCAACTGCAACTGCTGCGTTAGGCCGTTCTATTACTGGTGGCGTAATTATGGGTGCTATGCTTAAAGGTGACGATAAAATAACAGTAAAAATTGAAGGTAATGGTCCAATTGGTCCTATTATTGTGGATTCAAATGCAAAAGGAGAAGTGCGAGGCTTTGTTACGAATCCTCATGTTCACTTCGAGTTAAATGATATTGGCAAACTAGATGTTCGTCGTGCGGTTGGAACTGAAGGTGCTTTAACAGTCGTAAAAGATTTAGGTTTACGTGACATGTTCTCGGGCCAAACACCAATTGTTTCAGGAGAAATTGCAGAAGATTTTACATATTATTTTGCTGTTTCTGAACAAGTACCTTCCTCTGTAGGATTAGGAGTTTTAGTAAATCCAGATAACACTGTTTTAGCTTCAGGTGGATTTATTGTTCAATTAATGCCTGGTTGTGACGATGAAGTAATTACAAAAATTGAAAAACAATTATCATCTATTGAACCAGTTTCAAAAATGATTGAAAAAGGTTTGACACCAGAGGAAATTTTAGAAGCTGTATTAGGAAAAGAACAAGTGAAAGTATTAAATTCAATGCCATTAGAATTTAAATGTCAATGTTCAAAAGAACGTTTTGGAGCAGCAATTATGAGTTTGGGCGTAGGTGAGATTCAAGAGATGATAGACGAAGATGGCGGGGCTGAGGCAGAATGTCATTTTTGTTTAGAAAAATATAATTTTGATGAATCAGAATTAAAAGGTTTCATCAATGAAATACAGGAGCACTAGTACTCAGACGCAACATAGACCTACAACTATGGAAAATAAAACGCCCATTTCAAAACGTCGCTTAAAAACAAAGCCTACGTTAATCGTTATGTTTATACTACTTGTCGGAAATATCTTTTGGTTTATTCTCTGGATTTTAGGAATTGGAACAGGTGGCAATGGTGGCGACGAAATTGTCGCTACCGTTGATGGGGAAGAAATTACTCGTCAACAATGGATGGCCACAATGGAAAGCCAATACGGAAAAGAGACGTTACACTCTATGGTAAATGATGCTGTAATGGAAAGAGCTGCTAAAGAATATGACATTACGGTAACCGATGGAGAGATTGACCTAGAAATAGCATTAATGAGTTCTACAAAAGATTTAGATACCTCTTTAAAAATATTTGATGAACAACAAACTCGTCAAAAAATACGAGCACAGCTCATTTTAGAAAAGGTATTAACGAAAGATATTGTCATTGAAGATTCTATCATTCAAGAGGTTTATGAGGAAAATAGATCTCTATATAATACACCAACTACATATCGGACAAGCATTATTGTTGTCGGCTCATTAGATGAAGCATTACAGGTTCAAAATGAGTTGAAAAATGGTTCAGACTTCTCATTACTTGCAAGAGAACGTTCCATAGATACATCTTCATCAAGTTTAGGTGGAAATATTGGATATATTACTGCTAGTCAATCAAACATAGACTCAAGTATCCAAAGAGAAGTCCAGGATTTAAAGGCTGATGAAATTAGTGAGCCAATCGCCCTTAGTAATGGGAATTACGGCCTACTTTTAGTTTCTGAAATTATTGAAGGGAAATCCTTTAAGTTTGAGGAAGTAAAAGATCATATTAAAACGGAATTGGCAATGGAACAATTACCTACTAACGTATCAACAGAAATGTTTTGGGAAGAATTTAATGTAACAACCTATTATTTAAAATAGTTCTGGAAGACCTACAAATGAATTGACAAATTTTGTAGGTCTTTTTATTGACAATATTTGTTTTAGGTAATATACTAACTATATAAAACATATAAATATAGTAGGGATTATAAAAAGGGAGGAAATGTCATGAGTAAAATTGCAAGTTCAGTTACAGAATTAGTTGGTCGTACACCAATCGTTAAACTTAACCATGCAACAACTGAAAACGAAGGTACGGTATATGTAAAATTAGAGTTCTTCAATCCAGGAAGTTCAGTAAAAGATCGTATTGCATTAGCAATGGTTGAAGATGCAGAGAAAAAAGGCGTTTTAAAAGCTGGTGGAACTATTATTGAACCGACTTCAGGTAACACTGGTATTGGTTTAGCGATGGTAGCTGCAGCAAAAGGGTACCGTGCTATTTTAGTAATGCCTGAGACAATGAGTATTGAACGTCGTAAATTATTACGTGCTTATGGAGCAGAGTTAGTGTTAACTCCAGGTCCTGAAGGCATGAAAGGTGCTATTGCTAAAGCAAAAGAATTAGCCGACGAAAATGGCTACTTTATGCCACAGCAATTTGAAAATGACGCGAACGCTGAAATTCACCGTTTAACAACTGGCCCTGAAATTGTTGAAGCCTTTGATGGTGTGAAATTAGATGCATTTGTATCAGGTATTGGTACTGGTGGTACAATTACAGGTGCTGGTCAAGTATTAAAAGAAAAATATCCTGAAATTGAAATCATTGCAGTTGAACCAAAAGATTCTCCAGTACTTTCAGAAGGTAAATCTGGTTCTCACAAAATCCAAGGTATTGGTGCTGGATTCGTTCCAAAAGTTTTAAATACAGAAGTTTACACGTCTGTTTTCACTGTAGATAATGAAACAGCATTCGAAGTTGCACGTAAAACTGGCCGTGAAGAAGGTATTTTAGTAGGTATTTCTTCTGGTGCAGCAATCCATGCAGCAATTGAAACAGCTAAACGCCTTGGTAAAGGTTCGAATGTTTTAGCAATCGTTCCTTCTAATGGTGAGCGTTATTTATCAACTGCATTATATAACTTTGAAGACTAATTAGTTATTAATAGACAAAATCTCTTTACATAGGGATTTTGTCTTTTTTATTATGTATCATTTAAGCAAGTATGCTATCTTCGTAGTAATTAAGTTTACTTTGAAAGGCTGGCGTGTAAATGATTCTTTGGATGAATGGGAAATATATTAATGATTCGGAATGTGGAATTTCTCCTTTGGACCATGGATATTTATATGGATTCACTTTCTTTGAAAAATTCCGTACTTATAAAGGACAGGTTATTTTATTTCAAGAACACTACAATCAGTTAATAAAGAAATTGAATCAATTTCATATTAAGATGCCTCATTCAGTTATGGATGTTTACCAGGTCATTAAGGAATTATCAAGTAAAGATCAGGATAAAAATAATATATTTCTACTGAGTGTTTCAGCAGGAAATGCCCATCCACCTTTACAATTTCAAGAAACATACAATCACCCGAATGTAATGATTATTCGAACCGAATTATTCCCCAGGAAACGGGGAGTAGAAAAGTCAGCTAAATGGCTCGAAGTAAGTAATGGTTTTTCTATAAATGAAAATAAATACTTAGGAAGCTTAGAAATAAGTGACCCAGAACATATAGAAGGATTACTAATAACGGAAAGAGGAATAATTACTGAAGGTTTGACATCTACTATCTTCTTTGCAAAAGAGGGAACACTATTTACACCATCGTTGTCTTTAGGTGTAAGTCCCAGCGTAATTAGACAATGGGTTATAAATACTGCCATACAGATGGGCTATCGAGTAGTGGAAGATTTATTTATAAAAAAAGATTTAGAAGAAGCGTATGAATGCTTTGTTGCGAACTCAGTTGAAGAGCTAATCCCTATATCAAACATAGGAAACATAAAGTTCTTAGGTAGAGATGGTACAATATATCAACGTCTACATCAGGCATACATAGAGGAAATATTAAAGACAGTTAGGAAAGGCGAATGTTGATGCTATCAAAATATACAAAACCAATCACTCTAAATAATATCGAACTAGATTATACAAAAGAGACATTTGTAATGGGGATTTTAAATGTAACACCAGATTCTTTTTCGGACGGTGGTCAATACAACTCCATTGAAACTGCAATTGAACATGCGAAAAAAATGGTTGCTGAAGGTGCGAAAATTATTGATGTTGGTGGGGAATCGACTCGACCAGGATATACACGTATATCGGATGAAGAAGAAATTTCACGAGTTGTTCCAATTATTCAAGCTTTATTAAAAGAGGTTCCCGCCATTATTTCCATTGATACGTATAAATCAGCTGTAGCACGTGCTGCAATTGAAGCGGGTGCCCACATTATTAATGATATTTGGGGTGCGAAAAAGGATCCGTTCATTGCAAAGGTTGCGGCAGAGTTAAATGTGCCGATTATTTTAATGCATAATAGAGAAGATAAACCTTATGTGAACTATTTTGAAGACTATTTATCAGATCTTAATGAAAGTATAGCTATTGCTAAACAGGCAGGCGTACCAGATGAACATATCATTTTAGATCCTGGAATTGGATTTGTAAAAAACTTAAACCAAAGTATTGAAACAATGCAACGTCTAGACGAGTTAGTTGATTTTGGCTATCCAGTATTATTAGCTACTTCCAGAAAACGAATGATTGGTACCATCTTAAATGTACCAATTGATGAACGAGTAGAAGGTACAGCCGCAACTTGTGCTTATGGTGTGATGAAAGGCTGTCATATCGTGAGGGTCCATGATGTGAAAGAGGTAGCTCGCACAGTAAAAATGATCGATGCATTAGTAGGTAAATTTGAAGTGAAAGATGAATTACCTTCCAGACATTAAAAGAAGAAAGAGGATTTTTATGGACTATATTCATTTACGAGATATGCAGTTTTATGGATATCACGGTGTTTTAAAAGAAGAGAATGTACTTGGACAACGTTTTAGAGCAACTGTTTCATTAGCTGTTGATATTCATAAAGCAGGTTTAACAGATGAACTTGATGATACGGTAAGTTATGTCGGTGTTTACGATCTATGTAAAGAAGTGATCGAAGGAAAACCGTATAAATTAATTGAGGCAGTAGCAGAGACTGTAGCAACAAAAATTTTAGAAAGTTATCAAGGTCAGGTATTAGGTGTGAAAGTTGAAATTATCAAACCAGATCCACCGATTCCGGGACACTATAGAGAAGTTGCAGTTGAAATTACGAGAGGTCGTTTTTATGAATAAAGTTTATCTTTCACTAGGTACTAATATTGGTGATAGGGAATACAACTTAAAACTTGCCGTTAATATGTTAAATGATAGGGAAGGAATTGATATTAAAGCAATATCTTCAATATATGAAACTGCACCAGTTGGATATGTGAATCAGCCTTCTTTTTTAAATATTGCCTTACTGATTGAAACATCATTTTCGGCTCAAGAAACATTAAATGTTTGCCAATCAATTGAAAATGAACTAGGACGTGTTCGTAAAATTAGATGGGGTCCTCGTATTATTGACCTTGACATATTACTATTTAATAACGAAAATATTGAAGTTGAGAACTTAATTGTTCCACATCCAAGAATGTTTGAACGTGCTTTTGTACTAGTGCCTTTACTAGAGATTGCAAAAGAGTATGTAACTCCCCAATTACAGTTGGCAAGAGAGGGTCTTACTCGTATGAATTTAAACGAAGAGGGCATTTCTAAATGGAAAGGAACAAAAAGCGTTCAGGATTTTTTAAAGATAGAAAAGTAGTTAATTCTATTAAACTTATATAAAGAGAATTACTTTCATTGTTCGATATAGATAAAAAGGGCGAAAGCTTTCAAGAGGAGGAAACAGTTTTGACAACACAAGAAAAGCCATTCCAAATAGGCGATATCGTCATGGATAACCGTGTTGTGTTAGCACCAATGGCTGGTGTATGTAATTCCGCTTTCCGATTAACCGTAAAAGAATTCGGAGCTGGATTAGTATATGCCGAAATGATAAGCGATAAAGGACTAATCCAACGTAATCAAAAAACATTAGATATGTTATATATAGATGAACGTGAATATCCGCTTTCGCTACAAATCTTTGGTGGGGAAAAAGAAACGTTAGTAGAAGCAGCCAAATTTGTTGATCAAAATACTAATGCAAGTATTATCGACATTAATATGGGTTGTCCTGTAAATAAAATTATTAAATGCGAAGCAGGAGCTAAATGGTTACTTGACCCGAACAAAATTTATGAAATGGTGTCAGCTGTAGTTGATGCTGTAGAAAAACCGGTAAGTGTTAAGATGCGAATTGGTTGGGATGAAGAACATATCTTTGCAGTAGAAAACGCACAAGCAGCAGAACGCGCGGGAGCTTCTGCAATTGCGATGCATGGTCGTACACGTGTGCAAATGTATGAAGGTAAGGCGAACTGGGATATTTTAAGGGAAGTTAAGAAAAACATTAACATTCCATTCATCGGTAACGGGGATGTTGAAACTCCGCAAGATGCAAAACGTATGATAGACGAAACGGGTGTTGACGCTGTTATGATCGGTCGAGCGGCGCTAGGCGACCCTTGGATGATTTACCGTACGGTGCATTATTTAGAAACGGGCGAATTAAAACCTGAACCGACTGTGCGCGAAAAAATGGACATCTGTCAGTTGCATTTTGAACGATTGATGGCACTGAAAGGTGAAAAGGTTGCTGTTCGTGAAATGCGAAAACATGCTTCATGGTATTTAAAAGGTATTCGTGGGAACGGAAAGGTACGTAATTCGATTAATCAAATTGAAACAGCTGCAGATTTGCGAGTTTTATTAAATAATGTAGTTGAGCAATTAGGAGAAAAAGAGCAAGTAGAAGCGATTTAATATAGAAAAGGGCATCCATGTTACGTATCTTGGATGCCCTCTTTCATTTTACTTTGCTAAAGCTTCTTTAGTTGGTCCCATTACACTTGGAACGTTAAGTCCTGCTTGTCTTAGTAATACTTGCATTTGTGCGCGGTGATGTGTTTGGTGATCTACCATTGCACGTAATAGGGCGCCAATTGGAGTTGGTCGACCATGACTATCAACATTTGTAGATAGTGATTCATCTGTTAACTTTTCTTTAACAGTCTTTACAACTTGTTCACTAGCGATTTTATAAGTATTAATAATTTCTTGCATTTTTTCAGGTGTAGCTGCAGGATTTAATTCCACATCTAAAGATAGTTGCACTTGCCCCATAAAGTATGCAGTTGCTGTTGTTAAATGCCAACTTAACCATTCTAGGGAGTTATGCCCCTCAACAATTTCAAAACCTTTCTTATCATCAGTAATCGCCTCGAAAACAGCTAGTGTACCACGACAGCTATTTTCCCAATCTTGAATAAAATCGTTAATTGTTCTATACATAATATTTTACTCCTTTCTAGGTTTCAATTTGGATAGTTCAGCATAATTCTAATACAATATAGACGATAATGTTAAATGATTAGATTTCAGAAAACTAAAACTATTCGTTTGCAAAATAGAAAATCGCATGAAACAGATGAATCCTAACCAAATATTGTGTACAATAGGTACATTATGGACAAACGTAAAGTCGTGCGAAACAGTAAATAAAGGAGTGATTTACGTGTCAAACATTGAAGAATTAAATGACCAACTTTTGGTGAGACGCCAAAAGATGAGTGATATACGTGAAAATGGTTTAGATCCATTTGGTAGCCGTTTTGAGCGTACCCATCTTACAACAGAAATCAAAGAACAATATGATGGGTTTACAAAAGAACAATTAGAAGAACAAACACATGAAGTTGTAATAGCTGGACGAATTATGACAAAACGTGGGAAAGGTAAAGCTGGATTTGCCCACATTCAAGACTTAGGCGGACAAATGCAAATTTACGTACGAAAAGACCATGTTGGTGATGAAGCGTATGATTTATTTAATTCTGCTGATTTAGGAGATATCGTCGGAGTTCGTGGTAATGTCTTTAAAACGAATGTTGGAGAACTTTCTGTTAAAGCAGAAGAATTCACATTCCTAACAAAATCACTACGTCCAATGCCAGAGAAATTCCATGGTTTACAAGATATCGAACAACGCTATCGTCAACGTTACTTAGACTTAATGACAAATGCAGAGAGTAAACAAACATTTATTACTCGTTCGAAAATTATACGTGCTATTCGTAACTATTTAGATAATCATGGTTATCTAGAAGTTGAAACACCAATGTTACACTCAATTGCTGGTGGTGCTTCTGCTCGTCCGTTTATTACACACCATAATGCATTAGATATGGAACTTTACATGCGTATTGCAATTGAACTTCACTTAAAACGTTTAATTGTTGGTGGTCTTGAAAAAGTATATGAAATTGGCCGTGTATTCCGTAATGAAGGGATCTCCACTCGTCATAACCCAGAGTTCACTATGATTGAACTATATGAAGCATATGCTGACTACCGTGACATTATGGCATTAACTGAAAATTTAATTGCCCATGTCGCACAAGAAGTATTAGGTACTACAACTGTTAAATACGGTGAAGATGAAATCAATCTAACAACAGGCTGGAAACGAGTGCACATGGTTGATGCTGTTAAAGAAGCAACAGGTGTAGACTTCTGGCAGCCAATGACAAAAGAACAAGCACAAGCCCTAGCGAAAGAACATGGTGTTGAAATTAAAGATATGCATGAAGTTGGACATATCATTAATGAATTCTTCGAACAAAAGGTAGAAGAAACGTTAGTACAACCTACATTTGTTTACGGACACCCAGTAGAAATTTCACCTCTTGCAAAGAAAAACCCAGAGGATCCGCGTTTCACAGATCGCTTTGAGTTATTCATCGTAAGACGTGAACATGCAAATGCATTTACAGAGTTAAATGACCCAATTGATCAAAGAGAACGATTTGAAGCGCAATTAGCTGAAAAAGAAGCGGGTAATGATGAAGCGCACGAAATGGATAATGACTTTATTGAAGCATTAGAATACGGTATGCCTCCAACAGGTGGTCTAGGTATTGGTATTGACCGTCTTGTAATGTTACTAACTAATGCTCAATCGATTCGTGACGTATTATTATTCCCAACTATGCGCCATAAAGATTAATTATTAATTTAAATAATAGGGAGTCGACAAACTGTAAAGCTAATCGACTCCTTTTTATTATGAGAATATATTAAAGCGAGAAACTTAATAATTCTTTATTGCACTATGAATAAATTGAGACTACTCTAGATAATAATGTTTGGTAGTCTGAAAAAGTGAATTTGAAAATGTTAAACATAAAATTAAATAATAAAAGAAATTATTTATTATTATTCGATCTCAAATAAATATAGAAAATAATATAATAATATTAGTTGAAATTTAGAGAAGATTAATATAAAATAAGTTAACCGTATGTTATCTATTGCTATTAGGAAATAACAAATGGCTACTCTGAAAAGTTGGAAAAACTTTTTCAGAAAAACACTTGCATTATTATAATATAGGTGTTATATTTATATGCGTCGCCAAAAACGACGGAAGATAAGAAATAAAAAGTTTTAAAAAAGTAGTTGACTCACCACTTCGGTTGTGATAAACTATAAAAGTTGTCGCTGAAGGGCGGCGAATATGAACCTTGAAAACTGAACAACAAAACGTTAATGAATTGAACGTTTCTACTATATAGAAACAAAATTTTGGACATCAATTTTGATGCCAGTTTGAATTTTGAGCTAAACTCAAATTCACCATTTTATGGAGAGTTTGATCCTGGCTCAGGACGAACGCTGGCGGCGTGCCTAATACATGCAAGTCGAGCGAACCTTTTAAAAGCTTGCTTTTGAAAGGTTAGCGGCGGACGGGTGAGTAACACGTGGGCAACCTGCCCTATAGTTTGGGATAACTCCGGGAAACCGGGGCTAATACCGGATAATACAATTTA
>NZ_OBQC01000006.1:183101-185409 GCF_900220965.1 Ureibacillus acetophenoni | reverse complement strand
GATCCCTCAAAGACGATGAGGTAGATAGGTTCGAGGTGGAAGTGTGGTGACACATGGAGCTGACGAATACTAATCGATCGAGGACTTAACCAAAATAAACTTGAACGCTTTCAATGTCTTTATCCAGTTTTGAGAGAACGAACTCTCAATTAAATATTGAGTGAAGTGACGATAGCAAAGAGGCCACACCCGTTCCCATACCGAACACGGAAGTTAAGCTCTTTAGCGCCGATGGTAGTTGGGGGCTTCCCCCTGTGAGAGTAGGACGTCGCTTCGCTTAAATTATTCCGAAGTAGCTCAGTGGTAGAGCAATCGGCTGTTAACCGATCGGTCGTAGGTTCGAGTCCTACCTTCGGAGCCATACATATTATTTTTAATAGTTTGGAAAGAAAGTTGGCCCGTTGGTCAAGTGGTTAAGACACCGCCCTTTCACGGCGGTAACACGGGTTCGAATCCCGTACGGGTCACCATTTTTAATATGTTGGAGGATTAGCTCAGCTGGGAGAGCACCTGCCTTACAAGCAGGGGGTCGGCGGTTCGAGCCCGTCATCCTCCACCATAATGCCGGTGTAGCTCAGTTGGTAGAGCAACTGACTTGTAATCAGTAGGTCGTGGGTTCGACTCCTATCGCCGGCACCATTTATGAGCCATTAGCTCAGTGGTAGAGCATCTGACTTTTAATCAGAGGGTCGAAGGTTCAAGTCCTTCATGGCTCACTTTAAATTATTCCATGAATGTGTTAGTAAAAGCATATCAGGCGTGTGGATAGCAGGGTAGATTACCTTCTTCCGCTACAATACGCCGGGGTGGCGGAACTGGCAGACGCACAGGACTTAAAATCCTGCGGTAGGTGACTACCGTACCGGTTCGATTCCGGTCCTCGGCATCTTTTAAGATATACAAAAATTATGCGCCTGTAGCTCAATTGGATAGAGCGTCTGACTACGGATCAGAAGGTTGTGGGTTCGACTCCTGCCAGGCGCGCCAAAGAGTAAATCGATTAATAAATTTTCATGGGGCCTTAGCTCAGCTGGGAGAGCGCCTGCCTTGCACGCAGGAGGTCAGCGGTTCGATCCCGCTAGGCTCCACCAATATTTTAAATATATATTATGGCGGCGTAGCTCAGCTGGCTAGAGCGTACGGTTCATACCCGTAAGGTCGGGGGTTCGATCCCCTCTGCCGCCACTTACTAATTTACTAAGTTTATATATTGGTCCCGTGGTGTAGCGGTTAACATGCCTGCCTGTCACGCAGGAGATCGCCGGTTCGATCCCGGTCGGGACCGCCATTTATAATTTCATACTTGGGTCTGTAGCTCAGTTGGTAGAGCATTTGACTGAAGCTCAAAGTGTCGGCGGTTCGATTCCGTCCGGACCCACCATTTGCGGGTGTAGTTTAATGGTAAAACCTCAGCCTTCCAAGCTGATGTCGTCGGTTCGATTCCGATCACCCGCTCCAATTTATTTTATGGGCCTATAGCTCAGCTGGTTAGAGCGCACGCCTGATAAGCGTGAGGTCGATGGTTCAAGTCCATTTAGGCCCACCATAATAGTCTAGTAATAATGGCAAAGAGGTCACACCCGTTCCCATACCGAACACGGAAGTTAAGCTCTTTAGCGCCGATGGTAGTTGGGGGCTTCCCCCTGCGAGAGTAGGACATTGCTAGGCGATGAAAGCACGATTCTATCGCTGCTTTTTTTATTCATATGGAGAGGTAGCGAAGTGGCTAAACGCGGCGGACTGTAAATCCGCTCCTTCGGGTTCGGCGGTTCGAATCCGTCCCTCTCCACCATCTTAATTGAACTTTAACTATGGCGGTTGTGGCGAAGTGGTTAACGCACCGGATTGTGGTTCCGGCATTCGTGGGTTCGATTCCGATCACCCGCTCCAATTTATTTTATGGGCCTATAGCTCAGCTGGTTAGAGCGCACGCCTGATAAGCGTGAGGTCGATGGTTCAAGTCCATTTAGGCCCACCATAATAGTCTAGTAATAATGGCAAAGAGGTCACACCCGTTCCCATACCGAACACGGAAGTTAAGCTCTTTAGCGCCGATGGTAGTTGGGGGCTTCCCCCTGCGAGAGTAGGACATTGCTAGGCGATGAAAGCACGATTCTATCGCTGCTTTTTTTATTCATATGGAGAGGTAGCGAAGTGGCTAAACGCGGCGGACTGTAAATCCGCTCCTTCGGGTTCGGCGGTTCGAATCCGTCCCTCTCCACCATCTTAATTGAACTTTAACTATGGCGGTTGTGGCGAAGTGGTTAACGCACCGGATTGTGGTTCCGGCATTCGTGGGTTCGATTCC
>NZ_OBQC01000006.1:0-183002 GCF_900220965.1 Ureibacillus acetophenoni | reverse complement strand
CCCTCTCCACCATCTTAATTGAACTTTAACTATGGCGGTTGTGGCGAAGTGGTTAACGCACCGGATTGTGGTTCCGGCATTCGTGGGTTCGATTCCCATCAGCCGCCCCATTACTTTGGGGTATAGCCAAGCGGTAAGGCAGCGGATTTTGATTCCGTCATGCCCAGGTTCGAATCCTGGTACCCCAGCCATTTTTTTATAGTCAACCACTTCCGTAATTATGGCGGCTTAGCCAAGTGGTAAGGCACGGGTCTGCAACACCCTCATCACCGGTTCAAATCCGGTAGCCGCCTTTAATTCATAAAATGTTGAATCTTAAATTTAAATTATATAATTTTAAGCATTAATTCCAATACAAAGGAATTAATGCTTTTTTAATTGTTGTGAAGATTTCAGATTGATTTGAGGCGTGTATTTTGTATTCAATTAGAGGCAATCTTGCAATTTAAAAACTTATCACCAAAAAATAAAAAAAACCTGTGGATATCCACAAGTTTTTAACTTACTACCAAATTATTAATATTGAATAATATGTGCAAAAACAACAAATACCGCACCAATAGCAACAAATATTAGAACTAATGGCCATATAAATCGTACCCATTTGTCATAACCGATACCTGCAGTTGCAAGATAGGCCATCAAAGTTGAGGCAGTAGGGTAGATCAGATTCGTAAACCCATCGCCTAAATGGAATGATAGAACTGTCGTTTGTCTTGTAATACCAACTAATTCACCCAATGGTACCATGATCGGCATTGTCACTGTCGCTTGTCCAGAGCCGGAATTGATGAAAAAGTTGATAACATTTTGAAACAGGTAAATACTAATAACCTTTAAAAAGTCTGGTAGAATCATAATGATGCTAGCGATCCCATTAATTAAGGAATCAATAATTTGTCCTTCCCTTAAAGCCACTGTAATGGCCATAGCAATACCTACAATTAAGGCCCCTAATGTAACAGATTTAGCACCTTCTACAAATTCTTCTGCAATTCTACTAGAACTAAACCCGGCGAAAATACCTGAAAGAATCCCCATAGCTAGGAATAGGGCAGCCATTTGTTCAAGATACCAATGTTTTGTAATAACTCCCCATATTAATAAACCAATACCCGACATAAATGTTAGTAGAATTAAGTAATGATTCAGTTTTAATTTGAAATCAGGATTTAGTTCTAGTGCATTGTCTCTTTGCTTTTGTTCAAGCTCATACACTAAACTTTTAGTTGGATCGGCTTTTACTTTTTTAGCATAACGTATTATGTATATACTCGAAACAATGATTAATACAACCATAATAATTGCACGTAACCACATACCCGAAAACATTGGTAGTCCAGCAATTTGTTGCGCAACCCCAACTGTAAATGGATTCATTAATCCTGCAATAAAACCGCTGAAGCATCCTAATAAGACTATAGCCATACCAGTAATAGCGTCATATTTCATTGATCGAGCAAAAGCAATCATTAAAGGGACTAATCCTACTGCTTCAATAGTCATCCCAACAGTAGCACCGCAAATAGCGAAAATTAAAATTAATAGCGGGATAATAAGAATATCTTTATTCCCTAACTTAGTAGTTACCGCTCTGATACCAGCATCAAAAGCGCCAGTTGATGTAATGATTCGGAACGAACCACCAACAACAAATAAAAATAATATAATTGCACTAGCTTCGTTTATTCCCGTAATAATCAACCCAGGGATATCAATAATACTTACTGGGTTTTGAGGAACATTCTCATATGTACCTTCTACAACAAGTGTTCTACCAGTAACCGGATCTTCAACTCTATCAAATTCACCAGCTGGAATGATATAGGTTAATGCAACAGCAATTAAAATAATGAAAAATAGTAGTGCAAATACGTGGGGAACTTTAAACCTAGATTTCTTAGATTTATTTTTCTGTTTATTTTCTGTTAATATCTCAGTAGTTTTCATAATTAAATAACCTTTCAAAATAAGAATTTCTGTACGTTTTTTTGTTTTCCAAGAGCATCAATTACGTGACAAGTACATTTAATGCCGTTTAAGAAGTAATCGATTCTTAGATTCTCGTTAGGCGAATGATTTCTTTGGTCAAAATTTGCATAAGGCATAATAATAGAAGGAACCTCTAATATTTTGGTCCATACATAATCCGGAAGGGAACTACCCAAACTCGGCTGAATTAAAGGTTCTTGTTTAAAGGAGGTACGAACAGCATTTGCGACTACCTTTACAATTTCTAAATCAGCAGAAGTTCTCGAAGGTTCCATTGAAGATATATAAGTTACTTCAATATCGGGATCATGCTTTTGGACATGCTTATAAATTTTATTGAAAATGTCCATTGGGTCTTGATCCACTACAAGCAGTACATCCAATGTATAAACAAGATTTGCTTTTAATAATTCTTTATTTTCTTTTACGAATGCTGCTAAATTTGGACTTCCTAATTCTTCTTCACCTTCAAATAGAAACTTAATATTGATAGGTAAATCTCCGAATAGTCCAATATACGTATTCACACCAAGAAGTTGAGCCATCAATTGCCCCGTGTTGTCTCCAGCTCCTCGTCCATAAATCCGTCCATCATAGATTGTCGGTTCAAAAGGCGGAAACTTCCACTCGTCTAATGGTTCTACCGGCTGAACATCATAGTGTCCATAGATTAGTAATGTAAAGAACTTTTCGTCATTAATCATTTCACCATAAACAACAGGATGACCATTTGTTTGCATAATTTGCGTTTTAATACCAAGGTCATCCATCATTGACTTGAGTAAATTAGCACATTCGGTAATGCCAACATTTTGTGTGCTAATACTCTTTTGTCGTAAGAGGGTGAATAATTGTTCAATGTATTCATCTTTATTGTTTGCTAATAATTCATCTAATCTGTCAAGAGGAATAGTAACCACCTACATACTTTCAATCTAAGTAAATGTTTTAACACACTAAAGTGCAGATTGCTGGTTAATAAATTACTGATGAAATAAAATAGATTGAATAGTAAAATAGGGGATAATTAGTAAATAGGGCTAGGAATATAGTAGAATCGGAATAGTGATAATGAAAAAAAACTGCACTCCTGAATGTTAGTATTTAGCTAACATTGGGATGCAGTTTAATTTTGGCTTCCATATTTAAATTAATTGTAACCATTTCTCTTTAAATTCATTGGCAGGAAGTGGGGGACTACTATAATATCCTTGAGCGTAATCACACCCAATTGTATTTAAGAAATGATATTCCTCTTGTCCTTCTACACCTTCAGCGATTACTTTTAAATTTAGTTCTTTTGCAATTGCAATGATTGTTTTGACAATACCTTTATTTTCAGCATCATGAATCATTTCTAAAACAAATGACTTATCAATTTTTAAAGAATCGAGAGGGTATTTATTTAAATAGCTAAGGGAGGAGTACCCTGTTCCAAAGTCATCCATCGATAAACGAACACCAAGGTTCTTTAATGCATTTAGTTTTTCTATCATTGTTTCTCTATACATCGCAATACTTTCAGTAATTTCTAATACGACAGTAGAGGGATCAATTGTAACATCTTCTAACACTACTTTTACACTTTCTACAAACATTGGATCAAGTAATTGCTTCACGGATATATTAATACTTATCATTATTTGCTTGTGACTTTGTTTTTGCCATTCTGCAGTCTGTTTTAAAGCCGTTTTTAATATCCATTGTCCTAATGGAATAATAATTCCTGTATCTTCTGCAACGGAAATGAGCTCATCTGGAGTAACTCTACCAAGTACTTTGTTATCCCAACGTATAAGACTTTCCATCCCAATTATTTCATTTGTTTTTAAGTCGATAATAGGTTGATAATAAAGTTCGAATTCGTCACTTTCAATTGCAGTGCGTAGTTGTTTTTCAATCATCATTTTTCTAAATACATGTTGCTGCATTTCTGAAGTAAATAAATGATAATTGTTTTTGCCTTTTGCTTTTACATAATACATTGCAGTATCTGCATGTTTAATTAACAAATTAGCGTCATTTCCGTGATCTGGGTAAATACTTATTCCAATACTCGGCGTTGTAAAGTATTCACTACCATCGACTATGATTCCGTTTTTAAATACATCTATTAATTCATTAGCAACAATTTCACTATCTAAAGCAGTATAACCTTGAAGTAAAATCGTGAACTCATCACCACCAAGACGATATATTTTACCGCATGGATGAGAAGATTTTAGTAGATTTTCAATACGTTTTGATACCTCAATTAATAATAAGTCACCGACATCATGTCCAAGTGCATCATTTATGTACTTAAATCTGTCTATATCAAGTAGCATAATTGCATTTTTACTAGAATCAGTTGACTCCTCTAATAGAGTTTTTAAATCTTCATTGAATTTTCTACGGTTTGGTAACCCTGTTAAAATATCATGATTTGCTTGGTACATAATTTCATCTTCATAATTTTTACGTTCAGTAATATCAGTAGACACAGCAAGTACATTAGGTAGTTCATTCATACGGATAGGAACTTTTGCCGTTTGAACCCAAATTTTATCACCTGATGCAGTGGTTAGAGTCTCCTCTCGGATAAACTGTATTTCAGGTAAATTAAATGCATCATTTCCAAGAAGTGGAGCCTGTTCATCTCTAGCTTTCTGTAAATCAATATCTGTTTTACCGATAATGTCCTGAATGTCCATTCTTACTAGTTGTGCAAATGATTCGTTGACCAATGTATAACGACCACTATGATCTTGAGCGTATATATAATTTGGATTTAAATCAATTACCTTGAAAAGAAATTGCTTTTGTTCTTTGAGTTTTTTATTAAAGCTATTAATAATGTCAAAGTGCAACCGGCTTGTAAGAATTAATATCGACAATGAGAAGACTAGCATAGCAATCGGACTTGCTAATAATCTTGCTTCAGGGAAAATATTTAATGCGCCAATTGCATAGCTGAATACAGAAAAAACATTAAAGTACATTAAAAAAGAGCGGAACATCTTGTTTTTTACATTTTTACTAATCAATATTGAAGAGCTTACACTAAATATAAAAAGAATAATATTGGTATAAAAGACCCAAGATAATTCTCCATATACAGGAAAGTAAAAAATACTTTGTCCAACTTCTAAAAGTTCTAGTTTTTGAACACCGTATTTACTATATGATGTTAAATAGCTAACAACTGCAATTAAATAAAGTAGACTAACGGCATACTTGTTTATTATAAATCGCCATTTCTTTTTCAAATTATCAGATAACATTTCTTGTGCAATGGTATATCCTAAATGGAACAACATTGGTGTAATCATAATAGAACCAAATCGAAACAATCTATAGAAGAAATTAATCGTCTCTTTTTCAAATAGATTAACTGAATATAAAAAAGCAATATCTAAATGCCAAAAAGAAACCATTACTAGAAATATAAAAATGATTTTCGACAGTTTATTCGATTTAAATAAAACCAGCAGTGTAATACCAACACAAATAGGAATTAAAGATAATATAAATAAAAAGATAGAAAACATTACTGACCCCCCAAACCATTTGTCAGTAATAGGCAAGCGTTATTCCCACTACTTCCATGCGTTGTAATGCCTACAGACTCAACGTTTTGATAAATCGTTTCATGTACAATAGGTAAGTTCTCAAATCCTACACTGTTCGATTTAATAGTAGGGGGTATAAATCCATATTCCATCGACAATAACGATGAAATTGTTTGAATAGCTCCCATTGCTCCAAAGGAGTGTCCAATCATACCTTTTATAGAAGTAATAGAAACTTCAGTGCCGAAAGTTTCTGTTAGAATGAACTGTTCCAACTGATCATTTGTTTTTAAACCTAGAGCTTGACTGTTTATATATGTAGGTGTTGTATTATCTAATGTTTCTTGAAAAACTTCAAGCATATGTTTGCCAGTTACATCTGAACTTAATAACTTTTGGCCTTCATTCCTTGAGATTAAACGTTCAATCTCTCCATAAATATGTTGACCACGTTGTTGAGCAGTATCTTTTCGTTCCAATACGAGTAATCCTGCACCTTCAGATAATACGAAACCACTATGCTCACTTGAAAATGGAACCCCAGCTTTATTAATTATAGTTTGTGTTGAGAGCGATTTAATTTTATTAAATCCATTGATTGTCCATTGACCTAAGGGGGCATCTGCTCCTCCTACAATACAAGCGTCAATCGTTCCACTCTCTATTAATAATTTCCCAATTGAAATGGCATCAAGGCTGGCAGTACATCCTGTTGAAATGGTGTAAGAAGGACCACAAGAACCAATAAATTCAGAAACTGAATTTGAAACTGTATGCGAGTCAGCAAAAGCTACACCGTGTAAAGGAGTTGTTTTTAAGTCAAAAAAT
The DNA here is from genome assembly GCF_900220965.1 of Ureibacillus acetophenoni. Classification (GTDB taxonomy): domain Bacteria; phylum Bacillota; class Bacilli; order Bacillales_A; family Planococcaceae; genus Ureibacillus; species Ureibacillus acetophenoni. The sequence goes on along the minus strand of NZ_OBQC01000006.1, from coordinate 176,631 downwards.
TGAGAACAATATTTTTCAATTTCGAGTATTGCACCAGCTGCAGTTCCAATAACGACACCAATTCGATGAGGCTTATAATATTGTAGATTTGACATAGTTGTAGCTTCCAAAGCGCATGCAACTGCCAGTCTAGTATAACGGGGATAACGTTTATAATTTCTTCCGTTTATTTCAAGAAAGTAATCTTCTATAACACCAGCAACTATACTGGTTTTTGAATGACTAGTTTCTATAATGCTTTGTGTACAAATTCCATTCTTTAATACTTCCAGAAAACTAGCCTTATTATGTACACCAGGCGCTTTTATGCCATAACCTGTGATTACGATCTCGCCCAACCATATCACCTTCACAATTTTGATATTTTTAGTATTTTTCTATTATAAATGGAGGGTGTATTGTTTTGTAATGGGAATTAAATGAATTTAGGTATAGAACTAGAAATTATAGGTGAAAAATAATCGGTTTGTATTAGGGGGGATGATAATAAAAAACCCGGAAATCATTCCGAGTTTAGTTTTTAACTATCTTGGTGAATTACTTTGACTCGTCCAATTTGTCCATCGGTTAATCTAACTTTAATACCATGAGGGTGGGTGCCAGACTTTGTAAGAATATCTTTCACAGTACCTTTTGTAAGCTTGCCTGTTTTTTGGTCTTTTTTTAAAACAATTTCTACTGTCATGCCTGGGGTTATATTATTTCTGTTTTGCCCATTCATTTTAGACTCCCATTTTTCTACGGGTATTCATTGTTTTTTTCGTTTGCTGGCTTTTCATTTTTTTAGCTGAAAGGTCTACGTTCGTTTTTGCTTTACCATTTGAAGCTTTATTTTTCTTTGCTTCAAGCTGTTGCTTTACGATTTCTTGAAGGCTCTTTTTTGTCCCTTCGGATTGTTGATTTTCTGTCATAAAACTTCTCCTTTTTGAAAATTATGGTTAATCAAGTATAATCTATTTTCAAATATTGTGAAAGAAAATTTAACTATGTACAATTAAAAAGACCCGGAAATTAAATTCCGGGTCTAATTTCACTTACATTTCATGCTCCATGACAATCACAGCCTCCGCTTCTGCATAAATGCTTTAGCTTATTCTGTTTTGAACGGACCTTTCTGAGTTAACGATCAATCGCACTCATCGGGTTAACCCTCCTTAGTCATTGGACTTGAAGTGAAATCATTTATAGTATAGGTACTTGGCGTTTTTTTATTCACATCTTTTAAAAATTTTTTACGAAGATTATTTTAAAAATGGGTCAAATTAAAATCACAATATTTAAATGTTTTAATTGTTGAGTAAATATAGGATATACTTTTAGTGTCCTATAATTTAAAGTGAAATAGGGAATAAAAATTATTGAAGTTCTATTGGGGGTTTACTATGAATTATAAAATATTTAACAAACAAGTGTTTGAACAAGCGCAAGTGCGCTCTATTTCCGATGTACCATTTACAGAAGAAGAACTTGAAAACGGTATGAAGTTAGCTGTTTCTAAAAAGGATGAGACATTAGCATTATACCTAGTAGAAGTTGACGGTATGAAGAAGTTTGATGTCCGTTGGGATGATTCGTCAGAACTTTTTAGTGGTTGGCATTCTGCATGGGACAACTTTACTTGGTGCTTAAATACGGTTGAACAGGAAAAGCAGTAAGAACCGATAACAATATAAAACCCCAATGACTAAATGTCATTGGGGTTAATTTGTGTATCGAAGTAATAAAAAAGAGGGGAAATTTGAATTGAAAAAAGGAGTGAGTCAAAAAGCATACTGACTACTCCATTAATCTGCATATTTAATTTCTACATTATTTTCAATCAATCGATTTCTTATAGACATTTCTGCCTTACTATTCACAACTCCAGCTAACAGAATTTCAATTTCCTTTGAATCATTCATTGTTAAAAATAAGCTTCTAAATTCAGCGGAGTCAACTACAATCACAGCCTCTTGAACATCACTCCAACTGTATTGTTTTTTATCTAGAACACTACCAATCTCTATATAGTTCTTATCGAAATAATGGTATTGGCTTGCCCCTGAATAGAACAAAAATAAAAACAAGCATGTAGCAACTATGGCAAAGGTAATTTTTAATGACTTTTTGGAAATAAAATATACGAAAATTAGTAATACGCCAGTTAACACGAAAGCGGCAAGATAATAGTTAAACCCGTTAGGTAGCGGAACATAAGTAATACGAGAACTGTACTGATAAGTAGTAACTGCTAAAATGACCGGCGTTAGTATTGCAATAAATGGTCCAGCGATACACAACAGGATAGCAATAACAATCCATGCAGGATGACGACTTTTTTCTGCTCTTAAAACACTCATTAATGGCACTCTCCATATAGTAAACAGAATATTTTTACTATAATATACCATAACTATTAGTTAATACCATCATACTTTTTGCGCAAATAAGGCTTGGTACTTACATCGTTAACTTCGCACCATATCCACCACCGTCACCGCGATAAAGTATGTAATGATTGATATTAGAGCACCTTTCCAACCGAACAATAATAACGCAAAAAGGAAAATAAATATGTTAATAACAAATATAGCTTCTCCGACAGATAATCGCGTTTTACTTGAAATTAGGAGGGCAAGAACGTCTGTCCCATCTAATACGCCACCGTTACGAATAACAATTCCGATTCCCATCCCAAGCAAGATACCACCAATGATTAAAATTAATATCGTATTTCCAACGAGGAAAGGAGTTTTCCTTTCTAAAAGCTCAGTAGAAATGGTTAAAGCAACAATTCCAAAAGTTGCTGAAAATGCAAAACGCTTACCTAGAAATTTCAATCCTAATATCAAAAAGGGAATATTTAAAATAAATAACAACGTACTTAATGGATACCCACCAATATTAGAAAGCATCATGGAAACCCCTGTAATGCCTCCATCAATTAATCCATGTGGAATTAATATAACCTCAAGACTAACAGCTGCCATCATTGCCCCGATAAAAATCCAAGGAATTTTAAAGGCTAGTTCAAAAAAATAATCTTTATATGGCCTAAATACTCTCAAATAGTTGATGCTCCTTTTATGTAAATTGAGGTGCAGGGGAATTGCTATGGCCTTAAACTTTTCCCATATTATTCTTATGAGTGGAAAGGAAATATGATGAACATAGTTGAAATAAAAACAAGGAATAGTTTTAGCCATTGAGGTTTTTAGTAAAAGTTAAACGAAAATAAGAAGATTAAATAGAGAAAGGGTGGGAATAATCATGGAGTTTAGAATTCTAACAGAATTTGATGCAGAGGATTATCAAAAAATAAGATTAAGAGCATTAAAGATATCATCTGAAAGTTTCGGGTCTACCTATGAAAAAGAGGTAGCTTATACATTGGATATGGTAAAAGATCGAATTCGTCCGACTCAAGAAAAGTTTGTCATGGGAGCATTTAATGGAGGTGTCCTAGTAGGTATTGCTACATTTGTTCGTAATACGGGTAAAAAAGATAGCCATAAAGGAAATATATACGGAATGTTTGTTGCACCAGAAATGCGCGGACAGAAGGTTGGTAAAAAGATTCTTTTAGAATTGATTGAACGTGCAAAAAAAGATGAGGGGTTAGAACAAATTCATTTAGCAGTCGTTTCAACGAACGAAAGTGCCAAAAAACTCTACGAATCTCTTGGATTTAAAACCTACGGAGTAGAACCAAACGCCCTTAAAGACGATGGAAATTATTATGATGAAGATTTAATGGTTTTATTTTTAAACGGACTGGGTAAGTAGATTAGAAGAGGATTCCACTTCGAAATGCCGAATTGGTAAAGCAAACTCTTTTTAATTTGGATTGGAGAGACATATGAAGGAACATAAATGGAGATGGATTTCATTACTGCTAGTTATCGCCCTTATAATCTCCATATGGATGCAAATGGGGGAATTAAACAAAACTAAAAACCTGCAGGAAGACATATTAAATCGAGTCGCTTTTGCTATACAAGATTTTATTTGGTTACAAGAATCAATTTTATATGAAGATTTGGATTTAGGAGAGAAAGAGAAAGAGATTTTATTATTACAAATAAGCGAAGGATATGGAAACCAAGTTTATTCGGTTGCTGAATCCTTTGAAGGGTCTAAAAGGATAGATTTGCATGCTATTAAAGATCTATTTGAAATAGCAATGCAAGACTTTATTGATGCCGAGTCAAAAGAGGAAGCAATCCAAGCGAATATGGACTTGCGCGAGTTAAGAAACAATGTGTTGCAATTGTATGATGAATATTTCTAGTTTGGACAAATTGATGATAGTAAAAGCTTATTGAAGTATTACTTATTATCTAAGGAGGAGTATGATGAACATCCTATCAAATAAATGGATTAACAAAATATTTCTACTCGTTTGTTGGTTTCTCTTACTTGTGTACACTGTACTTTTCATGGTGTGGGGCGGTTTATTATTTTTACAACTTCTACTAGACATAAGCATAAAACAATAAATTCATAGCTTTGTTATTCAAATCATAGTTTTTTCATTGTTAACTTTAACTTTTGTCGGATACGAGGGGGTAACAAAAATGGGGGAGAATTGTTTTATTTGTAAAAAGCATAAGGGGAAGATTCAAACGGCAGGTATTGCGATTTACGAAGATGATTACGTATATGTGGGGCATGTAGATAGTAATGGTGAGCCTAATTATTTAGGGCATTTAATGATTGATTTAAAGCGTCATGTACCAACGCTTGGGGATATGAATGTTGAAGAAGCAAGTGCCTTTGGAGTGATAATGGCCAGAATCAGTAAAGCTTTAAAGGAAACCGAGGGTGCGGAGCATATTTACGCGGTCGTTTCAGGTAACTCAGTACCACATGTTCATATGCATATCATTCCACGCTATCCAAATACACCGAAGGAATTTTGGGCACCTTTTGCAGTATATGATGCACCAAACGCAAGAATGGGTCGCGAAAGTGAAGTTGTTTCACTTTGTGAACGAATTAAAAATTACTTAGAGTCAAATCGATATGAGTAACTGGATTGATTATAGTTGGGTAGGAAGTCAGAAGCACTTTGTTGATAAGATCGATACTCAATGTTTAGGGAATGTTTTGCTGGGACGTTTTGGTGGTAACTCAACAGCGAACAGAAAGGTGAAAAATGAGGATGGCTGCTTAGTTTGGGCAAATGCTGACTTAAATGTGGAATTCGCTGTTCTTTTAGATGCCCATAAATCAGCAGAAAGCGCGGAATTAGTCGTAGCGACTATTGAATCCCTTCAAACAGACATTAAACAAATATTAGCATTACCAACAAGAGAAACCTTTAGGAAACTTGAAAATCTACTTTTGACAACTTTTGAAAGTCAATCGTTTCGTTCAGCGTGTCAGGAAGTTGAAGGTGAAACTGCCTGTCTAATCGTTGCAAGGAAAGATAAGTATCTTTGGTGGTTCTCTGTTGGCGATTGTATCCTTCATTTACATCACCCAGAACTGGTAGCCCTGAACGAATATCAACAAAATCATCGCAGTTTTTATGAATGGATTGGAAAGGTAAACACCTTTGATTTAGAAGTGCCATGTTTCAGCACTGGCATAAAAGAACTAAGAAAAGGTCAAAATCACATCTTTCTTACAACTGATGGACTGGTGGAATGTCCTAATGTGAGCTTTGATAATCCACAGGAGATTTTCCGAGCATTTCAGCGAGCAACAAATGAAGAAGGCGTATTTTATTTGTTAGATGAAATACAGAATAACGGTGTATTAGACAGCACAACCATCTTATCTTGGTTCGTAGAAATAGAAGATGAAGGAATGCAGCCGAGCGATCGGGTTAAGTAGGATTAGGTAAATAATTGCGACTTGAAAGTTATGAGCGAATTTTAATAATTTACGGGCGAATATCACGAAATTACGTACGATAATTCAATATTACGTGCCATTTTCGAACCATTACGTGCGCTTTTATGTCTAATACATTTCAACTTCATAACCTTATTCTTGGAGGTATCCTATGAAACAAAACATTTACGATAATCCTGTATTCTTCGAAGGATATACGTCAAAACGTGAAACAGGCCTAACAATTAACGACTTTGTCGAGCAACCTTCAATCAAATCATTGATACCTAATTTAGAAGGTAAAACAGTTCTGGATTTAGGATGTGGGGCAGGCGGTTTAACGAAGTATTGTGCAGATAATGGTGCCTCTAAAGTTGTGGGAATTGATATATCTAGCAACATGATCAATAAAGCAAAACACGATAATTCCCACGAGAAAATTGAATATATTTGTACAGCCATTGAAGATTTAAATCTCAATGAACAGACGTTTGATATCATTATTAGCTCATTGGCTGTTCATTACGTTGAAGATTATCCGAAATTAGTTGAAAATGTGCGTAATCTACTAAAGGGAAATGGGTTATTTATCTTCTCGACGGAGCACCCCATCTCAACTGCTAGAAGACAACTAACGAGAACCTCTAAAAATTGGATTACTGATGATGAAGGGAATCGATTGCACTGGGCAATCGATCATTATCACGAAGAAGGTAAACGCGCATTCCATTGGCTAGTGGATGGAGTCGTCATGTATCACAGGTCACTCTCAACATTGATCAACACATTAATTGAAAATGGTCTCGTATTAGAAAAGGTACTCGAACCCCAATCAACTCCTGAAGGATTAGAAAAAATTCCAAAACTCATTAACGAACAACGGAGACCATCATTTATTGTCATCAAATCCCGGAAAAGTAATTAGAGGTAGGTTTCTTATGGAAATATTAAATAACTATATTCGTGCAACAAATACACATGATTTTAATGAAGTACGGAAATTACTTCATCCCGATGCTGTCTATTTCTTTTCGAACCAAACTTGTAAAGGCCATCAAGAAATTCAACAATACTTTGAAAATGCGTGGGAAACCGTAAAAGATGAAAACTATGAAGCTCGCGACATTACGTGGTTGTTTAATAACAGTGTCTCAGCGACATGCATATATACATACTTCTATGAAGGTTACATCGACGGGAAATACGCTAGTGGAAAAGGTCGAGCAACAAATGTGTTTGTCAATGAATCTGGTCAATGGTTATTAATTCATGAACATTTAAGTCCAATGCCTTGAGTTCGACCAAAAGTTAGGAGAGAACTAATGATAAACGTTGTAAATATAGAACTTGCACAAAAACTCGAGCAAGCTGAAATCGATCTACTAACTTCTAGACTTTCAGCCATTCAAAATATAGAAGGAAATCCAATGGGTATTGAGCTTCAAACCTTTGGAACAGCTACAGCCTTCTTGGCAAAAAATATTCCTGGTCCGTCTTTTAACACTGTAAAAGGACTAAGAGCAGGTGAAGAACATTACATAGAGAAAATCCTTAAATTCTATGATCAACATGATATTCCTATCCAATTCGAATTAACTCCAGCACACATATCTAAAGAATTACTTACCTATTTAAATAAATTAGGATTTTATCAAATCGATTTTCATACTACACTTTACAAACAGCTATTTGAGGAATCTCACGAGGATACTCCCAATATTACAATCAGAAAATTAAAAGAAAACGAATTTGAGTTATTTGGAGAAATTTACACGAAAGGCTTTCAAATGCCAGACTTTTTAACTAGTGGGGTAGCTCGAAATAATAGAGTGCTATACTCGAATCCAAATTGGACATTTTATCTAGCTTTAATCAATGAACGTCCTGTAGGGATAGGAGTTTTATTTTCGAAAAATAAAATAGCAACCCTTGCTGCAGCGACAACCCTACCTTATGAAAGAAATCAAGGAATCCAAAGTGCATTAATTAAAAAACGTATGATGGAAGCATATGAAAACGATAACGAATTGTTAGTTGGACAAGCGAGGTTCGGATCAGTTAGTCAAAATAATATGGAAAGAGCAGGTATGAAGATTGCTTATACGAAAGCGATTTGGGTGAAGGGATAAGGAAATCCGTTTATACTTGTGTAAAATACTTCGTTTGTAAAAGGAAGGAAACTTTAATAAATGTTTTATTTATTCGCAATAGTTGTAATTATCATTGATCAACTAACGAAAATATGGATTCGCATGAACGTAGCAATTGGTGAATATTTTAATTTGTGGAACAGTCCAATCATTATCACACATTATGAAAATACCGGAGCTGCATTTAGTTCATTTCAAGGTTATGGAAGATGGTTTGTACCTGTTGCGATATTTGTAGTAGCATTTTTAATTTTTTACCGTAAAAAAGAGGGGAAAAGGAAACTATTAGATCTTGGTGCGGGTTTCCTAGCTGGCGGGGCAATTGGAAATGCGATTGACCGGATATTATTTAACCAGGTGACTGACTTTATCACCTTTGGAACGAGCAATGGAATTCTTAATATCGCAGACTATGCTTTAAATATTGGTTTAGTTCTACTTATAGCGGATACGGTTAATACTGAACTATTTCAAAAGAAGAAAAGGAGTTTAGGTCAAGGGGGAAATCAGTTGAATCAAGCTTTACTTGTAATTGACGCACAACAGGCAATCATCGATGGGGATGGCAATTTTGAAACAGGCGTCATTGAGAAAGAGCGTTTAATTAGTAATATAAATAAAGTTGTTCAAAAAGCAACGGAAGAAAACATTCCTATAATTTTTATCCGTGATACATCTGTTGCGGACGGAGAAGGGGCTGGTTTTGAAGTTCACCCTCATATCACTATCCCTGAAGAAGCAGTAATTTTTAACAAAGCTGCGACAAACTCATTTTATGGCACACCTTTACTTGGGCACTTGAAGGAGCTTAATGTCGAGCATGTTGCGATTATGGGTTGTAAGACAGAGTATTGTATAGATACTGCAGTAAGAACGGCAACAGTGAACGGATTTGATGTGACTCTTGTTGGTGATGGTCATTCAACATCCGATTCGAGTGATTTAACTGCGAAACAAATCATTCAACACCATAACCGTGTGCTCAACGGCCTTGATAACGTAGACAACTTCTCACTTGTTAGAAGCTCTGATGACGATTTGTTTAACCCTATTCATAATAATTATCGATAATGTAAAACGGCGTTTCTGCTTTAAGTAGAGGCGTCTTTTTTATTATATGAAAAAACACCCCTAATCTTTTAGAGGTGAAAGAATTTTATATTTTTAATGTTTTACTAGGTTTCTTTCGAATGACAAACACTGATAATACAATATTAAGCACTAAGAAATATATAACTAAACCAATAAATAATAAATTAATGGCTGAATTATCCCTTAAAAATGAAAAAACATCATCATTTATTGAAATAACAATAACAGTAAAGTAATAAACCAATATACCGCTAAAAATAAGTGCTACTGCATTTAAAACTAAAATGATACTCTTCCAAATTTTTAAATGGTTAATATCCTTTTTAATAATAAATATGAGATTCATAATATAGAGAACGAACACTGCAAGAAATACGGATTGTAAAAACAAAATGACTCACTCCTTATTAATAGGATTCATTCATTTTATCATATATAATCTATGCAGGAAAACTGGCTCCATTAGGATAGTGAAATGAGGAGTGATGGAAATGAATATGCATTTGGGGCACTTTGCAAGGTTAGGTATGCCACAATTATTCGAAGAACATTCACTGACAAAGTGGTATCGCAAAGATATTCACTTCGCGATTGAAAGGTATGTTAAAAAATATTTTCATCCTGATATGGTACGAGTTTCGAAAGAAGAGGCGTATCCAGGATAAAGGGGTTCACTTTTAAAGTCGAGTGAGCCCCTTTATTGATTGCACTCGATGAGGAATTTTCTAATAAACTCGTGATTTTTTCTAATAACTACCTCAAATATTCTAATAACACAAAGAATTTTTCTAATATCGCTCGCCAAGAGTCTTGAATCCAGATGAAATTCTAATAACGCCGTGATTTTTTCTAATAACAACCTCAAATATTTTAATAACAAATCAATTTATTCTAATAAACATCCACATACAGCTTCACAAACTTCTACAAACTCGTTCTTCCACTATAGCTATGCCTATGAGGAGTAACTCCATCTACAGTTGTAAACCCACTAAATTCATGATAATGTCCACCGTTCGGAAGTTGTATCGCTGGACCAGTCACTCCACGGATTTGATGCCTGTGTCTGTCATCAACAGTAGTGAATGTAAAATAACGATGGGTATGTTGAACGCCACTTGGAGCCGGTTCGGTTGTGCCCGCGTATCGGTGATTGTGACCGACATCATAAGAAGTTACTCCCCGCAGTTCATGAACATGACCTTGCACGGGCATTCCATCCCACTGAGTAATCAACAGCTCATGTGAGTGCATCTGCCCCGAATTATCTGAGTGGAACATGAATCCAGAAATAGGTATTTCCAATGAAAGATCCCCTTTTAATTTTTCACTAGTGTATGTAAGGTGGACAGAATTGGGCACAAATTAAAAAAATCATCTAAATCCCTTGGATAAAATCAGAATAGTTCAATCTCAAAATAAAGGATCCCAATCCATAAGATATTTATACGAATCAGAAAATTTGAAATCCTTATATTTATATAATATGGTAATAGTTGGGGTACCTATTAAACTCCAAACATTAATATAAAGGTAGGGTGATGTCATATGGTAAAAGTAGCACTAATTAGTGGTAGTTTAAGAAGTGAATCAGTTTCAACAAAAATTGCAAAAAACGTTGGAGAATTATTCCCAGCAGGTTATGAAGCAGAATTTGTAGAAATCGGAAATCTTCCTTTATACAATGAGGACATCGATACTGAAAGTAATGTACCTGCAGAATATACAGCATTCCGAAATGCGATTAAAAGTGCAGACGCTGTATTATTTGTAACACCAGAATATAACCGATCAATATCAGGAGCATTAAAGAATGCTTTAGATGTTGGTTCACGTCCATATGGTCAAAGTGCATGGGATGGTAAACCAGCTGCAGTTATTAGTCAATCACCAGGTAATTTAAGTGGGTTTGGTGCAAATCATCATTTACGCCAAAGCTTAGTTTTCTTAAATATGCCAACTGTTCAACAACCAGAAGTTTATCTTGCTAATTCTTTCGAAATTTTTGATGAAAGTGGTAAATTCAATGAAGAAACAGCACCTTTCATCCAATCATTCGTAGATGCATTTGTAGATCTTATTAAAAAACATCAAGCATAAGTAAATAACATTATATAAATAACAAGTTGGAGCATTAAATTTAAGTTTATTTAGCTCCAACTTTTTTTCGCGCTTAATAAAAGAGGATTAAAATATTTTTTGTTGAAATCGAATATAACAATATATGAATAACGCTTATATAAGGAGGTGAAATATTGGCACTCATTGATCCAACAACATTAGCCGATTGGTTACCCCCACATTCAATTGAGTGGTACAAACAACTTAGTCACCTTCAAGGTAAGTATACTTATCCATGGAATTCTTCATTTTCAGAACCTAATGGAGAGTCGAAGTTTGATAAAGAAGTGCTCCATAGCATTGCTAATAAGAAAGTGATAGATGTCGGTTGTGGTCATGGAGAGTTCACACTCAAATGTAGCGAAGTCGCAAGTGAAATCGTCGGCTTTGATGCAATGGAGCAGTTTATCAACAAAGGTAAAGAGATGAAAAAGACCAATGTATCCTTTGTTGTTGGAAGCACAAAGAATCGATTACCTTTTGAAAGGAATACTTTCGATTGTGCCTATATAAGGAAAGGGCCAACTTCTGCATATCCACTCCTTAAGAATGTCGTGATAAAGGGTGGGGCCGTATATGGACTTCATCCTGGAGATCAGTCAGGAAAAGAATTACCGACTTTATTTCCTAATTTATTTCAACCATTAAATGGCACACCAATTCTAGATGGACTTAAGCTACGACTTGAAGCTTCTAACTTTAGTTCTGCACAAGTTGAAGTCGTGAATAGTATAGAATATATAAAATCGGCGGTAGATGTTGTTAAACTACGTTGTTTCGGCCAACAACCTACAATCTTACAGGCATTAATTGAAAATAATATTAATGAAATTACTAAGATTTTTGATCAAAATGCAACGGAGAATGGAATGCCAATTACATTCTCACGATATCTAGTCAGAGCGAGAATCTAATCTATTAATAATTTAAATAGGGGGAATGCGTTTGAGTATTGGAAACGAGTATATAAAAGTCATCATTGAAAGATTTAAAAGTTTAAAAAATCTTGGAGATAAAACCTTTCAACAATTGTGCGATAAAGACATTCATTGGACTTATAATGAAGAATCAAATAGTATTTCAATAATAGTCAAACATATGAGTGGAAATATGGTTTCTAGATGGACGGATTTCTTAACTTCTGATGGGGAAAAGGAGTATCGAAATCGCGACGACGAATTTGTTGATGATATCACTTCAAAATATGATTTAATGATCGTTTGGGAGAAGGGATGGAAATCACTTTTTGATACATTAAATAGTCTAAGGGAAGAGGACTTATTAAAACAAATTACAATTCGTGGAGAAAAGCATACTGTCATTGAAGCAATTGAAAGGCAAGTTGCTCATTATGCTTATCATGTTGGACAGATCGTATATATTGGAAAACAGATCAAAAACGATTTATGGAACAATCTTAGTATTCCAAAAGGTAAATCTGAAGCGTATTTAAAAAAGATGCTAGAAAAGCATCAACAATGATAGGTTTAATGATAATTAAGAGAATACTATTTACAAGACGTTTTTCCACGAAGGACTAACGTCTTTTTTATTGAACCTTTTAGTCTATTAATTTACTATTTTGAGTATTGAGATGAATAAATTGCCAAAATTATCAAAGGGGATTGAAATCAAATGTTCATAAAATTATTTTTCCCATTACTTGCGCTCATCGCTGGGATGACAGTAGCTATACAAGGACAAATTAACGGTGGATTAGGAAAAAAGATTGGTGTTATAGAGGGGGCGTTTATTAGTTTTGCGCTTGGTACATTGTTCTTATTACTCGTACTAATATTTTTTGGGAATGGGCAAATAACATCAATTTCTACGGTTCCGAAGTGGCAATTACTTGGAGGAATTTTAGGTGCATTTTTTATATTAGTTCAGGTGCTAGTTGTGCCTAAAATTGGTGTGTCTACTACTTTACTAGCTGTTATTGTTGGACAAATAATACTTAGTGTAGTGATTGACCACTTTGGTCTTTTTGGAGCTGAACGAAACCCGGTTGACGTGAACAAGTTGGCAGCAGTATTTCTAATGTTCATAGCATTATTTCTATATACAAAAAAATAATTTAGGATCGCTTTTAATAAATGAAAAAAACAATCTTAGTAGTTGAATAATGAGTTTTTAACTTAAATTTTTGAAATCTGTACGTTTGTACGATGCCTCCTTAGTAAACACACATAAGTTATAGTGTAAATCTTAGGGGGTGAGAAATAATGTACGGATGCCATAAACAACAATACGATTATTGTAATGACAATAATTATGTAGCGGGTGCATTTGATCGTAAAGATAACAACAAAGAATTCGTATTAATCGTTGTACTCTTTATTCTATTAATTATTGTTGGTGCTCACTTCATGAAAAAAGACTGCTAATACCTTTAATGAGTAATAGTTAAATTTCTTCCACAAGCTTTGATAACATGAAAATGCCATATATATTCCCCTCTCGCTACAGTAGAACTTACTATTTCATACTCATCATAAAGAAGACACCTTAAAATTTGGGTGTCTTTTTTAGTTATAGGTACTTTAAAAACGAGTATTTACGAATGAAACTCAAATCTTACTCCAAACTAATAACATCCATTTAGAAAACTTGTAAATATATAGGTTCGAACATGCTATAATGAATAGCTTAAGAAAATTATCGAATGCAAACATAGCCTTTTGCTTAATCGAAAGATTGGAGTGTAAATGAGTGAATAAAAGATGGACAATCGGGGAGATCAAAAAATTTGTTGAAAATAATTCTGAAAGTAAATTACTTACTACAGAATATCACGGTTTTTCACAAAAATTATTATTACAATGTGCATGTGGAAATCAATTTGAAAAGACGTTTAAGAAGTTTAAAGATAATAACCAACGTAAATGTGAAGTTTGTCAGCCACCTAAAACATCACGCTAATCTCAATCACAAAGTGTCAATTTCTTTCAAAATATAAAGATATTTGGCGCTTTTTTTCATAGATCGTAAATTAGAGTTATAATTAGTGAATAAAATTAAATGGACAAACATATAATGATGATATATAATAAATTTAATAAAGTCCTATATAGGAAGCATCTTGAATTCACCTATTACAAAGAGTAATCGTGTTTGTTCGGTACTTTTTGTAATATGTGAATTTTTTTATTTTAAAAAGATTATATATTAATTTTAATTTAATGGAGGTCATCTAAATGACACAAGGTACAGTAAAATGGTTTAACTCAGAAAAAGGTTTCGGTTTCATCGAAGTTGAAGGTGGAGCAGACGTATTCGCTCACTTCTCAGCAATCCAAGGTGAAGGATTCAAATCTTTAGACGAAGGTCAAAAAGTTGAATTTGAAGTTGAACAAGGTCAACGTGGACCACAAGCTACAAACATCGTAAAACTTTAATTTTCGTTGGATAGCTATAAAGAGGAATCCTTTCAAAAGGGTTCCTCTTTTTTTCATAATTGGCTATAGATTTTCATTTTGTTGTCCTATCTCTTTACTGGCTAAAAAGGTGTTTGCCTCTTTCAAATCAGTGTAGGCATCAACAGAGTTACCGGGCACGTTCTTTAAATTAGGATATCTAGAATCGTTTTCTATAGTAAACTTTTTTTCTTCAGGTGCGGTTGTAAGGAACTTTTCTTTTTCTTTCAAAATTGATCACTCCTAGCTAATGTTTTGCGATTTTTTCCCTCAACGATTAATAATCTTATGTTGCACTTAGATTAGAAATTTATTCGACAAACGATGACAACAAAATGGGCTCTTCTTCATACACTAGTTTGGGGTGAGAATATGGCGAGAATAAAGTACCGAGATGCTGACATTGATTTAATTGCTAGGATGATGCGAGCTGAAGCTGAGGGCGAAGGAAATCAAGGGATGCTTTATGTAGGAAATGTTATTGTAAATCGTGTTGTAGCCGATTGTTTAGACTTTCGAGATGTAAGAAGTGTAGAAGATGTTATTTACCAAGTACAAGGTGGGAATTATTCTTTTGAAGCTGTTCAAAAAGGGAACCTATTTTATAGCCCAGCAAGGGAAAACGAACGAAGATTAGCAAGACAAGTGGTTACTTATTGGAGAGATCATCCAGGGAAATATGCCCTTTGGTATTTTAACCCTTATGCTCCTTGTCCTCCAACATGGTACAGTCAACCGTTTGCTGGTCAATTTAAAAATCACTGTTACTATGAACCGGCAGCTGGATCATGTGATAGTGTTTATGTGTAATAAAAGCGACAAAAACTAAACAAAGCTGAAAAATCCTTAGCCCTACTCAACGAATGGGACTAAGGATTTTTCTTATTATGTGCCTCTGTGCTTTCTTACTTCTAGTGGAGGATTGTTATGAATCACTTGGTTAAACTCTTTCGAGTATTCCTCATTACGATGATTAATATCTTTTTTCGGCTTTTTCATTTTTTTAAAGCTCGTTTTACTTTTTTTAGCCATCGCTGGTTCACCTCCTAAATGATTGACAGAGTCTAACTTAATTTGCGTCAAAATATTAGATTTATTCTGATGGAGGTTTTTTGCTAATTATTGTTGAAATTTATAATATATATTGGTTTTAATAAGGGATTAAACTGTTAGGAGTGAGTTACCGTGCAATTTCATGAAATGATGATTTTTGGTGGTATTTGGGGGTGGTTAATGTTCTTTTTCTTAACACCACATCAACATAGTATAAGAGCTGAGACAAAAGATAAATCCACAAAAATTGGATTCCCACAAGCCTTTAAGAAAAGTTTGATAAAAGTTGTTTTACATAAGAAAGCGATGCTAGCAGCTATATTGCTAATTACAACAATAATCTATTTTGGATATTATTTTAATTCCATTCCAACTTATATAAAAAATCATGGAGAATCAGAATTTACAATCGTTCCAAAAGTAGATGACAGTTATTACTTAGTTGGAGTATGCATCTATGCTGTTTTTTTATATATTTGTGCTGCATTAGGTTGGACAGAGAAATATTTAAAGAGATAAAACAAATTAATAAAAATTTTTCTTAATAAATCATCCATCTGGATGGTATATGGATGGAACCGTTTTCATATATATTCAAAAAGGATGTGGGAGGGAATATATATGGCGGAAACGGAAAAAGTTACAATCAACATGAATGTCGTAGATTTAGGGAAGGTTGATGTTTTAATAGAACAAGGGTTTTATTCAAATCGTACTGATTTTATAAAGACCGCAATTCGAAATTCATTATCGACATATTCAAATGTAGTTGAGCCTCTCATTCAAGAAAAATCGTTTGCAGTTGGAATTAGTTATTTCAATAAAAATATCCTTGAAGAAGTAAGTTCGCAAAATAAAGTTCTGGAAATAAAAGTAATTGGTATGTTAGTATTAGCAGAAGACATAAGTGAAGAATTAGCGTTAAGAACGATAAAATCATTAAAAGTGTACGGAACACTAAAAGCAACAGCCCAATTAAAAGAAGTATTAAAGAAAATAAATAAAGAAAAAATAATAGTATAAACTATTATTAAGTGTTAATTGGGATTTTAGGTAGATAGTATGCACAATTAAGTGTTGCAGCATGCGAAGAATTGTAATTAATGTTACAGTTAATAAAACTTAGAATAGTAGGAGAACAACATGATTGAAATAAAAACATCTCAGGTAAGTGACGGAGAATTCAATAGAGGAGTATTTGCTACATGTGACATAAAAAAGGGGGAGTTAATCCATGAGGCCCCAGTCATTGCGTATCCAAATGATCAGCATGAACACATTGAAAAAACTTTACTTGCTGATTATGCATTTGAATATGGAATTAATCACACTGCAATCCTTCTCGGATATGGAATGTTGTTTAACCATTCGTATGAACCGAATGCTACTTACGAAATAAATTTTAAAAATCACACATTTGACTTCTTTGCTTACAAAGATATAAAAGCAGGTGAAGAGATTTTCATCAACTATAACGGTGATGTAGATGACAATGAAGAACTTTGGTTTAATAAGGAATAAAATATTTTGATGATTAGGCTTTGTTTTTTATGAAAGACAATAGCCTAATTTTTTTAAAAAGAAAGGGAGGCAACGCGCCTCCCTTTAAAGAAATTTATAAAAAGTAATACGAAACATCAACATACCATCGAAATTGTCCTGATCTTGTCCCAGGATTTCTTCCGCCATCATCTTCCCAACGATCAATGTCCCCTATGTCATACTCGATATCTCGAGGTTTTCCTTCGCTACCAGATGGTGTACTAGGTCCTTTTATCCTTAAAATAACTACATCATCCTTTTTTATAATTATCATCATTATAATATGCGATGATTAATCTTAAGTTCATAAAGTGGCACTTGTAGTCAAAAGGCAAGAAGGAACATAGGATTTAAAAAGGGCCATTAATGGATATTAATAACCTTTGTATTTAGGGATGCATTGTGTGATTATATGCAGCAAATTTTTTCGATTTTCTTTTCCTGTATGCATTGTAAGATGTTTTCATTGAAGCATAATTGCCAATAGCGCCATATCCATAAACAAAACCCATGAAAATACCAGCCAGTAAATCATAATTATGACTAATAAAAATGGATAGTAAAAGACCAATTACAATAGATAGGGTAGGGACGAAAAACGATTTAATATGAAATATCATTTTAGTAATTTGAGTTAAAATCATGACAAAAGGAATGGCTAATAGAACATCCCAAATGTTTGTATAAATCGTTGGAAACACCATTTTAACACCCCTGAATATATTTAGAATTTGTATATTTTGAAGTATTTACAAATATTAACCTCCTATTCAATTCGTTAAAAATAATGTTATGTAGCTAAACATAGCGTTTATAAATAAACAATTCATTACGTAGGAATAAAATTATTTAATTTATTATTCTCCTAAAGTTTTGAACCTTCTAAATGAATCTTTTTTGTTTATGAAACGTAGAAGATATTAGAAGAATTAAAGGGGCGTGAGAAAATGAAATGGTCCAGTTTTGCAAAAGGAATTACTGGGACGTTTGAAGCGGTTTTAGCTATCCCATTATTTGGTGGATTAATTGTTGTTTTGAGCGCGTGGCAGTTGTTGACGATCGCGTTAATTCTTCACATTATTACTGCTGCAATCGCTATTTCTAATCGGACATCTGTAGCTCCGAGTATTTTAGGAATCGTTACAAGTATTCTTGCGTTTATTCCGATTGTTGGTTGGTTCCTTCATACTATAACGGCAATTTGTTTATATATTAGCGCATACAAAGATGCAAGGTATGAGGCCTATCATAGATAATGAAAAACATAAATATTGTAAAGAGCTAGCGTTAATCTATAAGTTAACGCTTTTTTTATTTCAATTTTAAAGAGTAATATTGTTCCTAATTAGGTTGTAACTACTAATGATTCGTTTATTCTATCAGCTTAATAAAAATAATAGTAAAGGAAAAGTTGTTCAAACGAGAATAATATAACATTTTTAAAAGTCAATTGAACATGGTAAAATATTGACCTTGATTATGTCAACTAGATTGTTATATAATCAGATAGTAGTTATATGGATTGTAAGAATTAATGGTTAATTCCGAAGCAATTCAAACTAAAAATAAAACATTCTGTTACCTCCTTATTAAGCATTCAAACTAATTAAGGGTGTAAATGAATGTTACTTAATAATGGAGCAAGGAGGGAGACAGACCGAAAGGATGGTTCGATGAGTTTAGACCATACAGCAGGTCTCAAAGAGAAAAGCGCAGACGATTATTCATTTAGTCAAGTTCCGGTAGAAAAAAGGAACATGGGTTGGTTTAGTGTAACCAACATCACATTTGGGATTGCAACAGCGATTTTTTATTTCCAAACAGGAAGTGTCATGGCACTTCAATTTGGCGCAGCAAACGCTATTATTTCAGCAATCTATGCAATTATTATTGCAGGGCTTTTAGGTACTGTCATTGCATACTTATCAGCAAAGTCTGGCATGAACGTAAATCTAATGTCTAGACAAGGTTTTGGTTACATAGGGGCTTCGTTAACATCATTAATTTACGCATCGAATTTTATTATGTATTGTGCCTTTGAAGGTATGATACTCGTTGCAGCAGTACACGCATATTTCCCCTCAATTCCAGTATGGCTTCTAATTGTCGTATTCGGAGCAATTGTTATTCCACTAAATTGGTTCGGTATTAAACAATTAGACAAATTGCAAAAATGGTCATTACCCATCTTTTTTATCTTCTTAATCCTCACAATTATTTTTGCTGCGAAAACACCGTCTGGATTTAACGGTAGTTTTTGGACATACCTACCTGATGGAGTTCAAGTAGGTGGAACCGCATTACTTTTATGTATTGGTATGCAACACGGTATTATGGGTCTCACAGCTCTCATTGCATCAGATTATGCTCGATATCTAAAACCAAAAGATATTAAGTTTGGATCTATTATGATTGGGTTTATCCCACAAGTCTTTTGTTTTGGTGTCATGGGACTATTAGGAATCTGGTTTGGAGTCCGATTAGGTGAATCAAATCCTGGGGTTTACATTGTCACATTACTTGGACTAGGCGGAGTTGTTTTTACGATGTTAACACAATTACGTATTAACGTCACAAATATTTACAGTGCTTCCCTATCACTGTCCAATTTTTTTGAGAATGTATTTCGTTTTAAACCGGATCGTCGTTTTTGGGTCGTGGTCTCAGGAATATTATCGATTGCCTTAATGTTAGGTGGTATATTGGATCATTTAAGTGCTGCGATGACATTCCAAGGTGTACTATTAATGGCATGGGCAGCAATTTTAGTTACAGATGCATTAGTAGTGAAGAAGTTACTAAAAATTGGGCCAAAAGAATATGAAGCAAGACAATCGAAATTATACAAATGGAATCCTGTTGGGGTTGTGCCATTAGTTATTTCAAGTGTTCTTGGTACTATTGCTGGTCTAGGTTTTATGGGAACATTCCTACAAAATACTGCGACATTCTTTGCAGCTGTATTAGCTTCAATTTTAACAGTTGTAATTGCTGTGATTACGAAAGGTAAATACTACAGTAAAAATGAGTTAGAAGAAAGAAGCATTAAACTAAAAGCAGAAAAAGTTAAGAAAGATTCTCGATCATTTAGAGAAATTACAAATGAATAAAATTGTTGTAAAACGCAAGGTACTTGTATCTTGCGTTTTTCTTTTTGGAAAATAAATGAATCTTAATAGTGGGATTCTCGTTGATATTTAACTCTACTAATGTTCAACGTCTGATAAAATAGTAAATATATGTAAGATATAAAATCATTTTAGATTTTATGCGCTTTTTTATTTTGAGAACGAAACCGAGCAGATTTGGGCTTTGTCTAACTTTATAGAGAGGAGGTTATCTTTTGACTGACGATGAGAAAGAACTATGTTTAAACACTGCGCTGGAAGAGTACGGAGATTACTTAAAACACTTAGTTTATACATATGTAAAAGACATCCAGAAAACAGAAGATATTGTGCAAGATGTATTTATTAAATTTTATAAGAGTCTTGACCGTTTTGAAGGTCGAGCTACTTTTAAAACTTATTTATATCGAATAGCTGTAAATGAATGCAAAAACTATTTAAAAAGTTGGCATTTTCGAAAGTTTGAAGTAACTGAAAAAATTAAAATGTGGAAAAATCGAGAATCAGCTGAGTCAGAAGTGATCCGTAAAGAGCAAAGCGAAACCATTGCAGATATAGTAAATGAATTGCCGGTTAAGTATCGAGAGGTAATTTGGTTGTTTTATTATTTAGAATTATCCGTAGCTGAAATAGCTGAAGTATTGAATTGCTCCGTGAATACAGTGAAAACTCGTTTAGCAAGGGGAAGAAAACAAGCTAAAATTTCCATTGAGGAGAGTGTGGGACAGTATGAGTATCAAAGATGAATTGAAAAAGTCTATTCCTACAAATTTAAATATGACAGAACAGGAAAAGGCATCAATTAGATATCGTGTACAAAAGCCAGTGCCAAAAAAACGCAACATGCAACCAGCTTTTATTTCTTTTTTATTTGTTGTTTTGCTAGGTATTTTAATTCTACCTAATATCTCGATTTGGGGGCATGAAAGTACTACTGCGAACCCAACGCCAATGAGCGAGCCTGAACAGCCGTTATACAATTTAACAGACGAAGAAAAACTAGCATTATATGAAGAGTATGTGAGTATTGTCGAAGAAGCGAATCAGTTAAAACTAGGGTTAAAACTTGAAGTTTCGCCTATAGAGGAGTTTGAAGATTCATATTGGGTAACTGTTGAACAATTCCAGAATAGGATTCAGGGTATTGTAGATGAAACAATAGAAAATGAAAGAGAAGCAGTTAAAGATGCAACACCTAATATAAAATATGCTGTGACGAATGTAAATGGAGAAACAACAAAAGGAACGTTTATGGTTATATCAGGTCTATTTAAAGAAATAAAAGTTACAGCAAAATTCGAAACAGAATATAATGCAGAACTAAACCGCCATTTGTTTGCGGGAATAGACAACGTCTCAACGGAACTCGTATACAAAAATAAGGGGGAATGGGAACAGGTATCCTATAATGGGAAAATGGTAAATAATGGACAAACTTATGAACTAAATATTGAAGGGATATTCACTTATTTAAATATTTCTTATGAAAAAGTATTTACAATTGAGTTTCATTGCGATTCGGAAGGAAATATACAGTAATGAATTTGATGGCGTTGATCTAATAGAAAAGGGATTAGCGCTTTTATGTTGAATAAATTAAATAGTTGAGAGGGGGAGTTTGTATGAATGATAAGATTCGAACGGTAACGATGACAACTGAAAGGCTAATTCTAAGACCTTTTCAAATATCCGATGCAGAAACTGTAGCTAAATTATGTAATAACTACAATATTTACAAGAGTACGCTTTACCTACCTTATCCGTATACACTCGAAGATGCACTGAAGTGGATTGAAAGGCATGAAGGAAATGCTGAAAAAAATAGAGCTTATGAATTTGCTATAACAGATAAAGAATCAGGAGAACTATATGGTGCAATCGCACTTTCTAATAATCAGCCTTTTAATCATGGTGAAATTGCCTATTGGATTGGTGAAGAGTATTGGGGACAGGGGTTTGCAACTGAAGCATCACAGGCAGTAATGCAATTTGCATTTAAAGAGAAAAAGCTCCATAAGGTGTTTGCACGATTCTTCAGTTCAAATCCAGCATCTGGAAGAGTATTAGAAAAACTAGGTATGAAACAAGAGGGAATTTTGATTGACCATATTATTAAGGATGGTCGATATGAAAGTCTTGTCTATTATGGAATAATCAATCCTGCGGATAAGGAAAGTTAATCTTCATGTAACACAACTACAAAATCTACAAAGAAGGGGGGAGATTTAAATAACTAACCCCCTACTTCAATTTACTTCTTCTAACTATTTTTAACCTCCTACAATAATGAATCACAACATCAAATACATATTATCGTCTGCCTTTGATACATACTAAATTTAAGGTGGTGTATTAAGGATGACCTATCAATTCGAAAAGGTAGAATTGAAAACCGAAAATGGCGAAGTACAAATAGTTTTACATATTGCCACTCCTAATAATGAAGAGTTTGGTTCAGAATTTAACTTTAAAAAAGATAATACTTTAGAAAATGAAGCGAAAGGTTTTGTGAAAAAATACTTTCCAAAAATTAAAGTAGCCACCATAGTTATTGTAACTGGGGCAGTCATATTAACGACAATTCCTCTTCAAAGGGCAAAAGCTCATGAAATCAACTTTAATATGAGCTACCTTTACTTTGGTAATACGCAATCTTATATTTCTCAAATTGATAAAACACAAGGAAACTTAAATCTTGTTTCACCTAGCTATTTCGACATTAACGCAGACGGTTCTCTTAAAATTACTAAACAGTTTGATCCAGTCTTCGTAAACGCAATGCATGACCGTGGCATAAAAGTTGTTCCTTTCCTTAGTAACCACTGGGATCGAACGGTTGGTCGTGCAGCACTAGCTAATCGTGAACAAATCTCTACTCAAATAGCTGATTTCATCATTAAAAATAATTTAGATGGAGTCCAAGTTGATATTGAAAATACAACAGAAATTGATCGAGAAGAATATACGGATTTAGTTAGATTGTTGCGTGAAAAGATACCAGAAGGCAAAGAAGTATCGGTTGCAGTAGCTCCTAACCCAAGTGGAGCGACTCGTGGGTGGCAAGGCACCTACGACTATAACAAGCTAGCACAATACGCAAGTTACCTTATGATCATGGCGTATGATGAATCGTACGAAGGAAGTCCTGAAGGTCCCGTAGCCAGTTATCCTTTTGTAGAAGGTTCTATACAATATGCACTTAGCCAAGGAGTTCCAGCTGAAAAAATTGTACTAGGAGTACCTTTTTATGGACGGTTATGGAAAGTTGGTGGAACTAAGAGTGAAATGGGGTTAGGAATCTCTAACAAAAGAGTAGATGAATTATTATCGAGGTACGGAGGAACAATCGATTTCGATGAGAGGTCAAAAACTCCAAGGGCTACAATCACTATTCGAGAAGGTGATCCGAAAACAACGATTGCGGGTAAAACATTAACAGCAGGAACCTACCATATTTGGTATGAGAATGATGCTTCACTTGAGGCAAAATTTGACCTTTTGCATAAGTACAATTTAAAAGGGACAGGTAGTTGGAGCTTAGGTCAAGAGGACCCTGATATGTGGAAATCTTATCGTTCATGGTTAGAACATGAAGATATAGAATATGCGAAGACGTATACAGTTAAATCAGGTGATACATTATGGAAGATTGCTACAGCGAACAAACTAACGGTTAGTAAGCTAAAGGAAATAAATAATTTAAAATCAGATGAAATTAAAGCTGGTCAAGTACTATACATTAGTGAGCCACCACCGACAAACGAGCAACCAACGATTGTCATACCTCCTGCTATACCACCACAGCAACCAAACGGAGACACCTATACGGTGAAATCAGGAGATACATTATGGAAGATTGCTAATGCTTTTAGCTTGTCAGTGAATGAATTAAAGGAGCTAAATGGATTAACATCAGATGAAATCTATATTGGCCAAGTACTAAAAGTGAAGAAAACAATTACTGAACCGGCTGTTTATTATAATCCATTTACAGATATTAGCCATTTAAATATACAAGTACAAAATGAGATTTTAAATTTAGTGGACAAAAATATTATTAAAGGAACATCTGCAACAACATTTTCTCCAAATCAATCAATTACTCGTGGACAAGTAGTGTTAATGCTTGGAAGGATGATAGTAAACAGTGGTACAGCCACTGTTCCAGCAAATTGGGAGTCAACTCAATACTTTAGAGATGTTCCAATTCAAACAAAGGACCGCGAATTATTGAAATATGCAGCAGTAGTAAATTCTACAAATGTTTTCCTAGGAGGCACAGATGGGGCGTTGGATCCTTCGAGTTTAATTACCCGTGAAAACATGGCATTAGTTTTAGATCGTGCCACAAAAGCAATTAATGGAGAATCACTTATTGAAATTGCAGGTGGAAAAGTAGGAAAAATAACAGATTTGAATGAAGCCAGAAAAGACACTCGTGAAGCCATTCGTGCCTTAAGCGCACTTGGTATAACGGTTAATGAACAATACTTTCCAAAAGACGATGTAAAACGTTCTCAATTTGCCTCTTTTTTAACTAGAACAATGAAATATTTGGAACTATAAAATAAATTGTAGGAGGATATACAGATGAAAAAGTTAATATCAATACTCGCCACAATGTTAGTTTTCATTTTATTACAACCACAAGTATTAGCAGACGAGGATAAACCGGAAATTCCATACTTTGGAGTTGGGGCAAACGTTCAAGAAGTAGAAGATGGATCTTTTCTAGTGAAAACGGAAGGAGTAAAGGCTGGAGAAGGGTTCGTATTTACTCCGGGAGAATCTTTCACTAGTACTAATATTACTGTACAAATTGCACTTAAAGGTGAAGGAATCGTTATTTTAAAAGTTTCGGAAACGGATCCTAGAGGGCGATTTATTAAAGATAAATCCATGGAGATACAATTAACGGAAAACTGGGCAACCTATGAATTACCGTATGAGTTAGCTAGCACTTCCTCGCAAATTGATGTTTCTGTAATTACGAAAGATACTTCTAAAATGGAGTTTTCTTATAAGGATTTAAAAATTAGTCAAGAATAAGATGGTAAAAGGCATCAATCCTTGGAAACAGTGGGTTGATGTTTTTTTATTGGTTCAAAGTTTGAATCGCAAGTAACCTTTTGGAATTCGCAAGTAAGTTGTGGGGAATCGCAAGTAACTCCAGATTCGCAAATAAGTTCCGGAAATTCGCAAATAAACTCCCGGAAATCGCAAGTAATCCATGTGGAATCGCAAGTAAAAGTACGGGAATCGCAAGTAACTCCAGATTCGCAAATAAGTTCCGGAAATTCGCAAATAAACTCCCGAAAATCGCAAGTAATCCATGTGGAATCGCAAGTAAAAGTACGGGAATCGCAAGTAACTCCAGATTCGCAAATAGGTTCCGGAGATTCGCAAATAAACTCCCGAAAATCGCAAGTAATCCATGTGGAATCGCAAGTAAGTTGTGGGGAATCGCAAGTAACTCCAGATTCGCAAATAGGTTCCGGAAATTCGCAAATAAACTCCCGGAAATCGCAAGTAATCCATGTGGAATCGCAAGTAAAAGTACGGGAATCGCAAGTAACTCCAGATTCGCAAATAGGTTCCGGAGATTCGCAAATAAACTCCCGAAAATCGCAAGTAATCCATGTGGAATCGCAAGTAAAAGTACGGGAATCGCAAGTAACTCCAGATTCGCAAATAGGTTCCGGAAATTCGCAAATAAACTCCCGGAAATCGCAAGTAATCCATGTGGAATCGCAAGTAAAAGTACGGAAATCGCAAGTAACTCCAGATTCGCAAATAGGTTCCGGAGATTCGCAAATAAACTCCCGGAAATCGCAAGTAATCCATGTGGAATCGCAAGTAAGTTGTGGGGAATCGCAAGTAAGTTGTGGGGAATCGCAAGTAACTCCAGATTCGCAAATAAGTTCCGGAAATTCGCAAATAAACTCCCGGAAATCGCAAGTAATCCATGTGGAATCGCAAGTAAAAGTACGGGAATCGCAAGTAACTCCAGATTCGCAAATAAGCTTCAGTATATCGCAAATATACTTACAAAACTCGCACCTAAATCCCCAAAACCTGCCCGTAAAAATGCAAGATTCGCCCGTATCCTCCATCAATTCCAGAATAAAATTCCATCATCCCAACACACTCAACCTACTTTTTGCATATTGTTATTGAAAGTCAAAAAGAGGGGGAAGAAATAGATGGAGTCTATTTTATTTCCTGAATTGTTAGCGGGTCCGATTATTCGTCGGGTGGACTCTTCTAAAGCATATATTTGGATTGCGACAAGTAGAAAATTTAAAATCCGAGCAGATTGTTATGCAATTACCACTAGATACGAAGGAAATGAATATGACAAAATCCATACAACCTCAAAAACTCAAACAATTTCTTTAGGGGAAAACCTCCATATACATCTCATTAAAATTGCTCCTAGAAGACCATTTAAAACAAATCAACTTATTGGATATAACATACGTTTTAAAGGTAAAAGCGAATCTTTTGATTTGGATGATTTGGGTTTATTAAACCCTGTAAGTCCTAATAGCATCGTGTACGGTTCCTTAAAATATCCAACCTTCTATATCCCTGAAAAGGATACGAATCGAACTGATAATTTTCTGTTTGGATCTTGTCGAAAACCCCACGGCGATGGCGATGATACTTTATCTTTAGGAGATCAACTAGTAGAAGAACATTGTCGCAACTTACCGGAACGTCCCCAGGCACTCTTTCTAATGGGAGACCAAATTTACGCAGATGATGTACCTGATTCACTGTTTCGAAAGATTCTTGTACTAAGCCGTGAATTAATAGGAAGGAGAGAAAAACTAACCTCTATAGAATCGCGGTTATCGGAAGAGCCTTATCAATCTTCGTTGGACAAAATTAACGGTCGAAAACCAATCATTCAAAAATTAGCTCAATTTACTTCGGAAAAATCCTTTAATCATCTCATAGGATTTGGTGAGTATGCAGCAATGTATTTATTTGCTTGGAGCCCTGTTCTTTGGGAAGTATGTGACCAACGAGAGTTGAATGAAACTTTTGATGAAGCGGTTGAAAAAGGCCATATTTATATTAGATCTAAAAGTGAAAAACTTAGGTTACACGAAAAAATTCAACTAAAAAAACGCTACACAGACCAAGAAAAACAGGTAGTCAATTACAGGAAATCTACTTATAAGATTAGAAGGTTGATGGCCAATATTCCTACCTACATGATTTTTGATGACCACGATGTAACGGATGATTGGAATATTAATGCAGAATGGAAAGAAAAAGTTTCAACATCGCCTTTAGGAAAACATATTGTCGCAAATGGGCTCGCTGCTTTTTGGGCATTTCAAGGATGGGGAAATGAGCCAACTTTATTTAAAAGAGAATTTATTTATTTAATGGCAAAGTATTTCCGTGAATTACAAAATAGAGGGAAAAATATTTATTACAAAGTATGGGTCAAAACATTGTGGGAACATAGGCCATGGTATTTTGTAGCACCAACTACTCCTACTGCAGTTTTTCTCGATACGCGAACGATGAGGGATTATAACCAACCAAAAACGAAGAAACAAGAGCAACCTGTAGTGCAAATCAATCCGCCTCAATTAGTCAATGAACTTGAATTAAAGGGGCTTAGCTACTTATTAAAAAGAGCTGGATGGAAACGAAAAAGGCCACTGCTCATTATTTCTCCAACACCAATTGTTGGATTTGAAATTATTGAAGAGATTGTCACGAAATTTAGCGTTCCTTTAAAAATGTTAGGTTTAGAAGTTGAGACTGCCTTTGATATGGAGGCATGGAGATATAACGGTAAAGGACTTACAAAATTATTGAACCAAGTAGCTAAATGGAATCCAAATGAATGTATTATTTTATCAGGAGATGTACATTACAGTTTTTTAGTTTATTCAAACATAACCTTTTCATCTGGAATTCAAATGAAACTAAAACAAATTACATCTAGTCCACTTAAGAACATGAGTTTTCATAAATTAGGCCAACTTGTAAAATCCGCAGCTGCATTAAATCAAGTGCTACAAGATGATGAAACGATCAATCGTTTTGCCGATAAATCATACCATATTCATAGTGTGGATAAAAACAATCCACTGAAAAAAGATTTTCTTTGGAAAGATGAGCTTACTTATCACTTTGTTGATGGGTATTCCATTATTGAAACAGAAAATAATTTAGGTTACCTATCTATTTCGCCAAATAAAATCGAAACTAAGTTAATAAAAGAAAGTGTAGAAGAATAAGTGTTGTGTTGTGCGTTAATCTATAAGATTAGCGCCTTTTTTTTATCGGGAAAAATGAAACAATTAAAAGTGATGAACGTATTAAAAGATACATAGTTTTTTGAACGACACAACATATTAAAAGGAGGAGTGATTAATTGTTTAGTAAAAAAGAGTTAGAACGAATGAGAATTGAAGGGGAAAAAATTGCACAATCAATGCAAAAAGATTGGGAAGATCAGAAAGTTGGCCTTGAGTATATAGCGGGGGATGTAGAGGTGTCCTGTGTCCATTGTAAGCATAACAAATTTGAACAAGGAAAAGCTTTACTGAACACAAGGGGTTTAACCTTCTTAGATCTAGACTGGCTAAATAATGATGCAACTACGTTAATATGTAAGCGTTGTGGCTTTATCCATTGGTTTGCTCGCTCTGTTGTTGAGAAGGACAGTGAAGATTGATGAAGAAATCATAATAAATTTTTTATTTCCCTAAAGAAATCTAAGAAGGATATCTAGGTCTTAGTAGTTTTTATAAATGTAACAACTATCATCTCAGGTAAAATATTAGAGTTGAGTGGCGTCATCCTAGGGATTGACGTCTTTTTTGATGGCGTGAGAGAGCAATTTTCGGATAAATGCTACAGCAGAGAAATCGGTTGGTTTAGTTCAACAGATTTTTTATTTTGCTTGGAATTGTTTTACAATAAATTGAAAACAAGTAGACTAGAATAAACGATCGAAGTGGGTGATTTGCAATGGTTTTGTCAAAAGCAACTGATTTTGAGGAATTGGCACAGTTTTTATCAACAGAAAACAAAGAGATTACCTCTCACATTGGTTATTGTGGGGAGAAGGTAGAGGAAATCTATCAAACGTTAAAAGAAGATTTTATCGATGAAAATGGAGAACCGGACTTTCTAATTGCTAGGAATGACTCGGGTGAAATAGTGGCGGCAATTGGGATTGATGCGGACGAGACGAGCGGAGAAGTATGGGGACCATTCAATCAAACAACATCTTATGAACTTCAACATGAATTATTTGAAAAATTACTAACAAGTCATCCACATATTCAAACTTTCCAATTTTTTAATAACAAGGAAAATACGATGCAATGTACATATATGGACAAAATTAGTGCATCAAAAACTGGAGAACATTTAATTTTAATCGTTCAAAGTGAGAACTTCGAGGGAGTTCAAAAGTTTAAAAGTACTTCATTTCAACAAAGTGACTTTCTTGCATTTCAACAGCTGCATAAAGAGCTATTTCCTAATACGTATTATGATGCTGCAATAATCGTGGGTCGAATAAGTGAACATCATGTTTTGAAAATCTTGAAGAACGAGTTTGATGAAGTGCTGGGCTATGCTTATTATGAAGTGGACCCTGCAATGGGGGAAGCTTCATTAGAATATATCGGGATTTCATCGAACGCTCAAAATAAGGGATTGGGCACTTTGTTGTTAAGGGAAGTACTTACTGAAATGTTCTCGTATTCACAAATAAGTGAAATTCAATTATGCGTAGATAATACAAATTCGCAGGCAAATCATGTCTACTTTAAGGTTGGATTTGAGACCAAATATGTTTTAGTAAGTTATGAGATGAATCGATCTTAAGTACATGTGGATAAGTCTTTTGGGTTTTTTGAAAATTTGAAAGATAGTTTGTGGAAAAGCGGCACAATTGAGGATAAGTTTGTTGAAAAGTCTGAATTGTGGATAACTTTTTTAATAAAGGAGAGAGAAATGTGAAAACAATTACACCAGAAGAATTATATCAGAAACTGAAGTCCAAAGAAAACCTAGTAATTTTAGATGTTAGGGCTGAAGAAAAATATAACCATTACCATATCGAAGCGTCAGGTATTACGAATCTGAATATAAACAAGACGGAGATTTTCAATCTAGAAGAAAACGATCGTGAGGAAATAAATAACTTACCGAAAGATAGGGCGATCATTGTAACTTGCACAACAGGAAATTCCGCTACAAAGTGCGCAAATATTCTAGCCGAACGAGATTATGACGTTGTTGTATTACAAGGTGGAATTACTGCGTGGAAGGAATATAGCGGAGGGAGCATTCTGAAGGGAAATCGAAGTGAATCGCTTTGGATCAGCGCTCTAAAAGACATAACGAAGGTGAATTTTAAAATGAAAATTAAAGAGAGATGTCTTTTATAGACCTTCTAAAGGACAAAACCTATGAGAATTTTAAGAGAAATGTCTTTTATAGGCCTTCTAAAGGACAAAACCAATGGGAATTTTAAGAGAAATGTCTTTTATAGGCCTTCTAAAGGACAAAACAGCAGGAAAATTAAAGAGAAGTGTCTTTTATCAGCCTTCTAAAGGACAAAACCTAGTGAAAATTAAAGAGAGATGTCTTTTATAGACCTTCTAAAGGACAAAACCTATGGGAATTTTAAGAGAAATGTCTTTTATAGGCCTTCTAAAGGACAAAACCAATGGGAATTTTAAGAGAAATGTCTTTTACAGGCCTTCTAAAGGACAAAACCAATGCGAATTTTAAGAGAAATGTCTTTTATAGGCCTTCTAAAAGACAAAACCTATGGGAATTTTAAGAGAAATGTCTTTTATAGGCCTTCTAAAAGACAATACAGCAGGAAAATTAAAGAGAAGTGTCTTTTATCAGCCTTCTAAAGGACAAAACAAAGTGAAAATTAAAGAGAAATGTCTTTTATAGACCTTCTAAAGGACAAAACCAATGGGAATTTTAAGAGAAATGTCTTTTACAGGCCTTCTAAAAGACAAAACAGCAGGAAAATTAAAGAGAAGTGTCTTTCATAGGTGCGATGAGGCCCATTTTGAAGTGGAAATCGCCATAAAATGTCCTTCATAGGTGCGATGAAACCCATTTTGAAGTGGAAATCGCCGTGAAATGTCCTTCATAAGTGCGATGAAGCCCATTTTGAAGCGGAAATCCCAATGAAATGTCCTTCATAGGTTTGATGAAGCCCATTTTGAAGCGGAAATCGCCGTGAAATGTCCTTCATAAGTGCGATGAGGCCCATTTTGAAGTGGAAATCGCCGTAAAATGTCCTTCATAGGTGCGGTGCTATGAAGCCCATTTTAAAATGGAAATCGTCGTGAAATGTCCTTCATATGTGCGGTGCATGAAGCCCATTTTGAAGCGGAAATCGCCGTGAAATGTCCTCATAGGTATGATGAAGCCCATTTTAAAGTGGAAACAACAGTGAAATGTCTTTCACTACTGCTACCTGTGCCATGGCACTCTGTAAGAATTGAGAACAACCATAATCAACGAAAACTTCTGCCAAAACTAGGCAGAAGTTTTTTGGCGTCCACTAGGCAATTAAATACATACTTTGAAGATAGGTTTAATACATTATGGAGTAATGATATTTAAAAAATCTTAATAAAGGAGAGTGAAGCTGATGACTACATTTCTCGTCATTGTGAATATCGTTATTCTATTAGCAATTATTTTGGGCTTATATGCATTGCAGAAGAAACATGTGAAGTTTTCAGTGCGTGTATTAATTGGTCTCGTTCTAGGTTTGTTGTTTGGTATTATTTTAAACGTCATTTACGGAACGTCAAATGAGGTCGTATCAACTTCGATTCAATGGTTTAATATTGTTGGTTCAGGATATACAAGATTATTACAAATGGTTGTTATGCCATTAGTGTTAATCTCCATTATTGCTGCATTTACGAAAATTAAACTGTCAAAGAACATCGGAAAAATTAGTTTCTTTGGAATAGGTATTTTACTAGTTACTACTGGTATTGCTGCAATTATTGGGATTGCCGCTACATTTGGTTTTGGATTAGATGGAGTGCAATTGGAGGCTGGAGATGCTGAAAATGCGCGAATTGAACAATTAAATGAACGTGTATCAACAGTAGAAAATTTAACAATTCCTGATCAAATTCTTTCATTTATTCCAACGAATCCATTTTCTGATTTAACTGGGGCACGCTCCACATCAACGATCGCAGTTGTTATTTTTGCGGCGCTAATTGGCCTTGCATTTTTAGGAGTGAGACGCAAACAGCCAGAACAAGCTGAACAATTTGCTGGAATTGTGGATACTCTGTATACCATTACGATGCGTGTCGTAACAATTATCATTCGTTTAACTCCGTATGGTATTCTAGCAATTATGACTAGAGCAGCTGCAACGACAAATTATGAAGCTATTGTGAATCTAGGACAGTTTGTCATTGCGTCATACGTTGCATTAATCGCGATGTTCTTAGTTCATTTACTGCTCATAAGTTTTGCGAAGCTAAATCCATTAACATATGTGAAAAAAGGATTACCTGTTTTGACATTTGCCTTCACATCCCGATCTAGTGCCAGCTCATTGCCATTAAATATTAAAACGCAAACAGACGGATACGGTGTGTCACAAGCAGTTGCGAACTTCGTTGGACCATTTAGTGTAACAATTGGTCAAAATGGGTGCGCGGGGATATACCCAGCAATGTTAGCGGTTATGGTCGCACCAACTGTTGGGATTAATCCTTTAGACCCGGGCTTCCTTATCACGCTTATTATAGTTGTAATGATTGGCTCATTTGGTGTAGCAGGAGTAGGTGGTGGAGCTACGTTTGCTTCATTAATCGTACTTTCTGTCATGAACTTACCAATAACAATTGTTGCTTTACTAATTTCAGTGGAACCGTTAATTGACATGGGGCGTACTGCTTTAAACGTAAGTGGGGGTATGACTTCAGGGATATTAACTGGAAGAATTAATGGAGAATTAGATGAGAATGTTTATAATGATAAATCTGACTTGCATGATGTAGTAGAGGCATAATTTCACAATGGTTATGAAGTAGTTTTTGGTTTGAAACTTGGATTTCTGGGTCTTCATCAAATGGATGAAGGCCTTTTGAGTTTCATAAAAATACATGATGGTCCTGAGAAGGGTGTTGAAGACCATGTGGGAGCGAGAATGTGATGAAAAAGGCTCTCAGAAGGTTTGCGCGAAGATTGTTTAGCCTTGTTAAGCGTAAGAAAAGGTTTTTATCATGCCTTTAATTAGCAAAAACCTCTATTTATAAATCCAATCTATGTGGAAAAAAACGATTGAAATTAGTCCTCATATAGAATACTATAGTAACATTAAATATAAGTATATTGTAATATACTAATGTTCGAACAATGAATTCAGTAAACAAGAAAGGATATTTGAAATGGCAATATTAGCAACATTGATTTTCTTAATTACCTTACTATTCGTTATCTGGCAGCCTAAAGGGTTAAATATCGGATGGACGGCATGTGGTGGGGCAGTACTTGCATTACTTGTAGGAGTAGTAGATTTTCAAGATGTATCTGAAGTAGTTGGAATTACTTGGAACGCTACATTAGCGTTTGTTGGTATCATTTTAGTTTCGTTAATTTTAGATGAAATTGGATTGTTTGAGTGGGCAGCATTACATATGGCGAGGGCTGCAAATGGTAATGGAGTGAAAATGTTTGTCTACGTTAGTATTTTAGGGGCGATTGTATCTGCGTTATTCGCTAACGATGGAGCAGCATTAATTTTAACACCAATTGTACTAGCTATGGTTCGTCACTTAAATTTTAAAGAGGCAATGATTTTCCCGTTCATTATGGCGAGTGGGTTTATTGCAGATACAACTTCGTTACCATTTATTATTAGTAACTTGGTGAATATCGTGTCGGCTGATTACTTTAATATTGGTTTCGTAGAGTATGCGACAAGAATGTTCTTACCAAATATCTTCTCATTAATAGCAACAATTACTGTATTGTTACTTTATTTTAATAAGAGCATTCCAAGAAATTATGATCTATCAAAGTTAAAAAATCCAAAAGAAGCAATTAGAGATTTGAAGATGTTCAAATTATCTTGGGTTGTGTTGTCTGTATTAGTCATCGGTTACTTTACAAGCGAATTTATGCAAATTCCAGTTTCGTTTGTGGTAGGTATTATCGCCATATTCTTTGTGCTGATGGCTAGAAGAAGTACAGTAGTGGATACGAAAGCAGTCATAAAAGGTGCGCCGTGGAATATCGTATTCTTCTCTATAGGAATGTATGTAGTAGTCTACGGATTAGGGAATGCGTGGTTAACTGGTTCACTTGCGAGTGTCATTCAATTCTTTGCAGACCAAGGACTATTTGTAGCAACGATAGCAATGGGATTCATTGCAGCATTTTTATCATCGGTCATGAACAATTTGCCAACAGTTATGATTGATGCACTGGCAATTGCAGAAACAAGTACAAATGGAATTATAAGAGAAGCACTCATTTATGCCAATGTCATTGGCTCAGACTTAGGACCAAAAATTACACCTATTGGATCCCTTGCAACATTAGTTTGGCTTCATGTGTTATCCCAAAAAGGAATTAAAATCTCCTGGGGAACTTATTTTAAAACAGGTATCGTATTAACGATTCCGATTCTGTTTATTACATTAGTTGGACTTTACTTAACACTACTAATTCTCTAAAAGGAGTTTTTATATATGAAGAAAAAGACAATTTACTTTTTATGTACAGGTAATTCTTGTAGAAGCCAAATGGCTGAAGGCTGGGCAAAGAAATTGCTTCCTGATTGGGAAGTGAAAAGTGCAGGAATTGAAGCCCATGGTCTAAATCCAAATGCCGTGAAAGCGATGAATGAAATAGAAATTGATATTTCATACCAAACGTCAGACATTATTGACATAGTAACACTGAATAACGCCGATTTAGTCGTTACTTTGTGTGGTGATGCGGCAGATAATTGTCCGGTTACGCCACCGCACGTTCGCCGAGAGCATTGGGGTTTTGACGATCCTGCAAAAGCACAAGGAACCGATGAAGAAAAGTGGGCTGTTTTTCAACGTGTGCGCGATGAAATAGGTTCGCGAATTCAAAAGTTTGCGCAAAACTGTTGAATAAAAATTTAAAAAAATGGTTGAAATTAGAAATATAAAATATTATTATATAAGCATATACTTATATATGTGGAAAACTGAGGTGACGACAATTGGACATTCAATTTTTAGAAAAACAGTTAAAAGCGGTGTCAGATGTGAATCGTCTTACTTTACTTAGTTGTTTGAAGTCAGGAGAAACTTGCGTTTGTGACCTAGTTGATGTCATCGGAATCTCTCAACCGGCTGTTAGTCAACAGTTAAAAAAACTTGAAGAAGCAGGCATAGTAACTGCTCGCAAAGTTGGGACATGGAAACACTACAGAATTGTTGAACAGCAATCACCTGTAATCCAAGCAATTATTGATCAATTACCAAATTAATGCACTACTTGTGAGTCATAAAAGTTTGGGAGCGATTATATGCTTGTCCATCATTCAGGTAACAAGAGTAAAGAGTTCTTCTACTCGTATATGAGGTTAATTTTATTAACGAGAACTTCTTCAATTGATGAAATGCAAAAAATTGTTGAAAGTTACTTTTTTAATGGAAATATTGAAGAATATGGTGAACATACAAGAGAACAGTATATTCAAGCTTTAAAACAAATTCAGTCAGAAAATGATAAGTAGCTTTGTGCTACTTATTTATTTGTACGATATATAAGCAAATACTTATATTTGGAGGTTTTAAAATGAAAATGACATTCAATATTTTAAATCAATCTGCTACTTGTTGTGAACCTACGACAAATTGCTTCGAGCCTGAAACGAAGCTTCCTATTGCCATTATTGGGGCGGGGCCAGTCGGACTTGCGGCTGCTGCACAACTTGCTGCTAAAAACGTACCTTTTATCCTTTTAGAAAAAGGAAGCGAAGTAGGGGCAAACATTCGTACATGGGGGCATGTAAAGCTGTTTTCACCATGGAAATATAACTTTGATGCAACTGCAAAAGAATTGCTCTTACAATCAGGATCGCAATTACCCAATGAGGATGACGTGCCAACAGGGCAGGGAATTATTGACCAATATTTAAAACCATTGTCTGAATTAGACCAATTGAAACCATTTGTATTAACAAATCATCGTGTCATCTCAATTACAAGAAAGTACAATGACAAAATGAAAAATAAAAACAGAACTAGTACACCATTTATCATATATGCTGATAGTAATGAAGAAGTTAAGACTTTTGAAGCTCGTGCAGTTCTTGATGCTACGGGTACTTGGGGAAATCCAAACCCAGCACAAGGAAACGGTGTATGGCTTCCGATAGAAAAAGCATTAAGTGAACGTATTGACTATCATATTCCTAATTGTGAAGAGAATCCAACGCTCTATGCGAACAAAAAACTAGCTGTAATTGGTGGCGGGCACTCTGCAATCAATTCACTTTTAAACTTGGTTAAATTAAAGGAAACAGCTCCATCAACAGAAATTACTTGGATTTTACGTAAAGAAAATGTTGAACTTGCTTACGGTGGTGAACAGAGTGATGCCCTTGCTGAAAGAGGGGCTCTTGGCACACGGATACGCCAACTTGTGGAGGAAGAAATAATTAAGGTGATAACACCGTTCTTTATTACTTCATTAAGTGAAAGTGGAAAAATCACTATCAGAGGCACAAGCAGAAATGAAGAAATCAATTTAGATGGATATGACCGATTAATTGTAAACGCGGGTAGTCGACCAGATTATTTGATTAATAGCGAACTTCGCTTAAATATTGATCCAGTAACAGAAAGTGTTACAGCTTTAGCACCATTAATTGACCCAAATGTGCATAGTTGTGGAACTGTGCGACCACATGGAGAAGAGGAGTTACGTCAGCCAGAAGAAAACTTTTATGTAGTTGGAGCAAAAAGTTACGGTCGCGCACCAACATTCTTAATGGCAACAGGCTATGAACAAGTTCGTTCCATCACTGCATATCTAACAGGTGATTTAGAAAGTGCAAAACGTGTGGAATTAGTACTACCTGAAACAGGTGTATGTAGTAGTGGAATTAGTAGTTGTTGTTAATAGCAATTAAGCGGGGGAATTTATATGCAAGTTCGTCAAATGGTTGAAACTGATTTAGATCAAGTGCTGAAAATATACGGTGAAGGATTAGCTACGGGATATGCGACATTTGAAACAACTATCCCCTCCAAAGAAGTATGGGATAAGAAGTACCATCCTAAATTACGTTTCGTTGCAGAATACGAGGGGATTATAGTTGGTTGGATTACTTTATCACAAGTGTCAAGTAGGAAAGTTTACCGGGGTGTGGGTGAAATTAGTGTTTATATAAGCGAATCTGCTCGAGGTAAAGGGATTGGAACATTATTAATGGAAACGATGATTCAAGATAGTGAAAAAGAGGGCTTTTGGACACTCGAATCTTCCATTTTTGCTATTAATAAACCTAGTCTTGCACTTCATGAGAGAGTTGGCTTTCGTGTTGTCGGTACGAGAGAGAAAATTGCCCAGAGATACGGGACGTGGCATGACACGATTATTATGGAGAGAAGAACTAAAAATAATTAATTAAAAATGGTTTATTTTATAAAAATGCTAATGTTAAAGGATTAGCGTTTTTTATGTTGAAATTAAAAAAAGAGGGGGGATTAAAAATGGGTTCAAGAATCATGCATTTAATCATAGCTAATAGAATTGCAGATAGGCTTTCAATCGAGAATCGAACGGAATTTTTACTTGGGGGTATTGCTCCTGATGCGGTTTCGCCGAAAGATGATTCACATTTCTATACAGGGGATGTTCAAGAATTTAATCGAAGCATTGATTATCAAGGGTTTTTCCATAAATATCGTTCCCATATTGAAAATCAATATATATTGGGTTATTATTCGCATTTGATTGCAGATGATATTTGGTTAAAGGGATTTTATCTTCCGTGGTTAAGAAATCGCATGGAAACTAACAAAGAAATCTTTCAACAATATCATAATGATTTCCGCTTACTGAACGGAAAGTTATTAGATTACTATGGATTTAAAGATGATTTAAGAAAAAGTCTTAGTATTCAACCTAACATTATTGACCTGGATGAGGTTAAATCTAAAGATGTGATAAATTTCATACCTTATGTAATCGGAGATATGGATTATGATTCTGACCTAGTAGAGAAGGAAAAATTAAATGTATTTACATTCGATCAAATCGTTGGATACATTGAAACTTCTGTTGATTTAGGGTTGCTGAAGTTAATGAAATTAAAGGAATTCTCTAAAGGGTATTAACAAATATCTATATTTACCTTTACATTATGTTTACATTTCATTTAATTGATTTATAATACTAGTGGTGATAGATATGAATGTAACTGATAAAGAACTTGCGACTCTTTATGTTAAATATAAAAAAGAAAAGAAACTTTTTAAAGAAAAACAAAAAGATAGATGTTCACTTGTGGATCTCAATCATTATTTAGAGATTAAGAAATACTTATCAATCTTAAAGTTAGAAATGAGTCATCGAGGTTTGACAAAAAAACAAGTGAAAAAAATAAGTAAGTGTTAAAATCCTATTTTTGAATGGAAATAGGATTTTTTTTGTTATTGTAAGCTTTCGCAAGTATATCCCCCGAATTCGCAAATAAATCATTAGAAATCGCAACTAACAATAAAACCGCAAATTACCTCTAGGATATCGTAAGTAAACCACCTAAAATGGCAAGTAAACCAATTAATCTCGCAAATAAATCCACCATATTCGCAAATAAAATTAAAATTGCAATTAACCCCTCTGAAATCGCAAGTAACCCACTCAAATCCACAAGTAAACCAACCATTTTCACAAGTAAATCCTTCAAATGCGCAAGTAAAATTGACTAATTCATTCATAAGAAATAGGACAAGGGGCCTCTAACATATACATGTAAGGAAAATAAATTAGGAGGGGTCCCCCATGGCAAATCCCATTGTTGCGCGGTCACTAAATGAAATTCAGTTTTGGTCAAGAATCATGAAGGAGCATTCCTTGTTTTTGAAGTTAGGGTTTACGTATGAACAAAAAGATTTAATAGCAGAAGCACAATATTACTATGATTTGTTTGAAAGAATTGAAGAGAAATTAAGTCGATTTTCGCTAAACTCTGATTTACGTGCAGTTCAAGCCTTTAATACCGAAGTATACTCAGCTGCAGTACACATTTGGGCATTTAAAAGAAAGATATTGGACTTAACATTACGTTGTGAAATCCTAACGAATAATTACCCATTACTGGTGGACCATACAAGTAGGGAAGCCGCATACTTTGCTAGAAGGTTAAAGGAACTCAATGAAGGGGTATTAGCACCAAAACCTGATGATATTATTAAAGAAAATGTTTTCTTCCTTAAGATTATGGCAGATCATGCTAAGTTCATTGGTCACCTGTTAGACCCGTCTGAAAGAAAATTAGTAGCACAGGCAAGGGAATTTAGTCATGACTTTGACCAATTGTTATTCCAAGCACAAGATTTAGATTCGATGAGACCCCAATCTGAAACAAGACCAATATTAGGGCAAATGTTAGATCAAAATAAAGTATCTACTAAATCTTTAAGGGACTTTAAGAAACAAGCGAGAGAATTAATTGAGGAATGTCGTATTAAGAGTAACATTCATCCACTCCTTGCGGACCATACATTTAGAGAAGCTGAAAGATTCTTAGAAATTATTGATATGTATGAAGCTCATTTGAATGCAAGATAAATATCGAAACCCTGCGTTAGTTCAGCAATGAATTAACGCATTTTTTAATTGCATAAAATTAAAATCTGCGATTATTCCTATAGATATCTTGACATATTGAACAAGGAGCAATATAGTTACCTTCATAATTAAATCGTACAAAAAAGATAGAGATTGAAGGGTTAAAAGTGAAAAAAGAGCAATTGTGGACAAAGGATTTTATTATTATATCCACTATAAATTTTTTGTTAGCGCTAGTTTTTTATTTATTAATAGTAATTATAGGTGTTTATGCAGTAGAAGAATACCAAGCTTCAACAAGTGAAGCTGGCCTTGTGACTGGGATATTTATTGTAGGGGCGTTAGTAGGAAGGCTATTCATAGGGAGAAGTATTAATTCAATAGGTTTGAAGAAAACTTTATTTATTGGATTAGTTTTTTATCTTTTAACGACTTCACTTTATTACATACATTTTGGCATTGCCTTTCTAATTTTTACAAGGTTTTTACATGGGATTGCGTTGGGAATCGCAAGTACTGCGACTGGTACGATTGTTGCGCAAATCATTCCAAAAACTCGTAAAGGAGAAGGAATCGGATATTACAGCATGAGCTCAACTTTAGCTACTGCCATCGGTCCTTTCCTTGGTCTATTAATGACTCAATACACATCAACAAATATGATCTTTAGTTTATGTCTAGTATTAGGGGTCAATAGTGTAATTACTACATTTTTTGTGAACGTGCCATTACTTACAAATTCATCAAAAGCAACTGATATTAAAGGCTTTAAACTTTCTCAGTTTGTTGAACCAAAGGCAGTTCCAATAGCAGTTATTACACTAATGTTAGCTTTGTGTTATTCAAGTGTTCTTTCTTTTATTAATTTTTATGCGATTGAAATTAATTTAGTGGAAACAGCTAGTTTCTTCTTTCTTGTTTATTCGATAGCCGTGTTAATTTCAAGACCATTTACAGGGCGATTAATGGATTTGAAGGGTGCAAATTACGTTATGTATCCAGCCTTTATTATATTTACAGCAGGTATGATACTGTTAGGTTTTTCTAACAATAGCTTCACTTTACTATTATCCGGTGCATTAATTGGCTTAGGGTTTGGTAATATGCAATCCTGTACACAAGCAATCGCCATTAAGTTAACACCACCTGAACGAATGGGACTTGCGACGTCAACGTTCTTCATATTTCTTGATGCTGGACTTGGATTTGGACCATATTTACTTGGTTTGATTCTTCCATTAACAACTTACAGTAATCTATATATTAGTTTGGGAATCTTAGTGTTAGTGTCCACAGGTATATACTATTTGTTACATGGTAAGAAGGATACAATTACTAATTAGAATTTTTTTACTAATAAAGGTTAGGAACGGAATCACTGATTTTAATTGTACTTACTGTGTATATTCAGTAAGAGTAGCAATAATTCCAACCGCCCTTTTGCGGATAAAAAACCTCCCTTAACTCAAAATAAGAGTGATGGAGGTGATATTGTGGGAAGCAATAAGCATAAAAACAACAAAACACAAAACAAAACGAAACAACAAAATCAAAACCAAAATGCAAACAGACAGCGTGCTAACCGAGAAGAGTTCGCTGAGGAAGTAAATATTAATCGCAATAATAAGAACAATGATAACAATGTTGACTGCGAAGACTGTTAATTTACATTAAGACAAAACTTAATTCCTCAGACAGAACCCTAAGAGTACACTTATTTATAAGTGTCTATTAGGGTTTTATATTTTAGCTTTAACAAAAACCTTATGGATTATTACAGCAAGGGGAGGCATTTAGTATGGAACATGGTAAGGTGAAATGGTTTAACTCTGAAAAAGGATTTGGATTCATCGAACGTGAAGGTGGAGATGATGTATTCGTACATTTCTCAAGTATTCAAAGTGAAGGATTCAAATCATTAGAAGAAGGACAAAACGTTACTTTTGAAATAGAAGATGGAGAACGTGGACCACAAGCTAAAAACGTTCAAAAAGCTTAACGTAAAAATAGACCCGGTTAGGGTCTATTTTTATTGTCCTCCGCTCCCTGTATAAACTAATATTTCACGCCCATAATAAGTAGGAATTTAAGGGAGGGAGTTTTTAATGGAAATCCCAGCACGTGTTGGAGGGAAGAGTGAGAAGAATGGTGAAGGTAAGTTAAAATGGTGGCAACTTTCCCTAATTGGTGTTGGCTGTACAATTGGTACAGGCTATTTTCTAGGTTCAGGTATTGGAATATTTAAAACTGGTCCTTCCTTTTTTATTGCATTTATATTAGCTGGATTAACAGCAATGATTGTCTCAGAAATTTTAGGAAAAATGTTCATACAGGACCCACAAAAAGGTTCATTTCGTACTTATGCCAAAAAGGCGTATGGTCGTTGGGCTGGATTTAGTAGTGGTTGGGTATATTGGTTTTCCGAAATGTTGATTGCTGGCAGTCAGCTAACAGCACTTTCTTTACTCACTCGATTTTGGTTTCCACAAATCCCTTTGTGGATATTAGCATCAATATATGCAACCCTTGGTATTATCGTTGTCCTAATAGGTACGAAAGGTTTTGAACGAGTAGAGAACATTTTTGCAGTTATGAAAGTAGCAGCAATCTTTATGTTCATCATATTAGCGATTTTAATTTTATTTGGAAACTTTGGCGGTAAGA
Source organism: Ureibacillus acetophenoni (assembly GCF_900220965.1). Taxonomy (GTDB): domain Bacteria; phylum Bacillota; class Bacilli; order Bacillales_A; family Planococcaceae; genus Ureibacillus; species Ureibacillus acetophenoni. The sequence goes on along the minus strand of NZ_OBQC01000006.1, from coordinate 133,806 downwards.
TTACTGATTTTACTTTACCGAACTCAATGGATTCGCTTTTCGCCAATGGAATCATTGGATTATGGACATCATTAATATTTGGGTTTTATGCATTTGGCGGTATCGAGATCATGGGAATACTCTCCATGAGACTTCAAAATAAAAATGAAGTCATTAAATCAACAACCGTCATGCTCATCATATTAACGTCTATCTATTTAATTTCAATTTTTTTAGCATCAGGTTTTGCATCGTTTGATCAGTTTAATGCGCAAGAAAGTCCATTCGTTATTGCTCTTGCAAAATATAATTTGGCATTTTTCCCACATGTATTTATAGGAGCTATTATTATTGCAGGCTTTTCTACAATGGCAGCTTCATTATTTGCTGTAACAAGTATGTTACTAACTATGGCAGAGGATGGGGATGCACCAAAGGTTTTTGCTAAGAAAGGAAAATTAAAAGTACCTCCGTTTGCTTTAGCATTAACAATTTCAGTATTAATACTTTCCATAATAATTTCAAGGCTTGTCCCAGATCGAGTATACGAATATATTACAACAGCGGCTGGATTGATGCTCATTTACAATTGGTTTTTCATACTTGTTTCGTTTCCTAAACTAATAAAAGCAACGAAATTTGATCATATTAAAAGATTTCTTGCAATGTTCTTAATCTTACTTGCAGTAAGTGGCACCATACTAGATGGGACAAACCGTATTGGGTTTTTTGTTAGTATAGTCTTTATTGCCATTGTACTCATCGTCATTCTCTTTATGAAAAAAGGGAGTAAAAAGAAAACGAAAGAATTTCCTAAAGGTATTTATTAGAAAAACATTAATCGGATAGCTTGTACACCAAAATATAAGCCGAATCCAATAAGTGAAAGACCTGAAATAATTGATATTAACCCTAACACTTTCGTTTTAAGTAATCTCCTGAAACTACTTGCAACAAACGCCATAGTAACATCCCAAATAAATAAACCAACAAAGATCGCTAAGCTGTATAAAATGACATGATTCATATCATAAGTTGAAACGGTCTCAACAAGAACCGATCCAAATATACCTAGCCAAAAAAGAATTGATAACGGATTTGTAAGAGATAATAAAAACCCATAAAGGAAAGATTTCTTTAAAGTTCTTCCCTTAATGTATTTTAATTCAACTTCTTTTTTGGCACTCATAATACTATCAACACCAGTATAAATGAGTACAAAACATCCAAACGACCAAAGTAATGTTTGCATAAACGCTGTTTCAAGAAATTGTGACACACCTAAATACACGATGAGCATATAAAATGCATCAGCTAACATTGCACCTAATCCAAGTACCCAAGCATGGAAAAAGCCACCGTAGATTCCTTTTGTTAGCTGGGCGGCATTAATGGGACCAATTGGAGCAGCAAGGGAAATCCCAAGAAAGATATAACCAAGAAAAGTAGTCATATTGTAAACTCCTTAAGTGAAAAAATCGTTTATACCATCCTATTCACTGCTTGGCCAAGGTAGGACAAAATATGAAATATATTAGTTAAATGTGAGAAGGAGTCAAAGTAATGCCTGTATATGTTTATCAAACCTTTCAGATTAAGCAAGAGAAATTTAAAGAGGCTATCGAAAATTTGCAGGAGATTAAGAAGTATCGAAACGAAACATATGATCATTCGGTGGAAGTGTTAATTCCTATTACTGGTCATGATTATACTTACGCAATTCATGCGACTTACGATAGTTTAGCAGAGATGGAAATTCAAAACAGAAAAATGTATGACGATGATGAATACTTAAAGTTAGTAGGAAACTTTTTCTTAGACCATGTCGTTCAAGGGACGATGTATACTCAAATTTACCGTGGTATTACTAAAAAAATTGCGAGTAAAGATGATAAACAAGAGTAAATTAAAAGCAATTTCAACATTATAAATAGGTTGAAATTGCTTTTTAAATATAAAAAAACAAAACCAACATAGGGTTGATTTTGTTTGAGATCGTAATATTTATGTATTCTATGACCGTGCACCTTTTTTCGATAGTCGCTCATAGTCGTTACTATTATCGCCAGCTCAGGTTAGGCTACCCCACGGCACATGAGTAAACTCCACTTAATGCTGCTTCCTTCCGGACCTGACATGGTTCATGGGTACTCATTGCGCGGGACCCGACCGTCAACACTACGTGTAATAGGCAGGCACTACAATACAGACAACCTAGAAAAGGGCTTCATTCTCGCTATAGCGGATTGCGAGTTACAGGGCACCGCTACCTCCCCAACTAGCACGGACAAGTAATGTAATTATATAATATAAATTTGATATACGCAATACTATTTTGATATTTTTCTATAATGATACCACCTAGAATTATAAATGCGGTTCATAGAATATTACGAAAAAAGCTCGATGAACGGTTATTCATCAAGCTTTACATATAAATTCCTTGTTGCCCAGAGTAAAACAAGGAACATAATTTCTAATACGAGAGTGGACAAAAGAATGATAATAGAAATGAAAATCAATGAATTATTTAATGGAATATTCGGGAGGAAACTTGAAAACAAGTATATGATAAAAATGTTAATGAAATAGATTCTACCAGTCCATAAGGAACGCTTTTCAAATGATGGATCATTAGCAGCTTTTGCAATTTCAATAATAAGCTGGAATAGATAAAACACTAAAATTAAATCCATCAATGAAAAAATCCCATAATACCAATCCCAATCATTTAGAGTATCTTCATAAAAGATGGAAGGGATTGAATAGAATATCAATGCTAGGGATACATATTTTGATTTATTGCCAATTGGAAATTTATTTATTAATTGCTTAATTCCTGAGTAGATCAAATAATAACCGATAGGATCTATGAGTATATCAATGAAGATTCGTATATCAAAGATCGTTAGGATATAGCCCCAAAAAATCTTACGGAAAATCGGACTCATTACTGATTTAAACCTCCCGTCTGTTTTTCGATGATTTTGTTAACGTCCTCTTCTGTTAGGGAAGGACGATTACTAGAGTTAATAGGGACTGCATATTCAAAAGGCTCGCCATCATCTGTGGTACCATAAATCGTAATATTGAAATCAAATGCAAGTTTGCTCTCAGGACTAAAATACATATACAGTTTCATGTAATCCGACTCACTTAAATGGATCGGAAATAGCTCATCATTTAGAGAAACACCCTCCAAATCATCTAAAAGCATATCAGACAAAAATTTCTCGTTATACCAATCTGGTATCTTTGAATAGGTATCGATATCAACTTGAGTAGTTATTTTAGGCTCGAAAAACAATTTAAGGTAAAGATCTGTTCCAACCTGCTCAGAGAAAGGAATTGATATACCATCAATTGTTAATGGCTCTGTTGCAACTGCGTACCATTCATAAAAATTGCGGTTACTTGATGAATCATAAGTATTTTTTAGGGCATCATCAGCTTGCAACTTCCCATAAACACGCACTTCACCGATATTTGCTTCAATCGTTTTGCCATTAGTAAAAGTAACTTCCATATTGTTAAAAGTCCATATATCATCTGAACCCTCATTAACAGGAATACTATCTGTTGGTAATTGTAAAGTTACAGATTGTAAGGTATGGTGGGTAAATTCTTCTTTAATATCAGGTCTGTACACGTCTTTGCTCCAGAATGAAGGAAAAGGAACCTCAATTGGATTCATCTTTACATCATTAACAGTGACATAACTAACTTCAGCTGGTTCAGCCTTATCACTTAAATAGAAAAATTGAAGTTGGTTACCTTCATATACAAATGTTTCATAGTAATGCTGTAAGAAGATTGGTTCGGTTAATTTTTTTGACTGAAAATATAATTCGTTACCAACCATACTACATAGCACAATAAAAAGACCTATCCAAAGATAACGTTCTTTCAACACATTTCACTCATTTCTTCAAAAAATTTACAAAACCCTTTATACTAGAATAAAGGAAGTTTTCGAAGGATGATAGTTATTTCTGAAGTTTGACAATAAAGAGAAACTGATTTGATCTGAAAAAATAATGTCGTTGAATTATTTTTCTCAAAACTTCGTATTAACGTATTTAACATAGGACATAACCATAATTATGTGCAATTGCACATAATTATGGTTATGTCGTATAACGATTTCGTCTAGTGAATGAAATTCGATGATAAGAAAGTTGCCATGTAGTATGAAATGAAGATAGTTAATAGGAGGATAGAAATGAGCTACTCAACGTTTAGTTATGTAACTTACATTGGAACGACTCCAGAAAAGTTATGGGATGCACTTACTAATAAGGATTATACGCAAGAATATTGGTTTGGTAGAAAGATTCAATCGGATTGGAAAAAGGGATCACCGGTTACATTCCATGATGAAGAAGACATTTTAACTGATCATGGAGTTTTAGTAAACTATGAGCCTTGTCAACGACTATCTTATACATTTCTTTGGGTAGAGGATCATACTGAACGAGATCAAGCTCCAAAAGTAACTTTTACTCTGCAATCAATGAAAGAAACCGTCAAGTTAACATTAAAACATGAATTTCTTCTACCAACTGACTTTTACGATGAAAACTCAGGTTTTCAAGGGATTAATAATGGATGGCCAGCAATCCTTAGTAACTTAAAGACTTTGCTTGAAACAGAGAGAACGTTACCTGCAGTTTCTATAAAGTAAATCTATGAATTCGTTCTGATTCTCGTAGCTAATGCATTTATTTATAATAGGACTCAATGGAAAGATTGTAGAGTTAGAAAAATAAAATAAGAAATACATGAAAAGCTAAAGATTTATAGGGTGGTGAAGGGGAAGATGACTAAAAAGTACAGAGCCCAACTTGGGTTATTTGGTAGTCTTCTTTTATGTTTCTCTGGCGTGTATCGCTTAATCATGGAATATCCGGTGATAGAATTTATTCCTGCTTTATTTGCAGTCAGCGGTTTTATTGGAATTTTAGGTGGAATTTTTGAAATTAGGAAAATTAATAAAAAGGAAAACAACGATAAGTTACTAGAAAATAATTAATCGAATGACTATAAAAAAAGAGGTTTGGAATCCGATATAAATTCCAAACTTCTTTTTTTATTATGTAAGTAAACCACATTTATGAAAAGACAGGAGGATGTGGAAACGTATTTTGTTAATTTGCGTTATTCTTTAAAGACTGTATTGTAGGGGGAGCCTATAAATGTTTAAATATTTACTTCAAATAATGATTAGCGGCGTGGTGTTGTTATTCTCAACAGTTGCTGCTTGGTATGAAGGAAGTGCCATCGTTGAAAATAGTTTGGAATGGGATTATTCAACCCCTTTTACTCACTTATTAGGCACTGAAATTTTGACAGGAAAAGAAATTTTCGTATTCGATTATTTTGTGTATGCCATTAAGTTCCAGCCATTTTTCCCAATGATTATTCTAATATGTTTGCTATATATGGCTAGTTTAACTCTAATCTTAGTTGGAAAAAGGAACATAAATCAGGGAATGTTGCTCGCCTTTGTTATTGGACTTCTTTGTCTTGGGGCAAGTTCAATGTTTTATGATGCTACCACTTTAGGAGGAAGTCTGTTTTTTTATACATTATTATTAAGCGCTGTGTTAACGATTCTTATATCAATGTTCTTCTTTCTTAAAAATAAACATAAACAACAAAATACTGAAATAAGCGATATATAAAAGCGTTGATTAGGATTGACGCTTTTAATTCGAAGTGATTGACTAATTTTACTTTCATACATTGTGACAGCTCTTTATTCAGTATCATCTGGCAATTCCAGCTTTTCTCCATTATCATAAAGAGTATCGTTTTACTTTTAACCCTTGCGAGATATGGCTTAGCAATAAGGGGATCATATTAATGGAAACTGAAAAAAGGTTCAGTAAAAGAATTTGATTTTATTATCTTATAGGTGCGATTATTGGGGCAACTATTGGGATCATTGCTTATAACTTTAATTGGCTCGGGTAATATAAATTTATTTTAGATTGCAATTTTTGAAGGGATGATTACGTTGACTAGTTTATTATTTAGCGGTATTAAAAGTGGAACAAGTGATGAGGAAGTAAAATTATTTGTAGATATACAAAATGATTGGTTGGAAATCACACATACAAAGGAAATTTCCCAAGTGATCAATAAAACAACAGGAATATATATACGAGTAAGACGAAATACTTTGAAATCTGAGGTAGCATTCTAGTAAGAACAAAAATCAACTGAATTAGGTTGCTGTCTGAATCGACTATCTAAACGACGCTTTTTTCCACAGGGAAAATATAAAGATGAATGCATAAAACGCTTGGAGAGTAAACTCTCCAAGCGTTTTTCAACAAATTAGAAATTAAAGTCCACCAGTAACTGGGATTGATTCACCAGTGATGGCAGCTGCTCCTTCAGAAGCTAAGAATACAGCAGTTTTACCAATTTCAGATGGCTCAAGTAAACGTTTAATCCATTGTTTACCTAAGATGTGGTGATTTAATGCTTCTTCTACAGAAGTACCATCTTTTTCAGCTAATACTGGTAATTGTTTTTCAATTAATTCAGTACGTACTGGTCCTGGTTCGATACAGTTAACAGTAATTCCGTTTGTAGCATTTTCTAAAGCTACAACTTTAGAGAATCCAGTTTGTCCAGCTTTAGCAGCACAGTAAGCTGATTTGTAAGCATCAGGAACACGACCATGAGCAGATACGATGTTGATAATACGACCATAATTTTGAGCTTGCATTGATTTTAATGAGTGTTTTGTCATCAAGAAAGTACCTTTTAAGATAACGTCGTTTAAAAGATCCCATTTTTCTACTGGGAAGTCTTCAACTTTAGAGATAAATTGTAAACCAGCGTTGTTTACAACCACATCTACTGAACCACGTTCAGCAATTACTTTGTCGATTGCAGTTTTAACTGAAGTTTCATCTGCAACGTTTACTTTATAGCCTTTAGCATTCCCTAATTTTTCAGCGGCAGCATGTGCAGCTTCTTCATTTAAGTCAAAAATTGCTACGAAGTCACCGTTTGCGATAAATTCTTCTGCAATAGCATAACCTATACCTTGAGCGGCACCAGTGACAAGAACTGTACGATTTGTTGTTTTCATAATATATAACCTCCAGAAGTAATTAATAAGTAAATTAATAGTAATTAATAATATTTGTTAAGTATTGGAGAAGAAGTCTCATCTTCTCCAATATTTATTAATATAAGAAAATACCTAATAATAAAGCAGCTATTAATGCTAATAAATTTGGTACTGTCATAATAATGAATGCGTATTTGAATCCATTTTTATGAGTTAAACCTGTTAGAGCAAATAGTAATAAAACCGCACCTGAGTGTGGTATTCCTGTAAATACAGCTGAAGCAATTGCTGAAATTCGGTGCATTACATCAGGGTTTACACCCATTGCTAAGTAACTTTCCGCAAACGCTTCCATTGCAATGCCAAGCCCACCTGAAGCTGAACCAGTAATAGCCCCAAGCGCTGAAGAAGCAATTGCTAAACTAATTAATGGATCACCAGGAATGCCTAATATAAAATCGGAGATTGCTTTGAATCCTGGTGCTAATATAATAACAACACCAAACGCAACAGATGATGCTGTGAAGAAAATTGGCATAATAGAACCGTTCGCACCTAAGGTCAATGCTTCTTTGTGTGAAGGGATATATTTATGGAACAAGATAGCAGAAGTAATAACAGCTGCACCTAATCCAATTAACACAATATTCTCTACTTTCATCGCACTACCAGCAAAGATAAACACCATTAACACTAAAATAGGCAAGATACTTAAGAAGAAAGAAGGTGTTTTTTCTTTTAACTCAATTTGTTTACCAGCATTCTCATCTACTTGGAATGTTTCTTTATTTACTAAACTTTTATTTAATGCTCTACGCATATACCATAAACCAGAAGCAATAGCGACTATTGTAGCTACGATCCCTATTAGAGGTGCTGCGGTTATTTGTGTTCCTAAGTACTTCGATGGTACTACGTTCTGAATAGAAGGTGTACCCGGCATCATTGTCATCGTAAATGTCCCAATACCTAAAAATACTGGAAGAACAATCAAATTCCAGGCAATGTTTAATTGTTTAAACAATGGTTTTGCAAGGGGAATAACGACAAATAATACAACGAATAAACTAATTCCACCATATGTTAAAATGGCACTGATTAAAAAGACTGCTACTAATACAGGAAATGGTTTCTCCGTTCCTGTAATTTTAAGTACCTGTTGTGCAATCGATTGTGCTGCACCACTTTTTTCAATATATTGTGCTAAAATTGCACCTAATAAAAAGATGGTAAAAAAGCTAACAATAAATCCTGTAAGCCCTGTCATAAATGAAGCTTCTGTTCCAATTAAACTAGGGAAGAACTCCATTCCATTTGTTAATATGACTATAATCGAAGCTACAGGAGCAATAAATACAATACTGAATCCCTTCATCGAACCATAGACGATGACTGTGATTGCTATAAGAATTCCTAAAGTTCCCATATCATTTGTCCTCCTGTTTTTCTAGTTGTAAATTGTGAATTATTATTGACAGTATCTGTTCACTTTTAGAATTATGTCATAATATTGTCGGACTTTATAATACTTATTTTATTATTGCGAGTATAACATTTAAGTTATTATGCGTTTTTGAAGAAAACGGTTTCATACTTGAGAGCAGTATTGTTCGTTTTTTCTATAAATTTTCGTATGAAAAGGTAACTATAGCGAATAATCTTCGTTATACATGAATCGAGGAGTAAAGAAATGAAAGAAAATTTGTCTCTAAACTATTTACAGGCTATTGAAGAATATGGGGGTATTTCACACGCAGCAAATGCACTTTTTGTTTCACAACCATATTTGAGTAAATTTATAAAAAACTTAGAGGAAAAGATTGGTGTTGAGTTAATCAATCGTCAAGTGACACCTATCAAATTGACTTATGCAGGTGAATTGTATGTCGCATATATGAAAGACATACAAAAAACTTACGAAAAAATGCAACATGAACTTGAAGCGATTTCAAATTTGAAAAAAGGCCGGTTAACAATTGGAATTAATCCAATTCTTGCTTCTCATACGTTGTACAAATTTCTTCCTCAATTTATGGATAAATATCCAGGCATTGAGGTTCAACTTGAGGAAGCACCTGCTGCTGAAATGGAGGCATTAGTTCTTCAAAATAAAATTGATATTTGTATTAATATGTTGCCTATTACAAATTCAGATCTTGTTTATGAAAGATTATATGAAGAAAATATTTATCTAGTAATTCCACCTGGACATGAGTTATACGAGAAGAACATTACGGAGCCGAAGCATATTCCATTTAATCCTTCTCGGTTAAACAATGATAAATTTATATTGTTAAAACCAGGATTAGGCTTGCGCCGATTAACTGATCAAATTTTTGAGCATTACGATATTAAACCAAATATAATACTAGACACGAATAATATTGAAAATGCATTCAGATTAGCAAATAGCGGGTTAGGTATAACGTTAATTCCTGAATGTGTTGTAACACGTGACCAACTTGTATTTGAATCAAATTTATATACGATTGGAAATCCAACATATAAAAATAATGTTGTTATTAGTTACAAAAAAGATACTGAACTAACACCTGCTGCAACGGCATTTTTACAATTTACGAAAGACAAATATAAGCAATTTTAAAAAACCAATAATCTTTCATCGATAGTTTTCGGAAGAAAGATTATTGGTTTCTATTTTTTTTCTCTACTTTGTTAATTGAACCGGAAGCCATTTTCTCACGCTGTTAATAAACCAGATGTTTGTACACTTTTCTAAGTCAGCTAAAGTTAGTGTTTTCTCACTGACTCGGCCTTCTTTTATAAGGACTTCGCGATATGTGCCCGATAGTAACCCGCATTCGATAGGGGGTGTCCAAAGGGAACCGTCTATTTCAAGTACGATATTTCCATTAGTGAATTCCGTTAACTCTTCATTTTCATTCCAAAGGAGAACATCGAAATAATCTTTGAATTTATTTTGATAATCTTCATACATTTTTCGATGTGTGGTTTTATGATATAAATAAAGATTTTCTTTATTAATAGGCTTGTCAGCTAACGTTACGGTCATTGGCGCCTTCATCGTTTTTAACTGTTGTGCTTCAGTTGTTAAGGTACCTGATTTATCTAAAAGTAAACGGATTTTATATTCACCATCTTTATGCTTTTGGACAATTTCCGAAAGTGCTGCTCGGGCGTCTTCTATGTTCAATGAAAAGCCAAAATACTTAGCTGAATTTGATAGGCGACGAAGGTGTTCATCTAATAAGAAAAACTCTCCATCTTGTAATAAAATACTTTCTAGCAATTGGAATTCTGGTACATCTCTTTCGAGAAAACTAGCTTTTGCGAGAACTTCGTGATACTCACCTTTAGCGGTAGAATCCCAAGTAATCCCGCCACCAACACCATAAGTGGCTTCACCAGTTTGTCGGTCAATGACTACGGTTCTAATTGGTACGTTAAACACCGCTTCACCATTAGGGGCAAAATATCCAATGGCTCCACAGTATACTTCGCGAGGTGTGCTTTCTGTTTGAGAAATGATGTCCATCGTGCTAATTTTTGGTGCACCTGTAATTGAACCACAAGGGAATATTGCTTTGAAAATATTAAAGTAACTTGCATCAGGTGCAATTTTCGCTTTTACTGTAGAAGTCATTTGATGAACAGTAGGGTACTGTTCAACTTCAAAAAGCTTCGTCACATGAACGGAACCAAGCTCCGCAATTCTTCCTAAGTCATTTCGAAGTAAATCCACAATCATTACATTTTCCGAACGATTTTTTTCTGAATGGTATAACCATTTAGCATTCTCTTCATCTTCAGCTACCGTCTTGCCTCTTAAAGTTGTTCCCTTCATCGGACGAGTTATAATTTTGTCACCTTCAATATGAAAGAATAGCTCAGGGGAAGCAGATAATATGCTATGTTCACCAGTATTAATATAGGCACAATAATTAGAAGCTTGTGCTCGTTTTAGTTTTTGAAATAACGCAATGTCGTCACCTTCGAAGGTCGACTTTAGACGAATTGTATAATTTGTTTGGAATGTATCGCCTTTTTCTATCGATTGTTTAATAGACTTGATGGCTTCGTTGTATTCCTCAATGCTAACAGTAGGTTCCCATTTATCTATATGGAAGGTACCAGAACTATTTAGTGACCCTTGTTGAGGTTCTGAAAAAATGCCAAACCAGAGAAGCGGCATCGTATGGCCATCTCGTACTTTATAAGCAGCATCAAAGGCTGGAGCACTTTCGTATGTAAGAAAACCAGCAGCATAATATCCTTTTTCAACAGCTTCTTGTATTTGCTCAAAGCAAGGTAGAATTTCTTCTATTTTAGTTGCCACTATCAATTGAATTGGATTGCGGAAAGTTAAAGGCTGTATCTCGCCTGATGATGTAGCAAATTCAAATGAAAGCAGTGGTGATTGATCATTGGATGAAGTATGTTTCATGTTGGTGACCCTTTCTTCAGTTCGTCAGTATTTATGTTTTCTCTAACATATAACAAAGTGAAGAAGAAGGCTATGATTTTGATGATGTATATATAAGATACGAAGCAATAAAGCACTGCCAATAGCATAAATGCTTTAATGACAGTGCTTACTTTAAATTTATTCCTTGTAACTGGGTTTAGCGTTACAACTTTTTATAGTTTTACCAAATTTTATTACGCAACTCATTTCTACTAGCAAGGTCAAATGCGTATTTCTTACTCTCCCAACGACACAATAACCTTTTCATCCCCAAAGCTGAAGTCAATTTGAGTTTCTGATTGTTGATGTTTTTCATAGCTTATTGTATGAACGAGTACATTCTCTTTAATTAGTTCCTCAAATCCTTTTATTTTCCTAAGTGTTGTATCGGTAGAAGAGAAATTCACAGAGATGTATTTTTCTATTGGTAAATCTAATTTTTTACGAGTATCTTGTATTGCTCGAATTAATTCCCGTACTTGACCTTCCACCAAGAGTAGGGGAGTGAGCGTAGTATCTAAAAGCACTTTGAGCTGTTCATCACCAGTCATCTTATATCCTTTAGCTACCTGATGTTCTACAAGAACATGTTCTTTCATTAAAACAACCGTTTGACCAATTACGTTAAATTCTAGCTGACCATTACTTAATAAAGTCTGTTTTTCTAATTCATTCAGCTGATCAACATAGTTCTTCACATCATTGACTAACTTACCAAAAGCAGCACCTGCAGTTTGAAAGTTTAACTTCAATACAGTTGATTGGTAACTCGATAAATTATCCGCAAAAACTACATCTTTCACATTTAATTCTTCTTTAATGATGCTAGAGAAGACATCTAATGATTGGACTCCTACACCACTCCAAACAACTAGCGTTTGTAACGGTTGTTTTACTTTCAAGTTTTTGCTATTTCGAATACTTCGACCAAATTCTACTACTTTCAGAACGGTTTTCATATTTGCTTCTAAAGTGTCATTCACTGCTGCTTCATCCACTGTAGGATAGTCTTGTAAATGAACACTCGTTTTGTGTAATTTAAAGTGAATATCTTCTGCCACAAAGGGAACAAAAGGAGCTAGGAGACGAGTGATTGTCGTAAGGGTTTCATAAAGGGTTGAAAAAGCAGCTCGTTTATCTTCCGACATACCAGAAGCCCAAAAGCGTGTTCTGGATCTTCGAACATACCAATTACTTAGTTCGTCAACTAGTGACCCGATTTCTCTAGTTGCTTGAGTAAATTGATAACGGTCCATGTATTCATTAACCAATTTCACTGTACTATTTAGTCGAGAAAGGATCCATTCATCAAGAATCGTTCTTTTCCCAAGTTGCTCTTTATCATATACATAGCCATCAATAGTAGCGTACAACTCATAGAATTTATAGGTATTATCTAATGTATCAACTAACTTTGATTTAGCATCTTGAACAATTTTTTTAGAAAATCGCTTCGGGTTCCATGGTGAACTGTCTACTAGGAAAGCCCATCGAAGTGCGTGTGTACCATACTCCGAAATCAACTCAACAGGGTCTAATGCGTTACCTTTGCTTTTAGACATCTTCTGTCCATGTTCATCAAGTACATGCCCAAGAGACAATACGTTTTTATATGGAGCCTTCCTTGTATAAAGGGTAGAGACCGCAAGTAAGCTGTAGAAAAATCCTCTTGTCTGATCGATTCCTTCAATTACTACATCCGCTGGAAACTGGGATTCGAACTTGGCCTTGTCGCCAAAAGGGTAGTGATACTGTGCAAAAGGCATTGAACCACTATCAAACCAAACATCAATTACTTCAGGAGTTCTATTCATAACGCCATTACACTTCGGACAAGTACACTGTACATCATCAATATAAGGTTTGTGCAATTCAATCTCATTTGAAATTTGAGTATTCGCAAGGTCCTGTAATTCCTGAACGCTACCTGGAGCTTCCTCATGCCCGCAACTTGAACAAATCCAAACATTTAACGGAGTTCCCCAATATCGATTTCTACTAATATTCCAATCCATTAGGTTTTCAAGGAAGTTCCCAAAACGCCCCTCTTTAATATGATCAGGATACCAGTTGACAGTGGCATTATTTTCAAGCATTTTATCCTTTAATGAAGACATCTTAATGAACCAACTATCTGTTGCGTAATAAAGTAGGGGAGAATCACATCTCCAACAATGAGGATAGCTATGTTCATATTTTTCTTTATGGAAAAGCATTCCTTTTTCTGAAAGCATTTTAATAATGTCAACATCGCACTCTTTCACAAATCTCCCAGCTAGTTCCGTAACATCATTTGTGTAACGGCCCTGTAAATCAACAACATTAACAATAGATAATCCATTTTGCTGAACAGTTTTATAGTCTTCCTCACCGTAAGCAGGTGCGATGTGTACAATACCCGTACCACTGTCCTCAGTTACATATTCAGCTAAAACAATCTCGTGCCCTTTCTGAATAGTTACATACTCGAATGGAGGGACATAACGAACGCCTTCAAATTCCCGACCATTATGCTCACTTAAAACCGTTACATCTTCACCTAGAACTTTACTTACTAAAGATTTAGCGACTACATAAACTTCATTGTCTTTTTGTACGCGAACATACGTTAATGTAGGATTGACTGCAAGAGCAACGTTTGCGGGTAATGTCCAAGGGGTTGTAGTCCAACCTAAGAAATATTCATTCTTTGCATCAATTCGTTTAAATTTTACAGTTGCTGATAGATCTTTTACATCCTTATAGCCTTGTGCGACTTCATGTGAACTTAAAGTCGTTTGACAACTAGGGCAGTAAGGGGATACGCGGTGGCCTTTATATAATAGGCCGTCTTTGTGTACCTTGCTTAAGATGTTCCACACACTTTCGATATAGTCATTACTTAAGGTTAAATAAGGATCATCCATATCAACCCAGTAACCTAGCTCTTCAGTAAATGATCGCCATTTCTTTTCGTAGGTAAAGACACTTTCTTTACATTTGTTGATGAAGGGCTCAACGCCATACCGTTCAATGTGTTGTTTCCCGGAAATTCCAAGTTGCTTTTCAACACCAAGTTCTACTGGAAGTCCATGTGTATCCCAACCAGCTTTTCTTTCAACAAAATATCCCTTCATCGTTTTGTAACGTGCTACCACATCTTTAATTGTTCGACCGAATGCATGGCCGACATGGGGGAGACCATTTGCAGTTGGTGGTCCTTCATAAAAAACAAAAGGTGTTTTTCCTGATCTTAATTGCACAGACTTTTGGAACGTATTTTCTTTTGACCAAAACTTTCGGATACGTTCCTCACGATGAACAACTGTTTCCTTACTAACACTAGCATTCATAGATATCGCTCCTATACAAAATTTTTGTATAAAAACATACTTGATAAACATAACTGGCTCCAAATTGGACCTGTTGATGTTTTTCTTGCGTATTACCTAAATGCTTATACGTTAGAACGCAAAAAACCCCGTCCCAAGAAGGGACGGGGTTAACCCGCGATACCACCCTAATTCTATTGATCCGCTCAATAGCACTTAGCAACGTACAATCATACGCGGTCCTTTTAACGGTAGACACCCGGTGAGACTTACTAAATTTCAGCCTAACTTCTCAGAGAGGATTTTTCACGTAACTTTTGAACACTGACTTGCACCAAATGTCAGCTCTCTGGGGATCAAAACGAAACGCTACTTTTTCTCATCAACGAATTTGTATGCTTTTATTGGATTGAATTTTAACATGGATAATTACAGAAGTCAAACAATTCTTAAAATTTAATTTTTAGAGTTTCTGAATGTCACTATAAGAGGATTATTACATTATTTATAGAATCCTAAGGTAGATGATTGTTGTAAGCATGCTTAAACAGGGGGGAGTTCCATGTTTCCAATTTTAGAAACTGAGAGGCTCAAATTAAGAGAAATTACGAATGAAGATGCAGATGCCATTTTTGCTTGTTTTTCAAATGATCAAGTAATGGAATATTACGGTAGTGATGCATTCCAAAATATCGATCAAGCCAAGGACTTAATTGAACTTTTCTCAAAGAACTATTTAGAGAAAAAAACTATTCGTTGGGGTATCGAACTTAAAGAGAGTAACGAGTTAATTGGAACAATAGGCTATCACGCTTGGGCATCAAAGCATCGAAAAGCTGAAATTGGGTATGAAATTCACCCGAATTATTGGCGAAAGGGATATGCATCTGAAGCAATCCAGAAAGTCATTAATTATGGATTTAATGAGATGGATTTAACTAGAATCGGGGCAATTATTTATCTTGAAAACTATGGTTCTTATAGACTATTAGAGAAATTAGGTTTTCAAAGAGAAGGAATATTGAGAAAAAATATGTATCAAAATAGCAAACCACATGATACGTACATTTACTCACTAATTAAAGAATAGACTTGCACGTAATGGTTTTAGAAAGGAATATCGTAATGAAAAGACTAGTAATAGTAACTGTTGGCAAAACACATAGTGGAAAAACGACTTTTGCTAGGGAACTAGAGCAAAAACTAGAAAATTCATTTGTTATGGATCAAGATAATCATGCAGAATTTATAAATACATATTATAAAATCATGCAACCTAAAAAGGGTCCAAATACATTAAAACACGCCATTTCAAGGCTTATTGTAGAATATGCGAAAGACAATACAAATCTCCACCTCATAATTTCAAACTCAAATCGAAGTAAAAAAGGTCGATCGTATTTGCTTAATGAGTTATTTCCAAAAAGTGAATATACTCGTATTCTAGTGCATTTTGATATTCCCGATGAGGTACTTCAAGCACGTGTTGAAAATAGTAAACGGAGTACGAATATATTTAGAGGTCCTTATACAAGTTTTGTAGAAGTGCTAAAGCGTCAACAAATTGAATCTTCAAATGAAGATGTTCTGGATCCTGCCCCTGGCGAAGCGGACTATCTATTCGTTATCCAAAATAATAGGGAAGTAAATTCTGTTATAGAAAAAATTATTAAAATCGCACAAAGTTTAAATTAGGAGAATAATATGAACGAATTGCATGTTAAAAAAATGGAACCTACATATGCAGAAGAAATTTTGAGCTGGAAGTACGAACCACCGTACGACTTTTACAATAACGAATTAAATGATGAATCTTTGAGTGAATTATTGAATAATGAATATAAGGCAATTGTAAACAATCAAAATGAAGTAATCGGTTTTTTTTGCGTCGGTAATTCTGCGCAAGTACCAGTAGGTCATCAATTTGGGGCATACGCAAGTCCTTTCCCAGATATCGGATTAGGAATGAAACCTACATTAACGGGTAAGGGCAATGGTACTAACTTCTTTTCGTTTGTATTAGAACAAATCCAAAAGGAGCATGGGCTACCGATTCGTCTAACTGTAGCAAAGTTTAATCAACGTGCCATTCGCTTATATGAGAAGTTTGGTTTTGCTAAAAAGATAGAATTTAAAAGTAAAACGACTGAATTTATTACTATGATCAAAGACCATTAGTTTACCACTCGCGTTAATCTATAACATGATTAGCGCTTTTATTCTTCTTAAAATCTAGAAGTTGAGGATTGAATGTATTTGGTAAACTAAGGAAGTTTATGAGAAGAATAATATATGTAAATAATCATAGATACATAAGGGGTTAAAAAAAGTCGACTAAATTACAGCGAAGTCTATTTAAATTTTAACCTACGTTGCAGTACATCTTGAAAAAGGGAGGTTACTTCAATGAACAAACGGGAAAGCAGCTATAGATGGTTAGTATTGAGTGCTGTTTTAGTGCCGTACTTTTTAATTGTTAGCCAACGAACGGCTCCTGGTCTTATTACTGACCAATTAATGAAGGACTTCCAACTTACTGCAATGGTAATCGGGATAATTAGCAGTATTTCATTCGTTGCCTATGCGGGATTACAAATTCCATCGGGATTA
Organism: Ureibacillus acetophenoni; assembly: GCF_900220965.1. GTDB lineage: Bacteria > Bacillota > Bacilli > Bacillales_A > Planococcaceae > Ureibacillus > Ureibacillus acetophenoni. The sequence goes on along the minus strand of NZ_OBQC01000006.1, from coordinate 116,369 downwards.
TTGTCAGATCGATTTGGTCCAAACCGATTTTTAATTCTTGGTACACTATTGTCAGGAATTGGAAGTATTTTATATAGTACAGCTGTAAATGAATATGTGTTAATGATCGCGCGGTTATTCGTAGGTGTAGGGGATGCTGCCATTTTTATTAACCTCGTTTTAATTTTTACACAATGGTTCAACGGTAGGGAATTTGTGAAATTACTAAGTTTAGTATCGCTAGTTAGTAGTATTGGTTCTCTTACCGCTACCGTTCCTTATTCAATTTGGATTTCATACGCAGGTTGGAGAATACCATTTTTAACTATCGGAATTACGTTAGTTTTGTTAACATTTGTACTTTATTTCGTTCTCGTATTAAAACCGAAAAAACTATTTAACGATGAACAACAAGATAAAAAAGAGCCAACCGAACCGAGAGAGAGTGTATGGAAAATCTTATGGAGACTAATGAATACACGACAAGCTTGGGCTACCTTCCTTTGCCATTTTGGTGTAGTTGGAGGATATGTTGGGTTTATCGGATCTTGGGGCGTTCCATACGGTATCCAAGTTTTTGATATGACACGTTCACAAGCAAGTCAATTAATCATGTATGGTCTTCTCGGAGCAATGGTTGGAGGAGTATTTATAGGTTGGATTAGTAGTAGAATAACTTCTATTAAAAAAATATATACCCTAGTATATACACTTGTAGTTGCTAGCTGGATAGGGATGTTTTTATCCGGAGTGACGCCATCTTTTTGGTTAGTTCTGTTTTTATTTATCGTAATTGGATTTGGCAACGGGGCGAGTTCATTAACGTTTGCTATTGTGAGAGAGTCATTCTCTGCCAAAGAGGTAGGGGTAGTTACTGGATTTGCTAATATGGGTGGGTTCACAAGTGCTGTCCTATTACCGATTATTTTTGGTAATGTCTTAGATTTATTCCCTGAAAGCTCTATCAACTATGGCTATCATTACGGATTTATCATTCCAGTTATTTTTGCGATTATGGGATTAATCGGGGTACTTTTAGTAAAAGAGAGAAAAGTTGAACAAACCGTTTAAGTAAGAGGTTATGATCCGCTAAGGGTCAACCTCTTTTTTCGTGTTGGGAATAACTGTTATACTGATTTGTATGGATTCAAGGGAGGATAAAAAGATGGAGTATATAATTGTTGGTGTAATTGTACTTTTTGCATTATTGCTCGCAATATATGATTTAATGCGCGGTATTAATAAAAGTATTAGAGAACAAACGCGAGAAATAAAAAAACTAAGGGAAGAAATAAATAAGATTAAAAATTAATCATGTGGCGGTCTATATTCGTTGCATGAATAATAAAATAATTTTTATGAAGAAAAAGTGTTAATCTAAGAAGGATTAATGCTTTTTATGTTGAACATTTTATTATCATGAAGAAAACGTTTACATGCGAAAGTAGTGTGAGAAATGGAAAGTAATTTTCGAAGAAAAATAGAGCATGTTATAGGTGAAATTAAAGATATAACTATGCTAGCAGAACAAGGTTGCACTTCCGAAGTTCGTAAAATTGAAACCTACGAAGGAACTTATTTGTTGAAAAGTTCGTTTAAAGAGAGATATAGAGAATGGTTAAAGCAAGAATCTGAAGTATTAAAGATTTTAAAAAACGAGAATAACATTCCTGTTCCGAAATATTATGGTTATATAGAGGATCAGGATAGTGATCACGTAATTATGTCTTTTGAAAATGGAATTTCATTAACAACTGCATTGAAAAAAGCGAATAATATAGAGGAAAAGAAATTACTATTGCAAAGTTTTGGGCAATTATTGCATCAATTACATGAAACAAAACTAATTCATGAGTTAAGCACGGAAGATGATTGGCTTGACTATCAGTTGAAAACTGCAGAACACTATTTAAAAATTGGTGATGTAGACGGTACAGAGGAATTATTAATTCAACTAAAGAAAACAATTCCGGAACCTGTGAAACAAACAATGATACACGGTGACTGTACAACAGACAATGTACTCGTTATTGATGGAGTAGCTAGTATGTTCATAGATGTATCAGGTATGACGGTTGGCGATCCTCGATATGATGTATCTTTAGCAATTAGAAAGTTTATTAACAATGAAGAATTTATAAAGGCTTTCTATACTGGTTATACTCGATACAAGGTAACTAATGAAGAACATAAATTTAATGAGGGGTTATATGAATTCTTCTAATCTGGATTTGAGGGGGAAAGAAATGCTTTCAAGAAAATTATACGCAGCATTCATAACATCCGTCATTGGTTTTTTTATCGCACCGCTTCTATTTGAATTTGGTACAGGGTACAATCTTTATATCGGATTAGCAGTCAGTTTAGTAACAGTACCTATTCTTTTTGTAGGTGGTGTCCTATCTTCTTTAGCAATTGAGCACTATAGTAAAAGTGATGCTCTTTTACTTTCATATTTTAAACATTTAGTTTGCGCACTTATATGTGTATTCCTATTTACAATCTTTGATGGAAGTCTTATACTAGTAGCGCTTGTGATTGGAATTTTCTATGTCACGATTTTCTTTATCGTTGATTGTTTAACAAAATATGTAGAAGCCCGTTCTACATTATTTAACTAAATAATTGATATCCTTTAGCGTCAATCCAAAAAAAGGATTGGTGCTTTTTTTGTTGAATTAATTGTAGTGGAGGGGGAATTAAAGTGGAATTTAAGTTATTTCAAGATGAAATCGATGATTTGGTAGAACTACTAACGAAGAACCAATGGGAATTTCACGGAAAACAAATTATTAAAGAAGAATCAGTTCGTGAAAATTATCAAAAAGGGTACTATCAAAATGATAGGGAAACATATTGGATCATCGACAATGGTACTAGGATCGGGATCATCATCATAAATGATATAAGTGACTCAATTCCTAATTTTGATATGCGTTTTGATCAAAATGATAGGGGAAAAGGATACGGAACTAAAACAATTATTTGGTTAAAAGACTATTTATTTGGAGATAAAAATAAAATTCGTATAGAGGGCTATACGAGATTTGATAATTTCGGAATGAGAAAGTGTTTTACTAAGGCAGGTTTTGTAAAAGAAGGGTACCTGCGAAGTGCTTGGGAAAATGAAGATGGAACTGCTTCAGATTGTGTTGTTTACGGTGCTATTCGTAGCGATTGGGAATCAGGTTTAACGACACCAATTAAAATCAATGATGTTCCTTATTAACCATTTAAATATGTACAATTCCCCAGTAAGTGGCAGATTCTTTCTAATATCCTCAGCGTGAGGAGCTACTTTAAAGTGGAATTTCTAATAATGCCTTAACTTTTTCTAATAACTCCCGTGGATTGTCTAATAAGTGTTCCGATTTGTCTAATAACTTCTTCTCGGGGGGCAACTTTCATGGGAATGTCTAATAAAATTTTGATTTTGTCTAATAACTTCTGTGAATTGTCTAATAAGTGGTCAATTTTTTCTAATAACTTCTTTGTATATTTTCTAAATTTTAATTAGAGGTGTTTTGATTGATTATTTGGTTAAATGGAGCCTTTGGCGCTGGGAAAACTGAAACGGCTAATGAGTTACATAGAAGAATTCCGAAATCCTTTGTATATGATCCTGAAATACTTGGTCAAACAACAAGATGGGTTTTCCCAAATGAGATAAAAAAAGCTGATTTTCAAGATTACGAGGTTTGGCGTGAAGGGAATTATAGTTTTTTAAAATATCTAAACCGGGAGTACGATGGTGTTTTGATTGTGCCAATGACTATTGTAAGTCCACAGTATTTTGATGAGTTGATTGGAAAGCTTAGAAATGACGGAATCACTGTAAATCATTTTGTCCTTTCGGCATCTAAAGATACGATAGCTCATCGATTATTAAATCGAGGGGAAGAAATAAATTCATGGGCTTCTCAACAAATTGATCGTTGCTTACAAGGATTAACCAATGAAAGATTCCAGCCACAAATTAATACTGAGCAACTATCGATATCAGAAGTAGTAGAAAAAATAGCTGAAATCGTAGGAATAAAACTACTTCCCGCAACACACAAGTAAACTTAATAAATTATTTATCTAGCGCTGATCGTAGGAGATTAGCGTTTTTTTAAATAAAGTCAAATATCAAATACATAGAGAGAATTTTTGTGTTTACCGGCCCCATTCATTACACTAGAAAATATGAATTTGATTTTCTGGAGGAACTAGACTTGAAATATATTGTTTTTGACTTTGATGGAACACTTGCGGATTCCACAGATGTTTTTATAAAAGCGTGGAATTTATTTGCTCCAAAATATCGTTATGATCCGATTGACGTTGAGGGTGTCATTGCTACTAAACATATGTCTCTTTCACAAAGAGCGAGAGAATACAATTTCCCGATGTATAAATTACCTATCATTATGCCAAAAGTGTATCGCTTCTTTAAGGAAAATATTAAGGAAGTCAAACTCTTTGATGGTATAAAAGACATGCTGAATGATCTAACTGCTAAAGGATACAAAATCGTTGTTGTGTCATCCAATGCAAAGGAAAATATTGAACTACTTCTAAAGCAGGAAGGGGTAGATTTGGTAAGTGAAGTCTTAACTTCTAGCAGAATTTTCGGCAAAGATACTGTACTAAAAAAGTTTATGAAACAAAACAAAGTAAGTCCGGATCAAATACTCTATGTGGGCGACGAATTAAGAGATATTCAAGCTTGTAACAAAGTAAGTATCCCTTTTATGTGGGTGAGCTGGGGCATTGATGGTTTTGATTTAGTTGAGAAGGAAAATCCGAAATTTGTAGTGCATAAACCTGAAGAAATTACTCGAAATTTATTGAACGCAGCAAATAAATGAACTCAGGGAGATCTATAGAAAGGATATTTTCTATAGATCTTCCTTTTTTAACCTTTTAATAAAAATGTATTTTCGTCTTCATCTTTAAATTGTACAAATGAGCCGAACTGCATCTCTTGAAGTTCGCCTAAAAATTCTACGCCATTGGCTTTCATCTTTTCATATGTACCCTTAACGTCTTCACTTTGGAAAACAATAGAAGCCTTCATATTTTCAGAGCCCTTCATCATCGCTTTAGGGTAAAGAACTAAACGACTTTCTGCCCCTTTAGGTGCTACTTCTAACCAAGTTGCATTTGGCCCCATTGGATGTTCTGCAACAACTTTAAATCCCACTTTTTCTGTCCAAAATGTTTTTGCTTTTTGTTGATCTTCTACATAAACTGCAACAGTAGCAATTTGTTTTATCATGAATACTACCTCCATTCATTTATCCTTTCCAATTATAAATGCAATTCATAATATTTTCCTAATCAATGCCTATAAATTAAAGGAAATCCTAAAACGAAAAAGAAGATAATAGTAATTAATATCGTTTGGAGGAATGTATATGTTTTTTGAAATGACGATTCAAATTCGAGTGAATGATTTCCAAAAAGGGAAACAATGGTATCAAACATTATTAAAAAGAGAGCCTGATTTCATTCCTCATGAAGGTTTCATTGAGTGGGAAGTAACTCCAGGTTGTTGGTTGCAAGTTGCTGAAGGGACTCCAACTGAAGGCAGTGGTCCGTTACGCTTTGGCGTGAGAGATCTTGGAGAAGAGAGAGAACGACTACTGAAAGAATTACCGATTGGTCCATTTGAAATCCATTATAAAGAAGGTGTTCCCGTAAAATGGTGTACCTTTGAAGATCCTTGGGGAAACTTACTAGGGTTATATGAATATCTAGACAAAAATTTAGAGGAAGAGCGTTTGAATCAACTCTTAGGAAGTAAATAATATAGCTGTTTAATTATATTCACAATAGACAACACCAAACTTTCTTCGTGCCCGAAGTATTATTTCGTGGCACTTCTATAATATTAAGATAAGAATAGTGTGTCTAAGGAGAATGGTCTAATGAACAACAACAGGGTTCAACATCTACTGCTACTTTTAATTAGTTTTGGGTCTCTAATAGGATTCGGTTTAATGGCATTTATTATTAGTAGGTATGATAATTTAGCTTTTGATAGTGTCATTATAGCAATTATTCAAGGGTTAGAAAATCCTACTTTAACAACCATTATGATATTTTTTACCGAAATAGGATCTTCTAAAGTTATATTTATAATTGGTATTGTCTTGCTTATCTTCCATTATGCTTTCTTTAAACAACGATTAGAACTTATTTTACTTCCTATTGCTTTTTTAGGTGCACGTATGTTGAATCGACTTTTGAAAGAGTTTTTCCACCGTGAACGACCAGATTTGAATCGCCTAATAGAAATTGGAGGATTTAGTTTTCCAAGTGGACACGCCATGAACGCGGTGGCTTTTTATGGAATAGTGACTTATGTATTTTCGAAACATATAACAAATCCTTGGGGGAGAGCAGCATCTATTCTAATTGGTATTCTATTCATATTGATGATCGGGATGAGTCGAATTTATCTCGGTGTTCATTATCCAAGTGATGTTATTGCTGGATATTTTGCAAGTGGGTTCTGGTTAGCGATGGTCATATGGATATACAATTTTCTAACAAAAAGAGTGAAATTATAGAAATAAAAAATGCTGCCATAGAAACCGATCACGATTTTTATGACAGCATTTATTAAATATTAATTTAACAGTTTTTCCACACGATCTACTACTTCATCGGCAGATAAACCGTGAGCATTAATAACAGAACCTTCTGTTACAACGTTGCTGATTCCCATCACGTTTTCATCTTGCCCTGTAATAACGCATGCGGCACAATTTTTCGCATCTTCTTCGTTACGAAGTTGTTTCACTTCGTACCCTTTTGCTTTTAATGCAGCTTCTACGTTTGATAATGATTGTTCAACACCAATGATGTTTGCCATTTTTATCACACCTCCTATATGTAATGTGTCATATCGGAATGTGAATTATTCGCTTTATTTTACTAAATTTATTTAGATTCATTTATAGTTCATTTAAAAGGAAAATATGATATATCTGTTGAATACATTTCTTGAATAGAGGATTTTTCTGTCGAATTTGAATTTACAGGAGTGGGGAAGAAATGATTAAAGGGATACATCACGTTCAAATTACGATTCCTAAAGGAACTGAAGAAGAGGGGAAAAGGTTTTATTGTGAAGTTTTAGGTTTACAAGAAGTTGAAAAGCCAGATTCGCTAAAAGGGCGCGGTGGATTTTGGATAAACGTTGGAGACAGGGATGTACATATCGGAACGGAAGATGGATTTGATCGACTAACTACGAAAGCGCATGTTGCATACGAAGTAGAAGATATAGAATTTTGGAGAAACCGATTGTCACAAGAAGACATAAAAGTCCTTGAAGCTGTACCAATCCCAGGTTTTGACCGTTTCGAATTCCGTGACCCATTTGGCAACCGTGTAGAGATGATTCAAAGGATCGACTAATACAAAAGCCAATTACCATGAATATAAGGTAATTGGCTTTTGCGGTAATAACACTAAACTTCTTCCTCGAAATAAATTTTATAAAACTTACGATTCGTTTCTTCATCATAACCGACTTCAATTAATTCATTCATTTGTTCGATGTTATGAACATTCACTTGAATTTCAATATTTGAATCGAGTTTAATTTTACGTTTATAACTTTTCTCAGCTTTAATAATGGCACTTTCAGAAATAACTGTTTCATAGGGCTTAACCGTATTCACAATAATGTCTTTCTGTGCTTCATCAGCTTTTTCAAAAACCGTATCAATATAGTTTGATGCATGAAATTCTTCTTCATTTCTAAAATAATCGAGCGTTTTGTTTAAAAGATCTAATTTTTCAGGGTTCGAAAAATTGTCTTCTTTTAGAATATATTTCTTAACTTCTGAAAGAGCTAAATTCGTATTGTAATAATATTCATCTGCTACTTTAATTTTTAAAAATCTTTCTTGCCAGTAAACAACATCTTCTTTTTTCTTTGTTTTAATAAAGACTAATGGTGGTTCGTCAGCACCCATATCAACGACTAAAGCCATGTTATTCGCTTTCTTAACATTAATGCCGTCTATTCCATCTACAGTGACTTTATCTTCGCCGCTTTTTACATCTAAGAAGATTTCTTTATCTTCAATTTTAACGATAGCTAATACTTTTTTCGTTGAACCAGTCGTCATTATACAATTGTCAAATAAACCGATAAATAGCTCACCACTTTTAATACCTGGGTGTCCTGAAGAACTGTTTAAGTGTGTTGCTATATTTTTTGATTGTTCTAAAAAACTGTCTTCCTGGTCAAATATAGAGTTAACATAAGTATAAACTTCATTTAATCCAAGATCAGTTTCATGGAAGAATTCGTATTGTTGGTCCCAATCTATTTTATGAAATGCTAACTGTGTAAAAGCAGCTTGTAATAATATTTCCGGTTGTGTAAAAGCCTCGTCATTTAAAACGAGTTGGTCACCTACATGATGCATTACGTACTTTACTAATCTACTCTCACTAACATCGATCATAATTTCACCTTCAAATCTATTTTTACCTGAATGTATACCATATCATATACAAACCTACTTTTTCATTGAATTTTTGATGGTAAATAGTTCAATAATTTAAAAGGATTACAGTCTATTTGAGCAGAACTAACAAATAGATAACTAGTGGAAGGTAGGAGAAAGATGGCTATTCGAAACTCTGCTAAGGCTGTCATCTTTAAAGATGGCAAAGTATTATTAACTAAAAATCTAGATAATGAAGGTGCTTTTTATCTTTTTCCAGGTGGTGGACAAGAGATGGGAGAAAATCTTCAAGATGCGGTAATAAGAGAATGTATCGAAGAAGTAGGGCAACAAGTTGAGGTTGGAGATTTACTTTTTTTACGTGAATACATAGGAAGAAACCATGAATATGCAGAGGAAGATGCACATGTTCATCAAGTGGAGTTCTATTTTACTTGTAATTTAGTAAATGAATTTGATGCCAAGATAATTCCTAATCATCCTGATAGTCATCAAATAGGAATTGAGTGGGTACCTATAGAAGAGTTGCTACAATACAGAATTTATCCAAAAGAAATAAAAAAGTTTATTATTAATCATTATCATGGTGAAAGATCACCTGTTTATTTAGGGGATATTAATTGAAACTATTAGTGAAAAAATGTATTGATTAATTATTGAAGTGCGTGAAAGGATGGTACTATGACATACGAAGAAATTATGAAAAAGTTAGAAGAATTAGGTTCAGAACAAACGAAACAAGTTTACTTAAATCACGGAGTTAAAGAGCCTTATTTTGGCGTGAAGATTGGTGATTTGAAGAAGTTAGTTAAGTTTGTAAAGAAGGATCACGAATTAGCGTTACAATTGTATGACTCAGGCAATCATGACGCAATGTATCTAGCGGGTCTGTCGGTAAATCCTAAGCTTATTACAAAGGAGACACTACAAGATTGGGCTAAAAAAGCGTATTGGTATATGGCTGCTGAATATACAGTTGCACAAGTGGCAGCGGAAAGTAATTATGCTTTAGAACTAGCTAGGGAATGGATGAAATCAGAGGAAGAAATGATTGCAGTATGTGGTTGGAGTGCTTACTCAAACTATCTATCAATTACTCCTGACGATGAACTAGATATAAATGAAATAAAAGAATTATTGGATCAAGTGAAAAATACAGTCCATCAGGAGCGAAATCGTGTACGTTACGTTATGAATGGCTTTGTCATATCCGTAGGCGCATATGTTCCAGAGTTAACTGAGGAAGCAAAACAAGTTGCTGAATCTATTGGTAAGGTGCATGTAGATGTTGGAAATACCGCTTGTAAAGTACCTCTTGCAGTAGATTATATTCAAAAGGTAGAAGCGAAAGATAAATTAGGGGTCAAAAGAAAGACATGTATATGTTAATAAAATAAAGCAAGAATTGAAAGCGTTGATCCAAATGTGAACTAGCCCCAGCCTACTTGACAGGGGCTAGTTCTATAAATGGATAGACGCTTTTTCTTTAATTACAAAGATGGTGTTCATACTTTTCTAGATCTACACGTACGCTTTCCACTTGTACAGTAGCATGTTCGATATGAAAAGTATCATGCAATTCTCTAAGTGCTTCTTTTAGTATTTCATCGTGATTGTTCGTTGATATGACGAGATGGCAGCTCAATGAGGGGAAATCTGAAGTAATGCTCCATGCATGTAAATCATGGATTTTTACAACACCTGGTATTTGCATTAATCTTTTACGAACTTGCTCCATATCCAAATGAATTGGTTTTCCCTCCATTAATATATGGACCGCATCATAAGTAATACTAAACCCACTTTTAATAATTAAAAAGGCAACAATTACACTTGCAAATGGATCTGCCAACGTCCATCCAAAGAACATTATTAATAGTGATGCAATAATAGCGCCAATTGATCCGAGTAAGTCCCCAACAACATGCAAAAAAGCGGCTTGCATATTTATATTTCCATGATTGTGAGCATCTTTTAGTAAAATTAGCACCCCAATATTCACTAATGCACCAATAACTGCAATAATAAGCATCCCTTTACTAGCAACAATGTGTGGTTCAGAAAAACGATGAAGTGCCTCCCACATGATTGCAATGGATATTAAGATTAATAGAAGGCCATTAAATAGTGCAGCTAACACTTCAATGCGTTTATAACCAAAAGTCTTGTTTTCACTTGTGAATTGCTCACCTATTTTTATGGCGATTAAGCCAACACCTAAGGAAATAGCATCACTAAACATATGTCCCGCATCTGATAGTAGAGCTAAACTATTCGTTAAAATACCTCCAACGAATTCTACTAGGACAAAAGCAGAAATAATGATAAAACCTACAAATAAAGCTTTTTTATTTTCAGAGTGATGGTGATGATGGTGGTGGTGATGCATACGATTCCTCCAATATTGTAGATATCTACTAAATAACTAATAGAACTTTTCTACATTTGTTAATAGTCCAACTTATGCAAAAAACTACTAAATAAGGACAACATTTAATAAATTAATGTCCTGAAAAATGAGAGTTAGTAGTTTTCAATATCGGTGAAACGAATTCAATGATTATTCGACAAATGTATAGATGGAAGCAAAGGAGGCGAACTAGGTGAAAAACATCAAGAAACTGACGTTCATTGGAGTTAGTATATTTATGCTGACTATTTTAGGGGCTTGTGGAAATGCAGAACAAGAAAATGAAACGAATGAAACTGAAGAATCCACGGAGAATTTAGCTGGAGGTACAATGTTAGCTGGGGAAGAAGCACCTCAAATTACAGGTACATTAAAAAGCATTGAAGCAGACGATGAAGTAGTCATTACTGCGAATGGTAACGATATAACATACCGCTTATCTGAAGAGGCTAAAGAGCAATTAGATAATAACGAAGTTGAGATAGGTAATGAAGTTTTATTTACAACTTTTTCTATTGGGGATGCGAAAGAATCGATTGCGGAATTTATTGTAGATTAAGGGAATTTTGGCAATTGTTATTTCAACTAAACTTTAGTATAAACAGGACTATTCTTCTGGCATAATGCCAACGAAAAATAGTCCTTTTAGATTTTTTCATACTTGTTTACGTTTCCGCTTAATAGGGCAGTTTTTGCAAAAGCTCCTGTTACTTTCAGTTAAATATGACAAACAACAAGTGATTCTTTTGTGAGGAGTTCCGTCTAATAAATTTATACTTTCCTTTGTACCTCTAAAGTTTAGAAAGGGATTTTCAATATATTCACCAAATACATTTCCTTTTCCTACTGATGTTATCCAATCAAAATCATCTATGATTATAGGGTGTAGATCTTCATACTCTTTATTTGCTAGTAAGTTTGTATACATCCAAACAATATATGTATAAAGATTTTCCCACATAATTCGTTTGGAAAGTTTAGAGACTTTATTTAAACAACTGAATAATATCTCTATATGGTTTGAAAAAATTTCAGTTAATATTTCGTTTCGCCAGTTTGCTCTGTCAAAATCCAGAGATGGGCTTAAATTTAAGCTCTCAAATTTTATTGAGGGAAGCCATATCGTATCCGATTCATCTAAGGTTTGAATGGATAGGTTATCGACCGAAAAATCGATTCGTTTGTTCATTATAGTCATTGAATATAACGCAATTAATACAGCAAAACTATATCTTTTCACGAAAAGAGAGGCAGCTACACCCAGGTTGGCTGCCTTTGTTATTGATTTAACCTTTGTTAAATAAGTATGAAGTTTCTCTTCATCCAACAAAAGGGATACCTGAGTAGTTAAGTCAGACGCGCTAGTTTTAAAAGTTAATCGATAGGTTTCCTTCAATACAGTTATTTCATTAGGAGTGAATGTGGATAACATCTTTTTTCACTCCATTCATCAACCTACCTTTCCCGTACGGTACACACATTGGAGTTCCGAATACCGGATCTGGAATAACTTCACACTCTAGATTAAATACACCTCTCACTAATTCACGATCTACTATATCTTCTGGTTTACCATGTGCATAAACCGCCTTTTCCTTTACGGCAACAATATTATGGGCGTAGCGACAGGCTAAATTTATGTCATGTAGTACCATTACAACTGTACGTTTTTCCTTTTCGTTCAATTCAAATAGAAGGTCTAAAACTTCAATTTGATGAGTTAAATCAAGATAAGTAGTAGGTTCATCTAATAAAATTGTGTCAGTGTCCTGTGCTAATGTCATGGCAATCCACGCACGTTGTCTTTGCCCACCAGATAAAGAATCGACTAATCGATCAGAAAGTTCGGTCATACCTGTTGATTGTAATGCATGATGGACGATTGCTTCATCCTTTGATGACCATTGTTGAAGCCATTTCTGATATGGATAGCGACCTTGTTTTACTAATTGCAATACAGTTAAACCTTCTGGAGAAACTGGACCTTGAGGTAGAATGGCTAACTTTTTCGCGATATCTTTTGTAGGTAGTTTCATCATCATTTCACCATCTAATAATATCGAACCACTTGTGGGTTTAAGTAACCGTGCCATAGAGCGAAGGAGGGTGGATTTACCACAACCATTACTACCAATCAGAACGGTTATTTTACCTTTAGGAATGGTAAGATTTAATTGATCTAAAATAATATGTTCTCCGTAAGATAAGGTTAAATTTTTCGTTTCTAAAACATTCATAATGGTACACTCCTATTTAAGCATTTCGTTGTCGGTATAATAAATAGATAAAGTAAGGCGCTCCTATAGCTGCAGTAAATACGCCAGCCGGAATCTCGAGTGGTAAAAAGACAGTTCGACCGATTGTATCAGCAAGTAATACTAAAATTGCACCTATTATTGCTGATAAAGGTAATAGGTTTCCAAATGATGAACCGACTAACTTTCTAGCAATATGTGGTGCCATTAAGCCAACAAAGCCTATACCACCAGCAAAGGCAACAGAACTTCCAATTAATGCAGTACTTAGTAAAAGTAAACCAAACCGCTGTCTTTCGATTCTTGCCCCAACACCTAATGCAATATCTTCACCAAGCTCTTGAATATTCAAATGTCTAGTCATAATGAATACAATAATTAACAGAACAAGCGTTAGGGGAGCTAAAATTTGAACGTTGTTCCAATTAGCACCATAAACAGAACCAGTAATCCAAACATTTGCTTGAGCTGCTTGATGAATTGGACCAATGATCATAAATAAATTTGTTAACGCTTTTGTTAAAGCCCATAAACCAATACCAATTAACACTAAGCGGAAAGATGATAAGCCATTCTTCCATGCAAGTAGATATAGTAAAATTGCAACAATTGTTGCCCCAATAAATGCTGCAAGTGGCATCCAATGGATGCTCACTGTTAAAGCATTACTTTCATTACTAAATATGGCTAGAAATAAAACAACCGCTACCGATGCGCCACCTGTAATTCCTGTTACATCAGGTGAGGCTAAAGGATTTCGAAGAATAGCTTGTAAAATAGCACCGGCTACCGCAAGACTAATTCCTACCAAAATTGATATTAGAATGCGAGGCATTCGGAATGATTGAACAATTAATGACTCAAAACTACTACCATTGCCTAACATTATGTTCAATGCTTTCCATGGAGAAAAGAGCTGTTCTCCCATACCTACACTAATTAAAAATATCACACCAAGTAATAAGAGGGAGATGACATGAAATGTAATAGCTTTACGATCAAGTAGAAAAGAAATACGATCTCGAAAAGCTCTTACTGAAGTATACTTTCTCATGCAAGCTTTCCTCCTTTACGTGCAATGTATATAAAGAAAGGTGTACCTACAAGGGCAGTCATAATACCAACTGGAACCTCTTCAGGCATTAACACATAACGAGCACCTATGTCAGCCATTAAGAGAAAGACTCCACCGACAATTCCACTGTAAGGAATTATCCAACGATAGTCATTACCTGCAATTGACTTCACTACATGGGGTACGACAATTCCAATAAATCCAATTGGACCTGCTATTGCAACTGATCCGCCGGCTAGTAAAACAACCGAAAGGCCCGTAATAAGTTTGACAATCAGTGTTCTTTGGCCAAGCCCTTTGGCAACATCTTCTCCCATCATTAAGATATTAATTTTATTTGAAATGGAGATAGCAATAACCAACCCGATAACTAAATATGGTAATACGGCAAGCAAAATTTCAAGTTTTCTACCTTGTACGGATCCCGACATCCAGAATAAAACTTGATCTAATGCAGATTCATCCATTACTAGTAGACCTTGAGTTAATGATCCAAAGAGGGCAGCAATGGCAGCCCCTGCTAAGGTCATTTTAATAGGTGTCATACCATCTCGACCAATCGAACCTAAGAAATAAACTAAAAGACCAGCGATGGTTGCACCAACGAAAGCAATCCAAGTAGTTGCTTGTAATGACGAAACTGAAAATAACATAAGTGCTACAACAATTGAAAAACTCGCACCTGCATTAAAACCAAGAATATCTGGTGATGCGAGAGGGTTTCTTGTTAATGCTTGCAATAAAGCGCCTGCAATCCCAAGACTTGCTCCTACGGTAGTTGCAATTAACGCCCTTGGTATCCGTACGTCTTGGATAATAATATGTTCATTCGAGCCATTAAAGTTAGTAAAGCTCTCTATAACTGTTTGAATCGTAATATCTGTATATCCAAGAATAATACTTAAAAAATTAAACAATATTAGTAACAGTAGGCCAATAATAAGGCCAAAATATTTACTTTTAACACTATGTAGAACCATTCATCTTTTTCTCCCTATAAAAACAAATAATTTATATCTTATTATGAAAGATAGCCTGCTTATAAGTAATTGATAATCATTTTCAATTATTTATTGACATAGTTAATTTTATCGAATAATATTCTAAAAGTAAATGATAATCATTATCAATCAAAGGAGGTAAAATATGTTTACATATTTTAAACAACACAAATTTTTCTTATTAACAGCTTTACTAAGTATTCTCATTCTTAGTGGTTGCGGAAATAATTCTGAAACTACGCAAGAGAGCGATACTTCTGATGGAGAAACAACGCCTACAACGACTGAAGGATATTCAATTGAACACGCAATGGGTACGACTGAATTAGAAAAAACTCCAGAAAAAATTGTTATATTAACAAATGAGGGAACAGAGGCACTACTTGCTTTAGATGTAAAACCTGTTGGTGCTGTTCAATCTTGGACTGGTAATCCTTGGTATGACCATATTGAAGATGAAATGGAAGGCGTTACAAACGTTGGTATGGAAGGTGAGCCAAGTTTAGAAACAATTGCTTCTTTGGAACCCGATTTAATTATTGGAAATAAAATGCGACATGAGAAAATCTATGAGCAACTAAGTGCTATTGCACCTACAGTATTCGCAGAAGACCTGCGAGGAGATTGGAAGAAAAACTTTGAGCTTTATTCAAAAGCAGTAAACAAAGAAGAAGAAGGTAAACAAGTTATGCAGGATTTTGATAACCGAGTAACGGATTTACAATCAAAACTAGGAAATAACCTACAAAAAGAAGTATCAATCGTTCGTTTCATGGCAGGTGATGTTCGAATATATCATAAAGATACATTCTCTGGAGTTATTTTAGACCAACTAGGTTTTGCACGTCCTGAATCTCAAAATGTGGATGATTTTGCTGAAAAGAATGTAACAAAAGAACGTATTCCTGCGATGGATGGAGATATTATTTTTTACTTCTCATATGAAACAGGCGATGGTGAAGCTACTCAGCTAGAAGAAGAATGGGTTAATGATCCATTATTCCAAAACTTAAATGCTGTAAAAGCTGGGAACATCCATAAAGTAAGTGATGCCATTTGGAATACTGCTGGAGGAGTAATCGCTGCTAATTTAATGCTTGATGATATTGAAGAATTCTTCATTGAAAAAAATTAAGCCATCTTACCAAAAATACTAAATGCCTCATCATTTATTTGATGGGGTATTTTTTTATGATAATTGAGGGGGATAAGTAATTTAACGCTCCTTTCCATCTATATATAAATCACTGCTAATCATACAAATAATATTTAAATCATATTGATAAGCTGTGGGATTATAATTGCTGGTGTTTATACTTCCAAATAAAGACTTAATTAGTTTATGATTATTGGTTCTTTTATTTTTAGAATGAAAATAAAGGGGAGGTAAAGGGAGATGAATAAGTACTCGATCGATGAACTTATTAGAACAACTGGGCAAACGGATAAAGGACAAGGATTCTTTGAATTAGAAACACCACGTATGTTAGAAGTGAATCTGAACGGGCAAGTTTGGGCTAAGGCTGGATCGATGATTGCATATGAAGGTCATATTAAATTTGAGCGTGAAGGGATATTAGAGCAGGGGATTGGAGCGTTGTTTAAAAAGGCAATCTCCGGAGAAGGGGCTTCCCTCATGAAAGCCAATGGGCAAGGGAAATTATATCTTGCTGATGGCGGTAAAAAGGTTATCATTCTTCACTTAAATAACGAATCAATCTCCGTCAATGGTAATGACTTACTTGCTTTTACTCCATCTATTCATCATGAAATTAAAATGATGAGAAGAGTTGCTGGAATGATGGCTGGTGGATTATTTAATATTCGATGTTCTGGAGTTGGCTT
Source organism: Ureibacillus acetophenoni (assembly GCF_900220965.1). Taxonomy (GTDB): domain Bacteria; phylum Bacillota; class Bacilli; order Bacillales_A; family Planococcaceae; genus Ureibacillus; species Ureibacillus acetophenoni. Next base: position 99,327 of record NZ_OBQC01000006.1, on the reverse strand, counting down.
AGTTGCGATAACAGCACACTATGAAGCATTGACATTACGTGTCACGCCTGGTAAACCAGTAATTACAGATCCAAATGCAACTGTCGCGTGGTCTGGAAATCTTGAGCCACAATTCCAAACGGATATATCCCTTAAAACTTTCATCGGAAGAGGTAGTGGCGAATCGATTCAAATGAGATTTGAAGGCGATGGATTTGTTATCGTTCAACCATATGAAGAAGTTTATATGCAAGCACAGAGTTAAAGTAGAAGGCGCTATTCCATGGGAGTAGCGCCTTGTTTATTTTATTTTGTAGCTGTTTCTACTGAAATTTGCTGCTCAAAGAATTCGAGCATTTTACGGTAAACAAAAATTTCATTTTGTTTTTTCGAGAAGCCGTGGCCTTCGTCTTCTAAAACGATGTATTCCACTTCTCGGCCTTTTTCTTTTAGTGCTGCAACAATTTGGTCTGATTCTTTTTGAACAACTCGTGGATCGTTCGTACCTTGAATAACAAGCATCGGTTTTGTCATGCCATCTAAATAAGTAATAGGGGAGTCCTTTGTCAGTCTTTCTTTATCTTTTACTGGATCTCCAACCCATTGCTCCATAAATGGCTTCCAGAATTCCGGAACAGACTCAACAAAGGAGAATAAGTTACTTGGACCAAATATATCAACGACTGCTTTGAATTTATCTGCATGGCGACCGTGTAGAAGAAGGGCCATGTATCCTCCGTAACTTCCACCTAATAGTAATACTTTATCTTCCTCAACATAGCCATTTTTAATTAGCCACTCGACACCTTCTAAATTATCTAAACGTGGACCGTGACCCCAGTCACCTTCAACCATCTTCATAAACTTCAAGCCGTAATTTGAAGATCCGCGGAAGTTTGGTGCAAAAATGGAATAGCCGCGATTCAGTAAGAATTGGAACATCGAACGGAACCATTTTCTTTCTAAAGATTGTGGACCGCCATGTGGCCATAAGATGACATGTCCATTTGCATTTTCCTCTTTCGCTTTAAAGAACAGTGCTTCAATTTCAAGTCCATCGAATGACGGATATTTAACGATTTCAGGTTCAACTAAATCTTCGTCACGAACCCCTGGCACACGGAAGTGAGTTAATTCTTCCCAAGTAGCACCATTATCTTTAGAAACAAAGACATTTCTTGGTCTTGTAGATGAGCGTCCTAGAAGGTATAAATTTCCGCTTTGCGTGACAACTAATTTTTCTACAATACTAGAAGGCGTTTCGATGTTTTTCAATTCACCAGTTTCTAAACTATATTTGTACAAACGATCTTCTACTCCAAATGAACCAACAATATAGAGGGCTTTGTCCTTCTTTGAGAAACTCATGCTAGAAAAGTCTTCATTTTCAAGTTGTAGAACTGCTTCAAATTTTTTAGAGTTTAAGTCAAACTTTGCAAGATATGTTAAATCCGAATCATAGTTTGTTAGGAAATATATTTCAGAATTAGATGTATATACGCCATCAGAAATTGTATGTTGTTCTGTAGTTTCAGGTGTCATTAAAAAGCTTTCGCCATCAATATGTGCATAACCTAATGAATAAGTGTTTCCAAACATTTTAACGAACGCATATGATGTTTCATCTGGACTTACGGCTGCTACACCAGTAGGAGCAACAGTTCCTTCTAACAATAATTCCTCATTACCAGACTCAATATCATATACATAACTATTAAAATATGTTGGGTTATCTTTTGTTGTGTAATAATAAAGTCGTTTACCATCTTCAGTTAAATGCGATAAGAAATGTCGTTCTCCTTCTTTTGTACGTAAAGGAACGAGATTACCACCTTGAGGTGAAAGAGCATACAGTTGTATATTCTCATCACCATCTTGATCAAATCCTGTAATAATGAAATCACCAGTTTTCGCAAATTGAAGAAATGATGCTGCTTGATTATTAAAAGTTAGAGGATATGGAAACTGTTTCGGTAAGTCTAATCCCCATAGATTAAAATGTCCGTTAAGGTTAGTACTAATGACTAATTGTTTCTCATCTGGACTAATTGTGAAATCTTGAACATCTAACGTTTGAAAAAATTGTTCTACATCCGGTTTACCAAATTGAACCATTAAGCAACTCTCCCATTCTCATAAGATATAAATAGTTTATCACCAATATTCAGTTTTTTCTAAAAATTGCACCAACTAAATTTGTGTAACACTGTACATATTCTATTAATCAATAAAACTAATAAGACCTAGAAAGAGGACTGACAGGTTATTTGTTGAAGTAGAATAAGAGAAATAGATGATGGGGAGTTTTACTAATGGAAAATGAACTAAAGGAAGCACTCAATTTAAGACAAAGTGGAAACCACAAAGAGTCCAATGAAGTACTTATAAAACTAATTGAAAAATATCCAACGAATGCATCTATCAATTATCAATGTGCATGGAGTTTCGATTTATTGGGAGAAGAAGGAAAAGCAGTTCCTTATTATGTAGAGGCAATTCGTTTAGGGTTACCAAAAGGAGAATTAGAAGGAGCTTTATTAGGATTGGGAAGTACATATCGTACTCTAGGTGAGTATGAAAAATCTAAGCAGGTATTTCAACAGGGCGTAGTGCAATTTCCTAACAATAGAGCGATGCAGGTGTTTTATTCAATGACGTTATATAACTTGAATGAACACGGCAAAGCAATGGAAATATTACTAAAATCCTTAATCGAGACGACTACGGATCATGAAATTTTAAAATATAAAAGGGCTATTGAATTTTATTCCGATAAGTTGGATGAAGTGTGGAAGTAATAGTTTCCGTAAAAGGTTGTTGTTAGACAAGAAATTAGGAACCTGAATAAAAGTGTCACGCAAAATGGATATGCAAGACAAAAAGTAGTTGAACCCAAAAGAAAGTTGTCACGCAAAATCAACTTGCATGACATAAAGTAGGGAGATCAAAGAAAGTTGTCACGCAAAATCAATTTGCATGACATAAAGTAGGGAGATCAAAGAAAGTTGTCACGCAAAATCAACTTGCATGACAAAAAGTAGTTGAACCAAAGAAAGTTGTCACGCAAAATCAACTTGCATGACAAAAAGTAGTTGAACCAAAGAAAGTTGTCACGCAAAATCAACTTGCATGACAAAAAGTAGTTGAACCAAAGAAAGTTGTCACGCAAAATCAACTTGCATGACAAAAAGTAGTTGAACCAAAGAAAGTTGTCACGCAAAATCAACTTGCATGACAAAAAGTAGGGAGATCAAAGAAAGTTGTCACGCAAAATCAATTTGCATGACAAAAAGTAGGGAGATCAAAGAAAGTTGTCACGCAAAATCAATTTGCATGACAAAAAGTAGGTGTATCAAAAAAATCTGTCACGCAAACCTATTACCTAGTCAAGAAATTGAGAATCCAAAAAGAAATGTCCCCTAACATGACCCTTTAAAAGACAAGAGTATTTAGATCCTTTAGAGCCGGTATTTTTCGACAGTAATAGTCATAGACTTAAGCCTCATATAATTCTAAAATTATAGTAGAAGCACATTTCAAATTCAGTCATCTTAATTTATATCGAAAGGTGGAAATAGTTAATGATTCAAAACGATTTCTATTCGCAAGAAAATGTTGGGCCTTTTGAAATTTATAATTTAGGAGATTTTGAATTAGAAGATGGTGGCATCATTCCAGATTTAAAGCTAGCTTATACTACTCATGGAACGTTAAATGAAGCAAAAGATAATGTGATTGTCGTTCCTACTTGGTTTTCTGGGACAAGTAAAAACTATGAATCTTATATCGGCAAGGACAGAGCGTTAAATCCTGAGAAGTACTTTATTATCGTGATCAATCAAATTGGTAATGGTGTTTCTAGTTCACCTCATAACAGCCCAGAGCCGATTGCTATGGCAAATTTCCCGAATGTTCGAATCGGCGATGATGTGCGAGCACAACACAAATTAATTACAGAGAAATTTGGAATTGAAGAAATTGCATTAGTTGTCGGTGGATCTATGGGAGCGCAGCAAACATATGAATGGGCAGTTCGTTACCCAGATATGGTAAAACGTGCAGCGCCAATTGCAGGTACAGCTAAAAACACAGTACATGACTTCTTATTTACGAAAACTTTAATGGATGCGATTACGTCTGACCCAGGATGGAATGGTGGAAACTATTCGTCTCATTTCGATGTAGCGGATGGTTTAAAGAGACATGCAGATATTTGGGCTGTGATGGGGTTAAGTACAGAATTCTACAAGCAAGAAGGGTGGAAGCTCTTTGGAATTGAAACGGTAGAACAATTTACTGAAGGCTTTTTACAACCATTATTCCAAAGTTTAGATCCGAATTCATTACTTACAATGGCTTGGAAATGGCAAAGAGGTGACGTGAGTCGTCATACGAATGGTAATCTAGAAGAGGCTCTTGGTCGCATTAAAGCTAAAGTATTTGTCATGCCACTTAATGAAGACATGTTCTTCCCAGTACGTGACTGTGAGGCAGAACAAAAACTAATTCCAAACAGTGAATTAAAAGTAATTAATAGTTTACTAGGTCATTTCGGACTCTTTGGCGTGGAACCAGATTACTTTACGCAAGTAGATAACTACTTAAATGAACTGCTTGCTATTAATGTTGCAGAGGCAGTTGCAGAATAATATATATAATGAAAAATCAAAAATCAGCTCTTTGGTAGGGCTGATTTTTTGTTGGTGTGGAGGGAGAGTTGCTCATAAGTGCATGAAAGTAGCTCAATTCCACGATCAAAATGCTCATAAAGTTCCGAAAGTTGCTCGAAAACTCCCGAAAGTCGCTCATAAAATTCGGCAAATGAAGAAGTTGCTCGTAAACAGATAAAAGTTGCTCGTAAACAGATAAAAGTTGCTCGCAAGCGCCCAAAAGTTGCTCAAAAAATCCCTAGGGTTCTAAAATTACTCAATTCATAGTTGAAGTTGCTCATAAGAAACCTATGAATGCAATTTTATTGAAAAAAAATCCTTGAAATTTGGTAATGAATGGCTATAATTGATTGAAATACAATATAAAAAATCGATGACAAAGAGAGTAGTTATTTGTAAAGGTAAAGCGAGCTAGGGATAGTGAAAGCCTAGTACGGATCAAATAATGAAGCGCACTTTGTAGATACTTTCCTGAAAATGTAGTAGGGAAAGTCGGGGTGAACCTCGTTATCAAATAGAGTGGTTATAACTTCATTCAACAGATGTTTTGTACAAATAAAGCTCTTGCGATAGGTACAGAAGTTTAAAATATTAATTAGGTGGTAAGATGAATGAAGTTAAAGCCTCCGGCGGATGCCACAGATTTTTTAAAGGTAATTATCGAGCAAGCTCGATAAAATCTGGGCGCAAATACGCCGAGGCGTATTTGATTAACAATTAGAGTGGTACCGCGGGAAAATACAACTCCCGTCTCTTTTCTTATGAAAAGAGGCGGGAGTTTTTTTATTTTAAGGAGGAATGACATGAACTATAAACATGAGTTTGCAGAAGTATTATTTGGTCAATTACATGAAGTTGCGGATAGAAGTAAGTTGGAAAGTATGATTGAGAAACCAAAGTTCGATAAACTGGGAGATCTTTCATTCCCATGTTTTGAATTAGCGAAGATTTACAAAAAGTCGCCTCAACAGATCGCTGTAGACCTAGCTCAAAACTTACAATTGTCTAATACATTTCAACATGTAGAAGCAATTAGTGGCTTTGTAAATGTATTTTTAAATAAAAGAGTCGTTTCAACAAATGTCATCAAAGAGGTACTTACTAAAAAGGAACATTATGGAGAAATAACTATCGGAAACAAAAAAGTCATTACGATTGATTTTTCCTCTCCAAATATTGCTAAACCCTTTTCGATGGGCCATCTACGTTCAACGGTTATAGGGAATGCCTTAGCTCTTATTTCAGAAAAATGTGGTTATGAAGTAGTTAGAATCAATCATTTGGGTGATTGGGGAACTCAGTTTGGAAAGTTAATTGTTGCTTATAAATTGTGGGGCACCAAAGAAAAGGTTCAAGACAATCCGATAAAAGAACTCTTAAAATTATATGTACAGTTTCATGATGAAGCAGAACAAAATGAAGAACTAAATGATCAAGCAAGACATTGGTTTAAAAACCTGGAAAATGGCAATGAAGAAGCTTTAAAGTTATGGAATTGGTTTAGAGAGGAATCTCTAAAAGAGTTTAATAAAATCTATCAACTACTTGGGATTAAGTTTGATTCAACAAATGGGGAAGCATTCTATAACGATAAGATGAATAAAGTTGTTCAGTTACTAAAAGAAAAGAATCTATTACAAGAGTCAGAGGGGGCACAAATTGTAGAAATCGGAGACGATTTACCACCTTGCTTAATTACAAAGAAAGATGGGACTACTCTTTATGCTACACGGGATTTAGCAGCAGCTCTTTACCGTCAGGAAACGTACAAATTCGAAAAGTCATTCTATGTTGTGGGCAATGAACAATCCCTACATTTTAAACAGCTTTTTACTGTCTTAGAAAAGCTGGGCTACGAATGGCATAATGGTCTGAAACATGTTCCCTTTGGCATGATGTTAAAAGACGGTAAAAAAATGTCTACTCGTAAAGGGAAAGTAGTTTTATTAGAAGAAGTGTTAACTGAAGCAATCAACCTTGCCAAGGAAAATATAGAAGAAAAGAATCCGACGCTTGATGCAAAAGAGGATGTTGCTCGACAAGTAGGAACGGGTGCAGTCATTTTCCATGATTTAAAAAATCATCGCTTAAATGACATTGAATTTTCACTTGAAGATATGTTGAGATTTGAAGGGGAAACCGGTCCATATGTTCAATATACTCATGCACGTGCCTCATCCATTTTAAGAAAAGGGGGATACGAGGAAAATCTGGATGCTGTCACATTAACAGATGGTGAAGCATGGTCAATTATTACAAAATTAATGGTCTTTCCTGATGTCATTAAACGTGCATTTGAACAGTACGATCCATCCCAAATTGCAAAATTTCTTTTAGATCTTTCAAAAGCATTTAACAAATACTATGGGACTGTACGTATTCTTGATGACTTAAAACAAAAACAAGCAAGATTAACTCTAGTGTATTGCGTTCAAGTTGTTTTAAATGAAGGACTACGTCTATTAGGAATTCATGCACCTGAAGAGATGTAGGGCTATGAGGCGATTCATCTTTTATTACAGCTGTAACGAACTATAGACTCTTAAAGGCACTTTTCCAGGAAGGAGAAGTGCTATTTTTATTGAATTTAGTATGGAGAGTAATAAATAGATTTGATGATTAAGGAGAACACCATGATTGAAATAGTTGAAATAAAGGATAGAACAGATTTATTCGACCAAGCAATTGATTTTATATGGGGGTATTGGGGCAATGAACAGAATTTCCATTTCTACCATGATTGTATGAAGCATTCTGCTACGACTAAAAGTGATTTACCTAGATTTTATATAGCTCTTCAAAACGAAAAAATTATTGGTTCGTATGCACTTTTAAGAAATGATTTAATTAGCCGCCAAGATTTAACTCCATGGTTTGCATGTTTATATGTAGTGCCTGAATCAAGGGGACAAAAAGTGGGCGAGGCGCTTCTAAATCATGCAATCCAGGAAACTCGTAAAATAGGCTATGAGACCTTATATCTTTGTACAGATATTGATGGATATTACGAAAAATACGGTTGGAAACATTCAACCAATGCATATCTTTTCAATGGGGAAGAAACGAAAGTTTATGAAAAATCGACTCAAGTAAAATAGATTCATGAGGTCTTACACTAAAAAATACAGGATAGGTGACATTATTAAAGGAAATTCGTCCCTATCCAATCTAGCATATTTAATGCCGGAACAAGGAAGGTGACTAGTTGAATATTACTAAAAATAATGGATTTGAGTTCATTGATTTTATCTATACAAATGAAGAGGAACTGCATCAATTCAATCCACTTGCAGGTTCATTTGCTCTCATCAAATGCGAAGGTAAATATCTTCTTTGTTACAACACTTGGAGAAAGCAATGGGAGATACCGGCAGGAAAATGTGAGGGTAACGAAACACCGAAAGAATGCGCGATTCGAGAACTTTATGAGGAAACTGGGCAACAGGTTCAGGATTTAGCATTTCAAGGATTAGCTAAAGTTAAAAACTTATCAGATGGTAAGATTAAATACAATCCTGTATATACAACAACAATCGAAGAACTAGAATCGTTTCTACAAAATAATGAGACATCGGAAATTAAACTATGGGACTTAAAAGAACCACTTGGACCTATCGATGCAGTCGATATAAGAATCTTTGATTTCATAGAATAATAGCCATTAAATATAAGGGAGAAAATCTATGAATTACATAATGGAGTTAAGAAAAATTGTCGGTAGCATTCCACTAATCATGGTTGGAGCATGTGTTATTGTATTCAATAAAAATAAAGAGATTTTGTTACAGCTTAGGAAGGACAACAACTGTTGGGGGTTAGCAGGCGGTTCCTTAGAGCTAGGGGAGTCATTGGAGGAAGCTGCAAAAAGAGAGCTTTATGAAGAGACGGGTTTGATAGCCAACAAATTAGAGCTATTCAATGTCTACTCTGGGGAAGAATTTTATTATAAATATCCTCATGGTGATGAAGTGTACAACGTAGTTTCAGCATACATTTGTGATGACTACGAAGGCGAAATCAAAATTGATGAAGGAGAATCCCAAGCTATGTCTTTCTTTGAACTTCATGATCTCCCACAGAACATTAGTCCGCCAGATTTACCGATAATAAGAGAATTTATTAATAGGAGTAGCTTATGATTATTAGAGAACTAAACGATCAGGAAAAACCACCAATGAATTTATTATTACTAGCAGACCCTTCTATAAAAATAGTTGAAGGTTATTTGGCAAGGGGGAAGTGCTATGTTGTTGAAGTGGATCATGAAATGATTGGAGTTTATGTATTACTTCCAACTAGACCTGAAACTGTTGAAATCGTTAATGTAGCAGTCGAGGGAAAACACCAGGGGAAGGGCTTAGGGAAACAAATGGTATTGGATGCCATTCAAAAGGCTAGGGGAAATGGTTATAAAACAATCGAAATTGGTACTGGGAATTCAAGTATTTCACAGCTTGCCCTGTATCAAAAATGTGGCTTTAGAATAACAGGTATTGACCACGATTTTTTTGTTAAACATTATTCTGATGAAATCTATGAAAATGGAATTCAATGTAGAGATATGATTCGATTATCTCAAGACTTATAAATTAGACGGGGTGTTAAGAAAGATTCACTTTCAAAACATCCCATCAAAGTTATTATTGTTTTTCTTCATTTAGTATCAGTTTGAAAATGTCTGGACGATTATAATGGCCAACGACATCAAAGTCAAAATGACCTCGTGTAATATCGTCTAAATCTAAATCGGCGTATAAAATTTCTTCTTTGCCAAATACAGGTTCCACTAAAAATTCTCCCAGCGGATTAATAATACAGCTACCGCCTCTTGTTAGTTCAAACGGTGCCTTTTGCATATCTTCTGTTTCCAGCAAATCTTCTTCATACATATCTTTTGTACTGTATTGATTGCAAGATAATACGAAGCAACGCCCTTCCAAGGCGATATGGCGCATCGTTGCAAACCAAGAATCACGATGATCGGCAGTTGGTGCAATATAAATTTGGATTCCTTTTTCATACATTGCTGTACGTAGTAATGGCATATAGTTTTCCCAACATATCACAGCACCAATTTTGCCGTATGGCGTATCAAACACTGGGAGAGTACTTCCGTCTCCTTCACCCCAAATGAGACGTTCACTACCAGTTGGTTTTAATTTCCGATGTTTTCCAAGCAAAGTACCATCCGGACCAATGAAGATCGCAGTGCAGTACAATGTACCACCACTTAGCTCTGAATCCCGTTCAATGACTCCCATAACAACATAAGCACCGCTTTTTTTTGCAGCCTCACCTAATTGATCCGTTTCAGGACCGGGAACTGTAATCGCGTTTTTAGAATAACGTAAAAATTCATTACGTCCTTCAGGTGTTCGACTACCGACTACAGCCCCAAAGCTCATCCCACGAGGATACGCTGGAATATAAGCTTCTGGGAAAACAATAATGTTAGCCCCTTGCTCTCCAGCCTCTTGAATTAAGTCTACTGCTTTCTCAATACATTTCTCTTTATTCATGACAATCGAACCTGCTTGTACAACAGCTACTTTACAATTCGTCATATAGAAACCCCTTTGTTTGAAATGCGTATTGTTAAAACATAGTAGAGTTTGTTACAACAATGGTGACAGTAGTAATCCACACTAGGGAGTAGAAAAATCACTAAATGCACCCTAGCGTAACAAACTCTAATTAAATCCCATACATAAAAAGTCTAATTTAAGCTTGAATATAATGTAAAATATATAAAAGACATAATTAGTATTCTTAAATGGAATAATGGAGGGCAATAATGAACTTTCGTGATTTAGAAGCTTTCAAGGCAGTAGTTGAATGTGGTAGTTTTTCAAGGGCAAGCGAAGAGCTTTTCATTGCCCAACCATCTCTCTCAAAAACGATACAAAAGTTAGAGCAGAAACTAGGGGTTAAATTAATTGACCGTACGAACCGAATTATTCGTTTAACAGATGAAGGAAAGTTACTTTATGAAAAGGCACTAATTATCCTTCAACAAAAAAAGGAATTGGAGTTTGCCCTCGGAGATATGAATGAACAGATTACGGGCCATTTAAAAATTGGATTACCCCAAATTATTGGAACGTTTTTCTTTCCAAGAGTAGCTAAGCAGTTTTCTAAAACTTACAAAGATGTGACCCTAGAAATAGTAGAGGATGGCGGTCTAGAAATTGAGAAGCTTGTTGCCAAGGGGGAAGTAGATGCAGCCTTTGTTGTATTGCCCGCAAAGAGTAATGAGTTGGAAGTACAACAAATTTATGAAGGGCATTTTGTTGTTTGCTTACCGGAACATCATAACTTACAAGATGCGAAGGAACTGTCACTACAACAATTGAAAGATGAGAATTGGGTTTTATTTGACTCAACGTTTGCACTACGTCAAATCGTTCTTCATAGTTGCCAAAAAGAAGGGTTTGTACCAAATGAAGTTTATAACACATCACAATGGGATCTACTAATTGCTTTAGTAAGAGAAGGTCTAGCAGTGGCAATGGTGCCGAGTCCATTAGTAAAAATGTTTGGAAACAACATAGCTGTTAAAGAAATTAGCAGTCAATATATCCCTTGGAAAATTGGCATTGCCGTGAAAAAAAATCGTTACACACCACATGCATTACGAGCCTTTTTAGAAACGGTGATTGAAATTTATAAATAAGACAAAAAGGCACTCCCGAATAGGAGTGCCCAAAATTTATCTATTATACAAGTTGTTGTTCTTCTTCTAATTTCGCAACGACTTCAGCAACATACTCTTCTGATAAGTTATGTTTTGCTACGTAACGGTTGCGAGGGTCTTTTGTACATTCGATTGTGCAACCACCAAGGTGTTTTGCTTCGTTCTCCTCTGATGCAAGAATTTGCTTATTGCATTCAGGGCTTGCACAATTAACATAACGTTCACATGGTGTACCATCGTAATGATCACGTCCAACTACAACGTGCTCAACTTGGTTAATTGGAACAGTTAAGCGCTCGTCAAATACGTACATTTGCCCGTCCCAAAGCTGACCTTTTACAACAGGGTCTTTACCATAAGTTGCAATACCACCGTGTAATTGTCCAACTTCTTCACCAATACCTTCACGCATTAACCATCCAGAGAATTTCTCACAACGAATACCACCTGTACAGTATGTTAAAACGCGTTTCCCTTCGAATAGCTCTTTGTTGTCAAGAATCCATTGTGGAGTATCGCGGAATGTTTCTACCTCTGGGCGAATCGCACCACGGAAGTGACCGACATCATATTCATAAGTGTTACGTACATCTAGAACTACTGTATCTTCACGTTGCATTTCCTCAAAGAATTCTTGTGGAGAAAGGTAACGGCCAGTGAGTTCGTGCGGATTAACATCTTCTGGTAAGCTTAAGTTAACAAGCTCTGGACGAGGGCGACAATGCATTTTTTTAAATGCATGACCGTCTGCTTCATCAATTTTGAAAACGATGCCTTCAAATAATGGATGATTTTTCATATGTTCCATGTATGCATTTGTATCTTCAACTGTACCTGAAACTGTACCATTAATACCTTCATGTGCTACAAGAATACGACCTTTTAAGTTAATCGACTTACAAAACTCTAAATGTTCTGCTGCAAAAGCGGCAGGGTCTTCAATGTGATTATAATGATAATAAAGTAAAACTCGATAATCCAATTTGTTTCCACCTCTCAATTATATTTGCAGGATATACCTGATCGGTGAACTTCTAACGTAATGATAGAAATTCAATCACTATTTTAATAAAACATTAAAACAGCAACCCTAAAATAATATCATAAATTTCACATATTGTGAATCAGCATATGAATGAAATATAGCCAAATTCTTACTAAGTCATAATCAAATTAACAAGTTTTCTTGAATAAAACAAGGAATCATAAATTAATTAACCGAATAATAAATCTAATAGATTCTAAAGAAAGGATGTCACAAATGGCTAAAATTGTCGGCTTTGAAATGAACAGTCAACAACCCGAGAAAGCAATTGAGTTTTATAAAAATGTTTTCGGTTGGAAAGTATCAGAACCAAATTACGATTACTGGCCAGTAGATACTGGGTTAGAGTCAAACATTAATGGAGGAATCAGCTTGGGACCTGCAGATTTCCCACACGGAACACGCATTCAAATAGAAGTGGATTCGATTGAAGAAGTCATTAAACAAAGTTGCAATGCGGGAGCTAAAATACTACGTGACAAAATGGAGTTCGAAGAGTTTTATCTTGCCTATTTAATAGACCCAGTAGGAATTAGTTTTGGTCTTATTGAATATAAGTAAAAATAACTCCAAGGAGGAAGAAATGAATAAAACAGTCCCGATAATAAATCAAATGAATGGTGTATTTATTCATGTAACTAACCTAAAGGAATCTGCCAAATGGTATTGTGGTTTACTAGGTTTAGAAATCAATTTAGAAAAAGTACAATCTCCTGTATTTAATGTTCCAATTACAGGTACAACTTCACTCACACTAGATGACCATACATTTGATCCAATATTTCAACATCATGTCAGTCCAAATCCAATTTTTAATTTCTTTACTACAAATATCGATGAAGCTTATAACTATGTTTTGGAAAAGGGAATTTCAATTGTTAGAGAAATTGAAAGAGTAGGGGATACGGCTTGGTTCAATATTAAAGATCCCGATGGTAATGTAGTGATGATTTGTAACTGTTAATAGAATATAAAAATAAGATTACTATTTGCCGGAAAAAGTATATTTTCCGACATTTTTTATTTCTATAATCGAAGCGGTTATCGCTTATTTAGATAAAGTACATAATAAAGGGGAATCATTTATTTTTAATTTTGACAGTTAAGAAATTTGTATACAATATAGATATTAGGTATTATCTTATAGTGAAATATATGATTCATTCGCACTAAGTTAATAACTTCGTTGAGTAAAAAGGAGTATCTTTCTTTATGAAATATAATTACATCAATAATGAGGATGAAATAATAGAATTAGAAAATCTACCACTAAAAGTGAGACAAAAATTAGAGAAACTTCAACTGTTGGAATATGCGATTGATCAATCCTCAATCGTTATTGTATTCGATAAAAAGGGCGAGATTATTTATGTAAATGATCTAGCGTGTGAATCAAGTCAGTACAGTAGGGACGAATTAATCGGGCAACAACATGCTTTTTTCTATTCGAATACGTTTAAAGCTAACGACCTAAAAGATATGGTTAAGACGTTGTTAGAAGGACGTATTTGGAAGGGGGAAATGCAAAATGAAAAGAAAGACGGGTCAAAATTCTGGGTTCATTCTATAGTTGTACCAATTGTAGGTGAAGAGGGAGAGACTGTTCAATACTACTCTATTAGTACAGAAATTACGAAAGAAAAAGAATTTGCGGAAGAAGCAAGAAGAAATAATGAGAATTATCGACTAATCGCAGAGAATACAATCAATCTTTTAACACTTATAGAATCCAATGGTTCTTTTAGATATGTATCGCCAACATTTAATACTCTTTTAAATTACGATGTTGCTTCTTTAATAAATGGAAACTTTTTCGACTTAATACACCCAGAAGATCTAGAAGCTGTTAAACATGATGTTCAAACCTATTGTCGAAAAAGAAAAGAACCACTTTTAATGGAATTTCGCATTTGTAATAATTCCGGTAATCATATTGATGTTGAGGCAACGATTCGAATCATTAGTAATTCAACTTATTCTTCTAACGAATTACTTTTAATTGTTATGAGAGATATTCGTAATCGTAAAGCAGTAGAACAAACTGTATATCATTTAGCGTATCATGACTCTTTAACAAATTTTCCAAATCGTCGTTCCTTTATTAGTAAGCTAAGAGATGAAATGATGAATCGCTCGAAAACGAAATCCAAACTAGCAATATTATTTATTGATTTAGATAACTTTAAGAATATTAACGATCAATGGGGACATGACATAGGGGATTTAGTATTAAAGGAAGCTGCAAACACAATCCAATCTGTGTTAAGCAAAAAAGATGTTGCTGCAAGATTCGGTGGGGATGAATTTGTTGTCATGTTAAAAGATATAGACAGTGAAGAAGAAGCTAGCGCTGTAGTGAAAAAGTTACTGGAAAAATTTCAAACCCCGTTAAACATTGATGGTGTGGAGCATCGAATTACATGTAGTCTAGGAGTAGCGCTATATCCTGATCATGGAACATCATCCGATGAACTAATTAAAAACGCAGATGATGCACTTTATACAGTGAAGGGCAATGGGAAAAATAATTTTAGCGTGTTCAATGAATCCATTGAACATCAATCATTTGAACGTAGAATTTTAGAAAATGCTCTTAGAAAGGGTATAAAAGAAAGACAATTTTACTTAGAATACCAACCTAAACTTAACATTTGTACAAATGAGGTCATTGGGATGGAGGCGTTGGTAAGATGGAAACATCCAGACTTAGGAACAATTCCTCCAATGAAATTTATACCATTAGCGGAGTCAACAGGACTAATTGTACCATTAGGTGAGTGGGTTTTAAGAGAAAGTTGTAGACAAACGAAGGAATGGCAAGATAAGGGCTATGGACCACTATCTGTATCAGTAAATATATCCGTTCGTCAATTAGAGGAACCGAATTTTATTGAACAAGTACATAAGATTTTAAAAGAAACGGGACTAGACCCAAAATGGCTAGAGTTTGAAGTGACAGAGAGCATTTTCGCTGACCTAAAAAATACAGTTTCTATTTTACAGGAAGTTCGTAAGTTAGGGATCCAAATTTCTGTAGATGATTTTGGTACGGGATATAGTTCATTAAGTTATATAAAGCATTTGCCAATTGATACTTTAAAAGTCGACCAATCCTTTGTTAAAGATATTCATGTCAATCAAGAAAGCCAAGCGATTGTATTAGCAGTATTAAATTTAGCAAAGACAATAGGATTAAATGTAATTGCGGAAGGGATTGAGTTAGAAGAACATGTTTCTCGGTTAAGTGAGAGAGGCTTATTGTTTGGACAAGGTTATTATTATAGCAAACCATTAAGGAAAGAAGCCTTTGAAGAGTTTGTTAATAACAATGCGGTTGTCTAATTCATCTTTAATATAAAATAGCATGAGTTTTCATTTATGAAGACTCATGCTTTCATCACGATAACACTAAATATTATAAAACCTCTTCGTATTTTCATAGAGTGTTCGTTTCGTTTTCTCTACTGGTTGTTCTTTAAGTTCTGCAATTTTCACAATGGATTGATGAATCATTTTTGGTTCCGTCATTTGATTTGCAAATGGTCCCTCAAATGGCCAAGGACCGTCCGTTTCGACCATCATCAACTCAAGAGGATACCTCTTCACCAATTGTTGTATTTCATTCTCATATAATACATCGGGCGTAACAGATATATAATAACCGTTACGAATCATTCGTTTCACAGTTGGTTGATCACCTTTAAACCAGTGAAAATGCGCTTTAGTTAGACGATGTTTTTCGAGCAAATCACATGCTAACGCAGCATCTTCATATACTGCGTGAAGTACAATGGGTTTATCACATTCAACTGCGAATTCTATAAATCTTTCTAATAACCTCATATAGGGCTTGTAATCTAAAAGACCATTGTTTTCTAACTTCTTATAATAAGGTAAACCAACTTCTCCGACAGCCACCATTTCATCCTTATGCTGTTCCATCCAAGAAAATAGTTGGTCGATTTCCATTTGGGTTGGGATATCCTGTTCTGGGTGAAAACCATAAGCAGGTTTCGCTCGAGTATCTAACATTGAAAATGCGCGGTTTTGCAAGCAAGATTCCAAATTAAACGACACTGTAATTAAAGCTTCTACCTGATGTTCGTTTAATGTGGAAAGTATCTTATTTTGAGCGTCCTTCTCATATTGATCCAAATGAATATGAGCATCAATGATCATTCGGTAATTTCCTCCCTTATATATTGGAAGATTTCTTGTTTTAAAGTGAAAAATTCACTTGATTCAAGTAACCTTTCATCACGCGGTCGAGAGAAGGGCACTTTAATTTCTGCTTTAATTTCAGCGGGTCTTTTCGATAGTATATAGATTCGATCAGCTAAAAAGATTGCTTCTTCGATACTATGAGTTATAAACAAAATCGATTTACGATTTTCCTCCCAAACAGAAAGAAGCCACTTTTGCATTTTCAACCTTGTAAATTCATCTAAGGCTGAAAATGGTTCGTCTAAACAAAGTAAGTTCTGCTTACTTAGTAAAGCTCTTATAAATGATACCCGTTGTTTCATTCCACCAGATAATTCAATAGGATAAGAATTTTCAAAATCAGCTAAACCAACTTTTGCAAGCCATTGCTTAGCTTCTTCATAATTTGGTTTACCTTTTAATTCAGCTGCTAGTACAACATTTTCCAAAACAGTTCTCCAAGGGAAGAGGGAAGGTTGCTGAGGCATGTAGCTAATAAAACCCTTTTTCCCGTTGATTAGTTCATCATTTAAGAAGATTTCGCCTTGATCAGGAATTTGATTTCCACCTATTAGTTGAAATAAAGTGCTTTTCCCACTTCCAGAAGGGCCAAGAATTGCAACGAATTCACCCTCATTTACTGTTAAGTTAATGTCCTTTAATACATGAAGGTCCCCAAATGTTTTATTTAATTTATTTATATTTAACAACATATTAAGCACCCTCGTTTCTGCCTTTAACTAAAAGTTTTTCTATCAAGCGAATCACACCGAACAAAATAACACTTAATAGCATAATAAAGAAAATAGCTAAAAATACGCGGTCAATTCGGAAGGATGATTGGGCAAGAGTCATATAAACCCCAACACCTGCTTTCGCTCCTAACCACTCTGAAATAACAGCACCCATTACACTATAAGTTGCGGCGATTTTCAGCCCTGAGAAAATCGAGGGAAGGGAGTGTGGAAACTCCAATTTCCAAAAGATTTGACGACGAGATGCACCAACCATTTGCATATAATGTTTCAGTTCTGGAGCAGTTTGTCTAAATCCATCCATGCTCGCTACAACGATTGGGAAGAAACATACAAGACTGATGACAATTAGTTTTGGCAACATTCCAAACCCAAACCAAATAATTAGTAGGGGAGCAAGGACAATCGTTGGTATGTTTTGCGACAATATTAATAATGGATAGAACAATTCATTTACTTTAGGTAGACGGTAAAGAATGATAGCGATGATGAGTCCGACACTACTTCCGATCACTAAGCCTATCAATGCCAAGGAAATTGTAGGGAATATGTGTCCAGAAAAAGTGTCAAATCCCACAGTCGCTTCTTTTAAAACATCACTAGGAGCTGGTAATAACCACTTCGGCGTTTCTGTTAGTCGTACAAGTACTTCCCATAAGATGAATAAAAAGAGGAGGAAAAGAAAAGACTTTCCTCCTCGTTGCCAAAACGTCCTCATCAACGATATTTCTCCGTTAATTTCTCCATTGAAACCCCCGATGGATTGTACGAAATTTTCACTTGGGACAGTACTCCTGGACAACCTAATTCAATCATCTTTTCATTCATTTTTTCAATGATTGCAAGCAACTGTGAAAGTTCTCCTTCCATTGTTGTTTCTAATGGATTGACTTGATACTTAACACCAGACTCATCGATCACAGCAATTGCTGCATCGACTAATGGAATTACATCTTCGCCACTTTTTGTTTTAGGTAAGATTTGAATACTAACTAATGCATTAGCCATAAATAGACGCCCTCCTTATTCCGGTAAGAATTCGTTTGTAAATGCTTTTTCCGGATCAAATTCGCCTTCTAAAACACCATTGTCCGTCATCCAGTCAGCATAATTTTTCCAAACTTCTAGTTTTTGTTCACCCCAGCGAGGTGCATCATCTTGATATTTTGTACTTAACCATTTTTGACTTTCTACTACTAATTTTTCGTCAAGTTCAGGTACAGCAGCTGATAAAATTCCAGCAGCTTCTTCAGGATTATTAATTGCATCCTCATAACCTTTAGCAGCCGCTGCTACGAACGCTTTTACTGTATCAGGATTTTCTTCAATCATTTTTTCATTTGTTGCTAGGACCGGCGTATAGTAGTCCAATTTTTCACTAAAATCCGTTAAATAAACCATGTTAATCTGTTCTCCACGAAGCTCCGCTTCAACGCCTGTCCAACCGTAGTAAATCCAAGCAAAATCAATACCTTGATTGTTCATAGTGAAGAAGTCTGCATTACCAGCATTCACGATGTCCAACTTATCAATATCTGCACCGTCAACATTCATAATTGTTTCTAGTACAGCTTGTTCAATCGGTGAACCCCAGCCACCATAAGTTTTCCCTTCAAAATCTTTTGGAGAAGCAATATTTAAGTTCGCAGGTGAAGCAAAGCCCGATGTATTATGTTGGATAACTGCTGCGATCGATACAATTGGTACTCCTTGTGTACGTGCAAGGGTAATATTTTCTTGTATACTCACACCGAACTCAGCGTTTCCAGAAGCGATAAGTTGATCGGAACCTGCTTCGCCAGGCATGATAATTTCAACGTCTAAGCCTTGTTCTTCAAAATAACCTTTTTCTTTCGCTACATATAGACCAGTATGGTTTGTATTTGGCGTCCAATCTAAAACGACAGATACTTTTTGTAATTGGTCAGACGATTCATTAGCTGAATTCGTCTCTGTTTCGTTTGACTGTTGTTGTGATTGACAGCCAACAAGGGCTAAAACAGCAACCACTAGCAACATAAATAACTTTTTCATTGATAAGATCCCCCATTCATATGAATTGTCAATTCATACTCGAAGAATAAAAAAACGCCTAGGATACATCCCAGACGTAAATAAACATATTGATTCAAATGAAAGTAAATTTGAAGTCAATGTTCCCTACGCTGGTATTAACCAAATCAGGTTCTAAGGGTTAGTATCTAAAGGATACAATCTCAGCTGGCCACACCAGCTCCCCTACATTCTTCTCGATATGAACTTGCACTATTCATTGTAGCAATAATTGGGCGAGATTTACAATAGCAATATATATTTCTACCTAATTTGTCGATTTTAATAGGCAAGGAAAGATGAATAGTGTCTAATAAACGTCTAAATGTTCATCGATAACAATATATTGTACAAAAGGGGAATATGAAGGAGGATGATATGAAGAAGGTTTTAATTACTACTTTATTTTTATTGTTTGTTTTTGCTCAGACAACCTTTGCCCACACAGATATTAAGACAACAACCCCATCAGATGGACAAATTATTGAAGGAAATATAAATGAACTTACGTTAGTATTTGAAACACCTATTGAAAGTAAGAGTATAGCAACACTAACAGATGAAAATGGTGAAGAAATACCACTTACAATTTCAGTTAATAACGATACAATGATTGCAAAAATAGAAACCCCACTAGAAAGCGGTACATATGAAGTTAAATGGAATATTATTGGTGAAGACGGTCATCCAATGAGTGGCAGTTATTTATTTATGGTTAATAATGCTGAACAAGCAGAGGCAGCTACTGAAACAGGTAGTGAAGAAGGGTCTTCGTTTAATTGGTTTGTAATTATTATAGGTGCATTAGTCATCATAGTAATTCTTTCACTAGTAACAAAACCGAGTAAAGGAAGAAGAAGAAGGTTTTAAACTTTAAATTCGAAAGCATGGAGTAGCTTAATCCATGCTTTTTTTTGGTTGGAAGTTTTATTACTTAAGTGAAACTTGATGACTTTAGATTCGTAGAAGTAGTAAAGCAAAGGGGGACGACACAGATGAATAAGCAAGGGTGTATTAAATGTGGAAGTAACAACGCAGATACAAAAGAAGTGGCAATGACCG
Organism: Ureibacillus acetophenoni; assembly: GCF_900220965.1. Lineage (GTDB taxonomy): Bacteria > Bacillota > Bacilli > Bacillales_A > Planococcaceae > Ureibacillus > Ureibacillus acetophenoni. Next base: position 78,867 of record NZ_OBQC01000006.1, on the reverse strand, counting down.
GAACTGGGTTATCTAGAATGTTTGATGTTCAACACAATCAATTCACAGTTGTGTATTGTAAAAGCTGTGGATATTCAGAGTTTTATAATAAAGACTCCCCAAGAGGTATGAATATATTGGATTTATTCTTTGGAGGATAATATTTGGTAAAAAGAAACGTCAATCTTATTCTGGATTGGCGTTTCTTTTAATACGTAAAAGTTCACCTTTTTATTAAATAATGAAATAATAAATGAATGATTGAATAAAAGGGTGATCAATTTGATAAAAGCAGCGGTGTTGTTTATTTTAGCTGGGTTAGCGGAAATTGGTGGTGGCTATTTAATATGGCAATGGCTACGAGAAGATAGGTCAGCATGGTTAGGATTGTTTGGTGGAGTGGCATTAGTGTTATATGGCATTATTGCGACATGGCAGGCGTATCCATCCTTTGGTCGAGTGTACGCAGCTTATGGAGGAGTATTCATCGTCCTTTCTGTTTTATGGGGATGGGGGATTGATAAGAAAACACCAGATATTTATGATTGGATTGGTGCTTGTATTTGTATAATTGGTGTGTCAGTAATGCTCTTAGCACCTCGGCGATAATTTCTAAATGAATTGAACACATCTCTTGAAATCTATATAGTTAAAACAGAAATACATAGTTGGAGGAGTCGTTATGAATATTAGTTTATTACTAGGCGCCGGCTTAGCTTTCTTAGGTGTAGTACTCGGGGCATTTGGTGCGCATGCTTTAAAGGACAAGTTCCCAGAACCGAAACATGAACAATATTGGAACACGGGTGTGCAATACCATATGTACCACGCGTTAGGTCTACTTGCAATCGGGATCTTATCAATGGATGCGTTAATAGGGGAATCTTCGTTATTAACTTGGGCGACTTATTTAATGTTTGTTGGAGTCATCTTCTTTAGCGGAAGTTTATATGTACTCTCTGTAACTGGCGTGAAAAAACTAGGAGCAATCACACCAATTGGTGGTCTTTTATTCCTTGTGGCGTGGGCATTGGTTGTAGTTGAGGTAATTAATTAAATTTTAGAGTATAAAAGACATTCGAGAGGTAAGATCCGTTGGAAATGTCTTTAAGAGGGTTTATAAAAGACATTAGAGTGTGGAAATCCATTCAAAATGTCTATAATAACATCGATAAAGGACATCTTACTGTATCTATCACAGTAAAATGTCCTTTATTATTTATACGTACTTAATTCATCTCTTTTAAACTAGATAAAGAAACTTCTTGCTCTTTTTGTGGATCATCTAAAGGATAAATTCTTGCTGTTTCTTTTTGTTCATCAACGTGTTGAATGTAAACACGTTCCCCATTATAAAATACCTTTGCTAAATGGCCTGACTCTGCTATTTCCTGGGCTCTTTGAATGTTCAACTTTGAATCCTCCTATGTTAAGTAAAGTAGCATCCATTCTTCTTCATTATTAACAACTCTCCATATAAAATATTCGCTCAAAACATAACTCAACTTGTCTAATATTGGCCAAAGTTGAGAAAAATGAGGAAAGCCATGAAAAATGATACAACCTTTAAAGAGGTGAAACACCATGAATGAGCAATTCAACACAAACTCATACGAACACCAACGTTTAAGTCATCCTAGAAAAGTTCCTTGGGTAATGAAACAAACTTGGTTAGATAATTTGTTTATTCATTATCCAGTAAAGTTAGAGGAACTCTCAAAATTAGTTCCCCAGTCGCTAACACTTGATACATTCAACAATACAGGATGGATTTCGATCGTTCCTTATCTAACCACTTCAGTTAGAGCCCGTGGTCTTCCACCTATACCAGGATTAAGTCAATTTCTAGGATTTAATGTTCGTACATACATCCAGATAAATGGAAAACCGGGAGTATATTTTTTCAACCTTGCTGCAGCGAACTGGCTGACAGCAAAAATGGCAAAGCAATCCTTTAGACTTCCTTATGTTTATTTAAATATGGATTATAAAAAAGTAGGGGACACCATCCATTTTGAAAGTGCCCCCTACAGGAGAAATGAAGAAAATTTATGGTGGAAATACCGTCCTATTTCTGAACCGAGACTTGCGAAAAAAGGAACGCTTGAAGAGTGGTTAGTGGAAAGGTATTGTCTTTATACAGTTAATGACAAAGGCGAGCCGTTTCGTAGTGATATTTTACATCGTTCATGGTTGCTCCAAGATGCGGATGTGGACTTTCAACACAATTCAATATTGAAACAATTCAACTTATTATCATCCGTTGGAAAACCAATTTTTCACTACTCTAAAAAGGCAGTAGTTCGAATTTGGCCAATATTACCATGTTCGAAAAATGAATAACTGGTAAGTGTGAAAAGTTCCCTTAACTTTTTCCTTTGGAGTATATAATTTCAAATTTATAGCACAATAAGAAGCAAATCCTTTTATGGGAGTTATTAGCATGAGCATGAGATATATTTTTACAGGAAATAGTAATAAGCCCAAAAATAACAATACAAATAACAACAATTCACCAAATAATAAAGGTGAAGAATTTAGTATTACAATCGAAAAAGATTTGGCGAAAAATATTGAAACGATTAAAACAATGCTTGGTAATCCAAGTGATCTAGTCGTTAGGGAAACTAAAGTTGGTAGCACAGAAACGAAATGTGCGATTTTATATATCAGTGGAATTACAAATTCTGACCTAGTAAACAACAATATATTAAAAGCAGTTCAATCAAGTAAGATTCAATCGAGTCAAAACAAAGATCAGTCAAATAACAATAGCAATCAATCAAGTAATGATCAGAAAAACAACCAATCCAATAAAGAGCAGTCAAACAATTCCCAATCAAGTGACAATCAAACAAGTAGCAACAAATCAATGAATCAAGGGACAAACAATAGCCAATTAAACAACGATAGTCAATCCCAAAACAGTCAATCAAACAACAATAATCAGTCCCAAAACAGTCAGTCAGGTAACGAACAGTCAAATAACTCGCAGTCTAATTCCACTTTATTAGACCAAATATTAACAGAAGTAATAGCTATTACAGATAGTAAGAAAGTGAAGACTTTAGACGAATTATCATTTGCATTGTTGTCTGGTAACTCGATCTTTATCTTAGATGGTGAGCAAACAACTTTAATCATGGATACTGTCGGTGGTGAGAAACGTTCCATTGATGAACCACAATCAGAATCCGTCATTAGGGGATCACGTGTAGGATTTGTAGAGAACATTAATACGAATCTATCTTTAATCCGTAAGGAAATTAAGGATCCCAATCTACGCTTTGATATTCATGAAATTGGTCGGCGTTCCAAACAAAAGCTTGCAGTATGCTATGTTGCTGGTATAGTCAATGAAGATATTTTGGATGAAGTGAATCGAAGATTAAAAACAATTGATATTGACTTTGCTCCTGATTCAGGAGTTGTTGAACAATGGATAGAGGATAGTTTTCTTTCACCGTTCCCACAAATTTTAGATACAGAAAGACCCGATAGATTAACATATAATATACTCCAAGGAAAAATAGGAATTCTAGTAGATGGAAGTCCCTTTGGATTAATAACACCCATTACTTTAGGGGATGCGTTACTTTCAATTGAAGACTACAATCAACGATGGTTATTGGGATCACTGTTAAGGTTTCTACGCTATATTTCTGCATTTATTGCAGTGTTTTTACCAGCTATTTATGTAGCATTGATAGCATATCATCCTGGTATGATTCCATCGCAACTTACTTTTTCAATTGCAGCAACTAGGGAAAACGTACCTTTTCCGGCAATTGTTGAAGTATTATTAATGGCTGTTACATTTGAAATTTTACAAGAAGCAGGGATTCGAATGCCAAAAGCTATTGGAGCTACCATTGGTATTGTTGGAGGAATTGTAATTGGAGAAGTAGCAGTTAGTGCAGGTATAGTAGGACCTGCAACTGTTATCGTTACATCTCTTACTGGAATTGCAACATTCACAATCCCAAATAATAGCTTGGCAATGGCTGTTAGAGTAATTCGGTATGCCTTGTTAATTGGAGCATCAATTTTAGGACTATACGGAATTATTCTTGTATTTATATTGCTTGCGATTCATGTAGTGAATTTAAAAAGTATGGGTATTCCATACTCATCACCATTTGCGCCATATTTTTTAGGGGACTTAAAAAATTTACTTATACGAGCACCAATTACGACACTAACAAAACGTCCACCATATTTGAAAACAGACGATATAAAAAAAATCAATGATGGAGGTCAAAGTAGTAAATGAAACCTACGCTAACCCATGGGTTTATAAGTGACCGGGACATCATGATTACTGTCACTACTAATATTATAGGAATTACAACATTAACGTTCCCAAGAATAATTGCCGAGGATACAAGTGCTGCGGATGGATGGGTACCAATTTTGATTGGCGGGTGCATTGCATGTTTTTTAGCTTGGCTCATAGCTAAAATTGCATCGTCTTTTCCAAATCAATCCTTTTTCAATTTTACTTCGTATTTACTTTCAAAACCGATAGCGGTAATTATTTCAGTACTTTTTATTCTACATTTTATTTTAGTGTCATCCTATCAAGTACGTGAAGTTAGTGTATTGGCGCATCAATATTTGTTTGATAAAACGCCAATCCAAGTGATTTCTTTAAGCTTTCTTTTGGTTGTTGTCTATGGAGTCGCTGGATCACGTGCTGGAATTTTTCGTTTGATTGTTTTGTTTTATCCTACTGTTATTGTTGGATTATTACTTCTAACATTACTTCCGATAGGTTTATTTAAATTGGAAAATTTATTACCTATATTTCAAACTGATTTCGAAGGTTACTTAAGAGCTAGTTATTCTGGTGTTCATGTGTTTTTAGGGTTTAGTATTATTCTTTTTTATATTGAAGTTGTTAAAGAGCCAAAAAACACTCCTAAAATGGCCATAAAAGGAATCCTCATAGCTGTAATTTTTTCACTATTTCTTTTTCTAGTTTGCGTTGGAACATTCGGAAATGCTACAACGAGTAACTTATTTTTTCCATCTTTTGATCTATCTAGAGCAGTGGAAATTCCAGGTGGCTTTTTTGAGCGATTTGATGTCATCGTATTTGTTATTTGGACAATGATTCTCTTTACAACAACATTAATATCATTTGATTTAGTTATTTTACTAATGATGATGTTATTTAAAAAAGCTAATAAAATGAAACTTATCTATTTTTTGTCACCATTAGTTTTCCTACTTAGTTCATTACCGGTTAATTATATCGAACTAACAACAATTGGTAGGTTTTTATCCAATTCCATGTTATTTCTAATCATATTAATCACTATCCTTTTAGGAATCACCTATAAAGTGAAGGGTGGTAATCAAAATTGAATTGTATGAAACAAATAACTTTATTAATAGTAATTTTGCTACTCCTTACAGGATGTTGGGACAAGATAGAACTTGAGAAAAGGGCATTTGTTTATGGAGTTGGAATAGATCTTGCAGAAGAACAATCATCGTCCAAATCATCAAAAATTAAGTTAACTTCTCAACTTATAGTTCCAGAGCAACTCGTTACTTTGAGTGGAGGAGGTAGTGGTCCTGCTTATCGTAATTTATCTGCGACTGGGGACACAATTATCAATAATAATAGAGAAACGCTTAAACAAACGAGTCGAGTGACTGATGTAACTCATTTAAGGGTTATTCTTTTTTCGGAAGATGTAATAAAACAACCTAATTTATTTAAAGAACATATTGATGTATTTCTCCGTGAAAAAGATATGCGTAGGGGAATGTTAATCGCCATTGCTAGCGGAAAAGCTGGTGATTTATTATCTGTTGAACCGGAAGATGAAAAGCTTCCTTCCCACTATATCGGTGAGTTATTGGAAATTAGAGGTAATATTGAAACGGTTGAATCGATTCGAATTGGAGATATCCAAGAAAAAGTATTACAACAGGAAAGTTTTACACTTCCACAATTAAAAAAGCTAGAGCCTAAAATTATTGATTACGAAGGGATTGCTGTCTATAACGGAAGAAAGGCTCAAATGGTCGGTACTTTAAAAGGCGATGAAGCGAAAGGGTTAAACATTATTATAGAAGAAAAAAATACAGGTACGCTTAACATTGAGGTTGATGGAAAAGTAGCTGCAATTGAACTGCTTAGAATTGACCATAAATTTCAATTAGAAAATAATGATCCGAGCAACTTACAATTTAAAATAAATCTTAAGGTAAATGGTACAATCGCTGAACAATATGGAAATCAGGATGTCATGAAAGAGGAGGTACACAAAAAATTTGAAATAGAACTTAAGGAAAAAATAAGTGAACTAACTGAGAAAGCTGTTGAAAAATTACAAAAAGATTATATGACCGATGTTTTAGGATTAGGGACTTACTTACATCATTATCATCCTAAGTTATGGGAACAAATGAAAAATAATTGGGAAATCGGTGAAAACTACTTTTCTAAAAGTAAAATCACTTTCGATATAGATGTATTGATAGAAAGACCGGGAACGATAAATAAAACATCAGATGGGAGTAGGTTTAGATGATGAGAATAATAATGGAACGTTTTCCTACTCTCTTTACATTTTTTTGTACTTTTTTGGCATTTGCAATTCCTTATGGCATTCACAAATGGAATCAAAAAATTCATAAAAATGTAGATCCACCATGGAAGGTGCAAGAAGAAAATCAGGACTCTACAGGTAATCAAAATATCAATACTAATCAAAATTACTATGGAAACCAAAATACCCAAGGAAATCAAAACGCCAATGGCAATCAGAATTCCCAAGGAAATCAAAACGCCAATGGCAATCAGAATTCCCAAGGAAATCAAAACGCCAATGGCAATCAGAATTCCCAAAGTAATCAAAACGCTAATGGAAATCAAAATTCCCAAAGTAATCAAAACGCCAATGGCAATCAGAATACCCAAGGAAATCAAAACGCCAATGGCAATCAGAATTCCCAAGGAAATCAAAACGCCAATGGCAATCAGAATTCCCAAGGAAATCAAAACGCTAATGACAATCAGAATTCCCAAGGAAATCAAAACACCGATGGCAATCAGAATTCCCAAGGAAATCAAAATGCTAGTGGCAATCAGATCTCCAATAGCAATCAGAACTCCCAAGGAAATCAAAATACCAATGGCAATCAGAACTCCCAAGGAAATCAAAACACCAATGGCAATCAAAATTCCCAGGGAAATCAAAATGCCAACGGCAATCAGAATTCCCAAGGAAATCAAAATGCCAACGGGAATCAGAATTCCCAAAGTAATCAAAACGCCAAGAGGAATCAAAATTCCCAAGACAAGCAAAATTCAAATGGCAATCAAAATCAACAAAAAAAGTCGATATTTAAAAAGTTTCAATCGAAATTTTCAAAAGGACAAAGTGGATAAGGTTGAGCATTTCTTTTCATTATGAAATGCTCAATTTTATTTTTTTCATTCAATAGAGTCATGAAACTGTTCAGCATTAGGTAATACTAGATGGAGTACTACATACTATTTAGAAATGGAGCTATGTGAAATGGCAGTTTGTCCTTTATGTAACTCTTTAAAAGAATTAAAAGTTTACTGTTCCAACTGTAACATTCTTTTAGAAGACTCCGGTAAAGTATCAGATTTTTTAGATCCGTATGGTCATTATAATGATGAAGAGACCGTAAAAATGGGAGATGGCTATCCAAATACAGCAAGTGACGAAATTTGCCCCCATTTGTTTGCGTGTAAAGAATGTGGTTATGACGTGGTTAAATTTATCCAAGAAGAATAGGTAGAATTAAAAGGCAACAGATAATTATTTGTTGCCTATTGGTATTTTTACTAATTCAATTTTAAGTTAGATTTTTTTTCATTATTTGACTTTGTACTTTTAGGTTTTACATGTTGTTTTGCAATATCCTGATTCATTTGAAGTGTTGAGGAACCTAAATTATTATTCATAGCTGCTTCTTCATTTAACTTTTCTTCTTTTTTCATTCCATATCCCTCCGTGTAATCATCTTGTACATAGTTTACCCACCCTAAATTTTTCAATGTACATTTAAAAAAGCAACCTTTAACAAATCTTTAATGAGATTTTTAATTTCATTTTATAAACGCTATTAAAATAGGCAATACTTTAGAGGTCCTTATATTTATTCTATTGCCTTATGTTTCAGTGTTTTGTTTAAGAAGATTATATAAATTTTGTAACATTTTAATTAATGATTTAGTCAAATTATTAAGGTGGTGATGAGATGAGAAAAGCTTTAATCTGGATGTTTTCAATTAGTTTGGTTCTCGTTGGTTGTGGTACTACTTCTTTGTCTACGGGGAATACATTGAAAATTTCCAGTAATGTTGAGTTTGGAGAAGAAGATTATAAAGATCTAGTATCTTCAAATAATGCATTAGGTTTTGATTTACTATCCAAAGTCTCAAGAAGTGAAAACGGAAATGTGTTCGTTTCGCCTACAAGTTTATTTATGGCTCTTTCCATGGTGTACAACGGTGCGGATGGAGTAACGAAGGAAGAGTTAGAAAATGTGCTTAATGTGGATGGACTGACACCAGAAGATTTAAATAGAGCTAACGCTTCATTAATGACATTGCTTGATCATAATTCAGATAAAATCCAATTAAACATTGCGAATTCAATTTGGTTGAATAATAAATATCAATTCCAAGCTGAGTTTGCGTCAACAAATAGGGATTATTATAACGCTGAAATTACGGAAATTGACGTTCAAAATCCACAGACTCCAAAAACGATAAATGAATGGGTAAATAACAAGACAAATGGAAAAATTGACAATGTCGTTGGAGAAAACTTAAGTCCAGATATGATAACGATGCTTATAAACGCAATTTATTTTAAAGGTAGTTGGACTTATCCTTTTGACACATCATTAACGAAAGAAAAGAAATTTACATTACAGGACGGCTCGACGATTGAAGTGCCGTTAATGGAAATGCATGAAGAGCTGTCATATACAAAAAATAATATGTTCCAAGCTGTTTCTCTTCCATATGGCGATGAAAAGATAACAATGAAGGTATTTTTGCCAAACGAAAATGTTAGCCTTAAAGAATTTGAAGAAATGCTTACAATGGAACAGTGGCAAGAATGGCAAAGCAGTTTTTATAAAACAGAAGGTACTGTATTACTTCCTAAATTTACATTAGAGTATGAAGTTGAACTAAGAGAAACATTAGAAGCACTAGGAATGTCAACAGCCTTTAACAATGCTAACTTGTCAAAAATGATTGAAGGAACATCTAATTCAGCTATTACAAGTGTAAAACAAAAAACCTATATAGATTTGAACGAGGAAGGGACAGAAGCTGCCGCAGTAACATCTGTCATCGTTTCAGAAACATCTATGCAACCAACGTATAAACCATTTCATATGGAAGTGAATCGACCATTCTTTATTGCCATTGTTGATGAGACGTCAAATGCGATTCTTTTCATGGGAACTATTGCAAATCCAAAATAAGTATGGTGTTATTAATAAGCAAACTTCTATAAGATGGTAATTCAGACAGTGAATGATTCGTAGCAAATTTGATAAAAAATAATAATGAATGTTTTATTAGAGAGAGGGGACTTATCCATGGAAGAGATTAAAGTTGGGGAAATTTTCACGATTGGTGAAGAAGATGGTGAAGAACAAGAAGTTGAAGTCCTTGCAGCAATTAATATTGAAGGTACACAGTATGTTGCAGTAGGGTTTGTAGAAGATTTAAAAGAAGAAACCGATGAAGAGATTGACGTGTTCTTCTTAAGAGTAGATGAAGAAGGCGATTTCGAGGCCATTGAAAGTGACGAAGAATTTGATAAAGTTTCAAATGCGTTTGATGAGATTTTAGAAGATGAATAAATTAAAATAAGAAATGATAAAGTTGGCTCTACTAAGTAGTTGCCAACTTTTTAATTAGGTTGAAGATTTTGATCATACATATTTAACATCATGAATACTTACGTAAGATTAATGGGAAAATAACATGACCCCATTTAGTGTTTGTTTATAAGGAGAGTTCAATTGTGAAAACGAAAACTGCTGTATTTTTAGATCGAGATGGTGTGATCAATGAAGTATTAACGAAAAGAGTAAAATTTGTGAATAAGCCTCGAGATTTATATTTCTTACCTAGGGTTGCTGAAGCGGTTAAAAATCTAAATGAGTATTTTGATTTTATTTTTGTCGTAACGAACCAAGGTGGAGTAGGATTAGGCTATATGAAGGAAACGCAACTTCAAAAAATACACGAGCATATGATTTCGGAATTAAAAAAAGAAGGTGCAATCATTCATGAAGCGGTTTATTGTCCACATAAACCAAAAGAAGGTTGTGACTGTAGAAAACCGAATGCAAAGCTTATTGAAGATTTAGCACAACGATACGATGTGGATTTATCGAAATCCTATATGGTGGGCGACACGGATACGGATATAATCGCAGGTAAGAAGGCAGGAACAAGAACAGTATTTATTGGTGGGAGTGATCCCCTTGCAGATGCAGCGTTTCCAGATTTATATGCTGCTAGTGAATGGATCATTACAGAAGCGCAAAAGGAGGATTGAAATGGCTGAAAATAATATAGGTTGGAAATTTGATAATAGTTATGCACGTCTACCGGAATCCTTTTTTAAACCGACTAAACCTACACCTGTAAGTTCACCAAAATTAGTAGTTTTAAATAAATCATTGGCTGAATCCCTCGGTTTAAATCCAGAACTCTTAAATAGTAAAGAAGGAGAAGCGATTTTTGGAGGAAATCAACTGCCTGAAGGGGCAGAATCTTTAGCACAAGCCTATGCAGGACATCAATTTGGTCATTTTACGATGTTAGGAGATGGCCGCGCTGTATTACTTGGTGAGCAGATTACACCAGAAGGTAACAGAATGGACATTCAACTAAAAGGAGCAGGAAGAACACATTATTCCAGAGGTGGAGACGGTCGTGCTGCTTTAGGTCCGATGTTACGTGAATATATTATAAGTGAAGCTATGAATGCATTGGGTATACCGACGACACGTAGTTTAGCTGTTGTCACTACAGGTGATCCTGTTATTCGAGAAACAGATTTACCAGGTGCCATATTATCAAGAGTTGCTGCAAGTCATTTAAGGGTAGGAACATTTCAGTATGCAGCTGGTTTCTTAAAAATTGAGGATTTACAAACACTAGCTGAGTATGCCATTGTAAGACACTATCCAGATATTGAAAATGATGAAATGCGTTATGGTAACTTCCTACACGAAGTGGTTAAAAGACAAGCAGATCTCATCTCAAAATGGATGCTTGTAGGATTTATCCATGGTGTGATGAATACGGATAATATGACGATTAGTGGGGAAACAATCGACTATGGACCATGTGCATTTATGGATACGTACGATACAAAGACGGTCTTTAGTTCAATTGATACCCACGGACGTTATGCTTATGAAAATCAACCTAAGATTGGATTGTGGAATCTAGCCCGATTTGCAGAGTCGTTACTTCCTTTAATCGATCAAGACGAAGAAAAAGCGGTAGAAATTGCACAAAGTATCTTAGAAGAGTATCCAAAACGTTACGAAGAAAATTGGTCGGCAGGAATGCGGGCAAAAATAGGTTTGTTCAATGAGGAGCCAGCAGACTTACATCTTATAAATGAACTCCTTGAGCTCATGTACCAACATAAAGCGGATTATACAAACACATTCCGTAGCTTAACAATGAATAAACTGGAAAACTTATTGCTATTTGATACAAAGCCATTCCAAGTGTGGTATGAAAAATGGCAAGCACGTCTTAACCGACAAGAACAATCTAGAGATGAATCACAAGAGTTAATGAGAATCAGCAATCCAACTGTTATACCACGTAATCACCGAGTAGAAGAAGCGTTAAAAGCTGCAGAGAATGGTGATCTTAGTGTTATGGAAAATCTGTTAAATGCTTTAGCAGATCCCTACGATTATGATTCTGTTAAAGAAGAATATTGTTCCGTACCCGCGCCATCAACAATTCCATACAGAACATTTTGTGGAACATAAAAAGCGAAAGAGGGGAAACCTTCTTTCGCTTTTATTTTGAAGTATTTTCATGTTCTTTATGAACGATATCCATAACGACATCTTCAATGGTAACTTTTGATAATGTGGTTTCAAGTGCTAATTGGGCATTTGAGAAAATAGGCATGATCGATTCTTGAATATTTCTCCCTACAGTACAATTAGGGTTTGGATTGTCATGGACACTAAATAACTCATTTTCATTTACTACATTGACCGCTTGATACACATCAAGAAATGTAATTTCGGATAAACCTTTCGCAAGCTTAGCACCTGCAATTCCGGGGTGGATTTCAACTAACCCGGCTTTTTTTAACATACCCATAATTTTCCTTATTAAAGCTGGATTCGTATTAACACTACTTGCTAAAAGTTCTGATGTGTTTTTACCATCTTTATTGATCTCAAGTAAAGCTAATATATGAATGCCAACAGAAAAACGGCTGCTGATTGACATCTAGGTCACCTTTCTTTATATAGAACTAAATTTAATTTATATGAATGTCATACATTTGATTACAATCTATTATACCTAATTATACTTATACAGTATAAGTTAATTGACATTGAAATGAAATGTAACTATTATAGTTACAGGTAACAATTATAGTTACAGTATGGATTTTTATTCATATAATTGGAGGATGGATCTTATGAAAATTGGTATTATTGGAGCTACTGGTAAAGTTGGAAGTCTTGTTTTAAAAGAAGCTAAAGAGCGCGGACACGAAGTAACAGCAATCGTTCGTGATGCATCTAAGTTAACAGATAAAGCTTTTCCAGTTATTGAAAAGAGTATTTTTGATGTAACAACTGAAGACGTGAAACAATTTGATGTTGTGGTGAATGCATTTGGGGCTCCGCTTGGAGAAGAACAAGCACATGTTGATGCAGGACATGCATTAATTGAAGCTGCTAAAGGCACAGACACAAGAATTATTGTTGTTGGTGGTGCAGGTAGCCTTTACGTGGACGAAGCGAAAACAGTAAAATTACTAGATACACCGGAATTCCCAGATATGTTTAAGCCAACAGCAACAGGTCAAGGTCGTAACTTAGAAGAGCTACAACAAACAACAGATCTTAATTGGACATTCATTAGTCCATCAGTTATGTTTGATCCTGAAGGAAAACGTACAGGTACATATAAGGCTGGGAAAGACCATTTATTAGTAAATTCTCAAGGTGAAAGTTATATTAGTTATGCAGATTATGCAATTGCCCTTGTTGATGAAATTGAAAATGCGAAACATGTAAAAGAAAGATTCACTGTTGTAGGTGAAAAACAATAACTAATTATGAGCTAAGTTCTTTTTATGAGGAGCTTAGCTTTTTTTATTTATCTATAACTTTTTTGTGATTTGGGCATATGCTAATTTGAATGTTTTATCATCATTCTAATCTTGAATGTAAGTACGCCAAGGGGAATTTGATTGAAAGGATGAGTACACTGAACAATAATTTTCCGCGCTTTAATGGAAGCCCTAACCAATATACCCCAATGTACAATGAAGATGGTCTTCTTCAAACGCTTTTAAATGCCATGAAAGGTGAAGCTGCTGCTGTAGATTTCTATAGTAGGCTAGCTGAACTTGCGCCAAACTCTAAAGATCAAAATGATATTCTAAAAATTGCTGAAGAAGAAAGATTGCACTTACAGAGCTTTGTAAATTTGTTTTACACTTTAACAAAGCGTCATCCCCAGTATGAAGTGGAAAGAGTAGCGTTTAATACATTTGAAGAAGGATTACAAGAGGCTTTCGAAGACGAATTGAAAGATTACGAAACCTATCGTAACCAATATTTAAAAACAAGAAATCAAGCAATTCGAGATGTATTCTTCCGGGCTTTTTCAGATGAAATTAAACATGCAACAAGATTCAATGCAATTAGAATTTCATTATCAGAAAATCCTATTAACCCTAACAATGAAATTAAAATAGATAACCCTAGTGACTCTAATAATTCTAATGATACTGATAATCTTAGAAACACGGATATTCCATCATTAACTAAAGAAATAAAGGATTACGGACCTGATCCATTTGTGGTAGATATTAATGAAATAACAAAGCGTAACAATACCTTCCGTACAGCATTATGGACAGGAGAACATTTACAATTGACGTTAATGAGTATTGATGTAGGTGGAGAAATTGGTGTTGAAATGCATCCAGATACAGATCAGTTTTTACGCATTGAAGAAGGCGAAGGAATTGTACGAATGGGTAGAAACGAAAAACAATTCGACTTTGAAGAAGATGTTTATGATGATTACGTCGTTCTAGTACCTGCTGGAAAATGGCATAACATTATTAACACAGGAGATAAACCACTTAAAATTTATTCAATCTATGCACCTCCACATCATCCTCATGGCACAATTCATAGAACAAAAGAAGATGCAGAAGCTGCCGAAGAACAAATGGAAGAGTGATATTAATTAATAGAAAGGCATTTCTTACCTAAGGAAGAAATGCCTTTTTTGATGGGGAAAAGAGACGTTTAGTAGAAATAGAAGTTAGCCTGGTGTTTATTTTGAAAATTAATGTCTTCTTATCAAACATTTATAGTAATATAGTTTAAGTTAAAGAAAATTAAAGTGGTGCCATTCGATTCATTTTGCTTAGCACTATTGTAGAGTAAAGTGTCACTAAATTTGGGGGAAGTACAGTATGAACAACAGGAGAAGCATATCAGTAAAGGTTCGTTTAATCTTAACCTTTATCTTTATTTTATTCGTTCCAAGTATAGCAATTGGTTCGATTTCTTACATAAACGCTAGCAAAGAGTTTCAGTCAGAACTTAGTAATAGTGCAATGCAACAAGTAGAACAATTAGATACGCTCATTACGAAAGAGATTCGACCGGTTATTGAACAAGCTAAGTACTACCGTACAATTATCTCAAGTCATTGGACTGAAAAAGAGATAATAAAAGAATTAGATAAGTATAATCGTATTGAAGAAAGAGTAGAGTCAGTGACTATTGCTCAACCAGGGAGAAATCTTTTAAGAAATCCATATTATAGTTATGATGACGACTATGATCCATTTACTAGACCGTGGTATACAGGTGCAATGGACAATCCTGAGGAACCAGTAATTATTGACCCATATATCTCTTCGGCAACTGGTCAACTAACGATGTCAGTGGCTTCTGTATTAAATGACGGTTCAGGTGTTGTTTCAATCGACATCAATTTAGAAACAATTGTTGGTTTAACTAAAGCCATCAAAGTAGGGGAGAGTGGCTATGCTTCCATAATGGATGCGAACCAAACTTACTTAGCTGATTCCACTATTGAAAATGGTACCCAAGCGAACGAGCGATATAGTACTCACATGTCAGGCAATGTGATTGGTAATTTTGAAATAAATGAAGATGGCGTTGATAAACAGATATTCTATAAACAAAATGAATTAACAGGTTGGTATGTTGTTGGAACATTAATGAAAGAAGATGTTTCTGCTGCAACGAATAGTATATTGAAAGTAACTTCAATTGTACTGTTAATTTCAATTGTTATCGGATTCTTAATTGGGTACCCGATTATTCGCTCAATTTTAAGACCCTTACGATTATTAGGTGAATCTGCTGTGAGAATTGGAGAAGGCGATTTACGTGAAAAAATTGACCTTAAAAAAGACGACGAATTTGGCAAGTTAGCAAATATCTTTAATAAAATGGTGGACTCATTACAAACAGTCATTCGACAAGTAAGTGAACAGTCCAATACGCTAGCCGCTTCATCTGAGGAATTAACTGCAAGCACAGTAGAGAATCAAAAAGCAACAAACCAAATTGTAGACTCTATTCAACAGTTTGCAAGTGGAGCTGAACAGCAATCTGTTGCTGCGAATCATAGTTCCCAAGCTACACAGGAAATGCAAACAAATATTAGAGTGATTTCCGAAAAAGCGGATAATGCAACAAATAAAGTAAAACAAGCTCTACAAGAGGTACAACTTGGTGACGAAACGATTCATAAGGCTGTTGAGCAAATGCAATCCATTAACTTATCTGTTCAGTCGATTGAAGGAGCAGTTACGAATTTAGGTAAACGTTCAGCGGACATCGGTAATATTGTTGAAACTATTAAACAAATTGCAGATCAAACAAACTTGTTGTCTTTAAATGCAGCGATTGAGGCAGCAAGAGCTGGTGAAGCTGGTAAAGGTTTTGCCGTTGTAGCAGATGAAGTTCGTAAACTTGCTGAACAATCTTCAAAAGCAACAACTCAGATTGCTGACATTATTACACATATTCAAATTGAAACCGAGCAAGCGGTAAATACAATGGCAGCTGGTACTGCAGAAGTATCTAAAGGAATTGATGTCATGAATGAAGCGGGCCAGAAGTTTTCAAGTATCCGTGAAAATGTGATTGAAGTGTCAAATGAAGTGGAAGAAGTTTCAGTAGCTACTGGAGCGATGTCTCATCACGCCAATTTAGTAGCAGATGCTACAGATATTGTACAAGAACTTTCTCAAACAAACTTGGCGAGTGTGCAAAATATTTCAGCTTCCACAGAAGAGCAACTTGCTTCCATGGAGGAAATTGCAGCTTCAGCTGATGAACTTGCTATAATGGCTGAAAGATTAAAACAAACAGTTCAACAATTTAAATATTAAGTTTTGTAAGGGGGAGCTGGAGATGTACGGCTACCCCTTCTTTTTTTAGAAGAGTTCAATGGCTCTATGATTATTTCCGTGATAATTTGATGCTTATGGGCATTTAATATTGTGAAGCTTACTTATCTATTCTAAAAGACCTAAAAGAGATTTATAGATTTACTCTATTGTTAGTATATGGTACACTAACCATTGTAATTAAAAACAATATATTGTGTAAGTTTTGTGGAGGTACTACTATATGTAGTTTAATAGGGAAGTTCGGTGTAAATCCGACGCTGTCCCCGCAACTGTAATGCTGACGATGATTCATGATCCACTGTGTGAATATACATGGGAAGGGAATCGGAGGATGAAGCAAAGCCAGGAGACCTGCCTCATAAAACCGATCAATCATTTCTTCGGGGATTGAGGAATGGAGACGTAAGCTTATTGTATCCATTTGTCAATTGCTGAACGTTTCCAGGCTATCTCTTTTCGAAGAGATAGCCTTTTTATTTTGCTCAAAAGAACAAATAGGTGTGGAATTTGCATTGGAATGTCTTTAATAGAAGCTTCTAAAGGACAAAAGGGTGCGGAATTTGCATTGAAATGTCTTTAATAGGGCTTCTAAAGGACAAAAGGATGCGGGATTTGCACAGTAATGTCTTTAATAGGGCTTCTAAAGGACAAAAGGGTGCGGAATTTACAAATGAATGTCTTTAAGAGTGCTTCTAAAGGACAAAAGGATGTGGAATTTGAATTGAAATGTCTTTAATAGGGCTTCTAAAGGACAAAAGGGTGCGGAATTTGCACAGTAATGTCTTTAAGAGTGCTTCTAAAGGACATAAGGATGTGGAATTTGAATTGAAATGTCTTTAATAGGGCTTCTAAAGGACAAAAGGGTGCGGAATTTGCATTGAAATGTCTTTAATAGTGCTTCTAAAGGACAAAAGGATGCGGAATTTGCACAGTAATGTCTTTAATAGAGCTTCTAAAGGACAAAAGGGTGCGGAATTTGCATTGAAATGTCTTTAATAGGGCTTCTAAAGGACAAAAGGATGCGGAAATTGAACTGTAATGTCTTTAATAGGGCTTCTAAAGGACAAAAGGATGCGGAATTTACAAAGGAATGTCTTTAATAGGTCCTTTAAAGGTCAAAAGGGTATCGATATCCATTCAAAATGTCTTTTATAGACCGTTTAGAGCAGAAACAATTTAAATACAAAGAAAGAGGGATAAAAAATGAAACTGTACACGAAAACAATCTGCCCAAAATGCATGTGGGTAAAGGCTGAATTAAAGAATGCCGGTATTGAAGCAGAGGTTATTAATATTGATCATGATGAACAAGCCAAACAACGAGTGTTAAATGCTGGATTTTTAAGTGTGCCTGTTCTTGAACATAACGGAGAGTTTATAGGGGATGTGAAGGAGATTGTTTCAAAAATTGAGCTGGTAACTCAATGATTGTCTATGCAAGTCGGACTGGAAACGTAAGATACATCGTCTCTAAATTACAAGCGGAATCGATTGAATTGACGGAAACCTTAAAAGTGGACAAGCCATATCTTTTATTAACTTATACGGATCGCCTTGGAGAAGTGCCCGCAAAAGTGGCGCAATTTCTTCAAGCAAATGGTCAACTATGCAAAGGGGTTGTCGTAAGTGGGAATAGCAATTTTGGCCATAGCTTCTTTGGTGGAGCTGGAGACAAAATTGCGAAAGCTTATCAAATTCCACTAGTTCGAAAATTAGAATTAAGAGGCTTTCAAGCTGATTATGATGCAATTCAACAGTTTTACGAAACGAGGGTGAAAAATGAAAACTTACTTACAATTAAATAATGAAGTTTTAAATCAGTACAGTTTAACTGGCCAATTAGAATTAGAAAAAGACCATGATGCAACGCGTCATTATTTTTTGGAGTATGTAAATCCAAAACTACGAAATTTTATTACGATTGAAGAAAAGATTCGTTATTTAATAGATGAAGGCTACTATGAAAAAGAATTTCTTGAACTGTACGATATGGAATTTATTAAACAAATGTACGAAAAAGCATACCGACACAATTTCCGTTTCCCGTCTTTCATGAGTGCTAGCAAATTTTATGACAGCTACGCCATGAAGAGTCGTGATGGAAAAGAAATTCTAGAAAAATATGAAGATCGCATTGTCATTATTGCATTGTATTTAGCCCAAGGGAATCAAGAGCTTGCGGAACGGGCAGTGGAAGCAATGATGGATGCATACCAACCAGCAACGCCAACCGCTTTAAATAGTGGGAAGAAAGCGCGCGGAGAATTAGTGAGCTGTTTCAAACTAACGATGGATGATTCAATGAACAGTATTGCTGAAAATATCGGGTACTGTCTCGAATTATCACGATTAGGTGGGGGTGTTGGAGTTAATTTAACAGATTTGCGACCTTTGGGGGATCCGATTAAAGGTATTTTGAATCGTGCAAGCGGTGTGCTACCAGTAGCGAAATTACTTGAGAATTCATTCTCTTACTCGAACCAGCTTGGCCAGCGAAATGGTAGCGGGGTCGCCTATTTAAATATTTTTCACCCAGATATCGAAAACTTCATTTCAAGTAAAAAGCCTAACGCCGACGAAAAAATCCGCCTAGCAACTTTATCCACAGGCATTATCATACCAAGCATTTTCTTCGAGCTCATGAGAAGAGATGAAGATATCGTGCTATTTAGTCCTTACGATATTTATAAAGAATACGATAAACGGATGTCTGAAATTTCAATCACTGAAATATATGAAGAGCTATTAAGCAATCCAAACATTCGTCAGATTAAGCGCCTAAATGCCCGAAAGCTTTATACAGAAGTGAAGAAGGCACAGTTTGAATCTGGATACCCCTTCGAAATTTTCGATGATAATGTAAATGAAGCCCACCCATTGAAAGGAATTGGTCGGGTGAAGATGTCGAATCTATGCACAGAAATATTGCAAGTACAGCAAACAAGCAACATCACCGACCAAGATCAGCAGAATGAATACGGCTTAGACGTTTCGTGTAATTTAGGGTCGATCGATATACATGCAGCAAGCAAAGTGCAAGATTTCGGGAAGTTAATAGACACATCAATGCGCCTTCTAACAAATGTTTCAACAATGACAAACATTAAGAACGTACCTTCAGTTGCAAAAGCGAATCAACTAATGCATTCTGTAGGGCTTGGTGCAATGAACTTACATGGACACCTCGTAACACAGGGAATCCTTTACGGTTCGAAAGACTCTATCGATTTTATTGATTGCTTTATGGAAGCGATGAACTACTATTCTCTTAAATCATCTATGGAAATAGCAAAAGAGCGTGGGGAAACGTTCTATCGTTATGAAGACAGCGATTATGCTTCGGGAGTTTATTTTAATCAATATGTGAATAAAGACGAGCAAGAAGTGTCGCCAGTTGTTTTAAAAGCTCTGGGTAATATTCCGATTATCACGAAACAAATGTGGTATGCACTAAAAGAAGATGTCATGAAATATGGTCTGTTCCACAGCTATAGATTAGCAGTTGCGCCAACGGGTTCCATAAGTTATATAAGGTCCTGCACAGCCTCCATCGCACCGTGTACAGAACGCGTGGAAATTCGCGATTATGCGGATAGCCGAACGATTTATCCAATGCCACACTTATCAAATGATAATGCTCACTTATATGTTGAAGCATACGATGTGAATCCATATGACATGATTGATTTGTATGCAGCAGCTCAAAAGCATGTAGACCAAGGAATATCAATGACACTTTATGTAACGGATCAGTGGACAACGGAGCAACTAGCGAAAATCTATATTTACGCTTGGACGCGCGGCATAAAGTCCGTTTACTATGTTCGTCAACGATTACAAACCCTTGAGGAGTGTGTAGCATGTCAAATTTAATCTATGAAGCAGTTAATTGGAATAAACCAACGAGTGAACTAGCCCAAGTGTTCTGGGAACAACAGTGGAAACAAATTTGGTTTCCCGAAGAAATCGCTGTATCGAAAGACGTAAAGCAATGGCAAAGCTTCGAGTATCAAGAGACTTACAAAAAAGTTTTAGCGGGGCTTACATTACTCGATACAGTTCAAACCAATATAGGGATGAATGAAATAGCAGCCCATGTAACAGATTTGCAGGAAAAAGCTGTTTTAACTGTCTTTGGATCCTTTGAAGCCATTCACGCAAAATCATATTCTTATATATTCACAACCCTATGCAAAAACTCCGAAATTGACGAGCTATTTGAATGGGTGAAGAACAATGAATTCTTACAGTACAAAGCAAATAAAATTAGTGAAATCTATAACAGTATCGAAGAAGGCAATCCTGAAAGCTTATGGAAAGCAATGTACGCATCTGTAATGCTTGAATCATTTTTATTCTATTCAGGATTTTTCTATCCATTGTATTTAGGTGGACAAGGCACATTACGAAATAGTGCTGAAATTATTTCGCTAATCTTGCGTTAAATTGTGGCGCAAGTAAAACTCTTTGAATTCAAGAAACACCCTAACGTAAAGGACGAGGGCAATCTTGAGCCAAGATTGATTGTCCATTTACAATCAATAAGGTGCAACGACCATCGAAAACACGTGCAATGCATGGAAGTGAGTAGAGTAGAGCACAAGTCAATAATGGTGTTCGAAGCGGAGAGACATATTAAATATGTATGAAATGGTCTGAACTTATAAGAAATTATAAGCAGCATAAAATGCGGCATAAGTCTGACGAACTTATGTGAACATATTTGGACGAATCAATCCACGGAGTAGCAGTTGGCTTCTTCGCACAGAATCTTTTCAATCAATTCTCAAAAGAGCAACAAGATGAGTTAAGAGTTTGGGGTTATGAACTATTACTAGATTTATATTTAAATGAAGTAAAGTATACTGAGGATGTTTACGCTGAAACAGGTTTATCACATGAAGTGAAAGCTTATATCCATTATAATGCAAATAAGGCATTAATGAATATTGGCTTTGAGGCGATGTTCCCTGAAGAAGAAGTGAACCCAATCGTTATGAACGGTATTCGCAATGAAGGATCAACATACGACTTCTTTTCACAAAAAGGATCATCGTATGCGAAAGCCAAAGTAGCCCCAATCACAGATGAAACTTTCATATTTAATCGATAAGGATGACAACGATGAACTACGAAGTAAAAATTAAAAGAATCCATGAGGATGCCAAAATCCCATTCCAAGCAAACCCTGGAGATGCGGGCATGGATTTATATTCAATTGAATCAGTGGAGATTCCATCAGGAGAAGCGAGACTTATCAAAACAGGGATCCAAGTAGAATTACCAAAGGGAACTGAAGCACAAGTTCGTCCTAGAAGTGGACTAGCCCTAAAACACAGTATCACTGTTCTAAACAGTCCAGGTACAATTGATGAGGGCTACCGTGGGGAAATTGGTGTAATTCTCATCAATCATGGAAAATCAACATTCCTCGTTGAAAAATCAATGCGAATTGCACAAATGGTGATTCAAACCGTTCCACAAGTACACTTAGTGGAAGTCGATGAATTATCCAAAACTGCAAGAGGAGAAGGTGGCTTCGGCTCAAGCGGAACAAAATAATAGTATCGATTCCCATAAGGAAAGCACTATCTCCTTGTGGGAATCCTTTTTTGTTTAGGAGATGTTATTGTTATTTTCATGTTCCTTCGTCATTTTATCTACCCAGTCACTAAATGACTCTAAGTTCTTTGAAAGGTCCTTTTGAAAATTAGTCTCCGTTCCAAATTCCACTCTGGGCTTTTTTAAATCTCTTTTACGCGACGAATTCTTATTGTTATTGTTGGAACTTAAGTACATATCAAATTTTTTGTCAGTCATATATTCTTCTCCTTTCTTTTGTTAATATGAGAGGAATATAAAAGGTTTATGTATAGGGAAACATTAGCCATTGAAGAAAACTGTCAATTTATTATAACAACTCACTCGCCGATTCTTTTAGGATATCCAGGTGCGACAATTTATTCCTTTGACGATGGTGAGATTCACGAAATTTGATTATGAAATGACGGATCATTACCAAATAACAAAGTACTACCTCCAAAATCGAGAAAAGTTCTTGAAAGATTTATTAAATGATTGAATAAATGATACATTTCTTATTGCAAAATCCTTTTCATTACCCATATAATTAATCATAAGTAAACTAATAGGGAATGAGGGGATTGAATGTTCCAGGTAGAAACAAAAGGGACAAGAAAGGTATCACTATTAAAAATTCCAAGCGGTGAAGATATTATTGTAGGAAGGCTATATGTTGCTGAAGGGGAAGAAAGAAAGGCGACAATTCTACTATTACATGGATTTCCAGGGGTAATTTTAAATCTCGATATTGCTACGACTCTTCAAGAAAAGGGATGGAACGTTTTAGTTATTAATTACCGGGGGTCGTGGGGAAGTCAGGGAAATTACTCTTTCTCAAATGCAATAGAAGATGTACAAGCAGCATTAAAATACATTCGCCAGGAAGAGGTAGCGCAGGAATACAGAATTGACTTAGGCAGAATTGGGTTAGTCGGCCATAGTTTTGGTGGTTTTTTAGCGCTAAAAACGGCAACTTTAGATCCATCGATTCAGGTAGTTGCTTCATTGTCTGGTGCTAACTTTTCGTTATTTATTAATATGATTAAAGAGAATCCTGAAATGGAAGCACGAATTATCCATATGTTAGAAGAATCTGCATTTTTCTTAAAGGAAAGTACAGGTGAAAAATTATTACAGGAAGTTCGTGAACATGAGGATGAGTGGAATACGTTTTTATTTGCTCCGACTTTAGCTAATCGCAAACTTTTAATTACAGCTGTTTCCAATGATGAAGAATTGCCGAAAGAATATTTCCACGATCCATTCGTACAAATTCTTGAAGAATCTGGGGTACAGTTTGAATCAGTACTTTTTGATACAGATCATAACTATTTAAATAAAAGAACGGAACTTACTAATACAATTCATGATTGGTTAGTGAAAAATTTATAAAAGCCCTTGGTTAAATCCAAAGGCTTTTTTGCTTATTTACTATGTTTTTTGTTCGACTGTTGATTTT
Organism: Ureibacillus acetophenoni; assembly: GCF_900220965.1. GTDB lineage: Bacteria > Bacillota > Bacilli > Bacillales_A > Planococcaceae > Ureibacillus > Ureibacillus acetophenoni. The sequence continues at coordinate 55,131 of NZ_OBQC01000006.1, read as the reverse complement.
TATCATGGTTTGTTGCATTGTTTTTATTTTTTAGTTTTGAGTCGAACTCTTCAGAATACTCCGTTGTGTTGTCCTCTGGGTTATCTCTATGACTTGTAGTGTTTGTATGCAAGTGTTTATATGTCTCAAAAGGATTATGAGTTCTCACATTTAATGTTTCTTTACTATTTTTATTACCCATAGTTCAATCACCTCCTAGGCACTTAATTTGTGTAAGTGGTGTTGGTTTTATGCTTATCCTATTGGTAGCTCTTATTTGTAGTTACTAATACCTATTAGCGATTTTCGGCTTACAAAAAGTTTACATTAAATAGGAAAGACAATAACGTTAGAGGTATAGATGTTACATAATTTTGACATGTTCAATAAATATCTTTAGTTTGTTCACAACTATGTTCGTGCGAATTGTTAATTTTTTGTTAAAATAGTAATGACGAAAGTAACATGTGCATAGTTAAAATGTTTGAAATAGTATCTCTCTAGAGGAGTATTGATATGCTTGTAAAACATCCAACTCAATTAACCAATATAGATGAAATCAATAAACAACTGAAAATATTACATGATATTGAATATGCTGTAGATAAATCGACGATTGTTGGAGTAACTGATCGACAAGGAAATATTACATATGTGAATGACCTATTTTGTGAATTAACACAATATAGTAGGGAAGAATTGATCGGCAAAACTCATAATATTATTAATTCAGGGTATCACACTAAAGAATTTTTTAAAGAAATGTGGAAAACAATTGGCCAAGGTAATATATGGACAGGTGAAATCAAAAATAAACGAAAAGATGGGTCGTATTATTGGGTGCATGCGACCATTGTGCCGTTTTTAAATGAAAAAGCAATTCCTTATCAATACATTTCATTTCGAACAGACATTACAAAGGAAAAACTATTAGAGGAAGAAGTTATAAAAAGTAATGAAAACTACCGTCTCATTGCGGAAAATTCAGTAAACCTTATTTCATTAATTACTGTAGAGGGCACAGTAGATTATGTTTCACCTTCTTTTGAAAAAATATTACATTACGATCTCCAATCTTTAGAGAAGTCAAACTTTTTCCCACTGATACATCCAAGTGATTTAGAAACATTTAAAAAGGAATTACAGTCGTTTTTGAAAAATAAACAACCGTTAGACTGTGAGTTTCGGATACTTTCTAAAGAAGAGGAATATATTGATGTTGAAGCAGTTGTTAGTACTATAGAGGATACTCAAAGTAGATTCTCAAAAGATTTAATTCTAATTGTCATGCGTGATATTAGTAAGAGAAAGGTGATAGAAAAGAAAATACATCATCTTGCGTATCATGATAGTTTAACTGGTTTTCCGAATCGAAGATCATTTATGAATCAACTAAGAAATGAATTGTTAGATCGTAAAAAATCGAAGCAGGGTATATCGATACTCTTTATAGATTTAGATAATTTCAAAAATATTAATGATCAACTTGGACACGACATTGGCGATAGTATTTTAAAAAAAGCAGCTGACAATATTCGAAATGTCATTCGCCCTACGGATCTTGCTGCACGAATGGGTGGCGATGAATTTATTGTAATGCTGAAAAATATAAAAAGTCAGGATGAAACAAATGAGATCGTAAGTCAAATACTTTCTAATTTCCGGGCAAGTATAAATGTAGATGGTGAAGATTACGTAGTAACTTGCAGTATTGGCGTTGCAAACTTTCCTGAACATGGTGAATCTGCAGAAGATTTAATTAAGAATGCTGGAAATGCTTTAGCTCGAGTAAAAAGTGGTACGAAAAATGACTTCATGGTTTTTAACAAAACGATTGAACACCAATCAATTGAACGAAGGCTTCTGGAAAATGCCTTTCGAATTGCCTTGAAAGAAGAACAATTTTATTTGGAGTATCAACCTAAGATGGATATGAAAAATGAACGGATTATGGGGATGGAAGCATTGGTCCGCTGGAATCACCCAGATTTAGGCATGATTCCTCCAGGGAAATTTATTTCATTAGCTGAAGAAACTGGTCTAATTATTCCTTTAGGGGAATGGATTCTGTTTGAGGGTTGTCGCCAAGCAAAACAATGGCAAGAAAAAGGTTTAGAAAATTTAATCGTATCGATTAATGTTTCTATCCGACAACTAGAGGATCCTCATTTCATCGATAAGTTAAAAAGAGTGCTAGAAGAAACAAAGTTGACTCCAAAATATTTAGAACTAGAATTAACAGAAAGTGTTTTGGCAGATATTCAAAACACAATCTCGATATTACAGGAGATTCGTGAAATGGGTGTCCAAGTTTCAGTAGACGACTTTGGAACAGGGTATAGCTCATTAAGTTATATAAAACATTTACCAATTGATACGTTAAAAATTGATGCATCGTTTGTACGAGATATCCATGTAAATGAAGAAAGTAGGGCAATCGTTCGTGCAATTATTCATATTGCCAATTCAATTGGATTAAAGGTAATTGCTGAAGGGATTGAACTTCAAGACCAGGCAAAGGAACTTTGTACCGAAGGATGTAAATTTGGACAAGGTTATTATTATAGCCGACCGTTAAAAGTTGAGGCGTTTGAGAAGTTCATTCAAAAAAGTTCTATTACCACATAAGAGATTGTAAAGGGCTGCTTTACAATCTCTTTTTCGTTTTTAAGTTTGACAATATATTTACATTCCTTTTATATTAATGAATTTCGTTGAATAGAAGAATAAATAATAGATGTATAGAAAATGCATCTTTAAAAATGGAGTGAATTCTTAGAAACATTAAAAGAGATACCATTAAAATAATAGAAATTATAGATTAATGTTTCCACTTTATGTATGATTGAACTACTAAAAAATAGTTATTGAATGGTGAGAGAAGGTTCAAAATTGCGTATCGTATCAATGGGGTTAGTTTTAATTATTAGTTTAATTGGTGTGTTCATTTTTAAAAGCTTAAATTTACCGATTCCATGGATGTTAGGTCCATTAATTGTTATGTTGATTAGTCAATTTTTTATCCGAAAAATTAACTTAGAATGGCCTCAATCTTTGCGTAATCTAGGGTTAGTAATCGTTGGAGTGGCAATTGGTCAATCATTCCAATTTGATTTATTTGCTGGCATGGGCTGGATTATTTTAATCATGTTTGCCATGAATATATCATTAACGGCATTTTCAGTAGGTGTATCTTATGTTGTTCAAAGAATAGGTAATATTCCATTAAAAACGTCACTTACATGTACAGTTCCAGGTGGATTATCACAAATAGTAACGTTTGCAGAAGAGGAAAAAGATATTAATTTAGCGATGGTTACATATTTCCATGTCATAAGAGTGATTAGTATTGTTGTATTAATTCCATTTATTGTTTCTGGACATGTAGTCAGTGGGATGGAAGGGTCAGGATTTAAATTAGAAACGGTATTACCGTTAATCATACTGATAGCAGTTGCCTGGTTGAGTGCTTTAATCGGTAAAAAAGTAAAACTTCCTGTTTCATTCTTTTTAGGACCAGTTTTTCTCATTATATTCTTTCAATTCATTCATATTGAAACGCCAGAAGTGCCTTTATGGTTATTGAATATTGCACAGATATTTCTTGGAGCTTATATCGGTCTTTTATTAAAACCTCATATGGTTAAGGTCGGAGCGCGGATACTTTTTTTAGGAATTGCAAGTTCAATCGTTTTACTTCTTTTTACATATATTCAAAGTTTAATTTTAGTGTTTTTTTTACAATACTCACTTCCAACCAGTTTTTTAAGTACTGCAGCTGGTGGATTAGACCAAATGAGCTTAATAGCAACATCTGTCGGAGCAGATATTTCGGTCGTGACAGTATTTCAAATGTTCCGTTTACTTTTCGTATTTATAGTCACTATACCGTTACTAAAAGTTGCATGCGCATGGATTGATAGGAGAAATTCACAAAAACAAAGAAATGAAGTAGATATTAGTAAAACGTAGAATAAGCTACTCTATATCTCGATAATTTTCTTTCTATAGATTGTGAGAAATTTGTTCAAGAATGACATAATTTATGCATATTCCCGAGAGTTATATGATTGTTGCATACCACAAATCAATGTTATGATAGAATCGTGTGCTATTTTGACGAAGCACGTCTTATAGTGAAGGGAAAATGATAGAATATGCAAAATTATGTGGATTTGTGGGCAAAAACAATTAAGACAGGAATTATCAAATCCAATTTAATTCCAATGATTGCTGCACTAATGCTTGCTTTATATACTTATGATTTAAATTTTGTCGATAATATACTAAATATTATTTTTGCAATTATTGGTAGTGCGCTCATTATCGGTGCTGCCGGCGCATTTAATAACCTATATGATCGTGATATCGACTTGAAAATGAGTCGGACAAAATCCCGTCCAACAGTTACAGGGGATTTAGATTCAAAGTTAGTTACAACTGTTGCAATTTTACTATTAATTATAGGACTTGTAAGCTTGTCATTAACTTCACTGCTTGCAGCTTTTTTAGGATTCCTTGGCGTGTTTTTCTATGTTGTCCCTTACACAATGTGGACAAAAAGAAGAACGATTTGGAATACGGAAGTTGGTAGTATTTCAGGCGCAATGCCACCGTTAATAGGGTGGGCAGCAGTTGCACCAGATATATGGCATCCAGCGGCATGGGCGTTGTTTTTTATTATGGTTATTTGGCAAATGCCACATTTCTACGCGATTGCAATTCGAAAAAAGGACGATTATTCAGCAGCAGATGTTCCAATGTTACCAGTTGTTAAAGGGATTAGAAGAACGTACATTCAAACAAATATATATTTAATTATTTTAACGCTAACGAGTTTTTTATTTGTTCCAATTAGTTGGGGACTTACACTTGTTTCCTTAATCTTAGCGATCATCTGGCTGTGGTTAAGTTTTGTAGGGTATCACAAAATGGAGGGGAAAACATGGGCTACTAAAATGTTCGTGTATTCCTTACTTTTTATGACTATTGAGTTTGCAACTATTATTATATATTCAGTAGTAGCCATGATTTTTAGTTAATAGTGACTTTTAGAGTATAAAACAATTTGTTATATACTCTATTTTTTTATATGAAAATGTAAACGATTGTATTTTGAAAAGTCAAAATAATACGATAAGATGCGGAGCGTTATCTTTAGAAATGAAACTTCTATAGAACAGTTGTTGGTTAGAGGGTTATTGATTTATCAAAGTTTATAGAGGTTTATTGAAGTGAGGGTAGAAGTTTTTAAGTTGTTATACAACAATTTTTACGAAAATGTGAACGAAAATATGATAAAAATGTGACATATAAGAAAAATCTATTTAAAGTCATAAGTGTAGATGATAAACTAATATCATCATAAAGGTTACAAAAGTAACTGATATGAGAATCGCTCTATAGTAAAAGTGATTAGTTAAGCTCAATAAACCTTATAAAGCTTGTTCGACAAGATATATAACCTCCCCTATAATTATATATATTGCTTTAAAAGGTTAGTCCAAAAAAGTCGGCTCTTTAACGAGAGTCGACTTTTTTGTGTTTATTATTTAATAGATTTTGTAGAACAGTTGAATTTGAATATTACAGAGCAAGATTGGACACTTCATGTAAATAATCTCCAAGAACACGAAGTCCCTTGTCAAAGTTTTCTAAGTGGAAGTGTTCATTTGGTGCATGGAAGTTTTCACTATTTAAACCAAATCCCATTAATACGACCGGTAACCCTAAGATTTGATCGAATGCTGCAACGATAGGAATCGAGCCACCTCCGCGTGTATAAGCAGTTGGAACTTGATAGATTTTCTCGTAAGAACGTCCTGCAGCCTGAATTACTGGGTGGTCAAATGGCGTAATATAAGGTGCACCTTTATCAAACTCAGATACTGTAATTTCTACTCCAGCAGGCTTATGTTTTTGAATGTGTTTACGAAGTAAATCAACAATTTCTTCCGGATCTTGATTTGGCACTAGACGACAAGTGATCTTTGCACCAGCTTCTGCAGGTAGAACAGTTTTAATTCCTTCACCTGAAAATCCACCAAATACTCCGTTTATTTCAAGAGTCGGACGAGCCCAAGTTTGTTCTAAGTAAGAGTATCCTTTTTCACCGAATAATTCGTTTACGCCAATTTCTTCTTTCAGAGCTTCTTCATCAAAGTTCAGTTCTTTGTAAGCTTGGCGTTCTTCATCAGTTAGAGGAAGCACTTTGTCATAAAAACCTTCTACTAAAATTTGTCCATCTTCGTTTCGGAAGGAAGCTAAAATTTCAGCTAAAGCGTGGATTGCATTTTGAACACCACCGCCATATAGACCGGAGTGAAGGTCGCCTTTTGCGCCACGTACATCGATTTGGACACCTGTTAATCCACGAAGTCCATAACATACTGCTGGTTTTCCTGGTGCATATAGACCTGTATCAGAAATTAGAATTAGGTCAGCTGCAAGCTTTTCTTTATGTTCTTCAACATAAGCAGGAAGGTTAGGGCTACCAACTTCTTCTTCACCTTCGTAGATGAATTTCACGTTTACAGGTAAAGTTCCTTCTATTGCAAATAACGCTTCAATCATTTTCAGATGCATAAAGACTTGTCCTTTATCATCTGAAGAACCACGAGCGAATAATTTGTTATCTCGGATCGTTGGGTTGAAAGGTTCAGATTCCCAAAGATGTAATGGGTCTACTGGTTGAACATCATAGTGACCATAGAATAAAATCGTTGGTTTACCTTCAGCATGTAGCCAGTCACCATATACAACCGGGTGACCTTTTGTATCATCGACTGAGACATTTTCAATCCCTAACTTTTTAAGAGCATCAGCTAACCAGCTTGCAGCTGTTAACATATCCTCTTTGTGTTCAGAAAGTGAGCTAATACTAGGAATACGTAAAAACTCCTTCAGTTCTTCTAAATGTTTCTCACGATGTTGTGAAAAATACTGATCCAATGATTGTAAATGACTCATTAATTTCCCTCATTTCCAAATTTCCATAATAAAAACAGTATAACAGAAACCTCTGTACACAGCATTTTTCAAGCTGCCACCTTCAAGGTACCAGGTACACAAACAATTCAGAATATACCGGGTACCAGGTACACAAACAATTCGGAATATTTCGGGTGCCAGGTACGCAAACAATTCAGAATATTTCGGGTACCAGGTACGCAAACAATTCAAAATATTTCGGGTACCAGGTACGCAAACAAGGTACGCAAACAATTCAGAATATTTTGGGTACCAGGTACGCAAGCAATTCAGAATATTTCATGTACCAGGTGCACAAACAATTCTGAAAATTTACTCATTTGTAATATTCTGCTAGTCCAAGGAAACAGAAAACTTACATCAATGTAATGAAATTGAAAGCTAATGCGATGGGATGTAATACATATATTTGGCAAAATTAGAACTGTAGAAAGTTATATAAAAACACGTCTTTTTTATACGGAGGTTTAAATAATGAATAACAACTTAGCAGGGATATATGAAGAATATAGCCGTTATATATATCATTTATGTTTAAAATTAACACGTAACGCACAAGAAGCAGAGGATTTGATGCAAGAAGTATGGGTAAAAGTCGTACGCAATGAAGCCCAAGTTTCTAAAGTTGAACATGTGAAAGCTTGGCTAACAACAATTACTATGAACACGTTCCGCGACCGCTATCGCAAAAATGTTCGCCGTAGTAAGTACTTAATGCATCAACCTGAAACATTAGACGTTCCTATCTTAGACTTGGTTCCCAATAACGACTTAACGACTGAAGAACAAGTTGAAAAAGAAGAAGTAACGAAAATTGTTCAAGAAAAAATGAAAATGCTAGATGGCATTTATCAAAAAACATTATGGTACTTTTACGTCGATCAATACTCATTAGCTGAAATTTCAAAACTAATGAAAGTATCAATCGGAACGGTAAAATCAAGATTATTCCGTGCAAAAGCACGCTTAAAAGAAATTTTATTATCAGATGATTCAGTAGTAGATGGAGTATTAACAGCTTAACCAGAACCACAAAGGAAAGAATTGTTCTTAAGGAGCAGTTCTTTCTTTTTTAATGTTTAAGAGAAGGGGAGAGAATAGTATAGAGGCGACCGGGACAAATCTTGCTTAGATAAAAAAGTGAAATAAGCGGATTTTCTCCGGTTAAAGGTGAAATAATGCGGGTTAAAGAAGAATAAGAGAAAATTTTCCGGCTATTTGAAATAAAACGACCCATTTTTGGCTTTTCAAGTTAATAACCGGAATCTCGAGGCTGCCGATTAACTAGTTTAGGATAAAGAGTCTTTGTAGCCGAGTATGAACTATAACTTTTAGTCGATTGATCGGGGAATCAATGCAATGTTTGAAATTAGGAGCGTATCGAATTTTAGAAACGTATAAATAAGGGAGAATTTCCCGTTATTTATAGAATTAGGACTTTTTTAGGGTATATAAGAGTAGATTTTTTTTCCTCTTATTTTAAGAAGACCACCTTATTTTTGCTCTTTTTAAGCAAACAAGGGTAATTTCTCCCTCTATTTAAGCGATTGTTCAAACCTTTTACTAATTAAGGGTAATTTCTACTCTTATTAATTCTATGAGTGAAATTCTGCGATCAAAAATAGAGGGAAATAGAATATTTTATATACTATTTAAGCAAAAACGTATATTATGTTCGTTATCTAAAGCGACAATGAGTTAATCGATAGTCTCATCTCTCCGGTTATCTCCGCTACTTTCAATTATAACTTCATTTTAAAAGGAAATTTTCCGGCTATCTATTATTCATCAGACTTGTTATACCCTGAATTTCTTTGAATAAAAAATTAAGCCGATTGCATCTTATCCTTGTAAAATGCAATCGGCTATTTCAATTTGGGGAAGGGTTTTGTCCCAGTCCCGGTTACTTACTATTTAATAAACATTTTTCGAATATCGTATGTAATGTTTTTAATTCCTCATTTGAAAGCATTCCAAACATGGAATTAACCATTTCTGTTACATGTGACCTTGATTCTTCTAATATTTTCTTACCCTCTAGGGTGATAGCAATTTGAGAAGAACGTCGATCTGCATTACTTTGCGTTTTTTCGATAAAACCTGCATTGATGAGCTTAGTTGTTAAAACTGTGACTCCACCAGTAGTAACTTGGAGTCGCTCGGCAATAACAGATGGACGTTTTGGACCTTCTTTTGCTAATAGTTCTAATAATAATATATGAGACTTCGAAAAGCCTAAATGATTTTTCTGATTCCATTCATTTGCCCATTTTCTCTCTAATGAAGATACTACTTCAAATAGAGAAGTAAGATGTTCATATCTCTGGTTATCCATAGAGCTTAGCCCCCTATATGATTAGCTTAGTGAAGGAAAACCAAAGAAATTCACGTTCACAAGTCTAATCATTCATTACATTTGACTAGCAAGCTTTTGCATTGCAACTAGTTCATATGCACGAACTTTACGTGGAATAAAGCGACGAATATCCATTTCATTATAGCCAACTTGAATTCGTTTTTCATCCAATAAAATCGGACTACGCAACATACGCGGATGAGTTTGAATTAAATCATAAAGCTCTTGAATTGAAAGTTGGTCAATATCAATATTAAGATTTTTAAAATCATTTGAATTCGTTGCAATAATTTCGTCAGTACCGTCTTCAGTCATGCGTAAAATATTCTTAAATTCAGTTAAAGAAAGTGGTTGAGAAGTAATTCTCTTTTCAATAAAATGAATTTCGTTTTCCTTTAACCATTTAATAGCCTTACGTGATGAAGAACAGCTTGATTGAGTGTAAATTGTTACTGTCATAAAAACTCCTCGCTTTCATAAATTTATAAAAGCTTACAAGTAAAATAAATTTAATATATAAATATCTTACTAGTAAGATAAATGTAAGTCAATAGTGTTCACAAATCATACATAATAAAGTAATTCATATTATTTTTATAACCTTTTCTATAACAATATATACGTTCTGGTTGAAAAAAAGTTTCAAAATTTTAATGAAAGGTTAGTAAATTGTGACCAATTTTCAGCAGATTGATAGGAATAGTAGAAAAGAAGTTTTTATATGTGAGTTTGAGGGTAAAAGTGGTAATCTGAATTTAATAGAAATAAGTAGACATTCGAAAAACAAAAATTCATAAAAATTCCAAAACAAAAACCGCGGTGAGTATAACATACACTCCGCGGTTTCAACTACTCTTATATATCCGTCTTACCAGTCGTAAACCAATCTTGTACATTCCAGACCTTTGTAGCAAGTCCTTCGTAAAATTCAGGTTCGTGGGATACTAACACGATCGTTCCTTTGTATTCCTGCATGGCGCGTTTTAATTCTGCTTTTGCATCTACATCTAAGTGGTTTGTAGGTTCGTCAAAAACAAGCCAGTTCGATTCTTCCATCATTAACTTACATAGACGAACTTTAGCTTGTTCTCCACCAGAAAGGGAATTTAATGGGCGTGAAATATGTTCGTTTTTCAAACCAGCACGGGCAAGGGCAGCACGAACTTGGTGTTGATCCATACTAGGGAACGCATTCCATACATCATCAATTGGTGTAATGTTCCCAGCCTTTACTTCCTGTTCAAAATAAGAAGGAATTAAGAAATCACCGCGCCCAACTTTTCCACCAAGGGCATCAATCTTTCCTAGCATTGTTTTCAGTAATGTCGATTTACCAACACCATTCATCCCGATTAAAGCAATCTTTTCTCCACGTTCTATCGTGAATGATAGTGGAGGTAAAAGTGGTTTTGATTTATCATAACCAATTAATAGATTGTCTGCTTCTACAACGAATCGACTGGAAGCACGTGCTTCTTTAAATCCAAACTCTGGTTTTACAGCTGTTTCTGGGCGATCGATACGTTCTAAACGATCTAACTGTTTCGCACGAGACTTCGCACGACCTGTCGTTGAATAACGTGCTTTGTTTTTTGCAATGAACTCTTCTTGCTTTTTAATAAATTCTTGCTGTTTTTCATAAGCGTCAATATGTTGACGTTTATTAATTTCAGCTAACTCTAAGAACTTTTCGTAAGTCGCCGTATAGCGAGTCATTTTAGTAAACTCTAAATGGAAAATGACATCTACGACACCGTTCATAAATTCCGTATCATGTGAGATTAATAAAAATGCATGAGGGTAGTTTTTCAAATAATTAGAAAGCCACGTAATATGCTCTTCGTCCAAATAGTTTGTTGGCTCATCAAGTAATAATACTTTTGGTTTTTCAAGCAGTAACTTCGCAAGTAAAACTTTTGTACGTTGACCACCTGATAATGCAGCAACGTCACGCTCAAGTCCAATCGCATCTAAACCTAAACCACGAGCAACTTCCTCAATTTTCATATCTAAAGTATAAAAATCACCTGCATCAAGGGCATCTTGAATGTCTGCCATTTGCTCAAGTAATGTTTCAAGTTCTTCAGGAGTAGCATCAGCCATTTTAGAAGTGATTTCATTCATTTCAGCTTCTTTTTTATAAAGGGGGAGAAAGGCATCACGTAGTACATCACGCATCGTTCTGCCAGCTGTTAACACAGTATGCTGATCCAAATAACCGTAATGTGTTCCAGGTAACCATTCAACTTTACCAGTATCATGTATTGTTTGACCTGTAATAATCCCCATTAAGGTTGATTTACCAACCCCATTAGCACCTACAAGTCCAATATGATCACCTTCAACAAGACGAAATGATACATCTTTAAATAGGGTACGATCCCCGAAGGAATGGCCTAAGTTTTCAACTGTTAATATTGCCATAAAAATTAGTTCCTCCAAATTTATAAATTAATAAAAAACCCATAAAAAAACGCGGGTTATGACAACGCCGCGAGCTGCTTATTCAGTTCAGCCAGTTGTTTTTCCATTCTTTCAAGGCGTTCAACAGCTTGTGCAACAGAACCGGCATGACCTGTTTGTTCAAGCTTTTCCATATCACCTTGTAAATTAATATAATCCATTTTCAATTCAGCAATTTGTTGTTCAAGTTCTCGTTTAGTAAGCATTTTTTGTTGCCCCTTTATAAGAAATTTCATCCATTGATTTGCACTTAAAAATATCTATCCAACATTGTAACACAGTTGAAGAGGGGATTTCATTATGAAATGAAGCCCAATTGCAAGAATAAATCCAATGTGCTCAAAGTTATTAAAAAATAATAAAAAGCAGCCTCCACTTCATTTAAATAGAGAGTGGAGACTACTTATATTTAAAATAGCAATCTATAAAGATACCATATTATGACGTTCGTAAGCGAAGTCTAATAATAACGATTTTAATACTTCATTGTTATCGATAATTTCTAGCTCTAGTTGCTTTCGAACTGCACGCTCACGTCTTGATTCGTGTAATAAAAACTCCATTACCGCATTTTGAATATTGGATTGTTTCATTTTCCTTCCAAGGCCTAAATGAATAAAGCCATGTTGTTCTCTAGGGAAGGAATTATTTAATTCTAGTTCATTTTGTGCTGCTGTTATACATGGTACTCCTACGGCCGCAACTTTATAAGGTGAGTAACTTGCATTACAAATAACAATATCTGCTTCAGTTAATAACTGTTCTAAAGCTCGTTCATGTTTAAAGATTTTAGTATTACGTCTAGTTAATACCATCATTTGTAAATCTTCTACAGAGTGTTTATAATCACGGTCAATTGCAACCGTTACTTTTAAAGGAATGTTTAGTTGTGTTAAATGACGTAAAGTACGGTAAGTTAAATTATTTTCATCCCCATCTTCGTATGCCACAACTATATGAGGAGGACTGGACAATTCGTTTGATGCACGTGATTCTGCAATTTGGCGTATTGTATCTGTAACCGCAAATGCGTAAGGGCCAGCAAGTGTATTTTGTGCCATATTTTCTTTTGTTTCCTCGAAGAGTGCAATAATATTGCAATCCGCAAACTGAGCACCATCTCCAAAGTCATCAAAATGCACAAGTGTTTTACAATAAGGTTTCAATTGTTCCACATGCTCAATCAGTGTATCTTTCCCATCTTGAACAATTAAATCAGGTTGAAGATTACGAATATGTTTTGTTAATTCGTTGTAATTGTCAAAAAGAATTGGTGTAATTTGCTCGTTAGTAAAAATTTGAATTTCTTCATTACTTGTTGTCTTTAAGAAAATCCAAACTGTTTCTTCTTCTTCCAATGATTTTGCTAATGTAGCAACGCGTTCAAGAGGATAAATTCCTTTCGTTTGGCACTGTTCTACAATAAAAGCAATTTTCTTTTTTTCTGATAGTCTTACTGTGTCTTTGTTCAAGAGAATCCCATCCTTTCCAATCCATACTAAGTTATGGTGTAAACTTCGAAAGTATGTGTAAAAATACTAAATTGTTAAATTAGTATTAGTGTTTGATTTTAAAAATGTATGCAGTAAGACAGGAGAAAATGAAAAAATTAAATAAAAATATGAGAGAATTGCAAAGAAATTGGACGATCTACGGAATACTATAATTATGAAGAATATTTACAGAAGGAAAATTTAAAAAGGTGAAAAACCTAAGACAAAAGGCTGAATTTCAAACCTTTTAAAACTTGTTTCCTATTCCTTACTAGTTTCATCTGTTAAAATAACAATCAATATGTGCTTTTCGTATTTGAGCCCGGATTTTTTCTGAGATTGCTCTAAAAATTTTGGTACATAAACAATAGTTGTTGAATATTAAAAGGAATTAGAGATAGATGGAGGAAAGACAACATGAAGATTCTACTTGTAGATGGCACAGTGTTTGGAACTAAAACCGGTGCGATACTAAGCCAAGTCGAACATTATATTAAGGAATACGATAGTAGTTTAGAGCTAGAAATTTTATATTTTTCTAAGCTAAAACACCAAATTTTAGATGGAAGTCCACTAAATCAAGATATGCAAATGATGATACAAAAAATAGAAGAGGCTGATGGATATATTTTTGCAACGCCAATCTATCAAGCATCAATTCCAGGCGTGTTAAAAAATGCATTAGATATGATTTCACCTAAGGCATTACGCTATAAACCTGCATCCATTGTGGCAACGGGTGGAACGTATCAACATCATTTAGTTGTAGAGAATCAATTTAAACCAATCCTAGATTACTTCCGTTGTTTAGTGACACCAAATTACGTATACACACATACATCTCATTTTGACAAAAATGATAAAATTGTTGATGAAGATATTCAAAATCGACTGAAAGAATTAGCTCGAGTATTCGTGCAATACTGTAAGTTAAGTCAAACATTACCGAAACAACCTGTTGATCATCATTAAAGGGGGCGTCTGAAAAGTTCACTTTTGAGACGCACCCTTTGCGCCCAGGATGGTGACATCTTGATGTGACCACCGCAGAAGCAATAGATTTAAAGGAAAACTCCATTAGTAAGTAGGGAATGTCTGGAAAGTTTTTTTACTTTCTAGACATTCCCTTTTATGTTCACTTCCTATGATACAGTGCCCATTCCTACCTAAACTGCATACTATAGAAAAGAAAAACAGGGGGTGTTTTGTATGGGATTGTTTATAAATAAAAAACAGCACCCAGATGTCTTTAAAAATAAAGGCGCTTTAATAGAACCGAATCAAGTAGAATATTGCATCAATGCATTTACTGAATTTGTAAAGGAGCAGAAAGCTTCTAATAAGTCGATTCATAAATCAATTGAGGGAATTAATACTACTCAAGATAAATATCATATCCAACAAAAAAGACAATGGAGAGAGATAGAACATCAAATGTATGAATTAAGAGTTCTTCATAAAGAGCATGAAAAAATAGAAAAACAAATTGTCACATGGCTTAAAAAACTTGAAAATAAACAAGCAAATCTAGAAGATCTCATTATAAATGATCAAAGAGATAAAGTGGAATTAAAGTTACATGTACAAAATTTAGCTAGCTCACAAGTAGAAGTGTTGAAAGAACTAAATGCATTAGTTGATGCAAAAGAAGAAATTCAACAAAAATTAGATTCGCTTGCATCACTTAAGGATGATGTCATCGGTCAATTCGAAACAGTGAATGTGGTAAGTGAAAAAATACTTCATAAAATGGATGAACAAACAGAATTACAACAACAAATTGCTGATAAAATTACAACGATAGAAGAGACCCAACAAGAAGTGATTCATCGGGTTGATGGGCAAGAGGGGATTATTGATAAAATTGTTCACCAAATCGATCATGTAAGATTCGTATTGTTTGAACGTACAAATTACTTAGAAGAGAAAATGGAGAAAGTGTACGATCAGGTAGTTAACTATATACAAAAAATAAAAAATAATATCATTCAACCTTCAACAATTGAAGTTAGTAGTAACGAAAATGAAAAAAGAGAAGAAGCCTAATCCTATAAACTGTTTTATAGGATTTTTATTTTAATAAGCAAAAAAAGCGCATAATGCGCTTTTTAATTTGGAGTTTCTTCTGCTGTTTTTGGTGTAACTAATGCATACTTTTCCCATTTTCTACTCTTCCATCTAAAGAATACAATGATTGCCCGGCACCATTCATCTGCTGCAATAGCTAGCCAAACTCCCACTAATCCTAAATCGAATACAAAGACGAGTAAATATCCAAGAGGCAAGCTCATACAAATCATCGATAAGAAGCCGATTTTTACAGGGAATCGTGCATCACCTGTAGCTCGTAGTGTATTAATAATAGTGATATTAACTGTTCTACCTGTCTCAAGTAAAATACTGAGTAATAGAACAGAAACACCAATTTTAATTACATCTGGGTTATCTGTGAAAACATCCATCAATTGCTCCCGGAAAATGATTACAATCGTAACCATAACTAGTGTGAAAATCATTGCTGCTTTTACACTAACCCAAAGTTGTTTATAAGCATCATCTTGCCTTCCAGCTCCTACATAACGTCCAACAATAATTGCTGTCCCCATACCGATCGCCATTGCAAAAAGGTAAGTGAACATTGAAATATTTACTGCGTATTGACGTGCTGCGAGTGCCTCTGTACCTAAGTAAGTTACATAGTACAGGAAAACAATTTGACACACTTGGTACATAATTTGTTCTAGTGCGCTAGGGATTCCGATAGACAAAATTTTACGTACGTAATCTTTAGAAAATGTAAAGAATGTCTTAAACTGTACTTTCACTTCTAACACTTGATAGTAAAGCCAGACGAAAACAAATACTGCGAGTAAACGACTTACTACAGTTGATATAGCGGCACCTTGAACACCTAGTTCTGGAGCTCCGAAGTTACCGAATATTAAAATGTAGTTTAATACAACGTGAAGGACATTCATACCTAGGGACACGTACATCGTTTGCTTCGTCCATCCGTGAACGCGAATAATGGCAGCTAATGAAGTAATAATCGCCTGTAAGAAAATCGCTCCACCAACGATATTTAAATAAGTGGATGCATATTCAAGAACATCACCTTGTAAATTCATCATCTTCATTAATAAATTTGACGAAAAAATAAATACAATTGAAATAATAAAACCTACACAAATATTAAGTGTAATCGCTAAAGCTGATATTTTTGTTGCTTCTTGAAATTGGCGAGATCCAAGATACTGGGAGACTACAATGGAAGCTCCACTACCAACAACCCCTAAAATTAAAATTGCAATTTGTATATACTGGTTAGCAGTTCCAACACCAGAAACCGCATCGTCAGATACTGATGCTAGCATGAACGTATCTGCTAACCCCATTAACATAAATAAAAAAATCTCTAAGAAAATCGGCCAAGTTAATTGAAATAGACCAAACTTTTCCTTAGGTTGTTGAATTGTTTCTGACATGGTCAACCTCTTTCCAAAATAGTTCATCAAATACGTAAAAATAAAAAATATATTATCATAGAATGAATGAAAATGATGCACTTTTTTTAGATTTTTTATTATGCGTATTATGTAACTCATGACAAAAATAGGGTGTACGAAAAATGAAGTCAATTTCGTACACCCTTTAAACTTATCCTAAAGCGACATCTAAGATCATCATAATTGTAAATCCAATCATTAAACTAATGACTGCAAGGTCTTGGTTGCCATTTTCTTGAGAGCTAGGGATTACCTCTTCAGCGACTACAAAGATCATCGCACCTGCTGCAAATGCTAGTGCGAATGGTAATAACGGTGCAATATATGCCACAGCTAAAAACCCTATAATTGCTGAGATTGGTTCGACCATTCCAGAAAATTGACCAAACAAGAAACTGTCTCGTTTAGACATTCCATCACGGTAAAGCGGCATGGATACAGCAACACCCTCGGGAATGTTTTGTATACCAATTCCTATGGCAAGTGCTAATGCACCAGCTAATGAAGCTGAAGGTGAACCAATTGCAACTGCTCCAAATGATACGCCGATCGCTAACCCTTCAGGTATATTGTGAAGAGTGATTGCCAACACAAGGAGCGTACTCCTTTTTTGTTTTTTTGGATAAATACCTTCTGCATGTTTCATTGGTGCATTTGGGTGAAGATGGGGGAGTAATTTATCTACTAAGAATAAGAACATGCCACCTAGTAGAAATCCAATTGCTACGGGAACCCAAGCAGGAAATCTTCCACCTTCAGCCATTTCTAGGGCAGGGGACAGAAGTGACCAAAAGCTTGCTGCAATCATCACTCCACCTGCAAAACCGAGCATAAAATCCAAATAGCGCTGATTAAACTTCTTTGTTGTAAAAACTAATGCTGCACCTAAAGCAGTCATACCCCAAGTAAAAATAGTGGCTACAATCACTTGTTGAATTGTATTAAGTTCAAAAAAGAAATCAAACATATCTTTTGCACCACTCCATTTGAGAAACTTTATATAACTTTTAGAAAATAGTAATCCTCTCTAATACATAAGTCAAAACAATATGTATTTTTAAAAGTAAATAATTCATTATATGTTTATTTGTATTTGCAAAATTAGTTGAAATCAAAATTATTGACTGATAGATAATGAAGATGATACTATTATCTCGAATTCAATATATTAGAATTCAAGATAGCTTAACAGAGCTCACAAATTACATAAAATTGGAGGAAAATAAATTGGTTAAAATTGGTATTGTTTTAGGTTCAACACGTGACGGACGCGTAAGTCCACAAGTTGGTGCATGGGTTAAAGAAATCGCTGACAAACGCGGAGATGCAGAGTATGAAATCATTGATATCGCAGATTTCAAATTACCATTTTTAGGTGAAGCTGGTGGAGACACTTCTGGTGTTGCAGCTTGGTCTCAAGCAGTTGCAAAACAAGATGGTTTCGTATTCATCGTTCAAGAATATAACCACTCTATCACTGGTGCTCTTAAAAACGCATTAGACTTCTTACGTGAAGAATGGAATAACAAAGCTGCAGGTATCGTATCTTACGGTTCAGTAGGTGGAGCACGTGCTGCAGAACACTTACGTGGAATTCTTGGTGAATTATCAGTTGCTGACGTACGTGTACACCCAGCATTATCTTTATTCACTGATTTCGTAAATGGTAATGAATTCAAACCATCTGAACACCAAGTACAATCAGTTAACGACATGTTAGACCAAGTTATTCCTTGGGCTACAGCATTAAAAACTGTACGTAACTAAGTAGCTGTTTGAAAGTCCATTTGGGAAGACAATCAGCTAGTATAGCTAAAAGATAACGAAATAAAGTCCTTTTCATCTTTTTTAAACATGTTGAAAAGGACTTTTATTTATTTTGCTTTATCTATGATAATGTTCAGACTCATGCAATGCCCAATACATTTGCACTAATTGTTTTTCATACATAAAATGTTTTTGATAAAAATACATATGCTTTTCTGGGTCAATATGTTCATAATATTTTGCCAATGTACCATAGAGGCTAGTCATTTCTAGTAATTGTTTTAAACGTGGATCCATTTACCTTCACCTCACTAATTAGTCATCAGCACAATTTATGCTCCTATGTCAATTACACATAGGCTAATTGCTTTCCTAATTCCACCCATTTTTTCAGATAAAGAAATTGTTGTGTCATGAATCGAAATTGTTGTGTCATGAATCAAAAGCAGATTCTACTTTTTCTACATTCGAAGAAGATTGTACTTGTATAACAACATTCCAATTAGGATAAAAAAATGAAGGTTCGGATTACTATCATTCCGAGCCTTCATTTTGTTTATTCACTTGTTAAGTTTAGAAATCTACATACTGTGTTTATACATGAATCCTTTGGATACGACTTATATAAATCACTTGCAACACGAACAGGATCACCGAAAAAGTATCGTTCATATTGTGTTTGTCGTGTTCCAAATGAACTCATTGTTAAATCCCATGCTAAGCGGAAAATTTTTACCCTTTCCATAGCTGGTTTATTTGCCCCTTGTAAGTATTGGTTCAAATCTTCTTGAATTTCCGAGTAAAAAGCTTTTTCTGTTGGTAACGTGATAATTCCACTTGCACTTAATAATTCGATAATTTCAGTAAAACGAGGATAGATTTTAGGAAACACATTACTGGCTACTTTTAGAGGGATAATATTAGGACGCATAAAACCCCATTCGTCTAATGAAGCATCATTTTCTGCTTTTTCTAACAAAGCCTTCATCGTTTCCAATCCAACGATGATTTCGGATAGCTTTTCTTGTACATGTTGGTACTCACTGATATTAATTGTGTCGACGATTAGTTCTGCAATGCCCAATAAGAATTCAGTTTTTACTATTTGTCTTGTAAGTACTTGATGTTTTGCGTAATGATGGAAGGAACTTTTGGAGACAAATTCTTCAGCTACTTCAGCATTATTGTAATAGAACACTCGATCCCAAGGAACGAGTACATTATCGAATACGACAATGGAATCCATCTCTTCGTAACGTGAACTTAATGGATGGTCAAATGTAGATTCACCACCTAAAAAAGTGTCTCTACAAATAAAGCGTAATCCTTTTGTATTAGATGGAATCGAAAATGCAAATGCCTCATCTTCATTAAAAAGAAATCGGCCAACGCTAAATACTAAAACCTCATCAGTTAATCCACCTTGTGTTGCTAATAACCGTGCACCTTTAACGATAATTCCATCTTCATTTTCATCGATTACTTTTGCCGCGATTGGTTCTTTTGAATGTTCAATATAAATTTGTGAACGATTTACTTGAGGAGTAATGAAAGTATGAGTGAATGATAAGTCCTTTTCTCTCGCATACTCAAAAAAAGCTTGTAGGTTTTGTGGAAAACATTTTTCTTTACCTTCTAGAAACCCGGCACAAGATGCAAAGCTCATTAATACAGAATTTAAATAGTCAGGAGTTCTCCCCATAATACCGCAACTAAGTTTAGCCCAGTTCTCCATCATCTTGCGTCTTCTTTTTAAATCCTTTTTCGTTTTTGGTTGGAGATAAGAAAGTCCAATTAAATCACCAGTTTTAGGTGAAGGAAAAATCATTTCTTTTTTTAATTTCTCATCGCATTGTAAATCATAAAGTGCTGCTTTCGATTGAATAATCCCTTTAAAAGCATGATGTTCTGAGATTAATCCTTCAATTTTTTCACCATCGAACCAAATTTCTGGATTTAATTTATTAATTCTATTGACGAATTCATTTCCATTAATCGCACCCATTGAAACACCCCAAATGTTTAGTGAGAAACTATATCCTATTTTATTTAAACGAATTGGATTGGGTTCAATGATTTTTAAAAATATCTTCAAGGAATTTACTAAAGAAACATAATACTAGTGGAATTATCCACACTAAGTTTAAGGAGGAATCATTTGTGAAAAACACCAAATTAGATAATAAAGTGGTTTCAATATTAGAAGAAAAGATTACCTTAATTCGTACAGATAGTGGAGGAATTTACTTAGTAGGACCTATCAATTTACCGGTGAATTTATACGGAGAAACTGTAAAGTTTAAGTGGTATTGCTGGTTAAATTGTAAGGAAGTAGCGGAAGACTTTGAAAAAATTATTTTTAAACTAACGGATTTAAATTTAGCAGAAATGCAACAGTCCAGTGTACTTGTTTATGGAGATTTTGAACACGAAGATGATGCAATCATTCGTATGCATTCAATTTGTCATACAGGTGATATTTTTGGCAGTAAAAGATGTGATTGTGGATATCAATTAAAAGAGTCAATGAAAAGAATTGTTGAGCATGGTACGGGTGCACTGTTCTATTTAGCGAATCATGAAGGTAGAGGAATAGGGCTATTTAGTAAGGCGATGGCATACATTCTTCAAGAAAATGGGTACGATACAGTTGATGCAAACTATGCACTTGGATTTGTGAATGACTCTAGAAACTATGGGGATGCTATTCAAGTATTAAAAGCACTTCGTTCAAAACCAGTTTCCCTCGTAACAAATAATCCTGAAAAATTAGAAGCATTAAAAGCCGCTGGGCTAGAACTAGTAAGTAGAAAACCCATTTGGGGGGATGTTTCTGAATATAATCGAAATTATTTAGAAACGAAAATTGCACGATCAGGTCATTTAAATGATGATGGTACATGCTGTAATGATTAAGAATAAGTGAAATGTAAGATGTTCGAGTCGATAGAAGTCGATTTTAGAACATCTTTTATTTATGAACAGATATTATTGTTGACATACCCCTAAAGGGTATCTTAATATAAAAGTAAGAATAGGGGGAGATTACACTGGATCATACAAACGAAACACATTGTCATTCAGAATCATCGAATCGAAAAAGTCATCATCCAGAACATATAAAAAAAGATCTTATGAACCGTCTTAATCGTATTGAAGGCCAAGTGAGAGGCATTAAAGGGATGGTAGAACGCGATGTTTACTGTGATGATATTATTACTCAACTATCTGCAACTCAATCAGCTTTAAATAGCGTTGCAAAAGTATTACTACAATGGCATTTGAAAGGATGCGTTGTTGACCGGTTAACAGAAGGTGATGAAGAAGTCTTAGATGAACTTATCGTCACTATCCAAAAATTAATGAAGAAATAGAAGGTTAACAAATTGAGTGAAGTAACGATATTAGTAAAAGGAATGACATGTGGTGGTTGCTAGAAGTCTGTAGAAAACGGTATCTCATCAATGGATGGTGTTGAAAAGGACCATGTTGAATTAGAAACTGGAAAAGTTGAAGTTTCATTTAATGAATCTAAAGTGAATGTAGAACAGATTAAATTAGTCGTTCAAGATAAAGGATATTTTGTAGACGCTTAATCTCAATTTGTTTGATACTATTTTTAAAAGTGAATAATACCCCTATAGTGTATGTAATTTAAATTTAAAAAGAAAAGGAGATTGAATTATATGGAATCTGTAACTCTAAATGTAAAAGGTATGTCTTGTGGGCATTGCGTAAAAGCAGTTGAGGGAGGTGTTAGTGCTTTAGCTGGCGTAGACCAAGTAAAAGTTATTTTAGAAGAAGGCCAAGTAGAAGTAACTTACGATAACGATAAAGTATCCCTTGCAAAAATTAAAGATGCAATAGATGATCAAGGATATGATGTTGAATAATTACGAGTTAGTGAAATGATGAGAATCTTTTTAGGTTCTCATCATTTTTATTATGAAAATCAACTACATCAATCATGCATAGAAAGTTCGTGAATGTTGAATCCTTTTAATATAGAAAAAGCATTGAGAAAACTTTTAGGAGGATTCAAATGGAAAAAAGACTAGGGTTAATTGTAATGTCTCTTTTTTTATTTACTATACTAACGGCATGTGGTAATGATGATACAAATAATAGTGATACAGAACACGAAAGTCATGTTGAATCAAGAAATGAAGTGACAAAGGATAATGTTCAAACAGAAGAAGCAAATAATAATGTAACAAATGCACCTACCCCTTCAGAAATACCAGAAGGCATGAAAGAAGCAGAAAACCCTAAATTTAAAGTGGGGGATGAAGTAATCGTTAATGCTGAACACGAAGAAGGAATGAAGGGTGCAGTAGGAACTGTTACTGGTGCCTTTGATACTATCGTATACTCCATATCCTATACACCTACACATGGTGACTTCCGTGAAGAAAATCATAAATGGGTTGTTCAAGAAGAACTTCAAGGATTAGACGAGGAAATGTTAGTACCAGGGTCAGAAGTAATAGTTGAAACAAATCAAGAAGAAGGGATGCTTGGTGCTGAAGGCGAAATTGATACGGCTGAAAAAACCGTTGCTTATATGGTAGAGTATATTACTGCCGATGGGACATCTCTTAAAAAATGGTTTAAAGAAAGTGAATTATCAGCGAAATAATAAATGAACATAATGTCCAATTGAGTCATCGAATAAATAATCAATTGGACATTTTTTTTATTTTAAAAATGTATACAAAATAGCATAAGAGTGCTTATCTTAGAATGAAACGCCCACATTTAAGAATTTTTACATTAATTATCAGTATTAATAATAAAAATTTAATAAAATTTACTAAATATCCCTTTGAAGTTTTTTAAATAGTCTGATAAAATCAGATAACACTGATTTGGATAAACAATCCTTTCAGCGATCATTAGCGCAGGAAGAAGGAAATTGTAATGTTGTACTCAGATAAGATTTTAAGAACACCATCCTCATTTATTCGTAATATTTTAAAAGTAGCGAGTGCAGAGGATGTCATTTCATTTGCCGGGGGATTACCAAATCCAATTTCATTTCCAATTGATGGTCTGCAAAAAGCAATAAATGAAGCGATTGAAGTTCATGGGCCAAAATTATTCCAATATTCAACGACAGAAGGATATTTACCATTACGTCAATATATAGCAGATAAATATAATACAAATTTCGGATTAGCTATTGAACCTGAAGATATTTTAATTACTACTGGTTCGCAGCAAGCATTAGAATTGATTTCACAAGTACTTGTTAATAAAGGTGAAGGAATTATCGTAGAAGAACCAGGATACTTAGGAGCACTACAGGCATTTAGTTTAACTGAACCAACATTTTATCCAGTGCAATTAACGGAAGAAGGGTTAAATGTTGAACAATTGGCTCAAACCCTTTATGAAAATCCATGTATTAAATTTATTTATACTGTACCAAATTTCCACAATCCAACTGGTATTACATATACTAGAGAGAATCGAGAAGCAATTTATGAAGTAGTTAAAAAATTTGATGTTGTGTTAATAGAAGATGACCCATATGGTGATTTACGTTGGAACGGTGAAAAGCTTCCATACATTGGAGCTGGTCGATTAGAAAACTCAGTAATACTTGGTTCATTTTCAAAGATTGTAACTCCAGGCTTCCGCATAGGCTATATGATTACAAAAAATAAGGAATTACTGAATCATGTTAATACTGCAAAACAAGCGACGGATTTACATACAAATATTTTCTCTCAAATTGTAATTCATGATTATCTAGTAAAAAATGACCTTACTACGCATATTACTAAAATAACTGACTTATACCAACAGCAAGCAAGATCCATGATACAGGCGATGGAAAAATACTTCCCACCGACGATTACATATACAAAGCCTGATGGTGGGATGTTTATTTGGGTAACATTAGAAGAAGGAGTATCTGCTTTGGAGTTATTCAATAAAGCGATGGAAGCAAAAGTGGCATTTGTTCCTGGTGATCCTTTCTATACCAACAAAAGCAATGTAAATACGTTACGTTTAAACTATACGAATTCATCACCAGAAGTGATCGAAGAAGGAATTAAACGATTAGGGAAAATACTTTACGAAATACCGTCAAAACAATTGATTTAACACAAAGCTGATTTTTACATTCCATTTGGAGTGTGAAAATCAGCATTTTTTTATCGCTAAATTTATAGGGTTATTTATTTTTCCCATTAGTTCCGATCCGAACATGTATTAAATCTTTTAGTAAGATGGATACCCCTGCAACAAGAACACCTTCAACGAATGATTGGATCACAAAACCATAATATAAGAAACAGGAAATGATGGAAACTCCCATAACAATCCAAGCATGGGTCCATGGTTCAAGACGTGGTGTCTGCCTAAGGAGTAGCAATATAATATAAAGAACCGGAATTAGAACATATGAACGTGAATCGATTAGTGATGCTAAAAAGTTCGCTTCCAACATGCTACCTCCTTTCGTGTTTTCTAATTTAATATATTCAAAGATTAGAGAAGGGGATAATGGAAAAGTCTAAATAGTTGAATGTGATTGAAGAATTTTTATTTCTACTAATTTATTATAAAAAAGAGAGTAATTACAGATTGTTTATTATAATTTTTAGAAAAATAGGAGAGGGAGCGGGTAGTATGAAAGGAATGAAATATCTTAATCCAATAATTATGACAATAGTATTGGGCGTAATCTTTTCAGGATGTGTAGAAGAGAAGAAATCGACTTTACCAGATGACTTACCAGAGTTTGTTTTAGCTAGTGATTTTGACATCATTGATTGGGAGCGCAAGGCAATTGAATTTGAGGATATGATAGGAAATCTAAATATTGTTGGAGTAATCGGAGCAGACATGCCAAGTATAAGTGAACAAAAATGGATGTGGCATTTATGGGGAATCGATGAAATTGTAAATAATGATCTTACGGTTGTAGGCTATCATAAAGAAACTGAAACCGTACATCCAATATTACAGACTGGAAATGATAATTGGTCAATTCCTTTGGCAGGTGAACACAATGGTGCAGATGCACATACTCCATCATCAGTAAAGTTTGCTAAAGAAGGCGAGTGGGCTCTATTACTATATGTAAATAATGAATTGTTCGATATATTAGTAATGGACATTAATGAATAAAAAGCTGGGACAATTTTGTCCCAGCCCTACCTCAAGTCATGCTAATTAATGCTAATCAAATTTGAGTCCCTTTAACGCTTCAGCAAGTGCATTATTCACAGGTTCTTCCTGTTTCTCCTGCTGCTTCAAATACTTCTGTACTGAACGTTTATCAACTTTGCCTCCGCCTTCTTTTTTACGACGGGCTTCAAAGGCGGATAGTTTTTCACGGTGTCCACATTTACATACAAAAATTTGGCCGTCACCTTCACCACGTAATTCAAGTTTTTTATGACAGTTTGGACAGCGAGCATTTGTCACACGGGATACATTTTTACGATGTCCACATTCACGATCTTGGCAAACGAGCATTTTTCCTTTTTTGCCGTTCACTTCAAGCATCGGCTTTCCGCAATCCGGACATGACTTAGTTGATATATTATCGTGTTTATATTTTTTATCGCTTGATTTAATTTCTGATACGATTTCTTTTGTATAGTTTTTCATTTCTGAAATAAATACGTCTTTTTTCATTTTGCCTTTGGCGATTTGTTCAAGCTTCATTTCCCATTCTGCTGTTAGGGCAGGGGATTTTAATTCTTCTGGTACTAGTTCAAGAAGTTGACGTCCTTTTGAAGTTAAATAGATTTCCTTGCCACCACGTTTTTCTATTAAAAATGAATTGAACAGTTTCTCGATTATATCTGCACGAGTCGCAACGGTTCCAAGACCACCTGTAGATTTTAATGTTTCAGCTAGTTTTTTATCTTGCATCCCCATGTATTTAACGGGATTTTCCATTGCTGATAATAGAGTTGCTTCATTGAAACGGGCTGGTGGTTTCGTTTGTCCAGATGTTTGGGCGATTAACTTTACAGTTAAGGATTGACCTTTTTCAATGCGCGGTAAAATTTGTTCCTTCACGTCATCACTAGATTCCTCATCATCAAAATGATGTCCGTAGACTTCTTTCCATCCACTCGATAAAATCGTTTTTCCTCTAGCGATAAAAGTTTCATCCCCAATTTTGGCATGTAATGTTAGTTGTTCATATTCAAAAGGTGGGAGTAAAACGGCTAAGAATCGTTTGACCACTAAATCATAAATTTTACGTTCTTTGTCCGTAAATTTAGCGAGATTAACGAACCCTTCTGTTGGGATGATTGCATGGTGATCACTTACTTTAGTGTCATCTACGAAAGCCTTCGTCGCTTTAATGGGTTTTGTTAAAATTTTATTAGTAAACGTACGATATTCGCCAATTCCACAAGCTTTTAAACGTTCTGGGATTGTTGCAACAATATCATTCGAGATATACCTTGAATCTGTACGTGGATAAGTTAACACTTTATGCTGTTCATATAACTTTTGCATAATGTTAAGTGTTTCTTTTGCTGAGTAGCCAAAAATTTTATTGGCATCTCTTTGTAGTTCAGTTAAATCGTATAGAGCTGGTGCATAGGATTTTTTTGTTTTTCGGTCAATCGAAGTGACAACTGCATTTTCACTGCCAAGTTTCTTAACGATTGAATCGATTTTATCTTTATTAAAACTTCGATTGTTACCTTTGTCATCTTGCCAAGTTAAACGCAAATTATCAGCTGTATTTGCTTCGATTCCGTAATAAGTTTGTGGTTTGAAATTTTTAATCTCATCTTCTCGAGCTGCAATAATTGCAACAGTTGGTGTTTGAACGCGTCCACAATTCAGTTGTGCATTAAATCGTGTCGTTAAAGCACGCGTTGCATTTAGTCCGATATACCAATCAGCTTCAGAACGTGCAACTGCCGATGCATATAAATTTTCATAGGCTTTTCCAGGTTTTAAATTGTTGAAGCCATCTTTAATCGCTTTATCTGTAACAGAAGAAATCCATAAACGTTTTATCGGTTTATGTACCTTCGCTTTTTCAATAATCCAACGCGCAACAAGTTCTCCCTCACGACCAGCATCTGTTGCAATGATAATTTCAGAAACATCTCCTCGTGTTAGTTGAGATTTTACAGCATTGAATTGCTTTCCAGATTGTTTAATGACAGTAAGTTTCAAACGGTCTGGTAACATTGGCAAATCTTCTAAATTCCACGTTTTATATTTCACATCATAACTTTCAGGGTCCGCTAATGTAACAAGATGACCTAATGCCCAAGTGACAATATATCGATCACCTTCAAGGTACCCATTTCCTTTTTTCGTACACTTTAATACGTTTGCTATATCACGTGCAACAGATGGTTTTTCTGCTAACACTAAACTTATTGCCATTGTTAAAAAACATCCTTTCTAACTTCCATAGGAATAAATATAGCATATGTCAAATGGAGTTTCAGTCATAGTGAATGATTGTAATGTAATAGGCAAAACTAAGGCAATGATATTAAAGAAATGGAATGAGCTATATCAAATTTTTATAAGGTATGTATTGTTTTTCATTATATAAAGAAACCTAAATACTCTAATTTTCCTTATTTCAACAACAAAATTGTGTATATTATATTAAGGAATTGTAAAGGTAATGTAAATTTTATATTTCAAAACTATAAAATTATTTACACTAAAGCGCGAAATATGAATAATAGTGTCGAAGGCTTTGGAAAGGTGGAACTAATTAATGGATTGGCAGACGATGTTATTCCAATTCCTAGGAGGACTAGGGTTATTTTTATTTGCAATTAAATTTATGGGCGATGGCTTGCAAAAAGCAGCAGGTGATCGACTACGAGACATTTTAGATAAATTTACGACAAATCCATTAATGGGTGTGTTAGTAGGTATCTTAGTAACTGTAGCAATCCAATCCAGTTCAGGTACAACAGTTATTACAGTAGGACTTGTTAGTGCAGGGTTCATGAACCTTAGACAAGCTATTGGTGTTATTATGGGTGCTAACATTGGTACGACAATAACTGCCTTTATCATTGGTTTTGATGTGGGAACTTACGCTTACCCAATAATGGCACTAGGTGCAGTGTTACTTTTCTTCTTTAAAAAGAACACGATCCAAAATATTGGTCAAATATTGTTTGGATTTGCAGGTCTATTCATCGGTCTTGAAATGATGGGTGATGGGATGAAACCATTACGTGATTTTGACGCATTTATTGATATGACTGTAAGTTTTAGTGAATTTCCAATTTTAGGTGTAGTTGCAGGGACAGTATTCACTTTAGTAGTTCAATCATCATCAGCAACTGTTGGGATTTTACAAGAATTATATGGTGAAGGTCTTATTCCATTAGCTGGAGCATTACCAGTATTATTTGGTGATAATATTGGGACAACCATTACTGCTATATTAGCTTCTTTAGGGGCAACTGTTGTTGCTCGTCGTGCAGCTGCAGCTCATGTAATGTTTAATGTTATTGGAACAGTTATTTTCCTGGTAATATTACCGCTATTTGTAAATTATGTAGAGTGGATTACTGGATTATTGAATTTAGATGAAAAAATGCAAATTGCATTTGCACACGGATCGTTTAACGTTGTAAACACTCTAATTCAACTTCCATTTGTTGCAGCTATTGCCTGGATCGTTACAAAAATCGTTCCTGGAGAAGATACAACAATTGAATATGCTCCTAAATTCTTAGATCGTTCTTTAATAAAAACATCTCCGTCAATTGCATTAGGACAGGCTAAGCAAGAAGTAATGCGCATGGGGGATTTTGCTATTAGAGGCCTTCAGGAGTCACAAGAGTTTCTTTTCACAAGAGATACTAAACATGTAGGAATAACTGAACAGTTAGAAGAAGCTATCAACAACCTAGATAGAGTAACGACAGATTATTTAGTTGAACTATCTAAAGCATCATTATCTGGTAATGATTCGAAAGTTCACCATAACCTATTGCAAAATATCCGTGATATCGAGCGAATTGGTGACCATGTTGAAAATTTAGTCGAACTAACTCAATTTAGTGTGACGAACCGTGTGAAATTTAGTGAGGAAGCTGAAAAAGAACTAAAAGAAATGTTTAATCTTGTGCTAGATACTATTAGTGTTGCAATGTTAGCATTAGATAAACAAAGTAAAGATTTAGCAAGAAAAGTTTTAGACAACGAAAATCGTATCGATGAATTAGAACGTGTATACCGTAAGCGACATATTTATCGTTTAAATAATGATGAATGTTCTGGTTCAGCTGGTATCGTTTTTGCTGATATTATTAGTAATTTGGAACGTCTTGGAGACCATGCAGTAAATATTGCTGGAACTATATTAGAAGAAAACGTTTAAACTATACCTGTGTAAAGAAAACAAATCTTTACACAGGTATTTTATTTTTGTTGGAAAAGTTCTGAATAGGTTTAGAAATTTGTAGACATACTGTAATTAAGTGGTAAAATTATCGATATAAAAATTTATCAAAATAAGAACGGTGAGAAATTTGAAAATTTCAAGTCTACTAAATGATATTAATAAATTTGAAGAACGAAAGTATGTATCTCAGCGTAGGGAGATGGCCAAAGCCTATAAAAAGTCTTCTACTTTTATTGAAGCAAGTAAAAATCCTGTTACCAATTTACTCAATGAATTATTAAAATCTGAAAAAGACTTAGCAAAACAACTCCACAATCCTGTTTATGATGAATTAAAACAAGCAGAGTTAGAAATAGCAAGTGCAAGCGGAAATGATGAAATTGAGCCTAATCGGATTCATCAATTGAAAGATAATCATCTAAATCTAATATCAACTGAACTTAATAAATTTGTTCTATTCGAAGAAAGTAAAATCGAATCTGAACAACAATTTGCATCTAGAACTAATGTAAATAACAATTTTATAAAAAATAAATTTCAAAGAGCCATAACAACGTATTCTTATCAAATGAAATTTGCTAAAACTGGCTTTATACAGCAACAATCACAGTACAATATAACTGCATAAAGGTTCAGGAGCTCTCAGTAAATCTGAGGGTTTTATTTTATTTTTTAAAAAAGTGGATAAATAACAAATATCTAGTGGGAACTTCCTATTGGAAAGATATTTATATTATATTAGAATGCATTTATTATACAGTTTTTCTTTATAGACATTAGGAGGGAGTAGCGTGACAAAACAAAAAACATCAAAAACAAATGCAGTTCGATTACTAGATCAGCAAAAAATTGCTTACAAACTATTTGAATATGAAGTGGATGAACATATTGACGGAGTTTCAGTAGCTACTAAAATTGGGCACTCAGTTTCTCATGTCTATAAAACGCTCGTTACAACAGCTGGGACTGGTAAATTTTTTGTTTTTGTCATTCCAGTTTCAAATGAACTTGATCTTAAAAAATGTGCAAAAGTAGCTGGTGAAAAGAAAGTAGAAATGATTCATGTAAATGATTTGTTGAACCTAACTGGTTATGTCCGTGGAGGATGTTCACCAATCGGAATGAAAAAGTTATTTCCTACATTTGTTTATGAAGGAGCAAGAGAGCTAGACTATCTAATCGTAAGTGCTGGAAAAAGAGGGATGCAAATAAAATTAGCACCAATTGACTTATTGCATGTTACGAAGGGAAGTTTTTCTGATATAGTAAAAGATACATAAAAAACTCTCGAAAAAAATATAGTTTGTATTTTTGTAGATATATAGAAAGAAGGAAAATCAGGTAAATGAGAAAAGTATATTCATGGCGATGGGCGTTTTTCTTAGTAGGGTTAGCCATTTTGTCATTAGGGGTTTCAATGGTTATTAAAGGTGCAGTGGTGGGAACAAATGCGTGGGACGTACTTCATATTGCACTATTTGAAAACTTTGGATTAACAATTGGTACGTGGAATATTATTACCGGACTACTTGTAATTGCATTTACCTCGATTATGGTGAAAAGACTTCCAAAAGTGGGTACTTGGGTAAATATGTTTTTATGTGGAATTTTTATAGATTTGTTTATTTGGATTTTGCCTGGAACATCCTCTATGACATTTCAAATTATTTATTTCGTCTTAGGGGTATTTGTTTTAGGGTTTGGATGCGGAATGTATATCGCCCCGAATCTAGGTACTGGTCCTCGTGACTCGTTAATGATGTGGATCGTTGAAAGATTTGGTGGTTCTATAAGAGTTGCTAGGATGACTATGGAATTATCCGTTGCATTTGTTGGATGGATTTTAGGTGGACCTCTTGGCGTCGGAACTGTTATTATTGCAGTATTTTCAGGATATGTTGTTCAGCTTTCATTACCATATTGCCGTAAAATGCTATTGAAAGTAATTGGTGATGTGGAAGAAATGAAACCATTTTTCTAATTATTTTTTGTCTCGTAAAAGATTCGTAGTCTTTTACGAGTTTTTTATTTGTTTTCAAGTATAATGAGGAACAACTATAACCTTTGTGTGAGTTGAAGGAGGCCAAAAACGATTGTCGTATATTCAAATCGGTAATATTTCAGTGAAAACTGAGTGGGGTGCATTTATTTTAGCGCTACTTTTATTCATGTTAGTTGAGAAAATTATATATAAAAAATCTACATCATTGTTTCAAGATGCGTTGTTTAATTACATAGTAGTATGGAAGCTAAGCTATATTCTTTTTGAATGGCCGTTGTTTATTAAAAATCCAATGTCTGCACTTTATTTTAGTGGCGGTATCTGGGGGCATATATTAGCAGTAATAGTAGCTTCAATGTTCCTAATTTATAGAACAAAAAAACAAAATGGGATATTAGATTGGAACGGTTTGCTCTATTCATTTACCGTGTTTTATCTATTATTTCAAGGGTCTGAATTCCTTCTTTCTGGAGAATGGGCTGTTGGAGTTGTTATCCTAGTAGCTAGTGGGTACGTTGCGGTTAAGAAAGGGAGTAGGGAAAATCCAACCTGGCTTTTTATATTAATTCTATTAAATTCTATATTTTTAGCATACAATGAAAAGCTTTTTGCATTAGAAGGTTGGCTATTCATTTGTATAAGTACGGTTGTTTTAGTAGTGATGGTGTTCAAAGAAAAGCATCTTTTAAAAAATACGGTATCTTGGGTGTTCATTGTCATATTAGCAGCGTCTGTTGCATTAAATTTTGAGAAGGGCAATAAAACCGTTGTGTTAGAAGGTGCAACGGAGTTTGAGTTGCAAACTCTTTCAGGGGAAACGGTAAAATTATCTGATTACCGTGGCAAAAAGGTAATTTTAAACTTTTGGGCGACATGGTGTCCACCGTGTAAAGCTGAAATGCCACATATGCAAAGTTTCTATGAAGAACATGGTGATGAAATTGAAGTGATTGCAGTGAATTTAACTAGTAGGGACAACGGTATTGAAGCCTTAAAGAGGTTTGTAGACGACAATGGGTTAACTTTTAGCATTCCACTTGATGTAAACGGAGTGTTTGGCGATGCATATGAAATTATTTCGATACCGACTACCTATGTAATTGACGAGAAGGGGCAAATCTATCAAAAAATCGTCGGTCCAATGGACAAAAACACACTCGAATCATTTCTAAATTAAATATGTACCAGGTACACAAACTATTTCAAATATTCTGAATTGTTTGTGTACCTGGTACCCGCACAATTGTGAGGAGGGGTTATGTTGGGGAAATTTTTAGATAAGTTTTTAGATGAGAACTTGCAAGGATTACAGGACCAGGGGTTGTTTAACGAGATTGATGTTGTTGAAGGAGCGAATGGTCCAATTATACAAATACGAGGGAAAGAATTAATTAACTTATCCTCTAATAATTATTTAGGATTAGCTACAGATGAAAGGCTTAAAAGAATTGCTGTTGATGCAGTTCAAGAATATGGAGTTGGGGCAGGAGCAGTACGTACAATCAATGGGACGTTAGATTTGCATGTGGAGCTTGAAAGAAAACTCGCAGAATTTAAAGGGACGGAAGCAGCGATTTCTTATCAGTCTGGATTTAATTGTAATATGGCTGCGATTTCAGCAGTGATGGACAAACATGATGCCATTTTGTCCGATCAGTTAAATCATGCTTCAATCATTGACGGTTGTCGTTTGTCTAAAGCTAAAATTATTGCGTACAATCATTCTGATATGGATGACTTGAAAAGAAAAGCAGAGGAAGCTGTGAAATCAGGGCAATATAAAAAAGTGATGATTATAACAGATGGTGTATTTTCAATGGATGGGGATATTGCAAAACTTCCAGAGATTATTGAGATTGCTAAAGAATACGATCTTATCACATATGTTGATGATGCCCATGGATCGGGAGTGACAGGGAAGGGTAAAGGAACTGTAAAACATTTTGGATTGGAAAAAGAAGTTGATTTTCAAATAGGTACATTATCGAAGGCAGTAGGAGTTGTTGGGGGATACGTAGCTGGAAAGAAAAACTTAATATACTGGTTAAAAGTTCGTTCCCGTCCATTTTTGTTCTCAACTGCTTTAACGCCAGCTGATGTAGCAGCAACAACGGCAGCAATTCAATTAATTACAAATTCTACTGAACTTGTGGATCGACTTTGGGAGAATGGAAATTATCTAAAAGGTGGTCTCAAAAATCTTGGATTTAACATTGGTAATTCAGAAACCCCTATAACTCCTTGCATTATCGGCGATGAGAAATTAACACAGCAGTTTTCAAAAAGGCTCATTGAAGAAGGGGTTTACGCAAAATCCATTGTATTCCCAACGGTACCTAAGGGAACAGGGCGAGTTCGAAACATGCCAACTGCTGCACATACGAAAGAAATGCTCGATGCAGCCATTACTGTTTATGAAAAGGTTGGTAAGGAATTAGGTGTAATTTAGCGGGTACCAGGTACAGAAACAACTTAGAATATTCACAATTGTGTGTGTACCTGGTACACATACAATTTGGGGGAGTGCTTAAGACATTTAATTTGTCCTAGGCACTTTTTTTCGTTTGTTTACATAAAAATAAGGTAAGAAACTCTAGGAAGGATGACATCTTGAACAGCACGATTCTACATTTCTTTGGAAAAGCATTAACTGGGCAAGGCATGAAAAATGTATATAAAGATATTATGAACGAAGCGAAAACTGTTTATTTTTTCAAGGGTGCTCAAGGATTTAAACTTTCAGAAGTGCTTCACAACCTTGGAAAGTATTATCATAGTCAAAACGTAGCGATTGAATATTTCCACGATCCATTATTTGAAAACACATTTGAAGCTCTCTTTGTTAAAGAACCACACAATATCTTGTTCCTCCAAGCAACGAACCCATCATTTGAGCCACAACTTTATGGAAGCCGAGACAAAGTCATTTCATTTTATGAGTGCATTGATGAGGAAAAATTGAAAGCCCATGGGGAGAAAATTATTCAATTAACAAAGGATAAAGAAAAATGGCACGATAAATGTTTCCATGCTCTTGCAAGAGCGATTAAAATTCACGATGATTGGGAAATTGAAACGAGAAGACATATGGACTGGTCCGGATTAAACAAGCAATTTGAACAGTTAATCCAAAATCTTTTCGGCAAAAATCAATTAAACAAACGTGGAAATGAAACGCACCGCCTTCTCGGAACGTTAACACCAGCTGGCGCTAGAGATACGCTTCAAAATATTACGCAAAACGTTGAAAATCGTTTCTTTATCAAAGGATATCCAGGAACAGGGAAGTCTTCTATGATGAAACGGTTGGCAGGAGAAGCATTAAATCGTGGTTATGATGTGCAAAAGGTTTGGTGTGGACTGGATGCCAATTCTATTGATATGGTCATTATTCCTGAGTTGAATTTCTGTATTTTCGATAGTACGGAACCCCATGTATATTTCCCAGATCCAGCGCGGAGTGGCGACCAAATTTTCGATATTGCTCAGCATTGCCACCCAACTGAAGTAGAAGAAGAGAACATTAAAGTCATTGTCGCTAAATACCGTTCTGCAATGTATGATGCTGTAGCATTTGTAAATCTCTACGCTGAAGCGGAAAGGGAATTAAGAGAATTGGTGGATAGCAGTATTAATGAAGAAAAGTGGAATGAACGTATTTCAAGTTTGTTTGAGTGATTTTAGATTGAAAGCTTGAGAGAGGGTGTACCTACTTCTCAAGCTTTTTATTTTTTACTTAGGATAATTGGTCATCATGATTGGCCAATTCTTCATCTGGCAAAGTGCTCATTCGCTTATCGTAAGCGATTAAGACAACGCCTAGCTCCTCTTGTAACATATTTATTTTTTCGAGCTGTTCTACATCTAATTCTGCAAATTTTAATTCCTCCATTAGTTCAACACATCCTTTCTTATATAAAGATGTTCAATGGAGAAAAATTACATACACTTGAAAAATAAATCGCGATGATTTTTCGCTGCTTAATTTTAGAAACTATCGCACAAATTTTTAGTTTTATCGGACAGTTTCGGTGATTTATCGGACACTTTTTGAAGTTTATCGGACAATTTCACCATTTTATCGGACAAACCTCAAAGATCGATTAAAAATCCCAAGCTTCTCCACACGTTGAACAGCTTCCCTTAACCGCTCTTCGCTAACTAATAAACCAATACGAATATAACCTTCGCCGTATTCACCAAAGCCATTTCCTGCAGCAACAGCTACATCGGCTTTATTCAGAAGTAGGTCTGCGAATTCTTCACTTGTAAAACCTTCAGGAACTTTCAACCATGCAAAGAAGGACCCTTTTGGCGCAGTTACATCCCAACCTATCCGATGAGCTTCCTCCATCAATGCATTACGGCGGCTTTCATAAATTGCACCCTGTTCTTCCACACATTGCTGATCTCCATTTAAAGCTTCAATCGCAGCTCGCTGAACAGCAGGGAACTGACTTACGAATAAATGATCTTGAATTAAATTGATGGCTTCAATTATGGTTTCATTGCCTACTGCGAAGCCGATTCGCCATCCGGCCATATTATACGTTTTTGACAATGTATAAAGTTCAACACCGACTTCTTTAGCGCCTTTCGCTTGCAGAAAACTAACAGGCTTTTCACCGTCGAAACCGAATGCTCCATAAGCAAAATCATGTACAACTGCAATTTCATTTTCTAATGCAAAATCCACGGTTTCATTGAAAAAATCTAAATTTGCTGTCGCCCCAGTTGGATTGTTTGGGTAATTTAAATAGATTAGTTTTGCACGGGATTTCACATCCTCAGATAGCGCAGTGTAGTCCGGTAAAAATGAATTTTCAGCAAGCAGTGGCATCGTATCGAAATGTACGTCTCCTAACACAACCCCTGACAAATAATCTGGATAGCCTGGATCAGGTAATAACATCGAATCACCAGGATTAAGAATCGCTATTGGTAATTCAACTAACCCAATTTTCGCTCCACCTAAAATGGCCACTTCTTTATGCGGATCTATCTCGACATCATATTCACGTTTATAGAAATCAGCAATTGCTTCCTTAAACTCTGGTAATCCTCTAAAAGGTGAATATCTATGAGTTTGAGGATCAGCCACAGCTGTTTGTAGAGCTTCTACAATATGAGAGGGGGTAGGCTGATCTGGATTTCCTTGACCTAAATTAATCACATCTCGACCTTCTGCAATAGCAGTATTTACTTTTTGGACGAGTGAAGCAAAAAATTGTGTTGGAAGGTTTTGAAGTTTCTTTGATAATTCCATATACATTCCTCTTTCTTTTTGTGAATAAATCTTATATGAATAGTCTGCTTTAACTTTAGAATGTCCATGTGTTTAAAAACGGAACATACAGAATACGTCTCAAATGGACTTATCAGATTTCCCTTTTGCATAGAATTCAGAATATAATTACAATTAGTATAGCAAATGAATAAATTTTTTAATAGAAAGTTTATAGGGGGATGTTGTTATGAAAATTGGGTGCATTCAGCTAAATGTAAGATTTGGAAAAGTAGAAGAAAACTATGAACGTGCAGAACATTTCATCCGCGAGGCTGCGAGTAAAGGTGCTGAAATTGTTGTGCTTCCTGAATTGTGGAACACGGGATTTGCTTTAGAAAAATTACCTGAAATTGCTGATAAAGAAGGAGAGCGCACAAAAGAATTTCTTCAGAAACTAGCAAGTGAACTAGGAATACATATCGTTGGTGGATCAGTTGCTACTGAACATGATGGGAAATTCTATAACACGATGTATATTGTGAACAAAGAAGGAGAACTGTTAAGTGAATACAATAAAGTTCATTTATTTAGATTAATGGATGAAGAAAAGTTTTTACATGCTGGAGATCAAATGAATCGCTTCAAATTTGAGGATGTGGAAGCGGGAGCAGTTATTTGTTATGATATCCGTTTCCCTGAATGGTTACGAGCTCATGCACTTGATGGTGCGAAAGTGTTATTCGTTTCTGCGCAATGGCCAACACCTCGTATTGATCATTGGAAAACATTATTGCAAGCCCGTGCCATTGAAAATCAATGCTTTATCGTGGCAGTCAACCGAATTTCAAAGAAGGTTGAAAATTTCAACGGCCAATCGATGATTATCGAACCTTGGGGCGAAGTATTATGGACAGGTGCTGAAGACGAGGAACTTGCCATTATTGATGTTGATTTCTCAAAGGTAGATGAAGTACGTACAAGAATCCCAGTTTACGATGATCGTAGACCGAGTTTGTATGCTGGTGTTGTAGAAGAATAGAAATTTTTCACTATGAAATAAAAAATTGCATTTTTCATCAAATTGGAGGAAGGGGGATACGACATATCTGCAATTATGTGTGGGTTGCGCATAATTCTGAATAAGTCGTATCTGAAATCCTCGTATCTAGAAAAATTAGCTTTATAAAAAACTATCCTATACCGATGTAGTAACCTAAATAAAAGAAAAATAATAAAAACTTAATTGACTAGACTTTCTTTAGATGTTCCGAAAAAGAAAGTTTTTTTCGTTCAAAAAAATTTCACAAGAAATATTTACAACTCTATTTTTTAGGTGATATATTTCCTAATGTACTTTTTTGTGAGAGGTGGAAAAGATGAATCTCCCGGAAAATTTTTTAACGAAAATGAAGAATCTATTGCAAGATGAATATGATGATTTTGTTAAAAGTTATCAAGATGA
Source organism: Ureibacillus acetophenoni (assembly GCF_900220965.1). Lineage (GTDB taxonomy): Bacteria > Bacillota > Bacilli > Bacillales_A > Planococcaceae > Ureibacillus > Ureibacillus acetophenoni. Next base: position 16,503 of record NZ_OBQC01000006.1, on the reverse strand, counting down.
AAAGAGTTTAGCATTACGTGTTAATTCTTTAAAAGTACCTTTTGATGATTTTTTACAGAAGAGTCCTTTTACAATTGAAAAAATTCCTTGGGTAACAGAAGGATATTTTTATTCAGAAAATGATCGACCTGGAAAGCATCCATTCCATGATGCCGGTCTTTACTACATTCAAGAACCGAGCGCTATGGCAGTTGGGGAGTTAGTAGACCCAAAGCCAGGAGAGAAAGTATTGGATTTATGTGCAGCACCTGGTGGAAAGACGACGCACCTTGCTTCGAAAATGAACCAGCAAGGGTTTTTGTTGTCCAATGAAATTCACCCTGCGCGAGCAAAAATCCTTTCTCAAAATGTAGAACGTATGGGCATTAAAAATGCAGTCGTAACAAATGAAACACCGGAACGCCTTGCGGAACGATTTCCAAGCTTCTTTGACCGTATTTTAGTCGATGCACCTTGTTCGGGTGAAGGAATGTTTCGTAAAGATGAGGAAGCTCGGGAACATTGGAGTTTAGAAAGTGTTGAGCATTGTCACGTTCGCCAACTGGAAATATTAAAACATGCTGCAGCTATGCTTAAACCTGAAGGGCGCCTCGTTTACTCAACATGTACCTTTTCACCAGAAGAAAATGAAGGTACAATTAGCCGTTTCTTAGAAGAACATCCGAATTTTGAGATCGAAGAAGTGCCAACTTACAAAGGGTTCAGTGAAGGCCGAAAAGAATGGGTAACAAATCCGGCAGATAAGATTGAAAAGACAATCAGATTATGGCCGCATCTAATGAAAGGTGAAGGTCACTATATTGCTGTACTTAAAAAGAAAGATGTCGACGTTGATCCGCATTTGAAATTAGCGCAACCGAAAGTCGATTCTAACATGTTAAAGCATTACAAGGAATTCGCAAAGGAATCTTTAAATTTTGTTCCAAATGGCAAGTACGTTACATTTAACGACCAATTATATCTTTTACCTGATGATTCTTTATCATTACATAAGCTAAAAGTGGTACGTCCTGGATGGCATTTAGGTACCTTTAAAAAGAATCGTTTCGAACCTTCCCATGCCCTGGCATTATCTTTAAAAGGGAATGAAGTGAAAAATAAATGGAATCTTCCTTTGGATTCTAAAGAGATTATTTCTTATTTGAAAGGTGAAACATTGCAAGCAACGGGTGATAAAGGCTGGTATTTAGTTGAAGTGGATGGTTTTTCTATCGGCTGGGGAAAACTCGCTGGCAATTGTTTGAAGAATCATTATCCAAAAGGATTAAGGTGGATGGGGAACTTTTAGTAAATGGAAAAAATTCAATGAAAAAATAATTATAGTATCCTGCAACAAATTAATAAGTTCACATACTATAAAAATACCTCTTGGGGCTAATGCTTCGGGGGGTTTTCTTTACATGTTCAGGGTGATGCGAATATAAATGTTAAAAACTTTTTTGAGTGAGGGTTTTATTTACCCTTGCTCTTTTTTTTATTCTACAATGTAGTTATGTGATAATAAGGGGGAGATTTTAATGGCGAAAGAAGCATTAATTATCGTTGATATGAGTAATGACTTTGTTGCAGATGAGGGTACTTTAACTGCTGGAAAACCAGCGCAGGAAATTGTCCCGTATATTGTTGATTTAGCGAAGGATTTTATTAACCGCGATCAAGTCGTTGTTGTGGCAATGGATGCTCACCAAGAAAATGACTCACATTTTGAATTATGGCCAGCACATAATGTTGTTGGAACAAAGGGACAGGAGCTATACGGGGATTTAATGAAGTGGTATGAAGAAAATGAATCAAATCCAAACGTAATTATGCAGCCAAAAGAGGATTACAATGCCTTCTTTAAAACAGGTTTAGCTGAAAAGCTCCGTGAAAAAGGTGTGGAAAAAGTCCATGTTGCAGGCGTGTGTACAGACATTTGTAATTATTTAACGATTGCAGGTGCGGATTCAGAAGGGTTTAAAACAGTCATCCATAAACGTGGATCAGCAACCTTTACCGATTTAGGGGAAACATTCATTAATCAAATGAAGAGATGTTTCTTTACGGAGATTGTTGAATAGTGAAAATGAAGGACCTTCTAAAATGGAGGTCCTTTTTCTAGCACTAGAACTATTGCTGGAAATTGGCAAGTTTGCGAAGGGTTAGTATAAAAGTTCATAACAAAAAAATCGGCTGACTTTATGTCGGCCGTAATCTATTTAGTCTTCTTTAATTACTATTGAGCGCAATTTCTTTTTCATGCTGAATGTTCTTACTTGCAAGGTAGTCAACTGTTTCTTGCATCTCCCTAAACTCCACTCGAAAGCCATCAAACTTCTTCTCAAGTCGTTCAAAACGCTCGTCCATTCGCTGTTCTAACAAATCCAATCGAACATCGATCTTTTCAAAGCGCTCATCAATCTTTTCAAAGCGTTCATCGATTTTTTCAGAAATTACCTTCAGTGCATCTAATATTGCGTTTAACTCATGCTGTTCCATGTTTCCACCACTCCTGTCTAAAAATTATAATTAATAATTTTGTGTATCTCAAAGGAATAATAAAACAATGGGGAACTTATGTTCTTATTGTAGTGAAGACGTAGATTGATGTCAACATATAACCGAAATCCCCAAAAACTCCCACTTGCGGTCTCAACCGTCTCATTTTAAAATGAATTAAAGAACAAACGTTCGCATATACTAAGTCGTGAATAATGTCAGTTTGGAGGTGTTTGGATGCTTGCGAGTAGCTTAAGAGAATATGATGTAAATTTAAATCAAACAGAAATGTTTTCGCTATATGAAAATTTGCCGAACCGTTCAATTATGTGTATTGATATGCGATGCTTCTATGCAAGTTGTATGGCGGCACTTGAGAATTTGGATCCGATGGAAGTCCCGATTGCGGTAGTGGGGAACTTTCAGCAAAAGGGAAGTGTTGTCCTTGCAGCATCTCCACCGATGAAAAAGCGTTTTGGCATTAAAACGGGTTCACGGCTATATGAAATTCCAAAGCATCCCGATATTAAATTGTTTGAGCCGAAAATGGAACTTTTCGTTCGTACTTCTATGGAAATTACAAATTTAATTAATCAGTTTGTGCCGAAAGAAGCGATTCATGTATATAGCGTAGATGAAAGTTTTGTTGATTTAACAGGTACTGAAAAACTGTGGGGACCGCCAGAAGAAACAGCCCGATACATTCAAGATTGTATTTATAATCAGTTTCAAATTCCAAGTGCTGTTGGAATGGGGCCAAACATGTTGATGGCAAAATTAGCCCTTGATTTAGATGCAAAGAAAACAGGTTTTGCAAAATGGACGTACGAGGATGTGCCCAAAAAATTGTGGCCCATTGCTCCGTTATCCGAAATGTGGGGAATTGGTCGAAGGACAGAACGCACGTTGAATAATATGGGGATTTTTAAAGTAGGTGATTTAGCTAACGCCAACTTGCAAATGCTTGAGAAACGATTTGGCGTTATGGGCAATCAGCTTTACCATCATGCGTGGGGAATTGATTTGTCTCCCCTTGGCGCACCTCTTGTTCAAGGACAAATTAGTTTTGGAAAAGGACAAATGCTCATGCGCGATTATCGAAATCGAGATGAGATTCTAACAGTGATGTTGGAAATGTGTGAAGAGGTGGCAAGACGGGCAAGAGAAGCCTATCAAGTGGGAAGAACAATAACCCTTGGTGTAACTTATAGCAAAGATGCATTTGGTGGTGGTTTCCATCGTGCGCGGACCATTGATGAACCAACCAATGACACGATGAAAATTTTTAAAGTCTGTCAGCAATTATTAGACGAGTTTTACGCGGAGCGACCAGTAAGGCATATCGATATTAGTCTTACGAAATTAGAATCAGAACGCTCTATGCAACTTAGCTTATTTGACCAATCCAAATGGAGAAAGCGAAAGCTCGGTGCCACAATGGACAGATTGCGTTCAAAATACGGGACGACATCTGTATTACGTGCGGTATCTTATACTGAAGCTGGAACAGCGATGAAACGTGCTCAGTTGTTAGGTGGACATAAGAAATAATGGTTTAAAACTGTTGCACAAAAAGGGGGCGATCAAATGATTCGAGACCGAGGAAATATTAAATGGACGGCTATGATGCTACCTGAACATGTGAAGCTACTACGCGAATGGCAAGAGCAAGACAAATACGTGAAAAAGCCAGAGTTGGATGAGTGGGCACTTCAGGAGTTAAGTGAACAATTACAACTCGCCTACAATCAAAAAAGGGAAGTAGAGCTAAAAGTTTGGGAAGAAAAACAAATATATAAAGCAACAGGGATCATTACGAAATTAAATCAAACAAATGCAACGCTTTATCTTGAAGATGGGCGTGCTATTCCTTTTCATTCTATTTTCGGTGTATCCCTCACAATTGCTGAATAGGATTAAATGAATAAAAATATTCCCTATGCCCGCAGGTTGTAGTACATCTACGAGCAAGTCGCATAAGATAGATTGAGTTTTTTATGAACGTGAAATTTACCGGTCGAAGGTTTTTTTCATTCTCAATCTAGGAGGCGACGGTGTGAAGAGAATACTCGTTACGGGGGCGCTTGGACAAATTGGTTCTGAATTAGTTGAAAAATTGCGCAATCTTTATGGCAGAGAGAATGTATTATCAACAGATATCCGTAAGCCTGAAGAAATTGATGGTCATTTTGAAGTGCTAGACGTTATGGAGTCAAAAAGAATGTATGAGCTTGCAAAACAATTTAATGCGGATACGTTCATTCATTTAGCTGCATTATTGTCCGCTACTGCTGAAAAAAACCCATTACTTGCATGGAACTTAAACATGGGTGGGTTAATGAATGCCCTTGAAGTCTCTCGGGAGTTAAATTTACAATTTTTCAGTCCGAGTTCCATTGGTGCATTTGGTCCTTCCACACCAAAAGACAATACGCCGCAAGATACATTGCAACGACCGACTACTATGTATGGGGTAAATAAAGTAGCAGGGGAGTTATTATGTGATTATTATTTTATGCGATTCGGTGTTGACACACGTAGTGTCCGATTCCCGGGATTAATTTCATATGTGACTCCACCAGGTGGAGGAACCACCGACTATGCAGTGGAAATTTACTATAAAGCCATCGAAGAGGGACAGTATACGTCCTATATTGCAGAGGGGACGTATATGGATATGATGTATATGCCGGATGCCCTGCAGGCAGTGGTAGATTTAATGGAAGCAGACCCATCAAATTTAAAGCATCGTAACGCATTTAACATATCTGCAATGAGTTTTGAACCTTCACAAATTGCAGCTGAAATTAAGAAACATATTCCTACTTTTGAAATGACTTATGAGGTGGATCCTGTTCGCCAAAAAATTGCAGATAGCTGGCCGAATTCTATTGATTCATCAGCGGCAATTGAAGAATGGGGATTTAAAGTAGAATATGATTTGGAAAAAATGACAGTGGATATGTTAGGGAAATTAAAAACTAAGTTAAGGTGAAAGTTAGATGATTATTGAGAGCCTAAATCGATAGTGATTTAGGTTTATTTTTATAAATGAACAAAAATTATTAACTTTAATGACAAAATAAAAACCAATAATTCACAATAAAATTACAATGAAGGCGTAAAATGGAAAAGGGGGATTATCAAAAATAAGACTAAGGAAAGGAGTGCTTAATAAAATTGGCTGAAATTAAGAAAATAAATTTACTAGCAATCATAGCAATGACCATTGTTTCATTTGCAAGCCTTTTTGATATGAATATTGCAGGAATATCTGTAATCATAGGTGTCGTGTTTTTTATTATTCACGAAACAAGTAATAAGGAAAATTCAGATAACAGTGGTTTAAGTACAAAAATAAATAACGTTAATTTAAACAAAACAAACATATGGATTTTAATTTTGTTACCTATACTCATGAATATTGTTTGTATCGTGGGTGCAAAATTTGTTTTACCAGAATACATAGATCATCTGTATGGAAGAACGGAAGGTATGCTTTCCTTAGATAAAATTGTATTGCTAATACTCCAACTAGCGTTTTTGGCTTTCGGCGAAGAAATTGCGTGGCGTGGGTTTTATCAAAAACAATTAAATATAGCACTTCCCATCGCTCCAGCAATAATAATTACATCGCTCATTTTTTCGATAGCTCATATGTCAATGGGAAGTACCTTAGTTGTTGCATATGACTTAGTATTTATTTTCATCAATAGTGTTTTATATGGAGTAATCTTCTACAAAACGAATAATGTATGGATTAGTGCATTTGCTCACTTTATTGCAAACGTTTTTGCGATTCTGGTGATACCGTATTTATTGTAGAGCTCTTAAAACGAAAATTACCACCCATTTTAATGGGCGGTAATTTTAACTTACTTCACAGGAGCAACCTTTGAAGCTTTCACTAATTCCTCAATCGTAACCCAGTCATCATTTGCTATACTATCGACAATTTTACTACCGACAATCACACCATCACAAATCGCACCGAAGTTTCTAACGTGGTCAGGTGTTGAAATCCCGAATCCAGCTAATACAGGAGTATCCGTATAAGATTGTAGCTTTTTAAAATGTTCGCCTAATTCATCCGCAAAGCTTTGGCGAGCACCAGTAATTCCGTTCACAGTAACCGCGTAAATAAAACCTTCACTTGCTTTAGTTAAACGTTCAATTCGTTCAGATGAACTTGCTAAAGAAACAAGTTGAACAAGGGCAATGCCTTCTGCTTTAAAGGCAGGGTGTACAATCTCGCTTTCTTCCAATGGCATATCAGGAATAATCATCCCACGAATACCGGCCGCTTTTGCGTCACGTGCAAAATCCTCCACACCGTAAGCTAAAATTGGATTTAAATAAGTCATCGCCACAAGAGGGACAGTAACCTGATCTACAAAGCCTTGTAAAGTTTCTACTACTTTTCGTAAAGTTGTACCTGCCGCTAATGCACGTTCACCAGCACGTTCAATTGTTGGACCGTCCGCAACTGGATCTGTGAAAGGAATACCCACTTCAATCGCTGTTACTCCAAGTTCCTGTAACTTTAAAATCGTAGGTTGAAGCTTATCTAAACCACCGTCTCCAGCCATGATATATGGAACGAATGCTTTATCTCCATTAGCAGTAGTTTTCAAAATCGTCTCTTTTAATTGACTCATGTTAAGTCACCTCCAAGTGCAGAAGAAATGGTATGAACATCTTTATCTCCACGACCCGATAAACAGATGACAAGAATCTCATCAGGAGACATTGTTTTTGCTAATTTTGAAGCGTAAGCAATAGCATGGGCACTTTCCAGGGCAGGAAGGATTCCTTCAGTTTTGCATAGGAGTTTTACACCTTCTAATGCTTCGTCGTCCGTAATATTAACGTAAGTGGCACGACCAGAATCATGTAGATGACAATGCTCTGGTCCAACGCCAGGGTAATCTAAACCTGCAGAAATGGAATGAGCCTCTTGCACAAAGCCGTTTTCGTCTTGCAACAAATACATAAATGCTCCGTGTAAAACGCCTGTTTGACCGCCATTAATAGCAGCAGCATGTTTACCAGTTTCAATACCATGTCCAGCAGCTTCTACACCGTATAATGCAACATCTGAATCTTCGACGAATGGGTAGAACATACCAATTGAATTACTACCTCCACCAATACATGCAACAACAGCATCTGGTAAACGGTTTTCTACTTCTAATATTTGTTTACGAGTTTCATCCCCAATGACACGTTGGAAGTCACGAACAATAGTAGGGAACGGGTGAGGTCCCATAGCAGAACCTAAAATGTAGTGCGTATCTTCAATATTTGTTACCCAGTGACGAAGTGCTTCATTCACTGCATCTTTTAAAGTCGCAGAACCTTTTTCAACTCCAACTACCTTTGTGCCAAGTAGCTCCATACGGAATACGTTTAATGCTTGACGCTTCACATCTTCAGCACCCATATAAACGATACATTCCATACCAAGTAGGGCACACGCAGTAGCAGTGGCAACACCATGTTGACCAGCCCCAGTTTCTGCAACGATTTTATTTTTGCCCATACGTTTTGCAAGGAGCGCTTGACCTAAAGCGTTATTAATTTTGTGTGCACCAGTATGGTTTAAATCCTCACGTTTTAAGTAAATTTTTGCACCACCGAACTGAGCTGTTAGTCGCTCTGCGAAATAAAGAGGAGTTTCTCGACCGACGTAATTCTTTAAGTAATAGTTAAGTTCATTTTGAAATTCTTCATCATTTTTAAATTTGTCATAAGCTTCCTCGAGTTCTTGTAATGCAGTCATCAACGTTTCAGGAACAAATTGTCCTCCAAAACGACCGAATCGACCTTTTTTAGTAGTTGTAGTAGTCATTATTTCAATACACTCCTTTTTTCGCAAGCTGTTTCTATAAATTGTTTTATTAAATCTGAATCCTTTGCACCGTCACGTTCAACACCACTTGAAACATCGACTCCATGAGGGGAAACCTGTTTTATGGCCTGCTGGACGTTACCACTATTTAATCCACCTGCTAAAATGACTCGGTCTTTTGAGATAGATAGTTGATCTAATAATGACCAATCAAATACACGCCCACTACCACCAGCATAATCAGTTCCTGGTGCGTCGAATAAATAATAATCTACATTGTATTTACTAGCTTTTTCAACATCTTCATACCCTCTAATTGAAAATGCTTTAATGGAAGGGTAGCCAAGATTTTCAATGAACTCTGAACTTTCATTGCCATGATATTGAACATAATCAAGACCCACTTGTTTAACGGTATCGTGTACCTGATCTTCAGATGGATTAACAAATACACCAACTTTTTTTACATGAGAGGGAACGTGTTTTGCTAGTTCCGTTGCATGTTTAACTGAAATTTGACGTTTACTTGGCGCAAACATAAACCCTATGAAACTTGCACCTGCTGCTACTGCTGCTTGAACATGTTCTACTTCTTTCAGTCCACAAATTTTTACCTTAACCATTTATTTCACAACCTCAACAATCTCAGGTAGTTTGACCTGTAAAGATTTCAAAGCATCTTCCACATTTCCACTTCTCATTAAAGATTCACCAACTAAAACCCCACGAGCGCCAGCCTTTGCTACACGCTCTGCATCTTCATTCGTCCATATACCACTTTCACTAATAAACGCGATATCATGAATTGCATTTATTTTTTCGGCAAGTTTTTCAGTTTGAGCTAAATCAAGGTTAAATGTTTTTAAATCACGGTTGTTCACACCGATAATTTTTGGATTAATTGCAAGTGCGCGGTCAAGTTCTTCTTCATTGTGAACTTCAACCAATACATCGAGCCCTAAATTCGTTGCATAATCATAGAATGCCTTTAGCTTTTCATCTGAAAGGGCAGCAACAATCAATAGAATGACAGATGCACCTGCTGCTTTCGCATAATCGATTTGTACTTCATGAATGATGAAGTCTTTATTTAGTAGAGGAATATCCACGGTATTTGCGATAACCGCTAAATCTTGATAAGAACCTTTGAAATATTTATCTTCCGTTAATACAGAAATACAAACGGCTCCAGCAGATTCATATTTTTTTGCTTGCTCAATTGGATTGGCTCCTTCGTTAATTAATCCTTTTGAAGGGGAAGCGCGCTTCATTTCAGAAATTACTTGAAGTGTGTTTGATTTACGTAACTCGTCATATAAAGACGGGCGTACTTTTTCCACAACGTTAAACTGTGGTTTATTTTTAAGTAAAGTAGGAATTAACGTTTCTTTATAATCAATAATGTTTTGTAAGATTGTCATTACACTGCTCGCTCCTTTAAAATCTCTTCGCTAAATCCAATGATGGATTCTAGTTTTGCTAATGAACGTCCTGACAGAATTGCCTCTCGTGCTACTTCAATACCTTCTTTTATGGAATCAACCGTACCGTAAGCAAAAAGGCCGAGTGCAGAATTTAATAAAACCGCATCAAAGTAAGCACTTTGTTTACCTTTTAATAAATCCTTTAAGATCACTGCGTTATCATCTGGTGTACCGCCTCGTAATGCAGTAACAGGGGCAGGGGAAAGTCCTAAATCTTCCATACGCAATTCAAATGGCGTTACTTCACCTTTTTCCAACAACGCAAACGTATTGTCGTTAGATAGGGAAGCTTCATCCATACCTAGTGTTCCAGATACAACAATTGCACGTTCACGACCTAATATATTTAGCACTTCAGCGTATTCCTTTACGAAATGAGGGCGGTTAATACCGACTATTTGTGTTTTCAGATGAACTGGGTTTGTTAAAGGGCCCACCATATTAAAAATTGTAGGTTTTCCAATTGCTTGTCGTACCTCACCAATCCGTTTTAGTTTAGGGTGAACATTTGGTGCATAAAGGAAGGTAATCCCTTCTTCCTTTAATAAATCAACTGAGTCATTAATTGTAAAATTCGTGTGTATACCTAATGCTTGCAGAACATCTGAACTTCCTGATGCACTGGAAATTTTGCGATTTCCGTGTTTTGTAACTCGGACTCCAGCTGAAGCTAATACAATTGCAGATGTTGTACTAATATTGAAGCTTTTTAAACCATCTCCACCTGTACCACAGTTATCGATATACGTACCCTCTGGAACAGGAACTTTAAGGGCATTAGATTTCATAACGGTTGCAAGTGCAGCAATTTCTTGTGCGGTTTCACCTTTTAAACTAAGTGCAATAAGAAAATCGGCAATCTCACTTTTTGATGTTTCTTCATTAAATATAAGTTCAACAGCTTGAACCATTTCTTCAAAGTCAAGGTTTTCACCTTTACTAACATGGTTTGTGAAAAATTGGATAGTCATATCTTTATTCCTCCTAAATGATTGATGGAGGTTTAGATGAAAATAAAAAAGCCCTCTACAAAAGGAAAATACCTTTTGTAGAGGACGATTTATACCGCGTTGCCACCTCTGTTGAAGTAAACGAGTTACTTCCACCTTGGTGTGTTTATATAGTGTTATAACTAAATAAACACTTCCTTATAACGTAGGAAAGACGTCAGCCAACTTACGCCAGCTGCTCTCATAAGACCCATTCACGAAAGGTATGCACTAGTTCACACCAACCACTAGCTCTCTTAACCATACGATTTTCGCTACTATTCTTATTCATCAATTTACTCGGCTATTCTCATCTAAACTCAGGCTAAGCTCTGCTCTAACGGTGGTCGCGCTACCGCAACCTTTCTCCGTATCCGAACAATTAATTAACTTGTATTGTAGACTGCATTTTACTATTTGTCAATGTTTTCTGAAAAATCAAAGTGTGTCAGGGGAAATAAAAAAACCGATAGGACTGAGCCTATCGGTTAAAACGGTTAAATTAAATCTTTAAAATTCAAACGTTTATTTAAAAGGTACATAATTGGCGTACCTACTGCTAATACGACAAATTCACCAACTGCACAAGTAAACCATGTCCATAAGAACAATGTCCAAGGAATATCGAATGCTAAGTGTAACTCAAATGCGATGATGAACATTGTAAAAGTGAATAAAAACGAGTTAATAATTAAGCGTGCCCAAATATTTTTCACAAACTTACAAATCAAAATGAAGATTCCAAGAGTGATAATCGAGTGAGCTACACCAAAGACTAAATCATACATGCCAAGTGGTGAAAATAAATTTGCGATAAATACACCAATGACAACCCCAGGCATAAAACTTGGGCTAAATGCAACCAAATGATTGAACATTTCAGAAACTCTAAATTGGATTTCCGTAAATCCAAACGGTGCAACAAGTAGGGTAACAGCAACATAAAGTGCTGCAATAATACCAGTTGTTGCGATAAATTTTACTTTCATATTCATTTCTCCTTAGTTTTTTTTCGTGGGATGGTTTCGAACCACGGTGCGCGTGATCAATATCGCGTCATTTGCACTATTATAAGTACGAAAGTCGTATTGTATTAGACTGAAATTCATGCTGCCAAATAGAAAACGCACAATTTAGTATATTAACAGATATATAGAATTAGGTCAATATAATTAAAAAGATGGAGGTTTAGGTGACGATTTTGTATGAAAAATCATAATTTTATTTAAAATTTAAAAAATTTAGCACTTTAAAGCACTAAATTAATATGCTAGAATGAATCTATAATAATTTAGTGAATTATCAGGCTCTGAATCTTATTGACTAACAAACTTTGTGACTGTAAGATAGCGTATACTCACTAGATTCAAAATATTCTAAATTCATCGACTGCGAATCGATGAAATGAGAAAACTTAAACGGAGGAAGCAAATATGAAAAAATTATCATTTTTATTATTCGGGCTAATTTTACTTCTTGCTGCATGTGGCGGCGGAAATAGTAATAGCTCTTCTAACGAACCTACAGAAAGTACTAATGGTTCAAATGGAGAAGAAGCAACAGAAGAAACAAAAACTTATAAAGTTGGTACAACACAAATCGTAGAACATCCATCTTTAGATGCTGCTACTCAAGGTTTTAAAGATGCGATTAAAGATTCAGGCTTAACTGTTGAGTTTGTTGATAACAATGCACAAAACGATCAAAGTATGAACGTAACAATCGCACAAGACTTAGTTAGTCAAAACGTAGATTTAATTTTTGCGAACTCAACACCATCTGCACAAGCTGCTAAAAACGCAACAGGAGATATTCCTATTATATTTACTTCAGTAACTGATCCTGTAAGTGCTGAATTAGTAAGTTCTATGGAAGCTCCAGGAGCAAATGTAACAGGTACAGTTGATTTACATCCAGATACAATTGAAAAGACAGTTAACTTTATTGTCGATGAATTAGGTATAACAAAAGTAGGGACAGTTTATAACACGGGTGAACAAAACTCAGTTGTTCAAGTAGATCAAGTTAGAGAGCAATTAGAAGCAAAAGGTGGCCAATTAGAAGAGGCTGCTGTAACAACTTCAGCAGAAGTAAAACAAGCAACAGAATCATTACTAGGTAAAGTAGATGCAATTTATATTATTACTGACAATACAGTTGTATCAGCGCTTCCTACAGTAGTAGATGTTGCAAATACAAACCAACTTCCATTAATCGTAGGTGAATTAGACTCAGTAGCTGGTGGCGGTTTAGCTGCATTTGGTTTCTCTTACTATGATATCGGTTATGAAGCTGGTGAAATGGCTGTGAAGATCTTAAAAGGTGAAGCGACTCCATCTGATATTCCAGCAGCATACCCTGCGAACTTAAAATTAGTAGTAAATAAAAACACTGCTGATACAATCGGTGTTGAAATTAAAGACTCTTGGAATGCAGAAGTAGTAGAATAAAAAGCAAGTCATTTTTATACACTTTGTGCTTTATTGATGTGAAGTGACAAAGTAGAGGGAACTTATAAACGTAATACAAACTTTAATAAGCAAGCTAGGAGATGATTCAATATGTTTTTATCTATCTTTGGTTCAGTCGAGCAAGGAATCATCTATGCAATTATGGCACTCGGAGTGTATTTAACATTCCGAGTGTTGGATTTTCCAGATTTAACGGTTGACGGAAGCTTTGTAACGGGAGCGGCAACAGCAGCGATGATGATTGTACTAGGCTATCACCCGATTATAGCTACATTGATAGCAATCGTTGCTGGATTCATTGCAGGATGTATGACTGGTCTATTACACACAAAAGGAAAAATTAATGCGTTATTAGCAGGGATATTAATGCAGATTGCTTTGTATTCTATCAATCTACGAATCATGGGATTCTCTGCAGAAAATGTAATTGTTAAGCCGAATATACAATTACAAAGTAATGAAACGATTTTTTCACAGTTTCAAGGATTTTGGAGTCCTTTAGGCATTGATACTGCATTATCAAATTTTGTGAAGTCATTAGGAGCTTCAGCTGCTCCAGGAACTTGGGGTACAGTTTTAATTGTACTAATCATTACAGTAATTATTAAATTGTTAGCAGACTGGTTCTTAAAAACAGAAGTTGGTTTGGCAATCCGTGCAACGGGTGACAACAAAAGAATGATTCGAAGCTTTTCGGCAAATACAGACCGTTATACGATTTTAGGTCTAGGAATATCCAATGCGTTAGTTGCATTTTCAGGATCGTTAATCGCACAATACTCTAAATTCTCCGATGTTAACATGGGTATTGGGATGATTGTAATTGGTCTTGCTTCGGTAATTATCGGTGAAGCGATTTTTGGTACGAAAACAATCTTTAGAGCGACACTTGCAGTCGTATTTGGTGCAATTATCTACCGTATCATTTACGCGCTTGCATTACGTGTGCCTTGGTTAGATTCTAGTGATATGAAACTAATAACGGCTATTATTGTCGTATTAGCACTTGTTATCCCTCAACTAGTAAGTAAACAACGTGACAAAAAGCGTAAAGAAAAACGACGTTTGGAACGATTAAGAGAGCAACGAGAATTAGTAACGCAGGGAGGGAATGACCTTGCTTAAACTAGAAGGAATCAATAAGATTTTTAATGAAGGTACGATGGATGAAAAAGTAGCTTTAAACAATATCAATTTACATTTAGCACCTGGTGATTTCGTTACTGTTATTGGTAGTAATGGTGCAGGGAAGTCGACGATGCTGAATATGATTTCAGGGGCATTAACACCAGACTTCGGAGCCATTACAATCGATGGAAAAGAAGTAACAAAATTACCTGAGTTTAAACGTTCACAATATATCGGGCGTGTCTTCCAAGATCCAATGGCAGGTACAGCGCCAACGATGACAATTGAAGAAAACCTAGCTATTGCTTATTCAAGAAATAAAAAACGTGGTTTACGATTCGGCGTAAACCGTGAGCGCAAAGACTTTTTCCGAACATCGTTAGAAAAGCTATCTTTAAACTTAGAAAACCGTTTAAATGCAAAAGTTGGATTGTTGTCAGGTGGGGAACGTCAAGCACTGTCTTTATTAATGGCGACATTTACCCAACCATCCATTCTTTTGTTAGATGAACATACAGCTGCACTAGACCCATCTCGTGCGGAGTTAATAACGAATCTAACGAAACAACTTGTTGAGGAAAACAACTTAACAACGTTGATGGTTACGCATAACATGCAACAAGCGATTGATTTAGGGAACCGTTTGATTATGATGGATAAAGGTCAAATCATTCTAGAAATTGATGAAGCCAAAAAACCAACCTTAACCATCCCTGATCTAATGACTGAATTCGAACACATCCGCGGTGAAAAAATGTCTTCTGATAAGGCGTTACTGGGAAGTTAATGAATTAGGATTTTGTATAGGAGAACCTGCTCTTTTGGGAGCGGGTTTTTCTTTTTAATTTTTATGGGGAGGGGGTTCTGAATTATTAGTGAGCAGGCTTTAATTTCGCAAGTAGCTGGGTGAAATTCGCAAATAAGTTGCCGGAATTCGCAAATAAGTGCCAGAATTCGCAAATAAGTATCCAAATTTCGCAAGTAATCCAGGTGAAATCGCAAATAATTCAGGAATCGCAAATAAGTAGCTGGAACTAGCAAATAAAGTAACGAAAATCGAAAATAAAGTTCCAGATTTCGCAAGTAAACTACGCGAAATCGCAAGTAATTCGGGAATCGCAAATAAGATGCCGGAAACCGCAAATAACCCGTTCAAAATCGCAAATAAAGACCCGGATTTCGCAAGTAAACTACGCGAAATCGCAAGTAACTCAGGAATCGCAAATGAGTAGCTGGAACTCGCAAATAAAATAACGAAAATCGCAAATAAATTTCCAGATTTCGCAAGTAAACTACGCGAAATCGCAAGTAATTCGGGAATCGCAAATAAAGACCCGGATTTCGCAAGTAAACTACGCGAAATCGCAAGTAACTCAGGATTCGCAAATAAGTAGCTGGAACTCGCAAATAAAGTAACGAAAATCGCAAATAAATTTCCAGATTTCGCAAGTAAACTACGCGAAATCTCAAGTAATTCGGGAATCGCAAATAAGTAGCTGGAACTCGCAAATAAAGTAACGAAAATCGCAAATAAAGTTCCAGATTTCGCAAGTAAACTACTCGAAATCGCAAGTAACTCAGGAATCGCAAATAAGTAGCTGGAACTCGCAAATAAAGTATAGGCATTCGCAAATAAGTATCCAAATTTCGCAAGTAAACCAGTCGAAATCGCAAGTAATTCGGGAATCGCAAATAAGATGCCAGAAACCGCAAATAACCCGTTCAAAATCGCAAATAAAGACCCGGGTTTCGCAAGTAAACTACGCGAAATCGCAAGTAATTCGGGAATCGCAAATAAGTAGCTGGAACTCGCAAATAAAGTAACGAAAATCGCAAATAAAGTTCCAAATTTCGCAAGTAAACTACGCGAAATCGCAAGTAATTCAGGAATCGCAAATAAGTAGCTGGAATTCGCAAATAAAGTAACGAAAATCGCAAATAAATTTCCAGATTTCGCAAGTAAACTAAGTGAAATCGCAAGTAACTCAGGATTCGCAAATAAAGATCGTAAGCCCCCAATAAAACTACGCATATAAGATCACCTCACCTCCTAGTATGATGAACATATCAACTTACTAGGAGGTGCTTTTTATTGACTCGCC
>NZ_OBQC01000011.1 GCF_900220965.1 Ureibacillus acetophenoni | reverse complement strand
TAAATTGTATTATCCGGTATTAGCCCCGGTTTCCCGGAGTTATCCCAAACTATAGGGCAGGTTGCCCACGTGTTACTCACCCGTCCGCCGCTAACTTTTCAAAAGCAAGCTTTTAAAAAGTCCGCTCGACTTGCATGTATTAGGCACGCCGCCAGCGTTCGTCCTGAGCCAGGATCAAACTCTCCATAAAATGTAGAATTTGAGTTAAGCTCTAAATTCAAGCTGGCATCAAATTTGATGTCCAAATTTCGTTTCTATTATATAGTAGAAACGTTTAATTCATTAACGTTTTGTTGTTCAGTTTTCAAGGTTCATTTGTTGGAGCGGGTGATGAGAATCGAACTCACGACATCAGCTTGGAAGGCTGAGGTTTTACCATTAAACTACACCCGCATTATTAGTATATATTTTGCATGAAACGTATCACTTGGTGCGGCCGAGAGGACTTGAACCTCCACAGGGTTTCCCCCACTAGGCCCTCAACCTAGCGCGTCTGCCATTCCGCCACGACCGCGTTTTTGGAATAATTAGAGACTTTTCTAAGTATACACCAACTAACGCAATTGTCAAGCAAAATTGATGAGCCATGAAGGACTTGAACCTTCGACCCTCTGATTAAAAGTCAGATGCTCTACCACTGAGCTAATGGCTCATAACAAATGGCTGGGGTACCAGGATTCGAACCTGGGCATGACGGAATCAAAATCCGCTGCCTTACCGCTTGGCTATACCCCAACAATGGCGGTCCCGACCGGGATCGAACCGGCGATCTCCTGCGTGACAGGCAGGCATGTTAACCGCTACACCACGGGACCTAAAAAACTATATTTTATTATTTCAAATGGTGACCCGTACGGGATTCGAACCCGTGTTACCGCCGTGAAAGGGCGG
Source organism: Ureibacillus acetophenoni (assembly GCF_900220965.1). GTDB lineage: Bacteria > Bacillota > Bacilli > Bacillales_A > Planococcaceae > Ureibacillus > Ureibacillus acetophenoni. The sequence continues at coordinate 148,656 of NZ_OBQC01000011.1, read as the reverse complement.
TGTCTTAACCACTTGACCAACGGGCCATGGCTCCGAAGGTAGGACTCGAACCTACGACCAACCGGTTAACAGCCGGTTGCTCTACCACTGAGCTACTTCGGAATAACTTCGACTCAACTTGTCGACTTTTACAAGTATAAAGATAGTTAATTAGAAAGTCAACACTTTTTATTATATTTTTTAATTTAATTTTTATACGTTTATTTTAATGAAATTATTAGTTCTTGAGAAAGCAAAAATAAATATACTACAACTTCATAATAGTTGTCTATACTTTTCTCTTTTCTATTAAGTCAAGTTGGCCAAAACATTTTCCACATTTATATTTATTAATATCAATTCTTCTCTTTCTATTGTACAGCTGTTTACAAGACTTACACTGGTATATGTATAGATTCGAACTTCCTCTTTTCTGATTTTCTTCAATTGTAGAACAGAATCTTGGAGCACCAACTTTTTTAAGTAGAGCGCGAAAATCTGCATCTCTATGTTTATATCCTTTTCCTTGTATGTGCAAATGATAATGGCATAATTCATGAAGTATTATTCCCTGCAATTCCTCCATTCCAAACAGTTCATAGGATTTCCTATTAAGCTCAATATTATGACTATGAAGCAAATAACGACCACCTGTTGTCCGTAATCGGCTGTTAAAATATGCTTTATGAACGAAGGGACGTTCAAAAAACTTCAAAGATAACTCTTCCACTAAATGTTGTAGTTCTATATCAGTCATTCTTTCACTTCCTTTCAACACTAAATAAACAAGTAGTACGTAGTTTATACCACGTACTACTTAACAGTATATCTTTAGTTAGCCACTTTTTCTTCTTTCTTTTCTGGGGGAATCATCGTAAGTGAGATTCTACCTTTTTCGATTTCAACTTTGTCAACCCAAACTGTTACAATATCCCCTAAAGAAACTACTTCAAGCGGATGTTTTATTCTACGTTTTTGCAGTTTAGATATGTGTACCAGTCCATCTTGTTTAACACCAACATCAACAAAAGCACCAAAATCCACAACATTACGCACAGTTCCTTGCAGTTCCATACCTACTTGAAGGTCTTCCATTTTTAATACGTCTGTTTTTAATAATGGCTGAGGGAATGCATCTCGAGGATCTCGAGTTGGTTTCATTAAAGTCTCTACGATATCCTTTACGGTAATTTCCCCTACATCTAACTGTTTGCTTAATTGTTCTAAATCTAAATTCACAAGAGCTTCTTCACAAGCTTTTGTTCCTACATCTTTTTTAGTTAACCCTACAATTTTTAATATTTCTTCGGCGAATTCGTAGCTTTCAGGGTGAATACCAGTGCTATCGAGTGGATTTTTAGCATCCGGGATTCGTAAAAAACCGATAGCTTGTTCGTATGTTTTCGCACCTAAGCGAGGTACCTTTTTTAACTGAGTACGTGAAGTAAATTTACCCGCTTCAGTACGAGCCTTTACTATATTCTCAGCTACTGTTTTCGATAATCCTGAAACATATTGTAACAATGAAACCGATGAAGTATTTACATCCACTCCAACCTGGTTAACTGCAGTTTCAACTATAAACGTCAATGATTCAGCTAGTTTTTTTTGTGATACATCGTGTTGATATTGCCCAACTCCTACAGCTTTTGGTTCAATCTTTACCAATTCAGATAAAGGATCTTGTAATCTCCTAGCTATAGAAACAGCGCTTCTTTGCTCAACTTGTAGATCTGGAAACTCCGCGCGCGCAACTTCTGAAGCCGAATAAACTGAAGCACCCGCTTCATTGACAATTACATACGAAATCTCTTTTTCTGATAATTCTTTTAGAACATCAGCAATAAATTGTTCCGTTTCGCGAGAAGCTGTTCCATTTCCAATCGCAATAATACTAATTGGATACTTGTCCAAAATTGCCTTCACAATCTTTTTTGACTTCTCTACATCTGGTTTTGGAGGATGCGGATAAATCGCCGTTACCTCTAACATCTTACCTGTTTCATCGACTACTGCTAATTTACAACCTGTTCGATAAGCAGGGTCTACTCCAAGTACCATCTTCCCACGAATAGGTGGTTGTAGTAATAAACTTCTTAAGTTCTCCGAGAAAATATGAATAGCTTGTGCTTCTGCTTTTTCAGTTAATTCGTTTCTAAGTTCTCGTTCAATCGAAGGTTGAATTAATCGTTTATAACCATCTTCAATAGCCTCTCTTACATATTGAATCGATGGAGAGGATGAATTTGTAGGTATCCATTCTCTATCCATTATTTGAAGTACACGATCAACTGGTACTTGAATAGAAACTTTCAAAATCTCCTCTTTCTCTCCTCGATTAATAGCTAACGTACGATGAGGAACAATGTGCTTAATCGGTTCTTCATATTCGTAATACATTTCAAATACTTTTTTCTCATCTTTTTCTACATCTTTTACAGCAGTCGTAATTCGACCTTCTTGCCATGAAAGTTTGCGGATTTTGTCACGTACAGAAGCATCATCAGCGAAGATTTCGGCTAGTATATCCTTTGCACCAGCTAAAGCCTCTTCTGTAGTAGTTACACCTTTTTCTTCATCTATAAAAGCACTAGCCAAAACAGCTACGTCTTCCTTGTTAAATTCAAGTAGTTGAGCCGCTAATGGTTCTAACCCTTTTTCTTTCGCAATTGTTGCTTTCGTTCTTCTTTTTTGTTTATACGGGCGATATAAATCTTCCACTCGTTGAAGAACTGATGCAGAACGAATATCCGCTGCTAGTTCATCAGTTAATTTACCTTGTTCGTCTATTAATCGGATTACTTCTTCTTTTCTTTGTTCTAGTTGTTGAATGTAATGGTAGCGGTCTTCAATTGATTTAATTTGTACTTCATCTAAAGAACCCGTTGCTTCCTTACGATAGCGCGCAATAAATGGGACTGTATTACCATCTTGTAAAAGCTTGATGACAGCCTCAACTTGGTGCGGTTTGACCTTTGTATCTGCAGCTATCATTTGTAACATTTTCGTATCACTCATATTCCCACTGCCTTTCATGTGTAGCTTAATTAATTTTACATTAACTATCTCTTAACTTCTATCATGACCATTTCAAACTTCTAATTCGAAGAATAAGTAAAAGCTAAAGGAGGCCGACTTGAAAGTTTCCTCTCAAGACAGCCTCACATTATAAACTCATTATTATACTCTACCGCCTACTAATACTGCTTCTTGTAATTTTTTTATCGCTTGTCTTTGAATCCTAGAAACATGCATTTGGGAAATCCCTAACTTCTCACCAACTTGTTTTTGACTCATTTGGCTAAAATACGTTAGCTTTATAATTTCTTGTTCACGCTCTGATAATAATCCTATACAATCAGACAAAGCCATTCTTGAATTGATTAATTCATAACCATCCTCTTCTTTTCCTACTATATCTAATAGCGTTACTGAACTTCCGTCAAAATCCGATTCAATTGACCTATCCATAGAAAGCGCTTGATAACTTTTACTCATTTCCATTGCTTCTAATACATCTTCTACGCGTACCTCTAGGAAATTAGCTATTTCAGGGATGGATGGTGATCTCTGAATTTGATGTGTTAAATCGTCAACGGCAGTTTTAATTTTTGGTATTAGTTCTTTAATTCTTCTAGGAACATGTACATCCCATGTTTTATCTCGTAAAAATCTTTTAATTTCTCCAATAATCGTAGGTATTGCAAATACTTCGAAGTTTCTTCCTAAAGAAGAATCATATCGGCGAATTGCACCTAGTAAACCAATCATTCCGACTTGATAAATATCTTCATAGTTTGATTTTGTGTAAGAGTATTTTTTCGCAATTGATTCGACTAAATATTTATATTTTAGGACTAGTTGTGTTTGAGCATCTTCATCATTTGCCTCTTGTGCTTCTGCAAACAACATCAATAACTCATCTTCAGACATATTATGATGTAATCGTTTGGTCACGGTGTTTCACCTGCTCTCTCTTGACAAACTTTGTCATGAAAACAGTTACTCCATTTTCGGAGTTTACCTTTACCTCATCCATTAAGGTTTCCATCAAGAATAGACCTAGTCCACCTTCTCTCAATTGAGTAATACTACTATTTGGTTCATAAGGGCCAACTTCTTTTTTAATTTCTTCAAAATCAAAGCTATTACCAAAGTCCGTTACTAATATTTCAATTTTATCAGTATAAAGAGCACACCCAATTACAATGTCTCCTTGCTCACTCTCTTCGTAGGCATGTTGAACAACGTTCGTTACAGCTTCACTAATAGCAATTTTAATATCTTCAATTTGATCATACAAAAAACCAACTCTCGTCGCTAATCCGGATATCGCTAGCCTAATAACACTTACATATTGTGGTTTAGCTGGAATTCTAATTTCTATATAGTCAAACGCCTTCATACTTTATTCCACCTTTGCTCCAACTTCAATATTCATCAATTCGCTTAATCCAGTAATATTAAACAATCTTTTTATTCTAGCAGTCAGGCCAACTAATTTTAAATTACCATTTTCACGAGTTACATTTTTATATAACGCAACAAATACTCCCAGTCCCGTACTATCCATATAAGTCACTTTAGATAAGTCTAATTCAATCAATCTTTCTTGACTGATTACGATAGATTCAAGTTTTTCACGGAGTTTAGGGGCTGTAAAAGTATCAATTTCACCTTCGATAAATACACTTAATACGTTATTAATTTTTCTAAAATGTATATTCAATTCCATTTTGCGGAACACCTCCAAAAACGACTTTTTATGTAATTCCCCTTATTTATTCTTTTAAACCTATAATTCTACTTTTTTAATATGACAATAGTAAAATCATCTTCTAAGTTATAATCTTGTAATCTTTGTAATTCTAAATAGATTTTTTCGCACATTTCTTGTGCTGGAAGGTGACGAATAGAAAAAGCGATCTCTTTAAGTAAATTACGTGAGTCTATCACATCACAATCCCTTAACTCCGTAACACCGTCTGTAACAATCATAATAAAGTCATTTTCCTCTAAACGAATATTAGATTGAGAATATTTTACTTCAGGCATTACACCTAGCAATAACCCCTTACATTCAAGATCACAAAAAGCATTTTCTTTTGAATTAAAGTAAAGTGCTGGTTCATGACCAGCAGAACCGTATGTAAGAATACTACTATTAACATCGTATCGACCATAAAAGGAAGATACGAACATTCCATCATCAACACTTTTTTCAATTATTCTATTTAAAACTTGCAAAATATAAGAAGGATCATTATTACCATACTCTAATGTTTCCAACCCATTTTTTAGCATAGACATACATAACGCTGCAGGTACCCCTTTTCCTACTACATCAGCAACAGCTATACTTAAGTAATCTTCTTCCTCATCAAATAAAAAATGAACATAATCTCCATTCATTTTTCGAATCGGTTCTGAAATCATACCGATGTCTAATTGATCTATTTTAGGGACTGTGGTATTTAGCAAAATATTCTGAATTCTCGCAGCGATTTCCATCTCTATTCTTAATTCTTCTTTTTGTATAAGTAAACTTTGGTGCTCTCTAGTTTTCATACCATATTGCACCATCACCTCAATCAAAAAATCATAAGCATGCGAAAGAGAATCCGGAAGTTCAGTATATATCTCTTCAACAGCTTTTCTATGTATGTTAATTACATCTTCTGGTGCAACATTTTTCTGAATTAATTGGCGAACATAGTTCTGTCCATTATATAAAGTTTCCTCCTTACGGTTAACTACATAGTCGGACAGAATTTGTTTATAGTCGATTAATAATTGCTCCATAGAACCACCCTATCTTAGCCATTTTTCCATATATACTCTAGTACCTTTACCTACATCAGATTCTATCTCCAATGAATCCATTAATCTTCTTACACCAGGTAACCCTGCACCTAATCCTTTTAAATTACTCTCGTCTAAAACACTTTTTATATCTACTATTCCCGGACCTCGATCGATTGCCCTAATCGATATCCCTTTTTTATTGTCTTTTTCTAAAATTTCTATTGTTATTACACCAACAAGGGCATACATAATAATATTTTTAGCTATTTCACTAATTGCGGTTACAATTCTTGCTTGATCTACTTTGTCAAATCCAATAGTATTTGAAGTTTCACGAGCGATTTGACGTGCAGCGATAATATCTGATTCTGTATTTATAGTAATTTCAAGTAGACTTTTCATTACTGCACCTCCATGTATAGCTAATATTTTACCAAAGAATTAAAGCATTTCTAATATATGTTAGAATCATTCCCTAAAATACTAATTTAGTTATATGACAATGGTAAATATAACCAACTATATAATACTAAATATAAAAAGCATTGAAAACTTTTTAGTCTTCAATGCTTTTTTTTATTATGTATTCAAAATTTCATTAACCCTAAACTTATTTCAAGCGCTTCGTCCACTTTATCCATTAGTTCATCATCTAGTTGTGTTATGCGATCAGTTAATCTTGATTTGTCTATCGTTCTTAATTGTTCAAGCAAAATTACCGAATTTCTTTCAAAGCCATATTTATGTGCATCAATTTCAACGTGGGTTGGTAATTTTGCTTTCTGTATTTGCGCAGTTATTGCCGCTATTATAACTGTAGGACTAAATCGATTTCCAATATCGTTTTGAATAATTAAAACAGGTCTTGTTCCACCCTGTTCAGATCCTACCACTGGGGAAAGATCCGCAAAGAAAACGTCCCCTCGTTTCACAATCAAGTTTTCATCCCCCGCTTACGAGACGCTCCACTGTATGCTCTGCTTCATATTCAGCATGCAGACATTCACTACTTATAGATAGATTGATTTGTGACATTTCTACATAGCCTTTCATTAAAGCTTCCCGTATTTGATTTGGTTGCTTGTGCGTTGATAATCTACGAGTTGCAATGACAACATACTCATCCTTGCGTGCAGATTTTTGCTCAAGTGTATTTAATTCCATAAACATTTCTTGAGGAAAGGTAAGTTTAACTTCCTTTAATACCTCTTCAACTTTTTTCGCGTACAAAAACAAGCACCTCCACAAAAACCGTACCAATTCTTCTACTTATTCTATCATCTGAAATGGTAGTTGAAAAGACAAGATATTTTAAAATTTGACAAGTCTTGTGATTATAGCGGTTTTTGTTGAGATTTTTGTCGAAAATTATTTTGTGAGATAGATTCTAGGCACTCTAGCAGTTATGATACATGGTACTTCATAGTTAATGGTTTCTACTTTTTCTGCCCACTCATCAATAGTTATTTCTTCATTATTTTGTATCCCGATTAAAGTTACTTTCTCACCTATATTATATGCAGCTGGTAATGCAATCATACATTGGTCCATACAAATTCTCCCGATAATGGGAACGCGTTTTCCATCAATCAATACTTCTTGACCACTTAATTTACGGATTAATCCATCTGCATATCCTATTGGAATAGTACCTACATACACCTCATCTTCGACCTTATAAGTAGCACCATATCCAACAGATTCTCCTTTTTGTAACAGTTTAACTGCAACCAATTCTGTTTCTAAGGAAAAAGCTTGTTTTATCGGAAACGGTAATTTTGTTTTAACGTATTGCGAAGGGGCTAAGCCATACATAGAAATACCAAAACGTACTGCATTAAAATGTAGTGTAGGATCTTTCATTAACATTGTTGCTGTGTTTGCTGCGTGTACAATTCGAGGTCTTTTAGGTAACGATTCCACGAGCTTATTAAATTTGTCAACTTGTTTAATAAAGTACGAATCATCCTCCTCATCAGCAGTAGCAAAATGAGTAAACACCCCGTCCACTATTAAACCGTTCTTTTTTTCTATGTTTTCATATAGATCGAGTAACTCTTCTATTGTAGTAACACCGATTCTTCCCATTCCCGTATCAATTTTAATATGTAATTTTAATGGTAGATTTACATCTATTGCGACTTGTTTAACCCAATCTGAAGAATAAACTGTTAAAGATATATTCTCTTTAGCAGCTACTTCCGCAAATGATACAGGGGAATAACCTAATATCAAAATTTGAATATTAGGGAAAAAATTACGTAAATGTAGTGCCTCGTCCGGAGTTGCAACAGCAAGCATAGTAGCACCCGCCTCAATTGCAGCTTCTGCAACTTTAACATCCCCGTGACCATAGGCATTCGCTTTTACAACTGCCATTATCTTTATATCTGGTTTTAGAAACTTTTTTAAATTGCTAACATTTTCTTTAATCGCTTCCAAATTGATGATGGCTTGAGTTGGCCGGTAATGTGTTTGTGTTGTCATTATTATTTCCCTCATTTTACAGGTTATAATCTAATAATAGTGAAAATTCGGTATATTGTGTATTGTTTTTTTGAATTGTAATATTTGTAATTTTTTTATATTCAATTAAAAACATTTGTTCATCTAATAGTAGTAAGTTCAACTTTTTCCTAAAGTAGTTTATAAACTTCATTCAGAGGGGGTTGTACCCCCTCTGAACAAAGTTACTCCTGCCCAATACACAAAATTTTATTTTAATCCACCAGGAACGACTGAAGATGCAACTTCAATCATTTCTTCTCTTGTTAAGTTATTTGAAGCAAGGAAGAATGATACACCATTTTGTTCCCAACTAATAGAGTTGTCCGTAATAGCACCAATCGTAAAGCCTAAATCAGCTGGATCACCAGGTGCAAATACTGGTACTGTTGATTCCTCGTTATACACAACTGGTTGTTCCATTAAAGTAAAGGCCTTTTCTCCCTCGAAAGTTAGAATAACACGTTCTGTACCATCTTCTACAATTTTCTTTTCATCAATTAAAGTTGTACCTTCCCACTGTAAAACAGGATAGTGTACTTGGAATTCTTCGCTTTCAACTGCTCCAGTAGTATTGCTATTTTCTTCAGTAAATTTATCTACAGCAAATTCTTCTTCCTTATGCTGAACACCTAAATCAACCTTACTGAATGTAATTAGTAATTGTTCTTCTCCCGCCTCATTTAAGACGGAAACAGTTTTTGGAAGTTTTGTTTTCTTGTCCACAGTAATTACTTGTGATGGCATTACACTCTTATGGTTGTTACGAGTAGCTGCTTGGAAGATGTAATTATTATCGTCTTCTTCCATCGTCACATTTTCATCTGCTAGCAAATCTTCTCCAAGAGCACCAATTAGATAAGCTTGGCTATTTTGTTTTGGCCATTCACTTTGGAACTTGTACGTTTTTCTTAAAGACGGTGTAACAACAAAGACACCTTCTTTGTTACGAATAATCATTTGCGTAACATCTTCACCTTGTTGTGTCACTTTTACTCTGTAGAAATCTGGTTTTGTATGCCATACATTTACATCATAAACTCGAGGCGTACTCCCAGTTTTAATTTCCATTGTTGCGTCTAGCTCATAGCCATTCACATTACCCCATTTGTTGCTTAAATCTTTTACTACATCTTCCTTAGACTTACTACCACAAGCTGCGATCATTAGGGCACTTAACAACAATACTAATAATAAGATTACTCGTTGTCGCAAAATTCCATCCTTTCTATTTCTCGATAGGACAAATATATGAGTAGAAGAATAACTTTATGCTATCACTTTTGGACAATCTAACAATTTCTTAAACCACTAAAATCAAATTTGCCGTGACATATTTGCCTGTCCATTTTTTGAATACATACGAAATATACCTATGAAAACCTATGACATCCGCCTGAAAGATTGGGCCAACAAGACGTAAGTCATATAAGTTTTTTGCTGCAACAGGAGTTGCTTTTTCCAACGATAGAAGGCGTTGTTATTATAAGTTTGTTAATTTCATTTGAGTTTTAACTCTACAAAATGAGCTACTCTATTACATAAGCTCGCTACTTATAGGAGAGCTAATCCATCAATAGTACTTGCGCTGCTGCATATTCCTTCGAATGTGTAATACTAACAAAACCTTTAACAATTTGACGATTGAAATATAAAATCGGTTTCCCTAGCTCATCATTTAAAATCTCTATTTGATGAAATTCACACCCCTCTCTAATTCCAGTACCGTTTGCTTTAGCATATGCTTCTTTTGCTGCAAATCTTCCTGCTAAAAACTCAATTTTTCTTATATTGGACAATTTGTTGTACTTCTCTAGTTCACGTTCAGAAAGTATTCGATTTCTAAATTTATCCTGCTCGTCTGCTTTTTTAATTCTAGAAAGTTCTATAATATCTAAACCTATACCTTTTATCATAGACATTCTCCTTTTCTTCTTCTTTCAATACAATGTATAATGTTTATAAAGTGAAACTTCCATCAGTGGGGTTTTATCGAAAACCCCGACTGATGGTTAGTTGAACCAATCGGGGTGTTAGCGTCCGTTAACTCCCACCTATCTTTCCTTCATTCATTTGAATCCCATGGTGAGTTTTACGGACGGTTACACCGGGATAAATTGAGGTGGATATATGTTTATTAGAAGGGAAAATTTTAAACAATTTATTAAGTTTTACCCTACCGTATCATTAATCATTGCGATTAATTTCATAATTTATATTCTTACAATACCTTCCGATATGAAGCAACTTCTATTCACGTATGGTATGGGACATAACCTTTTAATTGCAAATGGTGAATGGTGGCGCGTAGTAACTTCCATGTTCCTACATGCAGATTTTTTCCATGTGTTGTTTAACATGTTTTCTTTATTTTTATTTGGACCTGAGCTCGAAAGGATTGCTGGTAAAGTTAGATTTTTAACCATTTATTTTTTAGCTGGTATTTTCGGGAATGTGCTAACCTTTGTAACCCAAGATCTATTCTATAATAGCGTAGGTGCTAGCGGTGCTATTTACGGAATCTTCGGGGCCTTTGCAGCATTAGTTTACTATACACGTCATACAATGCCTCAGCTAAAACAGATTATTATGCCAATTATTATTATCGGTATTATTTTCACCCTAATACAACCAGGCATTAACATCATGAGTCATCTTGGTGGGTTAGTCACTGGATTTGTTTTAGGACTTATTTACTTCACACCTAAAAACATAATTCGTTGGCGAAATAGAAGAAAGTAAAAAAAATTTTAAGGCTGTCATGAAAGTTACGATTCATGACAGCCTTTTATGTTCTATCCAGTCTAAAACAGTATTTGTTTCTACTTCATCTAAATGTGACGCAATTGCCGTTGCTCCAGTAATTCCAGACATAACCGTTGCCTGGATGGAAGCAAGCTTTTTTCGCTTTTGGAAAAAACTTTGCTTTCTCATCACTACCTGTATGCGTTTTTTCTCAACCAAAAAGGTTATACGACTAATTCTTCTATAAACTATCATTAACTGATTGTTTCGAATTGCAAGACCAGCCGTTTTGAACCGCCAAATACCTAAAAGAATGACAGGAATGATTAAAAGCATTGATAGCAAACCATATGGATAATAAAAATACATACATAACGCTATAACTGGGATTAACCAAATAAAATCCATTCTATAGAAGAAAGTTTTTGCCTTTTTCGGCGGTCTAACAATGTCCACTTCTAATTCAAAATTAGGAAATAAATCATTAAGAATAGGGATGAGTTGTTTCTTCTTAATAAGGGGGAATAAGGTCATTTTCTTTTCCTTTTCTCCTGCAGCTCCTCCAGCACTTTCTATTATCACAGATGCAAATCCAAATAGTTGTCTTAGGGGATTTTCCACAATTTTAATTGCCTGTATTCGATTTAAAGGAATAGTTACTTTTTTCTTCTCAAGTAAACCCCTTGTCACAATTACTTTATCCGACTCTTTCATTACCGAAAAATCGTAATAACTTAAAAATGTAAGCCCTATTGATAACAACCAAGCCAATAGTAGACCAACGATAATTGTAAACAATATTATGACTACACCAAACTGTACAAAAAGGCTAAGTTCTTCAAAGATAAGATCATATGGAATATATTCTGAAAATTGCCCTACAACCGCCGCAATCCCTGCAAGAACTACGCCAATACTATTAGAGGTAGTAGCCAATATAAGTAGATCTTTATTGGACATTTTATGAATACTTTCACTTAATGGCTCAGAAATAAATTCCCCTTCTTTTGCATTTCCCAAATAATCTAGATTACTTTTTTGATTTTTCGATTTATACATTTGAACTTCAATACGTTTTGCTTCATCTTTTTTAACTGCTGTCAGTTCAACTTCCGGTTTTCCATCAGTGCTACCTGCTGTTTCTACCATCACTTGCACCAAGCCGAAAATTTGGTGGAATATACCCTCTTTATAGTTCAATGATTGAATTCGTTCAAATGGTATATAACGCTTCTTTTTAATGAACAACCCATATTCCACTCGAAGCTCATCTTCTTCAAACCAATAAATAAAGGTCCACCATTTAATAATTCCAGAAAATAGATAGAAGATTACCGGTACACCGATTATTAATATGGGTAATAAATCAGTCCAAAAGTTCAACTCTTCGGATCTATTCAAAAATCTTGATAAAAAAATAATTCCAATAGGGATAATTAGTTCCTTTAACCCTTTTACAAAATTAATAACAGCTGAGATTGGATGCAATTTATAAATTTCCTTAGACATCATCTTCAGCCACCCTCGCTAATTCGGATATCCTAGACCGAAGATTGTCAGCCTCATTAGAAACAAGCATTGGGATCGTATGTGTTGTAGCTGCTGTGGAAATAGAAATATTAGCAAGATCATATTTCTTTAGTATTGGGCCTTGAGCAGTGTCTACATGTTGAACACGAACCATTGGAACAATTGTCCTTTTCACAACAAATAATCCATTTTGAATTTCAATCTCATGTTCCCTCACATCATAACGCCAATGCTGCCATCTAATTTTTGGTATGAACCAAATAGAGAAAATAGGATTTATGATTGTCATTCCTATTACTATGTAATAAATAAACACTGGCCATTGAAACTTATGTGTTAAAAAAATTGTTACGACTGCTAAAATGATTACAATTATCGTACTGATTACACCATATAAGCGCCAAACTGTTAGACCTTTTTTAGGAATTCTATGGATTGGTTCATTTCTCATGGCGAACACCTCTTTTCTATTAATACTTATACGATTTGAAATATCAATCTGTTTCAATTAATTTCTAATTTTAGTACATGAAGTTAAAAATATCGAATTCCTCAACTGACGAAATCAATATACGACATATTGATAATTAAGTGCAATATCACATAATTTTGAATATGCCGTATGTCATTTTCGTCAATATAAGAATTTAGTATTTTATTTTTTTGAACCTAATCGACGGTAGTATTTATTTGGCATTATAGAAAAAGTCCCAAAACAAAAACTGCACCTCCAATTGCTAGTTCTACTAACAATTGAGGTGCAGTTTTTTAATAATCGTTTACGTTTAACTATCACGACGACGTGGGCGACGGCGTTCACTGCTATCACGACGGCCACCTTCACGACGACCTCCACGTTCTCCACCGCGACTGCCTCCACGGCTACCACCACGACCACCGTCACGGCGAGGACCACGATCTCCTCGACCTCCACGGCCACTTGAACGCTCTTTTCTCATTGGTAAAGGACGTTCTTCCGTAATTGTAACAGGTGTATCGTCCGGTTCTTTTGTCATTGATTTAATCGCAGCAGCAAGTAAATCAACTGCATCGTATTCATCTAACATTTGATTTGCTAAAATACGGTAATCTCCTAAATCATTCGCTTGAACAATTTCAACCAACGTTTCCATTGCTTGTTGTTGTTGACCAGCTAATGCTTCAGACTCACTAGGTGGACGAAGCGGAGTCATACGTTTTTTCGTCGTTTCTTCGACAATACGTAGGTAACCCATTTCTCTTGGCGTTACAAACGTTACTGCAAGACCTGATTTCCCTGCACGTCCAGTACGCCCAATACGGTGTACGTAGCTTTCTGGATCTTGTGGAATATCAAAGTTATAAACGTGAGTTACTCCAGAGATATCAAGACCACGAGCAGCTACATCTGTCGCTACAAGAATATCGATTTTGTTCTCTTTAAATTGTCTTAAAACAGAAATACGTTTCGCTTGGCTTAAATCACCATGAATCCCTTCAGCTAAATATCCGCGAAGCGTTAGCGCTTGTGCTAATTCATCAACACGACGTTTTGTACGTCCAAAGATAATTGCTAATTCAGGTTGGTGTACGTTAAGTAAACGAGTTAAAATATCAAATTTTTCACGTTCTTGTGATTTCACAAAGAATTGGTCAATATTTTCAACCGTCATTTCTTTGGATTTAATTTTAACTTCTTCAGGATTTTTCATAAATGTTGTAGCTATTTTGCGAATTGCTGGTGGCATCGTAGCTGAGAATAATAATGTTTGTCTTTCAGCTGGTACTTTTTCTAAAATCGCATTGATATCATCGATGAAGCCCATGTTTAACATTTCGTCTGCTTCATCTAATACAAGTGTCTGTACATTTTCAAGCTTTAATGTATGACGGTTAATATGGTCAATAATACGACCAGGAGTACCTACGATGATTTGTGGTCTGTTTTTAAGTGCACGAATTTGACGACCAATATCTTGTCCACCGTAAACAGATAATATTTTCACACGTTTATCATAACCAATTTTATAAAGTTCTTCCGAAACTTGAATGGCTAACTCGCGAGTTGGAGCGATAATTAACCCTTGGATGTTCGGATTATTTGTGTCAATTTTTTCAATTAGAGGTATACCGAAAGCAGCAGTTTTACCAGTACCTGTTTGCGCTTGACCAATAATATCTTTACCTTCCAAACCAAACTTAATAGTACCTTCTTGGATAGGTGTCGCTTCCTCAAAACCCATTCGTTTCAATGAACGTAATGTTGATTCGCTGATGTTTAATTCTGAAAAATTTGTCAAACTATTTCAATCTCCTTTTTTCCTTTAAGTTGACAAATGGTTACATTCAGATGAAGTATATTCGGCAATTTCGAGCCTAAATAGTGGAACGTTTCCGATAAATTTATAAATCTCTTGATTACAAGAGCTGTTTTATATTGAAAAGGAAAGCCCGGTCTTTGCCGAGCGGTTCATTCTACGTTTACAAATAAAGAAGTTTTAAATAATAGAATAAAACCGTAAATTCAAAAAAAAGCACCCTTCAACAAATGAAGAGCCTTCGCAAAATGTATCCATTGCTTTTAATAGTCTATCATGCCCTTGTGTTATTATGCAATGATAAAGCTCCTTTGTACAAAATATTAATTATACTGTAATACTTCGAATTTTTCTAATAACTTTTTTCTTAATTGAATAGCACTACTACAGGTACAAATTTAGTTTGTTCTTGTTTAGATAAATAATTCATTACTAAACGATGACCATTAATTACATTATCATTTCAAAATAACCCTTTTCATTACCACTAAAAAACGAAAGGCCAAAAGCACTTAATTTGCTTTTGAAACCTTTCGTTATTATTTAAAAGACTCTATAATCGTTTCCAATTTCATGCCACGTGATCCTTTTAATAAAATTAAAGAATTCTCATTTGCATGCTGTTCGATGTAATTAATAATCACATTATAATCATTTGCTGTATAGATTAAGTTATCTTTAGCAAATTTGTTTTCTAATTTGTCATATAACCACTTCATACGCGGGCCAAATAAACAGATTCTTTTTACTTCCTTCTCATCGATTGCATTGGCCATACTTTCGTGGAACTGCTTTTCATTTTCTCCTAATTCAAGCATATCCCCAAGAACTAACCATTTCTCTGAACGCATATCCGTTGTTTGGACAAATTGGATTGCGGCAGTCATTGATGTAGGCGCTGCATTGTAAGCATCATTAATAAAAAGAATACCTTTGCGGGCCGGAATTAGTTGCATACGCATATCCGTTAGTTTTGCTTGTTCAATACCAAAATGAATTTGATCATCCCTTAGACCAAGTGATTTTGCAATGAGCATAGCATTCAATGCATTTTTTACCTGATGCTTTCCTAAAACAGGGATGAAAAACTCTCCATTTAGTTCACCGCGCACATCAAAACGGCTACCTTTTTCAGTTGATACAATATTTGAAGCAACTAAAGAATTTTCTTGTTTAAAACCAAAGGATTCAACATTAAGATTCGGTTCTTTTCCTACTAGGTTTTGCAATAATGGTTCATCACCATCATAGAAAAGAATTCCATGTTCATCTAATCCTTTAATAATCTCAAACTTCGCCTTAGCAATCCCTTCACGAGAACCTAAATCTTGCATATGGGCTTCACCGATATTCGTAATAACTGCATAATGAGGTCTAGCTAGCGTTGACAAAAACTCAATTTCGCCAAAACCACTCATCCCCATTTCTAAAACAGCAATTTCCGTATCTTCATCTAAGGAAAGGATTGTAATTGGTAACCCAAGTTGGTTATTAAAATTACCTATCGTTTTTTGAACTTTGTAATAGGGTGAAAGTGCACTTGCCAGGATATCCTTCGAAGAAGTTTTCCCATTTGAACCAGTAATACCAATGAAGATCGCCTTATGTTCATCGCGATATTGTCGCGCCATATCCTGTAAGGCAATTTCAGAGTCCTCAACAAATAATATAGGTACATTACTTGGTGGGTTCGGTTCATTTTTCATCCATAAAGTTGCAGCTGCACCATTTTCAAATGCTTTCGCAACGTATTGGTGTCCATTTACATTTTCACCTTTAAAAGGTATAAATAAATCCCCTTTTTTAATCGTGCGTGTATCAATGGAAACACCAGTAACGACAGTTTCACCAAAATTCCCACAGTCCACATTTAACCAATTTGCTATACTTTGTAATGTTTTTTTCATCTTAATCCCACTTTAGTCTTTATTGTATTGAAGTAATTGTTTCTCTTCGAAACGTTCAATCGCTAATTCAATTAGCGTATCAATTAGATCAGGATAGCTTAATCCTGTTTTTTGCCATAATAGAGGATACATACTTACCGGTGTAAAACCTGGCATTGTATTTATTTCATTAATTAGTACTTCGTCTTCATCCGTTACAAAAAAGTCCGCACGTACTAATCCTGAACAATCTAATATTTTAAAGGCACGGACTGCCATATCTTTCATAGTTGTATAAACAGAATCACTAATTTCCGCCGGGATGATTAATGAAGTTGAATTATCTTTATATTTCGATTCGTAATCATAGAATTCTGTATTTGGTTTAATTTCACCAGCAACAGATACTTTAGGCTCATAGTATCCAAGGACAGCCGTTTCAATTTCACGCGCCTTTACTCCTTGCTCTACAATAATTTTACGGTCATATTTTAAAGCGAATTGAATTGCCTTAGTTAGTTCTTCTCTATTTGTAGCTTTACTAATCCCAACACTTGACCCTAAATTTGCAGGTTTTACAAACATAGGCCATACTAATTTTTCTTCACATATATCTATAATTGCCGTTTGATCTTTTACCCACTCGTTACGTAAAAAATGGATATAAGGAACTTGGTTTAGCCCTGCAATTTCGAATAGTTGTTTCATTACAACTTTATCCATACCAGCAGCAGATGCTAATACACCGTTACCAACATACGGTAAGTTCAACACTTCCAATAGTCCTTGTACTGTACCATCTTCACCATTTGTGCCGTGGAGTAGAGGAAAGACGACATCAAATTTAATTTGTTCACCGTTTTCGTTAATGATAAACTTCGTTATATTGTTTGCTCCACTATCTTGATCACCATCAAATTGCAGTTGTTCAACTGACTCTAGCGGTTCTGTTAATTGAGGTCCTTTACGCCATTGTCCATCCAACGTAATATAAATTGGATGTACTTCGTATTTTTCAAATTTAATAGCTTTTATAACCGCTAATGCCGTTGATAGTGACACTTCGTGCTCAGCGGATTTACCGCCATACAATAACCCTATAGTCTTTTTCATAATTTGACCTCCATAATTGAATAGTTCAAGTTTATCATGAAATGAAAAATGACGATTACCTTTGTCACCATTTGTAAAGAAGATGAAAAAAACTCTCTGTCGACTCACCGGATTTTACCATTGACAGAGAGAAAATGTTAAGGGATATTAATGAGATCGTCATAGCTTTGATTTAAAATTACATCTAAATCATCCCATACTTCATCTGGGAAATCATAATCTGCAAGTGTTCGAACTTCAATTTCATACCGTTTAGGCTTTTCTAATTTACTTAAAGATAATAGTGAACCTTCTTTTGCATACGGACGATATGCCTTCAGAAAATCTGGATCTAGCATTGGAATTGTATTTTTAGTTTTCTTAGATCTTTTTCGGAATATACCACCGTTTGCTTCCTTTTCTCTAATGATATTATTAAAAATATGAGTAACGAGAATTTCTGCATCATCTAAATTTCTAAAGTAAATTTTGATTGCTTTATCTACATTTGAGGAATGATATACAAATCGATTCGATAGTTTCTCCGAAAAAGGAGTTCCTATTGGTTCTTTTTTATGACTTAAGTATAATAATTTCGCTTGTTCCATTGGAGTAAGTTTGTTCAAATTTCTTTCATCAGTAAAATCAATCCAACATAACTCATTTGTTGAATCAGAAACACGTTTTATGAAGTTTGGAACTTCCTCTATTGGCACAAAGTCCAATTGGGTGTGCATATTAAAAGAGCCATCGTCGTAATTGTGTTTTAAAAGTAAAAGATTCGCCACCGGATTGAAAGCTGTAACAAATTGTTTTAATGATAAGCCACTAAAAATGACAAAGTGGTCTATTTCATTCATATGTACATATAGGTGATGAATAAAATCCTCAGCCGATCTTTTATTTTTAGACATTTTGTTCACGCTCCAATAGTTCGCTACAAAAGTTATTATATGTGTTATCGCTTAAATTTGAAACATTTTCATAGCGATTTCGTTTTTTCTTTATAAAATATCCTTTCTAACGTCCTATACGATATAATAGGTAATGATTTACGAGTAACGGGATTAAGGAAATATACAAATTACAGGTGAAACAATGGATAACGAACGCAATTTTACAAAGAGGCTCGATTGGCCGCTCATTTTTATATTAATCGCATTTTTGATCGTAAGTTTATTAGCGATTTCTTCGGCTCAAACATCAGGGCAATATGCAGGAAATTTTGTATTTTTACAATTTAGATGGTATGTAATTGCAGCATTCATCATTGCATTCGTCATGTATTTTGAGCCTGACCAATACAAGAAAATGTCCTGGTACTTATATGGTTTTGGAATCTTATTACTATTAGTTCTTATTTTCTTACCTGAAGGAAAAGGACAACTTGGTGAAAGAATAAATGGTGCGAAGAGTTGGTACCACCTCCCAATCGGGAATATACAACCAGCCGAGTTTATGAAAACCTTTTTTATACTGGCGACCGCCCATTTAATAAGTAAACATCATGAAAAGTTTTCTATTAAATCAATTAAGACAGACCTTTGGTTATTGGTTAAAATCGGGATTACATTAATTGTCCCTTTAGGTTTTATCATGCAACAACCGGACTTAGGTTCATCACTTGTGTTTATAGCAATAACTGCAGCATTAGTAATTGTTGCGGGGATATCTTGGAAAATAATTATTCCTATATTTGCAGGGACTGCTGTAGTTGGTGGTGCACTTTTATGGATGGCCGTCTATATGCAGGAATTCCTTGAAGAAACATTCGGTTTCCAACCTTATCAGTTCGCTCGTATTAATTCATGGTTAGACCCTTATGCTTATACAGGTGGCGACGGATATCATTTAATAACTTCATTAAACGCAATTGGTTCAGGTGAAATATTCGGTAAGGGTTATTTAGGTCGAGAAGTATATGTACCAGAAAACCATACCGACTTTATATTCGCAGTTATTGGAGAAGAATGGGGATTTGTTGGGGCTAGTTTAGTCATCTGTTTGTTCTTTTTACTTATTTATCATTTAACGAAAACTACCCTATTATTAAAAGATCCTTTCTGTACATATGTATGTGCAGGAATTATCGCTATGATTACATTCCATGTATTTGAAAACATTGGGATGACTATTCAGTTATTACCTATTACAGGGATTCCTTTACCGTTCATTAGTTATGGAGGAAGTTCTTTAATGGGGAACGCATTAGCTTTAGGTTTAGTATTCAGTATGAAATTCCATTACCGAACATATATGTTCTCTACATTAGACGAAGAGGAATAAATTACATCATGAAAAAATCCCGACCACATTCGGTCGGGATTTTATTTTTTCGGCTTTTTCAAGTTAAAGATTATGTTTGTGGAGTTTGTGTTGGTGGTGCTAATACTTTTAATATTTCTAGACGTGACTTTGTAACAGATGCCGATACACCTAACTTAGATAAATTTTTAACAATTCTTTTTAAGTCTACTTCCTTCGCCATACTTCCACCTAACCTTTCCTCTAACTAAATAAACGTATTCATTTTTAAAAAGTTTCGGGTAGTAACTGTCTGATTCGTTTCTTGGAATATCATAACATTTTTTACCTACAAAAACCTTTTCAATTTTGTTACAACTTTCAAATGTCAAGTATTTTACTTTCAAAATGATTAATTCAAATAAATACATTCATTTTTTATATAGTATAAACTTCATTTTCAATATTCAAACAGTATATTAAATAATTTTAAACTATTATTGACTATCACCCTTCTAACTTGTTTCATTTTACACTGAGAGTTAAACTTGACGTAATAATTGCGGTGTAGAAAGCAGGTTATTAGATGAAAAAAGAAATCATATTACTAATGTCCATCCAATTTCTTGTTTATCTAGGGTTTGGAATTATTATTCCAGTTTTACCAGAGGTAATCGTTTGGCAAGATTGGAACGAAATCCATGTTGGTGGCTTACTAACTGTATACGCTGTAGCTAGTTTCTTCACAGCACCAATTTGGGGCTATCTATCAGATAAATTCGGCAGAAAACAATTGATCTTAATAGGATTAGTTGGGTTTTCGTTAAGCTTTGTATTGTTTAGCATTTTTATAGAAAGTCTACCTTTACTTTATGTTTCTCGCCTAGTTGGGGGATTATTCTCTGGTGCACTTTATACAGCTGTTACTGGTTACATTAGCGATATTTCAACCAATGATAATCGCAATATGTATATGGGCTTTATGGGAATGTCCATTGGCCTCGGATTTATTTTCGGCCCTGCAATCGGTGGTGTACTTGGACATAACAATTTACAGCTTCCTTTTATCGTATCAGCAATCTTGATAGCAATTATTTTCATATACGCATTGTTGTTCTTAAAAGAACCAAGTCAACGTGGCGAAGGAAACAAACGCGCTATTGTACCTGTTGGAGCTAAGGAATTGTTCTATTACCGTATACGGTACTTATTTTTGTTCTCCTTCATCGTTACTTTTATATTGGCTGGAGTTGAAGCTACTTTTCAATTATTCCAAATCGAGAGAATTGAAATTACTCCGTTACAGTTAGGTTTTTTATTTATGTTTAGTGGATTTGTAGATGCTGCCATCCAAGGCGGGGTTGTAAGAAGAATAAAAGACGGAACGGAAACAAAATGGTTAATAGGATCACAGATTATAACAGCACTAGGTTTATTACTTATCATTTTAACATCGAATATCATCTTTGCTGGACTTGCCCTGTGTGTGTTCACTGCCGGTAATGCATTGGCAAGAACATGCGTCGTATCTTTAACAACTAAAGAATCTGGTGGAAAGTACGGTACTGCAGCAGGATTATCATATTCTATGGATAGTTTAGGCCGGATTATTGGTCCATTACTTTTTACATCCTTTTTCCAAATCCATCCGAATTTCGGATACATAGTATCAACAATCATCGCCATTTTGTCAATTTTATTGATACTATTATTTAAATTGTCCAAAAAGACATTACGAGTTGAACATGAACAAGGATAGCGTCACGTATAGTTTTTACGTGATGCTTTCTTTTTTAGGTTTAATGGATACGAAATTGTGGAAAGTAATGTTATAAACTAACATTTATTTATGAAATATGGGGGATTTTTTTAATATGAGATCACCGGATCACTTTAATCTACCAATTGAATTAGAAAAAATT
Organism: Ureibacillus acetophenoni; assembly: GCF_900220965.1. GTDB lineage: Bacteria > Bacillota > Bacilli > Bacillales_A > Planococcaceae > Ureibacillus > Ureibacillus acetophenoni. The sequence goes on along the minus strand of NZ_OBQC01000011.1, from coordinate 126,651 downwards.
CGTCCATCTATTGAGAGTTCATTACTACCTTTTAATAAATTACTTCCTTATGCAAAAAAGTCTTCGAGTTTAGCGAGTAAATTTTCTGGGAGAGCTTATTTCCCACTAAATTATTCTTACCCTAAAGATATTAATGGACATAAAATGAGTTTGTTAGCGCAAATTAATTTCTCAGAGACAGAATTTATTGAACCATTTCCCCAAAAGGGAATTCTTCAATTTTTCATATCCCCTGCCATATGTAATTTAGCACATTCAGTAGAAGAGCATTTTTTTCAACATTATTTTAAAGTGAGATATTTTCCTGAAATATTAACTAAAGATATTTCAAGCGACAATCATACAATTGAACATAGTAAGTACGAATCTTTTCCTATAGGAGAAGAGTTAACATTATCATTTAGTTCCAGTATTGAGCCAGTTTCTGCAATGGATTATCGACTCAATCATTTCTTATCAACATCACTATCTCATTTTTCGACAATAAATCCAGATGGAAAATCTATTGAAGAGTTATATTTTGAACATTTTTTAGGAGCAGAACATAAAATCGGCGGATATCCGTATTTTATTTATGAGGACACGCGTAAAAGCTCTCCTTTTTTAAGAAGGTTTGATACACTATTATTACAGATAGTTTCAAACGATGCAGAGAAAATCATGTGGGGAGACTCTGGCATAATTAAATTTTTTATCAATCGACAAAAATTATTGAATCTAGACTTTTCAGATATTTATTTTATTGCTGAACAATATGATTAGTTAGTAGTGTAAATAACTAGGTTCAATTAACTCTATTTCCCCTTGGCATTGGTTTGGAATTTTTTTAAATACGAGAAGTAGGTGCAATAATAGTGAGTATCCTTCTTAATCCATATGTTTTTCTCCCAATTTTATTTGTTATTAATTTATTATTTGCTATTACAGTCATTTTTTTAGAAAGAAAAGATGCGTCATCAGCTTGGGCTTGGATTCTTGTATTATTCTTTTTACCATTCTTAGGATTCGTTTTATATTTATTACTTGGTCGACAGCTGAGAAAAAAACATTTATTCCGTTGGGATGGCCAAAAAGATATTGGGATTGATAGACTAATTGGCTATCAAATAAAAGCCATAGAAGATGATACATTAGAACTTCGAGATCAATATGTAGAAAATTACAAAAACCTGATTCATATGAATTTAAAAACAAATAATTCCGTTTTAACTCAAGATAACCAGGTTAAAGTTTTTTCAGACGGAACTGATAAATTCGAATCATTAATTGAGGACATTTTATCAGCAAAAGACCATATTCATATTCAATATTACATTTTTAAGCTTGATAATTTGGGACAACGTATTTTGTCCGCTCTTATTAAGAAGAGTAAGCAAGGGGTCAAGGTTCGAATACTCTATGACGAAATGGGCTCAAGAGGTTTAAAAAAAGTTCGTTTTAAAGAATTAATCGATCTAGGTGGGGAAGTTGAGGTCTTTTTCCCATCAATCTTACCATTGTTTAATCCACGTTTAAATTTTAGAAACCACCGGAAAATAGTTATTATTGATGGAAGAATTGGTTATATTGGTGGATTTAACGTAGGTGATGAGTACTTAGGTTTAAATAAGAAGTTTGGCTACTGGCGAGATACGCATTTAAGAATTGAAGGAAGTTCAATTCACCCATTACAAACGAGGTTTCTATTAGATTGGAATCAGGCAAGTAATAATAACATTAATTACTCTGAAAAGTACTTCCCTGCCATTCCACAAAAGGGCGATGTTGCTGCACAAATCGTTTCAAGCGGGCCTGATGCAGATTGGCCAGCTATTAAAAATGGTTATTTAAAACTATTAATGAGTGCAAAGCGTTATATCTATATTCAAACACCATATTTCATCCCAGACAGCAGCTTTTTAAATGCTGTTGAAGTTGCAACACTTTCAGGTATTGATGTAAGAATTATGATCCCGAATAAACCTGACCATATGTTTGTTTATTGGGCTACGTATTCTTACGTTGGCGAACTGTTAAAAGCTGGTGCAAAGGTTTATATTTATGAAAAAGGTTTTATACACGCTAAAATGATTGTAATTGACGATGAAGCTTCTACTGTAGGGACTGCAAATATTGATGTTCGAAGTTTCAGTTTGAATTTCGAAGTGAATGCATTCATTTATAACCGTACAATTTCGCATGAATTAGCGGAAATTTTTGAACGAGATATTTTTGACTGTTCAGAGTTGACTCTTGAGAAATATAACAACCGTTCTAATATGATTAAATTTAAAGAATCCGTTTCACGGCTATTAACACCAATATTATAAAAAAAGGTTGTTTAGAAAGACAAACTTTCTAGACAACCCTTTTTTCAATCATTGCTTTCCTATTCCCTAGTCAATGCCTAAATATTCTTCTAACGTAAGCCCCGATTGTTTGACCTCAGTTGCTAACGGGATTCCCAAATAACGGAAATGCCAAGATTCATACATGTACCCAGTAATATCCTCTTTCCCTTTTGGATAGCGAAGGATGAATCCATAATTATGTGCATTTTCTAGCAGCCATTTTCCTGCTTCTGTTTCACCGAATTCACTCGTCAACCATACATCTTCACGGCCAACTTCACCTATATCGAAGGCTAAACCTGTTTGGTGTTCGGAATACCCAGGACGAGCACTGTATCGATCAGCATTATCTTTACCGTCACGCTCTACGTAACGATTATATAATGTTGTTTGGTATTCAAAAGATCGGAAAGTACTAAATGCTGTAATCTCATATCCTACTTTACGGGCCGCCGAAGCCATTTCTTCAAAGGCAACTCTCGCTTCAACATCTTCACCAGGATTAAAATCCTTTGGTAGTGGATATTTCTTATTTGCTATTAATACTCCATCAATATAAGTTGGAGTAGTTGGTAATGTTTGATCAACAATGTAACCATTATCTACTTTCGGCTTTTCATCCTGATTTGGTTTTGATTCTTCATTATTTTCTTCTTTGTTTATTGGTTCTTTTGACTGTTCATTAGAATCACCAGAAATATCATCGGATTCTTCTTTTACCTCTTCAGGTTTTTGACTTTCTTCGTTCACAGGATCTTCTGCTACGATCTCTTTTTGTTCCAGATCTCCCTCTTCTTCTTTACTATTCTCGTTTTTGTTACTAGTAAAAAATAATATCGCTATAATAGCAATAACTAAAAGAACAATTGTAATGATCGACAATTTAGAATTAGTCTTTTTAGATATCGATGATCTTTTCATTATGTATTTCCTACTTTCTATTACAATAACTTTATATTAGCACTGATTTATAATTTTGACTTTAAGTTTTTTTAGAATAGTGCTAGATTCATAATTTTCCCTATTATGTTAAGCAGAAAATGTCTATTTTTCGGGATTTTTGACCTTTCATTCAAATAAAAAAGACTCAGTATATTTCTCTGAGTCTTTTTCATTTTATTTAGCTTCAACTTTTTCCGGAAGTTCATTAGAATAAAACTTTCTCCCGATGTACGTTTGAATGATTAATAATATCCCACTGACAGACCAATAAAGTGGTAAAGCTGCCATTGAAGAAATGGAAATGATAACAATCATAATTGGAGATATATAAATCATTAATTTCATTTGAGCTTTTTGAGCTTCAGGAACTGTCCATAATGAAACTTGAGCTTGTAGGAAATATACAATCCCCGCAACAGCTGTCATTAATATATCTGGAGTTCCTAAATTAAACCATAAAAATTCATGAGATTTTACATCTGATGAATATAGGATTGCAAAATATAATCCCATGATAATCGGCATCTGAATAATGATTGGTAAACATCCCATATTAAATGGATTAATATTATGTTCACGATAAAGAGCTAACATTTCTTGTTGAATTGCCATTTGCTCTTCTTTTGTTTTCGCCGCTTTCAATCTCGTTTGTATTTCGTCCATTTTAGGCTTAACGATATCCATCTTGGACTTCATTAAAGCTTGTCTACGGTAATTCTTTAGCATCGGCGGCATTAAAATTAAACGTATCGCTACAGTGATGGCAATAATAGCCAACCCATAACTACCACCAAATAGCTCACCTAGGTAAACTAGTAAAAATTCCATTGGTTTTACAAAGATGTTATAAAACATTCCTTCTTGATTTTCCACTGCTTGACATCCAGTCAAAACGAGTAAAAGTGTACCAAGCATTGAGAATAACAGTAGTTTTTTCATTGACCCACCTACTAAATATTTTTACTATGTTGAAGTATACAGTACCTTATATAAAAAACACAAATAGCAGGTGTCTGTATGAAAAGAATTCTTCATATGTCTATTCCCACACGATTTGCAAAATTTCAACTTAGGTTTAAAACGTATTTGCGCTTGCGTAATGCCGAATACAATCACTCATTAAATTAACGAGCTGTCTCGTACTCAATGTCATTCATTTCAAATCGATAGAAATCATGATGCAACTCGTCTCTAAAATGTTTCGGTGTCACACCGGTATACTTCTTGAATATGCGAGTAAAGTAACTTTGGTTGCAAAAATGGAATTGCTCGGATATTGATGTAATACTTTTGTTTGTATGTCTTAAATAATATTGTGATTCTTCAACTCTACGAACATTTAAGTATTCAACCAAAGTAATTCCTACATGCTCTCTAAAAATCCGAGAAAGATGACTTGTACTAATATGGAATTTACTTGCAATACTTTCTACAGTTAAGTCATTCTCTAGTTCGTCGTTTATGTACATGATTACCTTATTAACTGTTTGATGTTTGAATGTTGGTTGTTTACGATCCGCGATGAAGTCAACGTAAAATTCGATTAACTCATCAGCAAATTGTAAAAACTCTGCATCTTTCATCTTATTTTCGATCATGTCCGCACAGGCATAATTAAAAGCAAACGCTTTCTTTGCTGGCACTTGGTTATCCAATAGCTTACGTGCCACGATTGAAGACAGGTTTATAAAGTACCCACGTACAATTTTAATAACCTGTTTACCGAAACGAATAGAAAGTATGTCAATTAACTCATGTAATGACTGTTTAGCCTTTGCAGATTCTAAGTGAAAGATTTCAAACAACAACTTAGACTCAATATTAAAGAAATCTTCTAATCCGCTATATTGATTTATGCCATCGATTTCTTGGAAGTACCTCTTAGATATTGTTTCTGAAATTGAATGTTGATGCTGCATATATTACCCCATCTTTCTTCAGAATGCATAAGCATAAATTTTTTACAGATAAAACTGATATTATTCACAAAAAATATGAAGATATGAAACTTTTCTTATAACTATTTATTAATATTTAACTATATTACGAGTATGATATGCAAAAACTTAATAGATTCTCCATTAAACTATGTATAAAGTAATAATCTAATCTAAACTGAATATTACCATATTTTGCGTTTTTTTTTCAACACTATTTTAGATTACGTTAATTTATTGTAAAAACAACTTAAATTTATTACATAATGAATAATAATAATTTTATGCCGTGTAAAAATATGCCAAGATTCTATTCTTTATTCTATTATAACCAATCAAACTGATAATAAGTGTATAAATTTTTCTTAGTTATTCCACAATCTTCTCTTTTTCATTTAATCAAATATGTAGTAAAATGATTTTATACTTATATAAAAAGTTTATGAAGAGGTGTAATATAGTGGATCCAAAACAAATTGAAGAGATCATGGATGTCATAAAAGATTTCTTTCCAGAAAACACATCAATCGCAATCTCAGATACAAATGAGTACTTGTACTATCAACCAAGTAAAAAAGTTGATTTAAAAATTAAGCCTGGAGACCCTGTTAAAGAAGGCTCTGCAGCACACAAAGCACTTACATATGGCCAAAAAATAAATACTTACATTGAACCTGATGTATTTGGTGTCCCATATTTCGGTATGAGTATTCCTCTTATAGATGAAGGTGAGACAAAAGGTGCTATTACCGCTATTTTCCCACAAAAACCATCACCATTTTTAACAAATTATTTAACTATAAAAATCGATGATTGTTGGTATCCTATTCGACATAACGAAGTAATCTATCTTGAAACTCAGCTTCGTAAGACATTTGTTAAAACGATGCATCGTGAAGGTTATCACCGACTAAATCTTAGTGACTTAGAGCTTTTCTTAGCTCCTGACTCTTTTATTCGTTGTCATCGTTCTTATATAGTAAACATAGATTTTATAGAAGAAATCCAACCCGATTCTCATTCAACATTCTTATTAGTTATGAAAGATGGAACTCGAATTCCTGTCAGCCAAAGATATGCAAGCTATTTCCGCCGTTCTTTAGGATTCTAAAAATTAGTTTAATACTATATGCAAAAAGCGACTTTAGGGCTACAACCTTAAAGTCGCTTTGTATATTTTTGTCCTCTATCATTCGACACACTTCTCCCCTTTTCATTGAATTTCGTCATTTTTACTGGTATTTTCTTTCTAAAGCGGTAATTAAGCACTTACATAAAATTATTGAAGATTTTGTGACATTTTAGTGTTAATATAGGAATATAAGATTTACAATGTGTTGCACTAAATAAAGTGTAAAGTTATGCTTTTTTTATATAGCAAAAGGGGGATTTTCAAATGGATCAAAGAGTTGAAAAACGCTTAGGACTAAAAATCTTGTCGGATAGAGTCGTTTCTGCTGAAGAAGCAGCTGCTTTAATTCCAAACGGTGCTGTTGTTGGTATGAGTGGTTTCACTCGTGCTGGGGATGCTAAAGTAGTTCCAATGGCATTAGTAGAACGTGCTAAAAATGAACAATTTAAAATTGATGTTTATACAGGAGCTTCACTTGGTCCAGAAGTGGACAAGTACTTAGCTGAAGCTGGTGCTATTCGTAAACGTGGACCTTTCATTGCTGATCCAATGATCCGTGGCCAAATTAACGCTGGTGATGTTTTATATGTAGATGCTCACCTTTCACACAATGCTGAATTAGTGCGCCAAGGAATTATTGGGCCAATTCAATACTTAATTATTGAAGCTGCAGCAATTACAGAAGATGGTCTAATTATCCCAACAACATCTGTTGGTAACTCACCTATCTTCGCTGAGTATGCAGAAAACATTATCGTTGAATTAAACATTGCTCATCCAGAAAGTCTAATTGGTATTCATGATATTTACGTTCCAAAAGCTCAAGGAGAACGTGAACCAATTCCATTAACTAATGCTACACAACGCATTGGAGAAATCGGCATTAAAGTTGATCCAGCTAAAATTAAAGCTATCGTTGTTTCTGAAGAGCCAGATGCTCCTTCATTAATCGTTCCTCCAGATGAGGAAACTCAAACAATGGCAAATATTTTACTAGATTTCTTCCGTTCAGAAATTAAAGCCGGTCGCTTAACAAACAAATTAATGCCTCTACAATCAGGTGTTGGTTCTGTTGCAAATGCTGTACTTGATGGTTTTGCTGATTCTGAATTCGAAGATTTAGTTGTAGCTTCTGAAGTTCTTCAAGATGCTGTATTTAACTTAATTGATGCAGGTAAAGTAAGCTATGCATCAGCTACGTCTATTACAATTTCAGAAGAATTACAGAAAAAAGTATATGGCAATCTTGAAAAATATGCTGACAAATTAGTATTACGTCCACAAGAAATCTCGAACCATCCAGAATTAATTCGCCGTCTCGGATTAATTTCTATCAACACTGCACTTGAATTAGATATCTACGGAAACGTAAACTCTACTCACGTAAGTGGTACAAAAATGATGAACGGTATCGGTGGATCTGGAGACTTCGCACGTAATGCTCGTCTTGGTATTTTCGTAACGAAATCATATGCAAAAGGCGGCGCAATTTCATCTATCGTTCCTATGGTTTCACACGTAGACCATACAGAACATGATGTTGACGTTATTGTAACTGAACAAGGTATTGCTGACTTACGTGGTCTAGCTCCAAAAGAGCGTGCAGAATTAATTATTGAAAACTGTGCTCACCCTGATTTCAAAGAACAATTACGCGATTACTACAACCGCGCAGTTGAAGCTACAGGAAATTCTCAAACTCCTCATATTTTAGAGGAAGCATTATCTTGGCATGTGAACCTTGCGAAAAACAAAACTATGAAATTAGAAACTGTAAAAGCATAATATAAATTAGTGAAAACGGTAAAATCATTCATTTGATTTTACCGTTTTTTTATTTGGAAATAATGTTAAATGCCATTAATGTTTAACAAAAGATATATTTTAAATACAACTTTAAATATGTTAATATATTATTATGCATTATTATCAAATTGGAGGTTGTTCCATGCGGTATTTAATATATGCAATTATATTTTTCTCGTTCTTTGACCTATTTACTCAATTGCCGATAATGAGTACATTTGCTGAATCCTTAGGGGCTTCAACATTTGTTATAGGGTTAGCCGTTGGTATGTATTCGTTTTCTAATACATTTGGCAATATTATCTCCGGGTTTTGGACAGATCGGAGTGGCCCCTTCTTTGTCTTAATAACTGGGTTATTCTCAACCTTTATATCACTATTACTCTACCAACTCATTAGCGAACCAATATTATTAATAATCATTCGATTTGTACATGGACTTGTCGCTGGTTTAATTGTCCCTGCGGCGTTTACTTATTTAGCTAACATTACAGCTAAAGATAATAGAGGTAAGGGAAGTGCTGTTTCCGGCGCATTTGTTGGTATCGCAGCCATTGCAGGCCCTGCCTTCAGTGGAATACTTGCAAGTCGTATAAGTGTACCTTATGTATTTACCATCACATCGGTATTTATGTTATTACTAGGAGTAATTGCATTATTTACTTTAAGACGAATTACTATATCAAAGAAAAATACCGACAAGCAAGATAATGTAAATGAAAGTGAAAATTCTTCTACTGGAACGGTATTAGCCTTCTTTAAAAATATAGGTATTATTAAAGCATTTACAGGTGCTTTCTTCCTTATGTTTTCTCAAGGTGTAATTGCGTATTTGTTACCATTAAGAGTACAAGAATTAGGATTTGATTCAAAAGTTACTGGAACATTGTTAAGTACTTTTGGAATTGTTGCAGTTCTTGTTTTCTTATTACCAACAAACCGATTATTCGATAAAATTGCCCCAGTCTATACACTAGCTTTCGGTATTTCGTTAATGGGGTTAAGTCAAATTCTATTGAGTATATCGGTAGAAATTGTTTATCTGTATGTAGCTTTAGCATGTTATGGGATTGGATTCGGATTTTTATTCCCTTCAATAAATTCACTGTTAATAGATTCAACTTCCAAAGAAAATAGAGGAAAAGCCTATGGTTATTTCTATGCTTTCTTCTCATTTGGTGTTGTTGTAGGATCCTCGTTACTAGGTGGGCTTCCGTTAAGTATTCAAGAAGGGTTTGTATTGACTGGTGTTATTTTACTTGTATTCTCACTAATAACACTCATTGGGAATCGTAGCAAAATTAAAAGTCGACAACTACAAATTTAGTTGTCGACTTTTTTTTATAATCGTTCTTGTTTATGGTTGTAATAGGAAAGTGCAGTTTGACCTCCACCTTCTCCAATGAAGTTATTCCCTCTTATACTTGTATCATTGACGCTTGCAGCAGTTTCAGCCAATTCCTTTAATGAATCATTTGCGAAGTTTGTAAAGTTCTTATTATTTGTGCCCTTTGCCTTAAGTGAGCCAAGCATACTCATTGTCTTATCACGGTTTTCTTTTTTACTTAAAAATGTCGCAACGCCTGCTACAAAAGCAGCTAAAACTACACCTTTTCCTTTTAGTTTCGCCATTTTACATCCCTCCATAGGTCTATATCATATAATTTCTCCCTTTTAAATATCTTTATACTCTTTAACTTGTCTATTCAAATATCGATTATTGATATTTCTTACTAATAATGTCTTTTTTTGTACTTTACTGCTATTTTGTTATATTTCAGCCAACGGATTAATAAAATATTAGTATTCACTTTTTTAGGAACTAGGAGGATGGACTACATGAAGGACCAGGATATTTATTATGATTGGATAGAAGTAACTTCCTTTTTTGTCGGAGCAATTGTTTTAACAGTGTTTGTCTATCTCTTTTTACAACTGTAATAATTACAAATCCTACTACTACAAATACCCTTATACATCGCAAAATACAAATGACGAAAAAAGTGTGTAGATGTGATATATTTTCACAACTACACACTTATTATTATGCCTTTACATCATTATAATCATTACTTCTTTCGAAAACCGCTACTACATAGGAGCAAACCGCTTCCATCTTGTAGTTTTTTTCTCTGGCATACTCAGCAGCTCTATCTAAAAGCTTTTTAGCAATTCCTTGACCCCTTAAAACATCAGATACATACGTATGGTTCATGACCATAACGTCCCCTTTTTGTATCCACTCAATTTCAGCTAATTTTTCCCCATCTTTTTTATACTCAAAAGCGAAATTTTGTGAACTTAGTTCATTTAACGTGAATTCCATCATTCCATTCCTCCCTTTCCACTAATTTTACACAATCATTTTTTAAGAATAAATCATTTTGCATTGTAATTAGTGTTCAAATCCTTCAGGAAGTTCATCTAGAAAGATCAATTTATTGTAATTCAGTCCATCCATCTTGTTGTTTTACTCTTCCGGATTTCATTAAAGTTCCTAATGCACGTTTAAAAGCACCCTTACTCATATTGAACATTTCTGTGATTTCTTCAGGTGTCGACTTATCACCAAATGGCATTTTGCCACCTACGCTATTTAGGTAGTTTAGAATTTGTTCCGCATCTGCACTTAGTCTTTCGTGTTTCCTAGGTAGCATTGATCCATTTAAAGAACCATCATCCTTAACGTCTATGACACGTATTGTAACGTCTTGACCTAATCTAGGTTCTCTTTCCATTTCTGTATTATGCACAAAAATGCGATATGGTAGATCTACTCCTAATAAGAATGAGCCAACCGGTAACAATCGGTAAGGTCGAGCTACAATATTTTTGTTGTGTAAATCATCTAATGCCCCTTCATAAAGATCATTTACTTTTTCTTCAGTTATTAAACGGCCGAATAAGTCTCCATTTCGATCTGTACGAAGTGTTAAATATAAATGATCTCCTACTTCTGGCCATAAGTTTCTAATAGGTGGTAGATCTTCTGCTTTTACTAACACTTCTCTAGTTGTTCCAATATCTACATAGGCACCTTCATTGGAAACTTTTATTACCCGCGCCCAATCATATTCCCCTTGATTAATATTCGGAATAGCCGTTGTAGCTTGTATGTTGCCACGTCGATCTGCATATAGAAATACTTTTAAACGGTCTCCTCTTGAAGGTGTTTCACTTAATTCTGAACTGTTTAATGGGATCTCTAAGTCACCATTTGTTAATACTATTCGTGAGCCTTGTTCTTCTAATACAGTTAATTCAACAACTTGGCCTGATTTAAGTTCTTCCATAATTATTCCTTTCAAATCTCTTTTTAAGTATTACTTTCTTTAATTTCTTCTAATTTTGTTATGATGGATGGATTTTCTTCTAAAAGCTGGACTAAGTCAGCGATTCTATCTATAGAATTCCAACTTAGGTGGTGTTCAATACCTTCTACATCATCATAAATCCGTTCTTCATCAACACCAATTAATCGCAAAAATTGTTCTAACAGGTCGTGTCTTTTTACGAGTCGTTTGCCTAGCCTTTCACCCTTTGACGTTAGAGTTAATCCTCTATATTTTTCGTATATTAAATAACCATCTTTGTCTAATTTTTGGACCATCTTCGTTACTGAGGAAGGCAAAACAGATAATGCTTCTGCTATGTCAGACACTCTAGCATATCCTTTTGTTTCAATTAGTAAATAAATTTGTTCAATATGGTCTTCCATACTAGGTGTAGGCATTAGCAACCCCTCACTTTCAACATCATACATTAAGTTTACTACAAGCTCCTCTGAAAAGGTAATAATTATCCATAGCTTCCAACTCGTTCATTTGAATTGGTATTAAGTAATAACTTTAACATTTAAAAAAGCCGACCCATTTTTTTCGAGCCAGCTTTTCTAGTTTTAAATACAAATTTTTCAATTAGTCATGCCCTGGTTTTTTACCAACTAAATGGATTGAACGAATGATTTCTTTATTTACTATGCTAATGTAAATGGAATTATTTAATTTATTGAATGCTTCTTCTCTTTTCGAAACAGATGAAACATAGTTTGATGGAAGCTTATTTAATGCATTTGCAACAATATTCATCTCACAATTCTCACAATGACAAAATGTTTGATATTCTGGTCCAAATAACAAAAATCTCACAAGTCCGCGAACAATTTCTTCTGTAACATTAACTAATATAGGTTTTGCCATTTAGGTTTTTGTACTCCATAGTGAATTTGTGTATCAAATAGTTTGAATACTATTAGTATTTATCTTTTCCATTTAGCTATTCAATTCAATTTCCAAAAGTATTGGACAATGATCACTTCCTAAAACGTCTGAATGAATGTCCACCTTGTTAATCGAATTTCTTAAACGGTCAGAAACGATGAAATAGTCAATTCTCCATCCTATATTTCTTTCCCTAACTTTATTCATATAAGACCACCATGTATAAGAATCTGTTTTATCCGGGTATTTGTAGCGAAATGTATCCGTAAAGCCTGAGGACAATAGTTCTGACATTTTCCCTCGCTCTTCGAAAGTAAACCCTGAATTACCTACGTTTGATTTTGCATTCTTTAGATCAATTTCGGTATGGGCCACATTTAAATCCCCACAGTAAATTACCGGTTTATCTTTATCTAATTCGTTTAGATAATCAAAGATTTTTTCTTCCCATTCTAGTCTATAAGGTAGTCTTGCTAAGTCTCTTTGAGAGTTAGGTGTGTAGACATTTACCAGGTAAAACTGATCGTATTCTAATGTTATAATTCGCCCTTCAACTTCATCCACTTCTTCACCTACACCATAACGTACACTCATTGGTTTGTGTTTCGTAAATATTGCAGTGCCTGAATATCCTTTTTTCTGAGCATAGTTCCAATACTGATAGTACCCTTCTAGATCTAAGTGAACTTGTCCATCTTGACATTTCGTTTCTTGGATACAGAAAAAATCTGCATCTACATTTTCAAAATAGTTTAAAAAGCCTTTTGTTAAGCACGCGCGAATACCATTTACATTCCAAGATATAAACTTCATCTTTTTCTCCTTATGTACAAATGAAAAAGCGCCACGTTTTATTTACACGTTCGGCGCTTAAATTTTTATAGTACTAATCTTCTCCTACGATTTTCACTTCTAGTTCTAAGTCAACACCAAATTTGTCCTTCACAACACTTTTTACCATCTCAATTGTTTGAATATAGTCGGTAGCTGTTGCATTACCTTTATTTATAATAAATCCTGCATGTTTTGTAGAGACTTCTGCCCCTCCAACACCTTTACCTTGCAAACCACTATCTTGAATTAATTTCCCAGCAAAGTAGCCTGGTGGACGTTTAAATACGCTACCAGCCGATGGGTATTCTAATGGTTGTTTAGATTCCCTTTTAAAAGTTAAATCTGCAATTGTTTCCTCAATTACCTTTGGATCACCTTTTTGTAGTTCGAATAGAGAGGAAAGTACATAATAGCCTTCTTGAGTAATAATGCTATGTCTATACCTTAAGTCTAATTCATCTTTAGTTAAGACTAGCTTTTTTCCCTCTTTCGTTAAAACAGTCGAAGATACAATAATATCTTTAATCTCTCCACCATATGCCCCTGCGTTCATTGCCATTGCTCCACCTACAGATCCTGGAATACCACAAGCAAATTCAAAACCTGTTAAACTTTCTTTAGCTGCAACTTTAGAAACGTCTTTTATAAGTGCACCGCTTTGTGCATATATACGTGTTCCTTCAACACGTATTTCTTCTAATAACGAAAATGTAATAACAATCCCTCTAAAACCACCATCACGCACCACCATGTTTGAACCGTTTCCAAGCATTAAAAGTGGTATATGGTGATCATAGGCGTATTTTATCACTGCTTGGGCTTCTTCTTCCGTTTCAGGCAAAACAAAAACGTCTGCAGCTCCACCTAACTTTGTCATCGTGTATTCTTTTAACAATTCATTTGTCTTTATGTTTTTTGGATTCATTAAAAGAGCTAGATCATTAGCCCACTTTTGTATAGTCATCATAAATTAAACCCTTTCTAAATCAACATCATACTTAGTATGGGAAATTGAAAGCTTTTTGGCAAGTGGCTATACTCACTAATTTATCCATATTTTTGACCATTTTTCGACTTCTCGAATTGCTCCTTCAAGTGCAAGACCCTTTTCAGTCAATGAGTATTCGACTCGAACAGGCACTTCTGAATACACTGCCCTCTCGACAATCCCTTCCTTTTCCAATTCTTTCAAACGTTCAGACAATAACCGACCACTAATTGGTAATGCAGACTCAATTTCATTAAATCTCTGCGGGCCCTCCAGTAGCTGATATAAAATTAATGTTGTCCACCGTTTCCCTAATAGGTCCATTGCCTTGGATAGACGGGGACATATGCAAATTTCCTTCAAAAGAAACACCTCTGTTCCAATGTTGTATCTTAATGCCCTTTTACTTAACTAATATTATTAGTGTATCATTTATTATCTACTTACGAAAAGTAACTATTTAATTATTTTAATTATTATAACCTAAAATAGCTAATTGTTTTCACCAAGTTTTACGTAAATGTAAATCCCCCTTGATTTTACTCATGGGGGATTCTAAAGATAAATTATTATATGCAATTATTAAGGCATTGGTCATTCGCACAAATTTATAGGAATAAACAACTATTTATCGGTTGGTTTTAAACCAGCTTCATTTGCAACTTTCTCAATTGTTTGTTCAAATAACCCTTGAGGTTGTGCACCTGAAATTCCGTATTTATTATCAAATACGAAGAAAGGTACTCCGCGCACGCCTAATTGCTGTGCAGCATAAATATCCTTTTCGACATCTTCATTATATTCATTGCCATTCACAATAAGTTTTGCTTCTTCCGTGTCAAGGCCAATCTCATCAACCAGCTTTAATAACACTTCGCCTTTTCCAATTGCTTCGCCTTCAAGGAAATACGCTTGTAATAATCGCTCACTCATTTCGTGACCTTTTCCTTTAGTTTCTGCCCACTTCGCTAAACGATGAGCAGCAACTGTGTTAGCTGTTTTCATTTTGTCAAAGTCGTAGTTTAGTCCAACCTCTTTTGCTCGTAGTGCTACGTTGTTAGTCATATTTTTCGCTTCTTCTTCTGACACCCGATACTTTTTCGCTAGGGAAGAAATAACCGGTTCCTCAGCATCTATAGGTGTTGTAGGATCTAATAGAAAACTTTTATATTCTACTTCTATTTGACCTTCATATCCTGTATCTTTTATCGCCTTTTCAAGCTGTCTTTTACCAATATAACAAAATGGACATACGTAATCTGACCATACTTCAACTTTAATTGTCATTGTTTCTTCCCCCTTTTTTCCTCATTGTACGAATCAAAATTCTATTGTTCAATCAAACTGCTCATTATTTCATATGCGCCTATGTAATTTTATAGATATATTAATTTTTTCAGTACAAAAACAATGCTGTATAAAGTTGAATAATGTCTACAACTTTTACCGATACTTGTATAAAACTACAACCTTGGAGGTTTTTATGCAAAATTCACTATGGTTAGCAGGAATTGAAAAATTATCCGTAAATAAATTATCCAATTCATTAAATTGCGATGTTTGTATAGTTGGTGGAGGTTTAACAGGTATTTACACTGCGTACCTTTTAGCCAAAAAAGGAGTCAATGTTGTATTACTTGAAGGTAATTCATCTATAGGTATTGCAACTACTGGTCATTCTACAGGAAAGCTAACACCTCAGCATGATGCAATTTATGCAAAACTATTAAAGTCATTTTCAGAAGATGAAGTTCGTACTTACTATGAAGCTAATGTAAATGCTATTGAATCTGCGCTTCAAAATTTATCTATTGATGTCTATCAAAAAGCTGCCTCATATTTGTTCGCAACAACTGAGCAAGGGAAAAAATCATTAGATGATGAGATTGAAGCATACAAAAAACTTCAAATCCCAGGCTATGAAACATTAGAAACAGAATTACCATTTGAAGTACTTTCTAGCCTTAAACTCCCAAATACTGCACAAATTCATCCAACTAACTTTGCACTCCATTATGCTAAGTTGGCCATGAAGGAGGGAGCGAATCTTTATGTAGATTCTCGTGTAACTAAAGTTGTAATAGATGAGAAGAAGGTTTATATAGACGATGAACTACATGTATCATTCAACCATCTTGTATTAGCTACCCATTATCCAATAGAAGCAATTAAAGGACTTCAAGTAGCCAAACTATCTGTAGAAAGGTCCTATTTAACAGCAACAAAAACATCAGAATTGCTTAAAGGTCAATATTTATCGGTTGACACACCTTCTAGAACAATACGTACCGCACTAATTAATAATCAACCTTACTTTGTTTATGGTGGTAGTTCCCATAAAGCAGGTACTATTGAGGGTACACATTCCTATTATGAGGTATTACAAAATGAAGTAATGTCAAAATTCGACTTATCAAAACCCGAATACCTTTGGAGTGCCCAAGATCCGGATACTGCAGATTCACTTCCATATGTTGGTCCTATTACAGATAATGAATCAAATGTCTATATTGCAACTGGATATCGAAAATGGGGTCTGTCAAATTCTTTAGTTGCAGGTGAAATTATTTCAAGTACAATCTTAAAGGAAAAACATCCTGCAGCAGATATTTATCATCCATCACGAAATCAATTCGGTAAAACGATGTTAAGAATGCTAAATATGATTGGTTTTACAGTTGCAAATTTAGCTGATGGCTATATGACACGTATGGATGCTCCGAAATGTACTCATTTAGGATGTAAAACACGTTGGAATGATGGTGACGAAACTTGGGACTGTCCATGTCACGGATCTCGATTTGACAAGTTTGGAAATGTTATAGAAGGACCTGCTGTCTATCCATTAGATCTAACATTATAAAATATAACGCAGACTCGAAAACTCGGGGTCTGCGTTTTTCTCTTAGCTTAAGCCATCTGTTAGTACTGGAACGACTTGTTTTTTACGAGACACTACGCCTGGTAGGTCTATCTCGTTTTCATTTAATACTTTGTCAAATGCTTTTGCAGCTCCTTCAGCAGCGCTTCCAACTACTACAGCCACTGAATCGTTATTTAAAATATCAGTAACAATGAAGAAATATAAATCTAATCCGTTTTCTTCATTATACTTATTTAACAAATTAACTAATTCATCTTTGCGACTTAATACATCGTTTACGTCAACTGCATTTACTTGTGCAACAATTGATTTCACATTACCAAATGTAAATTCTTTAGCGTCTAAAGATAGTAAATCTTCTAATGATTTATCAGATAGGTCGGCACCAGCTTTTAACATAGCAAGTCCATATTCTTCTAAATTCACACCAGCTATCTCTGCTAACTGTTTACCCGCTTGAACGTCTTGTTCTGTGCAAGTTGGAGATTTAAATAATAATGTATCAGATACAATTGCAGACAACATTAACCCTGCAATGTTTGCAGGAATCTCAACATTATTTTCTTTGAAAATTTTATTTAAAATAGTTGCCGTACAACCAACAGGTTCAGCACGGAAATATAATGGATCAGAAGTTTCAAAGTTAGCAATGCGGTGGTGATCGATAACTTCAATAACTTTCACATCTTCAATTCCATTAGCAGATTGCTGACGTTCGTTGTGGTCAACTAAAATAACCTGATCCGTTTCAGTTGCAACATTATCAATTGATCGTGGTGTTTCAAAACCGAATTTTTCTAAAGCATACTTTGTTTCGTTATTGATTTCTCCTAATCGTACAGCTTCAACATCAGCACCTAGCTGTTGTTTTAAATACGCATAAGTAATTGCTGATGTAATTGTATCTGTATCAGGATTTTTATGTCCGAAAACTAATACTTTGCTCATTAGATATAGTGCCTCCTAAATAGATGTTTCTTATTCGAAATAATTTTATCATACTGTTTATAGATTTGAAAAACAGAACCTATGTATGCATCTCTCAATGTGTAAATTTACGGTACGGTACATAAAAAAGCAAATTCGTTTAATAGAAACGAATTCGCTTTTTATACTTACTTAACTAGTTTTTAAACTTGAATCTGAAAAGGTAAAGTTACTCTCAATTAGTTCGCTTGTTTTTTGGAAATCATTATATTGTCTTTTATTTTGTGCAATCATACCTTCAATCATGGCATGAATAAGCGAACAAAGTGAAGTGTTTGTCTCCAAAGAGTTTTGTTTATGTTGGTATATAGCGAACATTGCATTGGAGTAATCACCAAGTGATGAAAGTGATGAATTTGTGATAGAAACTACTTTTGCATTTTTGTTTCTTGCCAACTTCGCAACAGTTAAAACATCTTCAAACAAGTGATCTACACCAATAATAATTAATAATGATTTACTATCAATGTTGCTTAGTTGTTGAACGATATCTTCCATATCGTGTTGAATTTGCTTCACATGTTTCCGATAGTTCTTTAAAATGCTCGTCATATAAGTAGCTGTGGGTGTTGATTGTCTAAAACCAAGTATATATATGAACTCTGATTCGTGTAGACATTTAATTGTTTTGTTAAATGCAATAGGATCAACCATTTCTAAAGTATTTAAAATAGATGTAACATCTCGATTCATCATTTCGTTAATCGTGTTATCTATCTTTTTCGGGAATACTTCGGTGATATTTTCAGAATCCTCATCTTGCGTTAGTGCATTCTTTATTTCTTCCTGTAATTCATTAAAGCCACTTAAATCCATTGCATAGCAGAAACGAATAACAGTTGACTCACTAACACCAATTAGCTTTCCAACTTCGGAAGCTATATGAGTTGCAACTAAATTAGGATTATCAATAACAAATTGAGCAACTTTACGTTGACTTCTCGATAATCGAATAAAGCGTTTTTGTATTCTTTCAAGTATATTCATATTAGCTTCCAACCTCCTTCAAGGCAATTAATTGTATACAAAATATATTCATTGAAAGATTAACATTAATAAAATTGAAAAACAACAAGTTTTCTGAAAAATCTCATATTTAAATGTGGCATAAGTCATATTTTTGTCAAAATTAGATGAATATTATCTAATAATTAGATAAGTTGGTATTTTTAGGTTCAAAAAAGGTGCATCAGGTTATCCATATAACCATTCTGCACCCAAATTCCATTACTCTAATTCAACTTGCTTTGTTTCCTTACCTAAAAATATAACTGCCACCACTCCAATGACGATCGATACACAGAATATACCAAATATAAATCCTATATCTACTCCCGTAGCCAGTAAATTACCAACTAATAGTGGTCCGAAAATACCACCAACTCGACCAACTGCTGCAGCCATTCCAGCTCCAGTACCACGGATGACTAAAGGATACTGTTCTGGTGTATAAGCATATAATGCACCCCAAGCACCTAAGTTAAAGAATGATAACAAAATACCCGAAATTAATAATACTTCTATTGATTCCGCATTTCCAAATACGAATGCACTACCTGCTGTACCTAGTAAATACGTAGCTATAACAAACTTTCTCCCAGCTCTTTCAATTAGCCAAGCTGCGGTAAAATAACCAGGGAGCTGTGCTAATGTCATGATTACAACATAACCGAAACTAGAAATTAAGCTGAACCCTTTTCCAACCATTACACTTGGAAGCCATAAAAACATTCCATAATAAGAAAATACGACAACAAACCAAACAATCCAAAGTGTTAATGTAGCCCTTGCATATTTCTTCTCCCATATTCCTGCAATATTTTTTAATACACTACGTTTTTTTGCCTCCGGTCTTGCAGTAAATTGGGGAGAATCTGGTAGATGTAGTCGAATAAAAATTGCATAGAATGCTGGAAGCGCTGTTAATATTAACGCAACACGCCAACCTTCAATCGGCCAAAATTCAGCTGGGATAACAAAATAAGAAATGATCGCTCCTATTAACCATCCCCCAGCCCAGAAACTCTCTAATAAGACAACTACACGACCTCGCTCTTTTGCTGGTACACTTTCAGAAACTAAAGTAGATGCGACAGGGAGTTCTCCACCTAATCCCATACCTACAAAGAATCGTAATACTAAAAACATAACAAAGGTAGTCGTTAGTGCGGACAATCCACT
This sequence comes from Ureibacillus acetophenoni, assembly GCF_900220965.1. Lineage (GTDB taxonomy): Bacteria > Bacillota > Bacilli > Bacillales_A > Planococcaceae > Ureibacillus > Ureibacillus acetophenoni. The sequence continues at coordinate 106,410 of NZ_OBQC01000011.1, read as the reverse complement.
TGCTACAGAAAAAAGTACAAGAGTCCATATAAATATTGTTTTACGCCCTACTTTATCGGCAAATACGCCAAATATAATTGCACCTACCATCATACCTATGGAGTTGATACTTCCAATCCAGCCCATTTGGCTAGAACTTAACCCCCAATCAGCAGCTAATGCAGCAATGACGAAAGATAATAATGCAACGTCCATTGCATCGAACATCCACCCAACTCCAGCAACACCTAATAATTTGTTTCTTGAAATGGGCTTTGTATTTGAAGAAGAAGAACTTGTCAATATGTTACTCATACGTTTTTCCACCTGTCTTTACACATGTATTTACCAAAATTAGAATAACTCTTTTCCTATAATGTTTCAATAAAAATTTCATTATTATTATTAGATTGTTCAATTTATCAAATTCTATTGAAATGTACAGAATATTTGCGTAAAATGTCTTTTATATAGAAACAGATGTTCATCATGTGAGAACAAAAGGAGATACTTGTATATGTGGAAAGGTCTAATTGAAGAATATAAAGAATTTTTACCAGTTACTGAGCAAACACCAGCTTTAACTTTAAACGAAGGAAATACTCCATTAATTCATCTTGTGAATCTTTCAAAAAAATTAGGTATCGAATTATATGGTAAATATGAAGGGTTAAACCCAACTGGCTCATTTAAAGATCGCGGTATGGTTTTTGCCGTTGCAAAAGCAATTGAAGAAGGTGCTAAATATGTCATTTGTGCATCTACTGGTAATACTTCCGCTGCAGCAAGTGCTTATGCCGCACGTGCTGGTATTGGATCAATTGTCGTAATCCCAAAAGGAAAAGTTGCGTTAGGTAAATTAGCACAGGCATGTATGTATGGTGCAAAAATCATTGAGATTGACGGAAACTTTGATGATGCGTTAAGAATTGTTCGAGAGGTAAGTGAAACAACTCCTGTAAAGCTTGTAAACTCTGTTAACCCATATCGAATTGAAGGACAAAAGACAGCTGCTTTTGAAATCGTCGATAGTTTAGGTTCGGCTCCAGATTATCTATGTATTCCTGTTGGTAACGCAGGTAATATAACAGCTTACTGGAAGGGCTTTAAAGAATATAATGAAGCGAAAAATACTGGTCTTCCGAAAATGTATGGTTTTGAAGCAGAAGGTGCTGCTGCTATCGTAAAAGGTGAACCTATAGCAGAACCAGAAACTGTAGCTACTGCAATTCGTATCGGTAACCCTGCAAGTTGGAAATTTGCAGAAGCTGCACGCGATGAATCAGGGGGAATTATTGATTCTGTAACTGATGATGAAATTTTAGCTGCTTACAAGTTAATAGCAAGTACAGAGGGAATTTTCGTAGAGCCAGGTTCTGCTGCATCATTAGCTGGTGTTATTAAATCTGTTGAAAATGGCCAAATTGAGAAAGGTAGCCGTGTTGTAACTGTATTTACTGGAAACGGATTAAAAGATCCAGATACAGCTATGAAAGTTTCAACTGTTGACTTAATCTCTTTAAAAAATGATGAAGAAGAAATTCGTAAATATATTGAGGGAATTCTATGAGTAAAAGTTGGCAAATAACTGTTCCTGGTAGTACTGCTAACTTAGGTCCTGGATTTGACTCCATCGGACTTAGTTTATCTTTATATTTGAATTTAACAGTGACTTTACAGGATAAGTGGGAAATAATCCACCTTTCTTCTGACCTTCCAAAAACATTTAAAATAGAGGATCACTTAATTTTTAAAATTGCTAATGAAACCGCAGCTCGTTTTAATAAGCAAATGCCTCCATGCCGTATTGAAATGGAAAGTGAGCTACCTTTTGCACGAGGTTTGGGTAGTAGCGCAGCTGCTATCGTTGCTGGTATTGAAGTAGCTAATTTAGCATGTAATTTAAACTTAAGCGTTCAAGATAAATGTAATATTTCCTCCCAATTTGAAGGGCATCCTGATAATGCCACTGCATCCGTTTTGGGGGGACTAACAATTTCTGCAATGGACAAGGCTGGAATTGTCGATACAATTCATATTACTGACTTAGACGCATCCTTTGTTGTATTTATCCCAGAAGTTGAGTTAAAGACTTCTGAGGCTAGAGGAGTTTTACCTGAAGTTTTTGAGCGACCTTATTCGGTACTAGCAAGCAGTAATGCCAATATGCTAGCAGCATCTCTTGTCGCCAAGGATTATGTTCGAATTGGACGTTACATGGAAAAGGATTTATTTCATGAACCGTTTCGGGCTCAGCTAATTCCTCAATATTTTGAGATAGTAAAAGCAGCAAAAGAAAATGGTGCTTATGGAACAGCATTAAGTGGGGCTGGCCCGACAATGATCTCAATGATTCCTAATAATATTGGAGTTCAGTTCGTTCGTAAAATGGAAGAGTTATATCCAACTCATAAAATTATTCTAACTAAAGCAGACCATACAGGTGTTCATGTTACTGAGATTCCTGTAACTTCAAAATAATTATTAAAGGGTACCTCGTAAGGATTGCAATCCTTACGAGGTACCCTTTTCGCTTTATGTTAACAAAACTAAACTAATAGCCATGACAGCCATACCTGCTACTACACCATAAATTGATAAATGTGTCTCGTCATATTTTTTTGCTGCTGGTAATAGTTCATCTAATGATATAAACACCATAATTCCTGCTACAGCTGCAAATATAACACCAAACATTACATCATTTAAAAACGGCATTAATATTAAATAGGCTATTAAAGCACCAACTGGTTCAGCTAAGCCTGATAAAAATGAAAGTTTAAACGCCTTTTTTCGTATTCCTGTTGCAAAATAGATTGGTATGGCTACTGCTATCCCTTCAGGAATGTTATGAATTGCTACAGCAATAGCAATAGCAATACCAACATTCGGGTCTTGAATAGTAGCCATAAATGTTGCAATACCCTCTGGAAAATTGTGTATCCCTATAGCTAATGCAGTAAAAACACCCATTTTCATTAGTTTGTCATGGTCTATAGTTGTAGCACTTTTTTCTGCTGCGTGAAGGTCTTCTACGGTTTTAACTTCATGAGGATTTTTACTTTTAGGAATAAATTTGTCAATCAATGCTATGAATAACATCCCACCAAAAAATCCAACGATAGTCATCCAATAGCCTAGTGAGTCTCCTAATGCGATTGTTAATGAATCTTTTGCTTTAACAAAAATCTCGACTAAAGATACATAAATCATAACACCTGCTGAAAAACCTAGTGCAACTGAAAGAAATTTCTTATTTGTTCTAGACGTGAAAAATGCTATTAAAGCTCCAACTCCAGTTGCCAATCCAGCAAATAACGTCAAACCTAAAGCTAAGATTACATTTCCATCCATACTAATTCTCCTCAATTTAATTTATAAATGTATTATATACATTTTTGTTTCCTTTGTGCAACATTTTTCGCTTAGGCTATCTCTTATTCCCAAGGTGAAAACGGATACACGTTATAGTTTAACAATGACTAATCCATATATGATTGGACTCATAAAGAAAAAGCACCTTTTAATTAGGCGCTTTTCTTTAACGTATTTATTTTTCTTTTCCTAGTTTCGTACCAATAAATGCAAATCATAAACCAAGTGAATCCTATACTCCAACCGGCAACCACATCAGAAAAATAATGATGGTTATCTGTAACGCGTGATAACCCTACTAATACAGCTAATATAGTAGCAATACTCCATAAAGTAATTGTCGCTCTTTTACTTGCAAAAAGATCGGTTAGTATGTATGCAATTAAAAATATGTAGAGCAATCCAATCATTGCATGACCAGATGGAAAACTAAAGGATGTAAGTTGATCTACCAATTCTGGTCTTGGTCTTTCGAAAATACTTTTTAGCAGTTTATTTATTCCATTACCTGCTCCAACGACAAGAACCACTAAAAGCATTCCGCGATAATTTCGTTGTCTAAACCATAGTGATAATATTAAAACAATTGAAATTGTGACAATAAACTTCGTTTCACCAAATAGATGGAAAAAGGAAATGAATTTGTTTCCATATATTAATTCGTTTATTGATTCATCAAATCCTACAACTGTAGGATGTTCATAAGTAAAAGTTAGCACAAAGAAAAGAATTAAAGTAAAAATAGATAATATGTATGCCCACCTTTTCAATAAAAACACCACCTCATTATTTTACATTCTATTCCATACTATCATAAGATGCTTTTGCTAGAATATGAAAAATAATAGTCAATTTATAGTATGTTTTTTCATTCTTTTATAGACTATTCAAGAAGTACTTCCTATCTAATGAAAAATAGCCGCCCTAAATAATTAGGACAGCTAATAATAGTTTTTCGTTATTTTAATTCATCTAGAATTTCTTGAACTTTTGCTAGTTCAGATTGTACTCCGCCACCACTTAAGTACCATAGTGGACCATCTAAGTAAACGATACGGTTGTTTTTATACGCAGTTGTTTGTTTAATAATATCATTTTCCATATCTGACGCGATGTTAGATTGACCACCTGTTGCTGCAGTACGGTCGATTACGAATAATACTTCTGGATTAAATTCAAGAATTGCTTCAAATCCAAAGTTCGAACCGTGTGATGAAGCCTCAATATCTTCTGTTACAGGTACAAATCCATAAATATCATAGATATAGCCAAAACGTGAGTTTGTCGCAAATCCTGATAACTTTCCTTCGTTATACATTGTTACTAACGTATTATCAAATTCACCTGCTAATACTTTTACTTCTTCAATAGCTGCATCAATTTTAGCAACATGTTCTTTTACTTCATCTTCTTTACCAAAGATTTTTCCAGCAATTTCAGTTGAAGCTAAGAATGTACCCCAGTAGTCATCTTGGTTTGTTCCTACAAAAATTACGTTTGGAGTTATTTCTTTTAATTGATCATAGAATGTTGCTTGACGACCAGAGATGAAGATTACATCTGGTTCAAGTGCTGCAATATCTTCTAATAATGGTGCTTTTAAAGTACCGATGTTTGCATACTCATCTGAAGCATATTTTGAAAGATGCTCTGGCAATGCAGAATCTTTTGGAATCCCAACGATTCCTTCAACTCCAATAGCATCAAGTGTGTCTAAGAAACCGTAATCAAACACAACAATTTTTTCAGGCATTTTTTCAAGTGTTACATCATCAAAAGCTACAGTACCAGCTTCTTCACTTTCAGTTGAAGCGATTGTTGGGGAAACAGTTAAAGGATATCCTTCAGTTGTTTCAGAAGATGCTTGATCATTATTTGAGTTTGTATTTGAATCTTCAGTTGATTCATTTCCAGAATTACAAGCAGCTAGAACGAAAACCATCATAGCTAGAACTAGCGTAAGTAATTTCCAATTTTTCATTTTTAAATCTCTCCTATTCTTCCTAATGAAGTGAAAATCAATTCATGATAATGAGAATCATTATCAACTAATTGAAATTATATCAGTTACAGATAAAACGTCAATACTTTTTTTCAATTTTATTTTGACCAAATTAAATAAATACATTCGTATTAAACTTTAGCTTTTATTGAACTAAATGATAGTAATTTCACAACCTGTTTCCATAAAAAAACGATTTAGAAAAGATTGCAAAATATACAAAACTTCTCTAAACCATTTAGTTTAAATAATAAAGTTAATGAGAATTAAAATAAACACAGATACGACAACCGTTTTGTTCCTGTACCGGTATATTCATATCGTAGATTTCTCTTAGCGCTTCTGGATTGATAATGTCATTTGTAGGCCCACTTTTCACGACGCTACCGTTCTTAAGAGCGACAATGTAATCTGAATAAACCGATGCAAAGTTAATATCATGTAGGACGATTACAACCGTTTTTCCTAGTTCATCCACAAGTTTGCGAAGGATTTTCATAATTTGAACAGAATGCTTCATATCTAAGTTATTTAACGGTTCATCAAGAAGTATGTAGTCTGTATCTTGAGCAATAACCATTGCAATAAATGCACGTTGTTTTTGCCCACCAGATAACTCATCTAAAAACTTATCTTGCATATCGCCTAAGTTCATATAATCAATCGCTTGATCAACAAATTGCTCGTCTTCGTCTGTCAATCTACCTTTAGAATAAGGGTAACGGCCAAAGGAAATAAGTTCACGCACAGTTAAACGTACGTTTAAGTAGTTTGACTGTTTTAATATAGAAACTCGTTTTGCAAACTGATCTGACTTCCACTTTTTCACGTTACTCTCATCAAGCAATACTTCACCTGTATCTGCATCTAATAAACGACTCACCATCGATAATAGTGTTGATTTACCAGCACCATTTGGTCCAATAAAGGATGTAATGGCTCTTGGTTGTATATTTACAGAAACATTATTTACAACAGGCTTGTTACCAAAACGTTTTGTTAGTTCTTTGATTTCAATCATCCTGCTGCCCTACTTTCCTTCAATAGTAAATAAATAAAGTAAATACCACCGATAAAGTTAATAATAACACTCAACGTTGTTTTCATTTCAAAAATATGTTCAACAACAAACTGTCCACCAACTAATGCAATAACACTAATTAAGCCAGCTCCCAATATGTGAATGGAGTGCTTATAAGTAACTAAAAACTGATATGAAAGATTGGCTACGATTAATCCAAAGAATGTAATCGGTCCAACTAATGCTGTCGACGTTGCTATAAGCACCGACGATAAAACTAATATATTCATAACTACTCGATCATAATTAATACCTAAATTAATGGCATTCTCACGACCTAGTGACATTACATCTAATTGACTCATAATACGGTAACCATATATGAATGCAATTAATAAAATACCAAAAGAAATATACAATAGTTCTACTTTAATGTTTGTAAAGCTTGCAAACAATCTATTTTGTAGGCTCAAAAATTCAATTGGATCGATTAAAACTTGTAAGAATGTAACTAAACTTCCAAGTAAAGTACCTAACACCATCCCTATTAATAGCATTAGATAGATTGGATACTTATCAGCTCTAAACAATATTCGATACAATAATAGAGCAAATACTACCATTGCAATAATTGAGGCTGTAAAGTTCAGATACTGGTTTACTACCCAGACCGAAAGTGACCCTGCAAAAAAGAATATTAGAGTTTGCACTACTTCATACATCGAATCAATACCCATGATAGACGGAGTTAAAATTCGATTACGTGTAATTGTTTGGAACACAACAGTTGAATAAGCAATAGCAAAGCCTGTTACAACCATGGCTCCTACTCGCATCATACGTCTAGGAAAAGCGTAATCAAATCCACCTTTAATATCATAAAATGCGTATAAAAGGATACAAATTACTGCAATTATTGCTAAAATAATTAATTTTTTCGTATTATTTCGCATATGCTCTCCCCCTAAACAACAAGATTAAGAAGATTGCACTGCCAATCACCGCAACTGTTACATTCACTGGAATTTCATATGGATACACAACTATACGTCCTAGAATGTCACAGACTAATAGGAAAACAACACCCAATACCGCAGTGTGTGGAATTGTTTTACGTAAGTTATCTCCTAAATATAAAGAAACAATATTCGGTACAATTAGTCCTAAAAATGGAATGACTCCCACTGTTAAAACAACAGTCGTCGCTATGATCGCGACAAGTATAAGTCCGGTATTTAAAACTAATTTATAGCTTAAACCTAGATTTTTCGCAAAATCCTCACCCATACCTGCAACAGTAAATTTATTTGCATAAATGTACGCTAGTATAATAGCAGGAATACTTATGTACAACAGTTCGTAACGTCCTGCAATAATTAATGTAAAACTTCCCATTAACCATGAGTTAATATTTTGGATTAAATCGCCTTCATAAGCAAAAAACGTTGTTATTGAAGACAATATATTTCCATACATAATTCCGATTAATGGAACAAAAATAACATCTTTAAATTTAATTCGATCTAAAATCTGCATAAACAGCAAAGTTCCGACTAATGCAAATACAAAGCTAAAAATTACTTGTTGAGTGTATGTAACATTAGTAAAGAATAACATCGAAATGAGAATCCCTAACTTTGCAGCGTCCAATGTTCCTGCTGTTGTTGGAGAAACAAACTTGTTTCGACTTAAGCTTTGCATGATTAAACCGGCAATACTCATCCCTGCACCGGCTAGAATAATTGCTAATAGCCTTGGTAGTCGACTGATTAGGAAAATCTGCATTTCTTGCGATTCCCAATCAAGCAAGTCGCTTGGTTTAATATCAATTGCTCCAATAAACAGGGAAACAATTGAAAGGATGATTGCTACTATAATTAACATCCACAGTCTCATTTTTATCCCCATAATTCTTTATTTTTCGAGCATTCATTGAAAATGATTCTCAACTCGAGTCTATACTTATTATAAGCACTAAAAATTTAAAAATCAATATGTACATGAGAATGATAATCAAATCTGATATTAATATATGACAAAAATAACATTCGTCTGATTTTGCGAAAAAAGAAGCATCTTTTCACAATTATGATTGGATATTAAAGAATAATCTATTCTCGTTTGTTATTTACCATCATAAAAAACGACCCCTTTATAATTAAAGGAGTCGTTTTATGTTTGTTTAATGTTTTATTAAAATGAAATTTCAGTTGCTGTATCAATAATTTCTTGTGGTACTTCAATCGCTCCGATTTCATTGAAATTAGAGAATGTCATTGAAGTATTCATAAGCACTGATTCACCTGATGTTGTTTCAACCATTTCCATCACCATTTGGATTTCTTCAGTATCAAAAGTTTCTTTATTAATTACAATTACATAATTCATATCATTGAACTTAATACTTTCAAGAACTGCTTGATCTTCTGAAGAAATTGCTCCAGTACCTAAAGCCTGTTCTAAAACAAAGTCATTAAATTTATCGCCAGAAGCATCTAATGTTAAGATGTACTGATTATCGTTTTGCTCAAATTTAAAATCTTTAATGAATGATTGAAGCATTGCCAATTGTTCTGAAGCATCTGCTTGAGTTGCACTTTGTCCCATTAATTCTTCATAGTTATCAGCAGGAAGTTTCATCCAAGCTGCTGACATTTCATCATACATAAAGAATCCATCTTTCACCATGTACATTTCATATCCCATAGGCATTTCTTGACCTGTAGCAGGGTCTACCATTGTCGAACTACCTTTAGCATACATTGCAATTGGATCCATAGTCATATCCATTGTCATATCGCTATTTACAGTCAACTCTTCGCCTTCGATAGTCATTACTTGTTCCATTGCCACTTCAGATGTAAGGCTTTTAATTTCATTTTGTCTATCCATTGCTTTTTGATAAACTTCTTCTAATGTTAACTCAGAAACTTTTTGTTCCTCATCTTCTTTTTCTTCAGTTGTATTATCGTTCGTCTCGCCTGTAGTTTCTTTAGATGTGTCCTCTTCTTTTTCAACCGGCGTAGCTGTACTGTTACATGCTGTTAAAATCAAAGCAAATAAGCACACCAACATTAGCGATGCTAATTTTCTCATCTTTTCAATCCTTTCAGGGCTAACCGTTTATAGATTAAGTAATAAGTTAGGAAACTAGATTTCCTACACGCCCATTATATTGTAAAAGATGAGGTTTATGACATAGGTCAATAGTATACAATTTTTTACATAGGTCATTAGTATATAGTTTTCTACTTTGCTACTACAAATTCTTCATATTTCTTATAATCTGATTCTTTTAATTCTAACGATAAAAGCGTTCCATTTTCCTCGTATTCCGTAGAAAGAACGGTTGCATTTGAATTTAGATAAGACACAATTTCGCCCCTATCAAACGGAATTAACATAGAACATTTTACATAATCAGCAAATATTCTTTGTTTAATTATTTCTATAAGCTCGTCTAATCCCTTATCCTCTTTTGCTGATATCCAAATATTCTCACCACTTACGAGTGGGTATGTTAGATTTGCTAAATCTGCTTTGTTATAAACATAGACTGTCGGAACATCTACAACATCAATATCTTTTAAAGTATTATTTGTTACTTCCATCATAAATTTATATTCCTCATTTGATACATCCACAACATGAAGGAGCAAATCTGAATTCTTCGCTTCTTCTAATGTAGATCGGAAAGCTTTTACTAAGTGATGTGGTAATTTACTAACAAATCCTACTGTATCTGTTAGTAGAAACGATTTCTTATCTTCTAATTCGATACTTCTAACTGATGTTTCTAACGTTGCAAAGAGCATGTCTTTTTCAAATACTTGTTTATTTTCTAAATGACCAAGCTTTCTTAATATCTGGTTCATAATTGTGGATTTTCCTGCGTTCGTGTATCCAACTAGAGAAACAACCGGAACTTCATTTTTTCTTCGTTGTTTTCTTTGTGTTTCCCGTTGATCTTTCACCACTTCTAAGTCTTTTCTTAGTTTCGCAATTTGATCTTCAATTTTTCGACGGTCTAGTTCTAATTTCGTTTCCCCGGCACCACGGTTTCTAAAGCCACCACCAGTACCTCCACCTTGTCTTGATAAAGAGGCATGCAGACCAACTAATCTCGGTAACATATATTGAAGTTGCGCTAATTCAACTTGCATCTTTGCTTCACGAGTTTTTGCGCGTCGTTCAAATATATCTAAAATCAACATTGTACGGTCAATCACTTTACAATCTAATTCTCTTTCTAAGTTACGGATTTGTGATGGTGACAGTTCATCATTAAAAATTACAAGGTTAGCACCAGATTCATCATAAAAACGTTTAATTTCTTCAATTTTCCCTGTTCCTACATAATGAGAAGGTGTTACACGTTCTAAATTTTGTGTAATTGTCCCAACAATTTCAACTTCAAGTGCTTTAGCTAATTCACCTAGTTCTATCATTGAATAGTCAAAATTTGAATCGTTTTGAATATTTACACCAACGAGAATACCGCGCTCTACTAAAACTTCTATCTCTTTCATATCGCTCACAGACTTTCCTCCATCTACAAAAAGGTAATTTCTATTCTCATTATATTATATCCTTTACGATAAAAATAAAGACCCGCAACAATGAGGATGTCACAGGTCTATTTATAATAAGTTATTCCTTTTCTGATTTTATGATTGCTAGTGTTTCGTCAAATTCGTTTTCAATTTCTGAATTTGGTTTGTAAGTTATTAAACTTACAACAATAGCAGCAATTAGGCCTAGAATGAATCCTGGGACAATTTCATATAAACCAAAGACTGCATTTTTGATAGCAGGTACACTACCCCAAACAAATGCTACCACAGCACCAACAATCATACCTGCTAATGCACCGATATTTGTTAATCGCTTCCAGTAAAGTGCTAAAAGAATAACCGGACCAAAAGCCGCACCGAATCCTGCCCAAGCAAATGAAACTAACTCTAAGATTGAGTTTTCTGGATCTAAAGCTAAAAGTGCAGCAACAACCGATACAACTAATACAGCTATACGGCCAGCCCTTACATAATGCTTATCTGAAGCAGATTTATTAAATAAAGCTTTATAAATATCTTCTACTAAAGCCGAAGATGTAACAATCAACTGTGAAGCAATAGTACTCATTACTGCAGCTAATATCGCTGCTAGCATTATTCCAGCGATGAATGGGTGGAATAAAATCTGACCCATTGCTATGAAAATTGTTTCATGATCAAAGTTTTCATCTATCATATTATTTTGTTGGAAATATGCTAAACCTACAAGAGCAGTACCCATCGCCCCGACTAAACTTAAAATCATCCAACCTATACCAATACGACGAGCTTGCTTTGTTTCTCTTACTGATTTAATCGCCATAAAGCGTACGATAATATGTGGTTGTCCAAAATAACCTAGACCCCATGCCAAAGATGAAACAATACCAGCAACTGTAGTTGTCGACGCAAATAAATTTAAATGTTCTGGATTAACTGCTTGAATAGAAGCAATTGTTTCTCCAAAACCACCTGTTATAAAAATACCAACAATCGGAACTAATATTAATGCTAAGAACATGATTAACCCTTGTAAAAAGTCTGTATAACTAACGGCTAGGAATCCACCAAATAATGTATAACCAACAGTTACCACAGCTACAAGTAACATTCCAGTTAAATAATCAAGGCCAAATGCACTTACAAAGAACTTACCACCAGAAACCATTCCTGATGATACATAGAATGTAAAGAATACTAAAATGATAATGCCTGATACGATACGGATTAGTTTTGTTTTATCGCGTAATCGATTGTCCAAAAAACTTGGAATTGTAATTGAATCCTTTGAAACTTGTGTATACACACGTAAACGTGGCGCTACTAATATATAGTTTAACCATGCCCCTATCGTTAAACCAATTGCAATCCACGCTTCAACCAAACCGGATAAGTAGATCGCCCCAGGTAACCCCATTAACAACCAGCCTGACATATCAGCAGCTCCAGCACTTAAAGCAGTAACAGCAGGGCCAAGCCCACGACCACCTAACATGTAATCATTTAAGTTAGATGTTCTTTTATAGGCATACCATCCGATTAAAACCATTGCTAACATATATATAACAATAGCTATTGCCTGCCATGTTAACTCATTCATATTGCAACCCCCTTGTATCATTTTTAAAAAGTAATCTTAAAAAGAATATTTTCTCTCTTTCTAGAAAACTTTTAATACTAACAATTTATCATAATTTATTGTATTTAGAACCCCGTTTTTTGAAGAGACTGAAAAGTCAGTATTCTGATATAATAAAAGGATTATTGCAATACATTATTTAGAGTATTTATATACCTTTCATCAAGACGACAAACACATAAAACCTCAAATACAAATCTTTATGCTACACTATTTTCAAGATTGAATACGGAGGTTATTTTATATGAACTTTGACGAAATGAAAGTAGAACTTATGAAACGTATTACAGATAAGCACCTTGTAAACGCTACAATAAGTCAACCTCGCCAAAAATCAAGCGAAATTAAGAGAGTTAAACTAAAACCCATTGAGCTTAAAGGGATATATCATATTCAATTTGAGTACCAATACGAAAGAATTTTAAAGCACGAAAATGTTCAATTAGATAATATAGGCAAATTTATAGATGATATATTTGATCAGTTCCGTCAGGCTCATATGCAATTTACAAAAGAAACAATTCAAATACAATTATCAAAGAAAAATAAAGTATTGTGGAAAAGTGATAAAACAGTAGAAAAAAAAGAAGTGAATTTATCGCACAACCGAAAAAAGCAATACTTACTTGATGATTCCACACCATATCCTTTCCTAATTCGTTTAGGTGTTCAAACGGAAGAAGGTAAAGTTAAAAAACAAAAGTACGATAAATTCAAACAAATCAATCGTTTCGTAGAATTTATAGATGACTCATTGGATTATCTACCAAAAGATAAGCAAATTCGTATATTAGATTTCGGTTCAGGTAAATCTTATTTAACTTTCGCACTTTACCATTATTTAAAGGTTGAAAAGGGATTAAATATAAAAGTCACTGGACTAGATTTAAAAAAGGAAGTAATTGAAGAATGTCGTAAAATTGCTTCTGACCTAGAATATACTGATCTTGAGTTTTTAGTTGGAGACATCAATGATTATAATGAAGAATCTTCGGTAGATATGGTTGTTACATTACACGCATGTGATGTGGCTACTGATATGGCATTGGCTCGAGCAGTCAAATGGGGGTCAAAAGTAATCCTTAGCGTTCCATGTTGTCAACATGAATTAAACAGACAGTTAGATTCTCCTGCATTAAATATCATGACACAACATGGTTTAATACGAGAACGTTTCGCTGCACTTGCAACAGACTCCATTAGAGCAGAAATACTTACTTTAGTTGGTTACGAGACGCAAGTTTTAGAGTTTATCGATATTGAACATACACCGAAGAATATTTTATTGCGTGCTTATTATACTGGAAAAAAGCCGACTGTTGAACAGCGTGAGCGTTACAATGAATTCGTTCATTTCTTATCTGCAAAACCATTTTTACAAAATGAGTTAAAAGATTATTTAAATAGTTAAAGTAAATAAACATATACTATTAAGGCAAGTATCAATTGGAGAATTCCAATTACTTACTTGCCTTTAATTATGGAAATTTACTGTATGTTAATGTTACGTAATATAAATTTTGTATAAATCAACAATATTTTTGTATAGATTTTATAAATTTTTTGTTATTATATTTAAGGTTTTTCAAAAAAATCTCACGTATATTACTAGGAGGCAAAAAATGTTTAGCTCTAGAAAACCGGATCCCTTTTTTATTTCATTACATAAAATTGCGGAAAATATGAGGGAAGCTGTTCATTATGCAAATAATGCAAAGTATGGAACAAGCGCAGATATAAAAGATTTATCTATTAAATTAAAACAATATGAAACTTATGGGGATAATTTAATTCATGAGTTGATTGTGATGTTAAATAAGTCTTTTATGACACCTATTGAAAGGGAAGATATTTTAGCCTTAGCGAATCGCTTAGATGACGTATTAGACGGAATGGAACATTGTATCGCTCATTTTGAAATGTTTTCATTTACTGAAATCGATGAATCTATGCGAACATTTTTAAAATTCATTTCAAAAAGTGCAGATGAAATCGTATCTGCGATTGAGTTATTAAATAGAAAAAACTTATTAGAAATGCGTAAGCACATTATTCTTATTAAGGATTATGAAAGAGAATGCGACGAAGTTTCTAGAAGTTCAGTAAAACAGTTATTCTTAAAAGAAAAAGACCCTATACGCCTTATTAAGTTCAGAGATATTTATAACCAATTAGAAGATGTTGCAGATTACTGCCAAGATGTTGCAAATACTCTTGAAACAATAATCATGCGTAACGCGTAGGGTGATATTTTATGGATACTATATTAATTATTACTATATTGGTTGTTATATTTGCACTTGCATTCGACTTTATTAATGGATTTCATGATACAGCAAACGCAATCGCTACTTCTGTATCAACACGTGCACTACCTCCACGTGTAGCTGTTTTGTTAGCGGCAGTCATGAACTTTTTAGGTGCAATTACGTTTGTAGGAGTTGCAAAAGCAATTGCAAAAGATATCGTTGATCCTTTTTCATTAAATACTAGCGCTGACGATACTACTGGAACAATTGTTATATTAGCAGCATTATTATCAGCAATTACTTGGAATTTATTAACTTGGTATTTCGGTATTCCATCAAGTTCTTCACACACATTAATCGGATCTATTGCCGGTGCGGCTATTGCTGCTGCTGGATTTGGAATATTAAACTATGGTGGATTTTCAAGCATCCTTATCGGGTTAATACTCTCTCCATTCCTTGCACTAGCAGTCGGGTTTATCATAATGTCTATTTTTAAAGTGGTCTTTAAAAATCTAAATTTATATCGTACAAATAGAGGTTTTCGCACATTTCAAATTTTCACAGCTGCATTACAAGCCTTTACACACGGAACAAACGATGCTCAAAAGGCAATGGGGATTATTACAATGGCATTAATTGCTGCTGGCTTACAAACTGACGATTCTGTTCAAGATTGGGTACGTATTTCCTGTGCTATTGCAATGGGGCTAGGGACTTCAATTGGTGGATATAAAATTATTAAAACTGTCGGCGGTAAAATTATGAAAATCCGTCCAGTAAATGGCGCTGCAGCTGACTTATCTTCTGCATCCATTATCTTTGGTGCAACTTTGATACATTTACCAGTTTCAACAACACACGTTATTTCTTCAGCGATCATGGGTGTAGGTACTGCACAACGTGTAAAAGGTGTAAAATGGGGAGTTGCCCGTAAAATCGTATTAACATGGCTCATTACGATGCCTATTTCTGCAGTTATGGCAGCAATTATCTTTTTCATCTTAAACATATTCTTCTAAATTTATAAGTGTATAAAAATAGACGACCAACCTATATTTTTAGGTCGGTCGTCATGATTTCGTCTACATGCTCAAAGGACTGTTCATTCATTGTTTTTTTCGGCTCGTATGTTGCAAAAAATACTTGAAAAGCAATTAAAATTAAAATAATCGCTATAACCAAAATACTTACTACAGTTATTGCAGCCTTTTTTCCATTCATCTTTTTCTCCCCATTTATTTACTATTTCTTTCTGAATCCTTCTTCTTTTAAATATGAAACTGCAGATTCTCTAGTACCAAAACTTTCTTCTAGGTTTTGTTGGTAATATACATTCCAACTACGTTTTTCATAAACAAGTTCTATTTCAGATCCATCACGGGAAGCCCATTGTTCTATAATTGGCTGTTCTGGGTCCTCAGACAAATATTCAATTGCGTCACTCAGAATTTCACGTAATTTTTCTTCATCATAATCTCGTATATTCACAAGACCCTTATCATTAGACTCATTTTCATATTTCAATAAGTCTCCGATATAGACAAAGCCATTTCCGTTAGGATGTAACTTTTCTACAACAATTGTTTTTTCATGTAAACTTTCCTCAAAATGATAATTTAATCGATTTAAAGAAATTTCCTTCTTTGTTAGCTCAGGGAACGTCTCAATTACTTTCTGTTTCTGTTCAAATGATAGCATGGTTGAACTCCTTTTAATATAAATTAATTATTAGATCTTAAGAGAAAAACAGCATACCAAACTGGCATACTGTTGGTCATCTTAGTGTATTGTTCTGTAGAAGACTTTCGTCACACAAAACATTACTAAATGAACTGCTAAACCGATTTTGTAGCAGCTTCTTTTATTTTTTTCCGTTCTTCATAAATGTTAATAACGATAGCTTTGATTACTGCATATGTTGGAATAGCAATAATGATAGCAATAAACCCTGCAATGTTCCCCGCTGCAAGAACAATTGAGATAACAGTTAGTGGGTGAACGTTTAATTTCTCTCCCATAATATTTGGAGTAATTAAGTTACTCTCTACTTGTTGTGCTACAAGTGTGATAACACAAACCCAAATAACCAATATTGGATCTTGAACTAAAGCAACAACTACAGCTGGGGCTAAAGAGATCCACGGTCCTATAAAAGGAATCATATTCATAAAGAATGCAAATATTGCCAATAATAATGAATAGTCAAGTTTAATTAGAAGGTAACCTACATAAATCGAAGCAGCCAGAATGGCACTGATCATCACTTGCCCTTGAACGTAATTGCGCAAAACATTATCGATATCTGAAAGTGTTTCTTTAACCCATCTACGTCTATCCCCTGTAAATATATTATATATTTGCGGAGCAAACTTCTCATGATCTTTTAACATAAAAATGAAGAAGAAGGGGATAAGAATTAAAGTAAATACAACCGATACAGCACCACTAATAATAGAAACAATCATCTGACTACCTGCAACTGCAATCCCCTGAATTGAATCGACAACAGAGTTAATCATATCTTGAGCTTGTGGTGGTAAACTATCCTTATTTGCCATCACAATATCTGTTGCTTCCATTATTTTATCCCCTATATAAGGAGCATTTTTTACTAAATTATTAATTTGGTTCGATATTGGATTTGCTATCAATAGAGCCAACCCAGTGAAAATTCCAGCTAATAATAATACAATTGTAATTATACTACCCCATCTTGGCATTCCATGCTTTTCTAACAATCTTTGTAGTGGTTCCGTAACATAGTATAATACTCCACCAATTAATAACGGTACAAAAATTGTTTGTAATATAATGAATAATGGATTAAATATCCAATGAATTTCTACGGTATATTTAATAATTAATAATAAAATTAAAATTCCGATTCCTACTTGAAACCATACTTTTTTTGTCATTAAAACTTTCACTCCCTTCAATCACCTTAATAGTATTCTTTACCAAAAATAGTAGATTCAAACTATGTACGTTAATATATTACCAAAAAATTCATATATACTTAACAAAAACCTCTCGAATTATCGAGAGGTTTTCTTCTTATAACTTATTATCATCAACTGAATTAATATACTCTTCAATTGATTGAATAATTGACTCAACACTACCATCTTCAAACGGCGATATTAAGCCAGCTTCTTTAACAAGATTTGTAAATGACATTGACCCACCTAAACCGCAAAGATGAAGGTAATCTTTCCAAGCATCTGCAAAGTTTTCTCTTGAACGTTTCCAGAACTGGAATGCACAAACTTGCGCAAGTGTATAATCAATATAATAGAATGGACTACTATAAATATGGCCTTGACGTTGCCAGAATCCACCCTGTTCTAAATAATCGTATCCATCATAATCACGATGTGGTAAATATTTTTCCTCAATTTCTTTCCACGCTTGTTTACGTTCCGCCGGTGTCATGTTTGGATTTTCATAAACAACGTGCTGGAATTCATCAACTGCCACACCATAAGGTAAGAATAATAAACCACTTGTTAAGTGTGTAAATTTATATTTCTCTGTTTCTTCTTTAAAGAACAGATCCATCCATGGCCAAGTAAAGAATTCCATACTCATTGAGTGTATTTCACACGATTCATAAGTTGGCCATAAATATTCCGGAACACCGATGTTACGGCTTGAATATACTTGGAAAGCATGTCCTGCTTCATGTGTAAGAACGTCTATATCACCTGAAGTACCGTTGAAATTTGAGAAGATGAAAGGTGAGTTGTAATTTTCAATAAATGTACAATAGCCTCCACTTTCTTTTCCTTTTTTCGCTTCTAAATCCATTAAGTCATGCTCAACCATATAGTTAATGAACTCACCTGTTTCAGGTGAAAGTTCTTCATACATTTTCTTGCCGTTTTCAATGATCCAGGCAGCGTCACCTTTTGGATTAGCATTTCCAGTAAGGAAATTTAACCCTTCATCGTAATATTTAAAGTCTTCGACACCAATTCTTTTTGCTTGTCTTTCGTAAAGTTTTGTTGCAACAGGAACAATGAACTCTTTTACTTGGTCACGGAAATTTTTCACCATTTCAGCATTATAGTCCACTCGGTTCATATTAATATAACCTAGTTCAACATAGTTTTTGTATCCTAACGTCGTTGCAATTTGATGACGTAGTTTAACAAGGGAATCATAAATTTCATCAAATTTTTCACCGTTCTCTTTAAAGAAATCAAATCTAGCAAATAATGCTTTTTTACGTACTTCACGATCAGTTGACTCTCCATATGGTGCTAACTGCGCTAACGTTAAAGTCTTTCCATCAAATTCAATCTGTGCAGATGCTACTAACTTGTTATACTCTGATACAAGTTTATTTTCCTTTTGTAACAATTCGATAATTTCTGGTGAGAAGGATTTAATTTGATTTTCTGCTAGTGCAAACAGTTGCGTACCCCATTTTTCTTCTAGTTGTTTACGGAATGGAGACTTAACCAACTCTTGATAATACTCGAAAATTACTTCTTCAAATTGTGGTGAAATTTCATCAAAATAATCTCTCTCTTTTTGATAAAATTCATCATTTGTGTCAATTGATGCACGGACATAAACTAAAGTTGCTTGTGTGCCATAGTCGTTACGAACTTTATTAATCTCTTCAATAGCTTTTATTTGCGCTTCTACTGAATCTGCATTTTTAAATTGTTCGATTAATAAACGAAATTCTTTAGTTAGAGCTTCCAATTCCGGTCTAGTATATTGATATTCCTTAAAAGTAACCATAATTTTGCCCCATTTCATATTTTTGGAATAGTTTGAATTTTAATTATATACTTTATTAATTCATCTAGCAATCTAGTAAACCTATATTGATTCTAATTTTCTACATAATAAAACCAGTAGCATTAAACTACTGGTTTGCTTTTCGTTTAGTCTTCTAAATCTGCATTATGATATACACGTTGAACATCATCTAAATCTTCAAGTGCATCAATCATTTTTTCAAACTTTACTTTATCTTCCCCTGTTAACTTCACTTCTGTTTGAGGAAGCATTGTTAATTCTGCAACTGTAAATTCAGTAATACCTGCAGTTTTAAACGCTTCTTGGGCAGCGTGGAATTGATCTGGCTCTGCATAAACAATTGTAACCTCTTCTTCTTCAAACACGTCGCGAGCATCAACATCTGCTTCTAAAAGTATTTCTAATACTTCATCTGCTGATTTGCCTTCCACTCCAAATACAGCTGTTGAATCAAACATATAAGTAACAGAACCACTTACTCCCATGTTTCCGCCGTTTTTACCGAAAGCTGCACGAACATCTGAAGCTGTTCTATTTACATTATTTGTTAACGCATCAACAATTACCATTGTTCCACCGACACCGAAGCCTTCATATCGTAACTCATCATAATCTTCGCCGCCTGCACCTTTCGCTTTATCGATTGCTTTATCGATAATGTGCTTTGGTACGTTGTATGTTTTTGCACGTTCTAAAACAAATTTTAGTGCTGCGTTTGACTCTGGATCTGGTTCACCTTTTTTAGCAGCTACGTAAATTTCAACACCAAACTTGGCATAGATACGACTGGTATTTTTATCTTTTTCTGCTTTTTTATCTTTAATATTATTCCATTTACGACCCATTGGGATCACTCTCTTTCATTGATTATGAATATACAAAAAGGCAAGTTCGCCTAAATTAAGTAAATGAGACTGTAATATTATACACCAATACTCTTAAATGTTAAAAGATGATAATTTATTAAGTTGCTTGATCTTGTAAAATTATTTCTAATAGTGCCTGGCAACCATCCGACACTAACTCATAAGTTTCTTGAAAATCACCTGTATAGTAAGGATCTGGTACATCCTTTTTATGTTCAGTTAAATCTAAGAACCGAAAAATTTTCGGGTGATCCGATTGACCAAGAATTTCGCGGATATTACGGACATTGCTTGAGTCCATTCCGATAATATAATCAAACTTCTCAAAGTCATCTTTGTGTAGTTGCCTTGCTTTTATACCTGTTGTAGAAATATTAAACTCTCGTAGCTTTGATAATGTTCCTTTATGAGGACTTTTACCAATATGCCAAGAACTAGTCGCTGCAGAATCTACTTTAATTTTATCGCTTAGTCCTTTCTTTTCAATCAGATCTCTCATTACTGCCTCTGCCATAGGAGAGCGGCATATATTACCAAGGCAAACGAATAATATATGAATCATTTAATTACCTCCCTTAAAGAAAACACTCTCCACTTGCGGGAGAGTGTTAAATCACTTACTTCATTTCCATATCTTTTAACACTTGCGTGAGTCGATTTAATTCAGCTTCTAAAAACTCCATCGAAGTTTCTCGTGCTTCTTTTCCACTATCTACAGTAAATGGTTTTCCATAAATAAGGTATCCTTTTTTACGTTGTAACACTTCTTTTAAATTACGTGGACCAATATATGCTGCTGGAACGATTTTAGCTTTAGAAAGCTGCGCTATTGTAATTGCACCTTGTTTAAGATCTGAATTTTCAGAGGATCTTGTACCACTCGGAAAAATGCCGACGATTTTTCCTTCTTTTATTAATTGTCTTGGTATTTTAATAACGCTTGGACCAGGGTTATCACGATCTACAGGAAACGCATTTAAATTTGCAATTAATGGTCCTAATACTTTTACATCAAATAGCTGTTTTTTAGCCATGAAATGAATGTGACGAGGAAAAATAGAAACACCTAGATTTAAGATATCTACATACCCATTATGAGTACATGCTACAATATAGCCTTCTTCTTCATTTGGTAAATTTTCTTTCCCATATACTTTTGCTTTTGAACCATTAACAGTTAAAAAAGCATTAACTAATCTTGCTCCGAAATCATATAACACGAATGTCTCCTACCTTATACTTTTGTCTTATAGTTATTGTAATCTATTAACTATAGTCGATTCAATGGGTGTTTATTATATTTCTCCAATCAACACATCTAAATCTATAGTTATTTCTTGAACCTTCGTCATATCCAAATTTTCAACATGCCAACCCAATGGTGTCATTTCAAGAAGTTTTGGTACAAGTGTTTCTTCTAATGGTTGTGTATAGGTTATACGGCTAATATCTACTTTTGAAAATTGCTCATTAAATAGTTTTACAGTTTTCTCATTTGAATATTGTTCTTTTTCGGTACTTGCGTATGCTTGTTTTCTCAATTGTTGTAAGTACCCTGCTTGAGGTACCAATTTTATTACTTTCCCTCTTGGTGTCAACAACCGTTTAAATTCTTCGTAATTAGCTGGTGAAAGGAAATTTAATATACAGTCAAAAGTTTGTTCCTGGAATGGACTATTAGCCAAATCTCCAACACACCATATGTTTTGATCATAATATTTTGCAGCAGTAATTATTCCTTCTTTTGAAATATCAATCCCAACTGATACAATATCATGCTCTATCTTTTCACAAATTTTAACTAAATGTGATCCTTCGCCACAACCTGCATCTAAAATATTGTTTATATTTGAAGATAGTCGCTCTGCTATCATTTCATGTACTCGGTTATATAATCCACTTTGAATTATCTCTCTTCTCGATTCAAACAATTCTTTGCTATACATGGACTGAACATGTTTAGTCAAAAAGTTAACATACCCTTGTTTTGCAATATCAAAGGAATGGTTTTGTGAGCAGTGAATTCTACCATTATCCATAATCATCATTCCACTTTTACAAATTGGACATTGAAAGTATTTTTCCTGTTTTTTCATGGACGCAATACTAGCTTCTTTTTTTGAAAGTTTACCCATTCTTTACTCCTTCATTATTGTTAATAGTATCTTATTACTACTATACTTTATTTTAATAATATACGTATTGTTTCATGTATGTTTTGTTTGGACATGGAAATACATAGGAAATTTCATACTGTCCAAGGTGAGCATTTTTAAGCCGGTATTCCTTTTAACAAAACACTTTTTTATTTTTAGTTACTATAACTAAAAATGTATAAACTTTACAAATCTATTACGTTGTTCGTGTATAATTATTAAAATACTTCAATTCGAATGATTAAGAGAGGTAATTCTGTTATGCATGATGTTTTACGTATCGAATCTTATTCAGCAGCCGGTAATATTATTTTTCCATCTGTAGAACTAACAATACAAAAGGATACTATTATAGGTATTCATACAGATTATGCGAAAATTAACCACCTATTAGCACAGTTTCAATTACAACAATTTACATACATCCACTACCGAGAAGAGGGTCTTTACGAAAAGCTAAAGTTAAAAGAATATCTTCTCTTTTTAAAGCGCATACATAATCTTTCTGATTCGATTGATTCGTTCATAACACTTCTCAACCTTGAAAGCCATCTTAAAACAAAAATAGGAAAACTTTCGAGAAGTGAAAAGCAACGCTTAAGATTCTTAAATTGCATTGTAAATTCTAAAACGATCATTGTTATTGAGGAGCCTTTTCAAAATATCGATGAACACACTAAAAAAATAATTGTTAATGGAGTTCATCAGCTAAAGGAAGCAGGCAAACAGCCAATCATACTTAGTAGTAATATGGAAGATTTATTAATTTCATGTGATACCATTTTTCGATTAAACACTGATGGTTTGCATCTAGTGGATTTACAAGAAGATGACAACAAGGACAATCAATCAGCTATTAATACATCACATCATATACGTTTTGAAAAAATACCAACAAAACGAAATGACAAAATTATCTTATTTAACCCGCCTGAAATTGATTATATCGAGAGCGTTGAAGGAGAAGTTTCTGTCTATGTTGGAGGAGAGTCCTATCCATGTTCTCTTACGCTAAACGAATTAGAATCAAAATTGGCACCATTTGGCTTCTTTAGATGTCACCGTTCATACATTGTAAATTTACAAAAGGTGCGGGAAATTATTACTTGGACTCGTAATAGCTACAGCCTCTCCCTTCACACGAAGGAAGAACAAATAGTGCCATTATCAAAGAAGAATTTGGTCGAATTAAAACGAATTATCGGCATTTAAGTCATTTCCTAGGAAATAAAAGCTGTTCCATCCACCCACCTTTTGACACCTTTTATCGTAGAATAACTCCATTGACGGTTGTTTTAATGCACCTTTGGACGTCTTCTATTAATCTAGTGATAACGACGAAAATATTGGAGGATTCATATGACTAGCGTAATTGAAGTGCAACATTTAAAGAAATCATTTCAATCTGAAAATGCACTAGAGGATGTTTCGTTTACGATTGAAAAAGGTGAAATTTTTGGATTCCTTGGACCAAGTGGTTCTGGTAAAACAACAACAATAAAAATACTTACAGCACAATTAGAGGAAACGGGTGGATCTGCATATGTATTAGGTAAGCCTGCCAAGGAAATGAAGAAAAGCTCAAATCGAAATCGTTTTGGGATACTTACTGATAATAGCGGCTTATATACACGACTATCTATAGAAGAGAATTTATTATTATATAGTAAATTATATAGTTTACCTACCTCTGCAGTTAAAGAGGCATTAGATTTTGTTAACCTATACTCCGAACGTAAAAAGAAAGTTAGTCAATTATCCAAAGGGATGATTCAACGAGTCACATTGGCACGTTCAATCATGCATAAACCAGAATTACTCTTTTTAGATGAACCAACTTCTGCTTTAGATCCTGTCAATACAACACATATTTACAACGGTCTTAGAAAGCTGAATGAAGCTGGTACAACGATTTTCTTAACAACCCATGATATGAGCGAAGCGGAATCTCTTTGTGATCGCATTGCCTTTCTTCACAATGGTCGTATTAAAGCTATCGGAACTCCACAAGAACTAAAGAAACGTTTTAGTAATGACACTATCACAGTTGAGTTAAAAGATGGTTCTAGCCATTATATTGAAAACCGTACGCATGAGGCAAACAAGCTGTATGAATGGATGAAAAATGAACAAATCGAAAAAATCTATACAAACGAGCCAACTTTAGGTGATATTTTTATGCAATTGACAGGGAGTGATTTAATATGAATATAGGACGTATCCAAGCGATATTCGTTAAAGACTATAAGGAATTTACTCGAAATTATGCAGTTTCTACTATGGTACTACTACCATTAGTTTTAGCTTTCCTTTATAACAAAATGGGTATTACTGGGGTTGAAACTTATTTTCTTCCTATTAATTTAGGATTCACAGCTGTAACGACTTTCGTTCAATGCTGTTTAATTGCTGAGGAAAAAGAAAAGAATACTTTAAGAGGTTTAATGTTATCACCAGCAACATTAGGTGACATTTTAATTGGTAAAGGGTTACTTGTCTTTATTGTTTCTGCTGTGACGATTGCACTTACAATATTCCTTTCCGGTTATGAACCTGCCAATCTATTGTTATTAAGCATCGGACTAATCGTGTCTATCATCTTCTATTTAGGGTTAGGTACATTATGCGGATTATTCACAAAATCCATTGTTGAAGCCTCAGTATTCATATTACCTGTTATGGTAGTATTTTCATTCGGGCCATTAGCATTAACAATCGCTGAACAATACCCTATTTTAAAAATTGCAGAATGGTTACCTAGTGCGCAAATTGTTGAATTAGCTTATAAATTAGAAGGTCTATACACCTTAATGGATGTTACAGTTCCGATTCTTGTCATTATTGCTTGGAGTATCGCAGCATGGATATTAACAGCAATGATTTATAAAAAGAGAATGGTTGATTAATAAAAGTTACCAACATATTGCAAGTTATTATTAGCAAATATTTCTTTAATAGAAAATTGAAAAAGACTAATTCGATAAGCACACTTCCAAGCTTTTCGAATTAGTCTTTATTTTAACAATCCTCAGGTGGAGTATTATGAATATTTGGTGGAGCAGGATTTAATTTTGGTTTTGGAGCAAATGGAACTGGTTTTTCTACATATTTAAATACTCCTTCACCATCCATACTTGGCCCATGTGCCCATCTACCATGTGCACTTTGATTACCTGCAGAATTATTAAATAATACATGCGATACTTCACGATGCTCAAGTTGACGAGGGAAAGTGCTTGGTACAACAATATTTTCTTTTTCTTCTAATTCTTTAATTGCTGCATACCATTGATTTTGGTGCATTGTATCACGAGCTAATAACCAAGCAAGCATATCCTTAACACCACGGTCGTCTGTCATTTCATATAATCTAGCTACTTGTAATCGACCTTGAGATTCTGCTGTTAAGTTCATGCGGAAATCAGCTAGTAAGTTTCCACTAGCAATAATATAATCGGCTGTCCATCTTCTACCGTTACTATCAGATGGCATTGCACCTAAACCTGAAACAATAATGTGTTGTGGGTTCATACCACCAAGAATTGCGTTTATGACAGGGTCTTTTGCTGCTTCTTCTAGCGTTGGTACCGGTGCACCTTCAAGCAGTCTTGCAACCATTGTTGCAAGCATTTCAATATGTCCTAGCTCTTCTGTACCAGTATCTAAAAGTAAATCCCTATATTTCTCGTTACCGCGCACATTCCACCCTTGGAATAAATACTGCATAGCAACAGATATTTCACCCCATTGTCCACCTATAACTTCTTGAAGCATCCTTGCAAAAACCGGATCTGGTCTTTCCGGTTTAGCATGATACTGCAATTCTTTCACATGATAAAACATAAGTCTATGCTCACTCTCCTCAAATTATAACTAACTGTAACTTATGCAAGAGTGAACTTATTTGGTACTACTAAGTAAACATTAAATAGAAGTTTAATTTAAAAAAGTTAATAATTTATAAATTTTTGTAAATAATAATATTGAGGTCCTAATACATCTGAAATTTTGGAGGTCTCACTATGGACATTATCAATGAATATTCTATCCCTGCTTACCTTGAATCGAATGAGCTAACTTTCGAACTAGAGACCGTTGTAGGTTTTGAACATATTATTTTCCCAGTTCAAGCTAGTGAATATGAATTGAAACCGCAAGTTGAGGTAAATGTTGACCTAGAACTAGATAAACAAACTCAAAAAAGTGTGGATGAAGGTCATTCCCCATGGAGACTTGATCCACTATTTACAGCTCAAGTTTTTACCAGTTTGCATTTATTTCCTGAAGGTATAGTTGGAGATTTTCCTATTGAGTATGAAAATTTAAAGCTAATCTCTAGCAACAACGAATCAGCAATTGTTCAAGTTGACGATTCAGATACGAATATTAATATGGTCTATTTAAAAAGACTTATTCGACAAGATGAAACCGGAATATGGTCAGTTGTTGGATATGATATTTCTAAATAAAAAAACCGATTTGTCACAATTAAGTGACAAATCGGTTTTTCATTAAGGAGCTTATTTTATTACTCTACATCTTTCGTCCATTCAGCAACTTTGTCTGGGTGAGCTTCAACCCATTTAGCAGCAGCATCTTCAGGTGACGTTCCCGAATTAATATCAAGCATTACCTCTTCCATATCTGCACTCGTCCAGTGGAAGGCGTCAATCACTTTAAATGCTTCCGGTAAATCTTCTTCTAAGCCTTGACGAGCAAATGTGTTAATAGTTTCTTCCCCACCATAAACACCTTGAGGATCCTCTAAATATTTCAAGTCATATGCAGCAAACTTCCAGTGTGGTGACCAGCCTGTAACAATAATTTCTTCTTCACTTTTAATCGCCTGATCTAAAGCTACTGTCATTGCTCCAGAAGATGAAGGTACAAGTTCCCAGCCATTTAAATTTGCATATTCCGCAATTGCATTTTCAGTAGCAGCCATTACTCCCGCACCTGCTTCGATACCTGTAATTTTCATGTCTGCTTCTCCTGATAAGTCAGCGATAGAATTAGCTTCCATATAAGTTGGAACAACTAATCCAATTTTAGCACCTGATAGGTTTTCTCCTAATTCTACTAAACCATCTTTATATCTTTCATATTGTGCGGCATGAGTTCCTGGTAACCATCCAGCTACCATTGCATCTGCTTCTCCAGTTGATACTGCTTCCCACATAATTGCATTATCTAAAGGAGTTAGTGTAACATCATAACCTAAGTCTTCTAAAACTTTTCCTACAACATGTGTTGATGCAATTTCACTATCCCATTCTACATACGCTAAATTAACCGCTTTTGATCCAGTATCAGCTTTTGATTCTTCATTATTGGTTGTTGTACTATCATCTGATCCACATGCAGCTAACATCGCTCCTAAACCAAGCGTTAAACCTAGCATCTTTAGTTTTTTGAATTTCATGCTATTTATCTCCCTTTCACCCAAACTTTTAATATTTAAACAAAAGTATTAATTTTGTATAAACCAAAAGTATAATAATTATTTTTTCGGCATTAAGTCCTCAATGGAATCAATGTCCATGTATGCAGGAACAACTAATCCTGTTTTTGTACCTGTTAAGTTTGGACCTAAATCGACAATATCTTCTTTATATTTTTCATAGAAAGAACCATGTGTATTTGGCAACCACGGTGCAACACTTGCATCGCCTTCAGCTGTGGCGATTGCTTGGAACATAATTGCTGGGTCAACTGGAGTTAGAGTTACATTGTAACCTTGTTGTTCTAATACAATTTTCATCACTTGGCCAGAAGCACGTTCTGTATCCCAAGGTGTGATAACTAGTTCAATATCTACTCCATCTACCTTCTCTACACCTTCTGTCCATTCGCTTACTTTATCAGCATTTTCGTCAATCCAATTTTGGGCAGCCTCTTCAAAAGGTATTTCTTGAGCAGCATACATTACAGCCTCCATATCTTCTGGTTCCCAGTAGAAACGATCGAGAATTGTATAAGCTTCAGGCATGTCTTCTTCCAAACCTTTTCTTGTAATTGTATTAATATCTTCAGCCCCACCTAATGTTCCTTTAGGGTCTTCCAAGTATTTCAAATCGTATGCAGAGAACTTCCAGTGTGGATTCCAACCTGTTACGATAATCGGCTCCTCATTTTTAATAGCTTGATCTAAAGCACCAATCATCCCTGCAGTTGAACTTTCTAGAAGTGTCCAACCTTCTAAGTTTTCATATTCTTCTAAAGTATTTAGTGTTAGTTGAGTTATACCTGCTCCCGGTTCAATACCAGTAATTGTATAATCTAATGCTTCACCTAAACTATCTGATGCTGTTTCTTGCCCACTTCCATTTGAACCTTCTTCACTACTGCCACACGCGGCTAATAGTAGAGTAAAGGATAATATTGCAGTTATTCCTAACTTCTTCTTTAAACTCTTCATTTTTTCGTCTCCCTTTGTCTAAACAAACAGCCTCGGTAAAGACTACTCATTTGAATTTTTAATTACATTAAAATTTCACATTCTATTGTTTCTTTTTATTGAAACTTTGAGTTAAACGGTCAAATATAATAGCCAATATTACTAAACTGATACCGGCTACAAAGCCATTACCAACTTGAGCTCTTTGTAATGCAGATAATACATCTCTTCCTAATCCTGGCGCACCAATCATAGATGCTATTACAACCATTGATAATGATAGTAATACAGTTTGGTTAATACCCGCCATTATTGTAGATTTTGCTAGAGGCAATTCAACCTTAGTGAGCTTTTGCCAACCCGTACTTCCATATGATTCAGATGCTTCTACTAATTCTTTCGGCACTTGTCTAATACCTAAATTTGTAAAGCGAACTGTTGGTGGAAGAGCGAAAATAACTGAGGCAAATACACCTGGAACTACACCTATTCCGAAGAATGCAACTGCTGGTATTAAGTAAACAAAACCAGGCATTGTTTGCATAAAGTCTAATACTGGCTTAATAATTGCTTCTGCAACTGAGTTTTTTGACATTAATATTCCTAAAGGAACACCAATAATAATTGCAATCAAACTCGCAAATATAACAAGAGTGATTGTGTTCATTAGTTCTTCCCAAAGTCCTTGGTTATAAATTAAAAATAGACCAACGATTGAAAATACTGCTAAACCAAACTTCCTTTTTGTAGCGAAAAATGCGATTACCCCTATTATTAATATAAAAAGAATTGGGGGTATTAAAATTAGTAAATCTGTAACAGATTCCATTGCATATTTTCCGCCTTTTTGAATCGAATCAAAAAGAGGTGCAAGGTTACTTGTTAACAGATCCATGAACCATTCGACAGATTTAGCTATAGGAATAGTCGGTACAAAATCAAGAAACTGACTCATGTTCTGTCACCCCCTCATTACTTGTAGAGAGGGTTTCAATAACAACGCCTCTAATTAAAACGCCAACTAATTTTTGTTCACGTACGACTGCTAGTGGTGTTTTCGAATCAGAAATTACACTTAGCACATCTTGAATGAACGTATCTGGCTGAACAGTTGGCATATCTGTTCTTAAATAGTTTGATAGATTACTTTCACCACGTTTTGAAGCTTCTAATGCATCATCTGCAGTTATATAACCTTTAAACTCTCTCATTTTATTGACAGCAAGAACTACACTTACTTCCTCTTCTCGCATTGTTTGTAGAGCCACTTTAGGGCCATCAATATCAATATTTATTGAAATCGGACGAATCATTGCATTTTCAACTGTTAGAACTTTCGAACGGTCAACATCTTCCAAGAATGATCTAACATAATCGTTAGCAGGGTTCGTTAATATTTCTTCCCCTGTACCAATTTGAATAATTTCGCCATCTTTCATTAACGCAATCCGGTCACCAATACGTAACGCCTCATTTAAGTCATGTGTAATAAAGATAATTGTCTTTTTCATTTTTTGTTGCAAATCGAGTAACTCGTCTTGCATATCTTTACGGATTAAAGGATCGAGCGCAGAAAAAGCTTCATCCATTAGCAGGATGTCAGGGTCATTTGCTAATGCTCTTGCTAAGCCAACACGTTGTTGCATACCACCTGATAATTGGCTTGGATATTGGTCTTTATATGGTAATAACCCCGCATTATCTAAAGCCTTTTCTGCTTTCAATCGTCTTTCTTCTTTTGAAATTCCGCGAATTTCTAAACCATATTCTGTATTTGCTAGTACAGTTCTTTGTGGGAATAAGCCGAAGTTTTGAAACACCATACTCATTTTCTCCCTACGGACTTTAATGAGCTGTTGTTTGTTCATTTTGGAGATATTTTCGCCATCTATATAGATGTTTCCACTCGTGGGTTCAATGAGGCGGTTTAATAAACGAACTAATGTAGATTTACCACTACCTGAAAGTCCCATAATAACAAAGACTTCGCCTTCTTTAACGGTAAAATTGGCATTGTATACACCAATTGTTGCACCCGTTTGTTTCAATATTTCAGTCTTGCTTTTATTCTGCTCGACTAGCTTTAATGCTTGATTAATATGCCTACCGCTACCAAATATTTTAGACACATTTTCAATCTTTATCTTATCCATATCATTCTCCTCTCCATCCAATTAGTAAGTATTTCCCAATTATCTAAGTGACAACCTAATGTTAACAAAGAGTTGTTACTTGTGTCAATCTTCCAATCTTGTAAACTACCTTACAAAACAATAGAAAAAGGTCTACGAATACCTTTATATAAAGTATCCGCAGACCCACTAATATGAATATAAAAATTTCTCAACACGTTCTAAACTTTCGTCATTTCCTATGAAATAAATAATGTCATTTGGTTCAATTGTAATATACGGTCCAGGTGATACAAATAAGTCTTGCCCTCTTTTTATACCCACGATTGTAGCTGATGTATTTTGCCAAAAGTTGATTTCTCCAATTGAACGAAAAATATATGGTGATTGTTCTAAAACTTCGATTTGAAAAGGGACAAAGGGATTTACGGACCTAAATCTTTCAGTTCGATTAACTAATCGGTCAGTAATCTCCTGTAAATAGTTTAGTTCCTCTCTTTGGCGTTTCAAACTTTCTAACACTTCTAACTGAATTTGATGGACTGATTGTACATCTAGAAATTGTTGAACAAATTGAGCTGCCTTTTCGTAGGATTTTATCATAACCCCACTACCTTTTGTTGCCTCTACAATTTCCAAGTCTTGTAAGACCGCAATTGCCCTTCTAGCTGTTTCGGATGAAACACCATATTGGCTTGCTAGAGAAGATCTAGCATAAATTTTTTCACCAACAACATATTTTTTTTCTACAATCTTTGATGCAATATCAGCTGCAATCTTTGCATATTTCGGCTGTCTAACTTGTACCTTTTTTTGCTCCATTTTTCATAACCTCGCACGGGAAACCCCGCATATTTTCATACATTCTCCATCTTAAGATAATTTCATTTAAGTTACTAGTGAAATAATTCCAACACATCGTAATCCAAACTCAAATAATTTTTTCAGTTATAAGTTATTGACCTTCACGTTACGTTAACCTATATGATTGAAATACAGGAGGGATTAAACATGGAATATACAATTAGCAAGCTTGCCAAATTAGCAAATGTTAGCGCGCGAACATTACGCTATTATGATGAAATCAACCTACTCAAACCAGCAAGAATTAATAGTTCAGGATACAGAATCTATGGACAAATAGAAGTTGATCGACTTCAACAAATATTGTTTTTTAGAGAGCTTGATGTTGAATTAGACACTATTATTTCTATTATGAACAATCCTGAATTCGATAAAACAAAAGCATTACAAACACATTTAAGTAAACTTGAAGAAAAAAAATCCCGACTGGAAAAATTAATTAGTACGGTGGAGAATACCATCGCCCACGAGAAAGGAGAAATTCTTATGTCAAATGAGCAAAAATTCGAGGCATTTAAAGATAAGTTAATTTCTGAGAATGAAGAAAAATATGGTGAGGAAATTCGAGAAAAATACGGTGAGAAAACAGTTGAAGAGTCGAACAAAATATTCAAAAATATGTCCCAAGAAAAATATGATGTAATGGTAAAGTTAGGAGAAGAAGTTTTAGAACTTCTAACAAAGGCTCTAGAAACTGGCGATCCCACATCTACAATTGCACAAGAAGTAGCTTTAAAACATAAACAGTGGCTAACGTTTACTTGGCCTTCTTATTCAAAGGAAGCGCATAGAGGCCTTGCAGATATGTATGTAGCCGATGAACGCTTTAAAGCTTACTACGAAAAATGTGGAGACGGCGCTACTGAGTTCTTAAAAGAAGCAATTTACACTTTTACTGAGTAAAACTAGATAATTATATTTTTAACTGGTGGGTTAATGAATATCCCACCAGTTTTTTTATCTCTTATATAAATGTTAACTGTTCGAATGATTTTTTACATATTGGAAACTATAAAAGAGAACTTACCTGAATGTTTATAAGTACCATCAATTCTGTATAAAGGAGCTCTTTGTCAATGCAAAACAATGAAAACAAATTGATGAAAATTCAATACGAATATGACAATCAGGAATACATAATTATCAATAGATGTCCTCATTGTAACTTAGATATTCATCCTACCGTTCAGAGTCAATACTCTTTTGAAAATAACAATTATAAAGTTTCAGCATTATCTTTAACATGCCCATCGTGTAAACGAGATTATTTTATTTTTAATGATTTTCGTGAGGATACAATTGGCTTAGAAAGGTTTATCATTTCTAATCCTAAATACGGTTTTAGTGAAAATGCACTTGTGAAAAACACATCAAAAAAATTCCAAAGTTTATATATGCAATCTATTAATTCCGAACTGTTAGGACATTTAGATATTGCCTTTTTCGGATACGTTAAGTCCCTTGAAATTTTAATTAAGGAAATTGCTACTGTCCAACATCCCGAATCAGAAGATGTTATTCTTTTTTCCAATTTAATCTCCTGTCTTGAACAATTTCATGCTACTAATATGCATCTGTTTTCAAAAAAGCTACTTGAAATCTTGAAAAATGATTATCTATTCTACTACAAAACGGAAGATTACGAAGCCTCTTCGGAACTTGTTAAAGATTGCATCAATTACTTTTTACTATATTTAGAACTATTATTAAAAACATTCTCATTAAATAATCAAACGAAATCGGAAAAACCATCTAAATAAGAAGAAAGGGGTTGTTTATTGTGCCTAAAATCGTATCAGTGAGTACATACCAGCCACCATATTCTATGGAACAATCCAACTTAGAACTATTAACTAGAGAGCTCTTTCAAGATAAATTTCAACAGCTCGACAGATTACTTAAAGTATTTGAAAATGGTGAGATTCAATCACGACAATTTTGTGTACCTGTAGAATGGTATAAACAAGAGCATACATTTGAAGAACGCAACGATTTGTATATTGAACTTGCTACTAAATATAGCGTCGAGGTGATAAAAAAGTGTCTTGGAAACCTTAACTTTCTTAAAAAACCCATTTCGCCTGA
This sequence comes from Ureibacillus acetophenoni, assembly GCF_900220965.1. Classification (GTDB taxonomy): domain Bacteria; phylum Bacillota; class Bacilli; order Bacillales_A; family Planococcaceae; genus Ureibacillus; species Ureibacillus acetophenoni. The sequence continues at coordinate 72,316 of NZ_OBQC01000011.1, read as the reverse complement.
AGATGTGAACGCAATATTTTTTGTAAGTAGTTCAGGAATTTCTACACCTAGTATTGATGCACATGTATTAAATTTAATGAACTTTTCTAATCGAGTTAAAAGGATCCCCATTTGGGGGCTTGGCTGTGCAGGAGGGGCTTCAGGTATTAGTAGAGCCTTTGACTACTGTCGTGCACACCCAAAGGAGAAGGTCCTCGTCGTATGTGTAGAATTATGTAGTTTAACATTCCAAAAAAATGATTACTCCAAAAGTAACCTAGTCGGAGCTTCATTATTTGCAGATGGAGTTGCTTGCGCCTTAGTATGTGGAGACGAAGTGAATATTCAAACGAAAAAACCGATTCCTTCTATATTAAATACTGCATCTAACTGGATGCCTGATTCTCTAGACGTAATGGGCTGGGATATTAAAAATGATGGTTTTCACGTTATATTCTCAAAAGATATCCCTTCTATAATAACTAAGTGGCTCGGTCCCTTTATTCATGATTTTTTACTAGAAAATGGAGTTTCACAAAAAGATATTAACCACTTTATTGCACATCCTGGAGGTAAAAAAGTATTAAAAGCATATGAAGACGCTTTAAATCTAACTACTGATGACACTTTAATTTCAAGAGAGGTTTTAAGATTACACGGTAATATGTCTTCTCCAACTGTACTTTATGTACTTGAACAATATATGTTAAATGATTGTAGTGTAGATGATTACGGCTTAATGGTTGCACTTGGGCCTGGATTTAGTGGCGAAACAGTTTTACTTCAATGGAGGGATTTGGGATGATTTTTTTAATTATTATTACTCTTGTTATCGTGCAAAGAATTATTGAATTAATTATTGCGAAACGAAATGAAGCACTCATGCTATCAAAAGGTGCATATGAAGTTGGTAAAGAACATTATCCTTATATGATTGCATTTCATACCTTTTTCTTTTTAAGTTTAATGTTTGAAGTTATGTATTTCCAGCTTACTACCTCTGTCCTTTTTCCAATTCTTTTCTCCTTCTTTATAATTGTCCAGTGTATTCGAATTTGGTGTTTAACTTCTTTAGGACAGTTTTGGAATACAAAGATCATTATATTACCCGGCACGAATGTAGTTAAGAAAGGTCCATATAAATTTTTCCGACATCCCAACTATGTTGTTGTATGTACTGAAATAGTTCTTTTACCATTAATGTTTGAAGCATATTTCACGGCAATAGTATTTACTATATTAAACTTCGCAATGTTATCCGTAAGAATTCCTATTGAAGAAAAAGCTTTAATGGAAAAAACAAATTATACTCAACAATTTAAGAGAAATGCCTCAATCTCTTAAACACACATAAAAATATATAAATAATAGAAAAATGTTAGAAATTTAACGAAGAAAAGCGTATAATTTTCATTGTATGTTCAAATAATATTCATTATTTTTTGTATTGTTAAACATTTCATAAAAATTGGTTTTACATACATGTTGTTATTAATTTTTCAATTCTTTAAAATGAGCGGTTGATAATTATATTATTTATATTATGATAAAGTTGGTAAACCTATTTTAATTTAAAAAATTTACATTATGTATGTAATTTCGATCATAAAGCACAACTTTATGTGAAATGATTTACAAACTTCCAAATTTCTGTCTTTAAATTGGCGACAGAATGTTAAGAAAAGGAGAATGGAAATGTCAGAAGAATTGATTAACCAAGCTCAATCAACAGTATCGAGTACACAAGACCTACTTGACCAATTATTAAAACCAGAAGTTCAGCAATCTTTAACTACATTAGTTGAACAATTACCAAAATTAGCTGAGGTTGTAACGTTATTAACACAAGCATATGACTTCGCAAAATTGGTTTCGACAGATGATGTACTTAAAAATGATACAGTAAGTGCTGTAAAAGAAGTTGCAGAACCTGTTATTGGAACTGTTAAAACAGTTGCTCAAAACGCGATTGAAGCAAAAGAACGTGCAGAATCTACTAACGAAGCAGTTGGTTTATTCGGCGTATTAAGATTACTAAAAGATCCAGAAGTTCAAAACGTATTACGTTTTGTAAATGCATTTCTTCAAGTAACAGCAGAACGTAAAAACCAATAACAGATCGTTTAGATAATTAAAGTTAAGGACGGAGGATATATATGTCAAAAGAAATCGTCATCTTAGGTGCGGGTTACGGCGGTTTACTTACTGCTCAAACATTACGTAATTACTTAGGTAAAGAAGAAGCAAAAATAACTGTGGTGAATAAATACCCAACACACCAACTAATTACTGAATTACATCGTTTAGCTGGTGGCACAATTGCGGAAAAAGCAATCTCTTTCCCTCTTGAAAAGTTATTCAAAGGAAAAGATGTAAAAGTGGTTGTTCAAGAAGTAAAATCTTTCTCAGTTGAAAACAAGGAAGTATTTTTAGCAAATGGAACTGTAATTCCTTACGATATTTTAGTTGTTGCTTTAGGAAGCCAAACTGGATACTTCGGTATCCCTGGATTAGAAGAAAATAGTATGGTATTAAAATCTGTTGAAGATGCAAACAAAATTAGTAATCATATCGAAAGCAAGATTGCTGCATTTGCAAAATCAAATGATGCTGCTGATGGCACAATCGTAATTGGTGGAGGCGGTTTAACTGGTGTTGAACTAGTTGGGGAAATCGTTGATAACCTACCAAACATTACTGTTAAATATGGCGTAGATCCAAAAGATATTCAAATTAAACTAGTAGAAGCTGGTCCTAAAATCCTTCCGGTATTACCAGACGATTTAATCCAACGCGCTACTGAATCTCTAGCTAAGCGTGGGGTTGAGTTCTTAACTGGTCTTCCTGTTACATCAGTTGAAGGTAATGTTATCTCATTAAAAGATGGATCTACAATTACTGCAAATACATTTGTTTGGACAGGTGGAGTAGCTGCACTTCCTGTAGTTCAAGAATCTGGTCTTGAGTGTGATCGTGGTAAAGCAATTATCGATGAGTACTTACGTTCAAAATCTCATCAAGATGTATTTGTTGTGGGTGATGCTTCTGTTGCACTTCCAGCAGACGGCGGTCGTCCATTATATGCGCCAACTGCTCAAAACGCTTGGCAAATGGGTGAATTCGCTGGATATAACATTTTTGCTTCTATCAGAGGTCAAAAATTAAAAGAATTCTCACCAATTGATTCTGGTACTCTTGCAAGTCTTGGACGTAAAGATGGAGTTGCTACAGTTGGTGGAAACAAAATTCCACTTAAAGGTCTACCAGCTTCATTAATGAAAGAAGCAAGTCATGTTCGTTATTTATCACACATTAAAGCTTTATATGGCTTAGCTTATTAATACTAAAATTTACAATGAAAGTGCTGATTCTATGGAATCAGCACTTTATTTTTAAAATGCGCTTTTTTAACCAACGAGTCTAAAGGTGGGACATCTATGAGCGAAAATAAATCTACTACAAATAACCCAATTTACCCTATTATGATTGCTATTGGAATCGCACATCTCATTAACGATACTATGCAATCTGTCGTCCCAGCTATGTTCCCTATATTTTCAAGAGACTTAGGCTTAACTTTTACACAACTAGGAATAATCACATTTGTCTTAAACATGGTGTCTTCCTCATTACAGCCAGTTGTTGGGTTCGTGAGTGATAAAAAACCTATGCCTTACGCATTACCAATCGGGATGATTAGTGCTTTTATAGGCTTACTTATGCTAGTATTTGTAAAACAATATTGGGTAATTATTATTGCTGTAATCTTTTTAGGCTTTGGATCGGCTATTTTCCATCCCGAAGGTTCAAAAGTTTCCTTTATGGCCGCTGGAAATAAAAGAGGACTCTCTCAATCAATCTATCAAGTCGGTGGGAACTCTGGACAAGCACTCGCCCCATTAATAAGTGCATTTGTTTTAGATGCATTAGGACAACGTGGAGCAGCAATTGTTTTATTATTAACTGCTATAGGTATTGTATTACTATTTAAAATTTCAAAATGGTATGTACGTCAATTAGAGGCGGAAAAAAACTCTAAGAAAAAGAAAAAATTGCTCGTTTCTTCATTACCACCTTTGACTAAAAAACAAATTCAAATTGCGATTACATTATTGTTTATAGTCATTTTCGCTCGTTCCTTTTACACAACAAATATTTCTAACTTCTACGTATTTTACTTGATGGATCATTATGGATTAACGCTACAACTCGGACAAGTGTTTATCTTTATATTTATGGCTGTAGGTGTGATTGGTACTTTTTTTGGTGGATCACTTTCTGATCGAATTGGACGTAAAAATGTTATTTTACTTTCCGTAGTTGGTCCGATGCCATTTTGTTTACTATTACCATATGTTCCTATATGGCTCGTTCCAGTATTTTTAGTTATTATTGGAACATTAATTATGATTAGTTTTTCAGTAACTGTTATCTATGCTCAAGAGCTAGTTCCAACAAAAATCGGTACCATGGCCGGTTTAACAACAGGCTTTGCCTTTGGTATGGGTGCTGTTGGTGGAGTGGTCATCGGTATGTTACTAGATATCATAGGGATTGCAATGACAATGCAAATCGTTTCAATTCTTCCATTACTTCTTATCGTTTCGTTCTTTTTACCAAGAGATAAGGTAGAAAAAGTCGCATAAAAAAATAAGGAGCTGAAATTTCAGCTCCTTAAAATTACTTTCTATTCGCCTTTCTTCTAAATAACCAAATGAAAAATACGATACCGATTAATGCAATTAATGCGTAAGCGATGTTAGAATACGTATCCATATACGCTACAATCGCATCCCAGTTTTCTCCCACTTTAGATCCTAATGTTATTAAGACAATGTTCCAAATGAAAGTACCTACAGTTGTTAGTACTAAAAACAACCAAAAATTCATTTTAGACATCCCAGCAGGTAACGATATTAAACTTCTTATTAACGGAACGAATCGACAAAAGAAAACGGTCCAAACACCATATTTTTTGAACCAATCATTTGCTTTGTAAATATCTTCGTTTGTAAGCCTTAAAAAGCGTCCCCACTTATCTACAAATCTACCGATTCGCTTAATCCCTACAATCCTACCTATATCATATAATGCAATTGCCCCAGCAACAGATCCTAAAGTAGAGGCTATCACTACCCCAACAATTGTTAGGTCCGATTGAGTAGTCATATATCCGCCAAAAGTTAAAATAACCTCCGATGGAATTGGTGGGAATATATTTTCTAACATAATTAATAGAAAGACTCCAATATAACCGAAATCCTCCATTATATTTGTAATCCAACTTTCCATCGATCATACTCCTTAAAAACATGACTTCTAAATAAATTGTGTCCAATAGACTTTGCCATAAAACATCATTAAAAATCAACTAATTCTACATTTTATTTTTTAAATTATGTGAACAAGCTAAAGTCTATTCCTTTATATGCTATGAGAATGTAAAAATTAAAAAGAGTCAACAAGAATTATCCTGTTGACTATATTAACTCATTAAATTATTCATTTCCATTTTGCAATTTGAGCATCCGTACCATAAACATAATGTTTAGGTGCTACTTCATGTACACTTGCCGTACCATCTACTACCTCATGTTCATAAGGAATTCTAACTCTCTGTCTTTCAGAAAGTGGATCTGGATGTGGAACTGCTGATAATAAAGATTTAGTATATGGATGGATTGGATTATTATAGATCTCATCCGCATCTCCCAGTTCAACAATTTTCCCATGATACATAACTGCAATACGATCACTTATATATTTAACCATCGATAAATCGTGGGCTATGAATAAATACGTTAAGTTACGTTCTCTTTGTAATTTTTTAAGTAAGTTTACTACTTGTGCTTGAATAGATACATCGAGGGCAGAGATTGGCTCATCCGCGATAATAAAGCTTGGATTTAAGCTTAATGCACGAGCAATACCAATACGTTGACGCTGACCTCCAGAGAACTCATGTGCGTAACGATTTGCATGTTCTTTGTTTAATCCAACAGCTTCAAGTAATGTACCTATTCTTTCTTGACGTTCCTTCTTGTTTTTGTAAAGACCATGTATTTCGAAGCCTTCACTAATAATTTCCCCTGCTGTCATACGAGGATTTAAGGATGCATACGGATCTTGGAAAATCATTTGCATTTCACGGTTAAACTCTTTTAACTCTTTACGTGATTTTACAGCGTTAATATTTTTCCCTTTAAAAATAATTTCTCCATCTGTAATATCATATAGTCGAATAATTGAGCGTCCTGTTGTAGATTTACCACTACCTGATTCCCCAACTAGTCCTAACGTTTCACCTTCATATACATCAAAACTTATACCATCAACAGCTTTGATGGGATTAGAAGGAGAGCCGAAATACTGCTTTAAATTTTTTACTTCTAGTAATTTATTTGCCACGAGTTTCAGCCTCCTTCAAATAGCCTTCGATTCTTTTCTGAATTGCATCAGGAATTTCAATTTTTGGTGCACTCGGGTGCAGTAACCATGTTTTTGCATAATGCGTATCAGAAACTTTAAACATTGGTGGTTCTTTTTCGTAGTCAATCGCTAATGCATATTCATTACGCGGTGCAAATGCATCTCCAACAGGTGGATCTAATAAGTTTGGTGGCGAACCTGGTATTGTACGTAACTCTTCTTGTGAATCATTTTTAAGGTCCGGCATAGAACCTAATAACCCCCAAGTATATGGATGTCTTGGGTTATAGAAAATTTCATTTACAGTTCCATATTCAACGATTTGCCCAGCATACATAACAGCAACACGGTCTGCAATGTTAGCAACTACACCTAAATCGTGAGTAATGAAAATAATAGCTGTATTACGTTCTTTTTGAATTTCTTTCATTAACTCTAGTATTTGCGCTTGGATCGTTACATCAAGCGCTGTTGTAGGCTCGTCCGCAATTAATAACTTTGGATCTGCCGCTAAAGCAATTGCAATAACAACACGTTGACGCATACCACCACTAAATTCATGTGGATATTGTCTGAAACGTCTTTCAGGCATTGGTATACCTACTTGACGTAGAAGTTCGATAGCACGCTCTTTTGCTTCCTGCTTGGAAACTTTTTTATGTTTTAAAATTACTTCAGTAATTTGATAGCCAACACGCATTGTTGGGTTCAAAGCAGTCATTGGATCTTGGAAAATCATCGCAATGTCATTTCCTCGAACTTTTGACATTTCCTTCTCAGTAAGCGGAAGAAGGTCTTTTCCGTCAAATAATATTTCTCCTCCTGCGTAAATACCAGGTGGTTGAGGAATTAACTTCATGAGTGCGTTACTCGTTACACTTTTACCTGATCCCGATTCACCAACAATCGCTAGTGTCTCACCTTCGTGTAGGTCAAAACTAACACCGCGAACTGCTTGGACGATACCCGCATATGTTTTGAAGTTTACCTTTAAATCGTTTACTTCTAACAATTTTTTACTCATTTTCTCACCTTCCTCTATTTACGTAGTTTTGGATCTAGTGCATCTCGTAAGCCATCACCAACGGCGTTAAATGCAAAAATTGTTATTGAGATTAAAAATGCAGGGAAGAATAAACGCCATGGTGCAGTAATAATTGCTTTGTTACCATCTGACGCCATCGTACCCCAACTTGCTTCTGGTTGTGGAACACCTAGCCCTAAGTAGCTTAAGAATGATTCAGTGAAAATAGCAGATGGGATTGTCAATGTCATTGTTACTAAAATCGCTCCCATTGCATTTGGTACTAAATGTTTTCTAATTAAATGCCATGTGTTTGCACCTAAAGTTCTCGCAGCAAGTACATACTCTTGACTTTTAATAGATAATACTTGACCACGTACAATACGTGCCATGTTTACCCATCCTGTTAAAGAAAGAGCGATAATCATAGTTGTAATACCAGGCTCTAAAACTACAAGTAAAATAATAACAACAAGTAAATAAGGTACAGCAGATAAAATATCAGCAATACGCATCATAATGTTGTCTACACGTCCACCTGCTAGTCCTGAAATACTACCCCATAAAACACCTATAACTAAATCGATTAAAGCAGCAGCAATACCGATGAATAGTGAAATACGAGCACCGTACCAAGCACGTACAAAGACATCACGACCAAGATCATCAGTTCCAAACCAGTGTGCAGCCGATGGTGGCGCATTGTAATTTCCTAATTGATCACTAAAAGAGTAAGGAGAGAAAATAGGAACAAAAATGGCCATTAAAGTAATAATTGCTAATATAAAAATTCCGAAAATAGATAATTTATTTTGAGAGAAGCGAATCATAACTTCTTTCCAAAACGACACGGATTTCTTTGCTAACTTGTCTGTATCTGCATTACGTCCACCGACAACTTTAAACATCTCGGGTGACAGATTTTCAATATGTTCGTTCTGTTTTGTCATTATTTTTTCGCTCCTTTCAATTTAATTCGTGGATCAACAATACTGTACAGAATATCTACTATTAATACCGCAAACAACAGAATGATTGCATAGAAAACAGTAGTACCCATAATAACTGTGTAATCACGGTTAGTTATACTTGTTACAAAGTGTTTCCCTAATCCCGGGATAGCAAAAATTTGTTCAATAATGAAACTACCTGTAACTACCCCTGCTGTTAGTGGCCCTAAGTAAGTAAGAACTGGTAGTAGAGCATTTCTTAGTGAATGTTTAAACACAGTAGTCCACTTACCAAGCCCTTTTGCACGAGCCATTTTCACATAATCACTATTATTTTGTTCTAACATACTAGAACGAGTTAATTTCGCTATGAATCCCATATGTGTAATCGCTATCGCAAACGCCGGTAAAATACTATAAGCAAATCCTTTCCACCCACTTACAGGGAAAAGACCTAATTTGTAAGATAAAAAGTACTGCATTAATCCCGCTAAAATAAATGAAGGTACAGAAATACCTAAAACTGCAATTGTTGATGCTACATAATCAGGGAAACGATTATGATAAAGAGCAGCAATTACACCAAATAATATTCCCAACCCTACTGCTAAAAACATCGCCTGTAACCCTAAAGTTAATGAAACCGGGAAACTTTCTGCAATGATATCATTAGTAGAGCGCCCCTTATACTTCATTGATTCACCAAAATCAAACGTAACAGTATCGATTAAATAATCCTTATATTGAATGTACCAAGGATTATCTAATCCATATTTAGCATTCAATTGCTCTTCAATCTTCGGTGGGAGTTCACGTTCACTTGCAAATGGGCTCCCTGGCGCAAGTCTCATTAAGAAAAATGTCGCACTAACTATAATAAATAACGCAATCAGAATATAGATTAATCTATTTAAAATGTACTTTACCATACCTTGTCCCTCCTTTTTCTTTAATAGAAAATTAAAAGACACAGTTTAATCAGCGGTAAACCGTTGTCTTTTTTTAGAAAATATGTAAAACATATGCTATTTTCCCGTTAAATAAAACAAAGGCTGCTTGTCATCGAAAGTCGATTAAAACAGCCCTTGTACTATTACCATCAATGTAAATAGTAACTTTAAATAATTAAATTATTATTTGTTAATATCTACATATTTTAAATAGACGTTACCTAGTCCATCAGGTGCCATATTTTTTACATAATCTTTTTTAACATGAAGATTTGAGTAGTTGTAAACTGGTGCAACTGGGAACTCACTCATTGCAACTGCTTCTGCTTGTTTAAGTAATGCAATACGTGCTTCTGGATCTGTCTCAACAATTGATTGACTTAATAGGTCAGCATATTGAGCATTTTCCCAACCAGTATCGTTATTACCATTTTCTGCAGAGTCATATTGCTCTAGGAATGAATATGCATCGTTGTAGTCAGCAATCCAACCCATACGTGCAACATCAAAGTCTAACATGTTTAATTTATCTAAGTAAACTTGCCACTCAGAGTTATCAAGTGTTACTTCGATACCTAAGTTTTTAGTCCAACCTTCTTGAACAAATTGTGCAATAACTGCGTGTGCTTCACTTGTGTTCATTGATAATCCAATTTTAATTTCGCTTGGATCAGTAATTCCAAGTTCTTGCATACCTAATTCTAAAGCCGCTTTTGCTTCTTCGATATCGTTATCTTTGAAGTATCCACGGTCTTCTTCAAATCCTTTAATAGCTCCTGGAACCATACCTAAAGCAGGTGATTGTTCACCTTTTAAGATATTGTCGATTAACTCTTGACGGTTAATAGCAAGTGTTAATGCTTTACGGATATTAGCGTTTTTAGTAAATTCACCTGTTGTGTTGAATTTGTACCAGTAAATTGCTGCGTAATCTTCAATATTTAGAATTCCTTCACCTTTGTAACGGTCAATTGCATCTAGTGCTACTGTTTGGAAAGGTGCACCAAGGAAATCAATTTCACCAGCATCAAACATTGTTACTGCTGTTGTTTCATTTTCTACCATGCCAATGCTTACTTTATCTAAAGCAACATTTTCAGCATCCCAATACTTATCGTTTTTCACTAAAGTGATTGAATCACTATGTTTCCATTCAGATAATAAGAATGGACCATTTGTTACGTAATCTTCACCAGCATCAGTGTACCACTCTGGGTTAGCTTCAGCTGTTGCTTTGTGAATTGGGAAATAAGTTTTAAATGCAGTTAATTCTAAGAAGTATGGAGTTGGATTTTCCAATGTAACTTCTAATGTTTTTTCATCTACTACATTAATACCTAAATCTTCTTCTGCACCTTCACCAGAGTTATAAGCTTGAGCGCCTTTAATTGGATAAAGGATTGAAGCGTATTCAGATGCATTTTCAGGGTTTAATGCCCATTTCCATGCATATTCAAAATCTTCTGCAGTAACTGGGTCACCATTAGACCAAGTTGTATCTTTTAAAGTGAATGTATAAGTTAATAAATCATCACTTACTTGTACATCTTCTGCTACCGCGTTTACTACTTCACCATCTTTTAATGTTGTTAAACCTTCAAAAACGTTTTGTAAAATTACACCTGATGTACTATCAGTAGCTAATCCAGGGTGTAATGATGGTGGTTCAGATGCAATTACTAAATTTAATTCTTTAGCAGTTGTACCATCACCATTTTCATTTGATGTTGTTTCTTCGCCGCCAAAGTTACAAGCAGCTAAAACAGCAGATAATACTAATAACATGCTTAATAGTAATAAACTGTTCTTTTTCATGTTGAAATCCCCCAATCTATGTTGTTTTATATTTCCAATTTTTCTGAAAATATTAAGTGAAGTAGCATTTGATATATTATCAGAATTTTATAGTTTTAACAATATAATTATATCATATTATTAAAAACTTCTATTCTTTTTGAAATTTTAAAAAATTTCTATCATGTAAACGCCCCCATTTTAAATTATGTTGAATTTTTATTATTTTTCGACTCTTCTTTATTTTTGGAATTTGCGGAACATTCCATCAAGTTGTTTTTCTAATATATCATTATTTATTGTTTGGATTTTTTATTTGAATATACTTTTATGTAACAACTTTTTTAATGTATAAATTAAAAAAGATACCTTGGAAAGTTTAAACTCTCTCTGGTATCTTTTGCGGTCATATTATTTCCTAATTTTCGCTTTTAAATATCCATCAATACAATTCCAAATCGCAAAGATTGGATATAAAATAATTGTTATCCTTTGTATAAAGCCCAATATAGTACTTTCACTAAAATTAAGTAAGTTACTCATGTAGATAAGAAAGTCATGATTATAAATGGCAACGTTCGTAATAATCACGATGACACTTATTGTTCCAACGATTTCTTTTACTACATTTAGATGAGCAACATTTTTCGTCCATTGTTTTTTTAACAGCATATAAAGTGCCAAGGCTACTTCTAAACCGACACTAATAATTACAAGTGGCCAATAGGAGTTTAACACTGTTTGGTTTAAGGCAGGCATAACAAATTGAAGACCATTCTCCCCTTTATGATAAATACCTACCAATTGATCTGCATTAAAATAAACTGTAACCCAAATCGCTGTCCAAAGTAAGCCAAGAAATACATATACACTTGATATAGCTTTTTTTCTTGGAATATAAGCTACATTTTTCAGATCATCAGGCGTCCACTTTTTCCCGTTAATGGATAATGGACTATGATCTTTTGTGTTATCTACACGTTCAATAAATGCAAAAACAATTGTTAACCAAAAGAATGTTTGTATGAAAACCTCGATAATGACCCAAATTCCCTCTCCAAGAATAAGTAAGCCCATATTTAGTATCGCCTGATTTTCATCATAATTAAAAATATATTTCGCCATTACTGAAATGAGCGCTACAACTGCTGCAATTGGAATGATCATTTTTAACAAAGAAACATATACGTCGAAATAACGTGGTCCTATTAGATGCATCGGTTTTTCACTATAGTTACTAGCTAAAACTGCCGGATTACCGAGTTCACTTAACACTTCCTTGACATCTTGTTCGGTAAAATCATCAGCTAACATATCTTCAATGGTAGACCTTAATTCAAGAGCAATATCATCACGATTTTTTTCAGGCAAGCGACGGGTTACCTCATGTATATAGACATCAATCAGATTCATCCTCATTCTCTCCTTTCAATAGTTCATAAAGCTGTTTTGAATTAACAAGCCATTCCGTTTTCAACTTCTCATAAATCTCCGCACCAAAATCAGTTAACTTGTAGTATTTCCGAGGCCTAGACTCCGTCTTATCCCAAATACTCTCCACTAGCTCTTGTTTTTCCAATCTGCGTAGTAATGGATATAACGTACTTTGTTCAATTGTTATGCCAGAATCCTCCAATAATTGGGCAAGGGAATAACCATATTGCTTTGTTTGCAACTGACTTAAAACAGCCAATGTCAGCGTTCCTCTCCTTAATTCTGTCGATAATGAATCCAGTAGATTGCTCATAGTACACCTCCATACTGTTCATTACATACTATGTATCATACAGTATATATGATACAGTATTTTGAAAACAATAATAATATTCTTTTTATTTTCATTTTCTGAACAAATTAACAAGAATTTGCACTATGTAATTTTTTATTTACTTGAATACACGTTTCAGATACTATTTGTTTGTTGTAGAAATAAGAAAAGAGGGCTACTCATGCTATTGGACATCGATATAACTACGATTTTGTTATTATTTTTATTTGGATTTTTAGCAGCCTTTATTGATTCAGTAGTTGGTGGTGGGGGGATTATATCACTTCCAGCTTTAATGTTTACCGGGTTAAGTCCCTCTGCTGCAGTTGCGACAAATAAACTGGCTGGAACAATGGGATCTTTAACAAGTACGATCACATTTTACCGTTCTGGGAAACTTGAATTAAAAACGATTATGAAACTATTTCCTATCGTTTTTATTGCCGCAGGTATAGGTGCATGGATTGTTCATTTAATGGATCCATCTGTATTAAAACCATTAATGTTACTCATGCTTGCAGGTGTATTAGTATATACATTGTTGAAAAAAGATTGGGGAAGCATCTCTACGTATAGTAAACTGTCTACTTTAAAGTTTATCGGGTTTTTAATTTTAATTTTTGCCATCGGTTTTTATGACGGTTTTCTTGGACCAGGGACTGGTTCTTTTTTAATTTTTGCTTTTCTTATGATTGGTTTTGACTTTTTAAAAGCAGCTGGTAATGCGAAGTTTCTAAATTTCGGTAGTAATATCGGGGCATTATTAATGTTCATGGCTTTAGGCCAAATCAATTATACCTACGGATTTATCATGGGGATCGCTCAAGTATTAGGAGCCATTTGCGGATCAAAATATGCTATAAAACGTGGTAGTGGCTATGTTAGAGGATTATTCATTGTCGTAACGATATTGTTACTAGCAAAAAATACATATGATTATTTCTTCTAAATAAAAAAAGACAGGTTTCTGAAGAGCTTCACTCCAGAAACCTGTTTATTTAATTATTCAGCCGAAACTTGTTCTTTCGGTTTACCTGCTTCAAGTAACGCTTTGCTTTTAACTAGAAGGACTAAAAGTAATGTCATAGCCACACCAGTTCCAATTAAAAGCCATTCAATATCGACAAAGTCAGCTATAGGACCAAAGATTAACATTCCAATTGGCATCATCGAAGTTGAAATCATTCCAAACACACCGAACACTCTACCTAAATAATCTCCATCCACTTTTTCTTGGATTAAAGTCATTGTTGGCGTATTAAAAATAGGCATCGCTACTCCGAATATCCCGAAGAATAATAGGTAGATCCAGAAAGAAGGAACAATCCCAAGAGCAACAGTACATAGACCCATAATGAGTCCGGCAAATGCCATTGTATAAATCTTGTTCTTAAATCCTCCCCAAGCAGCAATAAGTCCCCCACCAACCATCATTCCAATTGAAAAGGCTACTTCAATCGCTGCGAGTCTCCACTCATCCTCACCAAAACTACGAGTTACCTGTAACGGTGTTAAAAACGATGCAGGTGCCATTAACACGAAGAAAACAGCAAACATAGTCATTAAAACCTTTAGAAAACTATGGTGTTTAATATAAACTAATCCTGCTTTAAAGTCCGTAAAGTAACCGGTATTTTGAGTTTGCGCAGCCTTATTATGGGTTGGAATACGTAAGAATAATAACAAAATTCCTACAGCAATGGCTGCTGTCACAACATCAACAAAAAGTATAATTTCCATTGAAGTAGTTGAAATTAATGCAGCACTCACCATTGGTGAAATGAACATTATTATTGCTTGAATTGAACCGTTAATCCCATTAATTTTAACTAGATGTTCCTCAGGGACAATTTGTGGTAGTACTGCCCCTACTGCCGGTGTTTGTACACCAGTTCCTAGTGCACGTATTGCAGCGACTAAAAATAATAACCACATTGCGTCATAACCCATCATAAAAACAATTGCTAAAATTAAAGTAGCTACGGCAATCATGGAGTCTGATATGATCATTAAAAGTTTCCGATTGTATCGGTCAGCCCAAACACCTGCAAATGGTGAGAGTAAAAACGTCGGAATAAATCCACATAGTATATAAATAGTCATCATAATACCAGATTGTGTGGATAGTGTAATGTACCACATAATCGCATATTGTACTAATGATGAGCCAAATAAAGATATTGTTTGGCTACTTAAAAATAGTGTAATATCTTTCTTCCAACTTTGAGCTGTTGGATCATTTGATGTTCCTGTCATATTAATTATTCCCTCATTATTCATTTAATCTATTTATTTTAACAGGAAATAAATTAATAAAATAATAGCATCATCATTTGTGCTTTTCCCCTCCTTATAAGGGCTCATCGTAAATTATCTACGAATTCTTTAAGTCGATTAATATCAGTTAGTTCTTCGTTGCAAATTTCGCTATTTTCGCATATATAGTTCCCTTTTTTTGTATATGTCCCCAGTTGTGTACCATTTTTTGAGACTAACAATAACCCAACTTTCGAATGACGATTACATACCGTACAAATACCCTTCTTTTCTGTGTGATCAAATACTCCGCGCACACCCTTAAGAACTCCATCCTCATAAAAAACAATATACTTTCTATTTGTCCCAGCATCAAACCAACTTAAATAAGTAACCTCTCTAAAATCCATTCCATCTAGTTTAGGGAGTTTTACTTTTTTGTCTTTAGGAAACAACTTTTTAATTTGATTGTCAGTTGGAACTTTAAAAGGTTCCACATATTGTTTTATAGATTCTAAAAATAGTTCTAATTGTTCCTTTGACTGGATAGTAAAAATAGGTTGAAGTATAAGTTGCTCTTCAATATCTTGAAATGTTAATTTAGCATCAATTTCTTCTTGTACTAAAGCTTGAACTGCTTGAATTACATTTTGATCTTTTGATGTGGTAACTGTATTTAAAATCTTTTTTGCTTGATTTTTCACGAGTTGATATTGTTCTACAGTCATAAATTTCATAACGAACACTCCTTCTGTTATAGAGTACAGAAAAGGTAAATGCTGTTCAATGGCTACTTCTTTTATAAATAAACTTGCCATATTCCATCAGAGGTAAAAAGAAGGTTGGATATTGACCAACCTTCTCATTTCTTATAAACAATTTTTTTAATCGTCTCAATTGATAAACAAAAATCTATTGATAGTTTTTCTAAAGAAGTACCATTTTTATACAATTTTTTCATTGTTTTATTTCGTTCATCTAATCTTTTACGTTCACCAGAAGCTACTCCCCATCTTACTCTTTGTTCTTCTGGTTTTGGAATATAAATTAAATCTCCTTGTACATACGTTTGTAGTTCTTCAAGAAGATGTTTCGGTAAAATATCATTTGCATTCACGTAACGCATTGGAACTCTCCTTTACTTAATTAGTTAAGTTAAGGGCAAAGCGTTCATGAATAATAGACGTTTACTGGCGATGATTAAAGTTTCTTATCTCATACAAAGTATCGCCATATTATTCATAGGCTTTGCATGAGTTTTTTCAGTAGATGGCATATTGGATTTATGAGCCATGTCATCACATCCTTCTAAAGCGATTCTTCATAATGCGTAACATTACCAAATCTTATTTTATGAAAAACTATCGCTATTATCAATAATGTAACAACTTCCTTTAATTTTTTTACAGTATCGTTTGATTGCAGCGACTTCATTAGAAATATCCTCTACTTTTTCAAATTGGCGATGTTTGTTAGTTAAAACCGCAATCGAC
Organism: Ureibacillus acetophenoni; assembly: GCF_900220965.1. Classification (GTDB taxonomy): domain Bacteria; phylum Bacillota; class Bacilli; order Bacillales_A; family Planococcaceae; genus Ureibacillus; species Ureibacillus acetophenoni. The sequence continues at coordinate 55,673 of NZ_OBQC01000011.1, read as the reverse complement.
AATGACATAATTGAGAGGTTTTCCATTTCACCTAATCTTCCTTTAATTTTCAACTTGGAATCAGATAAGTGTTTCGGATTGTAGAAGTCAGCTATCGTTTCATCAAATTCTGTAATGATGTCTTCACAGATAGGTTCAATATTGTAATGCGGAACTAGAGCCATAAAGTCATCCCCACCAATATGTCCTAGAAAATCCCCATTATGGAGAACATGTCTTTTTAATAAATCCGTTAAATGTAAGAGAATTTGATCGCCTTTATTGAATCCATATAAATCATTATATGTTTTAAAGTAATCTAAATCAAAATACAGTAAACTGAACTGTTCCATTGAAACAGCCTTTGCAAGCGTTTGATTGATCAAGTGGTTTCCAGGTAAATTACTTAATGGATTTAGAAAACTAGCAAATTCAACTTGTATTTCGACGAATTTCATTAATAGCGCACGGATACTAACAACACCCATAAACTTCTCTTCTTTAGTGACAATGACATCATCGTATAGGTCTTCTTCTTCACGTTCCATCGCTAGCCGACTAACTTCAGTTATTGATTGATAGTAGTCAACGATAAGGGGATCGTTTTTTGCAAGGAGTTTACTCTCTCTCCCCATATACAGGTTATATCCATATAAGGTACCAATTTTTTGATAAAAATGAGTTCTTGTAATATGCGCAACTGGTTTTTCATGATGTACGACAACTAAGCCCCGAATATTAGGATTGTCCGTAAAAAGTTTGTCTACTTCTTTGTTTTTCACAAAAGGATTAATAAACGGAACTTTCTTTACGATTCCACCTATATTTGTTGTTACCTCACCTATGTTCGTAACCATTTTCTCACCTTTTTTACCGGTATATTTTTCAAAATTTTGGAATACTCCCGAGTTTTATCTCTTGGTTTGGTCTACCTAATGCATATCCTTGAGCATATTGAATACCTACAGATTGAAGATAGTTTAGTTCCTCTAATCGTTCAATCCCCTCAGCAATAATTTTTGTTTGTGATTGTTCTGCATAGTCATGTATTAACGAAACTAAACTTTGTCCAGCTTCATTCAGGTCAATATTTTGAATAAGTGATCGATCTAACTTTATAAACTCTGGTTTTAAATAAATTAATGTCTTTAAACTGTTGTACCCTGATCCTACATCGTCAATTGCAATACGATATCCTTGTTTTCGATAGTGCGATAGAACTCTTTTAAATTCGTTAAAATCAGTAACTGCACTTCTCTCAGTTAATTCAAAAACAACTTGTTCCGGCTGAATCCCTAATTCTTTAATAAACTTAAATGTTTCACCACTATGATAGTTTTTATCTAACAAAACATGTGGATGTATGTTAATAAATAAATTAAAATTTTGATCTTTTTGAAAAGTGAGACGTTCAGTAAATCTTTTTAATGATATGTTTCTACAAAATTGTTCAAAGGGAAAAACAATGTTTGTTTGTCCTACGAATTCATAAAAGTGATCAGTATTTTCGAAAAGTACGGATTGTAATGGGCGATTTAAAGCTTCAAATGCAAAAGTATCACCATTTTGAATGTTAACAATTGGTTGAAAGTAAGTTTGCAGTGATTCATTTTTAATAATTTTTAGTAATTCTTTATACCTTCTAAAGTAAATTAAATCTTCATGCTTACGTTGGATTCTATGCTTAAAATAGGAAAATAGATTAAGTGTGTTTACACTACTAAATAGGACTGACTTCATAATTTCTCCTTAGTTTAAAGGGATTATTTCCTATTTTAGTTTTACTTTATTAACTCGATATTAATTTTTCATTAACCTTTGTAAATGAACTATTGTATTCACTTATTTCAATTTCCTTTCAATATGTTGGACAAAAAAATCCTCGAAGGTAAACACTTCAAGGATTTATCATTATTAATCTTTTAACTGTTTAATCTGCTTTGTAAGCTCATGAAACTTTTGATCTAACTCAAAATATTGTGCATCACTAGGTGTCATGAAACTAAGTTTGCCTAACACTTCTTGACGTTCCGTTTCAAGTTTTAATAGCAATTCCTTCGAATCACTGGTTGAGCTTAAGTCGGATGACTTCCGAATAGCCTTTTTTATCTTGCCATTATGAATTTCCAGTTTGCTATTAGTGATCTTCTCAATAAAATAACGATCGTGAGAAACAATTAATAAAGTACCGTTATAATGCATTAATGTTTCTTCTAGCTGTTCTCGGGATGGTAAATCCAAGTGATTTGTAGGCTCATCTAAAATTAAAACATCTTTTTCATCTAAAATGAAAGCCATCAATTTACATTTAACCCGTTCTCCCATACTCATAGAATGTATAGGTAAAGTCCAAGCAGCCTTTTCAAAACCTAGGTGCTTCATTAAATTTCGAACTTTTCCTTTTTCCTCATAAGATTCACGGTAAAATAATTGCTCAGGTGTTTTTTCTAGGGGCAAATCAAATACATCTTGAGTTAAGTAACCTATATTTGCTGAAGGAGAAACCCAAATTTCCCCCTCTCCCTTTTCCTCACCCATAATTATTTTTACTAGTGTTGTTTTTCCACTGCCATTAGGACCAACTAGCGCAATTTTTTCACCATGTAGTATGGTAAAATTCGCATTTTCAAATAAAGCTTCACTATTAAAGGTCTTTGATAATTGCTTCACTTCTAAAAATCGTTTCCCACGCTTCTTGTTGGTGCTTAACGTAAATTCAACCTCGTAATCTTCTTTTACAGGTTCTACTTTAGATTTCTCTAATTCCTTTTCGAGGCGTTTCTTTTTTGACTTTATTTGGGCGTCCGTTCTTTTTGCCTTCACGCGATAATACTCTTTAAAACCTTCTTTTTTGGTTGATTCCGCATGAGCTTTTTGCGACCAGTTTGAAAGATTATTTATTTGTGATTCGATTGTTTCAATCATTTTTTGTTGTTTTTCATAAGCTCTTTGTTGTGATAATCTTCTCTTTTCTCTTTCTTTCATATAGTCCGTATAATTACCGTAATGTTCAATTAGTTTCTTGTTTTCAATGGACCATATTTTAGATACAACTTTATCTAAAAAATATCTGTCGTGGGATACAAGTATAATTGTCCCTTTATAATGCTTAATTTGATCAATTAATAATTCAGTACTCTCCTCATCTAAGTGGTTTGTAGGCTCATCTAATAATAAAAGATTGGAAGGTGAAGCAAAGCCATTGGCAAGCCTTGCTTTCAACTTTTCGCCACCACTTAGTTGATGGTATTCATTTGTAGGCACATGCCACTTTGATAATAGTGTAGCTTCAGAAGATGAGACTTCCGAATAATCATATGCCTCTGTCTCTTGCTCAACATACGAAATTTTAATATTATCCTGTACCCAATTTAATGAGCCCTTTGTAGGTTGCAATTCCCCGGATAATATCTTCAATAACGTTGACTTTCCAGCACCGTTTTTTCCAATAATCCCGATAATATCACCTTGATGGACTGTACCTGTAAACTGTTCAAATAGTATTAAATCATTTACATCAAATTGAAGCTCATGTACTTTTAATAACTCTTTCAAATCTTTCAATCCCTTCTTAGGGAGAAAAAAATCCTCCCGTTTTTCGGAAGGATTAGTCGTTGATTTCATGATAAATAAAGCTATCTTCTAGCGGAAGATAACTTTGTAAATATAGAAAATGGGCAGACTAATCCTATTTTTTGTTTGAAATAATTTTTTCTATTTCAAATACGCAAAAATAAGATTATTTGTCCATTGTCCATCCATCTTCCCTTCATTCATTAATTAGTTACAGTTTAACATATTCACTTTTAGTCGTGAAGTTTACTCTTTTAACCATTCTATAACAGTTGCGGCCCAAGTATAACCTGTACCCGCTGAAACAGTTACAATGATATCGCCTTTTTGTAACTGTTGTTCCTTTTCGGCTAAAAATAATCCATAGCAAGGGTCTAGAGAAGACATGTGACCATATTGATGTAAATAAATTGATTGCTCTTCTGTTAACCCTAAACTTGTAAGTAATTCTAAATACATTGAGCGTTTTGTATGAAGGGGTAAAAGCATCTTAATATCCTCCAACTTCTTACCGCTCTTTTCTATGGATTTCGTAATTACTTTTATAAAATTCGGCATTGATACAGGATCGAGTCTTTCTTTCATGCTTAACGGATCAGGAACATCTAAATAATGCATTTTCTCCTTAACAACTTCTTCACTTACGGGATGCACAGACCCCCCACCTGGAACTAAAACATCTTTTGAAAATGAACCATCCGTCATAACAAATGAATCTAGTATTCTAGATTTAGTTGCGTTCCTTGTAACTAAAGCTGCAGCACCACCGTCCGCAAAATTAAACATAAATCTAGATCTAGGATTATCATAATTGATCAGCTGGGATTCTTTTGATCCACCAACTAGTAAGATGTTTTGTATGCTGTTATCAGAAACGAGCATATCTTTTGCAACTTTAAGGGCGATTGGAAAGCTCGAGCTAACATTCATTAACTCAAAAGCATAAGCATTTGTAGTTTCCAATTCATATTGAATTTTCGAGGATGCTGTCCATACTTGATAATCTTTATATGGACTCCCAAAATAAATCACTACATCTATACTTTTAGGATCAACCGTTTTCAAAATATTTTTAGCTGCTAAAACAGCTAAATCCGATGCGTGAACTGATTCAGGTGCTATTCTTTTTTCAGTTAACCCGAATTTATCATAAATAACATTTTCAGGGATACCTGTTAGTTGCTCAAGATCTTTTGCACGTACAATTATCTCAGGTTCATATATACTTGTTTGTTCGACCCCTATCATTTGCGCTCCACCTTCCCTTAATCAAATGCGCCTTGGCGTATTTGCGCCCAGATTTTATCGAGCTCGCTCGATAAATCACCATTAAAAATCTGTGGCATCCGCCGGAGGCTATAACTTCATTCAGTCGTATGCTGGACCCAACTTAAATCGATTAACTATTTGCATTCATTTTACATTTTTGGAAGCGAGATGAATGAAGTTATAATTTTGTTGCATTACTTTTTTATCTAATTTCCCTGTTGCATTTTTAGGTAAATCATCTAAAAAAACCACTTGTTTTGGAACTTTATATTTTGCAAGCTTTCTACTACAGTAATTTTGAACTTGTTCTTCCAGTAGACTTTCATTTTCCTTTAGCGATACAATGGCAATCGGCACTTCGCCCCACTTTTCATCCTGAATTCCTATGACTGCCACTTCATTAACTTCCTTAAGTTCACCAATTACTTGCTCTATTTCCAATGGATAGATGTTTTCTCCTCCAGAAATAATCATGTCCTTTTTCCGACCTGCAATGTAGATATAGCCTTCCTCATCTTTATAGGCGAGGTCTCCAGTATAAAACCATCCATCAATAATCGCTTCGGCTGTTTTTTCAGGTAAACCCCAATATTCTTTAAAGACATTACCACCTTTAATAATTAACTCTCCTACCTCACCTTGCTTAACTGACTTCCCAAGATCATCAACAAGGTCAATTTCACAAAACATTACTGGCTTGCCAATCGACCCTACTTTTCTTTGAAAGTCTTCTTTCGAAAGCATAAATACAGTTGGTGAAGTTTCTGTCATTCCAAAGCCTTGATATAGAGGAATACCCTTTTTATGATAATCTTCTATTAGTTCCACTGGACATGGTGCACCACCACTACAAAACACTCGTACAGATTTGAAATCTGTTTGATGGAATGATTCTTCGTTTTTTAATGTGTTAAAAATTGTTGGTACACCCATCATTACTGTTACCTGTAAATCTTCTATAATTTTCAATACATTTTTAGGATGGAACTTCCCTGGAACGATAACAGTTCCACCCGAAAGGAAGGTAGGAAATGCAAATAAACCAATTCCTCCAATATGGAATAAGGGGAGTATTACTAGGCATTTATCGGAAGATGTAAGATCGAGTGCATATTGGTTATTAAGTGCATTCCAAAACATATTCTCTTGGGTTAAAACTGCGCCTTTTGGCTTTCCTGTAGTACCAGACGTATAACAAATAATATAAGGATCGTTTGGAATACCTTCACTAAAGTCATGCTGTATGTTATCCATTGGAAATACTGCATAACCCTCTTCAAATGTATGTGCACTTTCAAAAGAAACTAATTGATGTAATTCATCAAACAAAGACTTTAGTTCGCTTTCATATAGAATTGCTTTAGCACCACTATCCTGAATTTGATAGGCTAATTCAGAAGCGCTTAGTCGAATATTTAATGGAACAGCAACGAAACCTAACTGAGCAGCTGCAAAATAGGTAATTAAATACTCCACCCGATTTTGTGATAGTATTGCAAATCGCTCACCTTTTTTAAGGTGTAACTTTTGTTGAAGAAATGCGGATACTCTATTTACTTCAGAAAATAAATCCTGGTAAGTAAATTCTCTATTTTCCCCTATTAAAGCCACTCGATTTGGTGTAATATTCGCCCTTTTACGTATCCAATATGCAATGGATCTTTCCATCCTTTCCCCCCTCAAGTATTTTTTTGTATTCAAATAAAAATGACTTATCTTAATCGACAAGTCATTCATAGTTGAAGGTAGAATCTATTTTGATAATGCTATTTTTATATGCTCTAAATGATGTTCTTCATGCCAAGCTAGTTTGGCAACTTTTTTGCTAACTTTAATTTCACCGTTTGTTTGATGAGTGAAAACACGATCTAGCTGTTCTTCTGTGAGGCTTTGTCCTAGAGAAACGATACGTTCATTGATGCCCTCTAGCATTTTAATAGAGCTCTCAATAGGAAGTTTCGTATCAGGTTGAACAGCCCATTTTTCTTCATCAAACCCTGGAACCGTTGGATTTTCATCCGTTAACGCTAATTTCAAACGTTGGTACATGTTCAATTGCGAATCTGCAATATGATGCACAAGTTGACGAACATTCCAAGCACCCTCACGGTAAGTTTTATTTAATTGTTCTTCATTTAAAGAATCTACTGTGTCTCTCAATCTAGTTGTATATGTTTCTATTTTATTTAACCATTCCTTAACATTTTCCAATGTCACTTTTTCTGGTACTTCTAATTCTCCAATAGGAAATCTTACATCCATTTTTATTCCCCTTTTCTTATATAATTAAACGATCTCTTTTATTTAAAGAGATGCTACATTAACAACTTTGTTTATTTGATTGATATGATGTAAATCGTGGTCTTTGAAACCTTTTAGATATTCATCTAGTGTTAAGCTCGTTTCACCGAGATTTAGGTTTCTATCCCACAATTCGTCATCCAAATTATTAATCGTAATTATTAAATTTCTTCTTACGTTTATGAAATTTGAAATAATTTCTTCTTTACTTTTACTTCTACTTATCTCAGCTGATTGACGATTTAATTCGTCTACGTCTGGTCCTATTGGTAGTGGTGTATTATCCAATAAGTAGGGAAGACGATCATTCAACAGAAATTCATCCCAAGGTGCTAGATGACCTACCACTTCTGCAACAGTCCATTTATCTTTTGAAATGGGTGTTCGCCAATTTTCTTCGGATACCTCTAATAACTTTTTCACAAAATCAATGGAGTACTCTAAATGAATTAATATGTCCTCTTTGTTTTTATGCAAAATTTTCAGCTCCTAATGGAATTGTGTCTCTACTATATCTATTTCTCTATATTAATTTTAATTCCTTCTTTATTTTATTTTCAGTGCTTTTAAACCATATAAAAAAGCCCGGAATAAAAATTCCGGGCCTTTCTCACTCATCCTCCATGATTCCTCACCCTCATTTTTGCAATAATCACGTCATTCGTTTTGAATTAGCGAAATATGCTTTTTTGAAGGTGACTTGGCGGTTTGTTCATGACAATCCCTCCTAGTCATTTCGGATACAGTGAATGTGATTCACAAAATCCTAAATGATGTTACCAGTGATGTGCTTTCGCATTACTTCTCAAAATTTGGTTTGACAGAGAAACCTCTGTTCGACCATTTATAAGAGACTTTTGCTTTCGTGGCTTTTGATAATTTCGGCCACGTTCATGAGCTCTAGGATTAAAATGCCCTGGACCACTCAACACCGCTCACCTCTCATCATCATTTTGGATTTCTATTGCGAAATCGTAATTAGTATGAGAACTGTATGTTCATTTATACTCAAAATACTTTAGAAAAAAATTAGAACATTTGAATATTCAGAACGTTAATGTTCCATTATAAATAACTAAAAGAGATATAACTTTTTACACAAAAAAAAAACAGCCTGTAATAAAAATAACAAGCTGTTTTTTTCATCCATCAGTTTTTAAATTTTGTTTTTGTTTTCTTATAGCATAGAAGAAATAGAATATAGCTGCTATGCCAAATATGACTGCACTTCCTTGAATTGTTGTCATCGTTTGATATGATTCAGCTAAAACTCCACCAATTGCTGGACCAATCATTACTCCTAATCCTTGTAAACTAGAGAATATACCCCATCCAACAGCCTTTAGTGATTCCGGAATATATCCTGCAATAAAGGAATTCCACGCTGGTAAGAATAGTGCATAAAATACTCCTAACACAATAACGACCATTATTGTCACTACAAGATTAGGTTTTGACCCTAGCGCAAAAAGTGCAGAGGCAAATATTATAAACCCTATAATACATAAAATAATTTTGTTTTTCACATTATCTACCAATTTCCCGAGGGGAATAAGTGCTAATACGAGACTAGCTCCACCAATTAGTATTATTAGTGTGTATTGGTTAGTTGATAAGTGTAGATCCTGCATTGCAAACACTGGAAGGATCGGTATTAGCATCCCCATTCCTATACCTTGGAAAAGGATTCCGGGTACTACAACTTTACTACTTATTACTAATTCTTTTGTGATACCCCATTGTTTTTTTATATCTACTTTTTCAACACAGATATTTCCAGTATTCACAATAGTATACACAATCCAAGCAATAATCGTTAAACTTGGAAGAAACCATAATAAATTCTCTATATTAAACTGAATTAAATAATTCATTGCAACATAACCTGCGCCTAATCCCAATAACCATCCAAGATAAACAATACTGATTCTTTGACCTCGTTTGTCGCCCGCTGCCTTAGTAAGTAGATAAATCCATATAGGACAAACTGTTATCCCTGTAAATAGAGTACTGATAATTAAGGTAAAACTATTAGGCCAGATAATAAATACAGATAAGCTTAGTGTCATCACTACAAAGCTTAAATGCAAGACCTTATTGCTTCCTAAATTTTCAATAATATACCCCATGATGAAATTCGCAAATGTATCTCCAATAAAGTGAATTGAAACGGCTACACCAACAATTGCTAAGGAAATACCTATAGGATTTATATAAAGACTTGGAAGATAGCTTATAATAAAAGCTCCTCTAACAAATTCTACTATTACTAAAGGAATAATTAGTAGATAAAATTCATATTTAGTAGATTTCATAATTTATACGATAATCCTATTCATTTTTTCTTTGGCAGCATGCAAGTACATAACATCTTCACAGATAACTTCTGCTGCATGCGCATTATAAAGTTCCTTCATATTTTTTTTCATGTTCATACGAAGTTTTTCATCTTGTAGTAAACTTAGAATACTATCAAGCAATTTATTTGATCGAGTGACTTGAACAGCCGCTCCTTTACTTTCAAAGAATATCGCATTTTCTTTCTCTTGACCCGGCACAGGGCGATATAAAATTAATGGTACCTGAACTGCTAAAGCTTCACTAATCGTAATACCACCAGGTTTTGTCACCATTAGTGTAGCCATTTTCATTAATTCGTCCATTTTATTCGTAAAGCCAAGAATAAGCGCATTGTTATTTCCATTAAACTTTGCTGATAATGAATTTTTTAGCTCTTCGTTTTTTCCACAGACAACGATAACTTGATTGTTATTTACGGAAAGAATCTTACTCAACATTTCATCGATATCTTTTAAAACCCCAAACGCACCAGCTGCAATTAACACAACAGGGCGATTTATATCAAGTTGATATTTTTCAAAAAGAGCCTTTTTATCATATTCAACTTCAAAAATAGGATCTATAGGAATTCCTGAAACTTTAATACGATCACTAGAGAATCCTAATTTCATCAAATCATTTTTTAATGTTTTAGATGCTACATAATATCTGTCAACTTCTTCGTGAATCCAGTTTTTATGTGCATAGTAATCCGTTACTACATGAACTATCGGAATTTGAGCACCCGTCTTTTTTCTAAATTCAGGTACAACAGGCATTGGGAAAGTATTTACAATAATATCCGGCTTTACTTCTTCTACTAAATTCTTCAAAGTCGACATCCCGTATTTATTTAAAAAATCATAAGATAGGATTCTTTTTTTCTTGCTTCCACCATAGTAGAGAAATCCATAAATTTTTTGTCCATAAGTAAAACTCTTTATATATAAATATTTTGATGCTTTCGTTAAAATTGGATGTGAATCTAAAAATAAATCAGATTCAACGATATTATCTTGCGACACCCCTTGTTTCAAGAACATATCCTTTAAAGTCTTAGTTACCTTTAAATGACCATTGCCATAGCTACCTGTTAATATTAAAATCTTAGGGTTGCATGTCATTTTTGTCACCTTTTATCACCTTCGTTAAAGTTAAAATATATATAAATTAAGGATACATCGAAATTATTAACCAGTTATAAAAAAACTATTAAGATTAATAATATATGCTGATCTACCCCCTAAATTGCATGGTTTAGGTAAATTAAATCTATTATTATATGTGACATCAGTTTGAGTAGGCGAATTTCTTAATCTTAAGTGTATCACCTAACTATGTCGATTTCATTCTTAAATTTTTTCTTGGTATCTGATATTATACTATATTGTAAAAAATATCAAAATGTATATTTTGGGACTATATTTTACAAAAATTACAAAAAGAGTGTAGAATCATTATTTTTTAACGACCCTTACACTCTTTATATTATGACTAATGACTTAATGCTTCACTAAGTTTTCCAGTCATTTTTTCAATCTCTACTTCAAATAGTTCTGTCTTCGGAAGAGCCGGGTAACCTTCTTTTTCAAATTTCCAATTTGGGTCCCCATATTTTTTCCAAAGTTGATCGTAAAACCATTCTTTTTTTACATCATCTATTATATGCTGAATTTTTCCAAATAGTACTACACTTGAATATGCTAATGCGGAGTGACAAGCATATTTCTTACCTGGAATCACTTGCCCCATTTCACTTACTTCAATAGATACTTGTTGATTTGCTTTAACATTTGACCAAAAATGACTTTCTCGTAAATTTCCTATATGGATATAAAGTTTATTTCCACCTTCATAAACGTAGACAAAAGGTATGACATAAGGGTATCCATCTTCCCCAACTGTTGCTACATGCGCAACTTTACCTACCTTTAATAAATGTTCAGTATCTTCTGCTGATATTTCTCTTTTTTTATTATTTATTATTCCTTTCAACATCCCCATCTCCCTTCATAAATATATATTCGAAATACATGTTTATTTTCCTCTAATTTCGGCAAAATTTTTCATTTACATTTGTTGGTTGATGATATTTCGTAAATCAATTAATTATGGTAATATAAACTTGGAATTCATTGTTGTAGGGGGTAAGGTTAATGGGAAGTAAAGTACAAAGATTAGATGCAAAAGTCACTCCTGAACGAGTGGAAGAAGGTTTATTAGAACGTGATCGTTTAATTTTACAAATTATCATTAGTGTCCTAGATGAAAAACAAATTCTAGAAAAGCACATTTTAAAAGAGCGCGTAGCTAACTTAATTGAACTTGCTGATCACGATGACGAACTAAAAGAAACAATTCACGCTTTACTAAACAGAATTTAATATTACTTAATTCTCCAAGACGTACATAGATTTCATTATGTACGTCTTTTTTATTTTAAAAATGATTCATTGAGGAGGGGCATATGAAGATTGTTGCATTTATTGGTAGCTCAAGGGTCAATGGAAATACGGAATATTTAACCGATGTGCTATTAGAAGGTCTTGATTATCGGAAAATATATTTAAAGGATATATTAGTGAAACCCATAGAAGATATGCGTCATACAGAAGAGGGTTTTTCTGTTGTAGATGATGACCACGACTCCATCATTGAGGCAATTTTAGAAAGTGATATTCTTGTATTTTCAACACCAATCTATTGGTATAGCACATCCGGCTTAATGAAAAATTTAATTGATCGTTTTAGCCAAGCGATTCGAGACGAGCGCTATCCGAATTTAAAGGAACATTTACAAAAGGTAGAAAACTATGTAGTTGCAGTTGGAGGGGATAACCCAAGAATTAAAGGGCTCCCGTTAATCCAACAATTTAAATATACATTCGATTTTTTAAAAATGACTTTCACTGGTTACGTCATTGGTAAAGCCAGTAGACCACAAGAGATATTGAAAGACAATGTGGCATTGTCTCAAGCTGAACTGATGAATCAACAGATTAAACAGTTAATCCAATCTAAAACGCTTAATTAGTAATTTTGAAATAGAATAAGGAGGTGCATTGAAATGCCACCTCCTTGCTTACTCTTCCCCTGTTATTCTAATTGGTGGAGTGTTATTGTATAAAAATGTGGGAACAAAGTTTGTATCATCTTGAGTTCCAGCAAACTCTTCATCCAACTTCATATTTACCTCAGTTGTTGTGTTTACTTCATCTGTATGTAATTCGTAAACACTATTCATTTCCTCATTTAATTTTAAGTTTGCTTCTACAGCTTCTAATTGTTTTTTCGGGTCCTTTTCCTTCATCTTATCATCTCCTTTTCAACTTAGTTTGAGTAAGTTTGAGATAAAAATCCCTGAAAATTGGACAAATATTTCTCTTTGGACAAACATACAATTTCATTAGTTTCGATTATTACAATTAGGAGATGACCCTTTGGAAAGTGCACTTCTTTATATGGTTTTATTGCGTATTTTTTCAGGTAGTGTTGAAATTACTGCTGCAGGGCTAATGTATAAGTTAAATGACCTTGAAAAAGCGTTAACAGTTAATACAATGCTCGCTCTAGTTGGACCAACTATAATGATTATTACTACAGGTATCGGAATATCAGGGTTAGGTGATCGGATATCTCTAGGTAAAATTATTCTCTTAATGACAGGTATCGCATTAATCTTAATTAGTATGCGAATGAAATAAATGGCCTGGCAAGATAAATAGAAACTTTTAAACTAATCAACTATATCTAGTTCTATTTAAACCAGCCTCTCCACCAGAACCAAACAAGCATGAGTACGCCGATGACTACCATCATCCCTAATGAAATAAAGTACCCATAATCCCAAGTAAGTTCAGGAATATGTTTAAAATTCATGCCATAAATCCCTGCAATAAATGTTAATGGTGCGAAAATTGAAGTAATGATTGTGAGTGTTTTCATTACTTTGTTTGTTTGGTGAGAATTTAATGACAAATAACTATCACGAATGTCGGCTGTCACTTCTCTATTTGTCATAACCATTTCTGAAAGTTTTAATAGATGATCATAAATATCGTTAAAATATTCTCTTCTTTCTTCCACTCTATTTAAATTTAAGTGATGCGAATTTAACATACGATATAGTAAGTCACGCATCGGATTTACAATATGGAGTAGGTTTAATAGCATGTTTCTCGTTTCAAAAAGGTCATCCATTAACTGATCCATCGATTTTATTTCCGTTTTTTTAATCATTGATTCAAGCTCATCTTCAATTTTGTATACAATAGGGAAATAGTTATCGACAATTTTATCTAAAATCTCATAAAATACATAATATGGATCCCACTTCTCCAAATTATCTTGGGCTAATAGTAAATTCCAAACCTTCGTAATTTCCAAGGAAGGTTTTTTATGAAACGTTACGATATAATTCTCACTTATAAAAAAATCAACTTCATCTTTTTTAATTTCATTTTCTTCTTCACGAACAGCATGGGTTACATAAAATGTATATTCCCGATAATAATCTAGTTTTGACCGTTGAAACTCTTGAACGCAATCTTCTATGGCTAATGGATGAAAATGAAACGTTTTTGATAAATGTTTAATTTCATCTTCGGTTGCTTCGCTAAAATCAACCCAGTACCATTTAAAAGAAAGTAAATCTACGTTCTCAATTGAATTATTCTTTTCAAGATGAAGATCATTCGTAATACCAATGAAGTAAATCATTGCCGCAATACCTTTCTTTTTATTAACATTCTCATTTTTGATACTCTTTGTAATTTCATTGTTAACAAGAAGGTGCTATTTTAAGCGGGCATTCAATTTGGATCATGAATTATTTTTATTTGTGTAATAAAAAATGACCATCTCAACCAAGTATAGAAAGGTTGAGATGGTTATTTATTTACTTATTATTTAAGGTGTCGTTTTCTACAACGTATTTGAACTTAGTAAGTTTGTTATGCCAGAATTGTTCGAAGTAAGCTAACCAATCTTTTAGCTCTTTTAATGATTCCGGTTGTAACTCATAAATTTTTTCTTTCCCTTGTTTTTTTCCAGAAATAAGACCTGCTTCTGCTAATATATTTATATGTTTTACTACAGCCGTTCTGCTTATGTCAAAATGTGAAGCTAGTTCAGCAATAGATTGATTTTTATTCGATAGTAATTGAAGTACTTTTCTCCTTGAGGGATCTGCAATTGCCTGAAAAACATCATATTTTTGTTGCTCAGCATTCATTACCCTTCAACCACTTGTTTAAATTTCTTAACAATTCCTGCCCATCCGTTATTCATTGTGTCACGAATAGCAGATTGTGGTGCTTTAGCTTTAGGCACGATCGTTTCTGCTTCTTTCCATCCACCGTGGATCACGGTAAATTCAGTTCCGTTTTCAACTTCTTTTAATTGAAACGTAGCGATCCATCCATCTGTATCCCACATAAATTTTATCGTATTAGGTTCGTCCACTTCAATTACTTTACAAGGTGATGGCCCAAATGGCGATTGAATTGTAAATTCAAATCCTTCTTCTGCCTTAAAGTCGCTAGGCATAAACCATTCTGCAATTCCTTCAGCGGTTGAAATATAATTCCAAACTTTTTGAATCGGTGCTTGTACAAAAATCGATTGTACTATGTCAGGTAATGTATTTTGATTGTTTGTCATTAAAATTGGCTCCTTTAGCTTAATATATAACCTTTTGGTGTTACGTATTATTATATATAACCAAATGGTGTTATGTCAACAAACACTACCTGACCACTTATCTGCTATTTTGAACCACTTATCTTGATTTCATTTACTTCCATATATTTCTTATTCTATAGTTGACTCATAGGAGGTCATCGCGATGAAAATTGAGCTATCTATAGATCCAACCTGTAAAGAACCAAAAATTTTAATTATAACAAATGAAGTAACAGATGAAATTACTGAACTCATGAGAATTCTTTCCCCAGATTCATTAGACCGAGTTTCCGCCTATACACATCGAGGAGTTAAAATCGTTGAAATTCAAAACATCATTAGAATTTATACAGAAAATAAAAAGGTACTCATACAAACAGCAAATGGGGTGGCGGAAGTGAAGCTACGTTTGTACAAACTAGAAGAAAAGTTAAATCCAAAACAATTTGTACGTATCTCAAACTCTGAAATTGTTAATATCAATGAAATTACCAATATGGATATTAGTAAAACCGGAACAATTGGCGTAACACTTAGTGGCAATATACACACCTACGCCTCAAGACGTTATGTTTCAAAAATAAAAAAACAGTTAGGATTGTGAGGTGTTTAAGATGAAAAAGGAAATTTTGAAGCGAATTGGCGTTGGTGGATTTAGTGGACTACTCACATGTCAAATTGTATTGATTTTTATTTCACTAGGTATTGGGAATGGGAGATTTATTGCTGTATCACCTAGTTTCGAAAAGTTAATTAATCACGAAGTACTAGCTTTCATTTTACAAAATGTTGGTTTTGCTTTAATTGGTATTACGTTTGCTCTTTGTGGTCTATTTTTTGAAATCGCTCGATGGAGTATGTTGAGACAATATTCTATGCATATTGGAGTTACGAGCGTTGTGTGGATACCGATTGTCTTTATCATTTGGCCCCCACAATCCATTTGGAATATCTTAATACTAATTTTCAATTTTATGGTACCTTATGTCATTACCTGGTCAATTCAATATAGAGTTTCTAAACGAGATATCGAACAGATTAATGCATTGATTCAAAATCATAAGAAAGGACTGAAAGTAAATGATTGAGATTCGAGAATTAACGAAATCATTTGGTGAACGTGTAGCTGTCGATCATCTATCGTTATCCATTGAAAAAGGTGAATTTTTTGCACTGCTAGGTTCAAATGGAGCGGGTAAAACGACAACGATTAAGATGATAAGTGGACTTCAAACTCCGACGAATGGAGATATCATCATTGATGGCATGTCCATTTTTTCAAATCTACAACAATCCAAACAACTGATGAATATTTCACCTCAAGAAACTGCTGTTGCACCAAATTTGTCCGTAAAAGAAAATCTCGAATTTACAGCTAAAATTTATGGTTTTGATAAAAATGAAGCAATCATAAGAGCTGGAGAAATGATGGAGAAATTTAGCTTAACGGATCGTGCAAAAGCGAAGGCTAAGACATTGTCTGGTGGGTTGCAACGAAGATTAAGTATTGCAATGGCAATGATTTCAAACCCGCGCATCGTCTTTCTTGATGAACCTACACTAGGATTAGATGTTCGTGCAAGAAGAGACCTGTGGAATATTTTGCTCGGGCTAAAAGGTCAAATGACAATTATTTTAACGACACATTATTTAGAGGAAGTTGAGGCTTTAGCGGATCGAGTTGGAATTATGCATCATGGAAAGTTATGCGCGCTTGGTACGGTTGATGATTTGAAAGAGCAATATAATAAAAACTCTTTAGAAGAAGTCTTTCTTTCTGTTACTGAAGAAATGGAGGTATTGGTATGAGTTCACTACATTTTGCTTCAAGAAATCAAAAGGAAATACTCCGCGACCCACTTTCATTAGTCTTTGGATTTGGTTTACCCATTGTACTTTTATTTTTGTTTTCCATCATGCAGAAAAATTTGCCTTATGGTTTATTTCAGATTGAGCATTTAGCCCCTGGCATTATCGTATTTGGTTTTTCATTTTTAACTCTGTTTTCTGGAATGTTGTTAGGGAAAGATCGTGGAAGTTCATTTTTAATGCGTTTATTTGCTTCACCCCTTAGTGCGAAAGATTATATTATTGGTTACCTTCTTCCGATGCTACCGATTGCTTTGTTACAAATCATTGTCTGTTTAGTAGCAGCAAGCCTCCTTGGACTCCCGTTTAATTCAAATAGTTTACTCGCGATCATTGTACTATTACTTATTTCTATTCTATTTATTAGCTTTGGTTTATTATTTGGAACACTATTTACCGATAAACAAGTCGGTGGAATCTTCGCCTTATTTGTAAATGTAACTGCCTTTTTAAGTGGTATTTGGTTCAGTTTGGATTTAATTGGCGGAACTTTTAAAACGATCTGCTACCTTCTACCCTTTGCACATGCCGTTGATGCAGCAAAAGCAGCCTTTGCAGGGAATATTCATGACATATGGGGATCTTTATTTGTAGTCATTGGGTATACAGTTGTGATTATGGGGATTGCTATTGTGATTTTTCGGAAGAGAATGCGATCCTAAAGTAATCATTTCATATAATCGAGTGCTCAAGGACAGATTCTTCGTTTTTTTCGAATTTCTGTCCTCGAGAACCACTCTCGTGGACAATTTCTTCACTTTTTTCGAATTTCTGTCCTCGAGAACCACTCTCGTGGACAGTTTCTTCATTTTTTTCCGATTTCGTCCTCGATACCCATTCTCGTGGACAATATCAGCGACTTTTTCAGATTTCTGTCCTCGAGAACTCTCTATTGGTCTGCCGATTCAACCTTCCCTCAACGTTTAACTATTATTTTCAACCATTTGAGGGAGTACCTTCTCTTTATACTTTTCTTTATACTTCTCTAGTATTTTACTAAATTGGGCTGCTAACACTTGTTGGAATAGCATCCCAAACACAACTGGCATAACTACTTTTGACGGGAAATACGTTGTAGCAATGACAACACCAACAGCTATATTTCTCATACCACCTGTGAAAATAAAGGTTGTTATAATACTAATGTCTTTCCAAAGAAAATGACCTATTAATAGACACAATGCATAACCTGATACCGCTAGTACAAATACAACTACAATGATCCATAAAATTTCCCAGGACATATGCTCAAAATAAGGCGCAATGGCACTACTATTAATCATAATGATAAGGAATAGGCAAATCTTCTGGAATGGTGCCAGTGGTTTACCAATTTTATCTACAACTTTCCCCTTAGTCAGTTCATTAAGGACTACACCTGCAATGGAAGGTAATACTATCATCCATAACAAATCAATCATGATAGAAGTAGTATTAATAGAAACTGCTTCTCCGACTACAAAATGTAATAATGTTGGTACAACAAATGGAGCAATTAATGTATCTATTAATATAATTGATAGTCCAAGAGCAAGATGTCCCTTACAAAAACTGACCCATATAAAACTTGTGACCCCAGTTGGAATTGCAACAGATAATACAAACCCAATTGTTAATAAATGATCATGGAATACTAAAGTTGATACAAAATAAGCCCAGAAAGGCATAATTATATGTAAAAAAGCTATTGTAAATAAAATGACCCACGGATACTTTGTAAAACTAGTTAAACCTTTAAAATTTAAACTTAAGCTACTTAGAAAAGTCATTATGGCAAATATCCAAGGTACTAAAAATAGTAGTTGATTTCCAATATCAGCAATAAACACACCAACAATTAAAGAAAGTGGTGTAAGTATTGGCATATACCTTTGAAGCCAACTATTGAGACTCTTTAACATAGTGATCCTTCTTTCAATATGAAATCTCTTAAATTCAAAACATTTTAATAGCTATTGTACTCCTATTTTATGAAAGAAGAAATACGCTGGCTGTAATAAGTAGCGAATGCTATCAAGTTTAACTTCTTTTTTCCCAATATTTGAACTCCATAGTTTGATAGGTTAGAATATTAATCATCTTAGAGAAGACAATATGTTGTTTCTAAATCTATTTAAATAAGAAAGAATACGAGGTAACTGCATGATTTTACGATTTTTCTCTTACTACAAACCACATAAACGGTTATTTATTATCGATTTTAGTAGTGCAATTATCGTAGCTATTTTAGAACTTGCCTTCCCAGTAGCGGTACAATGGTTTATCGATGATCTTCTTCCTACTGGAGAATGGGATACAATCGTGAAGGTGAGTATTTTATTACTACTTACGTATGTTCTTAGCACGGTATTAAATTTCATCGTTAACTATTTAGGTCATAAGCTGGGAATTAATATTGAAACTGATATGCGCCAACAGCTTTTTAACCATTTTCAAAAACAATCCTTTTCATTTTTCGATAATATGAAAACTGGACATGTGATGAGCCGAATTACAAACGATTTATTCGACATTGGGGAATTTGCACACCATGGTCCTGAAGATTTCTTCATTGCCATTATGACCTTCATTGGTGCATTTTCAATTATGTTCACAATCAATCCAACGCTCGCCCTAATCATTCTTGTAATGGTGCCATTCCTAATTTGGTTAATTACATTCTGTAACAAGAAAATGAATCACGCTTGGAAGGATATGTACAGTAAAATTGCCGATGTGAATGGACGAGTGGAAGATAGTATTTCTGGGATTCGCGTAGTCAAATCATTTACAAATGAAGATTTTGAAACAAAACGTTTCAGTAAACAAAATGGATTTTTCCGTCAAGCAAAGCTATACGCATATAAAATAATGGCAGGTACCCACTCTAGTATTTATATGATGACTCGCCTTTTAACACTTATTGTTTTAGTAGTTGGTGCGTGGCTAAGTTACAACGGGCAACTTTCATACGGAGAATTTGTAAGTTTTGTTTTATTTACTAATGTTCTAATTAAACCAATCGATAAAATTAGTGCATTGTTAGAGCTATATCCTAAAGGTATGGCTGGTTTTAAACGATTTACTGAAATGTTAGATACTATGCCCGAAGTTGCCGACAAGCCAAACGCTATTGCTGTGTCAAAGTTAAACGGGGATATTACATTTGATAAGGTGTCATTTAGCTACGAAGGGAATAAGAAAGTATTAGACAATATTACCTTTGAGGTGAAAGCTGGAGAAACTGTTGCTCTTGTTGGGCCATCTGGTGCTGGTAAAACAACCATTTGCTCGCTTATTCCGCGCTTTTATGACGTCGAAAGTGGTTCCATTTCAATAGATGGTATTGATCTTCGTGAAATGACTCAGCACTCTTTACGTAAACAAATTGGAGTTGTTCAACAAGATGTCTTTTTATTCACTGGTACTATTCGTGAAAACATTGCATACGGTCAGCTAGATGCAAGTTTTGAAGATATTAAAAGTGCAGCTGAAAAAGCTCACTTAAAAGAGTTTATAGAAGGGTTACCGGATGGTTATGAAACAGAAATCGGGGAACGTGGCTTAAAATTATCAGGTGGGCAAAAGCAACGACTAGCAATTGCTCGTATGTTTTTAAAGAATCCACCTATTCTAATTCTGGATGAAGCAACCTCTGCATTAGATACAGAAACAGAGAAAATTATCCAAACATCATTAAACGAACTTGCTCAAAATCGAACAACATTAATCATTGCTCATCGTCTATCAACAATTCGTGATGCTGACCAAGTACTAGTCATCACACCGAAGGGTATTGAAGAGCAAGGTACGTACAATGAACTGGTTGCAGCTAAAGGAATTTTTGCAAATCTACACCATATTCAATATCAATAAACTATAATTTAAGGGCGTTATAAAAAGTAACTTTTTATAGCGCCCTTTGATTTTTATTTATAACTTTACGGATCTTGTAGCATAAAAGGTTGGTACATTATGCTCGTGTAGTTTACCACTACCGTTAGTATCATGAATGATATCTGTAAGGATAAAACCTGCCTTTAATTGTCCTCCAATTTGTTCCTCAATAGTATGAGAAAATTGGATTCCCCAATCGTTTTTTACGCAATCGTCATAAATTTGCTTGTCTTTTAAAGGGTTGAAGGGGAGTTTGTACGTTAATGTTGTTTCATCTTCACCAAACAGGTAGTTGATTCCATTATCTAATCCAGATAGTAGTATCCCACCTTTCTTTAACACTCTATAACATTCTTTCCATATTGGAAGAACATCTTCAACATAGCAATTAGAAACAGGATGGAAAATTAAATCAAAGGATTCATCTTCAAATGGTAACGGTTTTGTCATATCAGCTTTTACTAGATTAATGTCATAACCTTCTCTTTCTGCTACTTCTTTTTCACTTAACAATTGCTTTTCAGAGTAATCTAATACCGTGCAATCTGCACCTAAGGCAGTAAAGATAGGCATCTGTTGACCACCACCAGAAGCTAAACCTAACACTTTCGCGCCGTTCATTTCACAAAACCATTCTTTTGGTACTTCTTTAGTAGGTGTAAGTACAACAGACCAATCACCACTTTTTGCTTTTACGAAAGTTTCATGGCTAATTGGTTGCCCCCACTCCCAACCTTCTTCTACCCATTGATCGATTGTTTTTGAATTGATTTCTGTATATTTATTGCTCATCTGCCAAGTCTCCCTCAAAAATAAATTTAAACTCTTAGCGAACCACGGAATCCTCTAACACCATAGTAAGAGTCCGCTCCGTTATGATACGTAAAAACAGTATCATAGCGACGATCACAAAAAATAGCGCCACCGAGCTTTCTAATGTTAGCTGTTGTTTGAACCCAGCTAGATGTTTTCTTATCGAATTCTCCAAGTGTTTGTAGCTCTCGGTATTCCTCTTCCGTTAGCATTTCAATACCCATTTCATTTGCCATATCCATCGCAGAGTTTTCTGGTTTATGCTTTTTTCTTGCCTCCAATGCCTCACGGTCATAACAAATGCTTCTACGGCCTTTCGGTGTTTCTGGTGAACAATCATAAAAAACATATTCATCTGTTTCTTGATCATAGCCAACAACATCCGGTTCTCCACCTGTGATTTCCATTTCATTGAGTGACCACAGTTTTTCAGGATTTGCATCTAATTTTTCTTTAACTTTTGCCCATTCAATTCCTTCGTGGCGGTTCATGTTTTTCTCAAATCGTTCTTTCAATGTGCTAAGTAATTCTTCACGTTGTTCTTCGGATAATAGTTTAGTATTCTCAGTCATTATTGCTACTCCTTTTTCTTTAAAATAGGATTTAACTATAAAAACCATATCATATTTCCATAAGCAAATAAAAACATTGTCAACGCTTCTTAATCCCCTCTTATTAAAGGATTTCCTTTCACTTTGAGCAGATTAATAATCAAAACTTTTCCTCTAGATTAAAAGAGCCAGTCACCCAAACAATTCTGATCGTTCAGAATCGAATGAGTGCCGGCACTAATATTAGCTATTTACTGGGATTTTTGTATAATCAACTGCACCTTTTTCAACTAAATGACAAGCTACTCTTTGACCGTCGGAGACTGAATTTAAAACAGGCTCCTCTATTGCGCAACGTTCCATTTTGTAAGGACAACGTGTATGGAATCGACACCCCTTTGGTGGATCAATAGGCGATGGAACATCCCCTGTAAGAATAATTCTTTCTCTCTTTTCTTCTTCAAAATTCATGCTTGGAATAGCAGATAACAATGCTCTCGTATATGGATGTTGTGGATTTTCAAATAGAGATTGCGTATCACTAATTTCCACAACCTTCCCTAAGTACATTACAATTATTCGATCCGAAATATGTCTTACTACCCCTAGATCATGGGAAATGAACAAGTATGTTAATTGAAACTTTCGTTGAAGCTCTTTCAATAGATTTAGAACCTGTGCCTGGATGGACACGTCGAGAGCGGAAACTGCCTCATCACAAATAATTAGCTTTGGATTAACAGATAATGCACGTGCAATTCCAATTCGTTGACGCTGACCGCCACTAAATTCGTGTGGGTATCGATCAACCTGATGAGCGCCAATCCCAACAGTTTCAAGAAGTGAAATGATTTTCTCACGACGATCTTTACTGCTTGTTCCTATATTCTGTATTTTTAATACTTCCTCAATAATTTGACCAACTGTTTGACGAGGATTTAAAGAAGCATATGGGTCTTGGAAAATAATCTGTAAATCCTTTCTTTTTTCACGCATCTTAGACTTATTTAAAGAAAGTAGATCCTCTCCATCAAAATTAACCTCACCAGCTGTCGGTTCATCAAGTCGAAGGATAGCTCTACCAGTAGTAGATTTTCCACATCCTGATTCTCCCACGATACTAACTGTCTCACCCTCGTAAACTTCAAAACTAATATCATCAACAGCCTTAACATGGTTTACTGTTCTGCCAAGGACTCCTCCCTTAATAGGGAAGTATTGTTTAAGATTTTTAACTTCTAATAGTGGCTGTTTACTCATGAGTTTGATGCCACCTCCTCTTCTTGCTTCTCCCATACATCCGTATGTATCCAACAGCGGACCTGATTTCCATCGTCCATTGTTTTCAATTCCGGTAACTGGTTATGACAGATATCTCTCGCATGAGGACAACGAGTTGCAAATCGACATCCTTTAGGTAAATTGAACGGACTTGGTACGGAACCTTTAATAACAGGAAGATCTCCTTCATAATGCTGATCATGCCTTGGAACAGAATTTAACAATCCAATTGTATAAGGATGTTTCGGATTCGTAAGAATCGTCTTTACATCCGCGTACTCAACGATTTTCCCGCAATACATTACGGCCACTGTTTCACACATCTCGGCTACTACCCCAAGATCATGGGTAATGATCATGAGCGATGTACCCAATTCTTTTTGGAGTTTTCGAATTAGGTCAAGAATTTGAGCTTGTATCGTAACATCCAATGCTGTTGTTGGTTCGTCAGCAATTAATAATTCAGGATTACACGCAAGTGCAATGGCAATCATAACACGCTGCCTCATACCACCTGAAAGCTCAAATGGATACTGTTTTACACGCTTTTCAGGGGAAGGAATTCCAACAAGCTTTAGCATTTCAATCGCTTTTTCTTTAGCTTCTTTCCTGCTTAACTTTTGATGAATTCTTATTGATTCAGCTATTTGCTCTCCACATGTCATCGTCGGATTTAGAGAGGTCATTGGCTCTTGGAAAATCATTGAAATATTATTTCCCCGAATTGCTCTCATTTCCTTCTTTGACTTTTCAAGAAGGTTTTCACCTTTAAAAATAATCTCACCGTTTACAATTTTGCCAGCCGGTTCTTGGATAAGTCTTAAGATTGATAGAGAGGTAATACTCTTTCCAGATCCAGACTCACCAACTATTCCTACTGTTTTTCCTTTTTCTATAAAGAAATCGACACCATCAACAGCTTTAACTTCTCCTTCATCAGTGAAGAAGGACGTACAGAGATTCTTCACTTCTAAAATATTATTATTTGATTTAGACATCCTTTTCACCGCCCTTAGTTCAAGTCAATTCGTTTGTTTATTAATCGGTATGCAATATCTACAAGGAAATTCACTAATACAAAGGCTACTGCACAGACTAATATTGCACCCTGCACCATTGGGAAATCTCGCGCTTTAATCGCGTCGACTACTAAACGACCAATACCATTTACTGCAAAAACTGTTTCTGTAATAACAGCACCACCTAGTAATGTACCGAATTGAAGCCCTACCACAGTTACAACTGGAATTAATGCATTACGTAGTGCATGCTTATAGACTACTAATCTTTCACTTACCCCTTTTGCGTGGGCAGTTCGAATGTAGTCATTATCAAGAACTTCTAGCATACTTGAACGTGTCATACGAGCGATAATAGCTGCCCCACCGGACCCAATTGTAATGACCGGCAACACCATATGTTTCCACGATTCCCACCCTACAATTGGGAACCAACCTAAATTTACTGAGAAGAAATAGATTAACATAATTCCTAGCCAGAAGTTAGGCATCGACATCCCAAATAAAGCAACAATCATAAGGGATACATCCGCAAAAGAATATTTTCTTGTCGCAGAAATAATCCCAGCTATAAGGCCAAATATAACTGCTAGCACAGTTCCCCAAAATGCCAGTTCAATTGTAATCCATATACGACTATCAAAAATCTCATTTACAACCGGGCGATTCGTACGAATGGAAGTACCTAGATCGCCTTGAATTGCGTTACCAACATAACGCAAATATTGTTCATGTAAAGGGTCATTCAACCCCAAGTTTTCCCTCATTTGCTCGACTTGTGCTTCATCCGCTCTTTCTCCGGCCATAATTTGAGCTGGGTCTCCAGGAATTAAGTGCATCATTAAAAATACTGCTAACGTAACACCAATCATTACCGGAATGATTTGAAGAAACCGTCTTATAATAAATGTAAGCATCTACTCACCTTCCTTCATTACTTTTTAGTTTTCGGATCTAGAGCATCACGTAGACCATCACCGAATAAGTTAAAACCAACAACAACTAACAATATGACTAATCCTGGGAATAGCGTTATATGTGGAGCTTGGGCAAGATACGAACGTCCATTTGCTAACATTGTCCCCCACTCAGGAGTAGGCGGTTGTGTACCTAGACCAAGGAATGATAAAGCACTTGCTGTAATAATTGCAGATGCTATATAAAGAGTCGCTTGTACAATAATTGGTGAAGTAATATTCGGAAGTATATGTTTGAATATAATACGTGAATCACGTGAACCCATTGCCCGTATCGCATCAACATATTCGAGTTTCTTCACACCTAAGGTAGATCCACGAACAATCCTTGCAAATGTTGGTACAGCAAAAATTGCTATTGCGATGATTGTGTTTGCTGTACTTGGACCTAATATACTGATAATTGCTAACGCTAAAAGGATTCCTGGGAATGCCAAAAGGACATCACAAAATCTCATAATCAATGAATCTATCCATTTTCCGTAATATCCTGCTACAATACCCAAAACTACTCCAACAATTGCTCCTAATAACGTTGATAATATACCGACAGTTAAAGAAATACGCGATCCATATAAAAGTCGGCTTAAAATATCTCTTCCTTTATCATCTGTGCCCAGCCAGTGCTCAGCCGAAGGACCTTGGAATTTTTTACTCATTTCAATATGAGTTGGGTCATAAGGTGCAATCCAGGGAGCAAGAATTGCTAAAATAAACACTGTTAAAACTACTATTGCACCAGCAATGGCAGCTTTATTTTTAGCGAGCTTTTTCATAAAAGCTAACCAACGGGATTTCTTTACAGGCTTCTCTGTTAGAGAAATGTTAATATTTGGCTGTAACTGTTGTTGTCCCAATTTCTAATCATCCTTTCTATCAATCTTCTAATGACGTACTTTTCAGTCTTTTTAAAAAATAGCGACTCCTCAAAATTTTACAATATTTCTACGCCTTTTAAAACATAATATTAGAATAATTTTACAAAACTTATATAATACTGTAAGTTTTTATATACTTTTGTCAACTTTACATCAATTTTACAAAACTTCTAAAAATAGTTGTTTTTTCATAATTTTTTAACTATTATAAAAATACACGTATTAATTTCGTGTATATCACAATTACCAAAGATAAAAAATTGGGGGGTATATTAAAAATGAGTAAGCGTTTGTTTCAACTACTATTGTTAACACTTATTCTAGTGTTAGCTGCGTGTAGTACAAACCAAGGTAGTACGGATACGAAAGACACATCTTCTGATAAAGAAGAAGGTAGTACTACTACAACTACAGAAGAAACAACAACTAGTGGCGGTGGAGAGTTAGTATTTGTTACTCCTTCTGATGCTCCAACACTAGATCCACACGGTGTAAATGACACTGCTTCTAATAACGCGACTACACAAATTTATGAGCGTTTAGTGGATTATGCTGCAGACGGTTCAATTGTTCCGTTATTAGCTACTGAATTTAGTGCTCTTGATGAAACAACTTGGGAATTCAAATTACGCGAAGGAGTTAAGTTCCACGACGGTACTGACTTCAATGCTGAAGCTGTAAAAGTAAACATTGAAAGAATTACAGACCCTGAGTTTGCTTCTCCAAAAGCTTTCATTCTTAACACAATTGAAGAAGTAGTTATTGTAGATGACTATACAGTTCATTTAAAAACTTCTTCACCATTTGCTCCACTACCAGCTCACTTAGCTCATAATGCTGGTTCAATTATCGCTCCTTCTGCAATTGAAGAAGAAAACAATGGCGGTAAAACTGTAGATGAGAACCCAATAGGTACTGGTCCATTCAAACTTAAAAACTGGAACCGCGGTGCTGAAATTTTATTAGAGAAAAATAATGATTACTGGGGCGAGCCTGCAAAGGTTGACGGCGTGAAAATCGTTGTTGTACCAGAACAATCTACTCGTGTAGCTATGCTTGAAACTGGTGAAGCTAACGTAATGTTAGTTGGTGCTTCTGACGTTGCTCGTGTTGAAGCAATGGATTCCGTTGAAATCGACCGTGTTAGAGGTACACGTATGGACTATGTTGGTTTTAACGTAACAAAAGCTCCATTTGATAATGTGAAAGTACGTCAAGCAATTGCAATGGCGATTAATAAAGACGATGTTGTAAATGGTATTTTAGATGGTCAAGGTGTTGCTGCTGTTGGTCCTCTTGCTCCGACAGTTGTTGGTAACTACCAAGGTTTAACTCCACTTGAGTATGATGTGGAAGCAGCTAAAGCATTATTAGCTGAAGCTGGTTACCCAGATGGCTTTGAAACAACACTTTATGTAAACGATGGAAGCCAAGAACGTGCTGATATCGCTGAATTAACTCAAGCTCATTTAGCTCAAATTGGTATCGATGTAAAAATCGAAGTAATTGAGTGGGGTGCATTCTTAGAGCAAACTGCTGCTGGTGACCACGAAATGTTCATCTTAGGATGGACTACTGTAACAGCTGATGCTGACTACGGTTTATATGCTTTATTCCATTCATCTCAATTCGGTTCTCCTGGTAACCGTTCTTTCTATAAGAACGAAAGAGTTGACGAGCTTCTTGACTACGCTCGTTCAGAATCTGACCAAGAAAAACGTAACGAAGCATACAAAGAAATCTCTGAAATTTTAGTAGAAGAAGTACCAATGGTTTACCTTCAACATCCAGACTTCGTTCATGGTATGAACGGAATTGAAGGATTGTTCGTAAACTTCAGTGGAACTCCATTCTTTAAAGACGTTACATTTAAATAATTCTAGTAATATATAATTTGATTACTAGCTTATAAACAAAAAGCCCTTGATCACTCATTAAGTGTATCAAGGGTTTTTTGTTATCTTAGAAAAAAGTTTCTTAAACACTTAATGGAATAACTAAAAAACTCGATCCCCAAAGGAATCGAGCATTATTACTTTTATTCGAGTTGTTTTAATACAAAAAAGTCGGGAACTCTGAACTGCTAAAACCTGCATTCTTACGTTATGTGAAAGCATTCACAAAAATAAAAGTCGGGAACCGTGTTTTTTTCTACTGTACAAAAAAGTCGGGAACTGCGAATGTTCAATCCAATGTTACCATCGACTATGATCTTGCAATAACAAAAAGACTTTATCCAAATTAACATGATAAAATATTTGTTATAAATAAAAACTACTTCGCATTATAAAAACCATACTTACAACATATAAATAGACCCAATACAATAAAATGGGGCGAATCTATTCGTATAGATTTATTGAGAATTTACTTTTGTACGCTGTTGCTCAAGTACACGACTTTTTTGTCATTCAACAAAGGGTTCTCCAATTGGAGAACCCTGGAAGAAGCATCAGGGGGATTGAACCCTGAGCCGATGCCTAAAAATCTAGGCTGGATAATACATAGTATATGTTTGCTATTATTAATTGATACATAAATAAAAGAGACTGCTATAAAAAGCAACCTCTGGAAAAGCTCTATTAAGAGCCGATGCCCCATCTAACAGAGGCTGGATAAATATCTTCATAAACAGAATAACATGTTTCCGTTCATATGTAAAGCAATTGTTAGAGATTATAACCCTAATTGTCCTTTTAACAAACGGCTTATTTCGTTCATTTTTGTTTTTTTAACTTTTCCAATTCTTATCCCTAGACGTGCTTTATCAAGGGTCATGATATTTGTTATAACAATTCGTGATGGGTCTTTATCAATCTTTCCCCATTCTAAATCGTCATTAGTTAACTTTTCATAAATTGGTCTTTTCCCTTTGTTCCCATCACCTTCAATTGGTAATACGTTAACCTTTTCCGCCAATTTATTCCCTTGGTCATTTTGCATTATGATAACAAGGTGGTTTCCACTCAATTCACTTCCAATATTTTCGCCTATTTCAGCGTTAAAAATTTGTCCTCTTGTTGGTCGAATTGGGTGTTGTTTAAGTTTGTTTTTATCCAACGACTGAAGACGTTTGTTTTCCTTTGAATTATAATGAAGCTTTATCAACAATGGAATATTCTTAATTAAATCAATCGTTTTTTTAAAGAAAGGCTTTTTTATTTCAGGAAAGATACTATTTAGCTCGTTAATTAATTTATCTTGATCTTTCTCATCAATTATTGCTTCCTTTTCATACTCTCTTTTCGACAAGATGTTTTTCCTCCCTTTAATTCCCATCATTTATTATAATTGAAAATAGTTAATACGCATATATTTCTTTCTCATTTTCCTATTTTCTGTGACAACAAAAATGCTCGATCCTAATAGACCGAGCATTTTTGTTTTATATTCTTCAACTAGACAACCTGGTACTCGACTTTTTATATCCTTGTTATTGGAATCAAGTGAGACAAGGAGAGATATAACGCAAGATAAAACAAAATAAATATTTAATTTTTTACATGCAAAAATTGAGGAAATTCTAGAATCTAACTTCACAATGAGTTATAACCGCTTGGATGACGAAACAAGGAACTTCCATTAAATAATCTAAGCTAGCCAATATTAATGAGAACTATCTTGGTTTATTTTTTACTACTCTTTAACTCTCAATAATCTCAAACTATTTAGTACAACGATCAGTGTTGCTCCCATATCAGCAAAGATTGCTATCCACAATGTAAGCCATCCAGGTATCACTAATAGCAATGCAACTAATTTAATCGCTAAAGAGAAGGTAATATTTTGCTTAATAATCATTAATGCCTTACGGCTTAATTTGATCGTATATGGCAATTTGCTTAAATCATCCGACATTAACGCAATATCAGCCGTTTCGAGTGCCGTATCTGTACCTGCACCACCCATTGCAACCCCAACTGAAGCCGCTGCAAGTGCAGGTGCATCGTTTACCCCATCTCCAACCATTGCGACACTTTGATGTTTTTCACGAAGTTTTTTAATAAAGTTTAATTTATCTTCTGGAAGTAAATCTGCTTGAATATCTGAAACACCGACTTGTTTTCCGATTGCTTTTGCGGTTCTCTCGTTATCACCTGTCAGCATGACTGTTTCGATTCCAATATGATTCAATTTATTAATAACTTCTTTTGATGTTTCTCTCATTTCATCTGCTACGGCGATTAATGAAAGTATTTCTTTCTCGGTCCCTAACACCATAACCGTTTTTCCTTCTGTTTGCATACGAGTAATATTTTCTTTGATGTTGCTTTCAATTGTTTTGTGCAATTCTTCAAACAGATTTGGACTTCCGACATAATACATTTGGTCATTTACTTTCGCTTTTACACCTTTGCCTGTAATCGATTGGAAGTCTTCAACCGATACACCATTAATATCCAATCTTTTTTCTTCTGCTTTTCTGATAATGGCAGAAGCAAGTGGATGTTGCGATCCTTTTTCAATCGCTGCCGTTATGATCATTAATTCATTTTCATTTCCGCCATATGTCACAATATCTGTTACAGCAGGAATACCTTTTGTTAATGTTCCAGTTTTATCAAACGCAATCGCTTTTAAGTGTCCTGCTTCTTCTAAATGAATGCCACCTTTAATTAACACGCCATTTTTTGCTGCATTTCCGATTGCAGTTACAACGGCAACTGGGGTTGAAACAACTAACGCACAAGGACAACCAACGACTAATACTGCTAACCCTTGATAGATCCACTGGCTCCAATCTCCACCGAATAATGGAGGAATAACCGCAATTAATAACGCTAAAATTACAATAGCTGGTGTGTAGTATTTTGCAAATTTATCAACAAACGCTTGAGAAGGTGCTCGTTCTGCCTGTGCTTCTTCCACTAAATGAATGATTTTTGATAGTGTTGTATCTTCTACTCGTTTTGTTACTTTAACTTCAAGCAATCCTTCTTCATTCAGTGTTCCAGCGAATACCTCATCATCAACTGTTTTTGTTACAGGAACACTTTCTCCCGTAATTGCCGCCTGATTTAATGTGGACGTTCCTTTGATAACGATTCCGTCCATCGCTAACTTTTGACCAGGTTTTACGATCATAATGTCATTAACTTGAATGTCGTCAACATGAATCATCATTTCTTCTTTTCCACGGCGAATTAATGCTTCTTTTGGAGCAATATCCATCAACGATTCAATCGATTGACGAGCCTTATCCATTGAATAACGCTCTAATGCTTCACTGATCGCAAATAGAATTACAACGGTTGCCCCTTCGCCCCATTCACCGATGATGGCAGCTCCTATTATGGCAATTGTCATAAGTGTATTCATATCAAACTTTAATCTACTTAGATTTTTAAGCCCTTTAATGAAAAGTGAATAGCCACCAATTAAAATAGACGCTGCATAACCGATTGTTGGAAGGATATGTTCTTCTCCGTATTGCTCCCCTAAAAACCAACTAATCACAAGCAATATCGCTGAAATATAGACCTTAATATTCTCTTTTTGCTTCCAAAATGGTTCGCGTTCCACTTTTTGCTCTTTCTCGTCCCGAATCTTTAAATTTTCAAATGCTCCCGCTTTTTCTAGTTCCTCAATCGTTGCATTGCCTTTCACATACACTTTAGATGCACCAAAATTGACCTTTGCATCCTGGACACCTGGCAAATCTTTAACGTTATTTTCAAAAATGGCTGCACAATTTGTACAAGTAAACCCTTGAACACGATAGGTTTTCATTTCTTCTTCAGATAGTTTTACTTGTTTTTCAGACATTTGCTTTCACCTCTTTCTGATGTGCTAAAGCAATTACGATTAACTGTTTGACATGTTCATCATCCAGTGAATAAAACGCTAATTTTCCTTCTTTTCGATACTTTACAATCCCTTGTTTATTTAATGTCCTTAAATGATGAGAAGCCGTTGCAACAGAAGAACCAATAACATTAGCAACATCACATACACATAACTCATCATCTTGACATAAAGCATAGGAAATTTTTGCTCTATTTTCATCTGCAAGTGCTTTAAACAATTGGGCAACACTAGAAAGGTCTTCTTTTTCTAATTCCCCTTGTATTCGATTGACTTTTTCCTCGTCATAACAATAAACCTCACAAGAATCTTTCTTACTCATTAATATCCCTCCTTGTTATTCAAATATTCATTTGAATATATTATAACCCTTTTTCATTATTATTCAAACATTTATTTGAATGAAATCAAAAACGCTTGGATAATAAATCCAAGCGTTTTAATTAAAATAGGAATGAGAACAAAGCATTGAATGTCCCATTTTCATACATGATATAGACTCCTAATCCTATAAAGACAATTGGAACAATCCAACGTTCATACTTTTCTATTTTTTCCGATACGAATTCCACATTTGCTAAACGATAGCCAACGTAGAGTAAAACCCCAATCATTATTAAAAAGACAATAATAGAGACAATGATCTCGGTCCCATTTAATGTCGTGAAATACGGTACATAAATGGAAAAGTCATCCGCACTGGAAGACAATACAATAAAAGTGACTGTTAGAAATAATTGATTAAATCTACCTGATGAAAATAAGGACAACATGCTGCTTTCATCTTCATCTTCTTCTCCTTTAATCCAAACCTTTATTCCTAAATAAATGGGTAAAAGCCCAAGAAGTCCTATGACCCATTGTTGAGGGATCAAGTTGGCGACACCTAGAGAAACTAAAAGACTTGCTCCTATAACAATAATCGTTCCAAAATACTTTCCAATCCAAACGTGTTTTTCCTGTCCTTTTTTTATTTGCGAAAACAATAGAATTAAAATAACAAGATAATCAATCCCTGTCGCTACATAAATAGCTGCAGCTGTAAGTATTGTTGTTATCATTTATTCCCTCCACTCTTTAAACAAAGGAAAGACCCGACACCCTTTGAAATAATTCTTTTTTGTTCTAAAATGTCGAACCCTGTTTCCTCCAGTTGATGAGTAAATTCATCCCATGTAAAGTAGGCTTCTGGTGGATGATCTAATTTAAAATAAGTGGCAAAAAAATGAGAAGCATCTTTATTCAAATCTTCGACTAAAAGTACCCCACCTGGTTTTAATACTCGATAAAGTTCTATAATTGCATCTTTCCATTGAGGAATATGATGGAGGATTCCGAAAACAAAAACAGCATCAAACTTATTGGAATCTAAATGTGTTTCTAACACGCTGCCAACAAAGAAATTTAAATCGGGATATTCTTTTTTCGCTTTATCAATTTGCGAAGGCATGATATCAAATCCTACAAGTTCAGCAGGACGAAATTCTTGAATCAGCTTTGTACTGTATCCTGATCCACACCCTGCGTCCAATACTGCCTTTCCCTCTAAGGAAAAATTATGCCTATCTAAAAATTCCTTAAAGGTTTTAAGTTCAATGCTTTTTTGCAACCAGCGTCTTATTGGATTGTTCATCATATAAAACTCAATTTTATTTAACTCCATATATTACCACTCCCCTCATTCAAATATTTATTTGAATATATTATAACCCCTTTTCATTATTAATCAAACATTTATTTGAATGACTATCAAATGAATAATGACTTTTCAACCATAAGTAAATCACTAGTGAAAAGGAGAATATCGTAAAAAATTAATCCAAATTAGAAAAAAAATGTTTTTATAAAGAAGATGTCCAGAAAGGAGAATGTAAAACAAATGCCAAGTGAACATCATGAAAGTGACAAATGAGCTTAGAGAAAAACTCTAAGCTCATTTTTATTTATTGTTAGGACTCTCGTATTGAGTTACTTTAAGCGAAATAAACCTTTTCACTTCGTTTGATACATCTGAACGAAGTCCTGCTTTTCTGTATATTTGCCATTCGATGATTGGTTCCCCTTCTTCTTTTAACTTTTTAATGCAGAATTCAACTCGTCTTTTTTGGAAGGCTACTAAATCTTCTGAAACTTTACTGATAAAATTCATTGATTCTGGTAGCTTTTCCGACTTTTTCTCAAATACGGACAGCTTGTTGATTTTCTTCCCTAGTGATGTTGCTGTGATTCTTGTGGGTTTTTCAGCATCAAAATCCCAATTTTGAACCGCTTGCTTTAATAATGCCAACAATTCCTCATCTCTTTTTTTCCAATCAACTCGGTGGTTAGGAGTCTGAATTTTGTTCTTGATTGGTGAAAAATCATTCAGCCAGTCTCGGTCGTTACGATACAAAAAAGCATAAACATCGGGTACCAATTTTCTG
The DNA here is from genome assembly GCF_900220965.1 of Ureibacillus acetophenoni. Taxonomy (GTDB): domain Bacteria; phylum Bacillota; class Bacilli; order Bacillales_A; family Planococcaceae; genus Ureibacillus; species Ureibacillus acetophenoni. The sequence goes on along the minus strand of NZ_OBQC01000011.1, from coordinate 21,037 downwards.
AGTTCCGTCTTAGATTTCTCGGGATACAACTCTTGAATTTCCAGCCATTTTTCTTTTCTCAATTGTAATTGCTTCTCTAAATCTTCAATCGAATCTTGAACGATTTTAGTTACAATTTTTGGAGCCTTCCACGGAACATTTAACTGCAATTTATCCGCGTATTTTTTGATTGTTGCACGGTCTGCTTGAAACTCTCTTGCAATTTCAGTAAGCGTTTTTCCTTCGTTAACTGCTGTGGTCAGCTTTTGCTTCCAGACATGACCATATTCTTTTATTGTGCCAATTCGAAATTTATCTTCTTCATTTCGATCGGGTCCTTTTCTTGAATAAATAAAGCCACAATCGCATTGAAAGGTTCCAACTGGCTTCCTCGTATCATAATCCAATGTAATCCGCAAATCTTTTACAACACGTTTTCTATAATCCGAACAAATTGCATTCAGACATAGCCATGGACCTTTTCCAAAAGGATGATATTCGTTTTTATCAAATATATGATTCAAGTCTGTATCAAGAAACGACATCACCAGCAAATGGCGAATCGGATGGAATGATTTACGATGTTTTTGAAATATCATGGTTAACCAATCTGTTTCATCGAATTCAACTGTCGATTGCAACAGTTCCAAACATCTAGTTGAAAATTTCACATTAAAACTATGGTAAAGTCTTTCCCGTTTAACTCTTCCGTTCGGTGTTGCATATTCGTTTTGTTTTAAGAGTTCCAAAAATTTATTGCGTAAAGAGTTATTGCCTTTTTGAAGATAGTTCATCGTTAGCAGGGTATATGAAGATTGGGAAATTTTCTTTAACAGTTGAACCTCGTCTTTTTTTAATTCGCTGACATCGATCTTTCTTCTGTTTACCGATGGCGTTGCGACGATGTATTCATGCTGATTATAATCTCTCACAGGGGCAATTGTTTCTTCCAATTCAATCTCGTGTTGAGGGCAGAAGAAGACTCCAGGACATTGATGAATGCGACGCCAATACGTTTCTCCATAGGTTTCCATATCTTCTTTGATACAATTACTACACACCCAAAAGTTCTCTTTTAATTTCACATTGCTGGCTGCCATGCCAATTCGAGTATGAATCGTACTTCCCTCATCATTCATCATCGCCAGTTTAACCTGTTTTGCTTGCAGCGGGAGCAGGAACGCTGCGTAATAAGGGTACATCGTATAGTTGAAAATTAATTGTTCTGCATTCCAGTAATCTCCCGTATTCTTTAATAGTGCATTTAAATTCGCAGGTAAATCCCAAACCGACCGAACTGTTCGTTTTCCGAACAGTTCCTCTGTCGTCATCTTCGGACTTGTATTCCCTGATCTGACATGATATCTTGCTAAAACACTGTAAAGCAATTCATCAGGATATGGCGTCGGAAACCAATGTAGCATCTTCTTTATCCTCCCATAACTCATCTAATGGTTTTTTAATGATTCCTTTATCCAAAAAATATTCATGGACCGATTTCTTCTTCTGTCTTGCTTCGTGCATTAAGAAGACTAAATAATTTTCACTTGCCGACATTGCCCTCTTTTTCTTGACTGTGTTTTCTGCTTTCTTTCCATCTTTATCAATAAGCAATTTTACAACTTCTCTCAGCACAGTTGATTTTTCAATGTCTTCCCCTAATTGCTGAAGCACCTTTTTAATAGCACTCTCAACTTCTTTTGGTTCAAAATCCATGGATAATAGTTGCAACGTTATTTCTTCTAAAAGGGATTGTTCCTTTTTCACTCGTTTTTGTTTTTCGATTTTCTTTTGAATGCGAATCTTCTCCTGTAAATCTATGGAGGCTTTATATTTTTCCATTTCCTCATCCATATCAATTGGTCGAATATCCTCGTATTTGGCGATTTCACTTGGAATTCCTGACCTTAATGCATCTAACATAGGCTTTACCAATCTAAGACTGTCGCTAGCCACTTGTTTGATTATTTGTTTACTCAATTTTTCTTCTCCTGTTGCAATAGCTCTTACCTGTGATAATATGAAAAGTTTCACTGCAATGTCTAGAATTCCTTGGCTCTCCTCGTAAATCAATTCACTAAGTTCAGATGATAGAGGTGTATATTCGGTTGTCCACTGATACTCCCACATCCCATCCATAAATAAATCCCACGATACGTCTTGTGGCATTTGTGACCAAACCATATCTCCTTGACCACTACCACGTCTGGCTTGTCTAAACTCACTCTGTAACACTGAGATTGCTTTATTGGTTCCTACCATAATTACAGGAATACCAATCGTATTCACAAGTGTTACAAAAAAATTAAGCATCTTATCAGAACCGCCACTTTTGCTGAAACTTAGGTGTTGGATTTCATCGATAATAAGTAATCCAATGCCATGAAGACTTGCAAGATGTGCCATTCTCTGAAGCATTAAATCGGTGGTATTTTTTTGTGTTCCGAATTTGTTTAAATAGTTGGAACCAAGTAATCGATCTAGTTCTGAAAAAAAGCTCATACATAATCCTTTTAACGACCCATCAAAGGGACATTCTAGCTTCATCCAACTAATCTGAGTAAAAATGAATGGCTTACCTTTATATTGATGATGTTTGATTAATTGCGGATAAAATGATAGCACTCTTTCGATAGCAGTCGATTTTCCAATTCCAGATAGACCAATAATCGTAAAGCCAGCAGCAGTTCGTTTAGTTTCTGTTTGGTAACTTTTCAAAAATTTACCCTCTTTAATTGCTTTGTAACTCTCATGAACTCGCATCACTTCTTCTTTTTTCATTGGATTACGGTGCAAATATCCTTGTCGAATAGCTCTAGAAATCCTTTGTTCAAGATCCAAATGCTTCTCGAAAGGTTGAAAATATTGAAAAAGTCTCTGGATACAATGAAACCGATAATTCGGATTTAAGGTCCGTTCTTTTTCATCAAACGGAGGAAACATCGAAATTTGTTCAATGACGTCATCCTCCGTAAAAATTGGGGGAAGTGCTTCAATCAAAGGATTGGATTCATAATCTTGAACAATCTGTTCACTATAAATGGCATCTACCATTTCTTCCCCATGCATATTTTGTGATTCACTTGCTGCTAATTGCATGTTTCAACTTCTCCTTTTGCTTTTGACGTAATAAATCCATTTTCGATACACCCTTAATAGGAGTAACTTCTTCAACCTTTTCTTTATTTTCAACTTCCTGAAGGATTGGAATAGCATCTGCTAGTAAAAAGGCTTCTTCTTTTCGCCTTGCTTCCTTTTCCATTAATCGATTCTCGCGAATTCCTTTAACCTTTTGGTTATTGCTCATCTGCACTTTTTCTTTATCCAAAGATCTTTTCGCTTTTTGAACAATGTGTTCAATATCGTTAGCTAAATCCACACTTTGCTGAAGCTCTTCGTGTGCAAATGATTGCTCTTTCAACAATTCATACGCAAAATAATGCTCGACTTCTTCGATGGTTTTGCCACTGTACTTCTTTTGATGGTCCAATAGGGTTGCAACCTCATAACTTCTTCCGTCTTCACTTGGTAAGTAAATGTGTGACATATCCCTTGGATCATAACAAATTGGAATTTTCCAGCTTTTTTCTCTTGCTTCCCCGAACCAATTTTCTTTTAATGCGGTCTCGCTGCTGAATCGCATCTTTTTAAATTCGATTCCTTTATAAGTCACCCTTGCGTTGGCTGTCGGAAGGAGATGAAGTTTCACAATATCTTCCGAATAAGAGCGAAGTTTTCCTGACCTATTTTTTATTCCCCAATTCCATAACTCACGAGGAATCAGAGAAACTTCATCTTCAATCATCATTTCATCTTGGTTATAATTTTTTAACCAATGATGATTGTTGTGATAAAGGACACATTTAATGATGACGCTTGTAAATTCCTCTAACGTTAATGTAGCGTCTAGTCGATAATCTCTGTCTCCTCTCACCCTGACATCAGTATCAATTGTTCCAGGCAAAAATGGTTTTACCTTTGTATTGATAATTCGAAAGTGTTGCTCCACAATCCCTTTCCAATCGGCTCGATAAGGCGGTGTATTTTCTACTTTCATATGGAAAGCATTAATAAGCCGCTCCACATTGTAACCTTCTAACTCACCACGATCGGCTAACAGCGTTTGAGGAAGGTAATGACAATTCCATTCTTCTTTGGTTATTTCGATGCCGTATTGCTTACAATACGAAACTTTATCACTTGTAGTATTGGCAAGAGCCATCATAGCTCCAAACCAAGAAGGTCCTTCAAGACCTACATAAAGACCAACAACCATACGGCTAAATACATCAATTACAACATAGATGACAGGGCGTCCAATGATCCAGTTTCGGTTAAAAGAACTTATCAAGTAAACATCGGCAATCGTCGCGTCGATTTGATACTTTGTTCCAGGTCCGTATAAATCACCAACAGATGTTCCTAAAACCGCCCGATGGTTTAATTCATATTTTCGGTTTCCTTTTCTTTTGCGAAGTTTGTCTTCAACTTTATAGGTCTTTTCATACCAATATTTAAATTGCCTTAAAGTAGGTAGTTTATCTTGAGCAAAGAGAATAGGTTTTTTTACCCCTTTATCATAACGATAACCCTCTATAAAAAAGGTTTCTAGCATTAATTTATAGGTCGTAGCCAGTGGATTTTTTTTGGTAGTGTGATAAAATCTTTGAACACTGACCCCAAAGATTTGTTTGATTTCATCGGTGATGACGATTCCTTCCCCAACGATATCTTCAAACTTTTTGCGTCTCCCATTCTTCCTATCTTTATAGGTTTTTTCTTTTCCTTTACCCCCAGACTCCTTATAATCAGGAAGCAATGCGTTTTTGACTTTCCCTCTCTGCCAGTATTGAACCAAATATTTGTAAAACAGTCGTTTGGTTTTCCCTGTTTTAGTAACCGCCGCTTTTATAAGGCGACCCCGTTTGTCACTTTCGAATATTTCTGGCTCTTGTGAAACCATGTCTTTAATGCACTCCCACCGTTCATCCCGTAATTTCTTGCTTTTATCTGATAGTTGTTCCTCATCTTGATAAATGAACCCATAAGGATCACTAACATTTAGCGATAACAATTGTTCATTATGCAATTGCTGTAAATCAGAGATTTTCCGTTTGATAGGGGTTGTGCTTTCTTTCTCCATATCAATTGTATAGCAGACGACATTTCCTTCATCTATCCAAATAATTCTTTCCAATCGTTCTTTACCACTGGCTTCTTCGATACGAATTATGTCATTGACTACAAACATTCCATTCCTTCTTTCTTAAATAGATTCAAATTTGAATACATCCTCTACCCAAAGGTGGGTATAAATCTTCTTGGTTATATCAACAGGCACTTCTTTTCGAGCAATTAAATGCTTTAGGATTTCGAGTCCCATACCACTTTCCAATTGAAAGGTTTGATCAAATTGGGTCACTATTTCAATAATGGAAGTGTTATATTTTTTAATAAAAGCTTTTAGTTGTTGGGCATACGTATAAAGCGTGGAGCTAGGCAAATCCTCAATTTTAAAATATGAGGAATGCAACCATTCCACATTTTCTACCATATCTTTGGGAATTTCATTATCCGTAATAATCCCCCAATCAATCCCGCGACTTTCCCAATAGGTACGTTCAATCTCAAATTTTTCAATAATCCGCTCGTTTTCCAAATCTTTTGATGGTTTTACTGTACGAGCAACATGTCTAGTGCCTTTTGAGTCTTTTATCGTAATAAGAAAATCAGTCGTCATGACAATAGGAATTTGAGATTTTGGATCGGTTGGATGCTTAATTCCTTTTTCATTCGCAATAATCCAAGTATCATCCCGAGTTAATGGGTATTGCTCTCTAATATCTACAACACAGTCATTCCATTCCAATACATAGTAATAACTGCGTTCCAATTTGGATAAAAATTGATGGATTCGATTTGTTTTCCAACCTTTACCTCTTGTCGCAAGTCCACTTGATGGGAAGTCCTGAATGTTAATCCATGGCTTATAATGCTCTCCAGTCCCTTTCCCCCTACCCTCTTTTTCCATATCACAGATTTTCTTTTCTGTTAATTCATTTTTTCTCTTTGTAATAATAATCACTCCTTGTTCGGTAATACCTGTTCCTATCATAGGCACTGAAACTTATTCATACTTGTCACAAATTTTCCCAACAAAAACCCTAACAAAAAAAACAAATTAATGAAAAAATATATTTCTAATTAAATTTTTTAAAAGTAAATATTTTTTTGTTCAATTCAACGTAAAATACAAACTACATATTAATATATATTTTGGACATAAAATGTAAATTACAAACTACATAAAGTAAACTTTCCCTAAATTTTACAATAAAAAAAGACTTGGAGTTATTTATCCAAGTCTTTCGGAATAGACAGAAACTGATTAACGATATGTATATTATCTCTAAATACTTCTTTTTTTTCGTTTGCACAGTATTTTACTACATTGATAAATAGCGATTTAATATCCTTAATTATGACATCATCAAGTGCATTAATATTTACATTACGTGGAAGTGGTTGATCTTGTGTGGCAAGTATTATCAAGTCCCTCCATGTGTTAGCTTTAGAAACTTTCCCTGAAAGGATTGCTTTTATCCCTCCATCCACTGAAAGATTGTTTAATGTTAAAAGATAAGCTTCAAGATACCGAATTGATATTTTATCTGTTTCTTTATTAATAAACTTTTCAACTTGATTCTTTAACTCAGAGGGTTTAATATCGGTTGAGAATTTGTATTTTAAATTTCTTCTCAATTTTATTAAAAATTCATTATACTGATCATCTGTCATTAATTTAATGGTATTTCTAATATTTTCGATATACACTTTCATCCCCCTCTGAAAAAGATTCTAATCCTTTCTTATCTTCTACATCATTTCATAAAATCCCTTTAAAGTCATATAGCATTTTCGCTCGTTAACTAAAGAACAAATAAGCTTTACTTCTTAATGAAGTAAAGCCTCCGTTCGTAATATAAGGTTAGCCAGATATTTCTGGTTGACCTTTTTCTATATGGTCTTATTATAACGGTAGTCGGGGTAGAACGTCGCCTCCGTGGGACTCGATCCCGTTAGCTAAACTGTTCACCCCCTACTTGTATAAACATGTTTCAGGCTGGTTGGGACCATGATCCCGTTTAACAAGCGAACCTATGACATTACAAGGAGCCTTAGGGGATACCGACTAATCGAATAAATTGAAGGAGATGTATATATGAATCCAGTAGTTGGCCTGGATGTTTCTAAAGGTGAAAGCCAAGTACAAGCTTTTTTAGATAAAGGTAAACCATATCGTAAGAGTTTTAGTATTGAGCATAATGTTAAAGGTTTAGAGATTTTTTTAGAGTTTCTTCATGAGGTAGAAATAGCTGCTAATGGAGTTCAACCTTCGGTCGTAATGGAATCTACGGGGCATTATCATATACCTGTGGTTCAATTCTTAGATGAACAAAAATATGTTTATATTATCATCAATCCACTTATCTCACATCGAGCCAAAAGCTCAAGTCTTAGAAAGGTTAAAACAGATGCAATTGATGCTTATCACCTTTGTGAACTGTTTTATAAGGAAGAATTAGAACCTTATAAAAAAAGAGGAATACAACTCTTAAATCTTCGTAACCTTACGCGGCAACAAGAGAGTATTGCGGAAATCGCTGCAAAGACGAAAGTACAGCTCCATTCTTTATTAGATCAGGTTTTCCCCGAATATCGAGGGGTATTTGGAAGCTTGTATTCAAAAGTTTCATTACATACTTTACTAGCCTTCCCTACTTCTGAGGCAGTATTAAGTGTTACGGAAGAAGAATTAACGGAGAAAATAGCTTCACTATGTACGAGTCGATCTGAACAATGGGCAAATGAACGAGCAATAAAATTAAAAGAAGCAGCACTTCGTAACCCGTTTCAACATAACCTTTACGAAAGCCATATTTTTAATCTTGAGATGTTAATAAAGATTGTTCTTCAATACCAAGAGCATTTATCAAAGTTAGCAGATGAGATTGATTCTCTCGCTCAAGAGATTGAAGAATATGAATTACTCCAATCTATCCCTGGAATCGGAGAAAAAATCGCTGCAACGATTATTTCCGAGATTGGAGAGATAGATCGGTTTAATAGTGCCAAAAAACTCGTTGCATTCGCTGGAGTAGATCCTAGTGTATATTCATCAGGAAAATTTACTGCATCAATTAACCGAATAACCAAACGAGGATCTAATAGGCTTCGCCATGCCTTATATATGGCCGTTCAGAGCGGTATTCGAGATGCACGAAAATCTAAGACAACCGAAGAGATTATTCCACGAAATAAAAGACTAAGAGAGTTTTACGACAAAAAACGTGAAGAAGGAAAACCCTTCAGAGTCGCCGTAATAGCATGTGTTAATAAGCTCTTACATTGGATTTACGCCTTATTAAAAAGCAGAACTACGTTCCAGGATATAGCTTAATAACTATATCTAAGTTAATACAACAAAACCTTCCAATAATAATTAGGAAGGTTATTTGGCATGCACTTTTTTAGTATAGCATGAGCTTATTAATCTTTTTATAGAAAATTATTGACAAACTATTAGCTGGTTTAGCACAATAAGGCTGATATTTTTAAAAATTCTTTTTAAAATTCTCCATTTAATTCAACCAACTTATTTTTAATAAATGGATCTGTTTCTTTTGGTAATTGGTCAAATTTAAAAAATTTGGCTTCAATGGATTGATTCTCGTCTGGAGATAGTTCACCTTCATAGTCCGTACATAGATACCCAATTGCGACAATGTGATACTCATCTTCGCCATCTTCTGGCTTCGTATAGAGTTCCAGACCAGAATATACCCCAAATAATTGTAATGATTTTATAGTTAACCCTAAATCAACTTGTGCGTTTCTTTTAATACATTCCTCAACTGACTCATTTAACTGCAATATTCCACCTGGAAGACCCCAAATTCCACCTTTGTATCTATTTAGTAAAATTTCACCTTGATTATTGATGATAGCTACACTTGGTCTAACTATTATCAAAGGGGAGTTTCCGATTATATCCCTCATAGTTTCACAATAATCCATGAAATCCTCCTACGGTAACTGTTTAATGAACTTTGTAACATTCCCCATACAACAACTACCTTGTGGGTTGTTTACCTCACAACCACAACGATTTTCTTTTACATTTTGTTTAATATGTTCTAATGGCTTTGAAGCAAGTCCATCTTTCACGTATTGAGTTATTTTTTCTCTGGTCCAATCAAAACAGTAGCAAATTGGTACAGTAAGAGAATCGTCTTTTTGGAAAACAGGAACCTTAATTTCCGATATTGAGTATGTTTTTTTGTCTGTATCAAAGTACACAACATCACATCCCTCTAAATTACAGAAAAAATGTTCTGAATTAGGATTTAAAGAATCTAATACTGATGGTTTTAAGATGGCTTTCAACGTAATTATTTTTACTTTTTTACCTTTTTTCTTACAAGATGGACAATATTCAGAAACACTAGTTTCAGAAACCATTTCTTTTGTATTTGTTGAACAACAATCAGACATATACTACACCGACCTTCCACCTCAAATTAATAAGAAAATTATAACATTTTAATTCAACTATTATGTTCTGTTAGTTGAAGAATGGACTTTTCTCCATACTTCATTATTTCATTAATTTTACAATATCACAATTTCCAATCAATTGGATAATTCCTTTACTATTTTTAAAATAACTAAAAAGCTCGACCCTAATTTTGGATCGAGTCTTTTTAATGTTAGTTCCCAACTTTTTTGTTTGGTACCCGACTTTTTTGTCCAGTTCCCAACTTTTTTGTTCAGTTCCCGACTTTTTTGTCTTTCAACACGAGTTTTTTTATATTATTTTTGTTATTCAACTGTCACCGATTTAGCCAAGTTACGTGGTTTGTCTACGTCTGCACGACGGTGTAATGCTGCATAGTAGCTAATTAACTGTAAAGGAATTACCGACACAAGTGGTGTTAAAAGTGTGTGCACCTTTGGTAACACTAAGCGGTCTCCTTCTTCGTTTATACCTTCCATAGCGATAATACATGCATTCGCTCCGCGCGCTACTACTTCTTTTACATTCCCGCGAATGTTTAAAGCCACCTGCTCTTGTGTTGCTAAAGCAAATACTGGTGTACCTTCCTCAATTAACGCAATTGTACCGTGTTTAAGTTCTCCACCTGCAAAACCTTCTGCTTGGATATAAGAGATCTCTTTTAACTTTAAAGCGCCTTCTAAACTTACATAGAAGTCTATGTTACGTCCGATGAAGAACGCGTTACGTGCTACTTTTAAATAATCTTCGGCAATTTGCTCTAATTCATCTTTTGAATCTACCAATGTTTGAATCGCGTTTGCAGTTATAGCTAACTCTTGTTTTAAGTCAAAATCAATATCTTTCCCTAAAGATTGTGCTGTTACAAAAGATGCGATTGCTAATACAGCGACTTGAGCTACATATGCTTTTGTTGAAGCTACAGCGATTTCAGGACCAGCATGTAGTAATAACGTGAAATCCGCTTCACGAGAAAGTGTAGACCCTGGTACATTCGTAATTGTTAACGCTGGATAACCTTTTTCCTTCACTTTTACTAGCACTTGACGGCTATCTGCAGTTTCACCAGATTGTGTTATGAAAATAAACAATGGTTTTTTTGATAATAACGGCATGTTATAACCGAATTCACTAGAGATGTGCACTTCTACAGGAATGCCTGCGATTTTTTCGAAGTATTGTTTCCCTATTAATCCAGCATGATAACTTGTTCCTGCAGCGATAATATAAAGGCGGTCTGCTTCTTTTAAAGCTGCTAGTATATTCTCGTCAATCGATAATTCACCATTCGCATCGCTGTATTCTTGAATAATTTTACGAACCACACCTGGTTGTTCATCAATTTCTTTTAGCATATAGTGAGGATATGTTCCCTTTTCAATATCACTCGCATCTAGCTCAGCTTTAAATGGTTTACGATTAATAACACGACCATCTAGAGTTGTAATTTCTACTTTATCTTTATGAACGAGAACGATTTCTTTATCGCGTAGTTCAATATATTGATCAGTTACTTGTAACATAGCCATTGCATCAGATGCAACAACGTTAAAGCCATCGCCAACACCTACTAGTAAAGGTGATTTATTTTTAGCAACATAAATCGTATCAGCATCTTCTTGGTCAAGTAATGCTAAAGCATATGAACCATGTACTAATGATAATGTTTTACGGAAAGCTTCAACTGTTGATAGACCTTCTCTCGCAAATAAGTCGATTAATTGTACAATAACCTCTGTATCTGTATCAGATTGCATTTGAATGCCTTTTAAATAAGCTCTTTGCAATAGATGATAGTTTTCAATAACACCATTGTGCACAAGTGTAAAACGTCCAGTTTCACTTTGGTGAGGGTGAGCATTTAGTTTGTTTGGTACACCGTGAGTTGCCCAACGCGTATGACCAATTCCAATGCTCGCATCTACTTCATCATTTACAGCCGTACGTAAGTCTGCAATACGACCTTTTTCTTTAAAGATGGTTACACCATCATCATTACGAACAGCAATACCTGCTGAATCATAGCCACGGTATTCTAGTTTTTCTAAACCTTTTAATAATATTTCCTTCGCGTCTAGTACGCCATTATATCCAACGATTCCACACATAGTTAATATCCCTTTCATGAATGCACATCAACTTTGCCTTATTCAAATACGTAAGGACATATTTGTGCCCTGAATTTACCCGAGTGGATCCGGAAAGAATCATCTATTCTTTCTGTCAGTGGCTTAACTTCACCTTTTCGTAATGATCTCCTCGCGAAAAAATCCCATTATTCAATTGTGGAATGCTAATGAAGTTAAAAGGCAATACAAAAACAACTACGGATTGCTTGCAATTTTGGAATTCTGTCTAATTCCCCTGTAGAAGCAATGTAGGTTGATGATGCATTTATCCATTTATATATTTGCCATTTCGTTTCTTTGTCCATAAAATTGCTTTTATGATTTCAAACGAAAATAACGACCGGGCATTCGATCGGGAGGCATCCGCCGAATTTTCGATAAACCTCCACCTCGTCAACTAAGGATTAGTTTTCCGTCCGATTTCCTTAGCTCAGGCGCTATAATTGTCTTCCTTTTAACCGCGCTATTGTCCCTCCTATGCGCTGTGTTTGAAATTCCTTCCATTTGGAATTCAAACCTACTTCATCATACAGAATATGCAACTTCCCGTCAATAAGTTGTGTAGTATGTACTATACTAACGAAATAATGTTATTGAAAAAATTTCCACTAGGTTCGGCGTTCTAGTGGAAACTTTGGGGAATATGCTATTTCTTTTCTTACAATATAATAAAAAATTTATTCATTGGAGGGCTAATGTTACAAATACAAGTGTCTTATTACAATCCTTTTTCTTCTAATAAATTTACAATTTCACGATTAAAAGCATGGAGGTCTGCTGGTGTTCTACTAGTTACAAGTTGCTTTCCGCAAACTACCACTTCTTGATCGTGGAATTTTGCCCCTGCATTTTCTAAATCTACTCTAATAGACTTATAACCAGTTATATCACGACCTTCAATTGATCTTGCAGTAATTAATAGTTGAGGTCCATGGCAAATTGCAAATACTGGCTTCATAGCACTCATAAAGGATTTTGCAAAGGCTACGACTCTGTCATCATCTCGTAGTAAGTCTGGTGAAAATCCACCTGGAATAAATAATGCATCAAAGTCTTCTGGATTTACATCTGAAATACCATAATCTATTTCTACTCTTGCCTCTCCCTGTTTTCCACGAATCGCTTTGTTCCCATGTTTATCAATAGTCACTACTTTATGTCCAGCAGTTTCTAATGCCTCTTTTGGGCTTGTGAATTCACTATCTTCAAATAAATCAGTAATTAACGTTGCAATTTTTGCCATAGTATCACTCCTAATCATTTCGTACATCTCTACTATTGACGATTTCAATTGCAATTAAACGCATATAAAAGAAAAATCCAGTAGTTATCTACTGGATTTTTGTTCTTATTTTATTCTGCTAAGCCCATTTCTTCTTTAACAATATTTGCAATTCGATTAACATAGCTTTCACATTCTTCTTCAGTTGCAGCCTCTACCATTACGCGTACAAGTGGTTCTGTACCTGAAGGACGAACTAATACTCGACCATTACCTGACATTTCACCTTCGACTTGTGAAATAACCTCTGCTACTTTCACGTTTTGTGTAACAGCATGCTTATCTGTTACTCTAACATTTACTAATTTTTGAGGATAAATTGTCATTTCAGATGCAAGTTCAGAAAGTCGTTTTTCAGTTACTTTCATAATATTTACTAACTGAATCGCTGTAAGTAAACCATCACCAGTTGTATTATAGTCAAGAAGAATAATATGCCCAGACTGTTCGCCACCTAAGTTGTAGTCATTTTTGCGCATCTCTTCTACGACATAACGGTCACCAACTGCAGTTTTTACACTTGTCATATTATTTTCTTCAAGTGCTTTATAGAAGCCCATATTACTCATTACCGTAGATACAACGGTATTTTTCTTTAAACGACTTTTAAGATTTAAGTATTTTGCAATGATGAACATAATTTGATCACCATCTACAATTTTTCCGTTTTCATCAACAGCAATCAATCGATCTCCATCACCATCAAATGCTAGACCTACATGTGCTCCACGCTCAACAACAAATGCTGCTAGTTTTTCAGGATGTGTAGACCCAACACCATCATTTATGTTTAATCCATTTGGAGAAGAACCTATGGATGAAATATCCGCCTCTAAGTCCGCAAATAGATGGGTTGCTAAAGATGAAGTTGCACCATGTGCACAGTCTAGAGCTACATGTATTCCCATAAAGTCTTCATCAACAGTTTGCTTTAAGTATGAAATGTATTTTTGATTTCCTTCGAAATAATCACTAACAGTACCTAAGTCAGCCCCAACTGGTCGAGGTAATGTATCTTCTTCAAGGTCAAGATAGCTTTCTATTTCTGCTTCTTGTGCATCAGTTAGTTTATAGCCATCTGGCCCAAAGAATTTTATACCATTATCTGCTACAGGATTGTGTGATGCTGAAATCATTACTCCAGCATCTGCATTCATAACTCTTGTTAGATAAGCTACACCTGGTGTACTTATAATTCCTAGTCGCATAACCTCTACCCCAATAGATAGTAAACCTGCTACTAATGCTCCTTCTAACATATGTCCTGAAATTCTTGTATCACGTCCAATAATTACTTTGGGACGACCTGTTGCATGCTTTGTTAATACGTAACCGCCAACACGTCCTAGTTTAAATGCAAATTCAGGTGTTAACTCGCTATTAGCTATACCACGAACTCCATCGGTTCCGAAATATTTTCCCATTTGATTCTTCTCTCCTTCAATGCTAGTCATTCTTTTAATGCTAGGCATTTAACGCTTCTACAATAATCTTTGTATATATTATTGCTTTTAAAATGTCATTGTCACTGTCCATTGGAATTGTTGCTTTCAGAATTATTAATTGTATTACTTTCTACAGTTTCTGATGTTTGTTCTTCATTTGTTGTTTCGTTAGAAGATTCTTCATCATCCAAGGTAGTACTTTCCTCTTTAGTAACATCTGCTTGTACAATGATGCTACTCGTAGAAAGCTTAGTTGCACCATTTGGTACTGATAGGCTCGCTTCATATTGACCCGTGCTTTCAATTTCTGTCACGTCAAATTCTACGATTAGTTCAGTCAATCCGTCAATAATGGATTTAGGACCGAATACTTGGACAAATGAGGTCGGCGTTGATAGTCGGTTAATTGTTACATTTTCCTTCGGTGTACCTACTTGCTGAATTCGAATCGGAATTTCACGACTATACTCCGCTAACTCTACTTTCACCTTAACTTTTGCTGGTTCAATGGCAACGTCTAATTTATTTAACTTATTATCCAAGACTTTAACTTCAGCATCTTGCTCAAACGAACGGTCGATGCCAGGATTACCTGTCACAGTTGCTTTTACGTAATTTATACTAGCAATAACACTTTTTGCACCAGTGACAAATACTGTGCTTGGTTCAGCAACCATACTTTCAAGAACATATGCCTCATTAATAAGGTTATAGTTCATTTCGGGTTCTATAGGTAGTTCAGCTGTTACTTTTTCTTCAATTGAAATTTTTACAGTCTCTGGGTTAACTTTTACAGATAATTTGTCCGAGAAGGCTTCCGTCTGTATTTTAACTTCATGTTCCCCAATTAACAATGTATTTAAGTCAACAAATAGTTTAAAATCCTTTTTCAGCTTTGTATTTAGTACGATTGGCATTGGTCCTTCTATCGTTACATCTACTGTATCAGGCAAACCTGAAACAATTAAATTATCTGAATCATAATACGCTTCAAGAGGAACATCTGTTAAAACATCTACATGATTGTTTGAAGTCGATGTAATCCCTTCATTTAGCAATGATTTAACATAAAAGAACATTAAGATCGCAAGTACCAATGCGGTAATTCGTAATATCCAAGGACTATCAAATAGTTTATCCATTCTTTTTCCCCCTCCAAGTCCACTTAGAGGATAGATCCGAATCTTGCTCTGGACCAAACCACATTTTTCTCAGGTTCGTTTCAAATTCATCAATTGTTAAATTTCTATTTAAATTTCCGTTCTTAGCCAAACTAATCGCTCCTGTTTCCTCGGAAACAATAATGGTAATGGCATCGGTTACTTCACTTAAACCAAGAGCTGCACGGTGACGTGTACCTAACTCTTTAGAAATAAATGTGCTTTCTGATAGTGGTAAATAACAGGCAGCTGCTTCAATTTTAGTCTTTTTTAGGACAACAGCTCCATCATGTAATGGTGTATTTGGGATAAATATATTTATGAGTAATTCCGAGCTTATATCGGCATTCATTTTTATGCCTGTTTCAATATATTCGGTAAGTCCTGTTTCATTTTCAATGGAGATAAGTGCTCCAATTCGGCGTTTTGCCATGTAACTAACGGCTTTTTTAATCGCCTCAATTAATCGAGTTTGTTCATCGCCAATTTGACTTGTTGATCGCTGAAAGATCTTTCCTCTCCCAAGTTGTTCTAAAGCTCTTCGAATTTCAGGTGTGAAAATAATAATTATCGCTATAAATCCGAAGTCAATAACTTGTTGCAACATCCATCCTAAAGTATCAAGACCTAATATTTCTGTTGCAATTCTTGAAAAGATAATAACAAATAGACCTTTCAATAATTGAACAGCCTTCGTACCTTTAATGAGGGTTAATAATTTATATACAACGTACCAGACAAGTAGTACGTCTAAAAAGCTAACAATAACATTTACAGGTGTAAAGTCTGTAAATTGCTGAATAATCTGCATGTGGCATCCCCCACTTTTCTAGCTAATACCCTAAACAATCATCTTATTTAAAACCTATTTATTTGACGCATCAAAACATTAAAAGTTCACATTGTTCACTTAAGGTAATGTCAGGTGTTCTTTAATTTGAAAACATCTTCAAAGGAAGTATTTAAACGAATAATTTAAGAGAAATAAAATTCTTAAATGTTAAAAACAGTATATCATATTTCTTCTATATACACCTTTTTTTACAGTCAAAATGCCTACCAAAAAAGCTATATTAGTTGCATATTATTTTGCGAATCGGGTCAATTTATATACCTTAGTCATTCCAATAAAAAAGCCTACTCATACGAGCAGACTTTAGTTATTAAAGTTTATGAAATTTTTATTACATATATTAATTTATTGAAAAAGTTCAACAACATTATTTCCCATTGTTTTTAACTCGTACCAAAGCCATTCAAATACTTCATCGATTTCTTCAATTTCACCAGTTACAACAGCGGTAGAAGCCATGTATTGACCATTAATAACCGTTACATTTCCATCTACCTCTCCCTCAACAATTAAGTCACCATTTCGAACAACGATATCTCCCTTAACGATTTCACCTTCTGGGACTATGACTGTTTGACCATCGACAATTAAATTTGGTTGTTTCGTAACAGAGAAATCATTATTTTGATAACTTCCAACTAACGATGCACTCATAAATAGGAGGAACACGCAGGCAGCAACTAAGATTGGATGACGTCTAAACCAATTTTGAATACCTATTCGACTTTTACCTTTTGGAAGACGTTTCATAACCTCGCTTTCAAAATGAGGAGGTGCTGTTATGTGTGCTGCACTTTTTACAAAAGCTATTGTGTCACTCAATTCGTGCATGTGCTGCCTACAAGGTGAGCAGTTTTGTAAATGTTTTTTCAGTTGTTGTTCATGGTCTCTGCTTATATCACCATCTAAGTACTCGTGCATATAGTCAACAATATGCTCAGGACACGTACTCATGCATATAACCTCCTACAGATTGTTTAATTGCTTTCTTAAAGCCTCTCGCCCTCTGTGTATTCTAGTCTTTACCGTTCCAAGGGGCATATCTAATATTTCACTTATTTCTTGTAGTGATAGCTCTTCAATATATTTCAATACAATAACTGAACGATATTTGTCAGGTAATCTACTTATTTCATATTGAATACGATCTTGAAGCTCCATTTGTTCAACTGCATCAGCTGGTAGCTGATTGTCTGAAGATAATTGGGAATACATATCAAGACCATCTGTACCAGCAACTTCTGCATCTAAATAATAGTCAGGTTTTTTCTTTCTTATCCTATCAATACACAAATTAGTAGCAATCCTGTACAACCAAGTTGAAAACTTTCGTTTCTGGTCGAAGGTATGAAGGTTGATATACGCTCGAACAAAAGCTTCTTGCGCTATGTCTTCTGCTTCATGATTGTTACCTAACATTCGATAACATATTTGATATAACTTATGCTGGTAGAGGCTCACAATATCAGAAAATGCGTTTTGATCACCTTTAAGCACTTGCTTTATTCTTTTGTTCACTAGCGCATCCATCTTGTTTTCTTCTCCACCCTTTTCGGTTCCATAATATTTACGAATAACTTTAAAAAAAGTTTCATTTTAATTAAATTATAACAGAATTTCTTCAAACCTTAAAAAGTATAAACTAGTTTTTTTTTCCATTATATTTTAATTCATAAAAACTATTTTCTATTAGACCATTGTTAAAATTCTGATGCTAAAATTTATGTTCTTTCTTGTACCATCATACTTGAACGATCTTTAGAAAGTTAAACTAATTTTTCACCAAATAATGATCCCATTAGAGCAACAGCTGTATCTGCGGTTTTATTTCTCTCATCTAGAATAGGATTTACTTCAACAAATTCTGCTGATGTAATAATATTTGCTTCTTCTAGCATTTCCATAGCTAAATGACTTTCTCTATATGTTATTCCTCCTGGTACAGGTGTGCCTACTCCCGGTGTATATAGAGGGTCTAAAGCGTCTAAATCTAGGGATAAATGTACTCCATCTACTTGTTTTTGAATTAAATAGGAAATTGCCTCTTCCATAACCTTAGTCATCCCTAATCGATCAATCTCGTGCATTGAATATACTTTAATGCCTAGTTTTTTAATAAGCTCTTTTTCGCCAGGATCAACAGACCTAGCACCAATGATAATAATATTTTCAGGTTTAATTTTTGGAGTAAAATCACGTATTTGAGTTAATCGATCATCACCAATTCCTAGACATACAGCTAAAGGCATACCATGAATATTGCCTGAAGGTGTAGTTTCTGGTGAATTCAAATCAGCATGAGCATCATACCAAATAACACCTAAGTTTTTATAATGCTTTGCTAGACCCGATAATGTACCAATCGCAATACTATGATCGCCCCCTAAAACAAGTGGAAAACGACCTGCATTTAATACATTTTCAACACGATCTCCTAATTCCGTACTAATTTTAATGATGTCATCTATATTTAACAATTTATTGTTTTGTTCAACAATTAAATTACCTTTTTTAACTTGAATATCCCCTTCATCTACTACTTCATATCCCAATGCTTCAAGACGTTCTACTACACCTGCATAACGAATAGCGCTTGGTCCCATATCGACACCACGTCTTCTTTGCCCATAATCTGATGGAACTCCAATAATTGATATGTTTTTATTCTGCATAATTTATTCCCCCTTACCAATATTTTAATTGGTAATTATAGGTGGCTCAACCTAACAATTTTCTGTATTTTTATACAATTTTAGGTGTTAAATTATGTAGGACTCTAAAACACAAAACATTATATCAGGTATTATGTAATTCTATATATTATTCATTTTATTAGAGGCCTTATCACGGATTAAAAAGATCAGTTCTTCTAGGAGTTTGCGCTAAAGTGGATTGAGACTTTATCAGGACCTTTTACTTTGGGGTTTCGTTATGTCGTGGTCTTCATCGACTATATCAGGACCTTTTCTTCTGGAGTTTCACGCTAAAGTGTTCTTCATCGACTTTATCAGAACCTTTTCTTTCGGGGGTTCACACTAAAATGACCTTCATCGACTTTATCAGGACCTTTTCTTCTAGGGTTTCGCTCTAAAGCAGTCTTCATCGACTTTATCAGAACCTTTTCTTTCGGGGGTTCACACTAAAGTGGTCTTTATCACCTTTATGAAAGACATTTCCTCCAGATTTTCATATCCAAATGTCCTTCATCACCCTTATGAAAGACATTTCCTCCAGATTTTCATTTCCAAATGTCCTTCATCACCCTTATGAAAGACATTTCCTCCAGATTTTCATTTCCAAATGTCCTTCACACCCTTATGAAGGACATTCCTTCAGAATTTCACATTATGCTTGTAATTAATTTCTTCTCACTTTAAATTAGACATAAAAAAATCCCTCACTCGATGAGTAAAGGATGATCATTTTTATTAAATAAAAGCTGGGGTACCAGGATTCGAACCTGGGCATGACGGAATCAAAATCCGCTGCCTTACCGCTTGGCTATACCCCAACGTTTAAAATGGTGGAGAGGGACGGATTCGAACCGCCGAACCCGAAGGAGCGGATTTACAGTCCGCCGCGTTTAGCCACTTCGCTACCTCTCCATAGACACTTATGGTGGAGGATGACGGGCTCGAACCGCCGACCCCCTGCTTGTAAGGCAGGTGCTCTCCCAGCTGAGCTAATCCTCCATATAGTAAATGTCAATTGTTATTTAAATGGTGACCCGTACGGGATTCGAACCCGTGTTACCGCCGTGAAAGGGCGGTGTCTTAACCACTTGACCAACGGGCCATTAGGCATGTCCTAAACAAGACAAGAATAATAATATCATGAATAAACACTTATTGCAACCCTTTTCGCAATTGTTTTTGAAATAATACTATTTCATAATAATTACGTAAAAACTGCAAAAAAAAATGGCTCCGAAGGTAGGATTCGAACCTACGACCAACCGGTTAACAGCCGGTTGCTCTACCACTGAGCTACTTCGGAACGATTAAATATATATATGTTTAATTTAAAGTACATTTATAATTATATCCACAATTGGAAAATAATCAAGTACTTTTTAAAACTTTTCTCTAATTTATATAATTGATGATTGACCCTAATTATTATGATTAATTTTACTCACCCTTATACTACTATAGCAATTAAACTTAATATTTTATCTTCGTATACCTGTTGTATAATTTTCAATATTTATAAGTCTATTTCAATTCAATCGATATTTTGTTTTCAAAGTGAATAACAATTGTTTATATCAATAATTGGGAATTTTAATGTATAAAAAAAGCCACTACTGATAAATCAGTAACGACTTTTTGAGCCTAGCAACGTCCTACTCTCACAGGGGGAAGCCCCCAACTACCATTGGCGCTAAAGAGCTTAACTTCCGTGTTCGGTATGGGAACGGGTGTGACCTCTTTGCCATCATCACTAGACTATTTTATGTATTGAAAGAAGTTCATTCCTTCAAAACTGGATAAAGACATTGAAAGCGTTCAAGTTTGTTTTGGTTAAGTCCTCGATCGATTAGTATTCGTCAGCTCCATGTGTCACCACACTTCCACCTCGAACCTATCTACCTCATCGTCTTTGAGGGATC
>NZ_OBQC01000007.1 GCF_900220965.1 Ureibacillus acetophenoni | reverse complement strand
TTAGCAAGCAAACCAATTAGTAGTGTACCGATAATCGCAGTAAGAGCTGTTGCAGTAAATACAGCCCCACTATCCATCCCAGCTTGGCTTAGGATAAGTGGATTAACGACTAATATATATGCTATGGATAGAAAGGTTGTCACTCCTGCTAGTGTCTCTTGTTTATAAGAAGTATTCCGTTCAGTAAATTTAAAAAAGTTTCTCATGATGTAATCTCCTATTTTGCAAAATGTAAGAATGAACAGAATTAATCCGGAGTTAGTTTAACAGCTCTTTATATTATGTCCTTAAATAAAAAAACTTTGACCTCAGTTTGGCCAAAGTTTTTATCTACAAAAAGGAACATAAAAATATCATTAATTTTCCATTCCTTGTAGACAAGCTATTTAAGGTAGCTGGTAGAAACTTTCAAGCCGTATTCTTGAATTTATACAAGGTATCTCTATTCTTTTAAAAAACAATAGGAGAATGATAACAAGTTTAAGTTAGGACGTCAATAGTTCATTCTATATCAATCTATTATTTTGTTCTATTCTTTCTCTTTTCAATTTCCTTTTTAATTATCGGCACACCTTTTTTTATAATCGCCTTTTTCACTTTGGGGTTGTTCAAGAGTTTTACAATCTTCAATAATTTAGACATCGTTCTTACCTTCTTTCTTCACAAGATTTTAACATATTTAAAATATACTCATTTGGCTCATAGGAACGAATTTCTACTTCATTTTTAAATCTATCTTGAAAGGTATAATCATATATTCGAGTAAATGTTTCAAAGTAATCAATTGCTACCTCTCGGACATCCGACCTTTAAAATCTCTTCTCTTCCAATTATACTCAGGATTAGGAGCTGATTATATGAAATTTATATTTGATATTGATGGTACGGTTTGTTTTGATGGTAGAACAATCGATGAATCGATCTGTCTAGCCTTTGACGAAATAATCAGAGCAAATCATGAAATTGTTTTTGCCTCTGCCAGACCTATAAGAGACCTTATTCCAGTTTTGCCAGAACGCTTTCGACATGGTTCCTTGGTCGGTGGAAATGGTACTTTCGTATTTGAACAAGGGAAAATTGAAGTGGAATATTTTAAGGATGAATTATTAAAACAGTTATTAGCTTGTATTGAGGCAAACCAATTAACCTATTTAGCAGATAGTGATTGGGATTATGCCTATACAGGTGATACTGAACACCCAATCTATAGAAATATCAATAAAACGAGTGCTGAGAATCGAGAAATCACTGAGCTACAAAAAATATGTAAGCTAGTTTTATTTCACCCAACAGAGCAAGTGCTACAGGAATTATCGCAATTACCAGTAACAATCGTTGAATATAAAAATGAAAACGCAATCGACATAAGTCCACTTGGAGTTGATAAAGTAAGTGGCCTCCGTAAATTGAAGGTTGACCAATTTATAGCCTTTGGAAACGATAGTAATGATCAATGTCTATTTGAAAATGCCATTCATAGTGTTTGTATTGGGGATAATGACGTAAAGCGTTATGCTACTGAAACGATAAGTAGAGCGCAGATCCCAGCTACTATCAGTAGAATATTAGAAAGTCTGGAGGGACAAAAATATGAAAATACCAATGAAATTAAAACATGGTGATGAAGTCCGTATTATTGCACCAAGTAGAAGTATGAAAATATTATCGGAAGATGGTATTCGATTAGCTAAGGAACGACTTGAAGAATTGGGTTTTGTAGTGACCTTTGGAAAACACGTTGAAGAATCTGATCTACAAAACTCGTCCTCAATCGAACAGCGCATTGAGGATCTGCATGATGCATTTGCTGATCAAAATGTAAAAGGGATCTTAACAGTAATCGGTGGCTTTAATAGTAACGAATTACTTCCCTATATAGATTATGAACTACTCAAAGCAAATCCAAAAATTCTATGCGGCTATAGCGACATTACCGCGCTCGCGAACGCAATCACGACAAAATGCGGATTCATAACATATTCTGGACCCCACTTTTCAAGTTTTCAAATGACGGGGCTACAAGATTACCAAACTAAGTATTTTAAAAAATGTCTCATGAATGACGAAGCATATCTATTGCAACCTTCAGAAAAATGGAGTGATGATGCATGGTATTTAGATCAAGAAAATCGTGTTTATGAGGATACGAAATGGAAAGTTTATTCAGAAGGAAGTGCTACAGGAAGTTTAATTGGCGGCAATCTATGCACACTCAACTTACTCCAAGGAACCGAATTCATGCCTAACCTAAAGGACTGCATTTTATTTGTAGAAGACGATGAATTAACAATACCTGAGACATTTGCAAGAGATTTGACCTCCTTATTACAAGTTAGCGGAGATATAAAAGGCTTACTAATTGGACGCTTCCAAAAAGCTTCTAAAATAACTGAAGAACAACTTCATTTCATTTTAGATAAGCATCCACAGCTAAAGAACATTCCAGTAATGTATGATATGAATTTTGGTCATACTCAACCTATGATGACATTACCTATTGGTGGGGAGATTAGTATTGATACAAAGGATTTAAAGTTGAAATTAAGTGTCTTTTAGGAAATTTGATATGAATAAAAACAGCTTGGTGTACCAAATATACTAAGCTGTTTTTGTTTACATATGGACCGGTACTAGACTAAATCCAATTTACTATTCTTCAATGCTTCTAGACTGTAGTACTTCAACAATCCGCGAGAGTAATGATTCTAACTCACCTTTAGTTTGGAATGTATATGGATAGCCATAATTCGATTTAATTGTGTTTTCCTCTACCATTCTCGGAAATCTTCTTAATGCCGTACTTTTACGTGGTTTAGATACCACGGTTCCCACCTTCTTCTCCTGTTCAATCAACGAAGGATGTACAACAATTGTAGGAGTAACGTTATCTAACAGATAGACGTATGCTTCAGCGGCTTCTTCCCCAAACTCTTTATGTTTGAATTCAGCAGCCTTTTTCGTTGTATTTTTCCAATCAAAATTTGCTCTATCAAATGTATCTTGAAATTTTTCTAACGGGACAATACGTTCACTATTATTAGTGTGATTACGAGCATTTATTTTTCTCTCTTCTTTGACTGGGATTTGCTGTTCCTTCTTTTCTTGCTTGAGTTGTTCCAGTTGCATTTCAATCTCCGCAACCCTCTGTTGATATTCATCCATCCATTTCTCCACAATATGAGGATCTTGCATTTGTTTAGAGGGCAATTCATACACAGGCGCATTAAATTGATAGCTAACATAAACTTCCATATACCAAACACTCAGATCAAAAAGAACCTGATGGGCTTGTTTTGCCACTTCAAGATCCATATCTGTAGCTTGATGCACTGCGATATTGCCATTTTTTCTTATGTATTCGAATTTTTTATAAATTTCATCTTGAATAATGTCATGTTTATACAATCTATTTATCTTTTCCCACTGTTTCAGAGGGTACACTTCATTCATATTTTCTTGCTCATAAATCATGGATACTAACGTTTCCCCAAACAAGCGCGCCTTCATCATAGCTTCTTGTGGCTGGTCCCATAAAAGGTCTTCTACACGTAACGCCAGCTCTTCTAGCGTACTTGAAAACTCACCTAGAAAATTAAATATACTAGACTTCATTCATTTCCTACTTCCCTTCCATTAATCATTTAAAATTCGCTCGATAGGATGTAATAAAAGCTTCCGGTGAAGATTTCACGACATATGGAAATACACCTTGTAGCGTATGTAAATAGAGAATCCCACCTTGATTTGTAATTTCTCGATAAGAAAAATCCATTACATCCTTAACCGGAAACTCTCTATTCTGTGTAACGACCTTATCCGTGTATAAGTAAATGATTCGTTCATGTTCAATTTCAAACTGTTCAAACCTTGTCACTTTTCTTTCTGTTTTTATATAAGGATGTTGTGCGATCAAGCTCATAGAATCCTCCTAATAAATTCTCTTTATATCTTATCATAAACACCTTGACCCCTCGTGGTATAAAACAATACTCCATATGCACACAAAGTAACAGGCTCTGCTAAAGAACATTCCAGTAATCTATGTTATGGATTTTGCTCATACTCAGCCTATGATGATGTTGCCTTAATTGTATTTTAGAAAAATTAAATAAATAAAATAGCTTAGGATATTTAGTATACTAAGCTATTTTTTACAATCTAAATAATTTGATTGGTATTTCACATGCATTAATGTCTTGTTTAATTGAATATCAGTTATAATCAATTCCAGACTAAGGTGATCATCTTTCGTAAAAAATATCGTCGGGAAAAAATGTATTGCCATATATTGATATTTAATCTACTTTATAAACAACTCTTCTTACGATACTAGTAAGGGAATAAATCATTAAACTCTGTTATAGATGGCGTTAACAATCTATGATTTACTTGGAAATCATTAGGGGGTATTTGGAGTGGATGTTTAGGAAATTTCCGAGTTGAGTTAATTCCTCCAAATTCGAAAACCCTTAGTTTTTGTGAATTTCTTGCTAATAAACCCCTAAGTGGGTAATTATTAATTATGGTAGGAATTCCATATTTTTGACCATTTTCTCCCCATGCCAACACTACAATATCACTATGATTTACAGCATATTTTATATACTCCCAAGCTTCATCATCAATAACAAAATCTGCTCTTCTAGTTTGAGAACTCTTTATATAAGGACTCGTATTTACAACATACAAAGAGCCACAGTCATTAAATTCAGCAACTTTCAGCATGAATTCTACAGTTGGGTCATTAGAATTTATTGAGGCGTTACTCGGATTCATCCCAAATAGCGTCATTACAGGTAAAGAACTATTCCAGGTTCGGCTTAAGAAGTAACGTCTATATGTTGTTAAAGATGTAACACCAGCATTATAGTTACTGTGAAAAACAGCTGTACTTCCACCAATTTTTATAGGGGATGATACACCATTGGGAAGTTCAATTAACTGATGTTGTAAAGTAGTATATCCCTTTTCAGTTAACCATTCATTTAATTCATTACAAAATTGTTCGCTAGACTCTAATGAATTAGATTCTATCAGTTTATTAATTTGAAAACGCAATATAATGTCCCACTTTCTAGTTTTCGTTTTACTTTATTATATACGATGGCTTCCAACTGTTTAGAATGGTTCTTGCTGAAATACCTTTTTATCCAGCTACCCTTCTTCACAAATAAATTAACAAGCTCCTAACAATATTACGTACAAGTTTAGTAATTAGTGTGAATTGTCAGAATAGCCACCTTTAAAAACTACTACCTCTTCAATCTTCCTCACCCAAAGTAAAATCTAGTTCGATTGGTTTTATTTCGCGTATCCGCGTTGGTCTACGGTTTTCTTTTGCTTCGACTAAATAGTTTTCAAAGTTAATGGGGCTAAATAATGTGCTGGGTCTTAAGTAAGTTTTCATTTTTGGTTCACGTAACCATTGTTTTACTTTTACATTAATCACTTTTTTAAAGTCCTCTAGTTTATAACCTTCTTTTAATCTAGCATTAATCAATCTTTGGGTTGAATGATTGTCAATTCGATAGTTTCGATTTGTTTTTTTGTTTAAGTATTGGATCACTTCTGCGACAACGTCGAGATTTTTCTCGACAATATTATTATTTTTTATTTCTTCTTTTAATTCTTCTTTTATATATGGCACTTCTTTGTCCTCCAATTGTGGTACGAACTGGCTGACAATTGGAGAATTTTTTGTATTTTTGATGCAGTCGTTTTGACTTACAATGGCATGAGAAACTTCTGTGTGAACTTCTGGGTGTTGTCCAGCGCTAACAAGGGTTTCACTGATAGGGTCATATTCCATACCTAGTTGACGATACAATTCTTCGTAATCAATTCGATACCATTTCGTTTTCATGACTTTCGCTGGGTTGTAGACTTGGCTCGAAACAATGATGCGCTTCTTTTCTAAGTTTAAAAAACCTCGACTAATCGTCTTCTCAGAATAAAAAGGAAATTGCTTATGCCAATTCATGTACGTATGCCTGTACCAAGTATAGCCGTCTTTTTTATATGGCGAATTCAACAAGCGATAATGAAGCTGCTGCAAAATCATCGCCTCCTTAACACCTAGTTTCACTGCAAGTGTAGGTAATGTTTGCAAAGGTGCCTCTGGAATAAGTAATTTTTCTTTCATTGTTATCGTTCTCCTTTTTTTGAAATATTCGATTCACCCTTTATATAGCTTTCTAAATCGAAAAAAGAGACATGTTGGAGAGAAAAAATTGGGAGATTGTGATTTTAGAGGAATAAAAAATGCTTAATTGAAATTTTTTTCGTTCAGCATGTCTCATTTAGACGAAAAAATCACTATGTAATAGATAGAATGGTACAAACCAACTAACAGAAAAAAGGAGAGGTAGAAAATGATTAATTACGAAGCAAATGAAGTTTTAGTTGATGAGAGTGAAAGTAGTGAAGATAGCGATCTAGTAATAAGAGAGAGGCCTCTACTAGTCTCCCCTACCCTAGCAACAAAATTAGGTTTTAATGAAGCCCTCGTTTTACAACAGATACACGTAAGTGCTGAGGAAGAACCACTATCCATTGCAGGACACAATTGGGTACACAAAACGTACCCCGAATGGCAACAACACTATTTCCCGTTCTGGTCTGAGCAAACCATTTATCGGATTTTCAAAAAACTAGAGCAGAAATCGCTCATCATCGCGTACAAACCAAAACTTCACTGGTTTGATCAGTCCAAATGCTATCGGATTAATTATGAAAGGTTGGAAGAATTTTTAGAAGGGGATGAATAAAAGAATTTAATACTGCTCATTTATATTTCAGTCTGTCTAAAAAGCAGAAACGCCAAAACCCTTAATATCAAGGATTTCGGCGTCTTTGCTTTTCTTATTTCAAAAGGGGCAACACATCCATGTTTCCCCATTCTTTATTTAACCTTTTTGAATCTTTAACATCGAATTAGCATTTAACTGAAATTCATATGATACTTTCACTTCTTCTACTGTATAGCCATTGTCAACCAGGTAACTTATCATTCTATCTAAATACTCATATCGTTTTCCTTCTAAATCTACCAAAGGGAAAATCCGTATTTCTTCTTTTGTAACCCTTAATAACTCATTCAACGTATCAATGTGAAATTGGTAATCCAATCTATCTGCATACATGAATAGAAAATGTGCAGAAAGAAGAATATCAAATTCTTCATTCTTAAACGGTAAAGAAGGCAACGTCACAGGAATGTATCTTTCGCTAGATTCCATCATATCTTTGGCACAATCTTGTAAAGCACTTAAACGCTGTTTCCTAAGCCCCTCTATATTACCGAAATAATCCCACTTGTAGTTCGTTTTTGCTTATTCCATATGTTCCATTGCGTGATCAATATCTTGAAGACCTTTATTTTTTAAGTCATCGCTTGAATGATAATAGGCAATATCACAAGCAGTTACATTTAAACCTGATTTGTTTCCAACAGCAGTAAATGAACAAGCTCCTGCTGGACAATCGAGTATTTTCTTTCCTTGCAGTTCTTCCTCAGAAAGCGAAAACATATCCAAATACTCTTCAAAAGTTCTCCCAATAAAAACAATTCTTTCTAAATCTAACTTTGTACTCTGCTCAACTTTACTCATCTAAACTCACCTCTTCTAAAAGATTACATTTATATTACCACAAACAAATTGGTAATAATAACCTTTTTTTTAGAACTAACTCTTCTTCAATCATGGCCCATAAAAGGATAGGGCGCATCCCTATTACCATGAATGCACCCGATTGTTTAATAACTTTTAGCCACGCTTACTAATAAGATAAAACCCAATAACTACAGATATTATAATTAAAATGATTGGTACAACTGATAAAGGTGGATTTCCTCCCCACGCTAAACTCGTTCCACCGCCTCCTGAAATTGTTCCTGCAATATGAGCAGAGGATGCTTTAATAGCATCAATTAGTTCACCTAAAGAATATGCAATAACTGCGGTTAATAATGATAAGCCGATCAATAATAACCCTGCAACACGATTATTCAATTTTCATTCCTCTTTTTTTCTAAATCTTCTATTTTTCTTTTAATTTCTTTCAGTTCAATTCTTAAAGACTTAACCTGTTTTGAAGTGTCAATGCCGTATCGAACCGCATATGTAATTGTAAGAAACAAAATAATTAAGCCTATAAAGTATAAAAGATATATATCCATCAACTTGTCACTCCAAGATTTTATTTTCAACATTACGCAAATAAAATTGCTATTAGACATTTTGGTTCTTTAATGAAATTAGCAATTTTCTAATCTAGAAAATTCTAACTTCCATATCCAATATACTTTTTTATTTAATTAAACTTTCACTCTTTTTCTTATTTTTGTCTTGGTACATATTTTTATCTGCTTCAGCCAAAAGTTTCTCCATATTTCCTATAGAATGTTCAGAAAAAGCATATCCCACCGATACTTTAATTTTAATGCCTTTACTGTTTAAATTATATTCACTTATTTTATCAGAGAAATTTTGACAGTGATATTTCACTTGATCCAAATTTGCATTTAGAACAATTATAGCAAATTCATCTCCACCAATCCGCGCAACAATTGAATTCTCTTTGAAATATTGCTTCAACAGTTTAGAATATTCTTTTATATAAACGTCACCTGTTTTATGACCAAAATTATCGTTTAGATACTTTAATTCATCCAAATCACTTAGAATGACTGCAATAGATGTATCTATATCTTTATTGTATTTCTCCATTATTTGCTCAAAATAAGCCCTGTTATGTATACCTGTTAACACATCATGTGTAATCTGATAATTTAGTTCCTGTTGTAACTTTACCTTATCAGTAATTTCTCGCATAATCCCTTCTATTGCAACTATTTGACCATTTTCATATATTGGAGTTGCATATTCCTCGAACCATTTATATTCACCCTTTTCATCTCTCCACCGTTGGATGATTGGCTTGCTATAATCTCCATACCCATTAACTTTTCCATATAGTAGGTTGTAATCATCTGGATGGATGTGTTCAAAAACGTAATATGGATTTTGATATCCTTTCTCTACTAATCCCTCTCCTAACAGTTGTTCAATCGAAGGACTAATATATCTAAATTTATATTCTGGTTTGACTTCGTAATAATAGATAAGATCCTTTGAACTTTCAACTAGCTCAAAAATCCTCTTTTCATTTTCAAACTTCGTCATCCATTTAGCCTTTTCATATTTAATGTAAATTATTTGGATAATTACTGCACCTACTATTAAACCTAAACAAAAATAGATTAATTCCATTATTATTTCCCCGCGTTATTTATAAATTACGTTCTTTTTCGGACAATTCTATTATAAAAATAAAAATAGTAGACTAATGGAATACCAATTAGTCTACTTTTATTAAACATACATCGGTAACTGGCTTACATAGTCATACAACTTTAGTCCCTATAGCTTTGCGTCTTCACCTTTCGATGAATTTGCCTTATTCTTTATAGTGTTAATTTTTGGAGTTTTATATAAATTCTTTCAACATTATTATAAAGTTAACATAATATTAGGTCAATATAACTATATTAAAAAGTTTCGTTAACCTTTGACTTATCAGTAAAAGCATCCGTTAATTAAATTCTCTCGCTGGTACAATTTTCAAAAACTTTCGATAAAGGTAAACAGCAAGAATTGCAGGAATAAGGCTTAATGCCATATATAAATAGGCATAGGTATTCAACTCATCTACTGTTGTTACTTTTACAATCTCACCAAAAAAACTAACGTATAGAAAGTCATTCAATATTGAATTATAGTATCCGTATCCTTCTCCAAAAAGAAGAATAGACCATAAAGCAAGGAAACCAGCAATGCCTAAAAAAACCCATCCTTTTTTATACACAATTCACACCTCCCAATATTCTTATTCTTTAATTAAAACCTTTATCCTTCTAAATAAACAAAACTCACTTCGGTCAAATATTTATTAGTTCTAGGGATTTATTTAATATTGTTTTTAATACTAATATAAAGTCGTTTTTGCGGAATTTTGACTATATTATGGTGCGAAATCTTGGACAACGCCCCTTAAAGCCTATTCCTCTATATTAAAACATTCTTTTCACTAACTTCGATAGTACAAGTAATGAACCTTAAATAAAAACAGATGTATTCCTAAAAATTGAAATACACCCGCATGTGGAATAGAAAATTTAATGTTTATATCTCTATTAATTTTTCATCAGTTTATTACACTCTTAAAGGTTAAAATAAATTTACCTTAACTAACTGTGAAATAACAAAAGTTAAAACACTTGTAATAATTGCAAATACCATATAAATTACAGGATCAATTGTCAAATACCCTAAGTAGAATGAAAAAACACTATAAATCTGTTCAATTAATATATCCGTTCCTTTGCTCCCTTAAATATTGATTCTGATAAATTAGGAAATTCCCTTTTCCATAATTCATATACATTATAATTCTTTGAAACTCCATTTTTAGTTAATTTCACAATATGGAATCCATATTCATCGCCACATCTTGCCATGAATCGTTGACTTTTCACCGAGAAAATCCTACCTGATTCTGATATTTCATAGTACCCTTCATATCCTTTAACCGGCTTTCTCATTTCCTCATACCCATTGAATTTGTATACTTCGTAATCTAAATCTTCTAACTTACTAGTCCATCTTAACCCTGAAACTTCTGGTAAAATATCTCGATAATTGCCCCAATTCAGAATATGTATGTTTTGAAGCTCAAAATCAGGAACTGATGCAATGCTTTTCGCATTATAAGCTGGTTTATGTACATAAATTAATAGACTTTCAGCCAAATTGATTTCTCTAGACCATTCATCATTAGTTGGTGTTTGTGGGCCATGTAATCTTCCAATATACACTTTTATATTATTAGTGTCATTTACATACTCCCATCCCTCTTGTGATATTCTTCTACCTACAGTTTGCTGATCAGCTTTTCCAATGTATAAAAGTACATCACTTCCATAGATCTGGTGTTTTCCATAAATTTGATAAATTCCATAATCTATTTCTTCGTTCTCTAAAGTATGTAATTCACTTAATTTATAAGGTCCATCCCAATCAATTTGAATAAGATGAGTTTTAGCAATTTCCATCATGTATCACTCCCATTATCCTTTCAATGCTCACGTTTTATCTATTATATTACCAAATATTTACTCAGCTCTACAATTGTTATAGAATTAAGTTAATAAATAATGAATAATTTGGTTCTCGGTAATTGGTTTGAAAGGAGTGTTTCCATGAGTTGGTTTCAAGAACGTGCTGGATATGCTGATCATATGAATTTTAGGGAAAAGAACCCAAATACATTTGTCGTTAAACATGGGACAAATAAGCATTCAGACCATAGTAAAGTCTTATCTAATGATTTATTAATCAATCAAACATTAGTTGACACCTATTTTTATAAGATTATGTCCTTATTGCCATCACAATCTATGACTCTTCCTCTGTCTATCGAAATCTATTTTGATGAGAACTGGTTGGAACTTAATAATAATGACAGTTTAATTGTCGGGAGCGGCTTGCCATATAAATTATTGCAAAATGGAAATTTATTACGTGAAGGTAGATTGCTACTAACCAATTGGGGAAACCGTGGTGAACCTGCTTCTGTTTATGAAGATGCATTTTCCCGATTCCTAATCTTTGAACTGAAAAAACAAAGATCAGCTAAAAATTATGAAATGCTAACTCAATATGGTTTTCATAAATTCTTGAATGCAAAGTATGCAAAGCTATTACCAGAATACAAACTACTCGGAGTCAAAAAAGAATTAAAGCCGAGAATTCTGGATTTACTAGAAGACACATTTGGACTAAAAGTATCTGGGGATTTTATCATTTTACCCGAAGTTGAGATAAAGAAAAGTAGTGATGAGGAACTACTGAATTTTATACAGCAATTATTTGTTGTTGGCCTAGTAAAAGAGTTCAGTCGTGGAAGATTGCCTGAGTTGCAACTCAAACTATAATAAGTAAAAAATAAAACATTATCTCGAGAAACGTCTAACGCTCTATTCCATATTGATATAATAACTCTAAAAAAACTCACCACGTCTCTTTAAATGCGGACGTAGGTGGGTCTTTTTAATTTACAACTAAATGGATAATACTTTGAACAATTTATCCTTTAGTAATGTAGCATAGTCTCACGGGCCAAAGGGAACCCTACAATCATCAAACATAAAATGAGGGATTTCAAATTAGACAATATCTAGGGCGTCTTTCATTGCTTTCACTTATATTAGTATTGA
Organism: Ureibacillus acetophenoni; assembly: GCF_900220965.1. Classification (GTDB taxonomy): domain Bacteria; phylum Bacillota; class Bacilli; order Bacillales_A; family Planococcaceae; genus Ureibacillus; species Ureibacillus acetophenoni. Next base: position 159,077 of record NZ_OBQC01000007.1, on the reverse strand, counting down.
CGTTTGGGTTCTCTATACCCCCGCATAAAGCTATATCTACGGAGTCTAATGTTAGAGATATCACCACAACTTCCTCGGAGGTTAATAAAGATGAACTTTACAAAAAAATTGAAGCCTACCATGAACAATTTAAAATTGACCCGATTGATGCAAAAGTCGATAGAGTATGGAAGGCAATGCCTGGGTACAACGGGTTAGGTGTAGATATCAAAGCTAGTTATAAAAATATGAAGAAAAGCGGTAAATTTGATAAAAGCAAGGTTGTCTATAAGGAAATCCCGCCAAATGTCCATTTGGAAGATTTAGCTCCCGAACCGATTTATAGGGGGAATCCGCAGAAACCAATGGTGGCTTTTTTAATCAATGTTGCCTGGGGAAATGAATATATCCCAGAAATCCTCAAAGTCTTAAATGATCATCAAATCAAGGCGACATTTTTCTTTGATGGAAGTTGGGTTAAAAAGAACCCTGATCTAGCCAAGACAATTAAGGACGCGGAACATGAAATTGGCAACCATGCTTATAGCCACCCCGATCTGCAACAGCGCTCCGAGGCCGAAACGTTGGAAGAGTTGCAAAAAACGAATGATATCATTTATGAAACCCTTGGTATAAAGCCAAGGTGGTTTGCCCCACCAAGTGGAAGTTTTAATAAGGTAACGATTCAGGTCGCTGCCCGACTTGATATGAAAACCATTCTATGGACAGTCGATACGGTCGATTGGAGAAAGCCTGAAACATCGGGAATGGTTAGAAGGGTTGTATCGGAGGTAGAAAATGGCTCAATGGTTCTTATGCATCCTACGAAGCCTACTGCTGAAGGGATAGAGACCATGATAATGGGTATTCAAGACAAAGGTCTTAAACTTGGCACCGTTAGTGAACTTATGAGTGAAAAGCGCATTAATTAAGGCGAGGTTGTAACTGCCACGCCTAATAGAATAGTAAATAGACTCATTGTTAAAACCAACTATTTCATCAAATTACCGGTACTTCGAGATTATGAAAATGGCGACAACTATTATTTAGCTGTCGCCCTTTTTATCATCATTCAGATTTTTGACTTTAAATGTTTATATCATCTGCTATCGTGGGTTCTACAATATCCTTTCTTCGATAAACATTTAAAATGAACCCTAAAACAGCAGCGTAAAAGAGGATTGCACTTCCTCCATAACTAATAAACGGCAGGGAAACTTCCATGATGGGCACGATTCCAAAGGCCATCAATATATTCCAAGTAGTAGGTACGGCAAATAATACAGCACCACCGATTACGATTAATCTCCCATAAAGATCTTTTGTTTTAAATGCATTTTTTGAGATTCTTAATATAAAAATCAGCAGAACCAAACAAAGACCGATTCCGAATGTCCAGCCAAGTGAATAGACGAGGAAGGGGAAAGCAAAATCTGTATGTGATTCTGGCAACAATTGAAGTTTCACATCATTATTAAGTCCGTTACCGAACCATCCAGCTTCTGCAAGGACATTCCTAACGACCATATACATATATCCGGCTCCATTTGGATCGGCATTTGGGTTTATAAAAGTAGATAATCTAGTAAGAAAATAACTTTGATGTGAGGTCGTAGTAATAATCATAATGATGAAGATGATACCAGCCACTAGATTTGATACGACTAGGTTGATAGCTAATTTCTTATGAACACGTGCAAATGTAAACATTCCTAGTAAACAGAAAAAGTAAATGACCCCAACCATAAAGTTTGGCACTATCAAGTAGAGGAAGATGGGAATCCAAAACATAACAAGAAGAAATCCTTGTTTTTTCCAACTGCGAAACTCATTTATTATGTTAAAAATACCGGCCCAGGCCAGGAAAAAGAAAAATAAACTCAATATAGTGCCATCGACCGTTAGCCCTGGAAGTGAAATCCATCTTTTTGCTCCGTTGATCGTTAATCCAAATAAATAGAGATATAAGTGAATGAACAAGCCGATCGCATAAAAGTGCATCCACCAATTCTTTGATTTTTGATAATTAAAGAAAAGAAAACCAATCATCACAAGAGCAGCTAAGATGTACCAGATAGCTTGTCTCCCCATAATAGTGGTGATTGACGATGAAATCTCAGGAATTCCACCAACTAACGGGAGAAAACTGATACTAGCAAAAATCACAAATATAACAATTAGAATCCAATCCATTTTTGGCTTATGAAGGTGATTTAATTTCTCTCCAATAATAAATGGATTTCCCATTTCTTGAATGGCCTTTTCATCTGAATCTTCTTCAGAAAATCCTCTTTTCTTGTAAGATTGACTTAAACTTTGCAGATGATAAGTAAGCTCTTTTTTTATCTTGTTGTGGGCCTCCGTAGATTTGACTTTGGAAGTGACTTTACTTAAAAATTCCTCAAATTTTGGAGAACTCATAAAGATGCCTCCGTTATGAAGGGATTAAGGGATAATCCTTGTTTAGTAATATCTTGTTTATAAGTAGCTAAGTATCTTTTACCTTTTGAGTTTAAAGAATAATATTTCTTGTTATTTATCCAATTTGAAGTAAGCATTTCTTTATTTTCTAATAGATGTAGCAGTGTATAAAGCTGCCCTTCATTTTTTTGGAAAGTACGTTCATTTTTTTGAAAAAGTTGGATGGAAATATTGTAGCCATCCCTTGATTCATGCTGAACAGATTCTAATATAGCTATAATAGTTTCTGTATGAAATTGTGATTGCTGATTCGTACGAATGGCTTCACGCACGGCATTTTTTCTTTCATTAGAAAAAGAAAAATCCTTAAATATTGATTTTTCCATCGAACTCTTCAGGTTCTTAAATGGATCATTCATCTCCTAAACCTCCTCTATCATCTTGTCTTTTATTAATTCCTTCGCACGCTTTAATCTCGTTTTTAATGTATTTATATTGACTGAAGTAATCTTGCTTATCTCTTTTAAAGACAGTTCTTCATAATAATGTAGAAATACGACTTCTCTGTACTTTAGAGGTAAATTCATAACGGCATTCGTTAAGCTATTTTCTTCACTATGCTTGATAACCTCTTCTTCCACCTGTTTTGACTTAGAAGGGAGATGGTCAAATACTTTATTGCTAAGCGTTATTTTGCGATAATGCCAGCTTCTTAAATAGTCTTTGCAATGATTACTCGCAATGCGATAAGCCCAAGTTTTTATTGTTGACTGCTGATTAAATTGATTTAATTTTTCATAACACTTTATAAATATCTCTTGAGTTAAATCTTCTGCTATGGTTCGGTTTTTTACATATGTATATACAAGATGCAGGATATCATCGCTGTATTCACGCATTAATTGATCAATGATCTGCTCACGCTCATCCAGCATCATTTCATCTGTAACCGCCAATTGGTTTAGTTCATTCATCTAGTTGTCACCCCCTCATATATCTTAGACGAAGCTACCCTTCATTCGGTTTGAAATTTTTTTATGACCGTCTGTATTCTAGAGTATAAGTGGAAAAAGGAACAACCTCTTATCAGATTGTTCCAAATGTTGTAGGTAGGTTATATCATTAAATCGAAATCAAAAAAGGATATTGCACATTCAACAGTACAATATCCTCTGTTACTCATTCAATTTTTCTAGTGTATTGTAGATAACTTCTTCAAGATTTGAAGTATTATATTTTGATTCAATCATTGCTTGTAAATATTCTTCTTTTTGTAGCTCGTTGTAATGCCAATTGTATCCTTTTGTTTGAGCCCAGTTTTGTATGAATATCCGAATGGTACGACCATTTCCCTCTCGAAATGGATGAAGCATGTTTAATTCCGCTTTGTAATACGCTAATTGTTTTGCTGCTACTTGAGTTGTCATCCAATCCGATTCATTTTCTATCTGATGGAAAATTTCATTAGCCATTGATTCTATGAATTGGAACTGACAGAATCTTGTATCACCTTTTGTTAATTGGACATTTCGTATTTTGCCTGCAAATTGATATACATCTTGAAATAAGTGATGGTGTAGTTTAATCAGATCATTAAAAGTGAACCCCTGCACTTTATATAGTCCTTGCTCCAATTGAAATGAACGAATGAAAAAGGCATACTGCTCAATTTTTGCAAGTTCATCTAGATTTTCGACCTTTTGAACACATTGAGACAATAAGAATTCATCTTTATCATCAAAATTATATTTTCCCATTATTCAACACATCTCTAATTAATTTTGGCGTAATCGGTTGGCCAGAATTAACCACTTCAATAGCCTTATTAGCAATAATAGGATCTATACTGAAATTCTCTAAAGTTAAATTTTTTTCAACTCGTTTATATTCAATAGAATTTTTAGTGATTTTTTTCAATTTTATTACCCCTCACTTAGGAAATTCGATAATAAACAAAAACAGCTTAGTATATTAAATAAACTAAGCTGTTGTCACTCACATATGGAGACGGCGGGAGTCGAACCCGCGTCCAGAAACTCCAATACTCAAACGTCTACGCGTGTAGTTTGCCTATTTGCAATTCGTGCAACATTATGCCGACAAACAGGCGTCCTGTGCACTAGCTTGGAAATCTCTTGCCGGTGACTCAAGCGGCACCACCGACCGTATCCCACTAAGTTTAAGCCCCACGTTCTCTACATGGGCGATAGAGAGGCAGAGCGCTTACGAGCTTACGCTGCGAAAGCTAAATTTTGTTGTTTGCCAGTTATTATATAACTTCCGTTGATGACGGAGCCGAGACCTCCGACGCGCAGCTCAAGCTTGAACCATCCCTGTCGAATCCGTAACGTCCCCTTATTATAAAAGGGTCATGGCTTATTGCCATGTACGGCAGTGATGCATTTAAGCATCGAACTTACTGGCTGTATGAACATTATACATCGCGAAACACTAGATTTCAAGACATCATCCCCATGTATCTGTTGGAGACTTTGCATAATCTTGCCTTGGAAAATTATCAATCCCAAAAATCGTCGCCCAACTTTTTGCTTGATCAATTTCAATCCTGCAAATAAAAACTCACATTTCTCTCACTGACGAAATTGACATACGACATAATCAAAGTTATGTGCAACTTGCACTTAATTTCAGATAAGTCGTATCTTAAATCCGCCTGTCAGCAAATTTCATTCAAATTTTCCTTCGAAATAAAATCAATAGCGATTTTATCGATTTCTCTCCTTAAGCGCTCGCTCAACCTCACGCTTAGCATCTTTCTTACGCATGTCCGCGCGCTTGTCGTAATCTTTCTTCCCTTTACCAAGACCGATTAAAAGCTTTGCGTAGCCATCTTTAATATACATTTTCAATGGAACAATTGTATATCCATCACGCTTCACGGCTCCGATTAATTCATTAATCTGCTTTTTGTGAAGTAACAGTTTACGTACACGCAATGGATCGTGGTTAAAACGATTTCCTTGATCGTACGGACTGATGTGCATGTTACTTACCCATGCTTCATTATTTCTTATACGAATGAAGGAATCTTTTAATTGCACTTTGCCTGCACGGATCGATTTGATTTCTGTTCCTTGAAGAACCATCCCAGCTTCATAGGTTTCTTCTATAAAATAGTCATGGCTCGCTTTTTTGTTTTGGGCTAATACTTTCCCTTGACCTTTTGCCATTTAAAACACCTCACAACACATTCGACCACTTTGGGCCGAACAAATTCTTTGCGGTTTGCGGTCGAGATGCAATTTTCCAAAAGCACCTCAACTTTCCAATCCGAGAGCGCGAGAAAGGCTGTGTAAAAACTGCTTTACTGCATTTGCCTTTAGAAAGCAATTTTTTCAACAGCCTATCCGATTTCATTTTATTCTTTGACTCTGTTCTATCGTAAAGTTGATTTCACTAAAAATACACGGAAAAATTCCGCTTATTTTAGAAAATACTTAGAATTTATTCAAAATAAGAGGAGTATTTCCGCTTAACTGATTAAAATCCTTGTATTTTAGCTTATTTTAGACTGATAAGCGGAATTTCTCCGCTTATATCAGCTCTTTAAGCCACTACTCTATACAATAACGGAAAATTCTCCGCTTATTTGCTCTCCAACCTACGCGAAAATCAACATTAAATAGAACACAGCTTATTTCTTTTACTATACAATAACTCTCTAAAAACTACGAGTTATCTTTTCTTCTTTTTCTTTTTGTTCTTTTTCGCAACGCCTTCGTAAAATCTTTGCTTTTGTTTTACTTTACCGCCGCCACCTGACTTCTTATCGTCAGTTCTTCTTCGACGTCCGTCGCCGCGACCACCACCGCGTTCTTCTTCCTTCTTGCCACGGCCACCGCCATCACCACGACGACCTGCGTGAATCACTTTCGGTGCAGCTTTTCTCGTTCTACCCGCATGGGATTTCAACATACCAACAACTTCAAAGTCGATAGAAGATTCTTCAATGATTACATTCGTTACGCGAACTTGAACTTCATCCCCAATACGGAATTGGCGACCAGTATGTTCACCAACCATGATCATTTGTCGATCATCGAAATGGTAGTAATCATCCGTCATATTACTAATGTGGACAAGTCCTTCCACCGTGTTCGGTAATTCCACAAACATACCAAAGTTTGTAATGGAAGAAACCATACCTTCAAACTCTTCACCAATTTTACCGGACATGTACTGTGCTTTTTTCAGTGCATCTGTATCACGTTCTGCATCTACAGCACGGCGTTCACGATCGGATGTATGATCTGCAATTTCATCCATTGCCTCAGCCCATTTAAATCTCGTCTCTTTCGAAACATCTCCATTGATTAAGTACGTACGAATTAAACGATGTACGATTAAGTCCGGATATCGTCTGATTGGCGATGTGAAATGCGTATAATATTCCGTTGATAATCCAAAGTGTCCAATAGATTCTGGATAATATTTCGCTTGTTGCAATGAACGAAGTAACATCGTTGAAATAACAGGCTCTTCTGGTAATCCTTCAATTGCTTTAATAATTTCTTGTAAAGCTTTTGGATGAACTGAATTTCCTGTCCCTTTAACAACTAATCCAAAGTTCGTTACAAATTCAAAGAAACGATTTAATTTTTCTGGTTTTGGATCTTCGTGAATACGGTAAATAAACGGCACATCCATCCAGTGGAAATGTTCCGCTACTGTTTCGTTCGCTGCTAACATGAACTCTTCAATGAGGCGTTCAGCTGTCCCACGTTCACGTAATACGATATCTTGTGGCCAACCATCTTCATCCACCAACACTTTTGACTCTTTAAAGTCAAAGTCAATCGCACCACGTTCAAAACGTTTATTTCTTAGGATTTGGGCTAATTCCTCCATATTCTTAAACATCGGAACAAGACTTTCATAACGTTTCATTACTTCTTTGTCTTCGTCTACTAAGATTCTATTCACATCATGATACGTCATACGTTCCGTCGTTTTAATAACACTTTGGAAAATTTCATGTTCAACCACTTGGCCATTTCGGTCAATCGTCATTTCACACGATAACGTTAAACGATCCACCTGTGGGTTAAGTGAACAAATTCCGTTAGATAAACGATGTGGAATCATCGGAATTACACGGTCTGTTAAGTAAACACTCGTTGCACGATCGTAAGCTTCCCTATCCAGTAAAGAGCCTTCTGTTACGTAATAGCTAACATCCGCAATGTGAACACCTAGTTTAAAGTTGCCATCTTCTAATTTTGTTACAGTAACGGCATCATCAAGGTCTTTTGCATCGGCACCGTCAATTGTTACGATCGTTTCGTTACGTAAATCACGGCGACCTACTAAATCATCTTCAGAGATTGAATCAGGCACTTGACCCGCTGCATCCACCACTTCTTGTGGGAATTCTGGTGGAATCCCGTGTTTATATATAATAGAAAGAATATCCACACCAGGGTCATTTTTATGACCTAGAATTTTTGTAATAATTCCTGTTGCCGATTTAATTTCACTTGGCCAGTTTGTAATTTCAACAACTACTTTATGGCCATCCACTGCACCAAGGGAATCCTCTTTTGTGACAAAGATGTCCATATTTAATTTTTTATCATCTGGTACGACAAATCCGAAACCACGATTTGCTTGGTATGTTCCAACAAAGGTTGTTTGTCCACGTTCAATAACTTTTGTGATCGTACCTTCTCTACGGTCCCCAGATGATTCTTTTAATACGCGGATTAATACAGTGTCCCCATTGATAGCCCCATTGATTTCATGAGGTGGGATAAAGATATCATCCATTCCTTCTTCTTCGGGTGTAACAAATCCAAACCCTTTCGCGTGGCCAATAAATTTCCCGCGCATTAAATTCATTCGTTCAGGTAAACCATAGCGGTTTGAGCGAGAACGGACAATGTAACCTTGATCTTCCATTCGAACTAATGTTTTTATTAGATCTTTAAATTCATCTGCGTCTTCTAGTTGTAGAAGCTCCTCGAGTTCATCGACTTTTAGCGGTTTATATTCATCGTCTTTCATCAGATCGAGTAGACGTTGCTGTAGTTCATTGTTTTGAGTCATAGGTTTCCCTCCTTTAGTTATACTAATATGACTTATATTTTCTTATTGTTTGCTGGAACGAACTATTCATTCCAATCGAGCGAATTTAAAAATTCTAGCACTTTTTCGTGTAATTGTTCTTTTTCTTTATCAAGCGTAATGACGTGACCTGAATGCTCAAACCAAACAATATCCTTCTTTAAGGATTCCACATCTTCGTATATAGTATGAGCAGACTGTGGGTCTATTACTTCATCATTTCTCGATTGAACAACGAATACCGGTGCATAAATAAGGTCTAATTCACTTCTTACGTCTGAGATTAGTTGCTGCAGCTCAGGGAGTGACGGCATTCCTTTTTGGCGAATTTCTTCGACTTCTTTTTCAATAACGGATTCGTCGATTCCTTCAAAACGCTTATAGTCTTTCGCATATTTCAAAACACCATCAAACATTTTGTCGGTTGTTCTCATCGACATCGGTGCACACATTGTGATGACCCCTTTTAAAGGAACATTCATCGCAAGTTTCAATGAAAATACTCCGCCTAATGAAAGTCCAGCAACTGCGATTTCTTCGTATCCTTCAGTTTTCAGCAGTTCATATCCAGCTATAACATCTTTCCACCAATCAGCTGGTGATGTCTCGATTAATTGCTCCGGTGGAACACCATGTCCCTTATAATGGGGAGCATGGACTGTATATCCGTTTTTTTCTAGGAAACGACCTAGCATCCTTACGTCTGATGAACTTCCAGTAAAACCATGTAGTAAAAGAACAGCACGTGGGCCAGCTTTATAGAAAAAGGGTTTAATTTCGATTTTTCGCAAATCTATAATCCTCCAAAATCAACTCGTATATACATTTTTTCCAAACATTGCATAAGTTTCATTATATATTAAAAAGCCTAACCATGCTCGGTTAGGCTTTCATTATTTTCAAATTATAATGTTTTCATTCAATCAAATGCGCCTTGGCGTATTTGCGCCCAGATTTTATCGAGCTTGCTCGATAGTTACCTTTAAAAATCTGTGGCATCCGCCGGAGGCAAACTTCATTCATCTCAAGTTTGAACTCATATTGAATGGAATAACTCATCATTATTATGTTACTACTTATAAAATAGGACAACAGAATGAAGTTAGAATTTAACCACTAAAAGAGCTAAAATTAAGAATAAAACTGCAAGAACAATTGTTAATCTATGTAAAATTAAATCGATACCTCTTGCTTTTTGTTTACCGAATAGTTGCTCAGCTCCACCTGAGATGGCCCCTGATAATCCTGAGCTTTTACTAGATTGTAATAATACAACAACAATTAATGCTAAGCTTACGATAATCAGTAAAGTTAAAAGTAACGTATGCATAAAACTCCACCTCCTGAAATTGAAACTTTACAACAACATAAAGTATACCAAAAATAGTCTGACTATACAATAAACACAAAAATAAAGATAAAAATATATTAACATTCCACTTCAATGTTTACAACATATTTATAAAGGCCTATTTTATATCTTCTACAAATTTATTAAGTTCTTAATTTGATTTCATTTTATTATTATTAACTAATTAACCATAATTATGCATATTTTCCTATCATCAATACACTACTTCTTAACCGAAAAGTATATAACGAATAATCGTTTTATCACACTTTTTCCATCTTATACTAATCCGTTTTTACCACTAATTTACAATTGTAATATCCTTTACTATTATTTAGCTTTCTATTAATTTTCTCTTTATATTAGATTGTTAATCTACCAATGTAGTTAAAACATTGGAGGTATGGAAAATATGCGTAAAAAGTGGATGTCATTTGCATTAGTTGGTGCTTTAGCAGTTTCATCATTAGGATTGGTTGTTGGAGATGCACAAGCTAAAAAACCAAATCAATCTGCAAATAATAATGGAAAAGTAAAAAACGTTATTATGCTCGTAATGGATGGAAGCAGTGATGATCTTAGTACACTTGCTCGTTGGTATAAAGGCGAAGATTTAGCATTAGATAGCATCTTAACGGGTGGTGTTAAAACATACTCAGCAGAATCAGCTATTACCGATTCCGCTCCAGCTGCAACAGCATTAGCAACCGGTAATAAAGCAAACACTGGAAATGTTGGAGTATTACCTTCTTTAGTAACAACACCTGGTGTGGAACAGGTAGCAAATGAAGATATTCATAAACCAGTGGCAAACGTTTTAGAAGGTGCCAAATTAGATGGTAAAGCTACGGGGATTGTTTCATCATCAGAAATACAACATGCGACTCCTGCTGGATTTTCTGCTCACGTCGTCAAACGTTCAAACTACGATGACATTGCAGAACAACAAGTATATCAAAATATGGATGTTGTTCTTGGTGGAGGCTACAATTCTCTTAATGAAAAACGTAAAGATGGTGAAAATCTATTAGAAGTAATAGATAACAAAGGATATGACTATGTAACAAATCGTAACGAACTTTTATCGACGGACTCGGAGAAAATTTGGGGAAGTTTTGCACCAAGCGCTTTAGCTTATGATGTTGATCGCCAAACGACAAAACCAGAAGAACCAACACTTGCTGAAATGACAGAAAAAGCTATTAATACATTAAGCCAAGATAAGGACGGCTTCTTCTTAATGGTTGAAGGAAGTAAAATCGACTGGGCTGCTCATGCAAACGATCCAATTGGAATGATTTCTGACTTTTTAGCATTTGATGATGCTGTTAGTAAGGCATTAGAATTTGCGGAAAAAGATAAAAATACATTAGTGATTGCACTTACTGACCATGGAAATAGCGGTATTACAATCGGTAACCACAATACAAATTCAAACTATGATACAACACCAGTCTTTGCTTATATTGATCCATTAAAAGAAGCAACGATGACATTAGAAGGTGCATTAAGTTTATTAAAAGAAGATCAATCTAACTTAGTTGAAGTTGCTGGTCTTTACGGATTAACTAATTTAACTGACAAAGAAAAAGCTGCATTAGAATCTAGTGAAAAATTAAGTGCGACAATGGTTCAACTGTTAGCTGAACGTGCGAATATTGGATTTACAACAGGTGGTCATACAGGAGAAGATGTATTCTTATATTCTTATGGTCCATCAAAACCAACTGGACTAGTGGATAACACGGATATCGCACATACAATGGCAAAAGCGATGGGCTTTGATTTAGATAAATTATCTAATGAAATTTTTGTGAATGCAGAGCAATCATTTAAAGAAGCAGGCTACACAACTAAAATCGATACAACGGATGCTGCGAACCCAGTATTTATTGCTGAGAATAAAAATAAAATTGTGACGATCCCAGAAAATAAGAATATTGTCATAGTAGAAAACAAGAACAACAATAAAGTTGAGACACATGAATTTAAGACAGTTACAGTATTTAACGACAAGCAATTCTTTATATCAGAAGAAATGTTTAAACGTGCAAAATAATTAATGACAACATGCTGAGACAATTGAATTGTCTCGGCATTTTTTTATTCCGAATAGAAGTTTTCTAGATTACAATATTGCAATTGTATTAATTTACACTATTTACATATTATTAATGTTTATTTTTTTTTACAATATGATACTATTATTCTTAATTATAGTATTGTTTTCTTATTTTTCAGAATAATATTGCTATTTAAATAATACATTACTATAATAAATCCCAATCATAAAATATAAAGGTAGGTACATAATTATGAATCCATTACAAAAAATCGGGAAATTTGCAGGCGACACGTTTGCGATCTGGGTTCTAGTTGCAGCCGGCCTTGCAATGTGGACACCAGAAAACTTTAAGTGGCTTGCACAGTACATCACTCCATTATTAGGTATCGTTATGTTCGGTATGGGGATGACGTTAAAATTAAGTGACTTTAAACTAGTAGTACGTTATCCAAAGGGCGTATTTATCGGTGTAATCGCTCAATTCGTTGTAATGCCATTACTTGCATTTGGATTAGCGAAGTTATTCCAACTTCCACCTGAATTAGCTGTCGGTGTAATTTTAGTTGGTTGTTGTCCTGGTGGTACTTCATCGAACGTTATGACATTATTAGCAAAAGGTAATACTGCATTATCTGTAACAATTACTTCAGTAACTACTTTATTAGCACCAATCATGACACCAGCATTAATCTACTTCCTTGCAAGTGCATGGTTACCAGTTGATTTCATGGCAATGTTTATGTCAGTAGTACAAGTAGTATTACTACCTATTATTCTTGGAGCAATTGCTCAATTCTTCTTTAAACCAATCGTTTCAAAAGCAGTTGATGTTCTTCCAGTAGTATCAGTTATCGCGATTGTTTTAATCGTAGCGGCTGTAGTAAGTGGAAGTCGTGATCGTATTATCGAATCTGGTTTATTCATCTTAGCTATTGTTATTCTTCATAATGGTCTTGGTTATTTAGTTGGATATACAGTTGGTAAACTATTTAACTTAAAATATGAGGATAAAAAAGCTGTTTCCATCGAGGTTGGTATGCAAAACTCAGGTTTAGGGGCTTCATTAGCTACAGCTCATTTCCCTGACCCTATTACAGCTGTACCAAGTGCGATCTTCAGCTTCTGGCACAACATCTCAGGTCCAATCTTAGCAACTTACTGGTCTGCAAAAGCAAGCCGTATGGAGCAAAAAGATGACAATGGTGATGGAACTCCAAAGAATAATGAAGAGAAAGTAACAGTTGGAGTTTAAAATTTAAATTTACTCGGCAAATGCCGCCCCAAATGATAAGTTTGGGGCGGTTTTTATTTTGTGGTTTTATTCTCTTTGGAGTGGATTTAAAATTGAAGTTGAGGAGGTGAGAAGTTGTTATTATTGGAAAGAACAAAGTCTAGCAAGTTAATCATGTTAGAGTCTTTAATGCGTCGGTTAGCTCCTGCCGACAGTGACTATTCTTACTTTAAGGAAAGTTATCAGCGTCAAGTCGCTGGGTTCGAAGGTGAAAAGTTTGTCGACCGCGAATGGTTTGACATGCCAAACCTTGGAAGTCATTATTTATTTTTTAACTACGAATTTGAAAACAAATTTGGATTTCCCCACCAAATTGATACCCTCTTACTGACTACTAAGTTTCTACTAATTTTAGAAATTAAAAATATTTCTGGACAAGTTGATATCGATGAGGATAAACATCAGATGATCATCACAAGACCGGATGGCACTTTAAAAAGTTATCGAAATCCCCTTGACCAGATTAGACGACACTCCCAGCATCTTATATTGCTAACTCAATTGAATGTTTCCCTTCCCATTGTGGGGGCACTTGTTTTTTCAAATCCCGCTACTATCATCGGTAATGTCCCCAAGAATTTTCCTATCTTCCATTCAAGCGGGTTACGTTTTTTTGTCCAAAAGTTGCTTAAGAATTATCCGGAAATACTTCAGGAAAAAAGACTGGAAAAATTATCAGGTGATTTATTGTCCAAACTAAAACGACAAGAAGTAAAACCAACCATCAATCTATCTCGTATTAAGAAAGGCGTACTTTGTGAAAATTGTCATTTTCAAATTGAGATGAAGTATCAAGGGGGATTATGGCATTGTGCAGAATGCGGTTGTCGGAATAAAAAATCAATTCTTCAGGCTTTTCACGATTATAGAGTGCTCGTTAGTAATAAGATTACGAATAGTGAGTTTCGGGAGTTTTTTGGTATTGAGTCTATAGATGCAGCTTCTAAAATTTTAATTAGATTGGGCATAGAAACTGTTGGTGAAAAACGAGGGCGACATTATTTAATACCTCCTGATATTTTTACAAAGTAAAAGATTTTTAGAGAATCAATTCTGGAAAACGATTCTCTTTTTTTGTGTTCCGCTGCTTGATTAATATTTCTTCTAATTTGACGTTTAACTCTAGTGTTTGGGCGATTATCTGGGCCGCAGCAACTCGTTTCCGACTTCCTGGCGAATATTCACCTGACTTTGGCGAATAACTCTATTGTTTTGACGAATACTTCATTAGGTTTGGCGATTATCTCGGCCGCAGCAACTCGTTTCCGACTTCCTGGCGAATATTCACCTGACTTTGGAGAATAACTCTATTGTTTTGGCGAATACTTCATTAGGTTTGGCGATTATCTCGGCCGCAGCAACTCGTTTCCGACTTCCTGGCGAATATTCACCTGACTTTGGCGAATAACTTTATTGTTTTGGCGAATATTTCATTAGGTTTGGCGATTACCTCGGCCGCAGCAACGCGTTTCCGACTTCCTGGCGAATATTCACCTGACTTTGGCGAATAACTCTATTGTTTTGACGAATACTTTATTAGTTTTGGCGATTATCTCGGCTGCAGCAACTCGTTTCCGACTTCCTGGCGAATATTCACCTGACTTTGGCGAATAACTCTATTGTTTTGACGAATACTTCATTAGGTTTGGCGATTTCCTCGGCCGCAGCAACTCGTTTCCGACTTCCTGGCGAATATTCACCTGACTTTGGCGAATAACTTTATTGTTTTGGCGAATATTTCATTAGGTTTGGCGATTTCCTCGGCCGCAGCAACTCGTTTCCGACTTCCTGGCGAATATTCACCTGACTTTGGCGAATAACTTTATTGTTTTGGCGAATACTTCATTAGGTTTGGCGATTTCCTCGGCCGCAGCAACTCGTTTCCGACTTCCTGGCGAATATTCACCTGACTTTGGCGAATAACTCTATTGTTTTGACGAATACTTTATTAGTTTTGGCGATTTCCTCGGCCGCAGCAACTTGTTTCCGACTTCCTGGCGAATATTCACCTGACTTTGGCGAATAACTCTATTGTTTTGACGAATATTTCATTAGGTTTGGCGATTACCTCGGCCGCAGCAACTCATTTCCGACTTCCTGGCGAATATTCACCTGACTTTGACGAATAACTCTATTGTTTTGAAGTAAAAACCTCCTTCCTTTACAAGGAAAGAGGTTTTTCGCACTCATACAAATATAAAAAGAACAGTTAATAACTCAAAGTCATTAACTGTTCTTGTATTCATCCTTTACTCATCCATCACAACTGTTGCCTCAATTTCTATTAAAAATTCAGGCAATGCAAGTCCCGTTACTCCAACAATTGTTTGAGCAGGTGGTGGAGTGTCTCCGAAAAACTTTGCCGTTGTATTGCCGATAATTTCGTACTCATTAGGCATCGTAGTGTAAACAGTAGTTTTTACAATATGATCCCAAGTCGCTCCAATTTCATTCAACGCATGTTCAATATTTTCATAGACTTTATTCGTTTGACTAGCTAAATCATCTTTTTCAACGACGTTGAAGTTTTTGTCCCAAGCTACTTGACCAGATAGAAATACAATTTTCTTCCCTTTAGGAATGGTCATATGTGTATAGCCAATTGGAGCGTGGATCGTACTTGGGTTGATAATCTCCCTATTTTTACTTACCATTTCTACCCCACCTTTATTTTAATTTTCACGTAAACCGTACACATTATTTTTCTACTAGCGCAATAACTCTCGCTGGACTTCCACTACCATTTTCGATTTTTAATGGGCTTGCAATTAAAATCGAACCTCTAGCCGGAAGTTTGTCTAAATTTGTTAATGACGCAAGGCCATATCGATTAGCTTCATGCATGAAATAATGGTTAGGGAATGGTGTTTCAAATCCTCCAGCAAGGCCTGCATCGGTACCTACTGTTTCTACTCCAACCCCTAAAATATCGCGTTCATTTGCTAAGAACTTAGATGCTTCCACGCTTGTACCTGGTGTATGTGGCTGTCCGTCTTCGCCAACATTGAAAAACTTCTCATGATCATTACTGTATTGCGCCCAGCCAGTATAGATCAGTACCCAAGAATGAGGCGGGATTTCTCCATGCTCCGCTTCAAATTCTTTAATATCTTCAATAGTAAGGCAATAATCAGGATCTTTATCGCACTTATCCTTAATATCTATAACAATCGCTTCACCGATCAGTTTTTTCACTGGAATTTCGTCAACTGATTGATGGTCTTTGCCTGAAATCCAATGAACAGGTGCATCAAAGTGTGTACCGCAATGCTCGCCCATCGTAAAATTGTTCCAATAGAAGAATGGGCCATTCTCATCATATTTAGAGATTTGTTCGATCGAGAACCCCTTTGTATCCACAAAAGGATCTGGTAAAGAAATGACCGGAGTATCCTCATTAAGTACTTGCGTCAAATCAACTACCTCGATAGATTGATCCAGTAGTTTCTCCATTAAATTTACTAATGTTTTAGATTTTACAGTATCCATTCTCTTTCTCCCCTTATCTTTTTTATTTCCCAAAAAATAATCAGTTGTAACTGTCTAGTACCCTGTTAAGCTATCGTTCCATTATGTCAGGTAGCCAGGTTGCAACTGATGGAAAGGCGATTACAATTACTAGAGTTATTAAAATTAAAAATATATAAGGAGTAGCAGACTTATAAATATCTAACATGGTTGTTCCTTTTGGTGCTACACCTTGCATGACGAATAAACCAAGGCCAAATGGCGGTGTAATTTGTCCGATTTCAATCGCTATTAAAAGCAATACAGCAAACCACAATAGATTAAAATCTAATACTTCTGCAAGAGGGATGTATATTGGAACAGTCACCATCATGATGGATAAAGATTCCATAAACATACCTAAGAATAAAACAATCAATAACATGAGAATTAAAATTATGGTAGGCGCAATTTCTAAATTACTAACAAGATTCACTAAGCTTCTTGCAATATTTGTAAATGCTAGAATTTGACTAAATGCAACAGACGCAGCAACGATCATTAAGATCATTCCAGTTAGCTTCAATGTACCTGATACTGCTTTAACAAGTACTTCCATATTCATTTGTTTGTAAGCAAAGGCGAGAATAAAACTCCCAATTGCTCCCATTGCTGCTGCTTCAGTAGGAGAAGCTAAACCTAGAAAAATTGAACCAATGACTAAAAATATAATGCTGCCTAATGGAAGGATATAAATTACTGTTTCTTTTATTTTTGTAGATATAGGTATAGTAGATACTGTATATTTTGGGGCAAGTGCAGGATGTATTTTCACTCTGATAAATACATAAATGAGAAATAATAGTGCCATTAAAATACCTGGTAAGATAATTGCAATTAGAAAATCTCCGACAGATATTTTACCTAACGAAGCTAGCAAAACTCCTAGTGCACTTGGCGGAATCATTACAGCTAAACCACCACTTGCAAGTATAGGACCCATTGCCATTTTTCGATCATAATTTTGCTTTTCCATTTCTGGAAGTAACGTTGAACCAAGCATCGCTGTTGAAGCCATAGAAGATGCAGTTAAAGTAGATAACATAGTTCCACCAAAAACGGATAGAATACTTAGCCTTCCCGGAATATTACCTAACCACTTATCTAAAGCGTTTAACATTCTCGGTGCAACACCTGAATGAAACATAATTTCACCCATCAATATAAATAACGCGATTGGAACAAGAGTAAAAGTAGTTAATGAATTTTCTATACTAGTAACTAATAGCTTTAAACCTTCTTCTCCATTCCAAAATATGAAGGCCGTAACCATATTCACTAAAATGAAGGCAAATGCTACTGGCACTTTCATAAACATTAACGCAAATAAACTAATTAAAATAAATAGTAATATGAGCCACCATTCCATTTACAACTCCCCTTTACCCTCATGATTTTTCTTCAAATAAATTGCTTTGAAGAAGGTTCTTAAAAATTCTAATGCCATTAATAAGGAACCAATCGGGATTACGATATAAATATAAACTTGGGGAGTCCTCAATACTGTTGTACTTTTTACACCTCTTTCGAAAATATCGATCGTCACTATGGTGCTATAGTAAAACAGTACTGCCATGGCGATAAAACCTAATACCGCAACAATTACATTTAATACTGTTGAACTTTTTCCTAAAATGTTATCAATTAAATTAATGACTACATGATCATTATTTCTTAGTAACCATGCTCCAGCTAGAAAAGGAATATAGAGTAATAGATATTCATTGTACTCTTGTACCCAAACAAATGAATGACCTATAGTTGAACGTACGATTACTTCTAGAACAATAGTAAACATGGATAATAAAATGAAAATTCCCGCAACCGCTGCTAAAACATTTTCCACCGTATCTAATGTTTTATTCATCAAATTAGTCATTGTAGTAAACTCCTCTATCTATTAGGATTTATTCTGACTACTCAGTTTGCAACAATGATTTTAGTTTTTCAATTTGATCTGGATTATCCTGTTCTAACATGTTCCAGTAGACATCGTAAACCAATTCTTGAAACTTTTTCGAATCCTCTTCTTGTAACTTAATAATTTCGATTCCTTGTTCTTCAAGAACTTTCAACGTCTTCTCATTTTCCTTATTAAAATGTTCATACATTTCCTTCTCGAACTCTGCTGTAATACTAATCATCTTTTCTTGAATATCTACAGGAAGTGATTCAAACGATTTTTGATTTATCACTATTGTTGCATTTTGGTTTAAAAACGGTTCGTCAATGAGATATTTTGTAACTTCCGTCCATCCATCTTCAGCTGGTCCTAGTAAAGGGAATCCGAACCCGTCAACCATATTTCGCTCTAATGAAGTATAAACTTCACCAGGAAGCACATCTACAGGGCTTGCTTTTAAAGCTTCAAGGATCTTGTGATATGTAGGATTAGATCTCATCTTCAACCCTTCAAAATCACTTAAAGTTTCTACCTTTTCATTTGTCCAGAAAAGAAACGGATTTGGACCTAACCATCTACCTAAATATACTTGATTTTGCTCTTTAAATCGTTCGCTTAAATAGTCAAAGTATCCGTTTTCTCTCTCTTCCCACGGCGTGGCCGTTGACATATGAAGTGAAAGTGTTTCAGGCATTAAATGACCATAAAACGAACTAGTATTAAAGCCAATATCAACAATTCCATTTCTCACTGCATCAAATTGTTCGTTTGTCGGAATGGATTCTGGTCCTGCATTCCAATCTAGGTCTACAGCTCCATCTGTTCCTTCTTCAATTCTCTCAATCCAAATTGGGATTATATCTCTAGTAAATTGATGATTATGTGGTAGGAAACTAACGACTGTTAATTTAATCGGATTATTACTATCCCCGCCGTTTCCAGAGGCACTACCTTCTGCTGAAGAACCTCCACTACTACCACAGCCTGCAACTAACAACAATAGAAATAACGACATAAGAAAATAGAATTTTGTTTTATTTATCAAGTATATTGATTCTCCTCACTAAGATTTATTTATAATTCTAAATTAGCTAGTACGACATAATGCCGTACTAGCATATTAACCATGATTTTTATGTTTTTTTGAATTATAGGAAAGTTCCTAGTGGTGGTAATTTAAATGCCGCTACAATTGTTTTTGACTGACTATAAGCATCTAAAGCTTCTTTACCGTGTTCTCTTCCAACCCCACTATTTTTATACCCACCGAATGGTGCACCAGTTTGGAAGTTGAAGTAAGAGTTAATCCAAACGCTACCAGCTTGCACTTTATTAGCTACAGTTAGGCCGTTTTCAATATCGTTTGTCATAATACCTGCTGCTAGACCGTATTTCACATCATTAGCAATTCGAACTGCTTCATCAATATCACTCCAACGTGTTACCGTTGCAGCTGGTCCGAAAATTTCTTCTTGAGCAATTCGCATATGTGGCTCAGCTTCAATAATTGTTGGCTCGATGAAGTAACCATGTTCGTGACCTGGAACTGTTACGCGGTTACCTCCGTATAAAATTTTAGCGCCCTCTTGTTTCGCAATTTCAAAGTAGTTTAACACGCGTTCCCCTTGTTTTTTATTAATAAGAGAAGCTAATCTTGTAGAACGATCTGTTGGTGGACCAATTTTCACTTTCTTAGCTCGTTCGATTAACTTTTCAACAAATTCATCATAAATATCATCATGTACTAGCAATCTAGTTCCAAGGATACAACTTTCACCATTAAAGAATGTATAACCTAATGTTGCGTTTTCCACTGCTGCATCGATATCTACGTCAGGGAATACGATGTGTGGTGCTTTACCACCTAATTCTAATGTCACAGGAAGAATTCGATCCCCAGCAGCTCTTCCTACAATACGACCAACATCTACACTTCCTGTAAATGCAAGTTTGTCAACATCAGGATGGTCAATAAGTGCTTGTCCTGCTTCTTTACCAATACCAGGAACCATGTTTACGACACCTTCTGGTAAAACTTCTTGAATTAACTTACCAAACTCTAAAACTGATAGACATGCATCTTCTGCAGGTTTTAACACAAGAGTGTTACCTGCTGCTAGTGCAGGAGCAAGTTTAAACGATGTCATGATCATTGGGACGTTCCATGGGATAATTTGAGCACAAACCCCTAGTGGTTCTTTTTTTGTAATAAGATATCCATTATCAACTGGACGGGATTCACCTACATAATGAGTAAGCACTGCCCCTGCAAAATAGCGGAACTGATTAATTGCTAACGCATAATCTAAATCAAATTCGTGAATAGCTCTTCCCGTTTCCATAGATTCTATTAATTTCAAACGCTCTTGATTTTCTTCTAGAATATCTGCAATTTTATTTAAAATACTTGAGCGCGCCTCAATTGGAGTAGCTGCCCAAGCTGGAAATGCCGCTCTTGCCGCTTTTACAGCCTTGTCAACATCTTCAGTTCCGCCTTTACCAATTTGTGCAAGAACTTCACCAGTCGAAGCATTGACTACGTCGATATAGCCATCAGCCGCTTCTACAATTTGGCCGTTAATTAGTGGACCGTACTTCAAATCTAAATTTACATCTACTGAACTCGTTTTACTTGAAACTGTCATTAAAAATCTCCTCCAATATATATATTTGATAGATTGAATAACCACATGATGAAAGACTTGGCGCTGTCTTGTTGAAAGCCCCTTTAATTAACCTTGAGATTGTATCGTTGGAATCCTTACATCTAATACTGCAGAACGGCCACTTTTCACATGATCGATAGCTGCTCTTAATTCATCTCTTAATAGATGTGGATCTTCCACTTTCACCGCATAAGCGTTACCTGCAGCTTCCGCCACTTTTGCAAGTTCACTATTTGGATTAAAGTTCGTCCAAAATTGATTTGCATTTTTTGCAATGCCATTTGGATGTACCCCTAAAGTAGAATGCTTTGGTGCATTCCAACCTTGGTTATTGTAAATGATCGTTAGAAACGGAGTGTTATATTGTTCAGCCATCGTGTGTACAACTGATGGGACACTAAATAGATAAGATCCGTCCCCAGTTAGACTAATCACTGTTTTATCTGGATGGGCAAGCTTAGCACCGATTGCCGCACCACCATTCCAACCAAGAGAACCTGCACCACTACTAAAGTAAGTGCCTGGTTTATTGCCTCCAAGGTAGGTTGTTACCGACCCGTAGTTAGTAATGGCTTCGTTTAAAACAATCGTATTATCATCTACGATTTCCTTCACACAAGCCGTAAGATATTCTGGTGTAATCACATCTTCACGGAACTGTGCTGCTAACGAGGCCTCTTTTTTCAATTCCTCGTGATATAACTTAATTCTATATTTTCTTGAGGATATAGAAGATTCATTTATTTTAGACTGGTCTAGTTTTCTATTAATCTGCTTTAATGCAGTAAGAGAATCTGCTCTAAAAAATCGTTTCGAAGGGATATACCATAATGGCATTTCCTCTTTTAATGGATCTGCATCGATATAATAAATAATTGCATCTTTTGGTGGCTTATTTTTCGTTGGAATCCATGGAACATCACTATCAATTGCTAATATAAAATCAGCATCTTCTAAAATAGGATGTTGTTTATTTTCGTTCCATTGATAACCACAGTGCATTGGATGGTTCGCAGGGAAGTTCATCGTTTGTGGCACTGATTCCATAACAGGAATTGCTAATCTTTCACATAGGTCAACAAGTTCCTGAACTGCTTCTTCCTTTTTACCTAAATAGGACGTTACGACGATGGGTTTCTTTGCTGCCAATAAATCAGCTACTAATGCTTCTACTTCTTCTTCAGGTAACGCACTTGCAGAAATCGGTTGCCAAAGCGTTGGGTCAATTTCCACTCGCTCTGTTTCAGCTTCCATTGTTTCTCGTGGGCCCATTAAATAGACAGGTCCTTGAGGTTCACTTTTAGCAATTTGTAAAGCTCGATGGACAAGCTGTTTTACATTTTTCCCAGTGCGGATTTCATTATCATATTTCGAGTAACCTCTCATAATACCGCGCTGATCATTAACGTCTTGATACCAATGTATAAATTCGTTTCGACTACCTAACATTTCTCCCTCTTGGGTAAATGGAGATGCCCCTGCAAATACAAGTACCGGAACTTTTGCTTTAAACGCATTGTGTATAGCTCCACCAAGGTTTTGCGTTCCACATTCAACATGTACGAGTACTGCCTGTGGTTCTCCGGTTGCTTGAGCGTATCCATGGGCTGCACTCATAGCAACAAATTCATGAGGGCTAATAATTACTTTTGGTAATTCTTTATTCTTTAGTGATGCATCCGTCAAACTTTCAATAATTGCGGGGTGATCACTTCCAAAGTTAGCAAAAATATAAGAAACACCTGCTTCTTGAAGAGCTTCTAAAAACGCTGTACTCGTCGTATACATTCAATCGCACTCCCTTTTAGCTAGGATAATGCCTTTATTATAGTTCAAGGAATGGATAATGAATGTTAAGTAATAAACATTTTTTCGCTATTTATTGAAACTTCTAAATTTTAAGAAAATAGAAAGTGAGATAACTTTACCTTATCTATCTATTGAAAGTGTTCCTCTTTTTTCTCTAAGTTTTTTTACATCTTTTAAAATGAAAGTTTGATTTGTAATTTCAATAATCCCTTCACTTTTCCAATTCTTTAATACGGTCCATATAGACACACGAGATTTCCCTATATATTGTGAGATTGATTTTTGAGTTAAGTTAATAGTATGGCTGCCGTTTTTTTCATGTAAGTTTAGTAAATAGTGGGCTAATTGAACTTCTAGAGGTGCATTTAATATTGTGTTGATCTGAGCTAACATTCGTATTTTATTAATAAGTGAATAAGCAAACTGTTTAGAGACTTCAGGATGTTCTCCAGTCAACTGTTCAAACTGATCAATTGAAAAAAAGTAAAGCGTAGCGTCTGTCAATAAAGTGGCGGTTGTAAAAGAAGCAGTTCGATTAATCAATTGTTCTCCTAATAGAGATCCAGCATAAACAAAATCAATAATGCGCTCATAACCATCATCACGTAATACGCTAATCATCACTTTACCTTCTTTTAAATAGTAGAAACCGTTGACTACATCCCCTTGCCGAAACAAACGTGTATTTTTTTTCAATTCTTTTACTTCTGCATAGCTGGTGTAAAGGGACCAATCTAACAAACTCATTCACCTCACAACATCATTAACAGCAATTTTTTCCAATAAATCGATGTTATGGATGATAATTTTCCGTTTATCAAAAGAGGCAATTTCATCCTTCCATTTTTTAAAAATATGGTAGACTGTGTTGCGGTTAAGGTTCGTATAACGGCATAATTCTTGTTGTGTGAAGGGAAATTGATCACTAATAAATTTATCTCTAAGTATTAATAGAGTTCTTGCTAGCAATCTCTCGGATGGAAGGGAATCAAATAAAAGATTGTTTGATAAGGTTTTCAACTTTTTCGTTAAACCATGGTAGAACAAATTTCTAAAGTTTTCATCTTCCATTATTAATGTTTCAATAATGGACATTGGAAAAAAATAAACAACACTTTCATTCATAGCAGTTGCAGTTGAAAAATATTGCTCACCATCTACTACTTGTTCACCAAAGGGCGTGTCATCACTAACAATATCAATAATCTGTTCATCGCCTGCATGGATCGTTAACGATATTTTTATAAACCCTGATTTTAAATAATAAAACCCTTGTACACTTTTCTCATTTTCCCTATAGACTACTGATTTTCTTTTGTAGAAACGTCTTTCTCCATATTTAAGATAAGGTGTCCAACTATTAAGCACTTTACTATCGAACATACATCTTACCTCCTTAAAACAAAGTTCCATATACGAGAAATAGAAAAAAATATTATTACTTATTATCTATAATTACGAGATAACAGAACGTTTTCCCTTTATTTATAAGGTTTTCATAAACTTTCAACGTTTCTCTTTCTATTGGTTATAAAATTAGCTAGAACTAAAATGACAAAACAAAGAGTTAAAGAAATAATAATAAAACTACCTGCTGCAACATAGCCAGACAGGTCAACGAAAAACCCAAAAATAGGTGGAATAATCATTACACCCACTGAGGCAAACATGACACTAAATCCACTGGCTGTTCCGCTTTGCTCTGGTTCAACACTTTCAACGGCTAAACTCATCCACACACCATTAAATCCTGAAAGAGAAAAACCTATACTAACGACTATTAATATAATTAGAGCCGCTGAAAACACAATATGAAGCAAGTAGAATAATAAAATACTTTGCATTGTTATAAGTATTAGTACAACCCAACGATTTTGGCGAAACAGCCGATCGCTGATTATTCCCCATAACACACGTCCTGCTGCCCCACCTAACTCTGATATAGCTAAACAAATACCCGCGCTGTAAATTGACCACTCTTTTATTTCATACAAATAGATAATTAAATACGTATTAAACGTTACTTGGATTCCCATTAGTAAAAAGGCAGATCCTGTAGTGAAAAGTAAACTTTTATTTTTTACTAACGGTCCTATTTGGGAAACAATAGATTTAGAGGATTTGGATGTACTTGGCAACTCTTCTAAAATTGCTAATTTCCTATAAAGGAGCAAACTAAAAATGATTAATAAAATAACCGCCAAACTTAATGCGACCCGCCACCCGAATAGGATTGCAATCGGAATTAATATTAAACTAGCCCCTGATGATCCGAGTGTAATTGACATTTGCTTTAGTCCCATCGGCAAAGAGACTTTAGCATTTGGGTACATTTGAACAATTGCCTTATTCGTTGAAGGGTGCATGCCACCGTATCCAATACCCGCCATCATGATCGCAACGAAAGACACGATGAATATATTGGACCAGGAAAATAAGAAAAAGGCCCCTCCAACAACCAACATAATGATTAGGATCACTTTTCTTACACTTTTTTTATCTACCAGAAAACCAATAGGTAATGTTCCGATAAATTGTCCAATAAAAAGCGCAGTCGGAAGTAATCCCAACTGCACTTTATTTAATGATAAATCACTTCCGATATAGATCATTAAGGGACTTAGAGATCTTCCAACGAACGCCGTGAGTAACTGTCCGATAATTACCCACAACGTAAGTATTTTTACTTTTTTTAAAAATTGTTCTTCTGCCAGAACCAATCGATTCACCTACATCCCTAACCATTTAGGTACAAATGTTACAAGGCTTGGAATAAACGTTAAAAGTAATAATACGGCAAAGGAAACGATAATGAACGGTATTACCGCCTTTACCAGTCGTTCAAATTTAATGTCCGCCATCGATGAAACGATAAACAATCCAGTTCCAACAGGTGGTGTTAATAATCCAATCGTTAAGTTAATACAAATAATTACCCCAAAATGAACAGGGTCAATATTTAACGCAGTTACTAAAGGCATCATCACAGGCACTAAAATAATTAATGCTGCAATTCCGTCCAATAACATCCCAACAAATATAAGTGCAATGTTCACAAGTAATAAAAATACCCATGGATTATCAGTAATACTAAGCATACTATCAACTAGTAGTTGAGGAATTCGCTCAAAAGCAATCATCCAACCGAAGATGTTTGCCATGATGATTAAAAACGTTACTGTCGCTGTATTTATGACCGTATTTAACAGTATTTTTGGTAATTTCTTATACTTTAACTCACGGTAGAAAAATAGCCCTACAATAAGTGCTAGAAAACAAGCAACAGCTGCTGATTCTGTCGCTGTAAACACCCCTGATAGAATTCCAACAATTACTGTGATCGGTATAAGTAATGCTGGGATTACTTGAATAGTACTTTGAATCATCTCACTTCCTGTAGCACGTTCGCTTTTTGGGAAGTTCTGTTTCATACCGATATAAGAAATTAGTAAAATAAACGCAATACCGTAAATAATACCAGGTACAATTCCGGCCATAAATAAAGCGCCAATTGATGTACTTGACAATGTCCCATAGATAATGAAAATCATACTAGGTGGAATGATAGGTGCAATAACTGACGATGCAAGTGTAATGGATGACGAGAATTCACGAGAATATCCCTCTTTTTCCATCTGTGGAACCATTACTTTACTCATCATCGCTGCCTGAGCATTTGCAGAGCCTAAAATAGAAGCTAAAAACATATTGGCTACTACTGTTACATAAGCTAGTCCACCTTTAAAGTGACCGATAAAAACTCTAGCAAACTTTACAAGTCTAGTAGTAATACCACCTTCATTCATAATTTCACCCATTAACATGAATAAAGGAATTGCAAGTAATCCAAAGTTTTCTAAACCTGAATACATTCTTAACGGTGTCGACTCCAGTAATGGGATTTGACCATTCATTAAAAAGTAGACAACTGTTGTGACACCTAATACGATTGAAATTGGAATACGAATAAGTAAAAGCAAGATGAAAAGGACAAATACGATAAATGAAATCATGCGACATTATCCCTCTTTTCTTGCAAAGTTTCTTTCCCTTGAAACGTTTCTATTAACCTAGCAATAATATGGATTGTTGCAAAAGTTAATCCAATTGGAACAGCACTATACGGAATAATCATTGGTAACTGTAATGAACTAGATTTTTGAATCATAGTTGAAGGTAATGCCATCCATTTATACGAATAAAATAGAAGGACAAACAGGAAGATGATCATGATGATATCCTGAACAATTCGTAAAATTTTTTTCTTTTCATCTGAAAAGGCATCATATACAAAAGTGACTGAAGCTTGGGTGCCATATTTCAGGCCCCAGCTTCCTCCTAAAAATGATGTCCAAATCAATAAAAAGATCGATACTTCTCCTGCCCATGGAATCGGATCTTTCAAGAAATACCTAAACACAACAGATAGAGTCATTAAAATTGCCAGAGCTGCCATTAATATAATAATGATTACTTCTTCAACTTTTGTAATCATGTTGCTCAGTTTTGACATTGGCATGACCCCCTTAATTTCTAAATGTTTCAATAAACTTCTTAATTAAGTCTGATTGCCCACTATATTTCGCATCAAATTCTTCAATTTGATCTTTGAATACTTCTTTATCTAACTCGTAAACTGTCATTCCTTGACTTGCTAACTCAGATTTAAACTCTTCTTCTTGAGCTGAACGAGTTTCTACAGAAAACTTAATAGCTTCTTTTAATGCTTCGTCTACAATCGCAGAAACATTTTCAGGTAAGCCTTCATACATACCTTCATTTGTAACAATTACTGATGGCCACACCATGTGATTTGTTACAGCAACATATTTCGTTACTTCAGAATACTTGTTTGTAATCGTTGCATCTAAGTCCATGTCCATTCCGTCGATTACACCAGTTTGTAACGCTGAGTAAACTTCAGGAAGTGGTAATCCTTCTGGTGCAGCACCTGCTGATTTGTAGAAGTCTTGTAACGGTGGACTTGGTGTTACACGCATTTTTAAGCCTTCTAAGTCGCTTGCTGATTTAATTTCTTTATCCTTCGTTACGATTACTCGTTGTCCTGCAAATAAGTAATCAAGACCTTTTAAACCAGTACCTTCAAGTTTCCCTAAGATTTCACGTGCAACGTCTGTTCTACTTGCTTCATCTGCTTCTTTCAATGTTTCAAAAGCATAAGGAGCAAACCATGCAGCCATTTCAGGTGTTCTTGCACTTAAATACGCACCTGTAATTAATGCAAAATCAAGAGAGCCAGCTTCTACTTGTTGAACCATATCCGCTTCTGTACCTAACTGACTAGCTGGATAAATTTCAACTGATAGTTTACCGCCTGATAATTCTTGTAATTTTTCATTAAACTTTTCTGCAGCTTGATGCCACATATGATCCGTTGGAGTAATATGCGCTAGTTTAAATTTCATTTCAGGAATGTCTTCTCCACTTACTGGTACAGTTTCATCTGTTTTTGTATCTCCACTACTTGTAGAACTTCCACTTCCAGTTGAACTACCGCTTTCAGTAGAATTTCCACAGGCTACTAAAACTAATATAAAGGCAAATAAGAATACTAATCGAAACATTTTAATAGATTGTTTCATAATAATCCCCCTGTTTAATAAACAAATTTATTCATCTTTTGTCTTACCGCCTGTTCCCCAATGCACGTGTGGTATTTCAGTTATGATGACGCGAACATTCTCTTTTGGAACATCTGCTGATTTCACTATTGCGTCTGTTACTTCTGAAATGATGTTCTTTTTTTGCTCAATAGAACGGCCTTCGAGTAATTGTATTTGAACTATTGGCATTCTATCTCCTACTTTACATTTAATGTTAACGAACCAAGATCACCGTAATCTGCAACGACTTCATCACCAGCTGCGACATGAATCGCATCAGTAATTCCGCCAGTTAATACTAGTTGACCTGGTAAAATTCCACGACCTTCTTTTTCTAGCATGTTAAGTAACTGAATAACAGAATTAATCGGATGGCCTAACACAGCCGCGCCAGTTCCCTCCAATTTTTCTTCACCGTTGTGATATAACTTCACTTTTACATCTGCCCAGTTTTTCTCATATGGTGAGAAAGCTTGTGAACTTAATAATATTTTTGATGATGAAGCATTGTCTGCAACCACATCCGGTAAAGTGAATGAGAAATTCTCATATCTACTATCAATTACTTCAAGTGCTAGAAATACATTTTCAATAGCTGGCCAAATTTCTAAAGGTGTTAGATTAGCACCTTTTAGTTCTTTGTTAAAAACGAAAGCTACTTCTGCTTCAACCCTTGGATGGATATGTTCAGCAGCAATAAGTTCGTTAGTTTGTAAGTTCATTTGAGATGTGAGTCGACCATAGATGGGTTCTTCTACACCAACTTGTTTTTGTTTTGCAACACTTGTTAACCCCATTTTCCAACCAATAAAGCGATTTTCTGCTGACAATGTTTGCTCAATACTTATTTTTTGAACTTCATACGCTTCTTCCACAGTCATCTTTGGATTTGTAACAGTAATCTTTTCAATTGCTTTATGGTTTGCTTGAGCATGTGCTACCTTTTCTGCATAAAGAAACAACGACACTATATCTTCCCTACTTTCTCTCTTGCAATCTCAGAAGCTACTTCTAGAATCATATCTTCTTGACCACCGACAACATTTAACTTGCCTAACTCTACTAAAATATCTCTTGCATCTACGCCGACTTTTTCAGCTGCAACGTTTGCATGGCGTAAAAAGCTTGAATATACTCCCGCATATCCCATAACTAAACTTCCTGTAGTGATATCTTGTGGATGCGGTAAAATATCGTTTCTAACATACTCTGCTAAATCCAACATAGGATAAAGATCGACACCAGTTTCGATTCCCATGCGCTCTAATACAGCTACTAATACTTCTGTTTGCGTATTTCCAGCACCTGCACCTAAACAACAAATACTTCCATCGATACGTGTTGCACCCTCTTCAATAGCTACAAGTGAGTTTGCAACTGCAAGCGATAAATTGTTATGCGCATGGAATCCGATATCAATTTTTAAGTTTTTACGTAATAATGAAATACGGTCTCTTACATCTGAAGGCAACATGGCACCTGCAGAATCAGTCACATAAACAGCATGTGCTCCGTAAGATTCCATTAGTAATGCTTGTTCTAACACCTTTTCAGGTGGTGCTGAGTGAGACATCATTAAAAATCCGATAGTTTCCATCCCCATATTACGGGCAGTTTCAATATGTTGTTTTGAAACGTCTGCTTCCGTTACATGAGTCGCCACTCGAACCATTCGTGCACCTGCAGCATGAGCATCTTTCAGTTGACTAATCGTACCGATTCCTGGAATCAGTAGAACAGATACCTTAGAGTCTCCTGCAACTTTCGCTGCCTCTTCAACTAATTCAATATCATGAACTTTTGAAAAGCCGTATTGTAAAGAAGATCCACCTAACCCATCACCATGAGTAACTTCGATAAATGGAACATTCGCTTTACTTAGCATTTCCGTTACATAACGTACTTGTTCTTTTGTAAATTGGTGGGCAACTACATGGCTTCCGTCACGTAGTGCCACTTCCGTCAATAACACTTTAGTCATTACACACGCTCTCCCTTCTCTATTAAGGATTTAGCAATTTCCTCTCCCACTTTTACACCTGCAGCCGTCATAATATCTAGGTTGCCTGCGTAAATAGGTAAGTAATCACCAAGACCTTCTACTTCAAGGAAAACGGTAACTTTATTGCCATCAATGATCGGATCCATTTTCAAACGGTATCCGGGAACATATTGTTGTACCTTGTCTACCATTTGACGAACAGAGTCAATAATCGCCTGTTCATCCTTCACTTCTTCTTCAAGTAAGCAAAGTACTGTGTCACGCATGATTAACGGTGGCTCAGCTGGATTTAAGATAATGATTGCTTTACCTGACTTTGCTCCCCCAACCGATTCAATTGCATTGGCAGTTGTCTCAGTAAACTCATCAATATTTGCACGTGTTCCAGGACCTGCACTTTTCGATGCAATTGTTGCAACGATTTCTCCATACTCTACTGTTTGCACATCCCCAATTGCTCTTACGATTGGAATAGTAGCTTGCCCGCCACATGTAATCATGTTTACAACAGGTTTTTCGATGTGTTCAAGAAGATTTACAGTCGGTGCCACAAATGGCCCAACTGCTGCAGGAGTTAAATCGATTAGTCGTTTATTTAATCCCTCTAATTTTTGAACGTGTACTTCATGCGCTTTGGCAGAAGTAGCGTCAAATAAAATATCTGCTAAATGTGGTTGTTCTAAGAAACCATCGATTCCATTTGTAATTGTATGGATACCCGCATCACTAGCTCTTTTTAGTCCTTCAGAATGTGGGTCAATTCCAATTAAAACAGACATTTCTAAGTACGGTGAACGCATGATTTTCATCATTAAATCTGTACCGATATTTCCTGACCCTATGATCCCAACTTTAATTTTTTCGGACATATTTACACTCCCCTATACAAATTCCACTTCCAACTTGCCCAATAGGTCTCCGAAATCAGCAGTAAACGTATCACCTTTTTCTGCATCAAGTGCAGCAGATAATGCTCCTGATAAGATTACTTCCCCTTCTTCAACACCGATATTAAATTCAGCAAGTTTATTAATTAACCAAGCAACACAGTTCGCAGGATTCCCTAGCACATCTGTGCCACTACCTTCATTTACAAATTCACCATTTTTGTACAACTTCATATGCACATTTGGTAAATCTACTTCTGAAACTGAACGTTTCACGTTACCTAGAAGATATCTTGCTGAAGATGCATTATCCGCTATCGTATCTTGAAGTTTAATCTTCCAATCTTTTACTCTACTATCGACAATTTCTAAACTTCCAACGACATAATCAGTGGCATCTAATACTTGTTCCACTGTTACGTTTGGTCCTTTTAATGCTTTTTTCATTACAAAGGCAATTTCACCTTCAACTCGAGGCTTAATAAGCTGATCTCTTTCGATCTTTCCATTAAGAACTTCCATATTCGTTAGTAAGTGACCATAATCAGGTTCATCAACTTTTAGAAGTTTTTGCATCGCTAGTGAAGTCAAACCTATTTTTTTCCCAGTTATTCTTTCGCCTGATGCAAGTTTTGAATTGATAATTTGTAGTTGAATACCGTACGCCTCTTTAATCGATAAATTTTTCATCTCTTCTGTTAGTGGCGTAATACCTCTTCGATATTCCTCTGCTTCAAGTAATTTTTCTGACCACTCTATTAAATTAACTACCATGGTTATCCCCTTTTACAGTTTTATCGTTACATTGGACACTTCACAGTAAAATTCAAAGCTGTGTGTACCACCTTCACGGCCGATACCACTATGTTTCATGCCTCCAAATGGTGTCCGTAAATCTCTTAAGTACCATGTATTTACCCAAATCATACCCGCTTCGATTTGTGCAGCAACACGGTGAGCACGGCGTAGGTCGTTTGTCCAAATTGTTGCACCTAGGCCATAATGCGTATCGTTGGCATATTCAATTACTTCTTCCTCATCGTCAAATGGCATTACAACTACTACTGGACCGAAAATTTCTTCACGTACACAACGTGACTGTTGTGTTAAGCCAGTAACAATTGTTGGCTCAATAAAGTAGCCCTTTTCCATATGAGATGGACGGTCTCCTCCAGTAAGAATGTTACCGCCTTCTTCTTTTGCAATTTGAATATATTTCATTACTTTTTCGTAATGCTCTTTACCAATTACTGCACCAACATCTGTAGAATCCTCGAATGGATCTCCTACACGCAATTGTTTTGTACGAGCAACAAATTTTTCGATAAATTGATCGTAAACTGGTCGTTGTACGTAGATTCGTGATCCACATAAGCACACTTCACCTTGGTTCATAAAACTAGACTTCAGTGTCGTATCAATTACTTCATCAATATCTGAATCTGCAAAAATGATATTTGGATTTTTTCCACCTAATTCAAATGATACTTTTTTCAATGTAGGTGCTGCAGCTTTCATAATGACTGTTCCAGTACTTGTTTCCCCTGTAAATGTTATTGCATCTACATCTGGGTGTTCGGATATAAATGCACCTGCTGAATTACTACCAAAACCGTGGACTAAGTTAACCACACCGTCTGGCACACCTGCTTCTTTACAAAGCTCAACAAGACGTGTTGCTGTCATTGGTGTTAATTCAGCAGGCTTCATAACCGCAGTACTTCCAGATGCTAGACATGGAGCTAATTTCCACGTTAATAGAAGTAAAGGTAAATTCCACGGGTTAATCATTCCTACTACACCAACAGGGCGAGTAACAGAATAATGAAGTGCAATGTTATCTTGGTTATAGGATTCATTGCCAAGACTTGTTACGTAATCTGCAAAGAAGTGGAAGTTATGAGCAGAACGTTTTATGTCCATTTCTAAAGCTAAACTATAAGGTTTACCCGTGTCAGTAGCTTCAAGAACTGCTAACTCTTCAACATTTTCTAAAATTAAATCCCCTATTTTACGAATAATAGAAGAACGCTCTTTCACAGTGAAATTTTTCCACGGTCCTTTTAAAGCCTTTTTCGCAGATTGAACCGCTAAATCTACTTCTTCTTTCGTTGCTTCTGCAACCCATCCAATTACCTCTTCAGTTGCAGGGTTCACATTTTCAAAGGTATTCGTATGATTAGGTTCTATAAATTCTCCATTAATAAAGTTTCTGCAGTTAATACTTTTTACTTTTGAAGACAATGATGGCATTTGCTTAAACTCCTTCCTTAGAGTTTAAGCGACTTTACATTACTAGAAAGTCGCTTAAACCTTTTTTATTCTTCAACTTCAACAATCATTTCAATTTCAATCGCAGTATTATTAGGAAGTTGTGCCATACCTACTGCTGATCGTGCATGACGTCCGCGCTCTCCAAAAACTTCTACTAGTAAATCCGAAGCACCGTTCATTACTTTCGGTTGCCCAGTAAAATCTTCAGCGGAATTTACCATTCCTAAAATTTTCACTACTCGTTTTACTTTGGACAATTCACCAAGTTCATGCTTCAAAACAGAAAGTAAGTTAATCACTGATTGACGAGCAGCTGCATAACCTTCTTCAATCGTTAAATCTTTTCCTAATTTTCCGTGGAATTGGTCTACACCTTGCCCAGATGTGAAGATTAAATTACCTGTTCGAACACAGCTAACGTAATTCCCTACTGCTTGGCGTGGAGGCAATAACTCAATTCCTATTTCCTGTAAACGTTCTTCAGGCCTTTGCGTTTGATTGACCATTTGCTACAACATCCTCTTTTTTAATATTCAAAAAATTTAATGCGTTTTCACCGAATATTGCATCTTTCACTTCATCCGTTAACGTATCCATTTCATCGAGTACTTTCCCTGGATTAATTTCTCTTAGTAAAAATGGATAGTCTGATCCCATAATGATTTTGTCATGACCGAATCTTTCGATTAAAT
Organism: Ureibacillus acetophenoni; assembly: GCF_900220965.1. GTDB lineage: Bacteria > Bacillota > Bacilli > Bacillales_A > Planococcaceae > Ureibacillus > Ureibacillus acetophenoni. The sequence goes on along the minus strand of NZ_OBQC01000007.1, from coordinate 124,522 downwards.
AGTTAATATTTTGTGGGTCATATACAAGAGAGTCAAAGTAGAAATTCTTCGTATAATAGCTTGGTGGATGTTCTGTTTTACGTTTGTCTGGCCAAACATTCCAGCCTTGATCTAAACGAGGTAAAATATACGGGAACGATCCTCCACCATGGGCGAAACAGATTTTTAAGTTCGGACATTTTTCCATTACGCCACTCCATACTAAACTAGCAGCTGCTAATGCAGTCTCACTAGGCATTCCTACTGTGTATAGGAAATTGTGTCTTGGTGTACGATTTTGAGCTAGTGTCTCCCAAGGGTGAATGAATAACGGCATTTCTAGTTCTTCTGCTGCTTTGAATACTGGAAGTAATTCATCAGAATCTAAATTTTCGCCGTTAACATTTGTACCGATTTCGATTCCCACTAACCCAATTTCTTTACAACGACGCATTTCTTGAATTGCAACTTCCGGATTTTGTAAAGGAATAGTCCCTAACCCTATGAATCTATCAGGATTTTCTTTCACAATATTTGCGATAAAATCGTTTTGGTATATTGACAATTCAAGTGCTTGCTCGATTGGTGCCCAGTATGAAAACGTGACTGGGACTGGAGAAATCACTTGCATATCAACATTTTCTCGATCCATATCTTCAATACGTTTTTTTACATCCCAAACCTGATCTGTTACTTCACGAAACAGTTTGCCAGCAACCATTATATCTGCCCCACACGAACATTTTTGTTCTAAGACAGGCCATCTACCTCCACCATATTTTTCCTCAAAATTTGGTAGATCAAGCGGCATTATATGAGTATGAAAATCTATTCGCTTTGCCATTCTTTCACCTTTTCTGGCATCACATGCCCACAATTATCACATGTACGAAGCTCTAAAGAATTATTAAAATGAGCAATTGCTTCTCCTAGTTGTTTTCCAATGTCAGTAATCTGCGTTCTAACACGGTGTAATTCATGATCACACTTATCGCAGAACCAAGCTACATCTTCCAACTCACCTTGTTTACGTTTACGCTCAATAACAATTCCGTACGTATCTGCAACACGATGTGGTGAATGTGGAACATTCGCTGGTAATGTGAACATTTCACCTTCTTTTACCTCGATTACTTCACGTTTTCCTTCATCATTAATAATTTCTACATAGCATGAACCTTTAATTTGATAGAAGATCTCATCTGATGGATCTACGTGGAAATCACGACGTGCGTTTGGACCACCTAGTAACATAATAAGAAACTCTGAATCATTCCATAATTCTTTGTTATTTACAGGTGGCTTTAGTAAATCTTTATTGTCCTCAATCACTTGTAAAATATTTAGTGAACGAGCTTGCATTTTACTTACACTTGTTTGGTTTGACATAATCATTTCCCCTTTGTTTTTAATAATTAATAGTCATATAACCAAGTTGTTTCGAAATCATTTGAGCAGAGTGAACAACTTCGCGAACAATTAGATGATGTTCTTTCCCTGTCATATAATTTCTTTCCCCAACTAAATTTAACGCCGCAACTACCTGTCCGCTGTAGGATTTAATGGGTGCAGCGATACCATAAGTGTCTGTTTCATTTTCATTATCGCTAATGGAATATCCCCGTTTACGAATTTCAGCGAGTTCTTTTTCCAAAACTTCCATACTTGTGATCGTGTTTTTCGATTGTTTAAACATACCTTTTGCCAACATCGGCTGTAAAAAGCTCTTATTGTAAGCGAGTAGAACTTTACCAATACTTGTTGCGTATGCTGGAAAACGTGTCATTCCTACTAATGTTGGTACAACATCAGCATGGGGTGACATTGCTTTAAATACGAAACGTACTTCTCCATCGTCAAACATCCCTATGTGTGATGTTCCTTTAAAACGCGAAACAAGTTGACTTATAATTGGACTAGCTTCCAAACTAATGTCTTGGTAATACATCACTTTGTTACCCCACTCGAGTATTTTCCACCCTAGTCGGTAACGTTTGTCACTACCCTGCACTAAAATATGTTCATCCGTCATCGTTTTTAAGAAATGGTGTACAGAACTTGGTGGTAAATTAAGTCTGTCTGCGATTTCTTTATTACTTAACGAAGGGTCACCATCTGCAAATAAATCTATGATACTAACAAACTTTTTAACTGATGATATCAGCTTACTCCCCTCCTACATTCGTTACTTCACTGTTTCTTTAACCCCTTTGTCTTCCTTCGATAAAATAGATTCTACTAAGTCAAAGGAATGATTCTTTTTAAATTTGTTATAGAAAATACTGCGCTTACGAATTGGATCTCCAGTGTAGTAGCGCTCATATTGAAGAGCCCTCATTCCGAACGCTTCTCCACATAAATCCCATGCTAATTTGAAAATTTTTATACGAAGCTCAGCATCAACACCCTCGCGACCTCCATAGTGGCGATCTATACTTGGTCGAAGTTCTTCATTTAAGAAGTCTGCTTCAGTTGGCATCATGAGTAATCCACCAGCACCAATTGTTTGCAACACTTCAATTGCACGTGGGTACATTTCTGGCATCATACCCCGAATCGTTTCGAGCGTATCAGGATTTAAACGTGCTTCCCCATGTTCTGTAATTGTATATTCACGCTCCGCTGTACGTAATAATGCGCGAATTACTTCAACAGATTGAACAAGCTCACCTAAATCACGCGATACATTCAAATATTGGTCTACACCAATTGAATCTGCTACTTTACAAGCTACTTCAACAGCAAATGCTAGTTTAATATAACCGCGCACGCCTGATTGATGTGCTGGTTGTTCAGCAATTCCTGTCATTGGGTATAGTAAGTTTGCCGCCTCAACGTTGTTGTATAGGAATACTTTATCCCAAGGTACAAATACATCTTCAAAAATAAGAAGTGCATCCATTTCCTCATATCTTGATGCAAGTGGGTGATCGAAAGTTGAACGTGTGCCATCTTGAGCTGGTTCACGGCAAATAATTTTCAATCCTTTTGTATCGATTGGTAGAGCAAATGCTAATGCATAACGCTCATCTCCAGGTGCAAACCCTGGGAACGAATAGATGATCACTTCATCTGTAATTGCAGCTAGCGTTGCAAGCATTTTAGCTCCACGAACGACGATTCCATCTTTTCGTTCTTCAACAACTCCAAGATGTGTAAACGTGTCTGATTGCTGGTGTGAATTTTTACTGCGGTCGTTTTGTGGATTTACAATCGCGTGAGTTAAGAACAAGTCATTATCACGTAAATGACGATAGTAATTTTCAATATTTTTTGCCCAATCTTCGTTGTATTTTTTTAAGAACCAAGAGTTTTGTGCTAATGATGTAACAACTGAGTTTAAGAAGTCTGGAGTACGTCCCATTAAACCGTATGTTTGACGTGCTACAACTTCAAAGGCTTTACTTCGTTTCATAATATCTTCATAGGAACGAGGGAATAAAAATGAATTGGCAACTCGCTCACCAGTTTCCTCGCAAATATGTGTTAAATCATCTTGATATGCTGGATCATGTTGTAAATCGAAAAGTTTTGCAATTTCCAATATTGGTTGTTTGAAATAAGGCTCATCAAACACATTTTCTACTAAACGTCCATTTAACCAAACTTCTGGTTTTCTTGCTTTTAATGCTTCGATATATTGTTCACCTGTTCTAATTCCCATTATTTATCCCTCCTATTGGCATCTTTTCAAACATATTTAGCAACTGAGCCCATTTTACCTTCATAAAATGTTAGCGCTTGCTTATCAGTTCTATTAAAGTTAGTAATTTCCCCAATGTATAAAACATGATCTCCTGCATCTACTTCTTTCCATGGTTTGCAGTAAATTGTTGCAGCAGATCCAACTAATGAAGGTGAATCACCAGTTTCATCCCATTCAATTTGTAAATCTTCTTGTTGGCGACCAGCAAACTGCCAAGCAGTTGCTTCCTGTGAATCTGAAAGAATATTAATAGTAAATGGTCTGCCTTTCATTTGATCTAGTGATTTAGCTCGCTTATCAATAGAAACGAGAGCTAAAGCAGGGTCTAACGAAACAGATGTAAATGAATTGACCGTTATTCCATTAATACCTTCATCATCAAACCAAGTGACTACCGTCACCCCTGTTGGGAATTTGCCGAAAGTTTGACGTAATAATTTAGTATCCATACAACCCCTCCTCAACATCATTTGTCTAAATATTAACAATTTTTAAAATTAATGGAGAGCTTAAGATTTCACTATATGAAATCTCATAAAATTTTTTTCTAAAGCTTATATATTCTATTAAATGCATTTTTATGCTAGATTTTATTAACTAATCTATTTTAATTAATAGATTAAAGTAGACTAAAATGAGGGTTTCTATAAAACTTTGTCCAATTTTCAGAATATACAAACTATAATACACTAATACTATTCAAATGAAAATAAACCCCTACCAAATTTTTGGTAGGGGTTTAACTTTGTGAGTAACTAGAAACTAGTATTCTTTATCTATTTTTTTACTTTAGTATAATCTCATCAGCGTATAGTGACTCATCTAATCGTGGTGTAAACAGAAGTGTGTCAGAAATAGCTAATGTTTGATCGTATTGGAACAAGAAAATACGTGGTCGTTCTTCAGCTAAAATTTCTTGTGCTCTTTGGTATTGTTTTTCACGTTCTACAGGATCCATATTTACAGATGCCGCTTCCAATAATTCATCAAATTCAGCATTATTAAAATCTGTTTCACCTTTAGCACGTTCAGATAGATTTAATGATAATGAATACCCTGCATCGATTGCATTAGAGTATGCAAGTACATAAAGTTCATCAAAGGATTTCGCTCTATATTTATCATTCCATCTACTACTTTCAAGTAATTCCATGTTAACTTTGAAACCAACTTCCGTAAGCATTGCTTGGATCGCTTCTCCAATTTCTTTATCCATTATATAACGCCCATTTGGAACACCTATATTTATTTCTACGCCATTTTCATATCCAGCTTCTTTTAATAGTTGTTTTGCACGTTCCGGATCATATAGATTTTTACCATGTAGATCTTTATTTGCACCAAAGAATGTAGGTGTTGTTTGCGTTCTTGTAGGAGTGGCTGCTCCCATAAGAATATTTTTAGTAATTGCTTCACTATCAATTGCAAGTTCAATTGCTTCACGTACTCTTGGATCCGCAGTTACCGTCCCTTCAGTCATTCGAGTAACTAGTTGGAAAACTCGAGGAACTGGACCTTGAACAAGTTCTGTTTCATCGTTATTTTTAATCCTTTCCCAATCTGATGGTGGAACATTCGTAATCATATCAACTCCGCCCGTTAACAATTCCCCTAAACGTGTTGAAGATTCAGGAATCACTCGGAAAACTAACTTATCCCATTTTGGTTCATATAAAAAGTAATCTGGATTTTTCTCAAGCACTACACGATCATCTTTCTTCCATTCCACGAATTTATATGGACCACTACCGATTGGATTTTGAATGAAATGATCAATTCCATTTTCCTCTATATATTTTTTAGGAAGAATATCTCCACCAGGCATAGTTAATAGTTGTAATAATGATGGTGCAGGGCCATCTGTTTTAATTTGAACTTTATATTCATCGACAACGATTACTTCTTGAATCTTTGAGAAGTCATGACCTAATAAAGTTTCATCAAGAGCAATTCGTTCTAATGAAAATTTCACATCTTCTGCTGTTAATTTATCACCGTTATGGAATGTTATATTTTCATGAAGTTTAAATTCCCATAAATCTGGCTCAATAATTTCCCACGACTCTGCAATAATCGGTTCAATTTCGCCATCATTATCTCTTACAAGAGAATTGTAAATATTTACAGTAAGAGCTTTTGTATTTGTTTGTGTATGATTATGCGGATCAAAAGTTATAATATCTTCTCCTCGTCCAATTGTTAAAACCTTTTCATCCGCTGTTACCCCACTATTATTACTGCCACACCCAACTAATATTAAAGTTAAAACACCTATTGTAATCCAAAATAGCTTTTTAGAAATTTTCATACACCCATCCCCCTAAATCTATTAAATTACTACTAGTAACAATTTAGTTATTAACTTTCTTCGAGTTCTCAAATTCTTCTTTTACATTTTTTAAGATTTCAGGATCCACTGCTAAATCATAAGCAGTCATCGCTAACGCCTTTGCTGCTTGATTTAAACCAACCATTCCTCGCTCTGATCCTGAATCCCTTGTAAATTCAGGTGTATGATTTGGGGCGTCTCCAATTTTGATATAAGACTGAACTGTAGGAACGATCTGACTCACATTCCCAATATCTGAGGATGCAATTCCACCTTGTTTAGGTCGCTCTTTTACTTGAACTCCCATTGACTCCAAATTATCTTTAAATAAATCTGCCATCGTTAGATTATCGTTACGTTCTGCATATACTAAACCTTCTTCTATTTCACATTTAGCACCTACAGCAGCAGTAGAATGACGTACCGCATTGTATACTTTTTCTTTTACTAGTTCTAATCGTTTTCTAGTAGAAGCTCTAATTCCAAATTTTGCTTCACAATAGGCTGGGACAACATTAGAAGCATCTCCACCTTTTGTAATAATTCCGTGAATTCTCACATCATCTGTGAAAAATTGTCTTAAACTATTTATTGCATTAAAGCTATTAATGACAGCATCTAAAGCACTGATTCCATCTTCAGGGGCAAAAGCTGCATGAGATTCTTTTCCATAAAATTTAAATGTCGTATTTACTGCCGCTAGTCCACCTAAGTAGGCTAAAGAATCACGTAGTGGATGACACATCATTGCAGCATCAAGATCATCGAATACCCCATGTTCACACATAATGATTTTTCCACCACCGCCTTCTTCAGCTGGTGTTCCGATTACTTTTATTGTTCCTGGGAAATTAGGAAATGCGTCTTTTATTGCAAGAGCTGCACCTACTGAAGAAGATGCAATAATGTTATGACCACATCCATGCCCTAACTCTGGTAATGCATCATACTCTGCTATAAAGGCAATGGTCGGTCCTTCAGATGATCCTTCCCATGTTGCTACAAAGGCAGTTTCAATATTTGCAACACCTTTTTCCACCTTAAAACCGGCTTTTTCCAATGTATTTGTAATCCATTCAGCTGCTTTATACTCCTTAAATCCAAGTTCCGGATTTGCATGGATTTTTAATGCAAGGTCTCTTATTTCACTATCTCTGTTATCAACTGCTTGTTGAATTATTAATTTCTCACTAAGGATATCTTTTGTAATCAAAATTCCCACTCCCTTTTCTAATTTGTTTTCCTAATAATAATTTTTCCTGAAGTTAATATTATTGTGGGGGGCTACTATTATTAGAAAATTATGACTATTTAACATGATAACATAGATTTCAAGAAAGGTTGACCTTTGATTTCATATTATGAAATTTAATGATTTTTTTAGAATTTTTATGGAGTAGAATTGAGTTTTGATACATTTATACCTAAACAATTTTGAATTAATAATTCTCATAATCAGTAATTACGTTTTAAAAATAAAAAAAGGATTATCCTAAAGTTATTTAAACTTTTGGATAATCCATATTCAATATAATTTCTAATAAGCCCTCATTTTAATTAAAGGAGGCGTCTACGTTCATGTTATTTAGTCAAGTCCTTAATCTTGTGTAAATTCTATATCGAATGTTTTCAACTTAAATTTTACGTACCCATTTGGGCTCGAGTATAACTATCCCTAACATTTTTTCGGCCTTAACTTCCGTGGGCAAAAGTCTCCATATCCAATAAAGGCTGTCAAAGGCTCTTTTCACTTTGATAGCCTTTATTGGATATGGAATACTCCCAGGAATAGAAGTTAAGAACGAAAAATTCAAAGTCTTATTTAGCTAGAGATTTCCTTCGGTCATAATTTTTTTCTTGATATTCCATTAACACTGCTCCTACTAAACGGAAAGCTGATTGTGTATTCGGGAATATACGTAAGACAGTTTCACGTCTTCTTACTTCCTGATTTAAGCGTTCAAGAGAGTTAGTACTTCGGATATGTTTTCGAATTTTTTCAGGAAAATTCATATATTGAATGGTATCTTCGAAACCTTCATCAAAGGTCGTAAGAGCTTTTTCATATCTTGGGTTATCACTGAATTGTTCCAGTAGTTCATCCTTAAATTTACGAATATCTTCAATTGTAATGGCTTCAAAAACACGCTTAATCATAGTACGTATTTCAGAAGAATCCTTTTTTGGTAGTTTATCCATGATATTACGCTTAAAATGAACATTACATCTTTGCCAAGCTGTACCGATAAATTCACGTTGTATAGCTTTCTGTAACCCCTGATGTGCATCAGAAATTATAAGTTTTGGAGATTGGAGCCCACGAGATTTTAAAGATTGAAAAAAACGAGTCCAGCTCTCATAACTTTCGACATGATCAACACTTAATCCGAGTATTTCTCTTTTATCCGTTTGCTCATTAATCGCAGTCGCTATATAAATAGCCTTAGAAACGACTTTATGGTGCTCACGAACTTTAGTATACATAGCATCAACAAACATATATGGATAATAAGTCGTATTCAAAGGCCTGCTGGCCCATTCATTGATAACTGGATCTAACTTTTGAGTAAGCGTTGAAACAAATGATTTTGAAACACTTTTACCACATAGTTGTTCAACAATATGAGTGACTTTTCTTGTAGAGACTCCATTTATAACCATCTCTGTCATAGATACAATCAATGCCTGATCGCAACGAGCATATTTTTCGAATACTGAAGGTGAAAATTCACCGTTACGTGTTCTAGGTACTTTCAGTGTTATTTTGCCTATGCTTAATGTAAAGTCACGTTCATAATAACCGTTACGATAATCACGACGCTCAGAAGAGCGCTCATAAGCAGCTGCTTGTAAATATTCATCACGTTCTTTTTCCATGAACTCATTTAAAACAAGAACGATAGCTGATTTAACAACAGTATCAATGTTTGAATTTATAACAGAATCTTTTAAAAGATCCATATTTAGGTTAAACTGAATTTGGGTCATTTTAATATCCTCTTTTCTAATGTTTGTCGTAGCTGAAAACATTCTAACCAAGAGGAATCAAAATGACTCTTTTGTTTTTACACAATTATATGGACTTAATCTGTTATTTTCTAATAATGCCTCGATTTTGGCTAATAACTAGTGCATTTTGTCTAATATCTCATCGATTTCTTCTAATATTTTCAACGAAGGCTCTGACTTTATAGTTATTGTCTAATAATGCCTTGATTTTGGCTAATAACTAGTGCATTTTGTCTAATATCTCATCAATTTCTTCTAATATCTTTAACGAAGACTTTGACTTTATAGTTATTGTCTAATAATGCCTTGATTTTGGCTAATAACTCATGCATTTTGTCTAATATCTCATCGATTTCTTCTAATATCTTTAACGAAGACTTTGACTTTATAGTTATTGTCTAATAATGCCTCAATTTTGGCTAATAACTCAGGCATTTTGTCTAATATCTCATCAATTTCTTCTAATATCTTTTTCGCAGACATCAAAAATCTAGGTTACTTATTAATTTGTATAGTTCTCATCCGCAAAAAAACCCCTTTCCTAAGAAAGAGGTCCATAAATATCTATCGCTTAATATTATAAAAAGCTTTTAATCCTAAATACTGCGCAGTTTCGTTTAATTGATCTTCAATGCGAAGTAATTGGTTGTATTTTGCAACACGGTCTGTACGAGATGGAGCACCTGTTTTAATTTGGCCAGCGTTTGTTGCTACAGCGATGTCTGCAATTGTTGCATCTTCAGATTCACCAGAACGGTGAGAAATTACTGCTGTGTAGCCTGCGCGTTTTGCCATTTCAATCGCATCTAAAGTTTCTGTTAAAGTACCGATTTGGTTAACTTTAATAAGGATTGAGTTACCTACACCTTGTTCAATTCCTTGAGATAACTTCGCAGTATTCGTTACGAATAAATCATCTCCAACTAATTGAACACGTCCACCGATACGCTCAGTTAATAACTTGTGACCAGCCCAGTCGTTTTCATCAAGACCGTCTTCAATTGAAATGATTGGATATTTTGAAGTTAATTCTTCATACCAGTCAACCATTTCTTCAGAAGTTTTCACAACTCCTTCACCTGATAAGTGGTATTTGCCGTCTTCCTTATTGAATAACTCAGAAGATGCAACGTCCATTGCAAGTTGAACTTCTTCGCCAGCTTTATAGCCCGCGCGCTCGATTGCTTCTAAAATAACAGTAATTGCTTCTTCGTTCGAACCTAAGTTTGGAGCAAATCCACCTTCATCTCCAACAGCTGTGTTGTAGCCTTTTTCTTTAAGAACAGCTTTTAAGCTATGGAAGATTTCTGCACCGATACGTAATGCATGACGGAAGCTTTCTGCTCCAACTGGCATAACCATGAACTCTTGAATATCAACGTTGTTATCCGCATGTGCGCCACCGTTTAAAATGTTCATCATTGGAACTGGTAGTTGCTTCGCATTTACGCCACCAAGATATTGATATAAAGGAATATCTAAGTAGTCACTTGCTGCATGTGCCACAGCTAATGAAACACCAAGAATAGCGTTTGCACCTAGTTTCCCTTTATTTTCAGTACCATCTAATTCGATTAACGCTTTGTCGATTAGAATTTGATCAAGAACAGAATAGTTACCTTCTAATTCTTCAGCAATTAACGTATTCACGTTTTCTACTGCTTTTAAAACACCTTTACCAAGATAGCGAGATTTGTCGCCGTCGCGTAGTTCTACTGCTTCGTATTCACCAGTTGATGCACCGGATGGAACGATTGCGCGTCCAAATGCACCTGATTCTGTAAATACTTCTACTTCTACTGTTGGGTTACCACGTGAATCTAATACTTCGCGAGCATAAACTTGTGTAATAAATGGCATTGTAATCAAGTCTCCTTAATGAATCAATTTAGTCTTTAGCAAAATTGCATTTATTTTTAATGGCATGAAGCCCAAAAACCTAAATTACTACTTAACCTCTTCGATAAGCGGTTTACCTGTCATTTCTTCTGGTTGCTTTAGTCCTAACAATTTTAACATTGTAGGTGCAAGGTCAGCTAAAATTCCACCATCACGAACGACAACATCCGATTTAGTCACAATGACAGGAACTGGATTTGTCGTATGGGCAGTCATCGGTTCACCCTTAATTGTAACTACTTCATCAGAATTTCCGTGATCTGCTGTAATAATTGCAGCGCCACCTTTTTCTATAATGGCATCCACAATTTTTCCTAAACATTCATCGACTGTTTCAATCGCTTTAATCGTTGGCTCAAGCATTCCACTATGACCAACCATATCCGGATTTGCAAAGTTCAATATGATCGCATCGAATTTATCTTCTTCAATTGCTTGTAACAGTGCTTCTGTTACTTCGTATGCACTCATTTCAGGCTTCAAATCATATGTAGGAACTTTAGGTGAAGGAATTAATATTCGCTCCTCGCCTGGGAAGGTTTGCTCACTTCCTCCACTCATAAAGAAAGTAACGTGCGGATATTTTTCAGTTTCTGCAATACGAAGTTGAGTTTTTCCACTTCTAGCAATAACTTCACCGACAGTATTTACTAAATCAATATTTTCAAACACGACTTGTGCATTAACCTCTGCACTATAATGTGTAAATGAAACAAATGAAAGATTTTTAGGATGTTTCTCAGATAATTTAAAACCAATAAATTGATCGTTTGTGAAAGCCGTCGACAACTGAATTGCACGATCTGGACGGAAATTGAAGAATACAACCGCATCATTCGTATCAATTGTTGCTACAGGTTTGCCCTCTTGTGTGATCACAAATGGAATAACAAATTCATCATGAACTTCTCTTCCATAAGAGTTTTCAACCCCGATTTTTGCACTAGGGGCCGTTTGACCAATTCCATCTACGAGGGCATTATAGGATAATTGAACCCTTTCCCAACGCTTATCCCGATCCATTGCATAATAACGACCGTGGATTGTTGCAAATTTACCTACACCGATTTCATTCATCTGTTTTTCAGTTTCTTCTATATAACCAAGTGCTGTTGTTGGACCAACATCACGTCCATCTAAAAAACCATGTACATAGACTTCATCGATGCCTTTTTGTTTTGCAAGTTTTAACATTGCAAAAAGATGTTCGTAATGACTATGTACACCGCCATCTGATAGTAAGCCCATCAGATGGAGCTTTGAATTATTAGACTTTACATGCTCAATCGCTTGTAATAACTTTTCATTTTCAAAGAAGTCACCTTCACGAATGGATTTATGAATTCGAGTAAGACTTTGGTACACGATTCTTCCTGCACCAATATTTAAGTGTCCCACTTCAGAATTACCCATTTGACCATCAGGTAACCCCACTGCCTCACCACTTGCTGTTAACGTTGAGTGAGGAAATTGGTTCCAATATCGATCAAAGTTCGGTTTCTTTGCTTGTGCTACTGCATTTCCATACACTTCGTCACGGAAAGCAAAGCCATCGAGTATAATTAATGCTACGGGTTGTTTAGGCAAATGCTCTCGCCTCCAATTTGTGAAATAAACTACGTCTTTAAGTTAAAAATTAATTTTGAGCTCCTGCTATTTAGAAAAACTTAACTAATTGCCTTATTCACTAAAGCAAGGAATGAATCCACTTGTAGACTAGCCCCACCTACTAGAGCGCCATCAATATGTTCTTTTGATAATAACTCTTCAATATTTTCCGGCTTCACACTGCCTCCATATTGAATACGAACTTTTTCGGCACAGTCTTTGTTAAATAATTGTTCAACAACATTTCTAATGGCACCGCACACCTGATTGGCATCATCTGCTGTTGCAGTTTTACCTGTGCCAATTGCCCAAATCGGTTCGTAAGCAATGACCATATGTTCCACTTGTTCAGCAGTAAAGCCGTTCAATGCTGCTTTTATTTGGCCGCTCACTTTTTGTTCCGTCTTACCTGATTCTCGTTCTTCTAATGTTTCACCACAACAAATAATAGGAACAATGCCAGCTGTTAGGGCAGCAGCCACCTTTTTATTCACCGTTTCATCCGTCTCATTAAAGTATTCACGGCGTTCTGAATGACCAAGAATAACATAATCAACATTTATGGAAGAAAGTTGAGCTGGACTGATTTCACCTGTAAATGCACCTTCATTTTCATAGTGCATATTTTGAGCACCAATCGCTAAATCAAAATCAGCAGCGATACCTACCAATGTTGGCAAATATAAAGCTGGTGCACAAATAACAGCATCTACCTTATCTTCAGTAGGAATTTGATCTCGTACAGCTTCTAAAAACTGAGTTGCTTCATCAAATGTTTTATACATCTTCCAGTTTCCTGCAATGATTGGTTTACGCATAGGCCTACCTCCTTATTTGTCATTTAAAGCAACGATGCCAGGTAGTGCTTTACCTTCTAAAAGTTCTAGGCTAGCTCCGCCACCTGTAGAGATGTGGTCCATTTTTTCAGCAACATTAAATTTTTCAACAGCTGCAGCTGAATCACCACCACCAATAATCGTGTAACCAGCAGTTTCTGCCATTGCATCTGCAACAGATTTCGTTCCATTTGCGAATGGTTCCATTTCGAATACACCCATTGGGCCATTCCAAATAATTAACTTAGAGTTTTTAATAATTTCAGCGTACTTACTTGCAGTTTTAGGCCCGATATCAAGTCCCATCCAGTCTTCTGGAATTTCATTAATATCCACAACTTTTGTTTCAGCATCTTTAGAGAATTCATTTGCCACAACAGCATCCACTGGTAAATGAAGCTCGACACCTTTTTCTTTTGCTTTTTCAATAAAACCTTTTGCAAGCTCGATTTTATCTTCTTCTAATAATGACTTACCAACTGAATACCCTTGAGCTTTACTAAATGTGTAAGAAAGTCCTCCACCGATTAATAAATGGTCTACTTTATCAAGTAGATTTTCAATTACACCAATTTTGTCTTTTACTTTTGATCCACCAATGATGGCAGTAAAAGGTCTTTCTGGATTCGATAATGCTTTACCAAGAACGTCCAATTCTTTTTCCATTAATAAACCAGAAACCGCAGGAATATGTTTTGCAATTCCTTCAGTAGAAGCATGAGCACGGTGAGCAGCACCAAATGCATCATTTACATATATATCAGCTAAACTCGCAAATTGTTTTGCAAGTTCCTCATCATTTTTTTCTTCACCTTTATGGAAACGCACATTTTCAAGAAGAACAATCTCTCCGTCTTGCATGTTCGCAATCATTTCTTCAACTTGACTACCAATTGATTGATCTAATTTTGTAACAGCTGTTCCTAAAAGTTCGGCTAAACGTACTCCAACTGCTGTAAGGCGCATTTCCTCGTTTACTTCACCTTTTGGTCTTCCTAAATGAGAAGCTAAAATAACCTTTGCACCATTATTAGTCAATTGTTCAATTGTTGAAAGCGCAGCACGAATTCTCGTTTCGTCTGTAATTTTTCCATCTTCCATCGGTACATTAAAATCAACGCGAACAAAGACACGTTTTCCTTTTACATCAATATCATTCATCGTCTTCTTTGAAAACATGAAGAAAATCCTCCTTGAATTACATAAGGTTGATCATCATTTCACAACCATTTTCATCTTTTTTATATACATTTTTAAAATTAAGAAAGAGCGATGGGTCCTTCTCAGCGGCCAAGAGAGCCACCGACACGCCACCGCTCTTATTACCCATCATCATTATAAATGGAAATCATTTTTAAGGCTATACTTAATATAGAAACTAAGGATAATTATGTTACACTTTTTCGAACCAAATCAAATAGTATAGCACATTTATTTGTTTAAGCCTTGTTCAGCTATATAAAGAGCTAGATCAATCAAACGACTTGAATAGCCGATTTCATTATCATACCAAGATAAAACTTTAATCATATTATCTTCTAATACCATAGTAGAAAGACCATCAACTGTAGAGGAATTTGAATTTCCGTTATAGTCAATTGATACGAGCGGTAGTTCGTTGTAGCCTAAGATTCCTTGCAATTCTCCGTTTGCAGCCTCTTTTAGTGCATCATTTACTTGTTCAACAGTAACCTTAGTGTTTAATTCAGCTACAAAGTCAACACATGACACGTTTGGTGTTGGAACACGAATCGCAAATCCATCTAATTTACCTTTTAACTGCGGCAGCACTTTCGCTACAGCAATCGCTGCACCAGTGGAAGTTGGAATCATAGAAACCGCACCAGCTCGAGCTCTTCTTGGATCGCTATGTGGGAAATCTAAAATTCGTTGGTCATTTGTATAAGAATGGACTGTTGTCATTAATCCACGTTTAATACCGAACTTTTCATCAAGTATTTTTGCTACTGGAGCTAAACAGTTTGTCGTACATGAAGCATTCGAAATCACATCTTCTGTATTTTTATAGTTTGTATGGTTAACTCCCATTACATAAGTAGGCATTTCACCTTTTGATGGTGCAGAAAGAATTGCTTTTTTCGCACCCGCTTGCACGTGTTGAGATACTTCTTCCATGGAACGGAATCTACCAGTTGCTTCGATAACAACATCAACATCTAGTTCACCCCAAGGAAGTTTTGAAGGGTCTTTTTCAGATAAAACACGCACTCTTTTGCCGTTTACAATAAATGCATCATCTTCAGATTCAACCTTCGCATCATATATTCCATGGATAGAGTCGTATTTCATTAAATGAGCTAATTGATGAGCATCCGTTAAATCATTTACAGCAACCACTTCTAATTGTTCACTTTTCATCGCTTCTCGAAACACTAATCTACCAATTCGTCCAAAACCATTAATCGCAATTTTTAAGGGCATAATTTTTCCTCCAATATTACAATTTTTATAATTGTACCTTTATTATTTTTACCCTTTGAGAGAAATATTAACCTCCCTCATTGGATTTGATGATTAACTTAGGTGTTCCAACAATGTCGCATAATCTAGTTGCCCATATTGGATTACTTTGTCATCCTTTTCCACTACAGGAATCATGAGCATATATTTTTCGTGAATGTCATCAAACTCCTCAATATTAATATGTTCAATTGTAAATGGGATATCTTCTTGGACTAATTTCAAGGTAATTAAACCTTCTTCGCAAAGCGGACAATCAGGTCGACTATAAAATTTAACAATCATCAATTAACCTCCAATAACAACCAACTACTTTACCAATTATTGTATCAGAAAAGATGAATAATCAAAAACAACCTACACACACTAATTTCGTACGACCTTTAAACACTTAAGGAGGAACAATATGACAAACAATTTCATGGATCAAAACCAATCAATGCAACAATCAACGAATATGCCACTTTCTATGAATCACGGTGCTCACGAAGTATTAGACGTTCATGAAGTGTTAAGTGCTTCAATTGGTGCATTAAATACATTTATTTTCTTCCGTCAACATGTACAAGACCAAGAGCTTCTTAATATTTTGGATAGACAATATGCATTTATGCTTGATGAGTACAATATTACTGCAGAATGTTTCAAAACGGGTCAAGATCCTAGTCACCCGACTCGTTCATACAAAATGCAAATGGGTAACGACTCTAAATACGGTTTAACACCAGGTGAACCGAAAAAACCTATGCAGTCACCAACTGAAATTAATGACGGAATTATTTCAGGATTCCTTTTAAGCTGTCATAAAATGGGCGCAACTGGTAAAACGACAGCAGCCCTTGAAGCAACAAACCCAGTTGTACGCCGTGTGTTACAAGACTCCATTCCTAACTGTATTGAAATGGCATACGAATTGTCACTTTATCAAAACCAAAAAGGCTATTACCAAATTCCTCAATTATCACAAGCAGACATGCAAGCAATGTTAAATATGTATGGTCAGGCTGATAAAGCACCAGGAATGCCGAGCTAACATTGGATTAAATAAAAAATCACTTTTCACACTCTGTGAAAGGTGATTTTTTTGTTTTGTATTAATTATTCATGACAACACAAAATACGAATAGAGGTGTAATTGATGAAAGAAAATATAAGCTACTTCCAGATAATAATTGAAACAGTTTCTACATTTTTTGTCCTGTTAATAATGACAAGACTATTAGGTAAGAAACAATTAAGTCATTTAACTTTTTTTAATTATATAACAGGCATTACAATAGGTTCACTTGCTGCAAATATGGTGTTAATTAGTACTAGGGATTTCTTTAAAGAACTGACGACACTAATTATTTGGTGTTTACTGTCAATGATTATTGCCTATATCGGATTAAAGTCAGGGAAAGCAAGAGTCGTCCTTGATGGGGAACCTACTATTTTAATTAAAAAAGGAGTCATCGATAAAAAATCCTTATCAAGCACAAAGTTAAATATTGATGATTTAACAATGTTACTACGACAAAAAGATGTTTTTTCAATTACGGAAGTTGATTATGCAATATTAGAACCTAACGGGACATTGAGTGTTTTGAAAAAACAACAATCCCAAAACGTACAGAAGAAAGATTTAAATATAGATTTAATTATGCCGACTTACATACCTACAGAAATAATTGTTGATGGAAAAATAATAGCGGATAACCTAAAAGAGCTAGGTCTAAGTAACGATTGGCTAAATAAACAGTTAGAAAATGCTGGTGTGTATTCAACTAAGGAAGTTCTTTATGCGGAAATTCAATCTGACGGGCAGTTGTATATACAGAGTTTAGGGATGTATTGAAATGGGGCGTTTGGCCTTCTGGCGAATATCCTTTGTATTTTGGCGAATAACTCTCTCAATTTGGCTAATACTTTATGCATTTTGGCGATTATCTGCAGCGTAGAAGCACGAGTTCGGCTTTCTAGCGAATATCCTTTGTATTTTGGCGAATAACTCTGGCACTTTGGCTAATACTTTATTCATTTTGGCGATTTTCTAAAGCATAAAAGCTAAAGATTGGCATTCTGGCGTATACCCTTTGTATTTTGGCGAATAACTCTCTCAATTTGGCTAATACTTTATTCATTTTGGCGATTATCTGCAGCGTAGAAGCACGGGTTTGGCATTCTAGCGAATATCCTTTGTATTTTGGCGAATAACTCCTGCATTTTGACGAATATTTCATTCATTTTGGCGAAATCCGCCTCGCAGTATCAAATACTCTAAATAAAAAAATCCATTCAATGCCTGCGCACTGAATGGATTCTAAACTACTTATAAAATTTTCCCTAAAAACGCTTTTGTACGATCGTTTTGTGGATTACTAAAGATCTCACTTGGAAGACCTTGTTCCACTATGTACCCGCCGTCCATGAAAATAACTCGATCTGCAACTTCACGAGCAAATCCCATTTCATGCGTTACAACAACCATCGTCATCCCTTCTTTTGCTAGTTGTTTCATAACATCTAGCACTTCTTGAACCATTTCTGGGTCAAGAGCTGATGTTGGTTCATCAAAAAGCATCACTTTCGGCTTCATCGCAAGAGCTCGTGCAATGGCAACACGTTGTTGCTGACCACCTGAAAGCTGTTGCGGATAATTGTAAGCTTTCTCTTTAAGACCAACTTTAGCAAGTAGTTCTAAAGCTTGTTCCTCTGCAGCTTTTTTATTGATTTTACGTATTAACATTGGAGCCATTGTCACATTATCGATTACCGACATATGAGGGAATAAATTAAATTGTTGGAATACCATTCCTACTTCAGTACGAATATCATTAATATTCGTTTTCAAATCATTTACCTGTGCCCCACCAATATAAACTGCTCCATCAGTAATTTCTTCAAGTAAATTAATACATCTTAAAAATGTACTTTTCCCTGAACCAGAAGGGCCAATAACACAAACCACTTCTTTTTCTTTTATTTCGCAGTCGATCCCTTTTAAAACTTCAAGTTTACCAAAAGTTTTGTGTAGATTTTCGATTTTAATCATCTTGCAACCCGCCCTTCCTTATTTTTACGCGGATTGTAATCAATACTAAAACGTCTTTCAACATATGCAACTAGTTTTGTTACAACATATGTTAATACTAAGTATAATACTGCAGCCGTTAAGTATGGTTCCCAGAATCTTTGGTAAGCTCCTGCCACTACTTTTGCAGCATATAAAATATCATTTACTGCAATAACCATTACTAATGAAGAATCTTTTAACAATGCGATAAATTCATTACCTAATGGCGGTACCATACGACGAAATGCTTGTGGTAAGATAACTTTTCGCATCGCTTGACCTTGTGTTAGCCCTAACGAGCGAGCAGCTTCTGTTTGACCTTTATCGATTGATTCGATACCAGCTCGGAAAATTTCTGCGTTATACGCTGCGCTATTTAAAATAAGCGCAGCGATCCCAGAAAACATAACTCCTAATGATTGACCGAAAATCGATGGAATCAATGCTAAGTGGATAATTAAAATTTGCACTAACAGTGGTGTTCCACGGAATAGATCCACATATAATTTACATGGCCAATATATCCATTTTCTTTTGGACGTTTTTCCTAGACCTAAGAAAACACCAAAAATGACACCACCAATATAACCACAAACCGTTAATACAATTGTTATCCAGATACCCTGTAAAAATAAATCACGGTAGTTCCAGATTATATCCCAGCGTAAGTTAAACAAAAAGTCCATCTGAAACTCCTCCATTTATAAAATTAAAAATCAGCATCTTGCCCTGTAATTTCTTTTAATTTACCATTTTCTTTGATCTTTTTAAGACCTTCGTTTAATAGATTTAATAGTTCCGTATTCCCTTTTTTCACCATTAAAGCATAGTATTCTTTTTCGAAGCTATCGTCTTCGATCGTTTTAATTGGTGCATCCGGATTATTTTTTAAATACTCTAAAATAACGGCATTATCACCGATTGCTACATCAGCTGTTCCATTGATTACTTCTTGATAAGCAAGTGGTTGATTTTCATAGGCCATAATATTTGGATTCGTATTACCTAGAATTTTTTGAGCAGCTACGTGAGATGTAGTATTAATCTGAACAGCAACTTTTTTATCTTTAATATCATCAACTGATTTAATTTCTGTATTATCTTCTGGGACAATTAGTAGTAATGTAGATTCCCAATAAGGCTCTGTGAAATCGTATGTTTCTTTACGTTCTTCAGTAATTGTAATACCAGCAGCACCGAAATCAATTTCTCCATTTGTTAATTTTGAGAATACTGGCTCCCAACCAACGTTTTGTAATTCTAATTCGACATCCATTTCTTCAGCAATTGCTTGTACGATATCTGGGTCAATCCCTGAAACCTTACCTTTTTCATCTAAATAAATAAATGGAGCAAATGATGCTTCTGTACCACCGAGATATTTCTTTTTACCTGAATCAGATGAACCTGAATCCCCACCTGCTCCACATGCTGCTAGAATGACAGAAACTGCAGCTAAAATCGTAAATATTAACATTAAACTCTTTTTCTTCATGTAAATACCCCCAATTCAAAATAGTTGTTTCTTAATAAATCAGTTCTATGATTATTTAAAACTGTGTAATTATAAATAGTATTATAATTATTATACAATTTTAATACAATACTATATTTTCTGAAATATATTAAAAACCCAATTTTACTTAGGTTTTTCGACATTTTTTTCATAGAAATAAAAAAACCACCCTACTCATAAATATGAATAAGGTGGATTTTTATGTTAAACCTTCAAACTATATTACTCTATCCTTAACGTATAAACATCGCTTTGTTCTAAATTTATATGAAAAGATATTTGATCATAACTAGTTTAAAGAGAATGAAGAAGGGGTAAAATGAATTGGTACAGTAATTAACATTCTACCCCTTTATTTCCATTCCCTCTGTAAATGATTAGGCTGCTAAACTAATATTTACAGTAGGTATTGCTATAATATTATATAAAAAACAGTAAAATGGCGCCCTTTTCGGGCATATTGTTATCTGATTAATGAAAAATAGCTACAAATCATACAGGTTGTTTGAAATGCAGCTTGGTAGTCTAAGTAGTACTATATTCATCATTAATCATAAGGAACCTAAATTAATTTACTAATTTTCGGGCAATTAATCAACCTTTTTAATAAAATATCACAATTTTGTCAAATATTTAATATTTTATGCCAGTTAAAGTAAGTATATTTTTCCATTTTATAGGTAAAGATTGATTAAGTGAAGAAATAAATGGTAATGGCGCCCTCGGAGGGAATCGAACCCCCAGTGCAAGAACCGGAATCTTACGTGTTATCCATTACACCACGAGGGCAATTCGAGAGAAAATATAAATTAGTGGCGACTTAAACTATTATACAGAATTTCATGGTAATAATTCAACTTTTTAATCAAATGCTAATTTTTTTATCGACATCTTTGTAACTCTTAATTTTATATTTATTTCCTTACATATGATACTATTATATTCAGTAAAAATCGCTAACTATATGAAGAGTTTATATTTGACCTTTCTTGACCATTCTGTGTATTATAATGATACAGCTGATGAACAATTCAGCGTATGTTTCGATTTAATTCATTTTAAGGAGGATTTTAAATTATGACAATTTTAGTCCCAACAGTTATTGAACAAACAAACCGTGGAGAACGTGCATATGACATTTATTCACGCCTATTAAAAGACCGTATTATCATGTTAGGTAGCGCAATTGATGATAATGTTGCCAACTCAATCGTTGCACAGTTATTATTCTTAGCTGCAGAAGATCCAGATAAAGATATTTCTTTATACATCAACTCACCTGGTGGTTCAATTACTGCAGGTATGGCAATCTACGATACAATGCAATACATTAAACCAAAAGTTCAAACAATTTGTATCGGTATGGCAGCTTCTATGGGTGCTTTCTTACTTACAGCTGGTGAACCAGGTAAACGTTTCGCATTACCAAATGCAGAAGTAATGATTCACCAACCACTTGGTGGCGCTCAAGGGCAAGCAACTGAAATCGAAATTGCTGCAAAACGTATTTTATTCTTACGCGACAAATTAAACAAAATTTTAGCTGATCGTTCAGGTCAACCAATCGAAAGAATCGCTCAAGATACAGACCGCGACAACTTCATGACAGCTGAACAAGCAAAAGAATACGGTCTAATCGACCACATCATTACAAATAGCGATGATGCAAAAAAATAAGTAACAAGTAAGTCTCCCTTTACATTTTACGTGTAAAGGGAGATTTTTTATTAGCCTTTAAAATAGGTTAGAATTTTGTTTACGACTTCTTGTGTTAGGAAGTGTCCGCCTGTGTAAGGGTGATAAGACACTTCTGCGTGATTTCCCTCGAAGTATTGTTTACTCTTCTCACTCCAAGTAAAAGGAATGATCTGATCTTGTTCTCCATGAGCAAGGAACACTCGCAATCCGTCCATTGGTGATTTCTCCATCGTATCTACGATTTCTGGTAGGTACCCACTTAACGATACTATTCCAGCTAACTTGTTCCCCATGATACTTGCGAGAGATTGGCTTAATATCCCACCTTGGCTAAAGCCCATTAAATAAATTCCATTCTCATCAATATCATACTGACTTTTCGCTTCTTCTATAAATTGTTGGATTTCATTTAAAATATGTTTAAATGGTTCCTCGTGCGGAAGTCCAATACGTTCAATTGTGAAAAATGAGTAGCCAGGCGGCTGAGAAAGCGGTCCTCTTAAACTAAAGATATAATAGTCATTTCTTAATTCTTGAACGATACTCGGTAAATCACTTTCGTTACTTCCCATACCGTGCATTAGAAAGATTGCAGGGTGCTTTGCTTTGTCTGTATTTGTTGGTTTACTTAATGTATAAACAAGATTTGTATTCAATTAATTACACCTCGGTTTTTATGTGTTGTGAATATAGTTTGTGATTGTTTATGGGATTATATTTTCATTATCGAGAGATCTAGGATATTTTATTAAGTTTATCTTGATAGATAGGACTTCTTTAGGAATGCGGTTACTTATGCTTGTGCGATTACTGGATGGTTGAATATTGATTGAGACAGTTTTCTGGAGAAACTTGATTTTTTGTCTCGTAACTTGGTTTTACGAGACACTTTCATGTTGATTCACAATTTTTTGTCTCGTAACTCGGTTTTACGAGACACTTTCATGTTGATTCACAATTTTTTGTCTCGTAACTCGGTTTTACGAGACACTTTCATGTTGATTCACAATTTTTTGTCTCGTAACTCGGTTTTACGAGACACTTTCATGTTGATTCACAATTTTTTGTCTCGTAACTCGGTTTTACGAGACACTTTCATGTTGATTCACAATTTTTTGTCTCATAACTCGGTTTTACGAGACACTTTCCTATTGATCCGTGATTTTTTGTCTCGTAACTTTGGTTTTTCAAGACAATATTCTATGAAGTAGACCTTTTTTGTCTAATAACTGGAGTTTTCTAGACAAGATTTTATGAATGAATAATTTTTTTGTCAAATACTATGCTTTTCTAGACACTTTTCCACTGTTTCTTCGTTTTTTGTCAGAAACTAGATACCTTGAAGACTTTTTTCTGAAATTCTCTTCTTTTTTTTCCTCGAGATGCACTCTCGAAGACACTTTACCGAAAAACACACCTTTTCCGCCCTTGAGAAGCCAGCCGGGACACCTTCCCCACCGTAACCCCCACCCACAAAAAACAAGCCCGCATCTCCACTTAAAAAATGCTAAGTGAATCTTATGCGAGCGTTTTCATAATAATATTCATTAATCTTCTTTTTCAATGAATTTAGAAAGACCAGCGATTGCTTCGTTTTCGTCGTTGCCATCTGCAATTAAAGTTACTGTTGTACCTCTTGCGATAGCAAGGCTCATGATCCCCATAATGGACTTTGCATTTACTTTTTTATGGTCTTTTTGTAAATACACTTCGGCCTTATAACGGTTTGCCTCTTGGACAAATAAAGCGGCTTGTCTAGCTTGTAAACCCGATTTCAACTTCACTTCTAAATTGGTTTCAACCATCTAATAATCTCCCTCTTTCAAACCGTTCATCAATATATATTTATCTTATCGGAATTACCAAAAAAGAACAATGTTTGTTTTTGCCTATTTCCATCGAACTATAATTGTTCTCCTCTGCGAAGAGCATCAGCGATTTCGTCAATTTTTCTTAATCTATGATTTACACCTGATTTACTTACTGGTCCTGTCGATACCATTTCACCTAATTCTTTTAATGTAACATCTTGGTATTCGACACGTAACCTGGCGATTTCTCGTAGTTTCTCAGGAAGTTGATCTAATCCAATGGCATTTTCAATAAACTTAATATTATCCACTTGACGAATAGCTGCACCGATCGTTTTATTTAAGTTCGCTGTTTCACAATTGACTATACGATTTACGCTATTTCTCATATCTCGAACAATTCGGACATCCTCAAATTTCAACATCGCTTGGAAAGCACCAACTAACCCTAAGAAATCTGAGATTTTCTCTGCTTCTTTTAAATAAGTGATAAATCCTTTTTTACGTTCAATAGTTTTTGCATTTAATTGAAAAGTATTTAATAACTCTGTTAATGCTTCACCATGTTCTTTATATAAAGAATAGATTTCTAAATGATATGAAGACGTCTCTGGGTTATTAACAGAGCCACCTGCTAAAAATGCACCACGTAAATAGGCACGTCTTTCATCTGTTTCTTCAAGTAACGAATTAGAAATCGAATGATTGAACTGAAATTCATTTGAAATAATCTCGAGGTCTGATAGTAAATCTTTTGCACCATCTCGAATTCGACAAATATACACATTATTCTTTTTAAGACGCATTTTTTTACGAACGAGTAACTCAACGTTTAATGAAAAGAGCTTTTTAATAATCGTATATATTCTTCGCGCAATTGCAGCATTCTCTGTTTGAACATCTAGGCTAAGTTGTTTATTTGTAAATGATACAACACCATTCATACGAATAAGTGCTGATAACTCTGCCTTTAAACAGCTATCATTCGCTTCAACTTGCGTCAGTTCTTTTTTCGTTTCCGAAGCAAATGACACTTTCATAACCCCCTTTCAAATTATGTATGTGGAATATCATATCATATACTAATCGATCCGAGGAATAGGAATACTATAAAATTTCGGAACATAATTGGTCTAACCAATGCGCAATGTGGGTAGATTCATGACGCACTACACCAGATTGTATTGTTGCAATATCCTTTTTAATCACTTCTAATCCTAGCTTTTCCAAATTTTCCACATCAACAGGTACTGGTTCAGCATTTTCTTCTTTATAGTTTGCTTTAATAGGTAAAGGTAGATCAAAATTATTAACAAGAATGGAATCTAAGCACGGTTTTCCAACATGATCAAAAATTGCTTGAACATGATCTGATGCTTTATAGTTAATTGTCTCACCTTTTTGCGTCATCAAATTACAAATATAAATTTTACGCCCCTTCGCTTCTACTAAAGCCTCTCCTATATCTTCTACCAATAGATTCGGAATAATGCTCGTGTATAAACTTCCTGGACCAACTAGTATAACATCCGCTGAATGAATAGCACGTACTGCTTCCGGTAGTGGTTTTACATGATTTGGCTCTAAAAAAACCTTCCGAATTGGGCGCGTTGAATTTGGGATTTTTGATTCCCCAACGATAACCGATCCATCAACTAACTCCGCATGCAATGTAATTTTTTTATTTGCTGCTGGGAGTACCTTTCCGTGAACATTTAATACTTTACTCATTTCTGCAATGGCATGACTAAAATCACCTGTAATATCCGTTAAAGCAGTTAACATTAAATTCCCTAAGGAATGGCCACCTAAGTCCACTGAGTGAGAGAATCGATATTGAAACATTTGTTCAACTAATGGTTCTGCTTCGGATAATGCAGCAATGACATTTCGAATATCGCCAGGTGGTGGAATATCATAGTCATCTCGTAAACGTCCTGAGGATCCACCATCATCGGCGACTGTTACAATTGCTGTAATTTCAAAAGGATATCTTTTCAATCCGCGTAATAATGTGGATAGACCTGTTCCACCTCCTATTACTACGACGTTCGTTTTTTTCCTTGGCATTTTTTCAATCCTTCCTTTGGATAACATCTCGATGCGTAATGACAGTTTGATAGCTTTCTTTGAATACTTTACCGAAGTATTCTGCTAAGGTTACAGAACGATGTTGCCCACCGGTACACCCAAAAGCGATGACTAATTGAGTTTTACCTTCATTTTTATATTGTGGAACCATAAATGTGAATAGATCTGATAATTTATTAATTAATTCTTGTGTATCTTCATTAGCTAAAACATATGAAGAAACTTCTGTTTGTAATCCTGTTTTATGTCGTAGTTCTTCGACATAATATGGATTTTTTAGGAATCGAACATCAAATACTAAATCTGCATCAATTGGAATTCCATTTTTAAAACCAAAAGACATCACATTCACTGAGAAAGTCGGACCAGATGCTGTAGCAAATTCGTAGGCTATTTTTTCCCTTAGTTCTCGTGGTTTCATTGTCGAAGTGTTGTAAACATAAGTAGCTCGTCCTTTAAGCTCAGAAAGTAATGCTCGTTCTTTTTTTATTCCATTAAGGGGCAGCCCTTGAGGGTCAAGTGGGTGCGATCTTCTCGTTTCTTTATAACGACGAACAAGTGTCTCATCATCTGCGTCCAAAAATAAAACACGCGTTTGAAGATCTTCAACCTTTTCTAACTTATCTAATGCATCAACTAGCGAATCAAAAAATTCTCCGCCTCTCATATCCATTACTGCGGCAACACGAGTTATATTTCGTTCAGATTCTTTCATCAGTGCTAAAAACGTCGTTAATAAAGCAGGAGGTAAATTATCAATACAGTAGTAGCCTAAATCTTCAAAACTTTGTACCGCTACTGTTTTACCTGCACCACTCATCCCAGTTATAATGACAATCTCATGGTTATATAAGTTATTGCTCGCCATGGAAATACACTCCCCTTATTGTTGTTCCGTCGATGATTGTAATGTTGAACTTAACAATTCATAATCCTTTGTATATTCAAACGTTCCATATTGAATCCCCTCTTTTGTACATACAAATAAAAGATTATCACGATCTCCTTCAGCCATTGGTAAATGATGTAGACTTTCAATAGGGTGCCAGTCCAGCTTCCCTTCCCGATTTTCTTTAACAGGAGTTCCGATAATTCCATTTGAGACAAATGTAAATAGCATCCACTCATCAACAACGAGTCCATCCTCTTTAATAACAATCGTAAAGACACCTTTTAAATGAACATCTTTCGGTGTAGCACTTGTCTCCTCTTGAAACTCACGAATTGCAGCTTCTATTATTGATTCGCCACTTTCCATTTTTCCACCAGGAGCCACATACCAACCTCTTCTAGGCTTTTGCATAAGTAGAACTTTTCCATCTTGTACGGCTAATAAATTAGCAATCCTTTGCATGACTACACCCCAAATCTTTTCTAGCTTCTTATTTCTATTATAACTGTTAAATTAGGTTGGTTACAAAATAATATGTCTACACCAATGAATTTAAACAATCATTAACATTATTTACAGGAAAATAACACAACTCGACCCAGAACTAGGTCGAGTTGGCATCTTACTTTAAAGCTATGTATAAACTCTCTTTTTCTCAAAAAAAAGTTGTTCCCACGTAAAATGGAAACAACTAAAAAATGATACACAAAAAGGGGGATAACGCGTTCATATTTATAGTATACCCCTTCTGTGTTTCAAATAAGTTACACGTAAATTAAGACATTATTAAGATTTTATTTTTGTCCGATTTTTTCAACTAGTTCTTCAATATAATGTTGTGCAGATTGAGCTGCAATACTACCATCGCCAGTTGCTGTAACAATTTGACGAAGCATTTTATCTCGAACGTCACCAGCAGCAAAAATTCCTTTTACTGATGTTTCCATTTTTTCATTCGTTAATACATATCCAGCTTCATTTAAAATTCCTAATGATTTAAATGGTGCAGTTAATGGTACCATACCAATGTATACGAACACACCATCAGCTTGAACTTCTTGTTCAGAACCATCAACAGTATTCACTAAAGTAACGCTACCAACTTTCCCGTTACTTTCATTAATTTCTTTTACAGTATGATTCCAGATGAAATCTACTTTCTCATTAGCAAAAGCACGATCTTGTAGAATTTTTTGTGCACGAAGTTTGTCACGTCTATGAACGATTGTTACTTTATCTGCAAAACGAGTTAAATAAACGCCTTCTTCTACAGCAGAGTCTCCTCCACCTACAACGATTAAATTCTTTTGTTTGAAGAATGCACCGTCACAAACAGCACAGTAACTTACTCCGCGACCGCCAAGCTCTTTCTCACCAGGAACACCCATTTTTTTGTATTCTGCTCCTGTAGAGATAATAATTGCGCGAGTCTTATATTCTTTAGAACCTGCTTTAATGATTTTGTATTCTTCACCGTCGATGATTTCTTGTACATCACCATAAACATATTCCGCGCCAAATTTCTTCGCGTGTTCAAACATTTTTGTTGATAGTTCAGGTCCTAAAATGTGGTCAAATCCTGGATAGTTTTCTACTTCTTCCGTATTCGCCATTTGTCCACCAGGAATTCCACGCTCTATCATTAAAGTTGCTAAATTAGCACGTGATGTATATACTGCTGCTGTCATACCAGCAGGACCAGCTCCGATAACTACTACGTCATAAATTTTTTCTTCAGCCATTGTTGTATCCTCCTAATAAAGCAAAATGCTTAATTTCATCGTAGTGCATCACGCGAACTTCTTCAAATGAAATGCTTAAGCTTACTTCGATTCAAAAGGCAAATAGTTAATAAGGTCTTCTACATATTTTGTTAAAGTAGAGACAGAAATATTATATTTCTCGGCATATTCTTTTTTCGTTACGCGGGTACTATTAATAGTTGAATGAAACATAAAGTCTACAGCCGCTGCCAATGCTTTTACATTTTTAAATTCATATGAGTCTTGCAATGCTTTTTCACATAAAACAAACCACATTTGGAATAAATACTGTTCTTCAACAGTAACACTTCCACTTTTTTCATATAGTTGTTCAGCAACTTCCATAGCTCTTTCAAAATATTTTTCAATTTTGTTGTTTCTATTAAATTGATGATTCAATGCATAGGCTAAAGATAACTTTTCAAGACCAGAATATTTTGTTAAGTCAATCCAAGTTGGGTGAGCAATAATCTCTTGTTTATATGCAGATTTACTTAATAAGAAAAAACCAAACATTCTATGAGCACTATATTTACTCGTAATTTTTTCAACGATTTTCTCACGATTTTGCTCTAATGCGTTACTTCCTACGTTCGTTTTAATATGTTGCCAAGGCTCTAATCCCTTTTTAGATGGATCTATTTCAACTAATGTTTTCCATGCACTCTCAGCTATGTCTACATGGCCACAAAAGTAAGCAGATTGGGCTAACCAGAAATAAAAACCACTATCGCCTTCATAACCACGTTTACTCATACTACGTAACCATTTAAATGCTAACTCATGCTCACCAATTAACGATAATGTCGCACCTAACTTATAACGATTTTCCCAATCAAAGGGATTAATTTTCTTTAAGATTTCTACTAATTCCGCTAATTCTTTATCTTTCTTTTCATAGTAGGCAATAACTGTTAAATTGCAAATTGCATGAAGATTGCCATGATTTTCACGTAAAACATGGTTTAGCAATGCTTTAGCATCTTCAATTTCACCTGTATAAAAATAAGCCAATGCTAAATTGTTAAAGGCTGGCCATAAGTCAGGAAACGTTTCAATTAAATCCTCAAGCACCTCAATCGCTTCAGGAAAACGTCCATTCTCCATTAGTCGGCGAGCTTTTTCTTGAGCGATAATCTTTTCGCCATCTTCTTCATCAAATGATTCAAATTCATCTTCAAATTCGATAAACTCTAATATTTCACTTGCTTCAAAAGAATAAACACCTTCAGGGTCCATTTCTAAATACTGTTCTGCATATTTTTTAGCATCATGGACAATACCAAGGCATCCTGACACATCCGCTAAGAAGAATACGTACTCCGATTCACTAGGCTCTAAACTATAGGCTGTGTGGATACATTCATAGGCACTTTCAAAGTTCCCCGCATCCATTTCCATAATGCCAAATTGCATTAAGATATGTGCATTTGATGGACTCAGTTCTGCTGCACGTTTCATATATTTATAAGCTTTATCCATTTGGTCATGGTCTATTGCTTTTAATGCTTTTTTAAAATAATAATCACCATTAGGAACAAAGGACACAATATTATTCTTTTGCTCTTTTCTACGTTGATTTTCCAAGTTAAATCCTCCGAAATGATTCAATTTCGCGTTGGCGTATTTTTGACAGCTTTCATTCCGTTACTGTCTAAGACATGTGCATCGATCACTTTTCTGCAAAAAGCAGTCAAATATGTGCATCTAGATTTTTCGTAAACCTCAAATAGTTACCAAAAAATTATCTGTAAAATTCGCCGTATACACGAAAGAAGGAACGTTTCGACAACGTTCCCTAATAAAACACTTCCCTATTATAACACATATATTATATACGTCATTCATTTCGAATTGTTAATTACCCTTTGTACTAGCTCTTTTTTGTTGATGACGATCAACAAGAACTTCAAGCACATCATAAACACTAATTTTTTGTTCTTGTAGTAAAACAAGTAAGTGATAAATAAGGTCTGCTGCTTCCCATGTTACTTCTTTTTTATCACGATTTTTCGCACCAATTACAACCTCGGTTGCTTCTTCGCCAACCTTTTTACAAATCTTATCGATTCCTTCTGTAAATAAGTATGTAGTATAAGCACCTTCTGGCATTTCGCTTTCACGTGTGCGAATTACTTCTGCTAAATAAGGAATAATTCCTACTGTACCCACTTGATCATTTTTAAGTAGTTCTTCAGTGAAGCATGAAGTCGTACCGTTATGGCAAGCTGGGCCAGCTGGTAACACTTCCACAACAAGTGCATCTTGATCGCAATCTGTTTTTATTGAAATGACTTTTTGTGTGTTTCCACTTGTTGCACCTTTATGCCACAATTCTTGTCTTGAACGAGAGTAAAACCAAGTTTCACCAGTTTCAATTGTTTTTTGTAACGATTCTTTATTCATATATGCAACGGTTAATACTTCTTTTGATTGAGCATCTTGCACAACAGCTGTTATTAACCCTTTTTCATCGAACTTTAGATTATCTATAGCAATCATTATCTGACACGTACTCCTTTTTCGCGTAAAAATGCTTTCACTTCTGCTACGCTCGTTTCTTTATAGTGGAAAATTGATGCTGCTAATGCCGCGTCCGCGTCAACATCTTGTAAAACTTCTAAGAAGTGTTGTGCATTACCTGCGCCACCACTCGCAATAACTGGAACAGTTACCGCTTCTCGAACTGCTCTTGTTAATTCTAAATCAAAACCACTTTTTTCGCCGTCTTGATTCATACTCGTTAGTAAAATTTCACCTGCACCTAAACGAACCGCTTCTTTTGCCCATTCAACAGCTGTCCATTCAGTTTTGTTACGTCCACCATGAGTATAAACCATCCATGTACCATCTTCTTCGCTGTAACGAGCATCAATTGCAACTACGATACATTGAGCACCAAAGAAATCGGAACCTTCTTTAATCAGTTCAGGACGTACTAAAGCGGCTGTATTTACTGATACTTTATCCGCACCAGCACGTAAAATTCCCTTCATATCCTCTAATGTACGAATTCCTCCACCAACAGTAAATGGAATAGCTAATGTTGCTGCTGTTTTTCGCACAACGTCAATCATCGTTTCTCGACCTTCATTAGAAGCGGAAATATCTAAAAATACTAATTCATCTGCACCTTGTTCATCGTAAAATTTGGCAAGTTCTACAGGGTCTCCAGCGTCACGTAGTTCAACAAACTGTACACCTTTAACAACTCTTCCTTCTTTTACGTCAAGACATGGAATAATTCGTTTTGTTAACATTCGTTTCTCTCCAATCCTTTAAGCCACTGGTTCAGTAAAAACACACCGAATGCTCCGGATTTTTCTGGATGGAACTGCATCCCTGTGAAGCTACCGTTTTTCACGACACCAGGCACTTTTACACCTTCATAATCTGCATAAGCAACTAGTTCTTTATTTGCCAGTTCAGTCGCATAGTAAGAGTGGACGAAATATACAAAGCGATCATCGGGCAATTTAGTTTCCTTTAACCATTCTGGGAATTGTGAAAATTGTAAGTTATTCCAACCCATATGCGGAATTCTAGGAACTCCTTCGAATCGTTTTACGCGACCTTTAAAGATTCCAAGTCCCTCTGTTAACTCTACTTCGTCACTTTTTTCAAACATTAACTGCATACCTAGACATATCCCAAGTAAAGGTTTCGTTTGACTTTTAATAAAAGTATCTAATTCTGTTTCAGCTAGTCGTTTCATCGCATCAGGAAATGCTCCAACACCAGGTAAAATTAGGGCGTCACAGCTATTAAGTTCTTCGATGTTTGATGAAATGATTGGTTCACAATTTAATAGTTTTAGCGCTTGTTCAACGCTAAATAAATTGCCCATTCCATAATCTATTACGCCAATCTTCATATTATGTCAATAGTCCTTTCGTTGAAGGTACACCTTTTACACGTGGATCTATCTGAACTGCATCATCAATCGCACGAGCAAGTGCTTTAAAAATCGCCTCAATGATATGATGTGTATTATGGCCATAAGGAACAATTACGTGTACATTCATACGGGCTTCCAAAGCAAATTTCCATAAAAATTCGTGGACTAATTCTGTATCAAATGTTCCGACTTTTTGAGTTAGTTGTGGTTCTACACCGTATTCAAGGTGTGGTCGATTTGAACAATCAACAACTACTTGTGCTAACGCATCATCCATCGGTACAAACGCATTTCCGTAGCGTTTAATTCCTTTTTTATCACCTAATGCTTCGCGTATAACTTGCCCTAATACGATACCAAGGTCTTCAGTTGTGTGGTGGTCATCAATGTGCGTATCACCATTAGCGATGATTTTACTATCAAAAAGACCGTGCTTCACGAAAAGGTCGAGCATATGGTCCATAAATGGAACTCCCGTATTAATTTCAGCTTTTCCTTCGCCGTCTAAATCTAATTCTACGCTTATTTTAGTTTCATTAGTATTACGATCAATTTTTGCATATCTTCTTTTTAGTTCAGACATTTTTTATTCTCCTTTAGACCATCCGCGAGATTCAACTGCACGGGCATGCCCTTCAAGCCCTTCCATTCGAGCAAGTCTCGCTATTTTCGGTGCATTTTCTTTCCATGTTTTTTCACTATAGTAAACAACACTCGATTTTTTAATAAAATCATCTACGTTTAATCCGCTAGCAAATCTTGCCGTACTGTTAGTAGGTAGGACGTGATTTGTTCCAGCAAAGTAATCCCCAACAGGTTCTGAACTATATCTTCCTATGAAAATAGCCCCGGCATGGCGAATTTGTTCAGATACTGCTTCTGCCTTTTCAGTGACGATTTCTAAATGTTCTGGTGCAAGGGAGTTAACAGCACGGATTGCTTCTTCCATCGTTTCTGCAATATAAATTTGACCAAAGTTTTCAATCGATTGGCGTGCAATCGCTTCTCGAGGTAGTTTGCTTAATTGTTCTTCGACTTGCTCAGAAACTTCTTCTGCCAAGCTTTCACTTGTAGTAATTAGCACTGCACAAGCAAGAGCATCATGTTCAGCCTGAGATAGTAAGTCAGCCGCTACTTCATCAGCATATGCAGTATCATCTGCTAGTACACAAATTTCACTTGGTCCTGCAATCATATCTATGGCTACTTCACCAAATACTTCACGTTTTGCTAAAGCGACATAAATATTCCCTGGTCCAGTTATTTTATCAACTGGGGCAATTGTTTCTGTTCCGTAAGCAAGCGCTGCAATAGCTTGGGCACCACCGACTTTATAGATTTCAGTAACGCCAAGAATGTGAGCAGCTACAAGTACCGCTGGCGGTAACTTACCATCTTTTCCTGTTGGTGAAGTGATGACAATTCGTTTTACTCCTGCAACTTGAGCAGGAATCACATTCATAAGTACTGATGAAGGATAAGCAGCAGATCCACCTGGGACATACAACCCTACTGCATCCAGTGGAATAATTCGTTGTGCTAGCCATGATCCATCTGCTAGAGGTAGCTTGTAATCCTTTCTCTTCTGCGCCTCGTGATAGTAGCGAATATTTTCTGCTGCTTCTTCCAAATCCTTTTTCAGTTGAGGATCAAAATTTGCTAATGCTTCGTTAATCTCTTCTTGGGAAACACGAAAATCATCTAAAGAAATTCCATCCCACATCTCACTATATTTTCTAATTGCCTTATCGCCATTTTCACGAACATCTTGAAGTACTTGTCGTACTGTTTTTAGTTGCTCTTCATTGCCGCCTTCTAATTGTCTTTTTAGCGAAATAGAGTTAGTTAGTTGTGTAATTTTCATGGTAGCCCTTCTCTCTAATTAACGATTTTTTTCAAACGTGTCACGATATCTTGAATGCGAGCACTCTTCATTCGATAACTTACAGGGTTTGCGATGAGTCGGGATGAGACATCAGTTATACGTTCATATTCTACAAGTCCGTTTTCTTTTAACGTTCTCCCAGTGGAAACAATATCAACAATTCGGTCAGCTAAGCCAATCATTGGAGCAAGTTCAATGGAGCCATTTAATTCAATGATTTCGACTTGTTCACCAATTTCTTTATAGTAGTCCATTGCAACGTTCGGATATTTAGTAGCGATGCGTGGCGCGATTTCATTCATTTTTGTATTTGGTAAGCCTGCTGATGCGATATAACATTGGCTAATTTTTAAATCTAGTAATTCGTGAACATTTCTTTTAAGTTCAAGTAATGTGTCTTTCCCTGCAATCCCGATATCCGCTACGCCATGTTCTACATAGACAGGAACGTCCATCGGTTTTGCTAAAATGAATCGAATTTTTTCTTCCGGTATTTCGATCATTAATTTTCGTGACATCTCTACTTCTTCTGGTAGGTTAAATCCCGCATCAATTAACATTTGATACGCTTCTTCAAAAATACGCCCTTTTGGCATGGCAATTGTTAGTTCTGTCATTGCTATTTATCCTCCTGGGTTACGTAAAGCACTTCATCAAAAACTTTAATAAATGCTTCCTCGTTCACTAGACCATTTCTCGACTGCAATGTAACATGGTTTCCTTCAGTTCTTAAAGTAATAGACAAATCAAGTGCTTTAATGAATTCTTCGTCTTCAAAAATAATGGCAACCGTTTTTTCTTCCGTCTTTTGGTTGGGTATGATTTCCAATAAACGATCGACACGAATGCCAAAACCTGTTGCTCCTACATCACTTCCGAAATGATGAAGTAGTCCGTCATAACGTCCCCCGTTTCCTAGAGGGAATCCACTACCTTCAGCAAAGATTTCGAAAAGCATACCAGTATAGTAATTCATATGACTAGATAGCGTGAAATCAAAAGAAACATACTTAGATAAGTTTGCTAAGTTTATAATTTCAGCTAATTGACGCATGTATAGTAGTGATTCATTTTTAGAAACATATTTTTCAATTTGCTCAATTGATTCAATGTTCGCAGCTTCATTAATAAATTGGAGCAATGCATCTGATTTCGTTTTCGGTAAATCAAAGGAATGAACGGCTTCTTCAAATCCAACATAGTTACGTTCGATTAAAAGGGAGCGCAGTTTGTTCGCTTGAGTTTCATTTTCTGTATAGTCGTTTAAAATGCAATTTAAAATGCCTGCGTGACCAATTGTCACCTTAAAGGATTGAATACCATAATCTTGAACGAGCTGAATTGCAGTAATGATGACTTCCGCATCTGCGTACACCGTTTTATCCCCAATTACTTCAATGCCCATTTGTTCAAATTCTGCAGGGCGGCCACCTTCTAATTGTTGCGCTCTGAAAACATTCGCAAAATATGCTAAACGTAATGGAATCTTCTCTTTTAATAACTTTGATGTTGCTAGACGGGTAATAGGTGTCGTCATATCCGGTCTAAGAACAAGTGTGTTTCCTTGGCTATCTACTAATTTAAATAGGGAAGCGTCATAGATTGCAGAAGCTTTACCCACTGTATCGTAATATTCCAATGATGGTGTATTTACAAATTCGAATCCACGCCCGCGAAGAAACGTTCTTCCTGAATTGCGGATTGCTTCTGTTTTTTCGAATGTGACTGGGAAAGTATCACGCATCCCGATTGGCTTTTCAAACTTTTTAATCGTTGTCATATTTCCACTTCCTGTCATTTTCACTTTAGTGTATTAGAGTGTTAGAGAACTAGTATATGAAAGTATTTTATCTAATTATTTTATGTAAGTCAATGAATTGTTGGTGTTGAATAAAAGTTGGATTCAGTAGTGTCTTGGGATTGTTGGTAGTCTTGGGATTATTGGTAGTCTTGGGATTGTTGGTAGTCTTGGGATTTGATGTGTATATGGCTTTTCACCTACCTGATAATGCAGTCTTTGATGCAAATGGTCACTGAAGGGGATTCTATGCTACCTATTCGTTCTAGTTCTAGTTATTATTCATTCGGTCACTGAGAGGGTTTCTATGTTACCTTTTATTATCATTCCCGTCATGTATTGTCGAATAGAATATTTCTATTGGACGGTTCTCCCAAGTTTTCAACCGTTTTTGTCCCATAGAACGCTTCTATTGGACAGTTTACCTAAGTTTTCAACAGGTTTTGTCTCATAGAACGCTTCTACTGGACAGTTTACCCAAGTTCTCAACTCGTTTTGTCCCGTAGAACGCTTCTATTGGACAGTTTACCCAAATTTTCAACCGGTTTTGTCCCATAGAACACCTATATTGGACAGTTCATCCAAATTTTCAACCTGTTTTGTCTCATAGAACGATTCTATTGGACAGTTCAACCACTTTTCCATCTCGTTTTGTCCATTAACTCACTTATAATGGACAATTCTCACCTTTTTCCATCCTTTTCTGTCCATTAACTCATCTATAATAGACAGTTCAACCAATTCTTCAACCCGTTTTGTCCATTAACTCACCAATAATGGACAATTCTCACCTTTGCCCATCCTCATTTGTCCATTAATTCACCTTTTCCACTACCAGCAACACCAGTGTTAATCAAACACCTTCTCTACTTAAGAAAAAAACCCACTATTATCATCAATAGTGAGTTCATCGTTCTTACGCATTATGCCACTGGGGCACGTCTCTCTTTTTTCTTTCTGCCATTTGCTCTGCGGTGAAAATAATTTGCATGGGGTTGCCACCGCACATCGATCCGGCAGGTACATCTTTATGTACTAATGTGGCAGCTGACACAATAGCCCCGTCACCAATTTCAACACCAGGTAATATTGTAGAATTCGCTCCGATCATGACGTTACTTCCTATTTTCACATCACCTAATCGATATTCATCTATTAAATATTCATGGGCTAAAATCGTCGTATTAAAACCGATGATTGTGTTGTCACCAATTGAAATACGCTCAGGAAACATTGTGTCCGGCATCACCATCAACGCCAAGGAAGTTTTGTCCCCAATTTTCATTCCTAAAAACGTACGATAAATCCAATTTTTCCAGCTCATAAAAGGAGTTATACGACCGATTTGACCAAAAATAAAGCATTTAACAACCTTCCAAAAAGATACGGTTTTATAAATTTGCCATAAAGAATTTGATCCTTCTACCTTATATCGTTCTGTCCTTCTCATCGCTTAAGACTCCTTAACAATCGACAAAATATCTGATATATGTTGAAGCATATAATCCGGATTAAATTGATTTAAAAATTCTTCCCCTTTTAGCGACCAAGCTACACCGGCTGTTTTCACACCTGCATTTTTACCAGATTCAATATCATGAGAATTGTCACCGATCATGATGACATCTTCTTTGCCAACACCAAGCTTTTCAATCGCAAGTAATACAGGCTCTGGATCAGGCTTCACATTTTTCACATCTTCAATACCGACAATCAATTCAAAAAAGTGACTTGCCCCCATCAAATTTAATCCGCGCTCAATCATGTCACGTCTTTTTGTGGAAACTATCGCTAAACGAATCCCTAAAGCACGAAGCTCTTCTAAAGTTTCCATGACGCCATCAAATTCTTTTACTAGCTCATCGTGGTGTTCTATGTTCCACTTTCGATATTTCAATGTCATCTCTTCTACTTCATTCGGCGTTAATTCTTCAAATGTTTCAGTTAATGAAGGGCCCATAAAGCGCAAACAATCCTCAGGTTTATATTGCCCAGGAAACTTTTCCTCCAGGACATGCATAAAAGATTGAATGATTAAGTCATTTGTATTTAATAAAGTACCATCAAAATCGAATAATAAAGCTTTTAACATATTTATTACTCCTTCACTTGAACCGAACACTTATACAAAGCTGTTCTGTCTATTTATCTTTATATCTAACGACAGGGCGTACTTTTACTCGACGATAAATAATGAAAACAACTCCGATAATAATTCCTAAAATCGAAACTACTTGTGCAGCTCGTAACTCACCAAATAGATATAAACTATCCGTTCTCATTCCTTCAATAAAGAATCTTCCAATTCCATACCAAATTAAATAAGTAAAGAAGATTTCACCACGGTGAAGATTTACCTTTCTAAGAATTAATAAAAGAATTAACCCTAAAATATTCCATAATGATTCATATAAAAATGTAGGATGGAAATAAGATAGTCCATAGACCGGATCATTTATATACATTTGATTAATAATCCATTCTGGAATCATTAAATTTCGTAAAAACTCTTCAGAAACCGGTCCGCCATAAGCTTCTTGGTTCATAAAATTACCCCAGCGTCCTACAATTTGTCCAATTAACACACTTGGAATGGCAATGTCCGCTACTTTAAGGAAATTAATGCCTTTAAAACGACAAAATACATATGCTGTAGCGATTGCTCCAATTAGCGCACCATGAATTGCAATCCCACCATTCCAGATTTGAATGATTTTATCGGGATTTGCGCCATAATAATCCCATTCCATAACGACGTAGTAAATACGTGCACAAACAATGGAAATTGGAATTGCCCAAATGAGTAGGTCAGCAAAGAAATCCTTAGGTAACCCTCGTTTATTTCCTTCATGTTGACCAACTATGTAAGCTAAAACAATCCCCAGTGCGATTAAAATTCCATACCAACGAACTGGAATACTTCCGATATGGAATGCAATCGGGTTAATGTCTAATAATAAAAAATCCATCCTATTTCTCCTTTCAATTAAAGCGCTCAACTATTAAATTATCTAGGTGTATTTTGGACTGTCCTTAGTAATTAGGAAATCAATAATCCTCTTCTAACTCATCCTGAACTGAAATTACTTCTTCTAAGCGACGAGAAAATTCTTGTGCCGCATTAACGCCTAATCTTTTCAAACGATAATTCATTGCGGCCACTTCAATAATAACTGAAACGTTTCGTCCAGGTTGTACAGGAATTGTTAACTTAGTAATTTCTGTATCAATAATTTTCATCTTTTCTTCATCTAATCCTAGACGGTCATAAACCTTTTCTGGGTCCCAGTTTTCAAGTTCAACAATAAGTGTAATTCGTTTTTGTGATCTGACCGCACTTGCACCGAAAAGGGTCATAATATCAATAATACCAATTCCACGTATTTCTAACAGATGCTCCAACAATGGTGGCGGTGTACCCATCAACAAATCTTCAGCTTCTTGACGAATTTCAACGCAATCATCTGCAACTAAACGATGCCCTTTTTTAATAAGTTCTAGAGCAGTTTCACTTTTACCTACTCCACTTTTTCCAATGATTAAAACACCGATTCCATAGACATCTACAAGTACTCCATGCATTGCTACATAGGGTGCAAGTTTGCTTTCTAAGTAATTCGTTAACCTACTTGAAAATCTTGTTGTTTTCATCGTTGTTAAAAGAACTGGTACATTATTTTCATTTGAAGCTTGAATCAATTCTTCTGGTGCTTCATTTCCACGAGAGATAATAATTGCAGGTGTTTCATGTGAGCATAATCGTAGCATACGTTCTTTTTTTATATTGGAAGGAAGCATCTCTAAAAAGGAATGTTCCGTTTTACCAATTAACTGTACACGATTGGCTGGATAATGAGTAAAATAACCTGCCATCTCTAATCCAGGGCGTGAAATATCACTCGTTCTAATATAACGACCTATACCCTCATTACCACTTACTAATGTTAAGTTAAATTTTTCTATAACATCTTTTGTTGTAACTGATATCATAATTTTACACCCTTTACCTTATTTAGCATTCTGTTTTTATTTTAGCATGTTATGTGAGAAATGAAATCAATTCAAACTAGATTCGACATAATAAAAGGACTATTTAGAAAATCGAATTTCTAAATAGTCCTGTTTAGTCTTAATTATTTAAGTGTTGCTAAGTATGCAGCAGCTGCTTCAGCTTCTTCACCTTTAACAATTCCTGCTGGCATTCCGCCTTGTCCATTTAATATAACATTAAGAATTTCATCTTGTGATAAACGAGATCCAACATTATTTAACGCTGGGAAATTACCCATACCTTCTAAGTTTTGACCATGGCAGGAAATACAAGCTTTTTGAACAACTTCTTGACCATGAGCTACAGCACCTTCGTTTGCAGTTTCAGTATCTGTTGCAGCTTCGTCATTTGTTGTTGTTTCATCAGTTGTACCTGCATCACCGTTGTTGTCGCCTTCAGTATTTTCTGTTGCACCCTGGTTATCAGTTGCATTATTGTCAGTTGTTGCTTCATCTCCGCCCCCACATGCAGCTAAGAAAATCGCTGAACCAAATATTAAGGCAAGCAATGCTTTTTTCATTAGATTTCCCTCCAATTATATTTTTTTCCTACTAAACCATTATAAGGTAGATTTTTTCCTTAATGTAACCGTTTTCTCCCATTTCATAAATCTTTACTAATTCTGACAAAACTTAGACAAAGTTTTCATAAAGATAAATGAACAAAGGAATTAAAGGGATAAGTAAGGAATACATCCGTAGTGAGTTACTTTATTTTTCGTTGAAAATGAACTATTTATTCATAAAAAATTGTTTTCTCAACAATAATATTTATACACAATTAAATACAAATTTAAACAAAGTATCGTTGCAATCCATTACGAAAAAAACGAAAGGCCAAGTTAAAGGCGAATAAACCCCAAAAAACAGCACCTCACTAAAGTTAGCGAAGTGCCGTTTTAATTGCCCAATAGCAATTTATTGCTGATTAAGTTAACCTTTTCGTACCTTTAACGCACTGAATATTGCTGGTATAACGGAGATGAAGATAATTAATAATATAACAACAGAGAAATTCTCTTTAATAATCGGAATATTACCAAAGAAATAGCCGGCTAAAGTACAAATCATTACCCATATTACTGCACCGATTACATTATAAATAAGGAAATATTTATAATTCATCCGACTAGCACCCGCCACAAACGGGATAAACGTTCGAATAAAGGGCATGAATCTAGCGATGACAATCGTCTTTCCACCGTGTTTATTAAAGAAGCGTTGTGCAGCAATCATTTTTTCTTCATTGATAAAGCGACCAATTAATGTATTTGGTTTAATCGCTAAGCCAACCTTTTGTCCAATATGGTAATTGACAGTGTCTCCAAGAATAGCTGCAGCTATAAACCCAACAAGTAAAACAGGTAAACTAAAGGCACCTAATGCTGCAAGCGTACCACTTGCGAAAAGAAGTGAATCCCCAGGCAGAAACGGCATAATGACGACCCCTGTCTCTACAAAGACGATCGAGAATATAATACCATAGGCCCATCCTCCAAATTGTTGAATAATCTCAACAAGATGTTCGTCAATATGTAGAATAAAGTCAATCAACCCTTGAATTAATGACATAACTAAACTCTCTTTCAGTAAATTTTCTCTATTAATTTATTGCAATCAATTTCGACTTGTCGATTGCTCAATAAATTAAATATATTTCTCAAACCATTGAACAATTTGATTTAAACGTTCAATTCGTAAGTTTGGTGTACCAGTTCGTGATAAATTATGATTATTATCAGGGAAACGAACAAACTCTACTTGTTTATTCATTGATTTTAAAGTGATATAAAGTTGTTCAGCTTGTTCAATAGGACAGCGGAAGTCTTTCTCACTGTGTAAAATTAATAGCGGTGTTTCAATGTTTTTTGCATATTTTAATGGCGAATGGTTCCAAAGTTTTTCAGGGTCTTGCATGTCAGCTCCAATTTGCCAGTCAGTAAAGTAATAGCCAATATCTGAAACACCGAAGAAACTAATCCAGTTTGAAATACTACGTTGTGTCACAGCAGCTTTAAAGCGATTTGTATGACCAACAATCCAGTTCGTCATAAATCCACCATAACTACCACCAGTAACACCTAAGCGTTCCGTATCAATCCAATCATTCTGGCTAATTGCATAATCTAATCCAGCCATAATATCTGTATAATCGCCACCACCATAATCACCGCGCACTGCATCAACAAAGGCTTGACTATAACCATGGCTACCACGTGGATTTACATAAAGTACCCCATAGCCTTTTGCAGCTAGTAATTGTAACTCATGGAAGAATGAATTTGCATACATCGTATGCGGGCCACCATGTATTTCAACGATTAAAGGATATTTCTTCCCTTCTTCGAACCCAGCTGGCTTCATTAACCAACCATAGACAGTGTTACCGTCTGAAACTTCATAAGAAATATCTGATGGTTGAACAAGCTCAACTTCTTTTAAGAACTCTTCATTAAAATGAGTTAGTTGCTTTCTTTCACCAGCAGCAATTTC
The DNA here is from genome assembly GCF_900220965.1 of Ureibacillus acetophenoni. Lineage (GTDB taxonomy): Bacteria > Bacillota > Bacilli > Bacillales_A > Planococcaceae > Ureibacillus > Ureibacillus acetophenoni. Next base: position 81,725 of record NZ_OBQC01000007.1, on the reverse strand, counting down.
ATAATTGAATAATTCACCAGGGAACGTAGGATTAGAAACTGCAATCAGTGCAAACTTCCCATCTTTAGTAACGGCATAATCATAAATATGTTCCCCTTCTGGTGAAGCAGGATAGATCGCACCATCTAAAGTCGCATAATACAAACGAACATCACCCATTGTAGAAAGCTGGAAGTATAATTCATTTGCTGCAGTCCAAACGACAGCTGGAGAAGAAATTCCTTGTTGCGTATCAGCTACTGCATAATCCCCAACAGGACTATCAATACCATCAGTTAATGAAACTGTCGTTTTCCCTTCAACATCATAAATGTAAATATTCCCATGAGTCGCATTTTTATAGCTATGGTCGCTTCCAGCATACGCTATGTATTTGCCATCAAACGAAAATGCCGCTCCACCATAATATCCATTTTGGTCGACAATCGTAGTCTCTTCTTTTGTTTCTACGTCTATTAATAGTAACGGAGATTTGAAAACATAATCTAAATTGTCAGCACGATTTACCCCAACAACTAACTTTTTGCCATCCGGTGAGATAGCTTGTAATGAATGCTGGTATTCACCCGTTGTAAATTGGTCAATTGATTCATCGTTTAAGTTTAGTACAGCAATTTGAGAATAAGAGTCTTGTGGAACTAACCCTGCCCCATCAATGCCATCCATTTTGTATTTCATTCCATCAACTACATATGCTTTTGGCAATGGCTTGTCTTCTTTTTCAACTTTATCTGTGAAAGTTTTACCACTCTTAATTTTACTTGAGATCCAAATTTTTCCGTTTGATGGATCCCATAAAAATGAATTAACTCCGGAATCCAAAGTCGTAACTTTTTTTGCTTCCCCACCATTTTTATTGATGATGTATAATTGATTTTTTTCGTCACGATTTGAAAGAAATGCCACTGATTGTCCATCTGGAGACCAGTTCGGAGAAGAAATTCTTTCTTTTCCGTAAGTCCATTGTGATATGGTACCAGTCGCTAATTGTATATGAAATAAATGAGCGTAATATTTATTATCTTTCTCGTCTATTTCTGTTCGAATAAATACAGCCTCTTCCCCGTTTGGAGAAATTTGAGGATTTGAAACTGAATTGATTTTAAATAAATCTTCTGCGCCTAACTTTCTTTTCATCCACCATACCACCTTTGTCAGTTAATACTAATATTTTATCATTCTATTAAATTGTTTTTTAGTAAAAGTTAGAAAAAATGAATAATTAAAGCTGGCAATAGTGTTGTCCTTGGTAGAAGGTATACATTGACGATCTAATATCTAACAATATCTATTTCCTGCATCAATTTTTATTAAAATATGGCTCTAATATATAGCAATAAAGGAACTGTTGAGACAGGAATTTTTCGTGAAACGTCTTTTATCTGGCTTCTAAAGGACAAATGAATTAAGAAATCCAAGTGAAATGTCCTTTATAACACCTCTAAAGGACAAAACGATAATCTAATCTATCAGAAATGTCTTTTATCTGGCTTCTAAAGGACAAATGAATTAAGAAATCCAAGGGAAATGTCTTTTATAACACCTCTAAAGGACAAAACGATCATCTAATCTATCAGAAACGTCTTTTATCTGGCTTCTAAAGGACAAATGAATTAAGAAATCCAAGGGAAATGTCTTTTATAACACCTCTAAAAGACAAAACAATAATCTAATCTATCAGAAACGTCTTTTATCTGGCTTCTAAAGGACAAATGAATTAAGAAATCCAAGTGAAATGTCTTTTATAACACCTCTAAAAGACAAAACAATAATCTAATCTATCAGAAACGTCTTTTATCTGGCTTCTAAAGGACAAATGAATAAAATATCCCCTTTAAATGTCTTATATAAAGCCTTTCAAGGACAATTTGAAAAAGAATTCTTCTTAAAATTTCCTTTATAAGTCTTTTAAAGCCATAATAATATAGTAATTAATGTAAAACCCTTTTGAATCACTATGCAATATCTATCATAAAATGCTGAGGAACTTCTCCAAAAACCATTCTTGATTACTTATTCACTTGTAGATTTCGACGCAACACTTTCCCCGTTGAATTTTTCGGTAAACTATCCACAATTCTAAATTCAGATGGAGCTTTGTACTTAGCCAGATGCCCTGAACAAAACTGTACTAGCTCATCTTCACTTGCCTCACGATCATTCAATACAACAAACGCACAAACTGCTTCACCGAAGTTCTCATCAGGTATGCCAACTACTACGGCTTCTTTAACAGACGGATGTTGGTAGAGTACTTCCTCTACTTCCCGTGGATATACTTTATAGCCGCCGACAATAATCATGTCTTTCTTCCGATCCACGATGTAAAAATAACCTTCTTCATCCCTCTTCGCTAAATCGCCAGTATACAACCACCCATCACGTAGCGCATCCTTTGTCGCTTCACTGTTTTTATAGTAGCCCTTCATCACATTCGGTCCACGAATAATTAGCTCCCCAACTTCATTTGGAGGCAGTTCATTACCTTGATCATCGACGACTTTATTTTCAACATTTGTAATGGACATACCGATGGAACCGACTTTTCTATCCCTATCTTGGGGATTAAAACAAGTTACCGGTGATGCTTCAGACAAACCATAGCCCTCTGAAATCGGCACTCCAAACTTTCCTTCAAAATTATGTAGAACTTGTGCAGGTAGTGGTGCCCCGCCTGAAATGGCTAGTCGCAATGTTGCAAAATCTTCAGCTACTCCTGACTCGTATTGATATAAGAAATTGTACATGGTAGGCACTCCAGCAAAAACACTTGCCCTCTGCTCTCTCGCCAACTCTAATATCTCCCCCGGACTAAAGCGAGGTGCGATTAATACTGTAGAACCAACAAACAATGGTGCATTCGCAACAACTGTAAGAGCAAACACATGGAATAATGGCAATGTGGCAATTACACGGTCTTCGGCTGTATACCCCATAAAATAAGCAACATCCCGCGCATTTGCATATAAATTACTGTAGGACAATTCCGCCCCCTTTGGATGGCCTGTCGTTCCAGATGTATATAAAATGATTGCCGTATCTTCTACATTTATCTCCAAAGGTTCTACTTGTTGTTCAGCTTCATCAACCAAAGTAGAGAAAAGCTTCAATTTACTCTTCAATTCATGTGAAATGGAGTCGTAGGCACCATTGCCATTCCCTGTCTCACAAACGATAAACTTGTCGACCTTGGGAAATAGCGATTTCCCTTCATCTAATAAAGGAAGTAACGAATCAAGTGCAATGACCACGTTCACATCGCCATTTTTAAAAATATAAGCTACTTCATCTAAAGAAAATATTGGATTTACTGGAACTGCAGTTGCTCCAATTCGCATACAAGCATAAAGGGATAGTAAAAATTCTGGTGAATTTCCTAATAAAAAGGCGACATGATCGCCCTTCCCAATCCCCATTTCCTTCAACGCAAAGCTAAGTTTCCCTACCTTTTCATCAAACTCTGCATAGCTTGTATCTTGTCCTAAATAATGATAGGCCGTTTTTTCTGGTTCGTTTTTTGCAATTTCTCGTACATGTTCTACTAAATTCAAAATTCAAATCCCCCTACAAACTTTCTAATCTCTTACGTGTGTGATAAAGCGCCATCTGATGAGATAGAAATAGATTACTTCGATAATCATTAAAAATACAAAAGCAAATACTAATTCTTTTACGATTGAAATATTCGCAAAATGCCTTAATAAGTTTTGCAAAGCTAAAAAGGCAAAGAAACTATGGAGTAGTGCCACTCCTAAAGGTATGAAAAATTGAGGAACTAAATAAGCATTCACTAACCTTTTCAATTCGTTATCAGTTAACCCCATTCTTTTCAGAACATCAAATTTCTTCTTTTCTAATTCCAGACTTGTATGCAATTTAAAGTAAATAAAACTACCCGCCGCGAGTAAAAATACCGCAGCTACTAAAAGCCCTACAAGCGTAAACAGTGAATAAGTAGACAGTATAAAAGAATACTTTAAACCTGTGTTTTCAAAATAATATGGTAAAGAATAATGATCTTTTAAATATTCATGAGAAACTCGGTTATAAATTGCTACACCAACATCTTTTGTTTCAATCCATTGAGGGATATCAAAAGTAAATAAATGATACCCAGGCTCTACATCAGGTGATGCTTGATATGGGTTTGTTAAGCGAATAAAATCCTCATCACTAACAATAATAGAGTTTAAACTAATAATTGAACTTGGGAAAATTAGCTTTGGATAAACTTTATCAATTTTAATTTCCACACCATTTTCCATCAAGACAGTTTTCACTGATAAGTTGGAGAGTTGTTTAATGGATTCTTCTGAATAAGGAATAAACATTGCCTCGCCGGGACTCAATCTAACAAAAGGATACCCATAAGAAAACAGTAAACTATTTATATCTGATTCGCTGAATACTTCCACTTCATATTGAGTGTAGGATGAAGTCTGTTTCTTCACTTCAAAACTCGCCATATGATATGAAAGTCCTTTATTTTCTAGTTCTCTCATAATCGAAGTAATATGACTATATTCATACGGATTATCTGTATGGCCTTTATATATAAGGCCAAGGGGATTCATCTTATCATACTGGGATGTGTAAGATGACAGAGCCGCAAGTAATCCGACACATAAAAAGGCAAGGGCTGTTACCATCGTTACAACAAAAAACATTTTAGAATTACTTTTCATAATCATTGACTGTTCAGCAATAGATAACATGCGATACTTTTTCCAATATACATGCTTCTTACTTCTAATTTTCTCTAATATGAATTGAGTTGTATCTGTAAAAAACAAATAGGTTCCTATTGTTATAAGAATAATGGTGATAATTCCAAAACTATATAACGTCATTCGGGAAGTTAGTAACGCTAAAATATAACCAGTACCAATAAAAACAAAGCCAAGAAGTGCTTTAGGTAACGAATAAATGTGATGTGTATTGAAATCAGAATACCCTTTAAATAGGTCGATTAGATTTTTCTCAGGTGTCGCATAAACACTTAATATTGAAATTAAAATAAATGCGCTTAAGTAGACAGTAATCGTTAATACAAACGGTTCCCAAGAAATATAAAGGGGTAATTCATCTAGCATAAGAATTTCTCTAACGATCATGAAAAAGAACCGAGAAAAGGCAAAGCCAAATAAAATCCCCACGACAATTGAAACAGTTCCAATTAGGAATGTTTCTAAAAAAATCAGTTTACTTAACTGTTTCTTTTCCATTCCTAAATGAAGTAAAATCGCAAACTCTTTAGAACGTGCTTCTAGAAAAGCTTTCATAGAATAAAAAATAAAAAACCAAGAAAACAAAACTAATATTATTTCTGCTACAATCATGCCAAGAATAGAGACATTTCCTAAAAAACCGTTCTCAATATCAGGGTGGAACATTAACATTGAATAGATGAAAAAGACAAAAACTGAAAATAAGCTAGCTAGGAAAAATGCGCCATAAATCCGTGCATTTCGAACGACGTTATGGTAAGCGAATTGATGAAAGGTCACCTACATTTCCCCCTCCTAATAAGCTTAGAACATTTAATATTCGTTGGAAGAAAGTTTGTCTGCGATCATCTTTATAAATTTCATTGAAAAATTCACCGTCCTTAATAAATAAAACTCGGTTACAGTAGCTCGCAGCAATTGGGTCATGAGTTACCATTATAATCGTTGCGCACTTTTCCCTATTAATCGAACTTAACAATTCTAATACTTCACGGGAGTTATTCGAATCCAAGTTACCAGTAGGTTCATCTGCTAATATAACAGTTGGCTCATGGATTAAAGCTCTAGCAATTGCTGTACGTTGCGCTTGTCCACCTGATATTTCATTTGGTTTTTTCTGAAGAAAAGAAGTTAAATCCAATTTTTCAGCTAATTCTGCAAGTCGTTCTTCCATAAGGGATACTGGTTTTCCATCTAAGGTTAATGGAAGGACAATGTTTTCTTCGACTGTTAACATTGGCAGCAAATTAAAATCCTGAAACACAAAACCTAATTCTCTTCTTCTAAATAATGCAAGTTCATGTTTATTTAGTTTTGACGGCATAATTTCGTTGACGATAATTTCTCCAGATGTTGGTTTATCAATCGTCGAAATTAAATTTAGTAATGTAGTTTTTCCACTTCCCGAAGGTCCCATAATCGCTAAAAACTCGCCTCGCATAACCTCAAAACTTAGTTGGTTAATTGCACGATGAGTTACTTTTCCTTCGTATACTTTTGTTACATCTTTAATTCGCAAAATAGTCATAGCAAAGTTGGCTCCTTCTTACGCTCGTCTGATTTTCATAGTTAGATAAAATTGCCCCAGCGTATTCGATTACTGAATGAAGTTAAAACGTTAATGTAATTGTCGTACCTGAATTTACTCCCGATTCAATCGTTAATTTATGACCAAGCTTCATACAGATTTCATTTGCTAAATAGAGCCCCATTCCTGTTGACTCTCCAGTTTTTCTTCCATTTTCCCCTGTGAAAAAGGCTTTTGTAACCCGTGTTAAATCTGATTTAGGTATCCCAATTCCTTCATCCTTAATATGTAACAGTATCGTTCCATCAGATGCTTCTGTTGAAATAATAATTTTTTTATTCGGCTCAAATGTATATTTGACTGCATTTGTTATGAATTGACTAATAGCAAACTTTAACCATTTTGAATCACTTGCAACCGTTAAATCTTCATCAATATGAATGACTGGAAATACTTTATTCGTAATAAATAAACGTTTTAATTCATTAATCGTTTCCGTAACAATTGCTTTTAAATTGACACGTTCAATTTGCATATCTTCTTCAAACCGTTCAATTCTTGCGTTCACAAGGACCATTTCTAATCCTCGTCTAAGGCGGTCTACTTCCTCTTGTACATTTTTCTTATCAAGTGGGCCTTCGTTTTGAAGAAGTAGTTCCAGAACAGATATTGGTGTTTTCATTTGGTGAATCCATTGATTTAGAAACTTTTCTTGTCGACTTTTTTGTTCATATAATGCTTGTACTTCCATTTGATAGACGTGATACAGTTCGTGCATATATTGCTCTGTTTGGATGTATTCTGGTGTTTTTGCATTTTTTTGGAGTGCATCTTCCATCGTTTTTGGTAGTTGAGTAATTTTGTTCAAATAACTTGTTCTGGCAAAATACCTAATTAATAGGAATGATACCAATAAGATTAAACTAATAATAATTGAATAAATGGCAGTATTTAAATTTCGGAAGCCATCCAACCAATATAATGACAAAATAAAAACAACTACTAACAACTCAAAAACAAAAAACGGGATGTGTTCCCTTATAAATAATCGTAATCCCATTACATTTCCTCCGCACTAAGTACAAAACGGTAGCCTGCACCACGGACTGTTTCTATAACAGATGTAACACCGTACTCAGATAGTTTTTTACGCACCCGCGTCATATTAACATTTAACGTGTTTTCATCGACAAATGCTTGATCGTCCCAAAGTTCCTCAAGTAAATGTTCACGGGAAACAACTTTTGGTGATTGACTCATTAATAATTCTAAAATGATACACTCTTTTTTCTGTAACGGTATGTCTACTTCTCTAATATTCAGTTCCATTCTTTCAAGATATAGAGTAAGTTGTCCTAATTTAATCGTTCGCTCTTCCAAACGTGCCGAATACTCCCCGTAGGTTCTTCTAAGGTGACTTTTAATTTTCGCAAGTACAATTTCATAGTTAAATGGTTTTGTGATGAAATCATCACCGCCATTTTCAAGGGCAAAAATCTGGTCCATTTCTCCTGACCTTGCTGATATGAATATGATTGGGCATGTTGTATGCTGTCTCAATTGTCGGCACCAATAATACCCATCATAGGATGGTAAATTTATATCTAATAAGACAATGTGCGGAGCAAAGTCTAAACACTCTTCTATAATTTCCTCAAAATTTTCAACGGTTTTTACATGATATTGATATTTCATTAATTTTTCAGCAAGCAATGTTGCAATTTTTATATCATCTTCAACAATGAAAATACGATGGTTTTCCATACGTTGATGTACCCCTTCTCAATTTAAATGATTTTGTATCCAACTTTATTGTAAACGTTATTTATAGTGTTTCCAAACGTTTATACCTTACGTTTTTGTTACGAAATGAATACTGAAGTTGCCTTCTTGAATATACACCTGTTGTACGGCTTCAACCCATTAAAACTTTTGTCAAAATAATTGAAAGATTATTTAAAATTTTCCTAAATTGCTTATTGACGAATCGCATCTGTTATAATACAATAAGAAACAACAAGAGGTTATATATAACAGATAGGCGGAAGGGGGTACATTTCAAATGTTAGAAAACGTTGTTGAGTTTTTCAAAAACTTACCTGACAAAGTATGTGTTCAATGTGGAGATAAAATTGACGAGCAATGTGAATGCTACAATAACACTTGCGAAAAATGTGACTCCCTTTAATTAGGATAGAAATATATAAATTTTGAATAAATTTGCTGCTTACACTAATAAATGAACCATGAATCTATAATTAAATTTCTTAACACAAAAAACCTCAAAGCCCGCTCAAGCTTTGAGGTTTCTTTTTGGTTTAAAAAAGGTTGGATTTCTTAAAATCTAGTAATTTTTGATGAACATTGGCCTCTTATGGACAAAACTACCCAAAAGTCCGGGCGAAACACCCTATTCATTAATGTCCATGTTCAGATTCGTCATCATCTGTACCATGCTCACCATGGTCCTCACCTGTATCAGATGATCCATGGTCACCATGATCTTCCATATCCATTGAATCAGTACTATCATCAGGTAACACATTTTCCATATCAGGATACCCAGCTACAATCTGTTGTTTTGGCATTACATGCATTCCATTGGAAGCTGTTGTATGTGCATACATATAATAAACACCATCGTGATCAAAAGTAATTTCTGCTTTATACACACCTTCAGCTTCTAATGTACCATCAATCATTTGCCCGCTATTACGTAAACCAGATTCCCAAACTTCAAATTTCACCGAAGCATCATCTAAATTTTGATTATTTTGGTGAACATGTGCTGCTAGTTCTACAGGTACATTCACATCTACTTGTTCTGGTGTTAATATATCAACTTTTACTTCTAATGCTGATATATCAATTGGTTCGGTAACTGGTTCAGCTTGTTCATCCGAACATCCTACCAATAATAATGGTACTGCTACAAAACTAAATAACCACTTTTTCATTTATTGTTCCTCCAGTAAAGGTATATTAATTGATACAGTTGTTTATATCCATCGAGTTCTCTATTAACAAAATCTTGTACAGTTGATAACTAGAAGACTCCGCGCTATGGTTTTACCGATTCCATTGTTAATAATCCCAATAATAGCTTGTCCTCACAACACTCTTGTTAGTACGCACATAAATGCTTTTCGATAGATTTTCGGATTGAAATTTCATCCAATTACTTCACTTTGTTCCACATCTCTTAACTTAATCTTACTTCAAATTTGTAAGTTAAAATGAAGTAAAATCGACAAGTTTTTTACAAAAATGTTTCTATGAATTATTTAATAGTTGAAAAAAACGTAAACAAAGTTAGCAATATAACTTTGTCTACGTTTATTGAACAAGAATTATTGAACCTGTTTTTCAAACATATTTTCTAACATTTCAAGCGCAACGTTTTTTCCTTGGAAAACACAATCCGGTATACTAATGCCTTCGTAAGAGCTTCCAACGAGATGAATATTAGGAAATTGTTCATATAGACTATTTTTCACTTGCTGCATGCGCTCATCATGTCCAACTGTATACTGTGGCATTGCTTCCTTCCAACGAGACACGACCGTAAATTCAGGAGATCCTTCAATACCAATCGACTTTCTCAAATCATTTAGGACAGTATTTTCAATAGCTGTGTCGGATAATTCAACAATTGCTTCATCGCCAACGCGACCAATATAGACACGGAACAAATCATAACCTTCAGGCACAACGTTGTTCCATTTATGGTTACACCAAGTACACGTTGTAATGGCATAATCACTATTTCTAGAAACGAAAAATGTCATTGCGTTATGTTTATCTGTCTTTTGTTGATCCTTTTTGAAAGCCATTGTAACAGTTGCAATTGTTGCGTAGTTCATGTTTGGCATTTCATTCATTAGATGTACTTCGCTCAAAATATCTTTAGCTACATTAAACGGCGTAGTTAATATTACTGAATCACATTTAATAGGTGACATATTGTTCAATATAATCTTGAGTTTTTCTTCTTCTTTTTCGATTTTCTCAACTTTAACACCTTTTAGTACGTTCTTTGACTCTAGTTTCTTCTCAAGAGTCTCTATCAACGTTTCAAGTCCATTATGGAATGATTGATAAGATCCAACCATTTGATTACTAATAGTTGGTTTTGCTTTTCGCATCCCTAAAATTAGACTACGATGTTTTTTTTCAAGTTGGGAAAATTGCGGAAACATCGACTGCAAACTTAAGTGGTCAATATCACCTGCAAAGGTTCCTGCAAGTAATGGCTCCACAAGGTTCTCTACCACTTCCTTACCAAACCGCCGACGGAAGAAGTCGCCAATTGGTTCATCATCCTCCGTACTTTTCGGCAATAATATGTCACCTGCAGCACGAAGTTTACCAGCAAGGGAAATGATTCCAGATGTGATGAAGGTGGAGACTTCAAGCGGGCCACCAAACATAAAGTTTGTCGGAATTGGATATAACTCATTACCAACTGCTACGAAGGTTTTTCCTTCGTTGTTACATACCATTTGATCTTCTATATTTAAATCACGAGCTAAATTACGCACACTGTTTGAGTGATCTATAAAAGACTCTGGCCCTCTTTCAATGATAAAACCATCTCTTCTTAAAGTTTGAATTTTCCCACCTAATCGTAAAGATGATTCTATTAAAATAATATCAAGAGGGAGATTGTGCTCATCAGCCATTTTTTGCATATAGAACGCTGCCGTTAAGCCAGTGATTCCACCGCCTATTATGGCAACCTTTTTTCTCCTTAAAGTCACCTTTATCACACTTCCTGAATTAGTTACCTAATCTCTTGTAAATTGCATCGACCATTGCATCAATGAACAATGGATGTACATTTGGCATTGGTGGACGGTGATAATTAGCACCTAATTCATCACAGACCACTTTACATTCATAATCATTATCATACAAAACTTCTAAATGTTCTGTTACAAAGCCAACCGGTATATAAACAAAGGAACGATATCCTTTTGTTTCATAAAGTTCACGCGTTAAATCTTGAACATCTGGTCCTAACCATGGTTCTGGTGTTTGACCTGCTGATTGCCAGCCTACTTCTACATTTTTCACACCAGTAGCTTCTTGGATTAAACGAGCTGTTTCGATTAACTGATCTTCATATGGATCCCCAGCTAATTTAATTTTCTCTGGTAGTGAGTGGTTTGAAACGATTAAGCAAGCTTTTTCACGTTCTTCCTCATCCATTTCAGCAAACGTTGCATTCACCGCTTGTTTCCAATACTCGATAAATTTAGGCTCATCGTACCAAGCTTCTACTGAAGTAAGTTTTAACGAACTACCTAATTTTTCGATTGTTTCTTGTGCACGACCGTTGTATGTCTTAATCGAGAACGTAGAGAAGTGTGGCGCAAGAACGATTGAAACAGCTTCTTCAATTCCTTCATTTACCATTGCTTCTACAGCATCTTCAATAAATGGCTCGATATGTTTCAAACCGATAAATAATTTATATTCAACTTCGTCTTGAATTTCATTTAGACGATTCACTAGTGTTTCAGCTTGTTTTTGTGTCATTTTTGCAAGAGGTGAAATTCCACCAATTGCCTTATATCTGCTTTTTAAATCTTCTAAATGCTCTTCAGACGGTTTTCGTCCATGACGGATATGTGTGTAATATCTTTCAATATCTTCTTCTTTATATGGTGTTCCATATGCCATTACTAGTAATCCACGAATTGGTTTCATGATTTTCACCTCTATTAAATTATTGCCCTATTTGTGCAATTCTTTCTCTACTATAGTCATGAATGAATGCTGTTAATCGTTTTAATACTGCTGGGTCCACTTCTGGGAATACACCGTGTCCTAAGTTAAAGATATGTCCAGGTACTTCTATCCCTTGATCGATAATCTCTTTTGCACGTTGTTCAATTACTGACCAATTTGCTAGTAAAAGTGTTGGATCAAGGTTTCCTTGAACTGCCTTAGTTACTCCAAGTTCACGTGCTCTTCTGATCGGTAAACGCCAATCTAAACCAACTACATCTATATCTAAATCGTTCCATTCATTTACTAAATGACTTGCTCCAACGCCAAATAGAATTAAGGGTACATTTTCTTTTTGAAGCTCTGCAAAAATTCTCGTCATTACCGGCTTGATAAATACACGGTAATCCTCAATATTTAGTGCTCCTACCCAAGAATCAAAAATTTGTACCGCTTTTGCACCTGCTTCAACTTGAGCAGAAATATCAGCGATGATCATATCCGCAAGTTTGTCCATTAATGCAAACCATGCAACTGGTTCAGACACCATTAATGATTTTGTTTTCGCATAGTTTTTCGAAGGTCCCCCTTCAATCATATAACTTGCTAATGTAAATGGTGCACCAGCAAAACCGATTAGTGGTACGTTTAATTGTTCCTCTGTCAACAATTTAATCGTTTCTAATACAAATGGTGTATGCGCTTTCGCATTAAACTCACCTAATTTTTCAATATCACTTACTGTACGAATTGGGTTTGAAATAACTGGTCCAACACCAGCCTTAATTTTCACATCAATACCTATTCCCGGTAGTGGAGTTACAATATCTTTATATAAAATTGCTCCGTCAACATTATAGTTTTCAACTGGTAAACGAGTTACATATGCACATAATTCAGGCTGTTGAGTAATTTCTTCTAAAGAATACTTTTCTTTAATCGCTCTGTATTCTGGTTGCGAACGACCTGCTTGTCTCATGTACCATACCGGTGTATACTCTGTTCTTTCCCCTTTTGCAGCACGCAGTAGTGTATCATTAATTACTCTCATTTTAATCTGTACCTGCCCCTCAAATTATTCGTTAATTTTATTACAAAATATGATTTTGTAATATTTTTTTACATACGATTAATACTTAATCTATAAACTTTACTAATGCTATCCGTTTTCAAATATAAACTTTTCTTATTATATTGTATAGTTTAATCAAGCAATTGTCATAAATTTGTCCTCCTCCATCGGTTTACCCAATCACTTTCTTTGACATTAATCTATCTCTTTGCATTAAATGAAATTAACAGAATTTAAAAGGGGAGGGTGTTTTTATGTATGTTTATTTAACTTTTGGTACACCTGATTTTATGGAGAAAGTATTGAAGAAGCACGATAAGGAAAATATGTTTATTTTATATGGAACAGATAGTACAGTGCTTTTACACGAAACAGAACGAAAAACGGTTTTTGCTTCCCCACGTAAGTTTGAAGTTATTGATTCAGTCAATCAAATTGAGCAAAAAGGTTTTTTTGTATTTAACAATATCCCCGTTGATGATGAGGGAAGACCAATATTTGAACAACGTTTTTTAAGCCGCTCACGAGAGATTGAAAAAATGCCTGGTTTTGTAGCATATCGATTATTGAGACCTATTAAATCTGAAATGTATATCGTTTTAACTCAGTGGGAAAGTAAACAAGCTTTTGACAACTGGAAAGAATCAAACGCTTTTGCGAAAGCACACTCAAAACCAACACCTGAACTCGGTGTAAAAAAACAAAATATATTCAATGCTGCAAGCTATATTTCTACGTATTCTGGAAAACTCCCTGAAAAGAAATAAAACGGGATGGATTTGAAAGGTTGACTTTCAATCCATCCCGTCTTTTTAATTTCTAGATTTTGATACTCAATCCAATGCTATCACTTATCGCTTTTTGATAAACTCCTTTAGCAACAGCTAAGTCATAATAAGAAGCTCCAACCGATTTAAAAAACGTGATTTCTTCATCATTTTCACGCCCACTGATTTTCCCGCTTACTAAAGATTCTAATTCACCGTAAACATTGTCAAAGGACCAAATCCCTTTTTCCTCAGCGTTAATCAGTTCGCCTGCCTCATCTTTTGCGCCGTGCAAATCATCTACTACAATTTTCGAAGCTCTCGTAATTGTTGTTTGATCGATTTCATGCATATGTGGTAAATAAGAACCTACACCGATCACGTGTGTACCAGCTTTTAAATATTCCCCATTAAATACAGGTGTGTGTGACTTTGTGGCACAACAAACGATATCTGCTTTACTCACGGCATCATTTACTTCATTTGCAATCTCAATTTCCACATCCACCCCATAGTCTTTTAGCTTTTCAGCAAAGTTGTGTGCCTTTTCTATAGTTCTATTATATAGAATAATCTTTTCAATCTGGCGAACAGCTAATATTCCTATTGTTTGTTCAAACGCCATTCCACCTGTTCCAACTACAGTTAAAACAGAAGCACTCTTTCGAGATAGCGCATCTGTTGCTAAAGCCGTCATCGCACCTGTACGTAACCTCGTTAAATAGGATGCATTCATAACAGCCAAATGCTCTCCATTTTCCGTACTCGTTAAAATAATAATCCCTTGCGTCGTTGGCATTCCTTTTGAAGGATTGTCTGGAAAAATCGTTACAACCTTTACTGCTGCAACATTACTTTCTAAATCACTACTAGGCATATAAATCGAAGATGCGCTCTGTTCTGGGAATTCTAATACAGTTCGATGTGGTGATTGAACTTTTCCTTCTACTTTTGCTATTAAAGTATTGCGAACATCGCTAATCGCATCGTCCATCGTATAAAATTTCATAATTTCTTCTTGATTTAATAGTATCATTAGCTACACTCTCCGTTGTTTATACTTGCTACTAACCTGTTTATATAGTAGTAGTCTTTTCTCTCACCTTCACATCTTGGTTTGAATTTGTCTCTAAATCAGTAAATTCATCTAACTCCTGATTGCTCTTATCTTTGACAGAGAAAACTGCAATTAAAGAAATAACCGAAGTTAAAATAATATAAAACGCTACAGGAACGTAAGAATTATTAAATTGAACTAGTAAAGCCGTTGCTATTAATGGGGCTGTACCACCCGCTACTGCTGCCCCAATCTGATACCCTAATGACACTCCAGTATAACGAACTTTTGCATCAAAAATTTCAGAGAACATTGTCCCTAAAACAGCAGTAATTGGCGCCCATATAATTCCTAAACCTAAAACTGTTGCAATTAATAAAGTAGCAAATGTTTTTTGTTGCAATAACCAGAAGTACGGAAACGCGTATAGCAACATAGCAACGGTTCCGTAAATATACACTTTTTTACGACCAATTTTATCTGATAAGCCCCCCATAAATGGCATAAGGATCGTTGTAATAATTGTTGCTATCATAACTGACACAAGAACTTGTGTATTCGTGAATCCTAATTGATTCGTCCCATAAGAAACGATGAATGTACCGAAAATATAGAAAGGTGCTGTCTCAACTACTTTACCACCTACAGCAATTAATACTTCTTTCCATTGTGTTCTAAATATATCTACAAAAGGCAATCTAGCAGTTTCACCAGACTCTTGTACCCTTTTAAAGGATGGTGTTTCATCAATACCTTTACGAATCCAAAGTCCGAATACAACCAATAGTGCACTTGCAATAAACGGTATTCGCCATCCCCAATCAATAAAGGCTTGCGGGGAAACAACTGAGGAAATAAATGTTAATGCACCCGATCCAAGGAACATCCCAATAGTGACGCCCATTTGTGGAAAAGCACCATAAAATCCTCGTTTACTTTTCGGAGCATATTCAACAGCAAGTAAAACTGCACCGCCCCATTCTCCACCAATTCCAAGTCCTTGAATTAAACGTAATGTAATTAAAATAATAGGTGCAGCTACACCAATCGCTTGATACGTAGGAAGTAACCCCATTAAAACGGTTGCAACTCCCATAATTGTTAATGTGATAACAAGGGTTTTTTTACGACCGATTCTATCTCCCACGTAACCGAAAATTACTCCACCCAACGGACGAATGAAGAAAGCTAATGCAAATGATGCATATGCTAACATTAACCCTACCGTAGGATCTTCAGCAGCAAAGAACGCTTGGTTAAATACTAATGCTGCTACAGTTCCATATAGAAAATAGTCAAACCATTCAATGGAACTCCCTACTAAACTAGCAATCCAAACTCTCCGCATTTGATTTTTGCTCATCCAACATCCCCCTTATATTTAAGTAAGTAATTCAAGTGTTACTTAAATGAATGAGAATAAGATAATTTCACTTGCAACAATTTGAAGTAACACTTAGTCTACATTTCCAATTATTACATTTTTCCGAATATTCGGTCAACACCTCAAAAGTCACAACAATGCAAAATAAAATCCCAATAATAAGGTTTCATCCTTACTATTAGGATTTCTATCATTATCGATTATTTGGATTTTTTGATAAATAAAATGTTAGTTCACTTACTATTAAGATTAATAACGGTGGTAGGTAAAATAATGAGTCTCCAATTGAGCAAATTAAAACAATAATTGCTTGTAGGAATACAAATGTACGAATTAATTTGTGAACTGCCTTCGTTCGTAAACTAGGATCTACTGGGAACAACATGTCCATACGAAATTCTTTAGAGGACAAAAGAGCATATTTTAATTGAATTGTAGTCGCAAACGATAGCGCTGCCGCTACAATTAAAATAACAACAGGTAAGTTAACAAAGGCTGCAATAAGTGCCGAAATAGCTGTCAACCTTACCCATAAATAAAAGTGATCATCTGTACGGATAAATGTATGGAATACTAAATAACCTTGGGTATTTGTTTTTGTGTATGGAACTAGTGAGTACATAAAATTGAGCCATGCTCTTCTACGAATGGCCCCTCTTAAATGAGGTACATCTGTAAAGTAATTTGCAAATCGGTAAAACGCCATCATACGGTTTTGCTCTAATTTAACGAAATGTTCGTAAGGAATCGGTTGATCATTCACACTTTTTTTCCAAATTAAGTTATACACTATGAAAATGACTAAATAGATAACTGTGAATAAAAGATTTTCTGTTAATGCCGTTTGAATAGCTAAAATGGATAAAACTATTCGGATTAACCGATCAATGAGAACCCATTTTCCTCTTAAAGCGTATCTAAAGTTAAACTCAATTTGCACATTCAAATATTTTAATACTGCAACAATCCCTAACCCTAGCCATATTTGTCCTGATGAAAGTTCTGTCACTTCATTTAATAACGGAATGCCAACGATATAAGCCACCGCTACTAAACCAATTTGTGAAAAGAATGTCCATTGCAGCGCCTTTTTAAAGTAATAATCCATTTTTGTTTCCAAAGGTAAAAGATACACTTGATCAGGCTCTTTTAATAAAGTTATCGGTCTACTAAAAGCTAATATAGCTCCTATAATAACCGCAACTAGCCATTCTGCTGGAAAGCTAGATTCAACTACTTTCAACCATTCGCTATAATTGTAACCAACAGCGCCAAATACAAAGACTAAAACAATTGCTAAATGCCCCGTGAACACAAAACGCATATATTTTTGAACTTCAGTTAAATAGTGAGTAAACCTTTTTGACCAAATCTGCGACAAACTATTCATTGTCCTGCTCCTTTGTCATTGCAATGTATAAATCGTCAAGGGTAGCATTTGGCATATTAAAGGCTCTTCGTAAATCATTCATTGTTCCTTGCGCTCGTACACGTCCATCATGAAGCAATATTATACGATCACAATGTTTTTCAGCAGTAGATAAAATATGCGTTGACATTAATACAGAAGCACCTTCCCGCTTCTTTTCATCCATTTGGTCTAGCAACGATTGAATTCCTAATGGATCGAGCCCAACAAAAGGTTCGTCAATGATATATAAATGCGGGTTTACTAAAAAGGCACACATAATCATTACTTTCTGACGCATTCCTTTTGAAAAGTGTGAAGGAAACCAATTCAATCTTTTTTCCATACGGAACTCACTTAGTAATCGACTAGCTCTTTCCTTCATCGTCTTTTCATCAAGGCCATAAGCCATTCCAGTCAATTCTAAATGCTCTTTTAAAGTTAGTTCATCGTACAATACAGGTGTTTCAGGAATATATGAAAAAGAAGAACGGTAGTTATCGATATCTTCTTTTAAAGTAATGCCATTAATTTTTATTTCTCCTTGTTGAGGAATGAGTGTACCGATGATATGTTTAATCGTTGTACTTTTCCCCGCCCCATTAAGACCAATTAGTCCGACTAATTCTCCTTGTCCAATGGTGAAATTTAAATCTCTAATTACTGGTTTTCTAGTATAGCCACCAGTTACATTGATTAGTTCTAACACTGCCATTTACACGTCACTCCTATTCTAATTTACAGTTTAGCAAAAATTGTGAATGGAAACAGTTTTAATATGCTAAAATGAATACAAAACTTGTAATGAAAGGATGTTTTTTATGTCTAATTGTATTTTCTGTAAAATCATTGATGGCTCGATTCCAAGTATAAAAGTCTACGAAGATGATCATGTGTATGCATTTATGGATGTTGCACCTTTAACAAAGGGACATACACTACTCGTTCCTAAACAACATGTTGCCGATCTTTTTGAAATGCCTGAGGATGTTGCTAGAAATCTATATGCAGCAGCTCCGAAAATTGCAAATGCAATTAAATCAGCATTTAACCCTCAAGGGATGAATACAATTAACAATAACGGCTCTTTCGCAGGACAAACCGTTTTCCACTATCACCTTCACTTTATCCCTCGTTATGACGAAACTGATGGATTAAAAGTTAAATGGGAAACAAAACAAAGCGAATTAACACAAGAAGTTTTACAAACATTTGGTGCACAAATTAGAGAAAATCTAAATCTATAAGTTGTAAGAAATACTATCTATCTTATTCTATTAAATGTAGTTGCAAAATATTTCTATTAAGTATAAAATCATAATAATATTTCGCTGACGGTTATGAGAACACGTTAGGAAATGAGAGAGAGCTTAGAAAAGAATGAGGAGAGATGAGAATTGAATACGAAAAATCTTGTTTTAATGGCACTTCTAGTAGGTGTGGGTACGGTACTGTACTTTGTAATTCCTGGTTACGGAAATGGTATGAAGCCAGACTTCATGCTAACAATGATGTTTATAGGGATCTTCCTATTCCCTACATTTAAAGAAGCATTTTCAATATCATTAGTAACTGGTGTATTATCTGGTATTTTTACAACATTCCCTGGCGGATTAGTACCAAATATTATTGATAAAGCGATTACTGGTTTAGTATTTTTAGCTGTTGTACTTGCTTTAAAACACTTATCTAAAAATATCGCTGTTGGAGTAATTTTAGTTGGTTTAGGAACACTTCTATCAGGTGCGATTTTCTTAACATCTGCATTACTAATTGGCGGATTACCTGATGCGTTTGGTGTATTATACACAATTGTTGTACTACCAGCAGTTGCTATGAATGCTATCGCATTTATCATTATTTTCCCAATCATTACAAACATTTTAAAACGTTCAAAATTCCATACAGCAGTAACACCTGCATAATAATAAAACCATTTAAGCTATCCAATTTACTTTGGATAGCTTTTTATATTTTCAAATGGAAATAATATAATATATGATTAAATTGTTACGATTCATAATTTTCAGCAATATTACGCAAATTAACAATGTAAGGAGATGGATGAAAATGAAAGCAAAAACGTTCTTTATCGGGGTTACTGTAGGTTTAATAGGTGGATTAGCAGCAACTATTTTTACGACACCTCAATCTGGTGAACAATTCCGAT
This sequence comes from Ureibacillus acetophenoni, assembly GCF_900220965.1. Taxonomy (GTDB): domain Bacteria; phylum Bacillota; class Bacilli; order Bacillales_A; family Planococcaceae; genus Ureibacillus; species Ureibacillus acetophenoni. The sequence goes on along the minus strand of NZ_OBQC01000007.1, from coordinate 61,879 downwards.
CAACAGTTACAAGAAATGCAAAAACAACTAAGGAAAATTTACATGACGTAAAACAACAGGTTTCCTATTTGAAGGACTCTATTATTGAATTGAAAAATGAAGCTAAAAATAATATACCAAAAATAATATCCGATTTAAAAACTAGTATTTCTAAATTTAACCAAGAAATAGAACCTGACGCAACGAAGTTAAAAGAAGAATTGGATGAATTACAGAATTCTATTGCCGAAATCGAGAATAATTTAAACAAATTGGCTAAAAAATAAACATTTTAGCTATTACTAGCCGGTGTATTTATACCTATTCATTAATTTTAATATGTTATTTTTCTATTAAAATTTACATTATTATAATATTTTTTAATCTATTTTCAATTATTTAACTTTTCTAACTTTAAACTTTATTCTTTTATTGCTATAATAATTTAAAACGCCATGAAAGAAGAAGGTGATTCCTTTGTCTGAAGAAACGTATTCAATTAAAGAAGCAATGCTTTATAGTCAAAGAATTGGACATTTATCAAAAGCACTATGGAAAGCAGTAGAGAAAGATTGGCAATTGTGGATTAAACCGTTTGACTTAAACATTAACGAGCATCATATTTTATGGATCTCCTATCATTTAAAAGGCGCGTCGATTTCTGATGTTGCTAGATTTGGAGTAATGCATGTTTCCACAGCATTTAACTTCTCAAAAAAATTAGAAGAACGTGGTTATTTAAAGTTCTCAAAACGCGATGATGATAAACGAAATACGTATATTGAACTAACTGAGGCAGGAACAGAGTTAATCCTTCGTATGAACAGACATTATCTAGATACACCACACACAATCTTAGATGGTTCACTACCATTAAAAGAGTTGTATGGTAGATTCCCAGAATTCCTAGATGTTATGGCCGTTATTCGTAATATTTATGGAGACGATTTTGTGGAAATTTTCGAACGTTCCCACAATAATTACAAAGGGGCATTTGAAGAGGTTCACGAGAAAGAAATGATTACTAGATAGATAGTTTAAGAGTGTCTAAAAAGCACTCTTTTTTTATTTACATATTTTTTACTTGTGTAGATTCATTCAATGTGGCATAACATAAAATTTTAAATTAAAATTAATTTTACGATGATAAAAAAAGGGTGTTCTACATGCATTGTTGGAAAACAATAAACATAAAACATGAGTATGGGATAACTCGCTTAACACTATGGTCTATCATAATCTTTGTCCTTGTATTTTCGTTATCCTTTATTATTTTTGGTTACTTAAAACCATTAGTCTATTCTGATGATTACACTTGGTTGTTTTTAATTATACTTTTACTGCTATACCCTATTCATAAACTGATTCATTACTTTGGATTATTCAAATACCGTAAAAATGTGCATTTTAAAATTAAATTCGAATTTGCTTTTATTCCTTTCATTATATTGCGATTGAAAGATCTAATCCCAAAAAATCGTTATATAATTGTTCTTTTGTTGCCATTCATACTTATTAATGTCCTTTTAGGGTATGTAGCTTATGCTCTTCCCCAATATACACATTATTCAAGTATTCTTTTGGCGTATCACTGTAGTATTTGTTTAATGGACATATTATGTGTTAAAAACCTTTTACCGGCACCTCGAAATGCGCTTATTGAGGAAACACCAAAAGGTTATGAAATTTTAGTTCCACCTAGTGTAAGTAGTCTCTAACTTGTAACTAGAATCAACGTTTGATATGCTAAAATGAAGTGAAAGAGGGGAGGAATAGACTTGCTACTTTTAGTAATAGTACTATTCTCATTATTTTATTTATTCCAAATTAACCGAATGACCTATGCATTAATTATGCAAAGAGAAATTCCTGAGGAAAAGCATCCGAAAATTTTCCGTACGATTAACGTACTTATTACAATTTTATTAGTTTCCTTTTATGTTGAGGTTACATTAGCTATGTAATTCTATACTAAAAAATACAAAAAAAGAGCTAAAGACATATTGCCTTTAGCTCTCTCTTTAAGTTTGCATACCAATTTTTTCTCGTTAAAAGCGTCCGTAAACTCGAGGACCTATGTTATGAAAGATAGGTGCAAGTAACGGACGCTATCACGCAGATTGGTTCAATTTACTACCAGTACTGGACGTACCCAACTGATAGAGGTTTCACTCTAAGTTTAATCGATTAGTACATAAACGCTGCACCAACGATAATTAATAGAATGAATAACACAACTAATAGCGCGAATCCAGAACCATGACCGTAACCACCGCTATAAGAATTGCCCATTCATGAACACCTCCTTTCTAGGTCTATATTATGCGGATGTATCATAGTACCTTGGGCATTCAACATGGAACCATTTCGTTTTTTAACCGTTTATGTTATAGTATCTATTGCATTTATACTGAAATTAAGGGAGCTTACTTTATGAAGAAAACATTATTAGCACTAGGATTAGCAACTTCTGTATTCACATTAGCAGCTTGTAGTGATCAAGCGACAGACGATGTAGTTGTATCTACATCTTATGGTGATATTTCGAAAGAAGATTTTTATAATGAATTAAAATCAACAGCTGGACAACAAGCGTTAGAAAAGGTTGTTATTACTCAAGTATTAGAAAACAATTACGAAGTAACTGAAGATGAAGTAAATGCTGAATGGGATGCATTTAAAGAAACATACGGTGATTCGTATGAAATGATGTTAGGTATGTATGGCTTAACAGAAGCATCTTACAAAGAAGAAATTAAACTAGGTATGCTTAGTCAAAAGTTAACTGAAGAAGTTGATAAAACTGTTTCAGAAGAAGACGTAAAAGCTCAATATGAACAAGGGAAATATGAGTTAAATGCTCGTCACATCTTATTAGAAGACGAAAAAACGGCAAATGAAGTATATGAAAAACTTCAAAATGGCGAAGATTTTGCAACACTAGCTCAAGAATATAGTGCAGATCCTGGTTCAGGTGCAAATGGCGGTGAACTTGGTTGGTTCACAGTTGGACGTATGGTTCCAGAATTTAACGATGCTGCTTATGCCCTTGATTTAAACACAATCAGTGAACCAGTGAAAAGTGACTTTGGATACCACATCATTGAAGTAACGGACAAGCGAGAAGTAGCAGACTATGGTACTTTCGAAGAAAAAGAAGCTGATATTCGTAAAACACTCGTTGGCCAAAAAGCGAATGAAAAGTTAATTGAATTAGTACGTGGAGCGAAAGTAGATATTAAAGACGAAGATCTAAAAGGCGCTCTAGCTAACTACCTACCAGCTGAAACAGAAGAGTCTACTGATAAAGAAGAAGCTAAATAATTATTATAAAAAACGCGTAAACAACGAATGTAATCGATTGTTTACGCGTTTTATTTTGCTTTAAATTTTCTTAACAAACTCTGATTTCAACTGCATTGCACCAAATCCATCGATTTTACAGTCAATATTATGATCTCCTTCAACAAGTCGAATATTTTTTACCTTCGTCCCTTGTTTAAGAGCTTGAGAACTTCCCTTTACTTTTAAGTCTTTAATGACTGTTACTGTGTCTCCATCTGCTAATAGGTTACCATTCGCATCTTTTACAACTAGCACATCTTCATCATTTTGACTTTCATCCGCTGACCATTCATGCGCACATTCTGGACATACTAATAGAATTCCATCCTCATAAGTATATTCCGAATTACATTTTGGGCAGTTTGGTAAACTCATTTTAATTCCTCCAATAAAGATAATACATATAAGTATATACTAATTTTGCGGAATATACCTTTAATTATGGAATTAATAGCTTTTATAGGGTCTAATGAGCTTTATTTCATAGATAAAAATGAACTTTTTGTCACAATTACTCTTAAAATAGAAAATGTATCACCCGATATAGTTGGTGAATCATAGATTTCTAACTTCTTTTATGGCAACTTTACATAATAAAATGACTTTTGCCATTTTTCTAAAAAAAGTTTATTATCTATTAACATAAAGTATTTTATATTTTAGGGAGTGTTCTCATTGGGTACTAACAAACGCGCTTACAACTTTAATGCAGGTCCTTCTGCATTACCATTAGAAGTACTAGAAAAAGCACAAAAAGAATTATTAGATTTTAACGGTACTGGCATGTCCGTTATGGAACTTAGCCACCGTAGTAAAGATTATGATGCGGTTCATAATGAAACGATTACTCGTTTGAAAAAACTTTTCTCCATTCCAGAAAATTACGAAGTATTATTACTTCAAGGTGGAGGAAGCTTACAATTTTCTATGGTTCCTATGAACTTCTTACAAGAAGGTAAAAAAGCGAGCTACATATTAACAGGATCTTGGTCTGAAAAAGCTTTAAAAGAAGCGAGATTATTTGGTGAACCAATCATCGCTGCAAGCTCAAAAGAAAACAAATACCGCAACATCCCAGCTTTAAACGAAATTCAGTTGAATCCTGATGATGCTTATATACACATTACATCAAACAATACAATTTATGGAACAGCTTGGAATGAATTCCCTGATACTGGCGATATCCCACTAATCGCGGATATGTCTAGTGATATTCTTTCTAAAACGATTGACGTTAGCAAATTCGGATTAATCTATGCTGGAGCACAAAAAAACCTAGGTCCATCAGGTGTAACAGTTGTCATTATTCGAAAAGATTTACTAGAAAAAGAAAATACAAATGTTCCTACGATGTTGAAATACTCTACACACGCGGAATCAAACTCTCTATATAACACACCGCCAACATTTGGTATTTATATGTTAGGTGAGGTATTAAAATGGGTGGAAGAATTAGGTGGCGTGGCTGCAATTGAAAAACGTAATAAAGAAAAAGCTGGTCTAATCTACGACGTGATTGACAATAGCAATGGCTTCTATACAGGACATGCTACTCCAGATTCACGTTCGTTGATGAACATTACTTTCCGTATTAGTGATGAAGAGTTAGAAAAGCAATTTTTAGTTGAAGCGAAAGAAGCTGGCTTTGTAGGGCTAAACGGGCACCGTTCAGTAGGTGGTTGCCGCGCATCAACTTACAATGCTGTACCTGTTGAAACTTGTAGAGCTCTAGCAGATTTCATGGTGGAATTTCAGAAAAAATATCAATAATTGTCAGTAACTAGTCTTAGTTCCCACCAGGGATGGATTGTATTTGTATAAAAATAGGCAAATAGACTTTTCAATAATAATTCAAAAGAATCTAGCTATTTTGGCGAATTTATAAGATAGTTAATATATATAATAATTGTTTTGAACAATTTTTATCCTCCTTCATAATATATAAATTTAAGTACAGTACAGAAAAAGAGATGGAATTTAACTTCCATCTCTTTTTCTATTTATCTTATATCGTTGGCTTATAAAACGAACGATTATCTAGGGCAAACAATCTTTCCGTAAATTCCCCTGGTTTTGTTTTACCTAATGCTCTAGATAACATATTCATTTTCGCATCAATATTATCAATATAGTGTAAAATTTCCGCTTCTTGAATCATTGGTTTTTTCGGACTACCCCACTCTTCTTTTCCGTGATGGGATAACACGATATGTTTTAGAAGAACAACTTCTTCTCCTTCAATTTCTAACTCTTTTGCAGCCTGCCCGATTTCGTCCACCATAATCGAAATATGACCTAACAGATTTCCTTCCACCGTATATGTAGTCGCGACAGGTCCTGATAGTTCTTTTACTTTCCCAATATCATGTAAAATGATTCCAGCATAGATTAAATCTTTATTTAACGTTGGATATAAATCGCTAATTGCTTTTCCTAATCGTAGCATTGATACAACATGGTCTAATAAGCCAGATGCATAATCGTGATGATTTTTCGATGCTGCCGGAAATACTAATAGTTCAGGTTGAAACTTTTTAATGATATGACGAGTAATTCTAGAGATCTTAGGATTTTTTATTTCGAAGAAAAACTGAGTTAACTCATCAAATAATTGTTCTTTCGGTGTAGAAGACGACGGCACTAAATCATTAATGTTAATGCCTTCTTCTGGTTTAGCAACTCGAATTTGTTTAATACGAAGTTGATTTTTCCCACGATAATCATGAATTTCTCCACCAACACGAACGATCGTCTCTGCTTTATACATTTGTTCGTGCTCTTCATTTGTATCCCACAATTTCGCTTCAATATCTCCGCTCTTGTCTTGCAAAACTAATGACATAAAAGGCTTTCCGACAGTTGTAACACCTTTTGTTGCTTGTTTAATCAATAAAAATTGATCTACATGTTCCCCCACTTGGAGCTTTGTAATTCCTTCCACTAGGTATCACTCCCTTTCAATCAACTGATGTGTAAATTAATATCTAGTATTCAATCAATATTGTATCATTTGTTCCGTTTAGTTTCGATGGGAATTAATGATTTCTAATCTTTTGAAAATGTTATGGGTGGGTTGTTGAGGGAGAATTCTTCAGAGAAAAATATGAATGGCTATTCACATTTTTTTCTATTTGATGTAAGATTTTTTATTAATAACACTTATTTTTATTTTAATAGAGTATATGGATAGAAAGAGGGGATTTTGGTGGGAAATTATCGTTTTACAGCATTTGATAAATCTGGTGAGGGATTATTCGATGAAGTCTGGACTTTCGAAAGCGACGAGGTAGCAAAAGTAGAAGGTCAAAAACGAATCGAAGAAAAAGGGGTAGCAGGGAAAACACATCGATTAGTGAATTCGTCTGGGAAGTTGATATTGTTTCACGTATAGGATTTCGGCTGCAGGTCTGCCCAAGCGAAATTTCGCTTGGGTCTTTTCAATTTCGGAAGTTTTCCCTTTGTTTTGCGCTTTAGAAGCCGGGTAAAGGACATTTCATATCAGTTTTCCCTCCGCTTTGTCCTTTAGAAGCCCTATTAAAGACATTTCACATCAGTTTTCCTCTTGTTTTGTCCTTTAGAAGCCTTATAAAAGACATTTCATACGAGGCTTTCCTTCGGTTTGTCCTTTAGAAGCCCTATTAAAGACATTTCACATCAGTTTTCCTCTTGTTTTGTCCTTTAGAAGCCTTATAAAAGACATTTCATACGAGGCTTTCCTTCGGTTTGTCCTTTAGAAGCCCTATTAAAGACATTTCACATCAGTTTTCCTCTTGTTTTGTCCTTTAGAAGCCTTATAAAAGACATTTCATACGAGGCTTTCCTTCGGTTTGTCCTTTAGAAGCCCTATGAAAGACATTTCATATCAGTTTTCCTTTCGTTTTGTCCTTTAGAAGCCCTATTAAAGACATTTCATACGAGGCTTTCCTTCGGTTTGTCCTTTAGAAGCCCTATTAAAGACATTTCTAGCAGATTTTCACCTTCAAATGTCCCTTAGCCCCCCCCTATGAAAGACATTTCAACCGGATTTTCGCCTGCGAATGTCCTTCATCACCCCTATGAAAGACATTTCAAGCCGCTTTTCACCTTCAAATGTCTTTCATCACCCTCATGAAAGACATTTCAATCAGGTTTTCACAGTCAAATGTCCTTCATCACAAAAAAAAGACATTTGAATAGGATTCCCCCCTTCAAATGTCTTTCAGCAACTCACCCCTATTAACTATCTCCCTTTAAACTCCGGTTTTCTTTTCTCCACAAATGCTTGGATCCCTTCAAGGTGATCTTCTGTTTGCCTCATGCGAAGTTGGGCACTTTCTTCTAGCTTTAATGTGTCTTTTAATTCTTGTAACTTTTGTCCATGATAGATTTGCTTTGTTTCAATCATAGCGGAAATTGGCGAAGATAATAATTTTTGAACGAACTGACTGATAGCAGAATCCACATTACCTTCAGGCACTACCTGATCAATCAAACCAAGTTCATATGCTTCTTGGCCACTCATAACTTTCCCTTGCCAAATAACTTGCTTCGCTTTCGGAACTCCTAATCGTTCTTTCATGAAGAAATGGCCACCGCCATCTGGTACAAGTCCAATCCCTATAAAGTTCATTGCTACTTTACTCGATTCTTCTGCAATTACAATATCATTCGCAAGTGCAAGACTTAGCCCTAATCCTGCTGCAGCTCCATGTATACCTGCAACTGTAATCATAGGCAATTGATAAAATGCTAAAACAAGTCTAGCAATCTCATTCATAAGAGATGTAAAGTCAGCAACTTCACCACCTGATTGCAACATCATCTTAATGTCGCCACCTGCTGAGAAAGCACGCCCCTCTCCCTTAATCACTAGTACCTGTACTTCGCGGTTCGATAATAGCGATTCAAAGCAGTCCGCTAGTTCGCTCATCATTTGTGCGTCCATTGCGTTCATTGCTTTAGGTCGATTCAACGTAAGAGTCGCTAAGCGATCCGTTATTTCTAAATTGATTGTTTGAAATGTCTTTACCATTTCCCCACCCCTATACTTTTTATAAATGAATGTTCATTCATTATATTTCACATCAAAGTCGAATAATCCTTTAATTACTCAAATATTTCCCTACTTGTCTTCCTGAAAACAAACAACCACCTAGAAAAGTACCTTCTAAAGAGCGATATCCATGAACACCCCCACCGCCAAACCCGCTTACCTCCCCTGCAGCAAATAAACCATTAACGGGTTCACCATATGAATTTAACACTTGGCCATTCAAATTCGTTTGAAGTCCACCTAACGTTTTTCGCGTTAATATATTCAATCGAACGGCAATCAATGGGCCATTTTTTGGGTCCAACAGTTTATGAGGTGGAGCAACCCGAATTAATTTATCACCAACATAATTCCTTGCACTTCGAATCGCCATGATTTGAGCATCTTTTGTAAATTTATTATCAATTTCTCGATCCCGTGCAAGTACTTGTTCTTTTATTTTCATGAAATCGAGTAATTCATTTCCTACTAGGTTATTCATCCCATCCACTAGTTCCTTCAAACTATTAGAAACGACAAAATCTACCCCGTTTTCTTTAAAGGCTTTCACTGGTGCAGGTGGTCCAGGTAGTACGCGCTTCAAAATATCCTTTATACTTTTGTTTGTTATGTCAGGATTTTGTTCGGAGCCCGATAAGGCGAATTCCTTTTCAAGGATTTTTTCTGTTAGAATAAACCATGAGTAATCATAGCCTGTTTTTAAGATCGCTTCTAAAGTGGATAGCGTGTCAAACCCAGGGAAATTTGGTGCGCCAAATCGATTTCCTTCTGCGTCAAACCACATGGATGATGGTCCAGGTAAAATTCGGATTCCATGATTGTTCCAAATAGGATTCCAGTTTCTTAAGCCTTCCGTGTAATGCCACATACGATCTCGGTTCACAATCCTCGCACCATTTCTCTCTGAAATTTCTAATAGACGTCCATCCACATAAGATGGCACACCTTGAACCATAAACTCGGGTGGATTTCCTAATCGCGATGGCCAATTCTTTTTAACTAATTCTAAATTTGCTCCAATTCCACCACTTGCAATGACAACAGCATCTGCTCGATATTCAAAATCCCCAATTTCATTTCGATTGCTTTCTTTCCCACGTTCACTTGAACACTCTTCTAAGACCTTTCCACTTACCCCAACAATGGACCCGCCTTCTGTAACTAACTCATCTACTCTATGTCTATGTTTATAATCAATCAAACCACTCTTTGCCGCTTCTAATACTTTTTCCGCAAAGGGCTCTACAACACCTGGCCCAGTTCCCCAAACGATATGGAATCTTGGTACTGAATTACCATGTCCCCCAGCAAGGGAACCTCCCCTTTCAGCCCAACCAACAACAGGAAAGAATTTAATCCCTTTCGATTTTAACCAGTTATATTTTTCTCCCGCTGCAAAATCAACATAAGCTTTTGCCCACTGAAATCCCCAGTAATCTTCATCTTCAAGCCGATCGAACCCTGCAGTTCCTAACCAATCTTGCCAAGCAAGCTCCTTACTATCTTTAATACCGAGTCTTCTTTGTTCAGGTGTATCGATTAGAAACAAACCCCCAAAGGACCAAAAAGCTTGTCCACCAATTGAACTTGCAGGTTCTTGATCTACAAGTAACACTTTCTTTTTTACATCGATTAATTCACAAGCAGCAGTCAGCCCTGCTATTCCGCTACCTACAATAATGACGTCATATTTCATGCACATCCCCCTTTTCTTGTTTATTTCGATTTTCGATTGCCATTCCCTCTTTTGATAGATTTTTATAGCAAATAAATATTCTTGGATAATGCCATAGATTCGCTTGATTATTCTGTTTTTTTCGTCTTTTATCCAATTTCCACAGAAACAACCGCCTATTTAAAAGGGCCAAAACACGTATATTATGCAATAGAAATTTAATTATAATTCGTGTTTAACCGTTAAATGAAACCGTTTTCTATTTTAATATTAATTTTTTCGTTAATTTCTGTTGACAAAAGTGAACAATCGGTATTATGATGTATTCAAATCAATTACGAAAAATATAGAGACGGAGACATGCATTATCGTCTGAATTTTTAGAGAGCTGATGGTTGGTGTAAATCAGTAGTTCTGCGGTTAATGTTCCACTCCCGAATAGATAGGCTGAAAATTTAAGTATGCCTGTCCGGTTCATACACGTTACGTATATGCTAAGGTTGTGTGGAATTTGCGCAACAAATTAGGGTGGTACCACGTAAGGATATTAACTATAGCCTTTCGTCCCTTACTTCATGTAAGGAACGAAAGGCTTTTTATTTTTGTTAATAAGTGGGGGATGTGAATGGTAAAATCGACAATTTGCCAACTCATAACTTGTAATGTAGATGCTTAATTAAAAAAACTATAAAACACTTCTAAGGAGCGAATTAACTCATGGTAACAAAACCTTTAACTAAAACAAATGTAATTAACGTATTTATCGCTGATCCACTAAGTGAAGATGGTATTTTCCCACTTCGACAAGAAACAGATCTTAACTTAAATGTCATTATTGAAACTGGATTAACTCAAGAACAATTAATTTCAAAAATTGAAGATGTAGATGTGCTATTAGTTCGTAGCCAAACAAAAGTAACTCGCGAAGTGATTCAAGCCGCGAAGAACTTAAAGTTAATCGGCCGCGCAGGTGTAGGTGTAGATAACATTGACCTTACTGCTGCTACTGAACACGGTATTATCGTTGTTAACGCACCAGATGGAAATACAAACTCTGCTGCTGAACATACAATTGCGATGATGACATCACTTGCTCGCCATATTCCACAAGCTTACAATGCTCTCAAAAATGGAATTTGGGATCGTAAATCATATGTAGGGGTAGAACTTAAAGGTAAAACATTAGGTGTTATCGGATTTGGTCGTATTGGTGTGGAAGTGGCTTACCGTGCAAAAGGTCAACGTATGGAAATCTTAGCCTATGACCCATTCTTAACAGAAGAACGCGCTGAAAAACTTGGCGTTAAAAAAGCAACAGTAGAGGAAATTTGTGTTGCGGCAGATTTCATCACAGTGCATACACCACTTTTACCAGATACGAAAAATTTATTGAACAAAGAAAAATTCGCAATGATGAAAGACGGCGTTCGCATTATCAACTGTGCTCGTGGTGGAATTATTAATGAAGACGATTTATACGATGCAATCGTAAGCGGAAAAGTAGCTGGTGCTGCTCTAGACGTATTCATCGAAGAACCTGCTACAGACAACAAACTTTTAACTTTACCACAAGTAATTGCTACACCTCACTTAGGTGCTTCAACTGTTGAAGCTCAAGAATCAGTAGCAGTGGATGTTTCTAACGATATTATTAAATTCTTTAAAACAGGAACTGTAACAAACCCAGTAAATATGCCTTCAATTCCTAAAGAATTGCTTGCACAAGTTGAACCATTCTTTGAGCTAGCTGAAAAGTTAGGTGCATTCTTATCTCAAGTAACTACAGAAGCGATTAAAGAAGTAAACATTTCTTATGCTGGTGAAGTTGCTAATTATGATGTTCGTCCATTAACATCAAATGGTCTTAAAGGATTATTAAAGAAAAACCACGGTGATCACGTTAACGATGTAAATGCTCGTTACTTATCTGAACGTGTAGGTATTAAAATTAATGAACATAAAACAACTACTGCAAAAGGGTTCACGAACTTAATTACAGTTGAAATTAAAACGAAAAACGAAGTACACTCTGTTGCAGGTACGTTACTAAATGGACTTGGTGCACGTATTGTTAAAGTTGAAAATTATGTGGTAGACGTCGTTCCAAATGGTCACCTTCTATACGTAAAAAATACTGACAAACCAGGTGCAATCGGTCGTGTAGCTACGAAATTAGCAGAAAAAGACATTAACATCGCAACGATGCAAGTTGGTCGTGATCAAATCGGCGGTACAGCAATCATGATGTTAACAATCGATAACGAAGTAACTGAAGAAGACTTATTATACGTTGCGCAGCTTGAAAATATTGATGAAGTAAAAGCAATCACACTTTAAATTGTAGTAAATTTTCAGAATTGTTTGGGTACCTGGTACACAAACAATTCTTCTGATAACTTCGTTTTTTCCGTCCATACTATAAATGTTTAGAAAGGACGTGAAATCGATGTTAAATGAGAGTCAGTTATCGAACTTAAAAAAGATGTTACTTGAGCAAAAGAAATCGTTGTCTAAAGAAGATATGGATGACGATCGTGAATACTTAGAACGCGGTAGTTTGCGCGACTCGATTGATGAATTATCAACCGTTGACAATCATCCGGCTGACTTAGGAACTGAGTTATACGAACGCGAAAAAGATATGGCATTAAAGGTTCACGATGAAGATGAACTTGCAAAAATTAATACAGCATTAGAAAAAATCGAAAACGGTACATATGGAGTTTGTGAAGTTTGTAAAAAAGATATTCCATATGAACGTCTAGAAGCACTTCCATATACCGCATTTTGTATTGAGCATACCGATGCAAAAAGCGTCCCTACTGATCGACCGGTAGAAGAACAGACGATTTTACCGCCTGTGGATAATTCATTTTCAGGTCGTGACGATAAAGATGACATTCACGATTACGAGGATACGTTCCAAGTTGTTGCAAAATACGGGACATCCGAGACTCCATCAGATTTCGAAGGGGACTTTGAAGAATATGAGGATTTATACGATGATCCTGAAGAAGTCGCAAGAAATGACGAGCTCAGTTCCTTCCATATTTCTGAAATTGATCAGTTAACACAGCAACTATCTCAACGTGAAGTTGACCATGCAAGAAAATATGATTATTTAGAAGAGTAATCAAAGTGGCGATTCGGTTTCATTACGAATTGCCGCTTTTTTAATTGTTTGATTCCGCTTCGAATCCTTGATATACTTTCAGAACAAATGTTCCTGTTTGAAAGGAGAAAAAAGTAGTGTCAAAACGAAAAATTATTTTAGATTTAGCAGTCACATTAGATGGTTATATTGAAGGAAAAAATGGAGAAATTGACTGGTGCATAATGGAGCCAGATATGGACTTCACAAGATTTTTAGACCAAATCGATACAATTCTATATGGAAGAAGAAGTTACGACATGTGGGGAGAATTTTCGCCGACGGAAACTACTGATGAAACAGAAAAAGATTTGTGGGATAGCGTTCATTCAAAAGAGAAAATCGTGTTTTCTAAAACACAAAACAAGTTAAATTCCAACGTAAAATATATAAATAATAATATTAAGGAAGAAGTTGTTAAACTAAAGAACCAGCCCGGTAAAGACATATGGCTATATGGCGGCTCTAGTCTCATTACTACTTTTATTAACTTAGGACTCATTGATGAATTTAGACTCTCTATACACCCAGTTATTTTGGGAGAAGGTAAACCATTATTTATTGATATAAAAGAGAGAATAAATCTCCAACTAGTGAATACAAGAACGTTCAAGTCAGGTGTTGTACAATTAATATATCGTTGGAATGGTAATGAATAATTTCATACCATTCCAACGTTTTTACTATAACGTTTTAACTAAGTTTAAAAACTCCGTTAATGATGTCACTTCATAAGTCGTTGGTATCTCAGGATTTTGCGCCTTATTTTCACGGTTAATCCACACATTTGGCATGCTTACACGAGATGAACCTAAAATGTCCGTATTTAGATTGTCACCAACCATGATACCTTCTTCAGCACTGATTCCCGCCTTCTGCATCACATACTCAAAAATGCTTGCATCCGGTTTTCCTTTACCAAAATCACCGGAAATGATCACATGGTCAAAATATGCACGAATTTCTGGTGTAATTTCTAATTTTAAATTTTGCAAACTAGGTGCCCCGTTTGTTAATAGTACTAGCTGATAGCGCCCTTTTAATTCATCTAGTACAGCATATGTATCTTCATAGACATAAGGTGCTTTTTTTCTTTCCTCAACAAATCGTTCGCTAAGCTCAGCACCAAGCGCAGGATCATCAATTCCTAAAGCTTTTAACCCGTTCGTCCATGCATCTTTTTGATATTGCGGGATAATTTCTTTCATCTTTTGGAATTGTGGTGTAGGATCATCGAATGTACCCCAAAGTCCTTCAAAGGGATTAATCCCTATTAACACCGTGTAATCATAAGTTTCATAAGACTCATATAATTTTCGAGCTTCTGCACGTACCGATTCTTCCAGTTGTTTTGGTTCAACATTATGTAATGTTGCAGCATATTCACAAGTTTTATCGAAAGCAGTTTGAATACTTTGTTTGTCCCATAATAACGTATCATCTAAATCAAAAATAATCGTATTGATTGACATGTGATCACCTGACACTTTCTTGGATTATTATCATTAGTTTAGCATAGTTTAATAAGTTGAGATAGCTGATGTAAGGATAATAAATAGAGTCATATACTTAAAAATCATTGTCATATATTGAAGTTGAAAAAGTATATTAATCTTGTAGAAAATTCTAAATGAAAAGGGGATAAAATTTGTTCAAAAAACTTGCTTCAGATGCCTTAGGTCTTTCTGATATTGGAAAAGTAATTGAACCTCAAGATTATGATAAAACAGAATCAGATGATTACGTTTTATATGAAAAAGGTGAAAAGATTTATTTTATAATTAAAACAAAAGCAGATGAATACTGTTTTACAAACTATGCACTAGTTCATGTTGATGGTGATTCTGCTTTAAGTAAAAAAAGAACATTAAAACGTTATGACTATAAATATCATCCAATTCGCTATGTATCACTAGAAACTGCAGGAACAATCGATTTAGATGTAGAGATTAAATTTGAAATTGGTGGAATTCCATTTTCAATAGATATTAATAAAAGCTATGCAGATAAAATTCGAGATTTATACAAAAGTCTAGTTACAATTGAACAAATTATGAGAGATAACGAAAAACATAGAAGTAATATGTTAGATAGTATTGATAGTGCACAGAAAACTCTATCATCTAACGGGTTTAGTCAAGGGCAATCACCTGCTGAATCCTATAAAGCAATTACAGAATTTACGCACACATGGCTAAAGAATATGAGTGACACTTATTCCAATAGCGATTTTGGCCATGTGTTTGATTTATTTATTAAAAATTAGAATAAATAAAGGGTGGTCCAAAGTCTAATGCGCCTTTGGATCACCCTAGTTTTTATTTACTTAACTGCACGTTATATAGATCATTTAACATTTCAACTTTCTTTTCGATCGCATCTTCAAACGTCATAATGTACGCTGCTGGATCTTTCGGATTGTGGAATTGTGTAATTTTCCCTGTCTCTGGATTTACAAATTTCGTTGAAGCCCCACATCCGATTCCAAGGATTGTTTGTACTTCTTCCATAATTACGATGTTGTAAATACTTTCTTCACCAGGTTTAGAATAACCAACGTTTTCTAAGTTCCCTAAAATATTTTTTTGACGGTACAAGTAGTAAGGAACATAGCCATTTTCCTTCGTCCAGTGACTTGCCATATCCATCATTTTCGAAACTGTTTGGCGGTCGGCCACTTTGTATTTATCTTTATTTCTCGTCATTTCAGATGCACGTTTAAAGGATAACGTATGAACCGTTAATGATTCTGGTTGCATTTTTTCTGATTCGTCCAATGAATGCTGGAACTCCTCAATGCCTTCGTTTGGCAGTCCAATAATTAAGTCCATATTAATATTGTTCATTCCTGAGTTACGAGATAACCAGAATTTATCGATAGTTTCTTGAACCGTATGGTGACGACCAATCGCTTTTAACGTCTCATCTGTATAAGATTGCGGGTTTACTGAAATACGATCAATTCCGTACTTTTTCAATACTTCAATCTTTTCAGGAGTAATCGTATCTGGACGACCAGCTTCCACTGTAATTTCTCGAATTGTTTCAGGGTTTGGGAAAGCCTCGAACATTGTTTTATAAAGTGCGTCCATTTCATCGGCCTCAATAGATGTTGGAGTTCCCCCACCCCAGTATATCGAAGTAATGTTCATATTATTTTCTTTTAACCATTTACCCATTGCACGGATTTCGATATGTAATCCATCAATAAATGAATCAACTCGACCGTGCTTACGATTAGCCCCAATCGCATAAGCAGGGAACGTACAATAAGCACATTTTGTTGGACAGAACGGAACACCAATATAAATAGAAATATCTCGACCAATCGTATCAAGGTCAGGAATTGTCTTTAGTTGGCGATCAACAATCTCTTCCATTAACTCGATTTTCGCATCTGAAATACGGAAATCTGTTTTTAAAATCTCTGAGATTTGTGTATTCGTTAACCCTTGTTTTCGGTATTTATGAAAAAGTTTCGTAGGTCGAACACCTGTTAAAATGCCCCACTCTTGAGTCATTCCTGTATATTGCTCCAGAACGTCAAGCATGACATGGGAAAGCGCGCGTTTCATTCGAATACCTTGTTCTTTTTCCGAACCTTCTGTTTCATAGTTAATGGAATAGTTACTTGTATATGTTTTACCTTCAACTAACATTTCGCTTGCAGTATGAATGGTGAAATTGGAACCAACAGAATAATTAAAATGAATGTGCATATCCGCTTCATCTGAAGTAACGATTTTCGAATCCTCAAAAAACAAGTTTGCTATATGATTTAAAACACGAACCCAGTCCTCTTTAAACTGCTCGTTTATTCGTATCGTTTTCATTTGTGTTTCTCTCTTTCTTTTCAATTCTCTACAAAAATCCACTTTTTCTATTTTACCATGTCTATTCATAAATTGATGAATGAAATACTTGGCAGCCTATTTTTCATTGTTCAATTTTAAATGGTTAAATCTTCGGTTGACGGAATCCACATACGACATAACTATAATTATGCGCAAACTTTGCACATAACTTTAATTATGTCGTATCTCAATTACGGGAATGAAAGGATTTCATTATTTTTTCTTTCACCACAAAATAAAAGACCACACTTTGTAAAAAGTGCAGCCCTTGATATTAAAGTCCATCATACATCGATTGAATTGGTTTAACAATGATACGATTAATTTCTTCAATTATTTTACTAACAGCCATTTCAGCTTCTAGCATTGCTAAAATTTTTGGATTTTGTTGTGCAAGTTGTGCTGTTTTTTGTAAATACATATATTCATCTTCAAGTAACTCTTCGCCGTTCATTTGTTTTTGTTGTAACTTCATTTGAATGTCGCGGAAGTTTGTGAATAACTTTTTCGATTCTTCATCTGCACGTACAATTTCAACAGCTTCTTTTAACGTTTTATATTCCTCTGTTTTTCGTAACGTACTTTCTAATTTGTTAATGTCATCATAAATATTAACCATAATTTTTTCCTACTCTCTTTAGCCTTTTAATAGCTATTAATTTAGTAATAAAACAATTAATCCTTGCACAATCCCAATGACTCCACCTAATACTGCCCCTAAAACGGTAATCATCTTCAACTCACGGTTAGTAACACTTACGACTAATTCCTCTAATTTTTTCAGTGGGAATGAGTCGACTTGTTCTCTAACTACTTCTTGTAAGTTTAGACGGTTTACTACATCCTCAAGTTTTTGTTCAGCTAGTTGGAAACCGTTGTCTAAAAGTTTTGGCAGTAATTCCATTTTGACATACTCATTTCCCTCTGGCCAATAATAATTGATGGATTTGTCTAATCTGTCTTCAACTGCAAGCTCTTTTTTAGCATAATTTTGCGCTTTTTCTATAATTGATTCAAAATTAACTTCATGTAAGTAATTCATCACCGGCTGTTGTTTTAATTTATCCCACTCTTGAGTAAACAGGTTAACTAATAGATTTTTAGTTCCTGGCGCTCTTAACATATTAATAAGCTCTTTTTGCAGTTTACCCAGAAGCGCGTTGGAGTCTCCGAAGAACATTTGAAGCATTCCACCAATTGTCCCTTTAGATGATAAAAAGTCATCCATCATCTTGCGAATTGTAGCCTCACCTTTTGGAGACTGGAAATACTCTTCACCTTTATTCAAAATGTACGTTGATAATTCTGGAATTTTTGATTCTATTATTTGGTGAAGATTTTCCGGTATGATTTGTTCAATTGACTTCGTAGATAATGTATTCTTCACATTTAGAATTTGTGTTTCAATAACTCCATCTACTTTACCTTCAATCGTTTTAGGCAAGTCACTTAATCCAACAAATTTTGCCCAGTCTAAAATGGTTTTCTCATCCGTGAAGATGACTTCTTCCACTTTTTCTTGTGCAAATTTTAATACAGTCTGACGAATATCATCGGAAAGTAATTTTTTTCGGAATACTTCAGGTGTTAATAAATACTTCGTTACCGTTACACCTAATTGTTGAGCAAGTTCGCCGCGACGTTTTGGTATTAAGCCTGGTGTAAATGGAAGTTTCCATGAGCCTATGTGGATGGCATTATACGGATGAAAGAGCATTTTAATCGCAATAAAATTCGTAAATCCACCAATAAGAGCTCCAACGACAGCCATAAAAAATATTGTTAATATTGGGTTATCCATTGAAAAACCTCTCACTTCTAATCAAATTCGCGCTATTCGGATATGCGCCTTGATTTTGTCTATCTCGTTAAAAGTTTACCTATAAAATCCATCCCTATTATAGCAGAGGATAGTTATGCAAGATAATCATAGCCTTCTTTCATAACTTCTAGTACGATTGAAAGTAGGAAAATGTTTCAAAGGGGGAGCAATATGATTACACATTTTCGTTTTAAACCTATGTTTGAGAATACCCAAATTCCTGGATGGACGATTTCTTTCTACTACAACCAGAAATTATTTAATGGGGAATATAAAATAGACGGGGAAATAATTTGGATTGGGGATGCCCCAGGAGAGCTTGAGGATGTTGAAAGAAAAGTACATGAGCTTATGCTTTTTCATGTGTATGATTGAATCAATCCTTGTCAACGAGGTGCTTTGGTAAAGGGAGCAACGAGACAGAATTTAAAGACGCCTCGGAAAAGTTTCTCGTAAAAGCAGTTTTCGGGACAAAATTATATGTAACAACGGAATTCTGTCCCGTAAAAGCAGATTATGAGACAAAATTCTATAAAACCTCAGTAAACTGTCCCGTAAAAGCAGTTTTCGAGACAGAATTCCATAAAACCTCAGTAAACTGTCCCGTAAAAGCAGTTTACGAGACAAAATTCCAGAAAATCTCGGAAATCTGTCTCGTAAAAACAAGTTTCGAGACAGATTTCCTTAAAACCTCAGTAAACTGTCCCGTAAAAGTAGTTTACGAGACAAAATTCCAGAAAACATCGCGAAACTGTCTCGTAAAAACGTACTACGAGACACCTATCTAATAAATCCTTTAAAAATTGTCCCGAACCGAGATCCCCTTCATTCTACTCTTCTTCCTTCAACCGATACTTCCTACCAAAAATTATATAAAAGTACGTTGATGCAACTAAATACAAGCAACCCGTTATGGAGAACGTGAAAGCATAGCCCCAATAGTTACCGTAGGTCGTAACGAGCCAAGCTGCAGGTAGCCCCATCATCGCCCAACCTAGATTAAAGACCATTTGATTGACCGAATTGGCTAAGCCCTTATACTTATCATGCACTACATCCATTGCAATAGCGCTAGTAATTGGATTTCCTGCGTTCATCAATGCCTGTCGCAATAAAAAGCCTATAGATGCAATGACCAACGAATTCGTAAACCCTGTGATAAATAAAAACGGGATTGAGACAAATTGAAAAATTACTAATGCTCGCACTTTTCCGACTCTTTTTACTAAAATCGGCCCTATTAACATAGCAACCGCAGTCATTGCAGAACCTAGCGCAATAATCAGCCCTACATATGAATTCGAAGCATCAAAACGGTTAGCAAAATATAGGTTCAAATACGGAATTACTAAACCTGAGCCCGTACCAATCATTAAATTTGATAGTCCGAATAAAACGATCATTTTAAAATTCTTTTTAAAACTTTCTTCATCTCTTGATACTACCTTCGGATCAACCGTCTTACTTTGACGAGCATCTTCCAACTTCGTTACAGTTTTCAACTGAAATAATGGGACTAACCCAATACTAAACACTACTGCACCAAAAATTAGTGAAATTCTTATACTTTCAACGATTCCTACATTAAATAAAGTATGGAATCCATCGGCTATAAATCCTCCCAGCAAATTACCTACAACATTCGCAACAGTGACCATTGCAAAATGGATACTAAATAAATGCATTCGCTCGTTTGGCTTTGAATTTTCAGCTAAAAAAGGAACGCCTGAAACTTGGGATAGTGCCCAAACAACCCCTGCAAGAAATCCAAACATTAACATTGGTTGTTCTGCAGTTACGATACTCCTCCCAAACAATACAATTGCTGTAAGTGTAGTACCGATAATAATTAATCTTTTGCGGCCGAATCGATCACTTAAAATTCCAGCAGGTATAAGCATCAATGCAGTAGCAAGTGAGTTAATGGCGATGACACTTCCGTTAACGGATTCAGAATATCCGAGCCCCCGAATATATAAATTGTACATCACCATGAAAATGCCCATTCCAATTTGAATAAGTATATTAGCCAACATAAACATTCTAATATTTCTGTTGAAAGATCTAATCGTTAACACCCAGCTGCGTAGCCATCTGGTCATAGGCATCATCTCTTTTTCGTTCATAAATTATGAGATTACTATACGAGTTTCCATACTTAAATGCAATAAAATAATGGAAAAAGTTGGCCCAATTTAATTGGACCAACTTTAAGTAACACGTATATTTCTATTAATGAACACCTGATTGTAATCGATACATTGTTTCGTAACGGCCACCCAAAGCAATAAGCTCTTCATGGGTACCTATTTCTACAACTTCTCCACGATCCAACACTAATATCTGATCGGCATTTTTAATAGTAGAAAGTCGGTGGGCAATAATAAATGTCGTACGTCCTTTTTTCAATACATCCATCGCGTGTTGAATAATCTCTTCTGTTTCTGTATCGATATTTGACGTTGCTTCATCCAAAATTAAGATCGCTGGGTCAAAGGCTAACGCTCGAGCAAAGGAAATTAACTGACGCTGACCAGATGATAATGTACTTCCCTTTTCAATAACTGGTTCGTCAATCCCTTTTTCAAGATTCTTTAATACCCGCTCTCCACCAACTGCTTCTAGAGCCTTTTCAACGGTTTCTCTTGTAATACGTGGATCATTTAAACTAACATTCGTAGCAATCGTCCCTGTAAATAAATACGGATCCTGTAACACAATTCCCATATGCTCACGAATTGTTTGACGGGGAATTTTCGTAACATCTTTTCCATCAATCAAAATCTTACCTTTTTGAGGGTCATAGAATCGGAATAATAAATTCATAATTGAACTTTTCCCTGATCCCGTATGGCCAACAAGGGCAACTGTTTCTCCCTTTTTCGCTTCAAAGCTAATATTCTTCAACACATATTCATCATCTTTATAAGCAAAGGAAACATTGTTAAACGTTACATTTCCCTCGTAACGTGGAATCGATAATTCACTTACGTCTTCACCTTTTTGGTCCATTAATTCGAACACACGTGAACCTGCGACAAGTGAACGTTCCATCTGTGAAAACTGATTCACGATATTTACTATTGGGTTAAATAAACGCGTCGTATAATCAACAAATGCGTATAACGTACCTGCGGTGATTAGTTCAGTTGTTGTGATTGACTGTGTACCAAAATAAAAGATAAAAATCGTTAAAATCGTTAATCGCAACACATTTACGAGATTAAATGCTGTACCTGAATCTAAAAATAATAGTTTACGCTGATATTCATAATGCTCATCATTCATCTCAGCAAATTCTTTTTTCATTTGCTTTTCTCGTTTGAACGCTTGAATGATTGTCATACCATTGATGGACTCGTTAATCATTGCATTAATATCTGCAATTTTCGTACGAACGACATGGTTATATTTCGATGCAAATTTACGGTAACTAATCATCCAAACATAGACGATTGGGATAACCGCTAAGGCGATGATTGCCATTCTCCAATTCAATATAAATAACGCCACATAAACACCAGTAATTGAAATTGCACTCATAGAGAATTGCACCATTACTTGTGAAAATAAATTACGGATGGCCTCTGTATCATTTGTTACTCGCGCTACAATTTTACCAGCTGGTAAATTATCGAAGTAATTAATGGGCATTTTTTGGATATGACCAAATACATCGATACGTAACTTTTGAATAATACGGTTGGCACCAATTTGTAAGTTTATATACATAAAGTATCTTAACGTTGCTGTCGAGACCTCTAATGTAATGTAGATAATTAGCAATATCATTAATGGTTCAAACAATAAATTATCCGGAATCATGTAATTATCGATAATATGCCTTGCTATAAACGGTCCTGATAAGTCTGTTAATACTGATAACGATAATAAAAATAAACCAATTAATATAGGTTTTTTAAATTTTAAAGTATATTGAAATAATCGTCTTCCTGTACTCATTCAGAAGACACCCCCTCTAACTGCTGGCGATCATATTGTTCTTTATACCAGCCACCTTTTTCAAGGAGTTTCTCATGTGTTCCTTCTTCAACAATGACCCCGTCATCTAAAACAATAATCCAGTTCGCATGCTGTATCGCAGATAATCGATGTGTCGTAATAATTGTCGTTTTCCCCTGACGTTCTCGCTGAATATTTTCAATGATTTTTGTCTCTGTTTTAGCATCAACAGCTGACAACGAATCATCTAAAATTAATATTTCTGGGTCTTTAATTAAAGCTCTTGCAATAGAAACTCGTTGCTTTTGACCACCGGATAAGGAAACCCCTTTTTCACCAACTAACGTTTCAATCCCTAATGGAAGATTTTTTAAGTCCTTTTCAAAATATGCCAGACGAATCGCTTCATAAATCTCTTCTTCTGTAGCATCTTCTTTTCCGAATAATATGTTTTCTCGTATTGTTCTTGAGAATAAAACATGGTCTTGCGGAACATAACCGATATACTCAAGCACTTGTTCTTTCGATAATTGGGAAATATCGTTCTCTCCGAAAGTAAATTGACCTTCACCAACTGGATATTCCCTTAGCAATTGTTTAACAAAGGTCGTTTTACCTGCACCTGTTTTCCCAACAACTCCAAGCGTTTGGCCTTTTTGTAGTTGTAACGAAATTCGTTGTAAGTTTTTAATATGTGATAACGGGTATTGGAATGTAAATTCATCAAATCCGATCGACGATACAGTTGAAAGTGAATTTGGTTTTTCAGGATTTTTAATATCCGGTGAGTAGTCTAATGTTTCTTGAACACGGTCTAAAGAAGCATTACCTTGTTGCATCACGTTGATTAATTCACCAATTGCAATGATTGGCCAGGTTGCCATCCCTAAATAAACCGTAAATGAAACAATTTGCCCAACTGACATTTCCCCATTTGAAACAAGAATTGCTCCGTATCCAAACGTAATAATATACGTAATCCCTGTACCAATTTTAGTAATTGGTCCGAATAGCGCATTAATTTTCGCAACTTTAATATATTTTTGAAACACTTCTTCACTTTTGTCGTAGAATCGTGCTTCATCTTTTTTCTCTTGAACATATGCACGAACTACACGTACACCGGCTACCGATTCTAAAACACTATCATTTAATTCACCAAATGACTCTTGGGCAGTCATGTAGCGTTCGTGAACAAGTTTTCCAAAATACTGCATTAGAATAGCTATAATTGGAATAGGGATCATAGAAATTAACGTCAACTTCCATGAAATAAAGAACCCCATCGCTAAAATAATGGCACCAAAATAAAGAGTAGAATCAATTAAAGTCATAATTCCAAAACCGGCAGTTAATGAAACAGCATTTAAATCATTTGTTGCCCGCGCCATTAAGTCACCAGTTCTATTTTTCTCGTAAAATGTCGGTGTCATTTTTAAAAATTGATGCATCAGTCTTCTACGTAACAATTGTTCTAATTTTAATGCTCCACCAAACAATTGATATTGCCAAATAAAGTTCATAACGTAAGTACTTACAATAATGGCTACCAGGATCGTGACATACATACCTAAAGTTTCATAAGTCATCGTACTTGAAGCAATCTCGTCAATTCCTATACCGAGTATATAAGGTGGTAAAATTTCGAGCACGCTCGCTATAATAAGTAAAACAATAGCAATCGTATATCGTTTCCATTGGGTTTTAAAATACCATTTCAATTTAAATAAAACGTTAAACATGAAAAACACCTTCTCTCTTTCTATCTACTGTTTTTTACTAAAATTGTTAAAATAATACTATTTTTAGACAACAAAAAGACACCTACCCCTTTTAGGGATAGGTGCCCAAAAAGGTACAAGTATCCAAACCTGTACCGAATATTTGCTCATAAAATAACAAAAAATTAGCAAGTAAACAGTATACGGAAGCTTGGATTATATTTTTCTGTTGTAATATCAATTAATCTATTTAACATTCTCATAATCCTTACCTCCTTTTCCTAATTTTTTATGACCACTAAATGGTAGCACGACCACATTTTAGTTGTCAACAATTTTCTGAATTATTATTACTTTTTATTTTTAAGGTTTTTCGAGTTAATTTTAAGATAATACACAGTATATAGTACATTGTCTTTTTTCATTCACACGATTTTTATCCGTTGAATAATTTTTAAATCTGAAAAAACTGTCGATCAATAGGATTAGTCATTCATAATTTGTATTTTTGCATAAAATATTTTATGATAAAATTATTAAACAATTTTTTCTATATAGGAGGTGTACACTTTGTTCGCATCCCTCATTCGGGTTTGGAACAAAGAACGTATTTGGACGGAGACATAGTAGAGCTGACCATTAGGCTAGCAATTTTTGCTATCCTTATTATCTTTTCAGGATTTTTCGTTGCAACAGAGTTTGCAATAGTTAAGGTGCGTGCAACACGCATTGATCAATTAGTAGAAGAAGGAAATAGAAAAGCCATCCGAGCTAAAAAGGTAATTGATAACCTTGATGAGTATTTATCTGCTTGTCAATTAGGGATTACAATTACTTCATTAGGTTTAGGTTGGTTAGGGGAACCAACAATCGCTAAAATATTACACCCATTATTTGAAATGATGGGCTTGAATGTAGAGGCTACAGCTGTTGCTGTTATTTCTTTCATCATTGCATTCTCAATTGTAACGTTTGTCCATGTTGTTGCTGGTGAATTAGCACCAAAAACATTAGCGATTCAACGAGCTGAATGGGTTACATTAAACTTTGCTGGAACACTAGTTGGATTTTATAAATTAATGTATCCGTTTATTCACTTCTTAAACTTATCTGCACGTGGTCTTTCAAGACTGTTTGGTTTAAAACCTGTTACGGAAAATGAAAACGCCCATACCGAAGAAGAACTTCGTATGATTATGGCCGATAGTTTAAAAAGTGGTGAGATTAATCATTCAGAATTTGAATATGTTAACAGTATTTTTGAATTCTCAGATCGAACAGCAAAAGAAATCATGGTACCTCGTACTGAAATTATCAGTTTTGATAAAGACTTAACTGTAAAAGAAATTTTTGAAGTAATGGGTGTTGAACAATATACTCGATATCCGATAATTGACGGAGATAAGGACCATGTAATTGGATTAGTGAACTTAAAGCATTTGCTAACTGCATATATTAAAGATCCTGTAAATGGAGACAAACCGGTCATGGAATATATGCAACCAGTCATTCGAGTTTTTGAAACAATTCCTATTAGTGACCTATTATTAAAAATACAACAAGAACGAATTCATATGGCTATTCTAATGGACGAATATGGTGGTACTTCAGGTTTAGTGACAATTGAAGATATTATCGAAGAAATTGTCGGCGATATTCAAGACGAATTCGATGAAGACGAAATACCAGAAGTGCAAGAAATTAGTGAAGGTCATTATATTATAGATGCAAAATTATTACTTGATGAAGTAAATGATATGTTAGGTACTAATATCGATGAAGAAGATATTGATACGCTTGGCGGTTGGTTCTTAACGAAACGATTCGATGCTGTTGAAGGAGATAGTTTCGAGTTCGAAGGCTATGAATTTAAAGTAAAAGAATTAGATGGCCATCATATCCTTTATATCGAGGTAATGAAATTAAATGAAGAGACAGATGAAATATTACTCGGAAATATGGATGAATTAAAACAACCGATTGAAGAATAATTAATATAGACGACTTTCTGCTAGACAGAAAGTCGTTTTATAATGTCTCGGTGTTTTGCGAGGAGGAAACTTTTTGGAACTATATACAAACTTACGTGCAGGGGAAAAAGGTGCATGGCTCTCCATTGGTACATATCTTATTTTAAGCGCAGCAAAATTGCTCATCGGCTATTTTGGCACATCCCAAGCTTTAATGGCAGATGGCTTAAACAATACTACAGATATCATTGCCTCTATTGCTGTATTAATCGGTTTACGTATTTCTCAACGACCACCTGATGACAATCATCAATATGGACACCTAAGAGCTGAAACTGTTGCTTCTTTAATTGCATCCTTCATCATGATGGTTGTAGGGCTACAAGTATTAATTGATTCAATTACAAATTTATGGAACCCAACTCGTGAAACACCTAATCCATTAACTGCTTACGTGGCAATAGGAAGTGCTATCGTAATGTATATTGTCTACCGCTACAACTTAAACTTAGCAAAAAAGATTGGGAGTTCCGCTGTAAAAGCTGCTGCCTATGATAATCGTTCCGATGCGTTAGTAAGTATCGGAACAGCAATTGGTATTTTTGGCGCTATTCTTGGTTTCGTTATACTCGATACGATAACAGCCTTAATTGTTGGAATAATAATTATAAAGACTGGGATCGAAATCTTTTGGGAATCTGTACAAACTTTAACAGATGCTTTTGATACAGAAGAAGCTGAAACGTTGTCAGTACTTATACACAAAGTTGATGGTGTCATTGATTTAGTTGATTTTAAAGGGCGCACCCATGGAAATATGATGTTTATTGAAGTAACAGTAACAGTTAATCCACATTTAAATGTATGGGAGAGTCATCGCATTACAGAGAATATTGAATCAACCGTTAAACGGTTTAAACCATTCTGTACAGTTATGGTCCATATAGAACCTCATGAGTTTCCAAATGCGATTGAAGAAGATTATCATTTTTAGTACGCTTGATTGTTGTTGAATTTTTCTAATACAATAAAATGGACAACCTAGCTTCTTATTGAGAGCTAAGTTGTCCATTATTTTTATCATATACTCCTGCTTCTTTTTAAACGCCACTTTCGCTTCCTTCGGTTAAATTATGCTTTACTGCATATAGTGCTGCTTGTGTTCGGTCTTGAACATTTAATTTATTGAATATATTTGAAATATGTGTTTTGACCGTTTTTTCTGTTACGAAAAGAGACGATGCAATTTCACGATTACTTTTCCCTTTTGTTAGTTCGGCCAGTACGTCTTGTTCTCTTGGCGTTAAAGGGTTTTGAATATGTGGTAGATTTTTATCTTCTTGTATTTTTTCTTGTAGAGTCGTTGTTGCAGCTGGATGAATTATATTTTCTCCACGCATTATTTTTCGAATGGAATTAACTAGCTCATCCGGCTCTATATCTTTTAATTGGTAGCCCGCTGCCCCTGCTTCAATAGCTGGAAGAACGTGATCTTTATCTGAGAAGCTTGTAAGCATTAGTACTTCAATGGTTGGCCATTTCGATTTGATCCGTTTTGTTGCTTGTATGCCATCCATCTCTGGCATGACCAAATCCATTAATACGATATCTGGTTGAAGTGTCTCAACAAGTTCAACAGCTTCTAACCCATTTTTTGCTTCACCAACGACTTCAAAATCCTTTTGCGTTTTTAAAAAGACAATTAGACCTCTCCTAACGACGTGGTGATCATCTGCTATTAATACTCGAATCATTCTCAAATCCCCCCTAGTAAGGTATTCGAATTAAAAGTTCCGTACCTTTACTAATTTCACTTACCCAATCCGCTGTACCTCCTAGAGTATGAACACGATCTTTAATCGATTGCATACCAATGGATGGTAGCTTCATATCA
This sequence comes from Ureibacillus acetophenoni, assembly GCF_900220965.1. Classification (GTDB taxonomy): domain Bacteria; phylum Bacillota; class Bacilli; order Bacillales_A; family Planococcaceae; genus Ureibacillus; species Ureibacillus acetophenoni. The sequence goes on along the minus strand of NZ_OBQC01000007.1, from coordinate 33,473 downwards.
GGATCATTAACAAACCCACTACCTTCATCCTTAACGACAAATAATATATCTGTCGCTGTTACCGTTATATACATTTCTACTTTATTAACACCAGCATGTTTTCTCACATTGTTTAGTGCTTCTTGCGCAACCCGAAATAATGTTTCTTCTACTCTCGTTGGAAGTTGAAGTACCCCTGTCACATTGACAACTAGATTCAAACTTAACATTTCAGCATAGGATTTAATTGCTTCGATTAATCCACTTTCTAACCCTTTCGGTCGTAATTGCCAAATAAGGGCACGCATTTCAGATAATGCTGCTTGGCTTAACTGTTGGATATCACGAAATGTATCCTTCAAATCTTGTTGTTCTGTCATTTCAATTCCAGCTCTTGAAGTTAGTGTCACGGAGAATAAAAGCTGATTGACCGAATCATGTAAGTCTCTTGCAAGTCGATTACGTTCTTCAACTAAAGCCATTTGTTGTTCTTGCTTTGTTAAGTAAATTCGTTTTATGGCTGATCCTAACTGAAATGCTACAGACTCTAGAAGCTCAAGTTCTTCCTCTGTGTAACTCACTGTGTTTGGCTTTGCAACGTTTAATATCCCAAATCGTTCGCCACCTGATTGTAGAGGTACAGTTGCATGATGAGTAATTCCACCATGGTCGCCTACCTGATTTTCTATCGCACTTTCAATTCTTTGACATTCAATTATATTAGAAGCTTTTTTCAATTGCTTATTCCTGAATTTAGAAACACACCAACAGCCACCTTTGTTTAAATGTTGACAGTCGTTGTATTGTAAAGCTTCAGGCAATTGTTCATGGGCAACCAGTTGTGATTTCCCTTTATCGTTAATAAAGAAAATCCAACCCGCTTTAAAGTTCGTTCCTCGTAATAACTTATTAAGTGCTCCATTTAACATCGGAATCATTTCTGTTTCTTCATTTAACAATTCTGCTATTTCTTTTAACAAAGTTATGTTTTTTTGTTCATTCATTGTTTGTTTACACCTCTAGTAATGGATGTACGTTTCTTTTATGATATCATTCTATTGTGTATCTTTCATTTATTGGTAACTCATACTTTTGTCTGAAATGTAATGAAAATTCCATTGTATTTAGTAGACAAAATTGGGATACTTAATTTTGTAATAGATTCAAACCTTACAAATTTCTAACTTTATTCAGATTGAATCATCCTTTATTATTTATGGTGGGGTATATTTAAAAGTTAATCAAATGCAGTAGTTGAAGCATGGCCGAATAAAGTTAGAGCCTCCGGCGGATGCCACAGATTTTTAAAGGTAGTATCGAGCAAGCTCGATAAAATCTGGGCGGGCGGGCAAATATGCCAAGGCATATTTGAATAGTATCTTGAAATCAAAACAATTTACTTCTATATTTCCACAATTTATAATCAAAACGAATACATATTTTTCGCTAGGGAGATATTATAATGAAAAAACAACTTGAGAATAGTTTGCTATTTATATGGATTGTCTCATTAGTAGCAACGTTAGGATCTCTGTATTTTTCTGAAGTTCGTGGCTATACTCCATGTGAACTTTGTTGGTATCAACGTATTCTAATGTACCCAATTGTCATTATGACAACTGTTGCTTACATACAAAAGAATGCAAAAATTGCTTTAACAACTGCAGTCTTTTCAGTAATTGGTGGTTGTATATCTTTATATCATTACGGGATACAAAAAATCGATTTCTTAAGCGCAAATGCACCTTCTTGTGGACAAGTTCCATGTACAGGTCAGTACATTAACTTGTTAGGATTCATTACAATTCCTTTCCTAGCATTGATTGCGTTTATTTTAATCGCTGGAACAAGTTTTTATATGCTTAAAGTGTTGAAAGGGGAAAAATAAATTGAAGAAGTTAGCAATTATTGGGGCAGTGATTGTTGTATTATTCGCTGCGATTATTATCTTAACGAACATTTCGAATCAAAGTAAGTTGGATGAAAGCAATCCTTATGGAACGACCGATTTAAGACAGTCTACGATTGATTTATTAGATAATGAAAATTATCAAAATATTATTCAACCAGAAGATCTTCAAGAGAAAATTGCTTCTGGCGAACCTGTTGTAGGTTACTTATTCAGTCCTGAATGTGTTCACTGTCAAAACTTCACACCAAATTTAATGCCAGTAGCTGATGAAGTTGGCGTTCACATTGACCAATTAAACATTTTAGAATACCAAGCTGGTTGGGCAGAATATCAAGTAACAAGTACGCCTACTTTAATTTTCTTCAATGAAGGAAAAGAAGTAAACCGTTTAGAAGGTGACTACTCACAACACCTTGATAAAGTAAAAGCATTTTTAGAACAAGCGAAATAATAAAGTAAGGGAATCGTGTTCATAATGAACACGATTCTTTATTTACGGATTGGAAACTAAATATTTTGCGAAAGACGCATAAGAAAGGACATACGTTCAACTAGGTTGAACTGTGTCTTTCTAAGGAGGAGAAGTAATGTTTCTTTACGAAGTTGTACAAGACGGATTAACAGTTGAGGAATTACTGCGTACAAAGTGGAGACTTGGGAAAAAGTTAGTACATGAACTTAGAATGGCTAAGGCCGTTACATATGAGGATGAAACTCCTGTATTATGGAATGACAAATTAACAGAAGGCACTAAATTAAAATTTGTCTTTAACGTTCCAAGTTCAAATTATGTACCAACAAACAAATGCGAAATCCCCATTATTTATGAAGATGAACATTGTATCATTGTTTCAAAGCCTAAAGGGATGGCAACACATCCAAATGATATTTGGGATCGAGATACATGTATGAATCATGTGTTGGCTCATGTAAAAGCAATGGGTGGAACATATGCAGAGCATGTACACCGCCTGGATCTCGGAACAAAAGGGTTACTTCTAGTAGCAAAACACCCGATAGCTAAATCCATTTTTGATAGAATGATTGAAGAAAAAACGATTATTCGTACGTATGAAGCAGAAGTGCAAGGAAGTGTTCGTCAAGACCAAGGAACGATTAACGAACCTATAGGTAAAGACAGACACCATGCTACGCGTCGTGTCGTTTCAACTTCTGGTCAACATGCAGTCACTCATTATAAAGTGGTAGAACGTCTAAAATACACAACTATAGTGCATTTAGTTTTAGAAACTGGACGTACTCACCAAATTCGCGTGCACATGGCTCATTTAGGTCATCCAATCGTCGGGGACACGCTATATAACGCACGAAAAACAGCTAAGAATGACTATGAATTACATGCTATACAATTAGAATTTGATCATCCGTTTTTAAATAAAGTTGTTACTGTGAAAGATCAAGGAGCAATTCACTAGGTTGGTGAATTGCTCTTTTATTTCGTTAAAAATCAAAATGAAAATTGTCCGGATCTTGACCTGTTCTGAAATCTTTATTCAAATCATCAATCGCTCGAACATCTTCTTGTGACAACTCAAAATCAAAGATGTTCATGTTTTCTTGAATACGGCTTGTCGTTACTGATTTCGGAATTGTTATTACATCATTTTGGTAATGCCAGCGTAAAATGATTTGGGCAGCCGTTTTATTATATTTACCTGCTAAATCACTGATTGTCTCGTCTTCCAATATTTTTCCTCTACCAAGCGGCCCCCAAGCTGTCACTGCAATATTGTTTTCGCTACAAAAGTTAAGAAGTGGCTTTTGGCTCAAATAGGGGTGAAGCTCGATTTGATTGACCATTGGTTTTACATTCGCTTTTACAAATATTTTTTCTAAATGGTGTTGATGATGATTGGATACACCTGTTACTCGAATGAGCTTTTCATCATACAAACGTTCAATCGCACGATAAGTATCTACAAATTTCTCCTTCACTGGCCAATGCGTTAAATATAAATCAATATAATCTAATCCAAGCTTTTTAAGTGAAGTTTCGAATGCTTTTAAAGTCTGGTCATAACCTTGATCTGTATTCCAAACTTTTGTCGTCACAAATAGTTCTTCTCGAGGAATATTCGATGATCTTATAGCTTCTCCGACTTCAGTTTCATTGCCGTAAAGTGCTGCTGTGTCAATTGCTCGATAGCCTACTTTAAGCGCTTCAGTCATAGCCTGTATCGCTTCTTCACGATCAGTCATTTTGTAAACGCCTAACCCTAGATAAGGCATTTCCACACCATTTTCTAATTTTTTTGCTGGTATTGTTGTCATAATCATCACTCCTTATTTCTTCACTACCCTCATTATACGATTTAATTTACTAATTCCAAAAATTACTTAACATTAGTAGTTCTATCTTGAAGAATTGATTATAGTAAATTATTTAATTTTCCTTATTAATTTTTAGAAAAAATAAGTTCTATTTACTATTTTTTATCAATATATACAAATAAGTAGTCATATTGTCACCATACTGACAATTTACGAAATTAAAGGGGGATGGTTTGTTATGATGGAAACGCCGTTATTGTTAACAAGCTTTTTAAAGCGTGCAGAGAGATACTTCCCAGAAAAGTTGATTATTTCACGTACAAGCCCTGACACAATTCACCGAATTCCTTACAAAGATTATGTAAAACGTACCCACAAACTAGCAGATGCATTAACAAAATTAGGTATGAAACGCGGTACGAAAGTTGCATCATTTGCTTGGAACCACCACCGTCACCTCGAGGCTTATTTTGCTGTACCTTGTTCTGGTGCAATTTTGCATATGGTAAATATTCGTTTAAGCCCTGAACATATTATTTATGTTATTAACCATGCAGAAGATGAAATTTTACTTATTGACGGTGATCTGTTCCCACTATTTGAAAAAGCTATTCCGTTCTTAAAAACTGTAAAACATATTATTGTCATGCAGGACAATAAAGAAGTACCAGAATCAAGTTTCCCAAATGTACACTCTTACGAAAAATTATTAGAGGAAGCTTCCGACGAGTTTGAGTTCCCTCTTGATCTAGACGAAAACACCCCAGCAGGAATGTGTTATACGAGTGCGACAACAGGCATGCCAAAAGGAGTCGTTTATTCTCATAGAGGAATAGTCCTTCACAGTATGGCATTAGGTTTAGCAGATGGTCTTGGTCTTCGGGAATCAGACGTAATTATGCCAATTGTTCCTATGTTCCACGTTAACGCATGGGGAATGCCATTTGCAGCGGTTAACTTCGGTTTAACTCAAGTATTACCTGGATCTATGTTTACTCCACAGTTGTTGTTAGATTTAATTGAACAAGAGAAAGTGACATTGACTGCAGGAGTACCAACAATTTGGATGGGCGTTGCTCAAGAGCAAGAGAAAAATCCACGTGACTTATCGTCGTTAAGAGGAATTGTATGTGGTGGCTCTGCTTCACCTAAAGGATTAATTCGCACATTTGAAGATAAGTTTGGTGTACCATTTATTGTCGGTTATGGAATGACTGAGACGACTCCAATAGTGAGCTTATCAACTTATACTTCAGCTATGGAAAACTGGTCGCGTGAAGAAAAATTAGACATCCGTGCTACTCAAGGGTTAACTGTTTCACTACTTGATACAGAAGTAGTAAATGACGATGGCGAAGTACCATGGGATGGTAAAACAATGGGTGAACTTCGTATTCGTGGACCGTGGATTGCCCATGAGTATTATAAAGATGATCGTACTGCTGAAGCTTTCCGGGACGGCTGGTTATATACAGGAGACATTGCGGTTGTCACAGCTGAAGGTTATATCAAAATTACGGACCGTACAAAAGATTTAATTAAGAGTGGTGGCGAATGGATTTCCTCAGTTGATTTAGAAAATGCTCTAATGACCCATGAAGCAGTTCTTGAAGCTGCTGTAATAGCAATCCCTCACGAAAAATGGCAAGAACGTCCGTTGGCATGTGTAGTATTAAAAGAAGGTAAAACTGCAACGAAGGAAGAACTTATCGCTTCCCTTGAAGGGCAATTTGCTAAATGGTGGCTACCGGACGATATTGTCTTCCTAAAAGAAATTCCGAAAACATCTGTAGGGAAATTCTTAAAGGCAAAACTACGTGAAGAATTAAAGGATTATAAAGTGAACGCATAAGCCATAATGGCCTTACTCAAATTAAATGATCGAGTAAGGCCATTTTTAGTTAATTGTTTTTATTATATTTTTCGTCATTATCATTATCTTCTGAGTCAAATTGGATTGGATCTGGAAAGCGCATATCATCCGCTAATTGAGAGCCATCACGCATTCTTTCCATTTGTTTTCCTAACCAAATAACATCTGCCATATTGTTTGTCATATGACCACTTCGTTCCATTTTTTCGTTTTCCATCTGCTCACTCCTCTCAAAAGTAATATTCCCAACTTCAATGAAATGAACCAAATCCGACATAAATTTAAGGTAGTAAATAAAAAATATTTAGTCTATACTAATAATTGATAGTCTATTTACATGAGGAGGATTCTTCCATGAACACATTTTTAATGATTATGATTACACTATCTATTTTAACTGCAATCTTTACTGCGGGTTATGAAGGTAACTACAATAAAGAAGACTAATCTTCATAATAGCAAGCCATACATAGTGGCACATATCTTCATGAAAAAGGGCAACCATAAATTTATGGTTGTTCTTTTTCTTTATCCAAAAATCTAATCCTTGACTTTGTTAGGTGATGAAAATATACTTAGTTACATAAAGTAAGTTAAATAAAAATTGATACTCTATTAAGGAGGGCAAGACATGCCTACACATTTTCATAAAAAGCCAAATATGTATGTTTCTCACGTTCAAATAAAAGTATCTAATTTAGAACGCTCTATTGAATATTATAAAAAAGTTATTGGATTTGACGTATTAGAACAAACTGCTAACACAGCAGTTTTAACATTTGATGGTGCTACAAGCATCCTATCTTTAGAACAAGTAGAAAATGCACAAAGTCTACAAGGTGGTCAAACTGGGCTTTACCATTTTGCTATCCTTCTACCTACTCGTAAAGATTTAGGGAACTTCATCCAAAATATTGTTGAAGCAAATGTTCGTATTGGTGCTGGCGATCACCATGTAAGTGAAGCTATTTATTTATATGATCCAGATGGAAATGGAATCGAAGTGTATATCGATCGTCCAGAAGAAACTTGGATTTGGGAAAACGATTTAGTTTACATGACGACTGAACAAGTGAATATCCCTTCTGTTCTTGCAGAAGCTGACGGAAGCTGGAACGGCCTTCCAAAAGGTACTGTAATGGGTCACATCCACCTATCCGTTTCAGATTTAGCTGCTTCAGAAAAATTCTATACAGAAGCATTAGGATTCCAAGTAGTAACTCGTTATGGTCATCAAGCATTGTTCATTTCAACAGGTAGATATCACCACCATATTGGGATGAACACATGGAATAGTGCAAATGGTCGACCAGCTCCGGAAAATAGTGTTGGTTTAAAATCATACACACTTGTATTAGACAATGAAGAACAAGCAGAAAAAATTAAAGAAAACTTAAGTAAGATGGGTGCAGTTGTAGAACAATTTACTGGCGCACCAAAATTCGGTGGAAACCAAGCGTTTTCAACGGTTGATCCATCAGGAATTCGTATTGTGTTTACATTTGATGGTGAGTAAGTTTTATTTAATATAAAGATTTGAAGGTGGCGTCATTTTTGTCGTCACCTTTTTATATTTTGATATGGCAGAATTATTTAATTAGTAAATCTTTAAGAGCTTCTTTAAGTGTTGGAAATTTAAATGTAAAACCTTCATCTAGCAAAACTTTTGGTTGAACCTGTTGCCCTTCTAAAACTAGTTTACTTTTTTCTCCTAACGCAATTTTAATTGCAAAGGCTGGGGCAGGAACCCAATGTGGACGTTTTAGTACTGCACCAATGGTTTGACCAAATTCCTTCATTCTCATTGGAGACGGGGCTGTTACATTTACTGGGCCACGAATTTTTGGATTTTCGATAGCAAATTCAATTACTCGTATCACATCCATTTCATGGACCCAAGACACCCACTGCTTTCCTGACCCAACTGTCCCACCTGCAAATAATTTGTATGGAAGAGTCATTAGTGATAAAGCACTTGCACCCTTACCAAGAACTACACCAAATCGCATAAACGCTGTACGAACACCGAACTGTTCAGCTTGTTTCGCTGTTTCTTCCCAGTCTTTAACCGTTTTCCCTAAGAAGTCATTCGCAACTTCTAGTGACTCTTCTGTATATATGTGATGCAGTGATTGCGGATAGATTCCAACAGCACTCGCATTAATGAGTGTAGAGGGTTTATTTAGTAATGTTGAAATAATTCTTATTAATTCTTTTGTGGCAATCATTCCACTCTGATAGATTCTTTCTTGATGCTTTTTAGACCATCGACCATCATTTATAGAAACACCTGCTAGATTAATAAATACATCTACATTTTCTAAACTGTTTTCTGGGGCATCTCCATCGTTTAACCACTCAACATATGAAACATTTTCAAGGGGATGTTCTTTCGTTTTTCTTGTCAGAATAATTATTTCATGACCTTTCTCTAAAAGAAAGTTTGTTAATTTTTGTCCAATAAAACCCGATCCACCGGCGATAACTACTTTTATTTCATTCACCTACTTTTCTTTTAGTTGTAATATAGTAAATGCATTTTTTACATCCTTCTCCTATTACCACTTCTATCAGTTTAACGAAATAACCTTTTTCATATATTAAAAAAGTTGATGTACATTTGCACATCAACTTCATAAAGTAAATTTTAGAATATCTATTTCAATCCCGGAAAGTTTTGCTGACGAAGTGCCTCATAAATTATGATCGCTGCTGTGTTCGATAAGTTTAATGATCGCACATGGTCACTTTGTGGAATGCGTAAGCACATACTCTTGCGTTCGTATGCAAAGTCTTTAGGTAGCCCGGTTGTTTCTTTACCGAACATAAAATAAATATCTCGTGATTGGTCACTGAAATCGTGGGTTGAATAAGGATCGTCACTATATGTTTCGATTAAATAAACGTCCCCGTCTTTTGAGTATTCAAGAAACTCTTCTAACGAATCATGGTAAACAACATTCACATGTTCCCAATAATCAAGACCTGCACGTTTTAGCATTTTATCATCAGTTGAAAACCCAAGTGGGCGGATTAAATGTAATGATGTATTCGTTCCAGCGCAAGTTCTTGCAATATTTCCTGTATTTGCTGGGATTTCTGGTTGATATAAAACTATATGCAATGGCACAATTGACACTTCCTTAATATAGAACTTAACTAGTTTAGTATCCAGTATTCGGTAAAATTTATCGAGACGCTTTCGCACATTTTGGATACTGCGTCGCATACGAATTTTTCCGTGACACGTACTCTCAATTATTCGAAAAACTGTCACGCATTCTGTTTTTTCGTGTCACTTCTCTCCCATTTTCTGAAAAACTGTCACGCATTCTGCTTTTTCGTGACAATTCACTCTCATTTTCTGAAAAGCTGTCACGCATTCTGCTTTTTCGTGACACTTTCCTCTCATTTTCTGAAAAGCTGTCACGCATTCTGCTTTTTCGTGACACTTTGCTCCCATTTTCTGAAAAGCTGTCACGCATTCTACTTTTTCGTGACAATTCACTTTCATTTCCTGAAAAGCTGTCACGCATTCTGCTTTTTCGTGACACTTTCCTCTCATTTTCTGAAAAGCTGTCACGCATTCTACTTTTTCGTGACAATTCACTTTCATTTCCCGAAAAACTGTCACGCATTCTGCTTTTTCGTGACACTTTGCTCCCATTTTCTGAAAAACTGTCACGCATTCTGCTTTTTCGTGACACTTTGCTCCCATTTTCTGAAAAGCTGTCACGCATTCTGCTTTTTCGTGACAATTCACTCTCATTTCCCGAAAAACTGTCACGCATTGGGGATTTCTTCTGGCAGTCTCCCTGAATTTTAAGGAACTTTTCATCATCCCTTTTTCGAAGAGCTTTTCTACTACACTGTAAGCAACTTCAGCCCCTTCTCAATCTCCAAAAGAACCTGCTCATCCTTCTCTTTATCCCGCGCATCGATTAGGGCTTCCTCAGCTAAGGGGCCACCAATTTTTCCAATTGCCCATGCAGCTGTGCCCCTCATTACTGGGCGCTCGTCTTTTTTCATTATATCAATTAAGTCGGGTACCGCAGCTTCTTCTTTAAAATGAGCCAGTGCAATAATTGCGTTTCGCTGAATCGGCTTTTTCCCGCGCCAGCTACCGGATACGTGACCGAACTGAGATTTAAATTCTCTATTCGACAAGTTTAATAATGGTTGCAGTAAAGGCTTCGCAATCTCTGGATCTGGTTTAAATTCTTCATGAATCCAGTTAATCTTCCCTTTGTTTTTCGGGCAAACGGTCTGGCAAGTATCGCAACCGTAAATACGATTCCCGATTTTTGCACGAAACTCATCGGGTAAGAAATCCTTCGTCTGCGTTAAAAATGCAACACAGCTTTTCGCATTTAGTTGACCAGCATCAACTAACGCACCAGTCGGACAAACGTCCAAACATAATGTACAATCGCCGCATTCATTTTCAATTGGAGTGTCTGGTGCAAAAGGAATGTTTGTAATCATTTCACCTAAGTAAACATACGACCCGAACTCAGGTGTAATAATAGAACAGTTCTTACCACTCCAACCTATCCCAGCACGTTCCGCAACAGCTCGGTCTACAAGTTCCCCTGTATCTACCATCGATTTAAACTTTACACCAGGAACACGCTCTACCAACCACTCTTCCAACAATTTCAAACGTTCACGCAGAGCCACATGATAGTCAATTCCCCATGAAGCACGTGCAAAGATTCCGCGTCTTGCACCTTTTTTGCCAGTAGGGGCGTCTTCCATTTTAGATGGATATGCAAGTGCAATTGCGATAATACTTTCTGCATCATCTAGAAGTCTAGTCGGCTCTGTTCTTTTTTCAATATCTGATTCCTCAAAACCAGATTGGAAACCTAACTCTTGTTGACGCTTCAAGCGGTTTTTTAATTCATTGAACGGCGATGCGGACGTAAACCCGATTTTATCGACGCCAATTGATTTTGCATAGTCAATTAAGTCATTTTGTAATTGTTCGATGCTCACCTTCGCATTCCGCTCCTTTCTTTGGTAAAATACTGGTATCTAATTTAAAATACATCTAGCACGTATTTGCGAAACAGTAAAAACATTTTATTAAAATGAATCGAGTAGGTGACTCCATTTGAAGATTTCAATCGATCCATTAATTTTTGAAACAAACAGCCATTTTAAAATCGGCATTATCCATTATACCAAAATTGTTGTCTCAGAATCTCCCCAAATGATTAAAGGGCGAACGAGATTGTACCAAGAAAACTTATATTTTGAATTACAGGAAACATCTGTAACTGAACGACCAGGTATTGCAGAATGGAGAAAAGTTTGGAAATCATTTGGAGCAGATCCAAATAGATACCGACACTCCGCTGAAAGCTTAATGCGTAGAATTGCAAAAGAAAATTATTTAGAACCTTTCCATCTTGCTGTAGATTTAAATAACTTCTTTTCATTACAGTATGAGATTCCTATAGGTATTTACGATCTTACAAAGATACAGGGCGATGTCCAAGTTACTGTTGGCAACGAGGAAACAGGGTATGAAGGGCTAAATGGTCGCTATAATTCATTAAAGAATATTTTATGTAGCGTGGATGATAACGGCGCCTTCGGAAGTCCTTTTGTTGATTCAAAAAGAACGGCTGTTACAGAGGAAACGACAGACGCTCTTCATATTTTCTATTTAAGACCAACACTTTCTGAAAATGAATGCCAAGAACTTCTTCAATCTGCAGGTAAAATGTTTACCCAAGTTAGTGGCGGCAATTACAAACCATTCATTCTTTCATCGAATGAACCTAATACTTTACTATAAGGGGCGAATGAAAATGAAAAAAATACCACTTGCTGAAGGGGTAAAATTAAAAGGCGTCTTAACAAAAAAAATCTCAGAGTTAACAAATGAAATCCAATCCGTTAGCAAAGCTATTGTAGAAAAAGGTCAAACACCAAAACCATCTGGACGATCACTTTCAGAGGTTGAAGCAGAGCTTGCACAAGTGAGAAAGGATTCAAGAACGTTAGATCGACTAATTTACCGAGCGAACATTGACAATACTGTTAATTTTAAAGGTGAAGAATTACCTATTGTTGAGGCAATTGAACTTGCAACTCAACTACGTGCGGAAGCCGCACTATGTAAAGATATGAGCAGATCTGAAAAAGAAAGACTGTATCATAGCACAGGAGATAATGTAATATTCTATCAAGTTACTTTATATGATCCTGAAGAATATCGTAAAAGAGCAAATGAACTAGAAAAAGAGGCTCATCGATTATCTAATCTCATCAACGCAAAAAATTATCAAGTTGAAATTGAATTTAATGACTCGAACTATTTCTAGACTACTAGAATAAATCCTCGGGGCGGTGCGAGTCCAAACCGAGGCATAACGTACTGTCAAAATGCCCGCCCGGCATACCTACATTTTACAACTATAATTGGTAAACCGATGACCGTTAACCTGTTACTATTTTTACCGATGACCAATGACCAACCATGGCGAAAGTAAAAATTCTAATAGTTTTTCTGTCCTGACAGTCGTTATGAAGGGAGATCCCACTTGTGGGGTCTCCCTATTTTTATTTTCTTAAGTTTTCTAAAAATTTAGTAAAGGTTGAACTTTTATTTTCTATATAGATATAATAGAACTATTATTCTAGAAAAGGAGTCCTTAAATTGAAATTCCCTCCACATCTATTATTAGTTGTTGCTACGATTCTTTGGGGCGGAAATTTTGTAATTGGGCGTGCAGTGACCGGGGAAATCCCCCCATTTACTTTAGCTTTACTAAGATGGTGTCTTGCATTCCTAGTCTTTTTCCCCATCGCATTTAAACATGCTAAACGTGATTGGCTGCAAATTAAACAACATTGGCCAATTGTCATCGTGCTCGCTTTTACAGGGGTAGCAAGTTTTAATACGTTAGTTTACATAGGAGTTTACTATACAACTTCTATCAATGCTTCTTTGATGAACTCATTAACACCTATCTTTTTATACATATTATCCTTTGTATTTTTAAAAATTAAAGTAACGAGAAATCAAATAATCGGTACGGCCATTTCACTAACAGGTGTACTATTTATCCTTACGAAAGGTTCATTTGAAAATCTCATTAACTTTAAATTTAATATTGGTGACTTAATTGTTATCGTTGCTATTCTTTGTTGGAGTATTTATTCCCTACTTGTAAAACAATACTCTGATCGACTTCCTGGTTTCTCAACATTTCTAGTATCAATTGGTATTGGTGCGATCATGTTAATACCTTTTTCTGCATACGAAATTGCAACTTTAGAAAATCCTATAGTTTGGTCAGGTAAAATCATTGGTGCTATTCTCTTCTTAGGGATTTTCGCCTCTATTGTTGCATTTTTAAGCTGGAACAAAGGGGTCGTCTCTATAGGAGCAAATCGAGCAGGGATTTTCCTAAATCTCATTCCTGTATTTGCTACAATTTTTGCAACGATCTTTATAGGTGAACAATTATACTTGGCTCAAATCATCGGCGGACTTGCTGTTATTGGTGGAGTCATTTTGACGAACCGAACATAAACTTAGCATAAATAAAACCCCTTAGAAGATTCACTTACCCAGTGATTCTTCAAGGGGCATTATATGATTATTTTAAACTATGAACACGCCATCCTTCATTTTCAACAAAATGAAGTTCCCCTTCCATTGTTTCAACTAATCCTGTATCACCTAATGGCACAGTTAACTTATATTTTTTTACGTCCATACTATCTAAAACTAACTCAATCTTTGCGTTAGCAAAGTTCAGTAAACTTCCTCCATCCGCATTCGGTTGAGCTAATTTCCCTTTATGTGTAATGAATCCAAGGTCTTTAAATAACTTTTCGACTTGACCTGGTGTGTAATATTGGCCTAAATACGTTCTTAATCTTTCTTCCGTATTTAAAGATTCCAGCATGTATCGATACTCCATGCCACCTTTGTTAAATGTTTGAATCTCACCTTCACCTTCACCACCAGCTACAGCTGTCCAATAGGCTTTATTGGACTCTGCAAATAAAACAAGTGCTGTCTCATTAGACAATTCGTATTGGCTAGTATCCACAAGACTATGAACACGCCAACCCTTTCCTTCAACAAACCGTAATTCTGCGATCATCGTTTGAACTTCATTTGTCTCACCTAGTGGTACCTTCAACTCATACTTTTTCACAGTTGTTGAATTAGAAATTAGTTTCGCTGTCGCTTTTTCAAAGTCTAATAAACTTCCACCATCTGCATTAGGTTGAGCCAGTTTACCATCGTGTGTAATAAACCCTAAATCTTTAAACATCTTTTCAACTTGAGCAGGAGTATATGTTTGTGCTAAATAAGCCTTCAATTTTGCTTCAGTATCAAGAGATTCAGCCATGTAACGATACTCTAATTCATCTTTTGTAAATGTTTTAATTTCGCCAGTACCTTCTCCACCAGATACTACATACCAATAAGCTTTTCTTGAATCGCTAACCAGTTTGATAGCAGATTCACTTGTAAAGGTAATTGAATCATTACCCTTTAAATGAGGTTTTTGATCGACAGAAACAATACTAAAGTCCATATAGTCATCTTTTTGTATTAAGAAATAAAGTATATTCTTTCCGTCCACTAGCAGCCCAGCTTTATCTCCCTTTAGATCTATATTTAGTTGTACAACAAATTCAGTTGTTCCATTTAAGCGGCCGATTTCTTTGAACTCGCTAACTTCAAGTTTAACAATTTGTTCGCTAGCATCAGAAAAGCCGTAATCATTCTTCAATGCAAATAATGTTGAAATGTCCTTTGGATTTTTAAAGAGTAGATCGAATAATTTAATGACAGGATTTACATTTTGAGCAATATTATATTGATTTGGTAGAAAGTCTGGATTTAAAGCTCTCGCAAGAAACACGGCAAATTCTGCTCTCGTTACCTCTTGATTTGGATTAAATTTTTGATTCGACCCTATTACCGCAAGATCATTTTCAATGAAAGGTGAAATTTCATCATAATAATCAGACGTTTTTGGTACGTCCTTTAATTCAACAGAACTAGATCCTTTTAGCTTAAATGCTTTGACAAATATCTCTGCAACTTCAGCTTTTGTAAGTGGCGCGTTTGGATTGAATTTTTCATCATGTGGGAAAATTCCAGCTTCAACGACAGCAACAATGGCGTTATATGCACCATGTTTTTTCTTTACATCTTTAAACTCAATTTTTGAATCTTTACTTGGTTTTAAATCTAACGCTTTCGATAACATTCCTGCTACTTGTGATTTTGTAACAAATTGATATACCATAAAATTTCCGTTCGGAAAACCAGAATTAATTTTTTCTTCATATAGATAATTTATTTCATCATCAGCCCAAAAACCATCTTTCACATCATGAAATGAAGCAGCACCTGCAACACCAATACCGCTAAACAACAACGCCCCAGTCAGAGTAGTTGACATTACTATTTTACTAAACTTCTTCATAGTATCCCCCTAAATTATGGTTGAAATATAAAACCATTCCATTTGTCGTTCCGAAGTGGAAATAAGTTTCAGGGTTTTTTAAATTTTTTTGTTCAACAAGAGTTCAATTACTAATAAGCTAAAAGTGGAACGCTAAACGACCTTGTAATGATATGCATGCAAAAATTAAAAAAGAAGAACTATGCCCTCTTGCTAGACATAGTTCCTCTACTTTTTTATGGAGCTTTTTATTCTTTATTTTTTCCATTGCCATTGCCGTTACCATTGGCATTACCTTTTCCATTACCATTTCCATTCCCGGTAGTTCCTTGTTCTTTAACTTTTTCAGCTTGTTTATTTTGTTTTTCTGTAACCTTTTCAACCTTTTCTTGTTGTTTTACAGCTTCTCTTTCAGCTTTTTCCTGTTGTTTCACTGCTTCTCTTTCAGCCTTCTCTTGTTGTTTAACCGCTTCTCTGTCCGCTTTTTCTTGTTGTTTTACTGCTTCTTTTTGAGCTTTTTCTTGCTGCTTTGCTTCTTCTTTTTCAACTTTTTCTTGTTGTTTTACTGCTTGTTTAGAAAGATCCGCTTGCTCCGTTTTAGTTTCAGTTGTAACTTCTTCTTTATTATGTTCTTGAGTAACTTCTACTTTTTCTTCAGTAGCTTCTACTCCTGTATTTTCTGCATCATTAGTAGTTACTTCTACTTCTTTTTTCGTCTCATCTGTAACTGCAACAGTTTCCTCTTTCGTTGTTTCTTCAGTTTTTACTTCTTTTTCTTCAACTACTTCTACTTTTTCATCTATACTAAATAAACCTTTTGCTTCAAGTTTTGCTAATTTTTTATTTACTTTCTTTTCAAGACGAACTTTCGCTTTTTCAACATTTTTAGCTAAAGCTGCCTTTGCTTTCGGGTTTTCTACTTTATCAAGAGCTGTTTGAAGTGCGATTAAGTTTGAAGAGAACTTTTCTTCAAGTGCTGCACGAACTGATTCAACCGTTACTTTTTCTTCCTCATTTACTCCAGCTTCAGTTGTATCTTCACCAGTTGTAGTTTCTTCCTCAGTTTCCCCGTCTTTTTCTTCTTCTGTAGATTCTTCATCAATAGTTGCTTCTTCATACTTTTGAATCGCTAATTCTTGTTGTGCAATTGCTTCTTCTAATAATTTGCTCGCTTCTTCTTCATTACCTTCTGCAAGTAAAGCTTCCGCCTCTTTGATTTTAGCTTGAGCATCTTTTACTAAACTGATGGCTTCAATTGTATCATCATTTTCAATAGCAACTTGAATATGATTTAATACTTTCTTAAAGAAGTCTGCGATATTAATAGGTTCTTGCGTTACACTATCTTCTTCTGTTTCAGGTGCTGTCGTTTCTTCCCCAGTTTGGCTTTCAGTTTCTTCAACTGTTGAGCCTTCTGTTTCAGTTGTTTCCGTATCTTCAACTGTTGAATCTTCTGTTTCAGTTGTTTCCGTTTCATCATTTGTTGGTTCTTCCACAGTACCTACTGTTTCCGAAACATCATTAGTTTCAGTATTTACATCATTTACAATTTCATCTACAACTACTTGTACATCTTCTTCCGTTGTTGGCACCTCGTTAGCAAAAGCTTGTCCAGTACCGAATGTGAATGTTGCTACTAAGAAACTTGTTGCTAGTACGTTACGTACATTTTTGTTAAATTTGCTAGACATAATAAAAAATCCCTCCAGTTTTATAATTGGAAGAATCATAAATTACTCTATATTTTGAGTTATTTTAGATTCTCCATTTGGTAGCCCAGCCATCATAGTGTCCCTTAGATCTGTGACTTTGCGTCCCAACCTTTCGATAGGTTTGCCTTTTTCAAATGAGGAACCTGTACCTTGTTCCCATTCTATCCTTAATATACTCCTCTAATTTCTATAAAACTAGATTGATAAGTTCTCATTTTCCAACTATGAATTTCTACCTAAATTAACATGAAATTCCCCACTTCGACCAAAAAATTCGCATTATTTTATCATTTTCGATAATTAAAAGATAAAAAAGAAGCCATATCCTTATGGCCTCTCCTTCTCACTTTGCTTGTTTTATTAAATCAAAATAATCTCCATCTAAGATTACTTGATTGTAAAAATGTGAATTTCTACTTAGTTCCAAATCTACATATTCTAATCCATACTCTTCTATTAGTGTCCGCCGATTCGAAAATAGATTCGTTCCCAGCCCTAAACGCTCTCCTTCAATCTGTGCACCAATACTTGCAAGAATAGTCGGATACATATCTAGCGAGGTAAATAATCGATAGTTTGTTTTCGTAGGTGTAACGGGTGTATTTAGAAAAGCGTTGTAAATTGTTCGTTGATATTTGGGATTTAATTTCCCTTCGTAGTATGCTGGGTCTTGCATACTTAAATGATCACCGATGACAACCACGGTTGTATTGCTATAAAACTCTTGTTGTTTCATCCACTGAATAAATTCATTTACTTGTTTTGATGAGTGAGCATATACATTTTCGTATTGGGTACCGAATTTTTGCTCTGCTATTTCTTCCAAATAGCCATCGGGGAAATGTGTATTCACTGTGAGTAAAGTAAAGTTAAAGGGCTCTCTTTCAGCTGCTAACTCTAATATTTCGTCCTTTGCCCATGTGAATAAGTGTGTGTCATCAAATCCCCACCACACCTTATCATCCTCAGTCATCTTTCCTTCTTCTATTGCCGTATTATAGTCAAAAATTTCATAGTCACCGTGATTCGTAAAGTAATTCGTACGTCCACCAAATTGAGCATCTGAACCAACCATAAGTTTTTGGTTATATCCTTCTTTTTTCAGTACATCCCCTAATGTATAGGCACCTTTTAAGAAGTTTTCTGAAGTCGTGTAACTATTTCGTTCAATAGGAATTTTTAAAGGTAAGCCTGATGATGTGGCAACCATTGCAGCGATTGTCCAAACTGTATTACTAATTGGGTACGCTCCACCAATTTGATCTGAATGTGAAAAATTAATATTGTCCCTTGCTAATCTTTCTAATTCGGGGATCACTGTATAGCTCCATCCCCCACCGTTTCTTTCATTTACTAAAGCATTTTCCATTGATTCCAAATAAATAAGAACTAAATTTCTTTTTTCTTCAGGAAATTGGATAGCAACTTCTCGACCATCAACATAATGTTCTTCTATAAATGTAGAATTTTCATATGTTCGTTTAATAAACTGATCAATCCCTAGTAAGAAAAAACTGATCACTAAGGTGAGCATTAGTGTAAATATTGAATAGCCGATCCGGAATTTATTTGTTTGAGGAAATAAAGTAACTTTAAATTTCTTTTTTCGTAACCGTAATGTATAAGTTTTGCTTCTATAATGTGAAAAAAAGAATGGTAGGAACACTAAGGTACATATAATAATAAAACTAAAAATATTGTCCCCTACCCAATAACCAATTAAGCCCTTTGACAGGCCGCCAAAATCATTAGTTAAATAATAAAGAATTTCATCAATGACATATTTTTCGTTAATATATTTAGATGTAGTTAAGATTAAAGATGCTAATAGTAAAATAAAAACAATTACTAAATACATCATTAATTTTCCAAATTTCATTATATAAAAAGCTCCACTTCACAAATTTACTATTTATCCAAAAATTAGCATTAGTTATATAATATTCATTTTTTATACTAATCATTCATCAAAGTAAATAAACTAAAAAAATTGCCAATCCAAACTATTGGAAATGGCAATTTAAGTATTAATGAATTTGTTTTTCAAATAAATCAGGTCGATCATTGAACTTCGAAATTCTATATAATATGACAAAGTTGATAACGAGTAATACACCGGAAAGAATTAAAATAAGCTCTACACCTAATAGAAATAGACCACTAATTTGACCAATAATTAATGCAACAATTGGGAGAACAACAACTCCAGCAATATTTTGCGCTTCTTGATAAGTTTTAACTTTCGATGAAATTAAAATGTTCACTAGAACGACCAACAGAATAATCATTGGAGAAAGGCAGCAAATTAAAACAATCCAGTTTGTTGACGGGAAAATTAAGGTACTAAAAATCGGATACCCTAGTGCATTAATAATTACTCCACTAATAACAAAACTAATAATAGAAACAAATAATGGTGGAATGATAGACGCAATAATTTTACTTAAATATAAATCTTTAATTGAAATCGGAGATAATAGTAAACTTTCTAACGTCCTTCTTTCCTTCTCCCCAACAAAACTGTTTGCAGCAACTGTCATCGCTGTAATTATAGGAACAAGTAAAAAGAAAGTAGGAAGAAGATAATTTATAAAAATGTAGACAATTTGTTGTTCTACTGAATAAGCAGCAACACTTGAATCCATTACACTTACAAACTTATCTAACATCATATTTAAATCTGACCCTGTCACTTTTTCAATATCAAAGAGCAGAGCACTTCCCATAATCAATAAAGGAAAAAAGACAGAGAAAACGATTGGAATAACAATTAAAGTAGTCAATAAAGTTTTACTACGAGTAATATCAATGATATCTTTTCGAATAATTGCTTTACTTACCATTATGCGCACCCCTTACCTTAAAGTAAATCGATTCCAAATCAGTATTTAGAGTAGTTACAGAAAATACTTCATTTGTTTTAAGTATTTCATTTAAAAGTATAGAAATGACTTGTTTTGATGGAAGGTCAAAGATTAATTTATTCCCTACTGATGAGTATTTGTAGCCAAGATATTCAGGTGTTGAAGGTTTCAATGTAGTTTCAATTTCCACCTTTAAAACATCAATATACTTTTCTTCTAGAGATGCTAATGCTCCTTGTTCAACTATGGTTCCATGGTCGATGAATGCAAAAGATTGGCAGACATTTTCTAATTGATGTAATACATGTGAACAAATAATCATCGTTGTGCCAGTTTCTTCATTATATTTTTTTAAATATGAGAGAACTAATTTAATGCCGTCTGGGTCTAACCCATTTGTAGGTTCATCTAAGAAGAGGATTTCTGGTTTATGAAGTAGTGCTTTTGCTAAAGCTAATCGCTTTTTCATCCCTGTACTGTATTTTCCAACCTTTTTATCTTTATGATCAATTAAGTCAAACAACAGTAACAATTCAATGACGCGATTTTTATTTTTCACTCCATATAGTTCACTAAAAAAGTGTAAGTTTTCTTCTCCACTCATTTGATGGTAAAGTCCTGCACTTTCTGTCACAATACCAGACATTTTGCGAATATCATCACCATCTTTTAATGGGTCAAGTCCATTGATTTGAATAGTGCCTTTATCCGACTTTATGACTCCATTTAAAATACGAATAAATGTCGTTTTCCCAGCACCATTTGGACCGATTAATCCAATAATTTCACCCTTTTTAACGTGGAAATTCACATTTTGTAATACAGCCTGCTGATCAAATGATTTGTATAAATTATTAACGTGAATAAAATTCGCTTCCATTCGACTTCACTCCATATTTTATAAATTAAACTCAAAGTTCATTGAGATGAATCGATACTTTCAAAATCAAACTGTTCTACGATTATTAGAACAATTCTGTTCTACATGAATTATAACAGAACTGTTCTATGTTGTATAGAACAAATTTAGTAAATTGAATAAAATTTGCTTGAATTTCTATGATGGTAAGAATCGCTTGGCTTTGACGAATAAGTCTATCGAACTGGCAAATATCAACCCATTAGCAGCTCCAAAAAGTCTGCCTGGCTAATAACTCCTTAATTTTGGCGAATAAGTCTATCAAACTGGCGAATACTTTCGTGATTTTGGCGAATATCAACCCATTAGCGGCTCCAAAAAGTCTGCCTGGCTAATAACTCCTTAATTTTGGCGAATAAGTCTATCAAACTGGCGAATACTTTCGTGATTTTGGCGAATATCAACCCATTAGCAACTCCAAAAAGTCTGCCTGGCTAATAACTCCTTAATTTTGGCGAATAAGTCCATCAAACTGGCGAATATTTTCGTGATTTTGGCGAATAACAACCCATTAGCAGCTCCAAAAAGTCTGCCTGGCTAATAACTCCTTAATTTTGGCGAATAAGTCTATCAAACTGGCGAATACTTTCGTGATTTTGGCGAATATCCAGATTAGATTGTGCCCCATTGCTTCCCAAATAACACATGCTTGCAGAAAAAAACACCTACCCACTAATGGATAGGCGTAATCTTCACTATTGAATATAATTCCCAACGAATCCCCAAACGGTACTCCAGTATAGTTCTGGATTCACTTTTTCAGAATCGGCGTGACCAGCTTCAGCGATCACAAGTTTTTCCTTCTCAACGTTTGCCGCTTCATAAACCTTATCTAACATTTCGAATGGTACAAATGTATCTGCATCGCCATGAATAAAGAGCATCGGTGTTTTACTTTTCGCCACCTGCTCAACAGCAGAAGCTTCATATAAATCGTAACCAGCTCGGAAATTAGCTACCGTACTAGCCGCGTTGATAATTGGAAATTCAGGCAGGCCAAACAAGTCATCTAGTTGGTATGTGAAAACTTCACTTACAGAAGAGTATCCGCAATCTTCGACAATTACCTTCACATTCGATGGGAGCTCTTCGCCTGAAGCCATCATTACAGTAGCCCCACCCATAGATACTCCAAATAACAGGATTTCAGCATTTGGATCTTTCTTGATCACTTCATCAATCCATTGAATTAAATCAAGACGGTCATGCCAACCCATTCCAATATAATCACCTTCACTATCTCCATGTCCACGAAGATCTGGAGCTAGTACATGATAGCCTTGCTCATGGAAATTACGTACATAGCGAGTCATTTTTGCTGCGTTACTTGTATATCCATGTACGACAATAGCCCACTTACTACTCTCTGAATTATTTTCATATAAATCTGCTTCAAGTTTTAATTGAAGTTTATCGTTTGAAACAATACTCATCGCTTCTGATGGATATTGTTCTTTGAATTTAGCATCCGCTACCTCAGCAGCTTCAGCTACTTGTGCATTAACCGCAATACTGTCCTCTAAATGTGGATTATCGTCCATAAATTCCTTATCATCATTTGCATCTAGAGCATATTCGTAAAAATAATTTCCTACAGCAAAATAAACGATCACTAAAAGTACTACTAAAATTGAAGCTATAGTAATAATTATTTTGTTTCTCTTTTTCATTTATTGAGTTCTCCATCCTTCCTAATGTATTTAACAAATTATTATCCTATGAATTTATTACTAGGTTTTTATGTTTGATTATACCAAATTATTAACATCCTATTTACAATTTTTACAATGACCATTGTAATAGATTCTACCTATAGAAACATTATTATTTTTATATAGTAACTTCTCTTGGAAGAAGAACATTTTTTCAGAACAATCCAAAGTTGTATAACAAAATTTGTTAATTTATACTTATATTAGGGATACTAGTAAAGAATTCATTTCACATATTAGGAGGATTTATTTTATGGACTTAGGAGCATTTTCAGTAAGTTTAACTGTAAAAGATATTCATGCATCAAAAGCGTTTTATGAGAAATTAGGATTTGAATCACTTGGTGGAGACATCGCGAATAATTGGCTTATTTTAAAAAATGGAGATACGGTTATTGGGCTTTTCCAAGGGATGTTTGAGAAAAACATTTTAACGTTTAACCCAGGGTGGGACCAAAACGCACAAAACGTTGATTCATTTACTGACGTTCGCGAAATTCAAAAACAATTAGTAGAAAAAGGAATTAAGTTAACAAGAGAGGCGAATCCGGATACTGAAGGTCCTGAATATATTACACTTGAAGATCCAGATGGAAATCAAATATTAATCGACCAACATAGATAAGAGTTTAATTTGAATTGGGGAAATGGGGAGGAATTCCTTTGTTATTATTACTTTTAAGACATGGACAAACAGAGGCAGACATTTTGAATGTTCATGAGGGTAGAGCTGATTTTCAAATGACGGAAACTGGCCATCAGCAAGCCGAACGAATGGCTCAATATATTTCTAGTCGGTTTGATCCTGATGTAGTTATTTCTAGTACGATGACAAGAACAAAACAAACAACTGAGCATATCGTTAAACCCCTAAATACAGAGGTAGTTTATGATCAAAGACTAGTTGAGTGGAACAACGGTGTTCTTGCAGGATTAACACGAGAAGAAGCACTTAAAAGATACCCGATGCCGCCGAATGGACGCCCCCTTACAGAAGCAATTGAAGAAGGTGAATCGGAGCTTGCCTTTCGCCATCGTGTTGAAGAGGCCATTTATGAGATATTAGAGAAATATAAGGGCTCAAAGCAAATACTAATCGTCAGCCATGGGGGTACGATTTCACATTTGTTAAACATTTTGTTAAACCATTCGATTACGGATGGAATGATCTTCCCAACTGCTGATTTAGGGTTACATTGTATTGAAATAAAGAACGATAAAAAGATTGTACATTTTTTAAATTATTCAGTGGATCGGTTTCAATAGACTTATAAATTTTACGAGACAGTTTTCGATGTTTTTCTGAAATTCTGTCTCGTATTTTGGTTTTACAAGACACTTTTCAGTACTTTCCTGAAATTTTGTCTCGTATTTTGGTTTTACGAGACACTTTTCATTACTTTTCCGAATTTCTGTCTAATAACGTGCTCTTTCTTGACAACTTTCTCTACTTTTCCAAATTTTTGTCTAATAACAGGCTCTTTCTTGACAACTTTCTCTATTTTTCCAAAGTATTGTCTGATAACAAGCTCCTTCTTGACAACTTTCTCTACTTTTGCAAATTTTTGTCTAGTAATAAATACTCTTATCGCCTTAATCCACTTATCGTTCCAGCCATTGACATGGCTGCATTCATATCTACAAAGAATAATAATACAGTTGAATTCTCTGTGGCAGTAACTGTCGGTAACGGATTTCCTATATTGGTAATTGCCTCAAACTTACCAATCTTCAACCCTTCAACTGTTATTTCGCCATCCATCACATACAAATACTGCTGCAACCCCTCATAAAAAGGAATATCTAATGAATCTCCCTTCTTTGGATGCGCATCAAATATAAAAACGTTCTGTCTAACCTTCAGTGGAGCATCACTATTTTCGGGACCAACCATCAAATACCAATCAAATGCTATGGAAGTCTTTTCGTGAAACTGTATCATCGGCTCGAGATTCGTTTCCCTTGGTCGAACAAATATTTGAAGCATTTCTACTTGATCTAGCCCCACTTTTTCTTCATGCCAAAAACTCTTACCCGCATTCATCATCATTAATTGACCATTAGATACTGCCTTTTCAATACCTGCTGAATCTCTATGATACATCGTTCCTTGCCAGACATAGCTAAATATTTCATCATTTACATGTTCGTGCATTTTAATTGTTAATCCCTTTTTCATCACTGCATGATCAATAACACTCAAAGGACCAAATGCAAGATCATCAGTCTCTTCCCCAAAAATACGACCTGGTTGAACACGCGTTATTGTAAATGGTCCTTTGAAAGGCTGTTTATGTTCATGTGCAGAAAGTTTTTTCATCATAAAAGTGCCCCCTAATATTCATTTCAATCAATTTATCAAATGGAAATTATATAAATCGCACAAATGGTGATTATGTTTCAAACACAAGTTCAACTACACACAATTGAAAAAGTACTATATCTCTTCTATACTAACTATAAACCAATAGTAAAATAAGAGGTGGTTTTTCTTTTGATAAACGCTGCAAGAGACTTATTAAATCAATATTTCGGCTACACGGATTTTCGAAGTGGGCAAGCTGAAATAGTCGAAAATATATTACATCAACGGAACACGCTTGGTATTCTTCCAACCGGTGGAGGAAAATCAATCTGTTTTCAAATTCCTGCTCTTCTTTTCCAAGGAACGACAATCGTCATTTCCCCACTCATTTCTCTAATGAAAGACCAAGTGGATGCACTTACTGCCGCAGATATACCAGCTACATATATTAATAGTTCAATATCTCAAAAGGAACTTCAAGATCGTTTATATGATATACGCCATGGTGCATACAAACTCGTATACGTTGCGCCTGAACGTTTTGATTCTGATTATTTTATCGATGTACTAAATTCCATTCAAATTCCATTAATCGCATTCGATGAAGCTCACTGTATTTCCCAGTGGGGACACGACTTTAGACCAAGTTACAGGTCTATTGTTTCATCATTAATGAAATTAAATCAGCGTCCTATGGTCGTTGCTTTAACGGCGACAGCGACTGAAAATGTAGCAGATGAAATTCGTAATCTATTACATATCGGTCAACAAGATACATTTAAAAACGGCTTTGCTCGTGAAAATTTAAGCTTCAACGTCATTAAAGGTGCCAATAAGCGAGACTATATTCTTTCCTATTTAAAAGAACATTCAAAGGAATCGGGAATCATTTATACTTCAAGTAGAAAAGAAACAGATGGGCTTTACAACTATTTGTCACTACAAGGATTCTCCGTAGCAAAATATCATGCTGGACTAACTGAAATTGAAAGACAAGAAGCCCAAGATCAATTTGTCTATGATGAAAAGCAAATTATGATTGCGACTAATGCCTTTGGAATGGGGATCGATAAATCCAACGTACGATTTGTTATTCATTACAACTTGCCAAAGAACCTTGAAGCCTACTACCAAGAAGCCGGCCGCGCAGGGCGTGACGGAGATGAAAGTGAATGTATTTTACTATTTTCTCAACAGGACATTCAGTTACAAAAGTTTTTAATCGAACAATCTACATTCGAACCGGAAATTCGTGAACAGGATTATAATAAACTAAACCAAATGATCATGTTTTGTCATACAGAAGAATGCCTTCAATCCTATATCATTCGTTATTTTGACCCAAATGAAAAAGAAATGACATGTAATAAATGCACTAGTTGTAAAGATACTCGTGAGAAAGTAGAAATTACTCGTGAAGCTCAAATGATCTTCTCTTGTTGTAAGCGAATGGGAGAACGATTTGGTGTCACTTTAATTGCACAAGTTTTAAAAGGGTCAAATCAGAAACGGATTCGAGAACTAGGGTTTGATCAGTTATCAACCTATGGATTGCTTCGTTCTCAATCAGAAAAAGAAATTGTAGATACGATAAATTATTTATTAACAGAAAATTATTTGCTGTTAACGGATGGAAAGTATCCAGTAGTACAATTGACAGAAAAATGTATTCCTGTGTTAAAAGGCGAAGTTACTGTTTGGATGAAAAAGAGTAAAACACCTGTTAAAGATGTTCGTATGGTTGAGGAAAACGAAGAATTATTCGAAGTTTTACGAGGCTTACGAAAACAATTTGCTCAAGAAGAAAATGTACCGCCATTTGTTATTTTCTCAGATGCAACATTAAAGGAAATGTGTCGCTATTTCCCTATCGATGAACCATCCATGCTACAAATTAAAGGTGTGGGGCAAAGTAAATTTGCAAAATATGGACAAGCATTTATTGAAGAAATAAAAGAGTTTGTTTCAAGTAAAAATATTATAGTCTCAGAAGTACCTACATCACAAAAATCGATCGAGCAAGAAATGAAAAAAACAGATGAAAAGCCAAGTCATGTCATCTCTTATGAGATGTTTTATGAAGGTGTAAGTATTGACGAAATTTCATCGAAAAGAAAATTATCTAAAGTAACCATTCAAAATCATATCATCCGTAGTGCCGAGGAAGGTCATGAAATAAACTGGAATGAAATATTTGATAACGATACTGAAAAGAAAATTATTGATACAATTCAAGAATTACAGAGCGACAAGCTTAAACCAATCTGGGACGCCTTAGATGGAGTATTCGACTATTTTGTGATTAAAGCCGTAATATGTAAAAATCAAGTTTCGAAAAAAGTACAGCAACAGTAATATAATCGAAAATGATATAACTTTGTTTAACATTTGATAAAAATAAATTAGCCTTTGTAATGTGAAGTATATATGTTTGCTTATTTGACATTCTATATATAGGGTCTTATCTATATGAAAAAAACATTTAAAATAGCATTGAATTTTTTGCTATTATTGTTTATTCTAATTATAGACGTATATGATCGAAGGGGAGTAGTTTTAACAATAAAGCCGTCATTTCATGGGTAAACCCCATCGGTTTTATTGGCAGCCTTGAGTTGTTAACAAGACCTTTGAATTATGAATTTATTTCATAATTCAAAGGTCTTTCTCTTTTCTTAGATTGTAAAATACTTTTGGAGGTACTATTATGGATTTAACTTTATTTCTACAATATGGAGGAGTATTGCTGGTTTTAATCGTACTAGAAGGATTATTATCAGCCGATAATGCCTTAGTACTGGCAGTTATGGCGAAAGGCTTACCAAAGGAACTTCAGAAAAAAGCATTGGATATCGGATTAGCACTTGCCTTTATTTTCCGTATTGGTGCTATCTTTGTTATTTCATTCTTATTTGATGTATGGCAGGTTCAAGCTATCGGAGCAGCATACTTAATCTTTATTGCTGTCAAACATTTTCTCAAGAAAGATCATGGAGAAGTGCAAGTCAAAGAAAAGAGTTTCAAAGCTACTGTTGCACAAATTGCTTTAGCGGACATCGCCTTTGCAGTTGACTCAATTTTAGCTGCTGTTGCATTAGTAATTGCTTTACCAGCAACAACTTTCGGCCACATTGGTGGAATTGATACTGCTCAATTTGTTCTAATCGTATTGGGCGCACTTGCTGGTTTAATCGTTATCCGTTTTGCATCACAGCAGTTCGTCAAACTATTAACAGATCGTCCAAGTCTAGAAACGGCAGCAATGTTAATTGTAGGTTGGGTTGGGGTAAAATTACTTATGCATACACTAGCTCATGATGCAATTAATATTATTCCACACTCATTCGTAGAAGGTCCGATTTGGAACTCAATATTCTGGATTGTCATGTTATCTATCGCTATCATTGGATGGGTTGCATCTGGGAAGAAAAAACCTGAAACTGCAACAGACCAAGATTAACGAGTACTGATTGGGTGAATTGAGGAAACAGAACTACTTAATACAAAATCAGCGAAGCTCAGAGATTATCTCTGAGCTTCGCTGATTTTCCTGTTGAAGCACTCATCTTACAAATTCACTTGCGGTAATTAAAACCCAGTAAAAATAAAATAAACATTAAAATGATAAGTAGCGACCTAATAGCTTTTTCAGCTCTGTTAGGCCGCTACTTTTTATTTAAAATGAAATCCCTGTTTTCTTAAAGTAGAACTTGTGACTTTCGCATAAGGTTCATATCTTGTTTCATAGAAAGCTGCCACTTTACTTGACCAATTACTTGTATCTTGTCCATTTGTTCGCTCAGACATATATGAAGCCATTGTTTCATCATATTGTTTAATTAACTCGGACTGCTCATTCATATCATAACGTTCATTATGGTACGTGGCTTGAAGTGGAAGTCTTGGTTTTTGCCCTGGAATCACTTCTGGATAACCAATTGCTAACCCTGAAATAGGGTAAACATATTCAGGAAGTTCTAGTATTTTTATAACGTCATCCGCATTTTTTCGGATACCTCCAATTGGAACTGTCCCAAGCCCCATTGACTCAGCTGCAATGACTGCACTACCTAACGCAATTCCAACATCCGTAGATCCAATAATTATTGCTTCAACATCATCAACAATTCGAAATTCCTTATTATTCTTTTCAGCTGCAATTTTTGCCCGAGAAAAATCCATACAAAATACAAGAAAAACAGACGCTTCCTCAACCCATTTTTGATCTCCTGCAGCTTTAGCTAACAATGATTTCCTATCAGGATTTCTTACTGCAATGACACTTACCTGCTGTCCATTTATCCAGTTCGGAGCTGCCATGGCTGATTTAATAATCGTTTCCACTTGTTCTTCACTAACATCTTTACTCGTATCAAATTCTCGTACGGAGCTATGTTTCCCCAATTGTTTAATTACTTCATTCATGAAATCACTCCCTAACGATACCCTACTACACGTATGAATCTAGTTCAAATAATGGAAACTACAGCACATAAAAAAACGCCCAGCTTCAATACTCTGGGCGAATCATTTAAACTTTCCATATTATTTTTGATAATTTAATACCCAACCGACTCCAAACTGATCCACAAGATTTGCATGTAATGCACCCCATGGAGTTTCATTTAGTTCATATGTGATTTTTCCATCCACTATGAGTGATTGATATACTCGTCGAATATCTTCATCACTATCGAATTCTAATGTAATACGGACATTATCTCCTTGCTGAGTTTTTCCAAAAGTATCTGAGAAATGAATGATATCCGCTCCTATAGCTAATTCAGCATGAAGACATTTCCCGTCCTCGCTCTTTTCAACATTTTGAATGATTCCATCAAGTATATTTCGATAAAATTCAATAACTTCTAAACAATTGTCTACAAATACATAAGGGCTCACACTTTTCATTTTATAACCTCCATGTAATTAAAAGCCTCAACATTATTTTACCCAATAAATAAAAGTATACTTCGTAATTGTTTTAATCTTTATATCTCAATCGTTGCTCCCTTTATCCGTTTAAATCCGCGCATTTTCCCCAGTTCTTCAACTAATTGTAATGCTGCTAGATCCTTTGACTTTGCTTCAATCATAATATCTGCGGATTTCCCAAAATCTTTTAACGCTTGGATAAACGGAATGGCAAAATCTAAGTCCACATAATCTGCATGGGCACGTATTAATTTTTCTGATTTAGGTGAAGATAAATGGAATTTTGGGACTTTACCTGTACGCTCCCAAGTAGCAAAAATTCTAGGTAGTAATTCTTCAAAATCTAGATCTCCAGAATTCGCCCAATGGTGATGATAGTCGAAAACAAAAGGAACATTATGCTGTTCACAAACTGTAAGTGTTTCTTCGGCTGTGTATGTTTTATCATCGTTTTCGAGAGTTGTTTGCATACGTATGTGTTCATCAAGCTTTACAAAATTATTGTTAAAGGATTCAATCGCTTTTTCCTTATCACCATACGTCCCACCTACATGAATATTCATATTTGCATCATTTTGTAATCCCATTGCCTCAAGCATTTTGTAATGATAAGTCATATCAATAATTGCATTCGTTGTAATATGCTCCTTTGGACTTGTAAACAATGTGAATTGGTTTGGATGGAAACTTACTCGTAGTTGGTGTTTTTGAATCATTGCACCTATCTCTTTAAAGAGACTTTCAAAGGGAGTTACAAAGTCCCATTTTACCTCTGGATGTGTTGCGAGCGGCACGAGCGAAGACGACATGCGATAAACATCAATTCCATGGGCTATATTGTAATGGATAATTCGAAGTGTATTTTTCAAATTTTGTTCTGTTAAAAATAAGAGTTTGTCTCGTCTACTAGCCTCATCTTGTTTCTTCCAATTCGTAAACGTTAACGTTCTAGAAGGAGAAGCTTCCCACAATGCAAGTGCAGTAGAGACATATCCGAATCTGAGGATCATTATTCCACACCAACCTATGAATTTTGATGTTAGTAGTGTTGGTGATTTCCCGTAGATTGATACGTTGAGTTGATTATAACGGGAAGTAAAATACATAAAAAAGCTCGATTTTGGGGTATAAGCCAAATCGAACTTGTTTTATTATTTACTTAAGATGATCGGTAATCAATTGAATTAGTTTGTCCCTTTTATAAACAACAAATTTAAAACTTTTACCGTCATTTGTATTCACTATCATTTTATTTGGAATAATTTTTAAAGATTTAGCTCTATCGATAGAAACAATATCACTCAACAGAATTTCTGTAGTACCACCTTGTATATTGAACTTATATGCATTAAAGATCAATCTTTTATCTGTAATAGTTAAGTGTCCACCAACTGCTTCTAACCCTTTATATAAATTTGCAGGTGTTTTTTCAACTAAAAACTTCTCGTCTATTTGAAGACTCACTGCCATACTACAAATCTCCTTTTTATGTGTACTCGATTTACTTTATTCATATGTAAACAAATTATTCCCAGAGGAAATTGTTAAATAAATTATCACATGACTACTAATTTATGGGTATAGGGCGTTTTATTTAAAAGTAGTTGTGTTAATAGTGTAAATGGGACTATTAACAAAGAGTAAAAGTATAAAAAAACAGGATAGAAACCAGTTCTACCCCGCTTTATGAATTTATTATCTAATACATCTGCTTACACATTCACGAATACATTCCCCTCTAGCAGCACCTCGTAGCTCATTACAGATATTTGCACATGAACTTTGACATGGCCTAATAATCGCTGCCATCTCTGCCATTAAATCAACCATTGAAGTCTCATAACATGACCCTTCTTTTGGTGACATAAAGTCGTCCCAATTGAATTTTTTACCACAAGTACATTTACGGTAACTCATTAACAATCCCCCCTCTCATAATTGACTACTATAAGATATGAGATTGTTTAGGTATCGCTTAGACTAATAGATTAATTTTAAGAAAAATCTAAAAAAAAGTTACATTAGGTTCTTTCACCAATATTATATTTACGAGACAATAATCTATATGAATATGACATATTACTAGACTAATATCTAATAATGATTTTTACCCTCGTAGCAAATTACTCAAAATAAAAAAAGGCTGTTGAAATTGGATATCCCAATCTCAACAACCTTTACAGGATTCGAATACCTGCCTTAAGCACTTACATTATTTGAGGCTTTTAATTCCTTTTTATCTTCTAGCGCCTGTACAACAACCGCTGCAGACCCATCACCAGTAACATTTACAGATGTACGTATCATATCTAAAATTCGATCCACTCCAGCAACTAGTGCAATCGCTTCTAATGGAAGACCTACTGCTGTTATTACCATCGATAACATAATTAATCCCGCACCAGGAACACCCGCTGTACCAATTGAAGCAAGAGTTGCTGTTAACACGATGATCAATTGTTGCATGATAGAAAGTTCAATACCCATAAATTGGGCAACAAATAAAACACAAACCCCTTGGTATAAAGCAGTTCCATCCATATTGATCGTAGCGCCTAAAGGAAGTACAAAGCTACTTACCTTCTTTGACACACCAAGGTTTTCTTCAGTACTTTTCATTGTAATTGGCAAAGTCCCAGAACTACTTGATGTACTAAATGCTACTAAACTCGCAGGTGCAATACCTTTGAAAAATTTAAGTGGACTTTGGTTGGCAAAGAGCTTAACAGAACCTGAATAGACTAGTAATGCGTGAAGTATACATCCTGCATAAACGACTAATATAAGTTTAATCAATGGAAGTAGTACCGAAATTCCATACTGTCCTACAATTGGTGCAATTAATCCGAATACCCCAATAGGTGCAAACTTCATGACAATTCCCGTAATCTTGTACATAATTTCTGCTAATCCTTCAAAGAAGTTATATACAGTTTTTGCTTTGTCACCAAGCATTGAAATGGCAAGACCTAGGAAAAGAGCAAAGAAGATGATCTGGAGCATGTTCCCTGTTACAAGGGATTCAATTGGATTGGTAGGAACTATATTTAATAACGTATCAACTACACTAGGTGCTGCTGTTGGCTCAGCTGCCTCACCAGAAAGTGTCATATTAACTCCATCACCTGGTCTAAATATGTTTGCTAACAGCAATCCAATGAAAACAGCGAATGCGGTAGTAGCTAAATAATAAACAAATGAGATACCACCCATTCTACCGATTTGTCTTAAATCACCTGCACCTGCAACACCGACTACTAGTGAAGCAAGTACTAATGGAACTATGATAAATTTAATAAGTCTTAAGAATAAATCACCAAGCGGTTTAACAACCTCGATACTTTGACCAACAATAGCACCTAATATAATGGCAATGACAAACGCTATTAATATTTGAGAGAGCAAACCAATCTTTTTCATATTTAACCCCCTCGTATATTAGTAGTAAGAGCTCTTTCTAATAGAATTTCCAGTTGATCCGGACAACTGGAGGATCTATTGGATTTCCTATAGGATGTGGT
>NZ_OBQC01000031.1 GCF_900220965.1 Ureibacillus acetophenoni | reverse complement strand
GATCCCTCAAAGACGATGAGGTAGATAGGTTCGAGGTGGAAGTGTGGTGACACATGGAGCTGACGAATACTAATCGATCGAGGACTTAACCAAAACAATCTTGAACGCTTTCAATGTCTTTATCCAGTTTTGAAAGAATAAACAATATTCTAACAATTGTTTTAAAAGTAATTTTATATCAATTAATGGTTGAAAAAGCTTTCAAACATGTTATAATAATAGTTGTCTTTCGGTTTAGTCTAGTGATGATGGCAAAGAGGTCACACCCGTTCCCATACCGAACACGGAAGTTAAGCTCTTTAGCGCCGATGGTAGTTGGGGGCTTCCCCCTGTGAGAGTAGGACGTTGCTAGGCTTATATATGAATATTCCGAAGTAGCTCAGTGGTAGAGCAATCGGCTGTTAACCGATCGGTCGTAGGTTCGAGTCCTACCTTCGGAGCCATTACTTCTTGGAGAGTTGTCCGAGAGGCCGAAGGAGCACGATTGGAAATCGTGTAGGCGGGTAACACTGTCTCAAGGGTTCAAATCCCTTACTCTCCGCCATAATTTTATTATGGCCCGTTGGTCAAGTGGTTAAGACACCGCCCTTTCACGGCGGTAACACGGGTTCGAATCCCGTACGGGTCACCATTTAAATTAATACTTGTTTCAAAACTAGTTGGAGGATTAGCTCAGCTGGGAGAGCACCTGCCTTACAAGCAGGGGGTCGGCGGTTCGAGCCCGTCATCCTCCACCATAACTCTAATTTTCATATTATTATTATCGCGGGGTGGAGCACGAACGAATAAGCTTCGGAGCAAAACTTCAGCGTAACGATTTTGCTAATCATTTTGAATTAGCTTAACAAAATCGGGACGGTTCGGTAGCAATACTGAATACGTCAAATGAATTATTAATTTTATAGTAAATATTATTATCGCGGGGTGGAGCAGTTCGGTAGCTCGTCGGGCTCATAACCCGAAGGTCACAGGTTCAAATCCTGTCCCCGCAACCAAATGGTCCCGTGGTGTAGCGGTTAACATGCCTGCCTGTCACGCAGGAGATCGCCGGTTCGATCCCGGTCGGGACCGCCATTTATAATTTTACATGTGGGTCTGTAGCTCAGTTGGTAGAGCATTTGACTGAAGCTCAAAGTGTCGGCGGTTCGATTCCGTCCGGACCCACCATTCTTATTTAACAACTTGAAAAGATAATGCCGGTGTAGCTCAGTTGGTAGAGCAACTGACTTGTAATCAGTAGGTCGTGGGTTCGACTCCTATCGCCGGCACCATTATCTGGAGAGGTAGCGAAGTGGCTAAACGCGGCGGACTGTAAATCCGCTCCTTCGGGTTCGGCGGTTCGAATCCGTCCCTCTCCACCAGCTTTATAGGGGCATAGTTTAAAGGTAGAACGAAGGTCTCCAAAACCTTTGGTGTGGGTTCGATTCCTACTGCCCCTGCCAATTTTTTTGCGTTTATAAAGAAAAATTATTGTTATGGCGATTGTGGCGAAGTGGTTAACGCACCGGATTGTGGTTCCGGCATTCGTGGGTTCGATTCCCATCAGTCGCCCCATTAAATAAAGTGATATATTATTATGGCGGTTGTGGCGAAGTGGTTAACGCACCGGATTGTGGTTCCGGCATTCGTGGGTTCGATTCCCATCAGCCGCCCCATTTAAATAGTTATATAATGATCTAATTAATCATATTATTGGGGTATAGCCAAGCGGTAAGGCAGCGGATTTTGATTCCGTCATGCCCAGGTTCGAATCCTGGTACCCCAGCCATTTTTACTATGCGGAAGTAGTTCAGTGGTAGAACACCACCTTGCCAAGGTGGGGGTCGCGGGTTCGAACCCCGTCTTCCGCTCCAAGTTTATGGCGGCTTAGCCAAGTGGTAAGGCACGGGTCTGCAACACCCTTATCACCGGTTCAAATCCGGTAGCCGCCTCCAATTTTTGTAATCGGTTTAGCCGATTTTTTTTATCCATTTTTTCATGCCGAAGTGGTGGAATGGCAGACACGTCGCACTCAAAATGCGATGCCGCGAGGCGTGTGGGTTCGAGTCCCACCTTCGGTATCATCGTCACCTACAC
This sequence comes from Ureibacillus acetophenoni, assembly GCF_900220965.1. Lineage (GTDB taxonomy): Bacteria > Bacillota > Bacilli > Bacillales_A > Planococcaceae > Ureibacillus > Ureibacillus acetophenoni. The sequence goes on along the minus strand of NZ_OBQC01000031.1, from coordinate 694 downwards.
AAATAGATAAACTTATTATAAAAATAACTATTAGTAAGGTGTATGAAAGAAGGTAGAGATTAATTTCTCTACCTTCTTTTTTTGATTTAAAAGGCAAAAAGAAAAGGAGGCAGAAAAGACTAACGGGTTCGGTTGATAGGGTGAAGTTTATGCTAATAACATTCTAATTAGCATAAACTTCACCTGCAAATTGGCAATATAAACGGCAAGTAAAAACGCTCAGATTTCTGAGCATTTTTTGATGTAATATTTTACTAGCCTAATTAAACTAAAGCCCCCTTATATACAGTATGATTTTCTACCGTATTCAACGTAAGTAAAGATAGCAAAAATGCCAGTTTTCTATCTTTGTAGAATCATTATCTACAGTAATGTATTCATAGTTATTAACGTTAACAAACATAGGACTTTACTTGGAGTGGTGGGTATGATAGGCTGGTTTGCCTGTTGAAACACCCTGCTTCAGCCTTTCAAGACAGATCATACCCACGGAGGCTCCAAGTCAAGTCCTTAACCGTTATCTACGGTTACATGTAAACAATGATAAAGAGGGCAACACATCAACGTTTTATTGCTGATACTGTATATAACTGCCCCGATAGTTTCTGTAAGGCATTAACTTCTAGATATTAATTTTCATAGACTACATGCTAACGCATAGGTCTTTTAAAAAAATGTAATTTAATATATATTA
>NZ_OBQC01000032.1 GCF_900220965.1 Ureibacillus acetophenoni | reverse complement strand
TACTTAAATGTAGTGTAGTGCTTTAATTTAAAAACTCATAATTGAATACAAAGTAAAATCCCTGCTTTCAATATAAAAGTAGGGATTTTTGGCGTTTTAATAGACTTAGGGATATGTGAAAAATAGGGTACCTTATTGAAGAAAAGCCTTCGTTAGTTCAATAAACTTAATCGACTTCTTCAAACTCTATAATATCTTTTAGTCTTTCAGGCATATGTAGAGGTGATGGTAAATTAACTTTTCCAAAAGGTGTTAATAGTGGCGTAGTAAAATCCACAAAATATAAAAAGAATGCTATTCGAGTAGGGGTTAAATCTTCCGCTGGTTTATTGAAGAAGTCTCCTATTACCTTACTTCCTTCGTCATTTAGATAATATTCATCGTAAGCAACTTGCCAATCATCTTTAGAAACGCCTTCTATTTCTTGTGTAAAGCCTTCTACATTTACATCTGATGGCTTTGTATCAATTTTCAACTCAATAAGGTGAACGTCCTCATTAACTTCATAAACACCAATTACTTCTACCACTAAGAACACCTCAATTAATTTATTTTTATTTATTATATCCGTTTGTACTTATTGCATTAAACTGCTAAGTTAGCTTAATAATAAAGGTTCTTTTTCTTCATTAGATTTATTTAAGTCAGCCAAGTTAATACCGCAAGCAGCTGCATGGATAACTGGATCGTATTTAACGTTATTTTTCAAAAGAGAATAAATTAAATTAGCCAATTTACCACACAAATGACCAATTGCTTTTTTCTTACTCATACCTTCTTCAACCTTTCGGTCATAATAGGCTTTAAATACAGTAGGGTGAGTTTTACCATTTGCCAAAATTATTAGGGCTATCTGATAAAGAACACGACGAGCATCGCGAACACCGCTGTTTGTTTGTTTAGTCCCTTTTACTGATGTACCAGATTGTGTATTTTCAGCCGAAACCCCTAAGTATTTCTTAAACTCTTTATATGTATTGAATCTTTCAATATCACCAATAACGCCAATTAATGTACAAGCTATATTTTCACTAACGAAGGGGAGGGACAGTAGAATTTCAGTATAAGGGTGGGGTTGAATTCCTTTTTCGGGTACTCCCCATAGAAGATCATGAATTTCTTGATCTATCAGTTTTAAACTTTCTTCAAGCCGTAAGGCTTCTTCAATAACCCACTTTTGACGTCCTACGAGGTGTTCAACAGGTACAGCGACTGTATTTGGCATCACTTCTGCTAAAATTTTAGCAGCCTTTTTGGCAACATTTTTAGCACCAGCTTTTGAAATAGCGTGGTATAGCTCATCTTCGCTAGTTTCTTTCATATGTAGTCCAGTAGGGTATTCTAGAACCAATTTCATTACTGAGATTGAACTTAACTTTTTAAATGCTTTATTTAAATCAGGGTGAGTGACTTTTAATAATTGTTGCACTTGATTTTTTCTTCGAGTAAGTTGAACGTTGAGATACCATCGATCTCTCATCACCGTTCTAAATAAGGATTGAAGCACTGTTTGAGGTCTTATTAATGTAACGCCCTGCATATGGGGGTGTAGTTGCTTATGCCATCCCATATATGACATTACCTTAGCGTCCATTGAATCTGTTTTTTCGCTAATTCCTAAACTTTTACGGAATTCCCCAACAGCCTTATTTTCTATCTGGTATAAATCGTAACCCTCATTTAATAAAACCTGTTGGACTAGATAGGAATAATGCCCACCAGTAGGTTCAAGTAGCAGTAAGAAGTCGTCTTTATTTATATTAAACTGCTTTTCAATTTGCTTTAAGGCGTTTAAAAATTCTACAATTCCAATACTATCAGAGTTGAATTTTAGTGTCTTAGTACGCTTCCAAGCTATTCCTTTTGGATCTAAAAAAGCATCGTATCTTATACAAGAAGCAACATGAAAACTGGCTCCTATATCAATTCCAACATAGAACTGGTAAAAATTTCGTGGTTCTTGATCTTTATTAAACTCAGTTTCATTTCCATAGCTAAATGGACTATTAGTGTTCATCAAATATTCCTCCAAAACAGTATGACATATCTGACTATCCAAGTTTCTGTTAGAGCTTAAAGCCCAATGTAGCATGTCAGGATTATATCGCCAGATATTAAATCTCAAATTGAACTAAAGAGTCTTTATACAAAGCTCCAAACAACGGTAGAGTTTCAACTGTTAAAAATAATATTAGATTTATTTTGATTTCTATATAGTCTATTAAATATAAAAAATACGACATCCATTTTAATATTCCTTCTGAAAAATAAAAAATCCTGTCGAAAATTAACAGGATTTAAGTAGCTATGAATAATTTTATGTGCAGTGCCGTAAATAACATGGAGTGCCTCACGTCAATATTAGAGGTCTAGGAAACTAGCCCCAATCCAGTAAAGGTCGGAATCACCATAAAGGTCACTGCACATTTTTATTTTACATGATTTTTGAATAAAAAAACAATGTCCCCAAACTAACGGCAGAGTTTCTCACTTAGAGAACCCACGTTTAAGTCAAAGGTACATTGATGAGTATAATATATATTAAATTACATTTTTTTAAAAGACCTATGCGTTAGCATGTAGTCTATGAAAATTAATATCTAGAAGTTAATGCCTTACAGAAACTA
>NZ_OBQC01000014.1 GCF_900220965.1 Ureibacillus acetophenoni | reverse complement strand
TTTAAGTGCGCTTAAAAAAGGAAATTGAGATGTTGAATGCTTAATGAATTTCCAATTTTGATGTTTTTCTAGGTTGACATTTCACCACTGTGCTTTTTATGAAATAACATCTTAGCAACCCTTTAGTAATACAAATTTATAAGTTCTTTAACCTAGAAACTCACCAATGAATTGAGCAAAATGAAACTATTAATTTATGTAGTAATCAACCCCTTTCTTAATTTTGAAATACATGTGACAAATATAGTGGGTTTAAATGTTATATAATTTTTTATATGTCTGGGTCTTTTACAGTGGTGTAAATCTAGAAACCTATTACATTACAAATAATAGGTTTTTATAATACTATGCTGTAAGTTAGATCGATTATGATTAATGAGGGTTTTTATTGGCATAGAAAAAATTATTGGTTTATCGTATAAATTTTTATATAATAAAATAAGATAATAAAAAATTTTCTTTCTAGAAAGGAAAAATGTATGGATTCTATCGTACAACAGTACATTCCAATGGCAGATGTTATAGCAAAAACATTTGGATCAGATGTTGAGGTTGTTATTCACGATTTAACAATTCCACAAAACTCTGTCGTGTACACAGTTAACAATCATGTAACCGGCAGACAAGTTGGTCAAAGCTTTAATCACTTAATTACAGATGTATTACTTTCACAAAATTTCACAAATGATTATTCAGCAAATTATTATTTTCATACAGATGATGGCAGGTTGATTAAATCTTCTACTGTATTAATTCGTGATCATGATAAAAAAGTGAAGGGTGCTCTATGTATTAATGTTGATACAACGAAGATTACACAAAGTATTAATTACCTAACTAGTCTATTACCCCAGGTACCAAATAATGGACCAGATCCTACTCCACAATTTGAAGATACAAGTAAAATGGACCATATCAATGAAATCGCCAATGATTTAATTGATAAAACCATTGGAAATAAATCTGTCGACTCGCTAAGAAGAGAAGAAAAGATAGAAATGATTCGATTTATGGAACAAAAAGGGATTTTCCTTATTCGTGGCACTATCGAACGGGTAGCTGAAAAACTAAAAATTTCTAAAGTGACGGTTTATAGTTACATTGATGAAATAAAAGAGAAATACAATAAAGGATAGGTTTTAAATCTGTCCTATTTTTTTCAATCAAGCATATATTTTTTTATATATAATATAGAATTATTTATACAAAGAGGAGAAAATTTTAATGAAATTTATAACAATTGATGGGGCTAAGCCGAATGGCGGTCATTACTCACCAGCAACAGAAAAAGGGAATTTCGTCTTTATTTCAGGACAACTCCCTATTAACCCTTTTACAGGTAAAAAATGCCAAGGTGATATTGTGGCACAGACAAAACAAGTATTAGCAAATTTAAACACTGTATTAGAAAACGCAGGAACTTCAAAAGAGAGTATTATGAAAGTTACTCTATTTATCTCTGATATTTCTCATTGGGATACTGTAAATGAAGTGTATAAACAATATTTTGGTGATCATAAACCTGCTCGTTCAATTGTCCCAACGAAAGAATTACATTTTGGATTTGAAATTGAACTTGAAGCGATCGCATACAAAGATGAAAAGGAATGATGGTCATGAACTATATTTGCGTTGAATGTAAATCAACATTTCCTTTAGAAAGCCATAAATGGAAATGTGACTGTGGTGGGCTATTAAACTTAGAATATGAAAAAAAACTTATCGATTTTAACATAACTTCATCTTCTCGTAACCACTCACTTTGGAAATACATTGATGCATTGCCTTTTAATGAAGAAGATGTTTGGCAGGATGTAACTATGGGTGAAGGTGATACTCCACTTATAAAACTTGCTGAAAACCTTTATGCAAAAGCGGAATATTACATGCCAACTTTGTCTTTTAAAGACCGTGGAGTTGCTGTACTGATTGCCATGGCTAAAAAACTTGGAATTGACCGAGTTGTTGCTGATAGTAGTGGTAACGCAGGCTCGTCCATTGCAGCATTTGGAGCAAGAGCAGGCATCCAATGTGACATTTTCGTAGCTGATTCAACTTCTGATAAAAAAATTAAACAAATTGAAGCACATGGTGCAGTGATTCATAAGATCCCAGGAACTAGAGAAGATGTTGCAAATGCCGCGATTGCTATGGTTGAAGAGACAAATCTATTTTATGCGAGTCATATTTATAACCCACTTTTTTGGGAAGGTACTAAAACATATGTTTATGAAATCTATGAGCAGATGGATGGACAGTTACCTGAGGCGTTTATCATTCCAGTTGGTAATGGAACGTTATTAATGGGCGCTTACATTGCACTACAAGAACTATTAGAAAATGGACAAATTGATAAAATGCCTAAAATTTTAGCTGTTCAGGCTACAGCTTGCGCTCCAATTCAAAAAGCATTTGTTGATGGATCGACTGTGGTAGACTCTGTTGAAAACAAAGGTACTTTAGCTGAAGGGATTGCGATTGCAGCACCAGCAAGGGGTGCAGAGATCCTAAAAGCAGTACGTGCTACTGATGGTGACATTATTACAATCACAGATGAAGAAACGTCGGAAGCAAGAAAAGAATTGGCGCGAAAAGGAGTCTATGTCGAAATCACAGCTGCAGTGAATTACGCAGCATATTCACGCTACATAGAGAAATATCCTGATTTAAAAAATCAAAAAGTAGTATTGCCACTTTGTGGAGCGGGGATTAAGAGTAACTAATGAATTTAGTCTATTAATAGTAAGGAGAGATTGATAGTGAAAGTAAAAGATTTAGATACACCTAGCTTAATAATTGATCGTGAAATTATGATGGATAACATTCAATATATGCAATCCTTTGCAAATAAACAGAATGTGGCTCTTCGTCCGCATACAAAAACTCATAAAATGCCTGCCCTTGCTAAGTTACAAGAAGAAGCCGGTGCAAAAGGAATTACTGTCGCTAAAGTTGGCGAAGCAGAAGTAATGGCTGAACATGGACTAGATGATATTTTCATTGCAAACCAAGTCGTTGGAGAACAAAAACTGAACCGTATTAAAAAATTGGCGGAAACGATTGATATTTCTTTCGGTGTGGATAATATCGAACAAATTGAAATGATTGAAAAGGTATTTAGCGATAGCGATAAACCTGCACAAGTATTGATTGAGATTGAAGTTGGTGAAAATCGTTCAGGTGTTATTGAAGAGGAAGATTATATTAACTTAGTGAAGTATATAATGAACTGCTCTCATGTTAACCTAAAAGGGATCTTCTCCCACGATGGAAATACGTACAAAGCAAAAGACGTAGAGCATTGTCGTGAACTCTATAATTACGCGCAAAGTCGTACACTCCATTTTGCGAGATTGGCAGAGGAGCTAGGATGTAAGCTTGAAACTGTTAGTATCGGTTCAACTCCTCCATTCATGTTTGGATTTGACGTAATGGAAGGAGTTACTGAGCTTCGTGTTGGAACTTATATTCTTATGGATGTATCTCAAGGAAATGCCATTGGAACTTACGACAAATGCGCTGCAACTGTTCTAACAACAGTTATTAGCAAGCCTACTTCTGAACGTGTCATTACCGATGTCGGGGCAAAAGGTTTAACAATGCAATCTCGTAGTGAAGGAATTTGTGCTACGAAAGGTGTTGGTACATTAAAAGGTTTCGATCAAGTGCATATTAGTCAAATGTATGATGAGCACGCAATTATTTATAATGAAAAATTTAGAAATGAAGTGAAAATCGGTGATAAGGTTGAAGTCATCCCAAATCACATTTGTCCAGTATGTAACCTATATGATGTTGCTTACCTAGTTTCTGGAGATGATGTTGTGGAGGAGCTTCCAATATTAGCTCGTGGAAAACTACAATAAAATTTTAGGATCGAGAATGAAAATTCTCGATCCTTTCATTATTACAATATTACCTTGGTCGTACAATGTACTCGTCAATTAGATATATCACATTAAAAACTACTTTTATTCTATGAAACTAACTCTGTTTTTCTTAATCTGAGGGTAAAGACAAACATTGCAAGTAATACGATGCTAGCAGCACTTAAATAAACGATAAGATAGTTAAAAGTAACTGCGATAATGCCAAAAACCATTGATCCTAATGCAATTCCACTATCAAACAATGTGAAGAAAGTTGAGGTTGCATATGCACTTCTTGCCAGACTTGTAGCCTGTACACTTAAGGTTTGAAAGCTTGTAACAAGCGTACTATATCCCGCACCAATCAATAATGCTGAAATTAAAAATAGAATCGGACCTTCCATAAAACCTAGCATTACTAATCCTCCACTAAAAAGAAGAAAGGATGGAATAATAACATATTTCGGCCCTACTGTATCATAAAATCTCCCTGTTAATGGACGTATAGCAATCATAATTGCCGCAAATAAAATATAAAAATAACCAGTTACTGTTAACAAACCTTTTTGTTCCGAATAAATGGAAATAAACGATAAGACACTTGAATATGAAAAAGAGACAAACATACCTAACAAAGCAACTGGCAATGCCTTCATCTCTATTAAATCTGATAATGAAAATTTTAAACTTCTTTCTCCTTCAAGTTCAATATTTGATAATTTTATGGGTAATGCTAACAGAGCCCCTATTGTTAATAGAATCGCTAAAATAATAAACAGTAAATCAAAATTAGCAAGTTGTACTACTGTAATTCCAATAAAAGGACCAATAACGATTCCTAAATTTACAGAAATAGAGAAATAACCTAACCCTGTTCCTTTTCTACTCTCAGGTACAATATCTGCCGCAATTGAATTTGCTGCAGTTGTTACAACGCTAAACCAAATACCTTGAAAAAATCTCAGTATTAGAAGTAACAGAAAAGGTTTAACGACAATATATAAAATTGTACATAATAAAAAAAATAGTAGACTTACAATTAACATTTTCTTTTTCCCGAAGTAATCTAGCAACTTACCACAAAAAGGCCGAACAATAATAGCAGAAATAAAAAAAATCGTTACTAACAAACTAGAGTCGCTATCACTTCGTCCTTACACTCCAAACACATAAAGTGGGAGCGTTGCAATTAATCCATGATAGGCAATAAAAATAGATATATTCATAAAGAACAAACTACTAAAATATTTTGTGAAAATACGATTACCTGCCACCACTTAAAATCACCTCTTTCAATAGTAGCGCTAGTTTCTTTATGATAAATATATGTAAAGTTCACGAATAACTAGCCTGCTTGTAGTTTTCATTCAACACTCTTTGTCTTCATATTTTACGAGTGAGTAGATTTAACAACAACAGCCTTGTTTCTCTATATGAAACAAAGCTGTATTTATAAAATTAAAGTCCTATTTCAAATCATTTTTATTTTTAATAAAAATCTTTCACTTTTGGAATATTGTATCAATGGCTTCACGGGTTCTATCTAAATATTCAACAGATTGTTCATAGTTCATTGAGGCTAATCCAGTGTATAAAATATCGATAATATTTAATTGAGCAATACGTGAAGCAGTAGCACTACTTCGAATACTTTCTTCTTGAGATGAAGCGAACAAATTAATATCTGCCATTTTTTGAATAGAATTATTTCCAAAACTAGTTAGGGAGATTATTTTTGCATTGTTTTGTTTCGCTATTTTAATAGTATCCATTATTTCTTTCGTTTCCCCAGAATACGAGATTGCTAAAACTGTGTCGTTTGCGGTTAAGTGAACTGCAGAGGTGAGTTGAGAATGACTATCCCATAATGCATCACACCATCGATTAATTCGCTTACATTTTTGCTCAAAATCTAATGCAACAATAGCCGAAGCACCGACGCCAATAGCCAAAATCCTTCTAGAATGATTAAGTAAATTGACTGCTTTCTCCACTTCACGAACATCCAATACGGACAACGTATCCTCGATTGAAAGAAGGTTATTATGTGATACAAAATTGGTGATTTCTAAAATACTTAATTTTGTTGATAAGTCTTTATATCGATCAATTTCAAATTTTTTATTATATACAGAAGCTGATATGCTTAATTTCAAATCTCGAAAACCTTTAAATTGTAAAGATCTACACATTCTAATAATCGTTGGTTCACTCGTATTACATTCTTTAGCTAATTTTGCAATTGGCATCGTTAAAACTTTTTCATAGTTTTCGATTATGTATTGAGCAACCTTTTGTTCGGAAGGTTTTAAAGTTGAAATACCTTGTCTTATCTTTTCCATTCCATCATTCAATATATAGTCACCCTCTTTAATCTGTATTCAATTTGTAGTTTAACTACAATTTTATATAACTAATATGTAATTAAAATACATTTAATTCAATACTGGAGGTAAATAAAATTTTATGAATATCCAATTAATATTAAGCGCAAAAAGTGGTCAGTTCCTTTTATAGAACTAACCACTTCCAAAACCCTTACATTACCTTCCTATTACTTCAAAATCTCTCCACTCATCCGGCAAAAGTCGTTGATATTTAGGTGTAAGGAATCGATCATCTACTAAAACGATTACACCAGTATCAGTTTCAGATCGTATTAATCTTCCACCAGCTTGAAGCACTTTGTTCATTCCAGGATAGGTATACGCGTAATCATAGCCACTTTTTCCTGTTGATTGGAAATAATCTTTCATAATGTCACGTTCGAGACATAGCTGTGGTAGGCCAACACCAACAACGATAACACCATTTAAACGGTTTCCTATTAAATCTACACCTTCAGAGAAAATCCCGCCTAATACAGCAAAACCAATGAATGTATCCGCGCTCTCTTCCTTAAATTCTTCTAAAAACTGTTCCCTTTCCTCCTCATCCATATTGCTAGTTTGGATAATTGAACGAACATTTGGATAGGCGGTTGTGAAATCTTCATAAACAGTTTTCATATATTGATAGGATGGAAAGAAGATTAAAAAGTTACCTTGCCGTTCATTAATGAGTTTTGACAACATTTCAATTAATTGATTTTTTGTATGTTCCCTCGCACGATATCGAGTGGAAATTGGTTGAATGTATACTTCTGTTTGTTCCTTCGAAAAAGGTGATGGTATTGCTAATGTATAATCTTCTTTTGGGTCACCTAGCATATTCATGAAATACTCTAACGGTAGAAGCGTTGCCGAGAAATAAACCGTTGCTCTAAACCTTTTACGTATTTGCTGCAATAAATGGGAAGGATCCAAACAAAACATTTTTAGATGAACATCATTATTATCTGTTTCAACAAAGGTTACATAGCGTTCATCATATAATTTTGAAATTCGTACAAAACTCGTAGCAGCATAATAAGTATCTAATAACAATTGTTGATCTTCTAATTTCGTCGATTGTAATAACTCGATTTCTGCACATTGAGTGAACTCATCCAGTAAGTCGATTAGATCCTCTTGTAATTCCTTCATAACAAGGTGCCCACTCTCTGAACACCTTTTCTTTATTTCAATAAAATATTTATTAAGTTTCGTTGCAGAATTAGAAACTTGTGTGCCTTTATATTCACGTTTCAATGTAAGAAAAGGTTTTTTTGTAAGTTCTGCCGAAAACATTTCTCTAGCTCGATCTACGAGATTATGTGCCTCGTCAATTAATAAGACAGAATTTCTTTTATGTTCATCAAAAAAACGCTTTAAAGAAACTTTCGGATCAAAAATATAGTTATAGTCACAAATAATAGCATCCGCCACATAGGCTACATCTAAAGAAAATTCAAATGGACATAACGTATGCTTTCTTGCATATTCCTCAATCGTCGTTCTGTTAATAAAAGACTCATTCGATAAAATATCTAAAACAGCATCGTTCACCCGGTCATAATATCCATTTGCAAACTCACAGTAATCCTTTTGACAAAGTGTTTTTTCCTTAAAGCACACTTTATCCTTTGCGGTAATTGTAACTGCGTTAAAAACGAGACCTTCATTTTTCAATTGAGAAAAAGCATCCTCAGCATTTTGTCTTGTAATAGTTTTTGCTGTTAGGTAAAACATTCGGTCGAGCTTTCCTTCTCCAAGCGCTTTAACAGTAGGAAAAATACTAGAAATAGTTTTTCCAATTCCGGTAGGTGCATTGGCAAAGAGATTTGCTTCTTCTGAGATTGTTTGATAGATTGCACCCGCAAATTTCCGTTGCCCTTGTCGATAGTTTTTAAAGGGAAATTGCAATTCGGATATACTCTTGTCTCTCTGTAAACGATGTTCATGCATTAAAGATGCGTAATGGGAATAACTTTCTATTAGCTCATTTACAAATTGCTCTAGTTCGCTAAATCTATAACGCTTAAGGAATTTTTTTTGCTCATCTGTCACAATATTTATGTACGTAAGTTGAACACACATTTCCTTTCGATTTGTATCTTTTGCGTAAATATAAGCATACACCTTTGCTTGAGCCCAATGAACAGGAGTAGTGTCTTCTTCTATACTTGTTAAATCCCTTGAAGTAGATTTTATTTCATCAATCCAAACTTCATTTTCCCTAAATAATAAACCGTCACATCGACCTTCAATTATGTAGTTTAACTTTTCATATTCAATCTCTGTCTTAAGGAAAACTTCTTTTTGATCTGTCTCTTCATACGTACTTTGAATAGCTTTATGCGCTTTTGTTCCTTCGGTCATGGTCGTCGCCGTTCGGAATCGATTATCAATACTTCCGCTACTATATACATATTCAACTAAATTTCGGACAGAGAGCTTTATTTCGGGTAGCATGTTATCACCTATTTTTATGATCTGTTAGCATAACTGTACAAGGTTTGTATCTATTAGGCAAAGGAATTGTGGCATAACACATGTCGTTATTGAACGGTTAAAACAAGTCCTGTTATTAAATAAGCCAACTACTCTACAAATTGAATAGTTGGCATGAAATGTTATAAATTTTTCTTGGACGTACGATGTACTCATCAATGAGTCCATTTTTAAAAGTTGCACAGCCAATACACTCTAGTTTTATATCACCTAGATATGCATCATACTCCATTGAATTTGCATTTAGTTTAATAACCTCTGCACGAATTTTTGTACTTTCTAGAGCTGTCTTAAAACCTTCCCTCAAAGCTTCCCTACCTGTCACAACTAAATCTGGCGCATCGATTGTACGAGCTGCACCATCATCAACTCGACAGTTTTCTGTGAATAATTTTGACATACCGTCATAATCACCCTTATTTAAAAGAGCAACATATTGTTCTAGTAACATAGTTTTCTCCTCACTTCTATGAGTTTGTTACCATCTATTTACTACTGTTATACCCGGTGTCTTAAATTCACTCATATCAACAAGAATATCAGCTGCTTCTTCGATACTCACTGTTTTTGTAATCATTTTTTCTGGCTGAATGATTCCACTTTCCACCATACGCATTAAATCTGGGAATCTTGAAACTGGCATATTCGAAGAACCAACAAGCTGTAATTCTTTTAATACAATTAAATCAACAGGAAGAGATACATAACCCTTTTCTTCAGCCGTTGTTAATCCCAATTGTAAATGGCGTCCACGTTTACGTAAGCTCAAAATAGAGTTTCGGCAAGTAGTTGCAATACCAAGGGCATCAACTGATACGTGTACGCCACCTCCCGTGATTTCCATTATCTCTTGTACTGCATCTTTTTCACGACCGTTAATCGTAACGTGCGCGCCAAATTCACTTGCCAATTGTAATGCTTCATCATTGATGTCGACTGCAATTACTTTTGCACCAATCGCATTAGCAATATGAACTAAGCAAAGTCCAAGTCCACCACTTCCATGAACAGCAACCCACTCACCTGGTTGTACTTTCACTTGATCAACTAAACCATGGAAAGCAGTCATAAAGCGGCACCCTAAGGCAGCTCCTACTTCAAAGCTTACGTTGTCTGGTAAGTGAACTACATTTCGGTCAGCATCAGGTACTGATACGTATTCTCCGTATCCTCCCCAATAAGTTGATCCTGCTACACTACCGTTATCACAAATGTTTGAGTGCCCTGTCAAGCAATATTCACACGTTCCTTCGCCATGAGCGTGTGGAACAACAACGCGATCACCAACTTTAAACTTTGTAACCTTAGAACCTACTTCTTCAACTACTCCTGAAAACTCATGGCCAAATACATGAGGGAGTTCAATATTTAATCCGTTCCAATCCCAATCGCCCATCATAAAGTGCCAGTCACTACGGCAAATTCCATTTGCTTTAATTTTTAAGACAATTCCTGTTTCTGATAGCTCAGGTTTTGGTACTTCCTTAACTTCCATTTTGTTTCCATACTCAGTTAATACTAATGCTTTCATTCAAATTCCTCCAAACATTTAATTTTTGGAAACTAATTGCATGAAATATGTCTATAAATTAATCAATATTAACCCAAATATTTTTAATTTCTGTATATGCATCAATAGAAGCTAGACCATTTTCGCGACCTAAACCACTTTGTTTATAACCACCAAATGGAGAGTGCGGCTCTGTAATATTATAAGTGTTAATCCACACGTTTCCAGTTTTCAACGCATGGGCTACTTTATGTGCTTTACTTAGGTTAGTTGTACAGATTCCTCCACCTAAGCCGTATTCTGTATCATTTGCTAATTGAATTACTTCATCTACGTCAGAGAATGGAATTCCTGATACAACAGGTCCAAAAATCTCTTCACGGGCAATTCTCATAGAATTATTTACGTTTGCTAATACTGTTGGACGAACAAAATGGCCATTTGCTAAATCCCCTTCGTTTGCTTCTCCACCGATGATTAGTTCAGCCCCTTCTTGCTGACCAATATCGATATAATTTAAAACGCGCTCTTTTTGCTTGGCATTTACGACTGGTCCAATTACTGTTGATGGATCAAATCCATTTCCAACTTTATAATTTTTCGAATACTCAGCTAAATCACTTAAAAACTTATCGTAAATTTTATCTTCGATGAACAAACGTGATCCTGCAAAACAAACTTGACCTGTATTCCAGAACACAGCATTTGCAGCATTTTGCAACGCTAATTCATAGTCTGCATCCGCAAAAATAATGTGTGCTGATTTACCGCCTAATTCAAGCGTTACTTTTTTAATGTTACTTGCGCTATTTTGTAAAATTCGTTTTCCAACTGCAGTAGATCCAGTAAATGCAATTTTGTCTACATCAGGGTGTGTCGCAATTGCTTCACCTGCTGTTGGTCCATAACCAGTTACGATATTTACAACACCATCAGGGAAGCCAGCTTCTTGAATTAGCTCTCCTACTCTTAGTAAGCTTAATGGTGTTTCTTCGGATGGTTTAATTACAACTGTATTACCAACTGCTAGTGGTGCAGATAGTTTCATAATGGCATTCATAAATGGAGCGTTCCATGGAACGATAGCACCACAAACACCAAGTGGTTCACGACGTGTATAGTTGAAGATATTACCTGGCTGGCTTGATGGAATTGTTTCACCAGTTAAACGTGTCGTCCAACCTGCATAGTAACGGAAATTATCAGCTGCTGCCTTTGCAAAATTCAATGTTGTTGATAAAGGCTGACCATAATCGAGTGTATCTAAGTGAGCAAGCTCTTCTCCGTTTTCTTCAAATAAATCAGCTAACTTTAATAATAGTTTTGCCCGTTCATTCGGTTTCATTTTTGGCCATGGACCAGATTCAAATGCCTTGCGAGCAGCTGCCACAGCTACGTCAACATCTTGTTTATCCGCCTCTGGTACTGTTGTAAGTAAAGAACCATCTGCAGGATTTCTAACTTCTGTACGTTTTCCTGATTGTGCCTCAACCCATTCCCCACCAATAAACATTTTTAACGGTTTAGAGATAAACTTCGCTGCGTTAGAATTTAATTCAATTACTGTTTGCATCTTCATTTCCCCCATCCAAAATAGTTTTTTCACATTACGTGTTTAATATATTCTATTAATCTAATAACCAAATTATTATTAATTTCATACTAAAATATTATTTTCTACTCTATTTTTATTCGTATAAAACTAGATTAGAATCTACTAAAATTCCTTCTATCCCTTACAGAATACGAATATCACCGACTTATATAGGTTCAAATACAGGAACTAAAAAACCTTTTTCCCAATCTTGAAATAGTACTTTGACTTGTAATCCACACTTGATGGAATCATGATTGCAGTTTACGATATTTGTCATCATTGTCGGACCTTCTTCAAGTTGTACTACCGCGAGAATATAAGGTGCCTCTTTTTGATATGCAGGTAGAATTGGTCGATGAACTATCGTATAAGTAACAACTTTTGCAAAACCACTTGATTCGATCCATCCAACTTCACGGCTACTACAATTTGTACACATCAAGCGTGGATAAAATTGAACATGTTCACACTCTTTACATTGTTGGACTAAAAGTTTTTCTTGTTGACATGCATCCCAAAAGATTTGGGTTTCAATAGTTGGTGTAGGTAAAATTTTTAATGCTTCCATCATGACACCTCACGCCCTATTATTAAAGTGGTATGACTGGACATAATGCCACCTTGTCCATGGACTAGTGCAGTTTGAGCATTTTTCACTTGCCTTTCACCTGCTTGATCTCGTAATTGTTTTACCGCTTCGGTTAAAGCAAACATCGAACCAGGATGACCTGGATGGCAATGGGATAATAACCCACCATGTGTGTTAATAGGGAGCGCACCGCCTAATTCAATTGCCCCACTATCAACAAAGGCACCACCTTCACCCTTTTCACAAAAACCTAGATCTTCTAGTTCCACTAGAACTGTCGGTGTAAAGCAATCATATATTTGAGCAAAGTCCATATCTTTCGGCCCTAATCCTGCCATTTCATATGCTAGTTTACTAGAATCCGTAGCGCCTGAAGTGGTGAAATCTAAGGCCTGGCTAATATGTTCATGATGATGTCCTTCACCTACACCTAATAGATATATTGGATCTTGCTTAAAGGCCTTTGCACGTTCTGCACTTGTGACGATGACTGCAGCACCACCATCTGATATTAACGAACAATCTAACAAATGAAGGGGATCTGCAATCATTCGTGAATTTATTACATCTTCTACTGATATAAGTTCACGCATTTGTGCAGCCGGATTTAAGCTCGCATGTTTTCGGCATGCCACTGCAATTTTGGCGAACTGTTCAGATGTCGTACCGTACTTTTCCATGTGTGCTCTTGCAATTAGTGCATACAACGCAGGTACTGTTGGTCCATAGATTGATTCAAACTGTGGATGTCCAGTAGAAGCTTGTGAAGTCATCGCTTTTTCTTTAGTTAATCCGCTTCGAAGACTATCCGCTGTGACGATTAAGACCGTGTGGCATAATCCAGCCACAATTGCCGCTGCTGCATGTTCTACTAGTGAAAACGTCGTTCCTCCTCCAGTTAGAACGCTATAACAAAGTTTTGGTTTGATTTGTAAGTATTCTGCCATCGCTTCTGCATGATACAAAATCGGTTCTGCAAATGAATTACAAGTGATTAATCCATCTATATCATTTTTAGTTAGTCCTGCATCATCAAGAGCTTTCAAAGCTGCATCAATTGTTAGCTGCGTAGCTGACATATGCGGTACAATACCAACTTCGGTATCAGCTACACCGATAATCGCTACTTTCCCACGTAAACTTTCCATAATTTTCCTCCCTTCTATTTAAATATCTTTGAACTTTTTTTATCTATATCATTTCTAAAGTTAGCCAATTCTTAGTTAACAGAAGGTCTACTGGCAAAGCTTATGATTTATCTTAAAACTTTGTAACCAACAGTTTCTCGGTCCCACGTATCAGAGGTAATCCCCTCTTGACGCAATTTATATTTTTCAATACGTTGGGATGGTGTTTTTGGAAATTGTTCAACAATCCGAACATACCTTGGTACTGCAAAGTGTGGTAATCGCTCTTCGCAAAACTTTAATAGCTCAATTGGGTCAATTTGTGCATTTTGTTGTAATTGAATAACTGCAAGGACTTCTTCTTCTGATAACTCCGAAGGTACACCAACAATCGCACTTTCATGGATAGCAGGATGATCGTTCAGCACACGTTCTACTTCAAATGAAGAAATATTTTCACCACGTCTACGTACTACATCCTTTGTACGATCAACAAAGTAAAAATAACCATCTTCATCCTTCATACCGCGGTCTCCAGTATGGAACCACAAATCTCGAAAAGCTTTTACCGTTTCATCTGGCATACCGAAATATTCTGAGAACATAATGGATGGTTCTTTTGGTCTTACAACAATTTCACCAGGAACATTCGGTGGACATTCATTTCCATTTTCATCATGTATTTGTACATCAAATATTGGAATTACCTTTCCACAAGATCCTTTACGGAATGATTCTGCACGATTCGCTAAACAAATCCCTACTTCAGTAGAGCCGTAAGCTTCTGTCACTTCAATATTGAATCGTTCTTTAAATTCATCGTAAATTTCTGGTGGACAAGGAGCACCTTGAATCATACGTACTGGATTATCAGCATCGTCGGACTTCTTCGGTTGCTTTAACAAAATCGTAATAAGCGTCCCCATATATGTGAATGTCGTAATTCCTTCATTACGACAAATATCCCAAAAACGTGAGGCGGAAAATTTATTATGCATGACAACATCACTACCAGCGATTAATGCTGCTAAAATCGTTGAATAACGTGCATTCACATGATAAAGGGGAAAAACTGAAAATAATCGGTCATTTTCTGTGTAGTTCATAACATCTATACAAGATTTCGATAAGGCAAAGTTGGCACGGTGACTTAATACAGCACCTTTTGATGGCCCTGTAGTTCCAGAAGTGAATAAAATTAATGAAGGATCGGTTGGCTTCACTTCTACCACTACTTCATCAGAACTTGCATTTTCAAATAGAGCATTGAAAGATTTAGTACCATCAACCTTTTCTCCAACGACGATCACCTCTTGCAATGTGTGCAGTTGGTGTTGAATTTTAATAATTCTGTCCAAAAATTCATCTTTAACAATTAATACTCTACATTCTGCTTGGTTTAAAATGTAGGCAAGGAGATCTCCCCGTAAACCTGTATTTATAGGTACCTCTATTGCACCGAGCCGAGCAATTCCAAGCCATGAATATAAATATTCCGGTGAACTAAGTAGCATCACCGCGCAACGATCGCCCTTTTGAATTCCGATGTCAATTAGCAAATTCGCAACTTTATTGCCACCTTCATGAAATTCTCTAAAACTCACATCCGCTGATTCAAAACGAATAAAACTACGATCATTGAATCGTTTTGCCTGTGCTTTTACTACTTCGCCAAATGTCTCAATTCCGTTATACATAGTATCCCCGCCTATCTTCGCACTTGATAATTTACTGTTTGCCGGTCCCAAGTATCAGCTGTAACCCCTTCATTTCGCAGTTTGTACTTTTCAATACGTTGGGATGGAGTTCGTGGAAACTCATTAACAACTCGAATATAACGAGGGACAGCAAAATGAGCTAAATGATTCTCACAATAATTTAAAAGTTCAACAGGATCGAGTTGTACATGATCCTTTAAAACAATAACAGCCATCACTTCCTCTTCTGACAGTTCGGAAGGCACACCTATAATCGCACACTCTGCTACTTTCGGATGGCGATTAATTACACTTTCAACTTCGTAAGATGAAATATTTTCACCTTTTCTTCGAACAACATCTTTTTTACGGTCCGCAAAGTACAAGTAGCCTTCCTCGTCTATATAGCCTACATCCCCTGTATGGAACCATAAGTTTTCCCAAGCTTTTACCGTTGCTTCTGCATTGCCATAATATCCACTAAACATAACTCCACTTTTTCTAGGTCGGACCACGATTTCACCTAACACACCAGTTGGTACTGAATAACCTTCTTCGTCATGAATTTCTACTTCGTAGATTGATACTTCTTTTCCACATGCACCAACTTTAAAGTTATTTGGTGGATTAGCTGCAGCAGTTCCTAACTCTGTAGAGCCATACACCTCAGCAATTGAAACGCCAAATCGTTTCGTAAATTTTTCATATAACCCTGATGGTGTTGGCGCTCCATATATTTTTTTCACCTGATGATTTCTATCATCTTCACTCTCAGGTTGTTTCATGAGAATTGTTAACATGGAACCCATAAAGTTAAATGCTGTAATGCCTTCCGACCGGCAAATATCCCAAAAACGAGAGGCAGAAAACCGATTATGTAGTACGACTCTCGCTCCAGCGATTAATCCTACTAACACAGTTGTATAACGTGCATTAACATGGAATAGTGGAAACATAGAGTATAAACAATCTGATTCATCGTAATCCATTAGTTCACAAGCAGTATTAGCTACACTAAAATTTGCACTATGACTTAATACAACTCCTTTTGAAGGACCTGTTGTACCAGAAGTAAATAAGATGACGGCGGGATCTTGGGGTGTAATGGATGGAAACACAAGGTTGTTACTTTTGTTATTTAGTAGAGCTTCAAACGACAACCATTCAAATTGAGATGACGGTGGTTGTATATAATCACCGACTACAATGACATATTGAAGAGTTTCAAGTTGATTTTGAATGAATAATAATCGTTCTATCCATTCAGTGGATATAATAATTCCTTTACATTTTGACTGATTCAAAATGTGAGCAAATAAGTCACCTTTATAAGCTGTATTTACAGGTACTTCAATGACACCAAGTTTTGATAGACCGACCCATGAGTACATAAATTGTTCACAGTTCGGTAACATGACTGCACATGTATCACCTTTAGAAAAGCCAAGTGATGATAAAGAAGATGCTAATTTAGTAGATTGATCATTAAGTTGTTTATAAGTTAATTCATTAGTTTCAAATTTTATAAATGGTCGATCTCCTTCCATCTGAGAACGGAATTCAATGATGGCTGGAAACGTTTCAACTCCAAGGTACATAAACACCCTCCTCATCAAAAATAGTTTCTTTCTACCATTCTTATAAGTTAATAATTTTTCGTATTTTTACTATATTCGCAATAGTAAACACATACAATCATTAATATAATTAAAATTGATGGATATCGTACAAAAGAAAGTTTTCTGTTGGATAAATAAATAAAAAGTTACATAAGGGGATGTGTAGAAGGAAATGAAAAACGTTTCGGACAAGCGTATGAGGCGAACAAAAACTTTGTTTCATGAAACCTTATTAGCACTTTTACAAGAAAAAGAATTCTCTTCAATTTCCATTTCAGAAATCGTTAGAAAAGCCGATGTGAATCGAAGTACATTCTATTTTCATTACGAAAAAAAAGAGGATTTATTAGAGGAACTAGTTCAAACTACTTTAGAGAAAATGATTATTGCATTTCGAAAACCTCACATCTCATACCAAGAGATGTATATAACTGAAATTTCAACCATCCCTCTATTTGAGCACTTCTTAGAAAATAAAGTATTCTATAAAACAATGCTATCAAATAGTGTACCAATCCATTTACAAGATCGAATGATTGAAGTCATGGAAAATCATTATCAACTGATCGATTTCTATATCCCCCAACAACGTGATGACATAGACTACCAGTTGTTCATATCGTATCGTGTACATGGTTTAATTGGTTTTATCATTAATTGGATTAAGAATGGTTTTCATTATTCTGTAGAATTTATGTCAGAGCAATTAGTAAAAATAGTTACAACTAATACGCAGAAATTATATATTAAAAATTAAAAGAGTAGAAGACTAGCCAAAACTAGAGCTAGTCTTCTACTCTTTTTATACCTAATCCTTATTTGACGTCCTTTTCTAATTGAGATTTTTCCTTAAGAGCCATTACACCAAGCAAGCCAATAAAAGAAAAAATAACTGGAATGATAAAACCATAAGAATAGCCTTCAATAACGCTTCCTGTATTCACTTGAAATTGATCTAAAATCTTACCAAAAATACTAGGAAGCAAAATTGCGCTTAAGAACCCACCTGTATTTGCAAAACCTGATACAAGTCCCGATTCTTTTACCGGAAAAGTTTGTCGAACAGCAGCAAAAGTTAAGGCATTTGCTCCATAGGAAAGACCAATCATAAAGAACAGAATGAGTAACAAAAATAACGGCGGACTACCACTAAAAATTAGAAAAGTTGACCACATGCAAAGCAAAGTAACATGCACAAAAATATACGGTCGTTTAATCATCCCTAATCGACTTGCAATCCAACCAGCTAAAGGAGCACCAATCAACGCTCCAATTAACCCAAGCATGATGAGCTGGCTCGCAGCAGTTCGGGACATGCCATACATATTCATGGCATAAGGGACTCCCCATGAGCTAATAAAACCGACATACGTCCCTACAATTCCAAAGTGACAAAAAAATAAAGCCCAAGCTTGTCGTTTAGTAAAGATCCTTTTTAACAAAGCCCAAGTTTTTTCATGTGGTACGTCATTTTGTTGTCGAACTCTTTCTTTTTTTGGACCATTTAATAAGACAAAATATAGAAGAATACCACATAGGCAAAGTACTGTACCTGATATAAAGAATGAAGTTCTCCAGCCAAGGTAGTCAATTAATAAGGCATAAGGAACTGAGGCCAATAGGTACCCGAGGCTTCCTGTCATCGCCGCAATCCCAATTAGTCTTGTAAATTCCTTTGCAGTAAACCAGTGACTTAAAATAAGAATCATATTTACCCAAATGGTCGCGTCTCCTGTACCAGCAAGAACTCTTGCAAAAAACAAAACAACTTCAGATGTACTTACACTATAAATGATAGTTCCAACACCTGTTAAAATGGAACCAATAATAAGAAAAAAGTTTGGACCAAAACGGTCAGCCATCATCCCCATTGGAATTTGTAAACCAGTGTATACAAAAAATTGAATACTTGTTAATAATCCAATTGTCGTTGCAGTAATATTAAAATCCAACATCATCTGTTCAGTAATCAAACCCGGAGCCGTTCGTTGGCTCGACATTAACAAATAAATAAACAATACTAATGTAAAAACAACCCAACGATAACGGTTATTTTGTTTGTTCAAATAGGATCTACTCCTGCCAACTAGTTTACTTATATATATGTATTTCGGAAAAATTCGGGACCTTGTTTCTAAAAATTTCTGTTGTAATTTGGACAAGGTCTTAAACTTTTATTAAAGCAATATAAGCTAGTACAAACGGCTATAATATGTCTTCCAAATCTATTTTCTAGTACTTCCTGCGGACAAAAAAGTGGTCACCCTCAAACGAGGATGACCACTTTTTTATTACTATTCAAGGTTTTCTAGCTTACTGCAAGCAGCTTCATCAGCAATAACTGTTACTTTACTATGTTTGTGTAAAACAGAAGCTGGGAACTCTTCACTTACTTCACCATTCAACAAGCGATTTAGCGTGTCAGCTTTTTGCTCGCCTGATATAAGCATTAGTATTTCACTACTCTCCATAATTGTTCCAATTCCCATTGTGATTGCTTGTGTTGGCACTTCATCTATAGAATTGAAAAACCTCGAGTTTGCTTCGCGTGTGGATTCATCTAATGTAACAATATGTGTTCGACTTGTAAAAGGTGTACCCGGCTCATTAAATCCGATATGTCCATTCACTCCGATTCCTAAAACTTGAAGGTCAATTTTACCTGCTTCAGAAATTTTATTTTCATACTCTTGGCACTCTGCTTCTAAATCTTCTGCATTTCCGTTTGGCAGGTGAATTTGATTTTTAGGAATATCAATATGATCTAACAAGTGTTTATTCATAAAGTAATGATAGCTGTTAGGGTCAGTAGGTTCGATATTTGTATATTCATCTAAATTGAAAGTTGTCACATTTTTAAATGATACGTTTCCCTTTTTATTTTCGTCCACTAAAAGGCGGTACAATCCTTCTGGTGTTGAACCTGTAGCTAATCCAATGACAGGCGCATCCAGTTGCTTCAACTTTTCTAATATATAAGAACTTGCAGTTTTACTCATCTCTTCATAATCTTTTACTCGTATAATTTCCATTAACTCATTCCTTTTACAAATTAGTCTCTTACAGTATAATTGGATATTTTCGTCCTAATCAATAAAAAAGTAACTAATATCTTACTAATGTTCAATATAAGCAAAGTTTACAAATAATTCCACAAAAAGTCGAGTTTGTTTATAACAGTTCATTTGTACCAACTCAATCAGTCTCTAAAGTATTATTTTTAAGATTGATGAACCCTAGATTTTAGTTATATCTCACTAACTTCCTTTCGAAAAAACTACACCTTTCTTCCAGTTCATTCCTAATAATTTGGAAGGTATCATTAATTAGAGAGTTTTTTGAAGTGAGTGGTTTTCTAAAACAAACTACTCGAAACTATTTAGGAGGTTTATTTTTTTGAAAAAGAAATATTTATCATCGTTATTTTATGCATCTATGTTATTACTTGTTTTAGCAGGATGCAGTTCATCTAATGAAACAAAAGCTGAAGATCCAAAAGAAGACCAAACTGAAGTGGCAACTGACACTGAGAAAGATGATGCTGAAGGGTCTTCTGAAGAAAAAGAAGAAGAAGAGGCATATGATGATTCCGATTTAGTTGAAGCTGTTGAAACTTCACCTGTGTATCCAGAAGTCAATTTCCAAAATATTAACTGGTTCTGGGGAAGTCCGGATCGTCAATCAACTGGTGGTATTTGGGTTTATACATCAGAAACGATTCCATCTGGATATGAGAGTACTGTTGACTGGGAAACAAAAGATTTATTACTAGTTCAAATAAATGACCCTAAATATATTGACCATAGTATGGAATTCAAAGCATTACAAAAAATTGATGACGATGTAGTCAAAATCGTTGTAAGTCTTAAACCTGATGACACGAAAACTGATAAAGAAGTTGCAAGAAGATATGCATCTGTAGATAAAGATGAGTTAGTGGGCAAAAAGTTCCTTGTTGAAACTGTTGAGGGTGACAAAGTCGATGTTGGTCTGAACGTGAAAACAAGTGAAATTTCAGGTAGTGAAGAAGAATAAATAAAAACTAAAAGTGATCAAACCAGGTACAGGGTTGATCACTTTTTTTGTTGAATTCAATCTGTCCATTTAAAATACTTCATACCTATAATTGCTGAAACAATTAATACCCCTGTCAATATACCTATATCAACTAATGCGTCTGCCGTAAATAGAGTACCGTTCCAACCATCTCTTAAAACATTGACTACATAAGTCAAAGGTACGATATAAGAAACATTTTGTAAAATTTCAGGAAAAGCTTCTAGTGGAATCGTCGCACCTGATAAAAACATCATTGGGTACATGGCTATCATCGCAATACCTAAAGCTGTATTCATTCGTTTTGCTAAACTAGAAACGATAAAACCTATTGAGAAAAATGTCACCGAGCAGAATGTTAATGCTAAGAAAAACTGGAATGCATGGCTTGTTAAATTAGTTGAAAAGCCGAATTTCGCAATAAGAAGTATCTCAATTGCACCAATGTAGATTGCAAAGAAACCTTTAATAATCGTTGCAGTAAAGATTGCACGCTGGTTAAGTGGTGTCCCTTTTAGTCGTTTATAAACACCCTTCTCTCTGTCAATAACGATTTGAAGACCCATGGAGAAAAATGCTGTTGTAAAGATGATAATGGCAATCATGCTCGGAATATATGCCTGGAAATAATCTAATCCACCATCATACGAACTACCCTGAAACATTATCGCAAAGACAACAAAACTTACAGCTGGTACGATAAATGTAAATAGCAAAGCTAACGTTTCTCTAAAAAACAATTTCATTTCCATTTTTGTATGAGTTAAAATTGATTGCATTATGATTTCCCCCTTTAATTTCCTACCGCATATTGTAAATAAACGTCTTCTAACGTCGCATTATCATTTCCTAGGGAATGAATTAAGCTCTTTGGCACATCACATGAAATGAGCTTCCCTTTTTTAATAATTGCAATTCGATCACAATGTTTTTGAGCTTCATCCATATAGTGAGTTGAAAGGATGATTGTCTTCCCTTCCGCTCGATATCGGTTAATACAACCCCAAAGCTCTAGTCTTGCTTGCGGATCCAAACCTGTTGTTGGTTCATCTAAGAAAATTATGTCTGGATCATTTATTAACGCTAGTGCTAGCGATGTTCGTTGTTGCCAACCACCAGATAGATTCTTTACGAATTTATTTAAATATGGTCTTAGGCCAAGAGTTTCGATTATTTCATTTACGTCTCTCTTTTTCTCATAGTAGGAACTAAATAACTCCAGTGCTTCTTTCACTTTAATACGATCATATAATGCTGTTTGTTGAAGCTGAATGCCGATTCGTTGTTTTATTTGGTCTGAGGAATTTGTAATATCCATCCCTAGAACAGTCACTGTACCAGTATCTGGTTTGCGAAGCCCCATCATAATTTCTAATGTCGTTGATTTCCCCGCTCCATTTGCACCGATAATTCCAAGCACCTCTCCGC
The DNA here is from genome assembly GCF_900220965.1 of Ureibacillus acetophenoni. GTDB lineage: Bacteria > Bacillota > Bacilli > Bacillales_A > Planococcaceae > Ureibacillus > Ureibacillus acetophenoni. The sequence goes on along the minus strand of NZ_OBQC01000014.1, from coordinate 88,001 downwards.
GCTTTACTTGTAATGAAATGCCATCAACAGCTTTTACCTTGCCATAACTTTTTTCAATATTATTTATTTCAATTACATAGCTCATCGTAACGACTCCTTTATCTGTTTGCTTATTCATATCTCTATACTACAAAGGGAGTCTTAACTTAATCTTAAGTGAACCATATTTTACTATTAAGATTGGGGGGCTTGAAATTTGTTTTTTGTTCACGGTTATGGTGTTGCAACCTTGCTCTCAGCATAACTTTTAGTATTCAGCTACTGTTGAGCGCCTGCGGAATGTAAAATTTTTTTCTTTATAAGGGGTGTAAAAGACATTTCTTAATGGATTTCTTTACCTTTTGTCTTTTAGAAGGGCTATTAAAGACATTTCTCTGGGATTCTCTACCTTTTGTCCTTTAGAGCGGCTATAAAAGACATTTCTCTGGGTTTTTCTCCACCTTTTGTCCTTTAGAGGGGCTATTAAAGACATTTCTCTGGGTATTCTCTCTACCATTTGTCCTTTAGAGGGGCTATTAAAGACATTTCTCTGGGATTCTCGCTACCATTTGTCCTTTAGAGGGGCTATTAAAGACATTTCTGATACGATCTCCCCTTCTTTTGTCTATTAACTCAGTCATAATAGTCATTTCGAATGAAATCACACATCCTTTTGTCCATTAAACTAGTCATAATGGACATTTCGTATGGAATCACACATCCTTTTGTCCATTAAACTAGTCATAATGGACATTTCGTATGGAATCACACATCCTTTTGTCCATTAACCCAGTCATAATGGACATTTCGATTGAAATCACACATCCTTTTGTCCATTAAACTAGTCATAATGGACATTTCGAATGGAATCCCACATCTTTTTGTCCATTAACCCAGCCATTATAGACATTTCGATTGAAATCACACATCCTTTTGTCCATTAACTCATCCATAATGGACAATTCTTATAGAATCTCACACCCTTTTGTCCATTAAACCAGTCATAATGGCCATTTTGAATGAAATCACACACCCTTTTGACCATTAACTCATCCTTAATGGACATTTCGATTGAAATCACACATCTTTTTGTCCATTAACTCAACCATAATGGACATTTCGAATGGAATCCCACATCCTTTTGTCCATTAACCTATCTAGTGCTCCTCACAGACATCCCCAGCAGCATAATTTATCCTAATTAATAAAAAGATGCCTCGAAAGCTATACTTTCAAGGCATCCCTTACTAGGTTTTATGTGAGCGGTAACTCTATGATAAAATTCGTGCTTCCCCGCAACGGTTTCGTATCTACATAAACAAGACCATTATGCTTTTCTATAATTTTCTTTGTAATGGCTAAACCTAATCCAGTTCCACCATCATTCATCCTACTTTTATCTCCCCTAACAAAGGGATCGAACAGTGTATCCGCAATGTCCTCATGAATACCTGATCCATTATCACCAATTTCAATCGTCAAGTGATTCTTTGACACTTTCAAACTTATATACACAGTGGTTTGTTCAGGATTGTACTTAATCGTATTCTCTAAAATGTTCGAAATGGCCCGATAAAGTAACTTCTGATCGAACGAAAATACTACTCTTTCAGAAGGTATTTCAATACTAAGCTCCATTTCTTTCTCATCAAATTGTTCATAATACTCCACAACAACCTGCCGTAAAAATTCGCATAAATCCTTTTCCTGTTTATTAATTTGGGAGTCTGGATTATCCAATTTCGAGAAGACAAACAACTCATCAATTAAGTCTGTAACTCTAATAGACTTATCATATATATATTTCAGATAACGTTGCTTCTGCTCCTCATCTTGTACAAAGCCGTCATATAGTGCTTTTGAATAGCCTTGAATCGTCGTCATAGGAGTTTTTAAATCATGAGACAAATCTGCAAGCATCCTTTTTTTACTTTCCTCTAATCGTTCCTTTTCCTCGCTTTTAACTTTTAATTCTTCCGCTACTCTTCTTAAATCTTCATTTAATTCTTTATATCGCAGTGATGCTTTCATAACAAAAGGAAGAATGGCTCCCCCAAAAACAGGCGGCAAAAAACTAACGATTAAAACTAGATTATCAGGAAAAATCGTCTTATAAATAAGAATTAAGCTAAGTACTGCATAACTACCACATAGCCAATATAACCATTTCCATTGTAAACGCACCATCAAAAACGAAAAAACAAACACGATATATAAATATAATGGATTATAAAAATAAGAAAGAATGAGCGTTATGACCAGTTCAATTACAATAAAAAGAATGATAAACCTCGAACTCCAAAAAATCTGTCTATAAACAATAACAAAAATGAATAATAACAATAAACCCGGATAAAGGGTTTCTGTAGGTTCACTTAACATGAAAAATAGCGGAATACACATATTCGCTAGATAAATATAAGGAAAAATACCTTCTTCCTTTGGAAATAATGGATTAAGTTTATTCAAATTCATCCCCTCAATGTTTGGCCTTTATAGTGATAGAGTAATAGCTCAATCTTAAATTAACCTTAACTACATCTTATTTTTCTGATTAAGTGCTCAGATTGGCCTAAATCTTTGGGATTTGCTTTTCAAATTTATAACCCAGACCTCTAACTGTTTTAATGTACTCTGGCTTTTTTGGATTTGCTTCAATCTTTTCTCTAATTTTAGAGATATGTACGTTTATAGTGTTATCCTCTTCGCCACCGATATAATAATCGTCCCATGCGTTCTCGAAAATCTGTTGCTTTGTATATACTCTTCCTGGTGTGCTCATTAAAAGGTCGAGTATTTTATATTCAATTTTTGTAAGTTGAATGACAACACCGTTTCGTATAATGGAAAATGTTGCTTCATCGAGCGTTAAATCACCTACGACTTTTATTACGGTTTGACTTACTTCCTCTAGTTGCTTATCAATCGTTGAAAAGTTATAGCTACGTCTTATAAGAGCTTGCACTCTTGCAACAACCTCAAGGGGATCAAAAGGTTTTTGTATATAATCATCTGCACCAATTTCAAGCCCGAAAATTTTGTCCTGATTCTCTTGTTTAGCCGAAATGATTATAATCGGAATGTGCATCGATTCTCTTACTTTTCTAATAAGCTGATAACCATCAATAATTGGAATCATAAGATCGACAAGCATTAAATCGATATTCCCCTTTGAAATATACATCAACGCATCCATACCATCGCTTGCTTGAATAATGTTGAATCCGCCTTTTTCCAAATATATACTTAATAATTCTGCAATCTCTGGCTGATCATCTACAATTAATATATTTCTCTTCAACAGACCCACTCCCCTTTTGATAGCCCCTTTGTTCCATTTATTGTTTCTAGTAGTATATCAATAATAAAAGTGTCTTCCCAGCAATTTTCCATTGGTAAAATAAAAAAGCATACTCGCCAATATTGCGAAGTATGCCTTATATGAAATCTTTATACAAAAATCATCCATAAAATCATAGTAAATACAATTGTCGTTAACCCTTGAAGTAACGTTGCCATCGTTTGCGCTTTGTATGCTTGCGTTACTTCCATTCCACTATATTGTGTAACAACCCAGAAGAAGCTGTCGTTCACGTGTGAAACTGTCATTGCTCCAGCTCCAACAGCCATTACAACTAATGCAAGTGGAATTGCACCTTCAATTCCAGCAGTTACTAACATCGGTGCTACTAATGTAGATGTAATAACTAGGGCTGTAGTTGAAGAACCTTGTGCTGTTTTAAGTGCAGCAGCAATAATGAATGGTACGAGTAAGAATAATGATCCTTGCGCTAACGAACCTAGATCCATTTGTTGCAACATTTCTCCAACGCCTGTTTCTTTAATAATCGTACCGAATGAACCACCCGCCGCTGTAATTAAAAGAATCGGTGCTGCATCTTTTAAACTATCGCCAATCCAACCAGTTAATGTTTCCTCGTTTAACTTTGGAAGTAATGGGAATGCTGCAACAACACCTAATAATAACGCAACAATTGGACTTCCTAAGAAGCGTAAAATCATATTAAATGTTGATTCAGGATCACCTACTAATGCTGCAATGGATCCAATTCCTATTAAAACAATTGGAAGTACAATTGGTAAGAATGCATTAAATGTGGATGGCATTTTACCAAAGTTTTTAACTACCTCATCATAATCTATTGTTTCTTCATCATCTAATGGAACTCTAATTTTTGAAGCAACTTTAACAGACCATAAATACCCGACAAACGTTGCTGGAATAGCAACAATCAAACCTATTACTATTACTGTCCCTAAGTAATCTGTAGCACCAATATTCCCAGCTGCTGCGATTGGCCCTGGAGTTGGAGGAACAAGTACATGTGTCGCATATAAACCAGTTGCTAATGCAACACCCATTGAAGCAATTGTTACTTTCGCACGTTTTGCTAGTGATTTTTGTAAGCTAGATAAAATAATGAAAGCTGAATCACAAAATACAGGTATTGACACGATGTAGCCAATAATTGACATCGCTAATTGAGGATGTTTTGGCCCAACTATTCGGAGAACAACTTCTGCCATACGAAAAGCTGCACCAGAGCGTTCTAAAATAACACCTATCATTGTCCCTGCTACAATGACAATACCAATACTCGTCATTAGACTTCCGAAACCAGTATTAATATTCTTAACTACATCTAATAACGGCATTCCACTTGCAATTCCAACAAAGAATGAACTTAGTAGTAATGCTAAAAATGGATGTACCTTCAATTTTGCAGTAGCAAATACTACTAACAACACCCCAATTAATATGATTAAAAACAACATCCCTTTCTCCCCCTTAATCTATTAGATTTTTGATAGTTTGGTATGCTTTTTGAGATAAATATTTCGATGCTTCCTTCATTGCCATCTCGGTAGATATAGATTGATCGACTACTGAGATAATTTTATGAAAGTGCTGAGCTAGTATCTCTTCATCTTGTTCATCAATACTGCCAGAAATTAATATAGTTGGAATCTCAAATTGCCTTGCACAATGTAAAACGCCCATAGGTGCTTTTCCATGCAATGTTTGACTATCTGATTTTCCTTCCCCAGTAATAATGAGCTCTGCATCTTGTATTTTCTCGTTATAATTCATGACATCTAAAACTAATTCAATTCCTTGATGGAACTTCCCATCAAGAAATGCAATTAGTGCACCACCCATGCCACCGGCAGCACCAGCACCTTGATAATCATGTAAACGAATTCCTTTTTCTACTTCGACCACATTTGCCCAATGTGTTAGTGCTTGGTCAAAGAATTCAACTTCGTCAGCCTTGACACCTTTTTGAGGACCAAAAACGGCTGTTGCCCCATTAACACCAACTAATGGATTATTTACGTCACAAGCGATGGCAATCGTTGAATCATTTAATCTTGTGTCCCAGTTTGAGAAATCTAATGTTTTTACTTCGTATAGCCCATCAATCGAGTTTTGTACACCACGTCCATTTTCATCTAACAATCGCAATCCTAGAGCTCTTAACATCCCCACTCCACCATCATTAGTTGCACTTCCACCAATACAAATGATAAAATCTCTAAAACCTTGATCTAATGCAATTTGAATAAGTTGGCCAGTTCCATAAGTGGATGCTTTTCTAGGATTCCTTTCATTGTTATGTAACAGTGTTATACCAGAGGCTGAAGCCATTTCAATGACACAAGTAGACTTATTTCCAAGAACACCAAAGGAAGCTTCTATTTCACGCCCAAGAGGATCAAGAACATTCGCTTTTACATATTGACCGCTTGTTGCTAACACTAGTGCATCCATTGTTCCTTCTCCGCCATCTGCAACAGGTAGCAGAATCGTCTCTATCTCTTGGTTTACTTGCTTTATTCCTTGTTCGATCGCTTGTGCTGCTTCTAGAGCAGTTAAAGTCCCTTTGAATGAATCTGGACTAATTACTATTTTCATCTTCATCCTCCTTTTCGATTAAGCGCTTACATAAATTATAATGGCGATGCATGGAAAATAGCATTATAATAAATGTATAAATTAACTGTACTAGTACAGACTCTTTTTTATACGGGGTGTATAAATTGTTATCAATTAAATTAGCAGAAGAAATTGTTCATCAAACGATGATGAGGCTACATCATAATATCAACGTCATAAGTAACGATGGGGTCATCTTAGCTTCAGGGGATAAAGAGCGGGTCGATTCCATTCATGAAGGTGCTATTCAAGTAGCGAAAACCGGTCGACCACTTTACATAGATGAGAATCTTGCGAAAGAATTTTATAATTGTAAACCTGGCATTAACTTACCAATTAAGTATCATGAAAAAATCATTGGGGTAATTGGAATTACTGGAGATCCAAATGAGCTAAAAGAAATTGCAAATTTAGTACAGCTAACTACCGAAATGATGGTACATCAAGTAATAACAGAAAGTAAAAGTGAATGGCGGAGGAAAAATGGTGACTTTATTTTCAAAGCACTAATTGAAAATGTTTTAATTGATAGTTCCGTTCAAGAACGAATTCAAAAACTCCCTTTTCCTTTAGATGGACCTTATTTAATAATACTAATTAAACAAATGAAAGATGCAACTTCAAATACTTTAACTCTAAATATAGAAAACATTCTTTATAGGCAACCAGCTCTATTTGGTCAATTGAATTTAAATGAATATTATCTTCTCTTATGTGGGAGTACTGTAAAAAATTCAAAAGAAATTCTAAAACAGATCATTAAATTTCAAAAAAAATTTGATATCCATATAGGCGTTGGTCCTATAGTTGATAATTTAGAAGAATTACCTTATGCATTTACGAGTGCCAAAACTGCACTTACATTCTCAGATAAATATCAACACACAACATATTTTGAAGATGTAGAAATTTTTACGTTATTCAAAGGTAGGAAAAGTTATGAAATTAATAAGTTTATAACGAAAGTTCAAGGGTTAACTGAAAAATTAACTGAAACTTTAACATCGTACTTTGAAAGCAATTTACAGTTAAACATTTGCTCTGAAAAGTTAGGTATTCACAGACATACGTTAACTTATCGACTAAACAAAATTCATGAGATTACCGGGTATAATCCACAAACTTTTGAAGATGCATTTGTTCTTAAGCTAGCATTAACTTTATGTAAACAACGGTAGATTCTATCTATAAGTTTTCGATAATTCCTAACCTGAAAAACATAGTGGAAGAATAGTTAATGGTTGTTTCTGTACACAATAAAGGTTTAAAATTATAATGGAATGGTATTTTTAATCATTCGCTTGAATTTTGATTCATTTCTTAACAAAATAATCCGTAAATAAGGAGAAGCTAATATGAATAAAAAGATAAAAATAGGAATTGTAGGCTACGGTAATTTAGGTAAAGGTGCTATCGAAGCTATTAAACAAACTCAAGATATGGAATTAGTGGCAGTATTCACTAGAAGAGATCCAAAAGATTTAAATATTAATGATGTAAAAACATTACATATATCTGAAGCAAGTGATTATAAAAATGAAATTGATGTAATGATTCTTTGCGGAGGATCCGCAACAGATTTACCAGAACAAACTCCATACTTCGCAAGTATGTTTAATACTGTAGATAGTTATGATACGCATGCAAAAATTCCAGAGTTTTACGCATCTGTGAATGAAGCAGCAACAAAAAATAATACAACTTCAATTATTTCTGTTGGTTGGGATCCAGGTTTATTCTCCATTAATCGTGTATTAGCAGATGCAATTTTACCAAATGGTGAAAACTATACATTCTGGGGTAAAGGACTTAGCCAAGGGCACTCAGATGCAGTTCGCCGTGTTGAGGGTGTTAAAAATGGAGTTCAATATACAATTCCATCTGAAGCAGCAATGGACAAAGTTCGTAGCGGAGAAAACCCTGAACTAGCAACAGCTGATAAACATAACCGCGTTTGCTATATTGTTGCTGAAGAAGGCGCTGATAAAGCGAAAATTGAAAATGAAATTAAAACAATGCCAAACTACTTCGCTGATTATGATACAGAAGTACATTTTATCACTGAAGAAGAATTAAAACGTGATCACTCTAAAGCGCCACATGGTGGATTTGTAATTCGTGGTGGCAATACAGGTGCTGGTAACAAACAAATTTATGAATTCTCACTAAAACTTGACAGCAATCCGGAATTTACAGCTAGCGTTCTAGTTGCATACGCAAGAGCAGCTTATCGCTTAAATCAAGAAAAACAATTCGGAGCAAAGTCTGTGTTTGATGTAGCACCTGGGTATATTTCACCTAAAACAGCTGAGGAACTTAGAAGAGATTATTTATAGGATGATTAGGAAACAACCTCTACATTTGGGGTTGTTTCTTTTATTATTAGACATAAAAAGACCTTCAACATATGTTGAAGGTCTAATTTATAGTTAAATTAATATTAAGCTTTTTGTGTGTTATCCACTTCTTGGGGATGGAATTCGCCTTCCCATTTAGCTACTACAAGAGCTGCTAAAGAGTTACCCACTACGTTAACTGCCGTACGTCCCATATCTAGGATACGGTCAATACCAACTATGAACATTAAGCCTTCTGCTGGTAATCCCATCGTACCGAATGTTGCTAATAATACAACGAAGGATACTCCAGGTACACCTGCCATACCTTTTGAAGTTACCATTAAAACTAACATTAACATAATTTGTTGGCCGATGCTTAAGTGAATTCCGTACATCTGAGCAACGAACATTGCAGCAATTGCTTGGTATAATACAGATCCATCTAGGTTAAATGAATAACCTGTTGGAATAACGAACGTTGAAATATGTTTTGGTGCCCCAACTTGTTGCATCTTGTCCATAATTCTTGGTAGAACTGTTTCAGAACTTGATGTTGAGAACGCCAGAATTAGTTCTTCTTTAATTACTTTAATTAATTTAAAGATGCTGTATCCAATAATTTTTGCCATAATCCCTAAAACTACGATAACAAAGAAAATCATCGTTCCATATACAGTTAATGCTAATTTTCCTAATGGAATTAATGAAGCAAATCCATATTTAGAAATAGTAACACCAATTAATGCAAATACACCAATCGGAGCGTATTTCATAAATAAGTTCGTTATCCAGAACATAGCGCCTGCTAAACCTTCGAAGAAGGATAGTGCAACTTTTCCTTTTTCACCAATCGCTGCAATACCTAATCCGATTACAACCGCAAAGAATATAATTGCTAACATATCGCCCTCTACCATTGCTTGGAATGGATTCGTAGGTACGATGTGTAAAAGTGTATCTACAATAGATTTTCCTTCTTGTTGCTCATTAGTGTCAACATAACCAGAAATATCAGTTTTATCTAATTCATTCATGTTTAAGCCAGTTCCAGGATGGAAAAGATTAGCTGAAACTAAACCAATAATAATCGCAATACCTGTCATACCAATAAAGTATGTTAATGATTTACCACCTAGTTTACCTACTGCTTTTAAATCACCAACACCAGCAATAGCTACAACAATACTAGAGAGTACAATTGGTACTACAATTAGTTTAATTAATCGTAAGAAAAGATCACCGAATGGTTGTAAGAAACTTTGTGCCTGCTCACTACCATAGAAGATCCCGCCGACAGCGATCCCTAAAATAAGACCAATAAAAATTTGAGTTGCCAAACTTAACTTAAATTTTTTCATAAAAATTACCCCACCTTCTAAAAAATTTTTTTGCACGATTAAATGCAGGTAAGGGAAACAAGTAGATGAATGAAATCTATTAATTTAATGAACACAAATTTATGGCTTGTACCATTTACTAAATAATCCTCTCATACTGTTTCCTCTAAACGCTTACGAGGTTAGCTTTCAGGTTAGGACTTCGGAAACGAAAAGCCCCTTCTTTTCAGAACTCACCTATAACGGAAAATACCGTAAAAAAATTGGGTCCCCCGTTCTAAAAATAGATTAAGCGTAAAAATGTATAGATTTATAGTATCACCAAAATACTATTTGTGTAAATATTTTTTTATTTCCAATTTGCATCAATATATAATTTTAAGATAATAAACACTTATCACAATTATTAGAATATTGTTTTAATTAAGCGCTGCTTAAGTCTTATATAACTGGGTTTTTAAACCAACTTAAGCATAACAGCTAGAAATATACCACAATAATTCTTATATCAATAAAATATCATTCATGTTTCGTTATTCGTATTCATTATTCAAATATAACGATTGGCAATATTCTAAAATAATTTCACTGAATTTAATGTTGATTTTCCCACCCACCATATCACAAATATTTTCAATACATTCAATCTACTCAAACCTTTACTCTTTTTTCCGATTACTTTTCAAAATTAGATACTCCTTTTTAAGTTTGTGCAAATTAAGCTATACTATCAGTTTTTTAAAACTGAAATGAAATGAAAATATTTGGAGGTATCTGTATAAAATGAGATAATTTTTCTAGAAACAATTAATACAATTTGATTTATTTTTAGTTCTAACAAGTGTGGAGGTATGAAAATGGAAATTATTTTGGGTTATTGGCTAGATTCAAAAATTTATCCAGATGAGTTGCATGGAGAGACTGCAAGTGTTGGCAAAGTATTTACAGGCTTTCATGGACTAGTTAATATTCTCGAAATGCAATTTGGCCTTAGTTTCCCTGAAATTGCTGACAGTATTCGTATTGCAGAATGGCAAGCGACTATTACAAAAGTTGATAATGGTCAAAAGCCTTATTCTAATTCGTTTAAAACTGATTCTTGGAATACTGCACGGGAGCTAAAAAACAGACGCGATGAACTCGTGCTTGCAGGCTGGAACCCAAAAATTCAACGTGGTGGTGGAAAATGGATTGAGGCGATTGCAGAAATAGAAATAGCAAATATTGAGCATAGTCATGGATTTGCAGATCGAGTTTGTTCTTTATTTAAATTACTAAAGCAACAATTTTTACCCCTTTCTATTAATAAAATTACAATCATTGACGAAGATGAATCACTTTGGGAAAACTGGGTAATAGAAATGATAGAACTACTTAAGTTAAATGGCGTTACGATTGAAAAAATGCCGTTACAGCCTCTAGATCTCCCTACCCCACCAGTAACAGATTTACAAAAGATTAAAGCTGCTTTATATGACTCAAAAATAGATGTAAGTAATTTAGAATTAACAAATGACGGCTCATTCATCATTCTTCGATCAGAGCAAGAATGGGATGCAGCAGATTTTTTAATAAGCTGGCTACAACAACATGGTGACGACAATACAGTGCTCATCAACAATTCAAACAACCTTTTATTAACTGAACTATTCCACAGACGTGGCCTACCTACAACAGAAATACAAAACTATTCGAAATGGCGCTCTGCACTTCAGGTATTACCACTTACGATTGAAACTTATTGGAAGCCAGCTCGAGTAGACCGAATGATGGAATTATTAACATTACCTATATCTCCTATTCCACGAAGACTTTGTACTAAGTTAGCAAATTCATTAGCCCAAGAGCCTGGAATTGGTGGTGAGAAATGGAACGATGCAATAGATAATGCTGTTACAGAAATTGAAGAACTATGGATTGCAGAAGGTCTAAATCAAATACAGGTAAAGAAACGAATAGCAGATTTACAAGAAAAAATTGATTTGTGGATTAATCACGAGTATTACGACCCTGTAGAAGGAATCCCATGTGAAATAATCGAAAAGATTTGTCGAAAAATAGGTAGCTGGGCGTTTGCTCGAAATAATTTTGAACCAAATTCAATTTTTGCCCAAATCTACACCATTACAAACGAATTAATTCTTGGACTTCGTACATTAAATATTGAAAATATCAATCAGCTACAACTTGCAAATATTTTAGATTCTATTTTAGGAGCTGGTTCAAAGCTCGATGGCTATATAGCTGAATCAGCATCTTGGACTTCAGTTCAGCATCCCGGTGCCATTTGGGGACAAGCCAATACAGTTCTTTGGTGGGATTTTACGGATCATTCATCTACAAACCTTCATAAATGGTCTGATTCTGAACGTCATTTTTTACAGTTACACGATATTCTCTTATCGGCACCTGAACAAATTCGTCGTCGCGAGAATTTATCGTGGCATAATGCACTTCGATTTGCAAAAGAGAAAGTAATCTTGTTTTTGCCTTCTAAAGTTCGTGGTGAAGATGTAAAAGCACATCCACTATTAGATGAAATTCGTTTCGCATTATCAAAATTAAATACGGAGGAACATCAGCTTACGATTTATGCAGAAGAGCTTCGAAAAAACGAGAATGTAAAAATGATCGATATCACATTTAAACGTCACCCAATAACAACCCAACCTATTCCTGGATCAATACGTCAATGGACTATACCAAAACAAAAAGTAAAGTTAAGGGACAAGGAATCTGCGACAAGTTTTGAAAGCGTACTAAGTTGTACACTGCAATGGACTCTAAGATACGGTGCTAACATCCGATCTAGTAATGCCCTCTCCCTACCAAACGAATCTGTTATGCTTGGGAACCTTGGACATGCTATTTTAGAACGATTAATTAAAGAAAACAAATTTACTAATAATATAGATATTCAGCAGGTTACTGGTGAAATCTTTGATAATTTAGTTCCCAAAATGGCCGCTATGTTGCTATTACCTGAAAATCAATCGCTACTTCGAAAAGTGCGTCGTGATTTACAAAAATCAATGCATCAATTTGCAACATTTCTTGAAAACACTGGAGTATCGATTACTGAAACAGAAGGAATCTACAGTAAACAATGGAAGGACAATATAAATTTTGAAGGTAGACTTGATTTAATTGGCAAAACCACAAGTGGAAGAACAATGTTATTCGATGCTAAATGGTCTAGACGTCCATCAAACTACAAAACTAGATTGCAAGAAGGTTCTATTCAGCTAGCTTTATACCACTGGCTTTTGTCAACGTCTGAAGAGGATTTTATACCAGTTGCATACTTCATGTTACAGTCCGGCGATTTCTTTGCAGTGGCAGATGAAGATATTCCGCCACAATATCATGTTGAAAGCTTTTCGATGAATGAAACTTTACAAACAGTTCGAACTGAAATTACTAAAGTAACTAATTCATTAATTAATGGTGTTGCCGTTGCAACTGGGATTGAGGAAGAGGGCGCCGAAGAATCAATCTTTAAACCAGTGTGTAGATTTTGTGAATATCAAAATTTATGTGGTGTTGGGAGGTAAGCATGAATGTCAGGTAATTTAAAAATTATTAGTGCTGGTGCAGGAGCTGGTAAAACAACTCGCCTATCAAAAGAAATCATCGATGTTATTCAAAATGATATTGCACCTGAAAAAATTGTCGCTACGACTTTTACGAAAAAAGCCGCTGAGGAATTAATCGAACGCATACGATTGGAATTACTTAAAAGTGGTAAAACGGAAGAAGCTTCACGTATTTTAGACGGTTATGTCGGTACGATGAATAGCGTCTTTGGTCGGATCATAAAAGAGTTCGCATTAGATATCGGACTTTCTCCTATTCAAAACCTATTAGAAGAAAACGAGTCCATGTCACTCTTTAATTCTATTGCATATCAAGCTATTCAAAAATACGAGCTTCAAAATTACGAGTCATTGCAACGTTTGCAACTAATTGATAAAGATAATTCTTGGAACAAATATGTTTTGGACGTATTAAAGCTTGCTCGTGAAAACGGATTATCCACTAACGATGTAAAAGCATGTGCAAAATACTCTTGGGATGCAATGCAGGAGTGGCTACCAGAACCAACTTGTAATAGTGAAGAACAAACAAAAAATCTTATTGTCGCACTTAAAAATGCAAGTAAAACTTTACCAGGTAACGATAAAACAAAAACAACACAAAAAGTTGTCGATGAAATTTTAACGATGCTATCACAAATTGAACGGAATGGTTATTTATCTTGGGATCAATGGGCAAAGGCTTCTAAACTCAAACCCGCTAAGGCTAGTTTAAATGAAGTTGCGCCACTTCATAACGCTGCAAGTATTCATCCTTCTCACCCACAATTACATTCCGACTTAAAAGAGGTCATTGAAGCTGTATTTTACTGTGCTGCAGAAGCGATGGAACTTTATGAACAAGAAAAGAATTTACGTGGTCTAATCGATTTTACAGATCAAGAATATTTAGCCTTAAGATTACTTGAAGATGATGATTATATACACGCACTGAAAGAAAGAATTGAAGCAGTTTTTGTTGATGAATTCCAGGATTCAAGTCCATTACAAATCGCACTAAACATGAAGTTACGTGAAATAGCTAAAAGTGCTACATGGGTGGGCGATGTGAAACAAGCTATTTACGGTTTTCGTGGTACAGACCCAGATTTAATGAAAATAGCAATGAATTGCATCCAAGGAATTGAACAAGACATTTTAGGTGATTCCTATCGTTCTCGTCAGTCGCTTGTCGAATTTGTAAATGAATTATTTGTTCCTGTATTTGAAGTAACAGGGTTAACAAAAGAGCTAGTCGCTTTAAATCCAAAAAGGGAAGATCTTAAGGAACAACAATTAGCATTGGAATCTTGGACATTTAGTGAATCCAAAAACGTAAAAGATGATGCAGCTTCGTTAGCCCATGGAGTTTGTCAAATCATTCAACAAAAGGAATCCTATATAGTTGTCGACAAAGAAACAAGGGAACAGCGAACTTTAAAACCTAACGACATTGCTATACTCTGTCGCTCAAACGACGAATGTACTGTCATTGCTAATGCCCTTTCAAAATTAGGTATTTCTGCAACAATTGGTGGAAGTGGCTTAATGGCAACAGTAGAAGTTATTTACGCCCTAGCAACGCTCCGTTATCTCATCGATGAAAGAGATACTTTAGCCCTCGCGCAAATTCTCCATTTCTCTTCAGAAGAGTGGCAAAATGGAGAATGGTTAGAAGCTTGGCTAAACGTTGAAAATCCGAAAGAAATTGTAAAAGACAATCCAATCATTACTCAATTAGATAAAGTACGAACTAAAATTTTTGAAATGAGTCCATCAGAAATATTGGATCTCGCCATTGTCACAGCAAAGGTGGATGAACAATTGTTACGATGGGGTAATGGGAATCAACGTCTTGCAAATATTGATAATTTACGTGCCTTAGTACAGCAATACGAACACGGTGCAGAATCAAATGGATATGCTGCAACAGCTAGTGGATTATTGTTTTATTTAAAAGAAATTGAAAATGACAAGGAACGAAACAGAGTTGCAGAGTCAAACAATGAAAATGCCGTGAAAATATTAACATATCACCGCGCAAAAGGATTAGAATGGCCATTTGTCATTCTTTACTCGCTCAATAAATCAGCAATTAGTAGTAGTAAGCCTTCGGTATTTGATCGGGTTTTAGCGGTAAGTACGGAATCCTTTAATGTAGAAAAGCCTTTACAAGGACGCAAGTTATTCTTCTGGCCATGGCCATATGGTGGACAGTCAAAGGATGTTGGGTTTGATTCCCTTGTACAACAAACTTTCCAGCTAAATTTGCGCAATAAGCAGCTCCTTGAGGAAAGTCAACGTTTACTCTACGTTGGTATGACTCGTGCTCGCGACTATTTAGTTCTTGCAACACGTGATTTCTCAAAAGCAACATGGTTAAATGAACTCACAAATAGAGATGGTCAACAAATCATCTCCTCCATTTATAAAACAGAGGATGATTTAGGCGAGATTATTGTAAATGGAAGAGTATTTTCAATGAAACATCGTAGTTTATCCGTACCTGACGAAATTCAAGTAACTAATGATAATTTGGAACAAACAATTTATATCGGAGAAAGTATAGAAAAAACAAATTTCCTGCCAGCGACATTTAGACCAAGTATGACAACATTTGCCGAGCATTTAGAAGAAAATATTTTAAAGGAAGAAATAAATGTAAAGATTGAATCTATTGGAACACGCTTGCCTATTACGGGTAGTCCTGAAATGGACATTCTCGGATCGTTGGTTCACTCATTTTTAGCAGCTGATCATTCAGTATTAAATGAAGAAAAGCGTCATCAACTAGCACAAACTATTCTACAAAACTTTAATGTATTTGCACTTACACCCGAAGCACTAGTAGAAGCTTCCAATCGATTAAATGATTTTATTGAGGCAAATTATCCTTCGAGGGTAGGTATCTATAAAGAATTTCCTATTCATTTGAAAATTGGTAAACAAAAGGCTTCAGGCTTCATCGATTGTTTAATTGAGTTACCAGAAGGATGGGTAATTATAGATCATAAGACGTTTCCGGGTAGTGAAGAGCTTTGGACAAGCCGCGCCTATTCACATTTACCACAACTCCAAATCTATACCCAAGCGTTAATTGAAGTATCTAACAAACCTGTACTAGAAGCTTGGATTCATATGCCTGTAGTTGGTAAGATGGTGCAATTTAAAAATAGCGATTTACAGATTAACAGTAATCAACAACTACTATTGTTCTAGAATTGAATACACTAATTTTATCTCCCTCCTGACATATGTCCGGGGGGATTTATTTATTATTCTTTGCAAAATAAAAATTTACCTCCTATCTCACATTGGAGCCTTCCTTTTAACCTTCTAGTTGAAAAATGATATAATTATTATTTGATAGAAAATATCAATTAATGCCTACAATCACTATTAAATTTTGATTGTTCATTACTCATGTTGTCATTAATTAATGGCAACACTGAATTCAAACAATATTTTCTTGATGATAAGGAGCAAGGTATTTATGAAAAAATTTATTAACGCAACTATTTATGGAAATCCAGAAGCACATGAAATTTTAGTAGAAAATAATCAATTTAAAGCTATCGGTAATAATCTAGGGGATGCTGATGAAGTTATGGATTTAGAAGGCCGTTTAGTATTGCCACCATATGTTGATCCTCATTTACATTTAGATTATATTTTCTCCGGTCTAGGTGAAGGAAATGCAAACGTTTCTGGTACATTATTCGAAGGTATTCAACGTTGGAGTGATAATAAAAAGTCATTAACGGAAGAATTAGTTCGTGAACGTGCGATTAAAGGAATTCAAAAAGAAGTAAGTAAAGGTGTTCAATTTATTCGAACTCATGTAGATATTACAGATCCAAATTTAACAGGTATGAAAGCATTAGTTAAACTACGTGAAGAATTGAAAGATATTGTTACGTTACAATTGGTTGCCTTTCCTCAAGAAGGATTTTTCCGCTATAAAGGTGCAGAACAACTAATGGAAGAAGCACTAAAAATGGGGGCGGATGTTGCAGGTGGTATCCCACACTTCGAAATTTCATATGAACACGGTGTTGAATCATTAAGAAGAATTGTTGATATGGCAATTAAATATAACGTCATGATTGACATTCACTGTGACGAAAACGACGACCCAAATAGCCGATTCCTAGAAGTATTAAATGCCCTTGTCATGGAAAAAGACTATGGCGAATATACAACAGCAAGTCATACAACTAGCTTTGGTTCTGTAGAAAATAGTTATGCTAACAAAATGTTAGGTCTATTTAGAGAGTCAAAAATTAACTTTATTTCTTGTCCAACTGAAAACGCCCACTTACAAGGTCGTGGCGACACATATCCAAAACGTCGTGGATTAACACGAGTGAAAGAGCTATTAAATAACGGAAACAATGTCGCATTTGCTCAAGACTCCATTGCAGATTACTGGTATCCATTAGGAAATGGAAACATGATGAACATCTTAGATAACGGGATCCATTTAGCACACTATACTCACATCGATGAAATTAATAAGGCGCTTGATCTAATTACATTTAACGGTGCAAACATTATGCGAGTAAACGATCACTATGGTATTGAAGCTGGAAAACCAGCGAACTTTATCATACTAGATGCAAAAGATGCCTATGAAGCTATTCGTGAGCGTGCAGAAGTACTTGTATCAATTCGTAATGGTAAGTATCTATTTAAACGTGAACCACGAAGAAATGAAATTGAAATTGATTTCTTGAAACAATCGTAAACCTACAATAAATTAAAAATCGCTCCCTTCAATCTATAATCTGAAGGGAGCGATTTTTTTACTTCTTGTCATTCACTTTCCAACAAAGAAATTTATGAACATTTTTTACATAAACTAAATTTTCTTATTTTAATAATTCAATTCCCACTGACTAGATGAATTATAGATGATAGAATTATTTAGTATTTTAATCAAAACAGCGGTGGTGACAACTTGAAAATTTCAAAATCTATTAAAGCTAAGTTATTTGTTTCATTATTATTAATTTCTAGTATTCCATTACTATTAATAAGTTCGGTACTATACACTATGACGAATAATGGTTTTAATAATGTTCTTCTTAACAATCAATCCTCTACAAAGGATACGATTATTACTCAATTAGATAGCCTTTCTCATAATTTACTCAATCTTACTAGCTCCTATGCTGCAAATTCAGAATTATTAAATGCGGTCCAAAGCGAAGACCGGTTAGATTTAGAAAGTACAGTTGCTCCAATTTTTGAAAGATTACAGGATGAGCATCAACTAGATGTATTTGAGTTTGGTAGTACTGATGGAAAGGTCATATTAAGAGGCCATAATCCTGAAAAGTATGGAGACGATAAAAGTGACATTTCTGCTATTCAAGCAGCACTAGAAGGTGAAAGTATAACAGGTTTTGAATTTGGCAATAGTGGTTTAACTGTTCGTGCCTTTGTTCCTTTAATAGTAAACAATAAAGTCATAGGAACATTACAAACAGGGCTAAATACTGAAGTTATTCAATCTGTTACGGACTCTTTTGCTGGAGTCCAATTGAATATAATGAATGAAGAAGGAAAAATTTTAGTCGCTTCTGATAAAGACATAATAGGTAATCTATTTGAAGAGCAATCTATTTTAAATAAAGTACTCAATGGTGAAGAAGCAACACATGAAAATGGAAATATGTTAGAATCCTATATTCCTTTAAATGACCCGACGAACACAGAAGTTATTGGGATGATTCAACTCGTACAAGATGTAAGTACAGTAAAAAATATTAATAAGAACATTGCTCTTTATTTATTAATAATAGGAATTACCACATTAATAGTCGCTATTATTATTGCCTTTACATTGAGCAGAAGTTTCTCCAACCCAATAAAACAATTAACTACTATGATGGGTGAATTATCGAAAGGAAATCTATCAAATAAACTTCATGGTAAGAAAAGAAAGGATGAATTTGGTCTATTATCAAACTCTGTGATGGAAACACAGTCGAATATAAGAGATATGATTCAAAGAATTTCTGAATTATCACGAACTATAAACAATCAAGCCATATCTATGAAACAGTCTAGTAAAGAGATTAATATTAGTAGTAATCAAGTTGCTTCGACTATGGAAGAGTTGGCTGCAGGATCAGAACAACAAGCAACATCATCCTCTGAAATTGCAGAAAAAATGAACCATTTTACAACCCAAATTATCAATGCAAATAAAAATGGTTCCCAAGTTAACGAAGCTTCCCACGAAATTTTACAAATTACTGAAAATGGGAATGAATTGATGAATCATTCAATGGATGAAATGAATAAAACTTATGAAATTGTTAAGGTCGCAATTCAAAAAGTCGAAAGTTTAGACCGCAGTTCGAATGAAATTGCAAAACTCATTCAAATCGTTCAAGTGGTATCTGAACAAACAAACCTATTAGCTTTAAATGCGGCAATTGAAGCTGCAAGAGCAGGTGAACATGGAAAAGGCTTTGCAGTTGTAGCTGATGAGGTCAGAAAACTCTCGGTACAAGTTTCACATTCAATCATCGAAATTACAGACATTGTTCACAACATCCAGAATGAATTAAGTAGTGTTACTAACTACCTAACAAATGGATATGTGCAGTTAGAAGAAGGTTCAAAACAACTAGTAACAACAAAAGAAGCCTTTGGAAATATAAATCAAGCAGTAAAAGAAATGAATAATAATATTCAAAATATCTCAAACACTTTAACTGAAATAACAACAAACAGTAAGAAAATCAATATATCGATTGAAAATATTGCAGCAATCTCTCAAGAATCAGCAGCGGGTATTGAAGATACTACAGCATCAGCCCAACAAACGAATGCATCTATCGAACAGATATCACAAAACACAGATTCATTACAAAAACTATCTGAAGAACTAGAGGTCATGGTTGCTAAATTTAAATTATAATTATAGATCAATTGTTCTATAAGATAATGCAATTGTTAAACCTCACATAAATAAAGCGCTCTATGTGTGAACATAGACGCTTTTTTTCATACAATGTAATAGATTAGTAGTAAATGAAAATTCTTTACAAGCTTATCCTTCTTCCGGTAAAAACACATAACTTTTTGAAAGTGGTGAAAAAATAGTTGGGTGAAGAATGTTTGCTAATTTATTTAACCCAAGTAATAATCTTGGTGATGGTCTACAAAACAATGATTCTTCAAGTATGTACAGTTCGTTGTGTTTAATTGCATTCATAGTTTCCGACTGTGGACGTTTAAGAATAACTTTTGGATTAACCCTTTCCTTTTGAACACCAACCCAAACAATACACATCACATCTGGATTTCTTTTTTTAACTTCCTCCCAATCTGTTTGAACACTCACTTGTTCTTTATCCCGAAATATGTTGATACCTCCACATAGCTCACTCAATTCTGTTAACCAATTAGTGGCACCTGGAGTAAAAATAGGCTTCGCCCACCATTCCCAGTAAATAGTTTTCGGATTTTCTATTTGCTTTGAGAACTGATGATAGTTTTCAAGTATTAAGTTGTATTTCTCATACAACCGTTTTGCTTTTTCTTCCGAATTCGTCACCTTACCAACAAATAATAGGCTTTCTCCAACCTCTTTTAATGTCTTAGGGTTAGGTACGATCGTATATGGTATGTTTCTCTTTTCCAGCTCTTCAATGTTACGTTCCATTCCTGGTACAGAAAGAGAAGCTAACACTAAGTCAGGCTTAAGCTTTTCGACTTTGTCCATATCAATATTCAAATCAGGACCTAACCTTGGTAGTGCTTGAACATCCCCTGGCCAATCTGAGAAATCATCCACACCTATTAACGAAGAAGTCAAACCTAAGTAAGCTACTAATTCTGTATTACTTGGGCATATAGATATTAATTTCATATACAAACCTCTTTTCTATTAGTTTGAATACAGTAAATTTATTTTAATCTCCTTGATAAGCCATTCCAGACATAGTCCACTTGTACTGCAAGTTGAGCTGCATCCTGTCCAATCCATCCAGCAATATCTCTAATTCTTCTTTCATCCTTTTCTACAGGTACAATTCCCTTGCCAATATCTAACATTATAAGGACAATTTTGTTATTTCTTTTTTCCTCTTCCTCAATAAGTGTTTGAAAAAGTGCTTTGAATTCTTTTCGAATGTCGTCATTGTTCTCACTCTTCTTTAGACTAGGAGCAATCCATTGTTCCCATCCCTCTAACACTAATGTTGTCCCTTCCAACCACTGTGTTCTCCAATCTTCTACCATATTCCCATTATAGGCAGATACCCAGCTACAAGTTTCGCTTCTTTCCCTTACTATTTTTCTTTTTCCTGAAAAGGCACCACCGATAACGAGTTGCATGCCCATTCCCCCTTATGCTTTACTAATGTTAAATGAATCCCATGTCCGTGTGGAACGGAAAGTTCCCAAAATGCTATAGAGGGTACAAATTTTGAAACAATATAGCGGATAACTCCACCATGGGTCATGATCAAAAATAACTTTTTCTCATTTGGAGTCGATTCAAATGGATGTTGAAGTAAATCTTGAATAAAGGTATCAATTCTAGCTTTGAATGTATCAGCTGACTCTCCATTTGGTATAGAAAGGTTCTCCCAATTATTCAGCCAATCCCGATAAATTTGATTGTCTTTAAGTTCGTTATAAGTTTTTCCTTCCCAGTCTCCAAAATTAATTTCTCTTATTCTTGTATCAACTGAAACCTGTGCTGGAACGTTTAAATAGGCTAAAGTTTCAAGGCAGCGACGTAAATCACTCGTAAAGACGTGGTCAAAACTTAACTCCGCCAACTCCTTTTGCAGTTTTTTTAGCTGAGTTAGTTCGCTCATTAAAACTCCTCGGTCAGTATGCCCTAAATACCTTTTCTCCTTATTCCAATCTGTTACACCATGACGAACGAGAAATAAATCCATGTAATGGCTAGTCCCCATAATTCGCCTCCTTCAATCGCTGCACCTAATAAGTCTCCATTTGTACCTTTAAATGTATGAATTACCCAAGCCCCAAACAATCCAATAAATAATAGGTATACTGGAAGTAAATATAAAAATTCATTAAAGAAAAATAATAGTACAAGTAGTGGGAGTATTGATAATAAACAATCATAACGATTTATATTTTTCTTCCATTCCCATGCCAAACCTTGTTGTTTTGCAGTCGGTAGGAAAACCATTAAAACAACCGTACCAAAACGTGAGAAACACAAAATAAGGATAAAGAAATATATTGGAAGTTCTAATTTTAATAACTCATAAATCAATAATGTTTTCCAAGATAATAAAAACAATAAAGCAATAACCCCAAAGCTTCCTACATGGGAGTCTTTCATAATCTCCCATTTTCTTTCTAGGGGAGCGTTTGAGCCTACCGCATCTGCTACATCCATCCATCCGTCTAAGTGGAGACCTCCAGTAATCAACACCCATAAGGAAATCATAAGTAATGTCATGATAGGTAAAGGAAGGAATGATTCAAGTAACATGGTAGTAATAGTGAGGATGAAGCCAAGAACTGCGCCGACAAGCGGATAACTTCTTATTGCCCATCTACTAGTAGTTTTGTTCCAAGGACATTGAAAGGGAATCGGAATTCGAGTTAGGAATTGAACAGCAAGTAAAAAACCAAAAACTAATTGCTTCACAACCATTTAGCTCCCTTCCAATAGGTAGGAATTCCTGCCTGAACCTCAACAACAATATCCGATTGCTCAATAATCCTTTGATGTATTCGCTGTAAAGAGTACATATATGTAAATACAGAATCATAAGAAGTTGGAATCCCTACATTTACATCATTTGAAACAATCATAAGATGAAATTGTTTTTCACGTGCAAGACTTAACAAGTTAAAAATAACTTTTTCTAATTTTTCCAAACTATAATTTAGTTCAAACATGACATTACTTAACCAAATTGTTAAACAGTCTAGTAAAATAACATCCTCTTTATTGCAGTTTGCAAGAATACGTTCAATGTCAAAAGGCTCTTCAACTGTTTTCCATACATCTCCTCTATCTTGCTGGTGAATTCGAATTCGTTCCACCATTTCATCGTCACTTTTTTTAGCAGTAGCTATGTAATAAAGTAAGCTTCTTTCTCTTCCCTTCACTTTGTTGTGTAAGGAAAGAGCAGTTTGTTCAGCGAAATAACTCTTACCTGATCTCGCACCACCAGAAATAAATAGAATCATAATCCATTTCTCCATTTCCGAAGAACATCTAATAACTGCTCGTTTTCTTCTTTTGACCTAATAGCAATCCGTAAAAATTCACCCTTTAAGCCTTTAAAATTATGAGTATGTCGTGTTAAAATTCCGTGCTCTAATAAAAAATAAAAAAGCTCTTCTGTTCGATTCGGATGCTTCTTATCTCTTAAAAGGTAAAAGTTGACTTGTGAAGGGGTAGTATAAAAATCCAATTCAGCTAACATTTCATACACAGACTTGGATTGTTCATAAAGCCAAGCTCTTGTATCTTCAATAAAAGCTCTATCTTCTAGTAGTTTTGGAACAACAGCATCTACTAATGAGTTAACGCTCCATGGAATTTGTTCGTTTTTTAATACATTAATAATGCTAGGTCGAGCCAGTATATATCCGATTCTTAGGCCAGGGATCGTATATAATTTTGTTAAGGAACGCAATAATATTAAATTAGGATAAGAAGCTAACCAAGTTGAAAGATTCGTAGTAGGCGGTAGTAGAAAATCGACAAAAGCTTCATCCACCACTATAAATGTCTCCGTTTTTTTTCCTTCTTCTAAAAGTAATTGCAGATCTTCTTCAGCAACCACCGTTCCAGTTGGGTTATTCGGGCGACAAAGAAAGAGAACATCCTTTTCCTTAAGTTTTTCGCTAATTAATGTTATTTGTAAATTAAAATCATTTTCTTGTTCATAAAAAATATCTTCCACATCTATATGGTAGTGTTTGCACGCTCGTTCATATTCCGAGAAGGTAGGATGAACTATCATCGTTTTCTTATTTTCAAAGTATTTTGCAACCAAAAATATCGCTTCGGCTCCTCCATTTGTTAGTAGAACATTATCTTGCTCTACCCCTTCGTGATTGGCTATTGTTAGGATGCTATTCGAATATGAAGGGTCTGGATAACGAGTAATCTTCTCATAATTGTCGTCTAATGTAGCCTTTAACCAAGAAGGAGGGCCTAAAGGGTTTAAATTTGCACTAAAATCAAGTAATTTTCTCTCCATATTAATATTTAAAAGTTGTTTTATCTTTTCTGGCTGTCCACCATGATTTGGCCACTTCATCATTTCACCTCATATAAGCTACCTATTCAAAAGGAGGATGCATAAACCTATTACTAAAAATACAATCCAACCTCCATGCATATATATAATTGTCTTTTTTATATCAAAGCGTACTAATTCTCTTAAGGGGTCTCCAAGGTAAGCCCTTTTTGACTTAATTCCTCGATAATAATTAACTCCACCTAACCGAATTCCCAATAAGCCAGCGATCATAGACTCTGACCATCCGCTGTTTGGACTAGGGTGTTTCCGCGCATCCCTCCATGTTACTTTCCATCCATTTCTCTTCTTTGAGCCTTTAATGACAAAGGATGAAAGCCAAATCGAAATTGCTGTAATTCTTGCAGGAACCCAATTTACGATATCATCAAGTTTCGCAGAAGCCCACCCAAATTCAATATATCTATCATTTTTATACCCAACCATGGAATCTAGCGTATTAATGGCTCGGTACACCATCGCGAGCGGTGCCCCACCTATCATTGCCCAAAATAATGGTGCTGTTATGCCATCGACTGTATTCTCAGCAACTGTTTCTACAGTTCCTCTAACGATTTCACTTTCTGACAAGTTTTCCGTATCACGTCCTACAATCATACTAAGCATTCGTCTAGCTTCGATCAAATTACCATCCATTAATGGAGATAAAACATCTTTAGCAGCAGACGATAGACCTTTTACTGCAATAGTCGATGAAATTAAATAGATTTGAAGGATTGCACAAACAACTGGGTGAATTTGATACACAATATATAGAATAGATATAGTTAAGAGAAATACCGTTAACAAAACTGTTACGGTAAGACCAACTCCCTTTCCTTTTCTATGCTTTCCTTTATTCCATTTCTTTTCTAAAAATGAGATAAGCTTGCCCATTTGGACGACTGGATGTGGGATCCACTTAGGTTCACCTATCCACAAATCTAATAGAATTGCAGCAACTAAGATCGTACAAAATATGACGGCTGGATCATATAATAAACCCAAACTAAACAACATTATTTTTTATCCTTTTCCTTCGTTTCTTTATGATTTCTCTCTACTTGCAAAGAAATTGGTCATCAGTTTATGAATTCGGTCTATTTGAATATTTTCTCGAACTACCTGGGCTAATAAATCAAAGCTTGCTTCCCTCTTTTGAGCAAAAGAGGCTCGATTTCGTATCGGCTCCAAACCTTTTTTTATCCTTAACTCATTAAGTAACGTCTCTCGAAATAAGTCATTATGAAAAATTCCGTGTAAGTAAGTTCCAAAAATATGCTTATCTCTCGTTATTACCCCTTCATTTCGATTGGGAAGCTGAATAAAATGGCTACACTCCTTTTCAAAGTAAGATTCGCCCATATGAATCTCGTACCCCGAAACTGGGATATTCTCTTCCCCGAATCTTGCTATTCCTTTTGAATGAACAGTTGTTTTAGTTTGAGTCATCTTCGTCTTCAATGGAATGAGCCCTAATCCATCAACCTTCGTATGTAATGATTCAATCTGGTAATCATCCTCAATACTATTCCCTAACATTTGGTATCCACCACATATTCCGACAATTACGGTGTCTTTCTCAACCAAATCCATTATTCTGTTTGCAAGCCCAGATTTGTGAAGAAACATCATATCTTCAATCGTATTTTTACTACCAGGTAAGATGAGTAAATCAGGTTCACCTAAATCATTTACGCTATTAACAAAACGAACGTGACAATCACTTTCCTCAAAAAATGGATCTATATCTGTAAAATTAGATATTAATGGATGGCGTATTACAGCAATATCAAGATCCTTTGAAAAATCTAGTTTAGTAGAGTATTGGTTTAATACAACTGAATCCTCTGCCTCAATGGTTAAATTATCGATATATGGAACAACACCTAAAATCGGAATGCCAGTATATTCTTCAAACCAATTTAACCCTGGCTCTAATAGTGAAACATCTCCTCTAAATTTATTTATGATTACACCAATCACTCTTTTTCGATCTTCAGGTTCTAGAAGCTGTAATGTTCCAACTAAACTGGCGAAAACTCCACCCTTTTCTATATCTCCGACTAAAATAACTGGTGCATTTGCAATGTTTGCGACCCTCATATTTACAAGTTCTCGGTCATTTAAGTTAATCTCCGCAGGACTCCCTGCACCTTCAATGACAATACGTTCATAACTAGCGGCCAATCTGTCATAGGAGTCTGTAATTATTTTTAAGCCTTGCTGAAAGAAATCTTGTCGATAATCTCCTGCCTCCATATTTCTATAAGGCTTACCATGTACAACGATCTGTGATTGGTAGTTTCCAGTTGGCTTAATTAGAATGGGGTTCATGTCTGTTGTCGCAATAATACCTGCCGCCTCGGCTTGAACTCCTTGTGCACGTCCGATTTCTTCCCCATAAATCGTGATATATGAGTTTAACGACATATTTTGAGATTTAAAAGGAGCTGTTTTAAAACCATCTTGAACGAATATACGGCATAAAGCTGTAACAATAGAACTCTTTCCAGCATCTGAATGAGTACCTTGAATCATTAAAGGAACTGCCTTTCTCATTATGCATTAACTCCTTAATTTTACTTGGTCGTATCAGTCTATCTTGACTACATTAAAACTCTATTCCCTTTACAGCCGGAATGCCCTCATCGTAATAATGTTTTTCCGAGTCAATTACCGAAACAAGATCAGCTACATCTTTAATTTCCTGTTTCGCATTTCTTCCAGTAATGACAAGGTGCACATGGGATGGCTTGTTATGAATTAAATCGATTACTTCGTTTAGTGGCAAAACATCGTCAACAGGGAAGGTATCAATTGCAAGTGCGTTGTTCAACTCATCTAGAATCACTAAATCGTACTCCCCACTCATAACAGCGTCCCTAGCTTGTGGCCATCCGATTTTTAATGCTTCTCTATGTTCCTCGGGGGTTTTTGTCCATGTAAACCCAATTCCAAGCTGTATCATCTCGACCCCTAACTTGTTGAAAGCAATTTGTTCTCCATAGGATCGCTGAGGTGATTTTATAAACTGAAATATTTTGACGTTTAACCCTCTTCCCACTGCTCTTAGCGCTAGTCCTAAAGAAGATGTTGTCTTCCCTTTTCCATCACCTGTATACACAAGTGTTAGTCCTCTATTTTTCGCATTACTTTTTTCCATGTTTACCTCCATTTTTATCCCGGTTCAACTATCCATCAGTCGGGGATTTACAAAATCCCCGACTGATAAAAGTTTCACTCTATGAAATCGTTAGCTTTTTTTAGATATCCCCGCAGAATCAAAACTTGCCATTTCCTTAAGCATCAATGTAGCCGACTGCAAAATTGGAAAGGTAATGGCTGCTCCAGTTCCTTCGCCTAATCTAAGATCTAAATCAAGAATAGGTTTTCTCCCTAATAAATTAAGAGCAATTCTATGCCCTGGTTCAACTGATTGGTGTGTTGCAACCATGTAATCAAAGGCATTAGGAGAAATCTCCTTAGCGAGCAATGCTGCTACTGTACAAATAAATCCATCGATAAGAATTGGTACTCTATTAGTAGCAGCAGCAAGCATTGCACCTGCCATCCCTGCAATCTCAAGTCCTCCTACCTTAACGATAATATCTATAGGATCATGAGGGTTTGGTTTACGTTTTTGAAGGGACTGTTTTATAACTTTTGTTTTATGTATCAAGATTTCTTGTGAGATACCAGTACCAGAACCAACTAGTGTAGCGACATCACTATTACTAAGAACAGCTAAGATCGCACTACTCGCTGTCGTATTTCCAATTCCCATCTCACCAAGTATGAGACACTGGGCTCCTTTTTTGATCATTTCCGAGCCTTGTTCATAACCTACTTCAATTGCCCTTTCAGCCTCTTGACGGGTCATCGCATCTTCCCGATAGAAGTTAGCAGTACCATAACGTATCTTTCTATTTATTAAACTAGTATGTTCAATATCATTCGCAACTCCAATATCGATGATGTTGATGTATGAATCTATTTGTCTACCAAAGACATTAATTCCAGCGCCTCCGTCTAGAAAATTGTGCACCATCTCCTTTGTCACGACTTGCGGGTATGCTGAGACTCCCTCTTCAGTTATGCCATGATCTGCAGCAAAAACAAGAATACCTGCTGGCGAAACACTCGGAAATGCTTCGTTTTTCATTTCAGCTAATTCAATAGCTATTTCCTCTAATCTTCCTAAACTTCCAAGTGGCTTTGCCAATGTATTAATATATTCATAGACTTGTTGCCCCATTTCCTTATTTCTATTTGGAATTGGATAGTTTTTCTCAATCATACGATTTCCCCCTACTTTCTTTGTACTCTACACATTTTTCAATCCAATTCTCTACCATCTCAGAACATGAACCAAAATGAATATGAGTATACCCTGCAACTACATTGTGGATTAAATAGCCTTCATTTTTTAAGCCTTGCAACCCTTCCGTTTGATAGGCAAATGGTAAATTCGCTTCGGTAGATTGATAGGAAGAGTAGTGATATTCATGCCCTTTTGCGGATAGACTTCTTAGTATAAAATTTCCCTTTTGACCACTTATCTCTCTGTAACCCAATGCAGATAAAGTCGGTTGCATATGTATGCTACCTGGGATTACTCCTACCATCGGATACTTCTTTTTCCTTGTCGTTTCGATTGATTCTGTTAAATACATGAATCCTCCACATTCTGCAAGTGTAGGTAAACCATGCTCAATTAAAGTCTTCACTGAACGATTAGCTTTTATATTACCTGCCAGCTCATGAGCAAATTCTTCAGGTAAACAGCCACCTAGATATAGTCCATCTACATCTTCCGGTAACTCTTCATTATCAAGTGGTGAAAAATAAACGATTTTAGCACCCTTTGCTTCTAGCATTTCTAAATTTTCAGGATAATAAAAATTAAAGGCCTTATCCTTCGCAACAGCAATTTTAACGATATGTTCTATTTTTGTATTAACAGACAAATCCTTGTTATTCACTCTTAATGGTTCAGCTGTAGCTAGTTCAAGAAGTTGCTCTATATCAATTGTCTCAACAATTAATTCCCCTAATCGATCAAAAAGCGAATCTAGATCTCCTCTTTCAATAGAAGGTATAAGTCCAAGTTGCCTCTCAGGAATTTCAATATCTATCTCCCTTTTCAAATAACCAATTACAGGAACATGACATTCCTGTTCGATTGATTTTTTGATTAGTTGATAGTGGCCTTCACTCCCAACTTTATTTGCGATAACACCAACAATATTTGGCCCTTCTGAAAACAGTTGAAACCCTTTAACGATAGCTGCTGCACTACGAGCCATACTTTCACAATTGACGACGAGCAAAACTGGACTTTTAGTAATCATACTAATTTCAGCAGTACTACCCTCGTTTGTTTCTGGACTTTTCCCATCAAAAAAACCCATGACTCCTTCAATTACCGAGATGTCTGCACCTTGACTTCCGTTTATATATGTTTCCAAAATACAATCTTGCGTGAGCATCCAACTATCTAAATTACGGGAAACTCTTTTCGTTACAGCTGAATGATATGATGGGTCTATATAATCAGGTCCGCATTTAAAACCTTGAACGATTAGCCCAGCCTGCTTTAAAGCAGCCATAATACCAATGGTAATGGTTGTTTTTCCTACTCCGCTTCCAGTGCCTGCAATTACAATTCGTTTTGTCACTATAACAACTCCACCTTTTTAAGAAAATATAATCAAGGATCACACTACATAATGAAGTACGGATT
This sequence comes from Ureibacillus acetophenoni, assembly GCF_900220965.1. Classification (GTDB taxonomy): domain Bacteria; phylum Bacillota; class Bacilli; order Bacillales_A; family Planococcaceae; genus Ureibacillus; species Ureibacillus acetophenoni. Next base: position 57,802 of record NZ_OBQC01000014.1, on the reverse strand, counting down.
TGTTTAAAGGTTTATATTAAACAATAACTATTGCCTCCAATTTCCTTCATAAACTCTATGTAAATACTTTTTTATCGCTTTCTTTGTTGCACGATATACGATTTGACCAATTCCTTTTCCAACAGTTGTACCTGATCCAGCATATGGTGTTTTTTCCCCTTGTTGTGTAAGTCCAAGTAGAATTGCATCTGTTGAAGTACCAGTTGCAATTGTATTTGAGTGTATATCCTTTATCTTTAAATCCTGTAAGGCCTTCACTTTTGCTTCAGTAGCAGATATAATTCCATTTACAAGAGCTCCATCAGAAAAATGGGCATTTATGAATAAAAATATATTAATTGTCCCAACTGTTTGGATTACTCCTCTATTTAACTCATTTGTTATATCAACAGCATTTCCTGTTCCTGCAGTGACCACTGCCATCATAGGAATACCTTCAATTTCCTCTTCTAAAAAAACTGCATCCTCAAGCTCTACAGCGGTCATCATGCCAACTGCTTGTTCGGGTGGAATGGAGTGTTTGGTCATCCAACTTTGTAGATCTTCTTTAGGTTCGGAACTATTGTAATCTTTCGAAACATGAAAGTTACAAAAATGCTTTAACCACTGAATTCCTTCGCCGATTACCCCATTAGAAATAGTTCTTAAATGCTGATTGAACTCTACATGAATATATTCCTCAGTTTGTTTTATTCGATATGACTTGCTAAAGTCCATCGTTCTAGAAACGCTATAGTCTGGAGTCATAATAAGTTGAGGCTTTGGAAGCGTAGGATGTGCCCTAGACTTTAACTCCACGTCGTAAACCATTTTTAATTTGTCTTCTTTTCTTAAGATTCCAACATCGCCTACTTCTAAGATGCTTCCGTTATGAAGAAATGCAATTCTATCTGCATATAGTGAGGCGATATTTAAATCATGTAGGATTGCAAAAACTGTTAAATCGAAATTTTCCTGACGTTTTTTTAGTAAATCCAACATTTGGAATATATGTTTTATATCTAAATGATTAGTAGGTTCATCTAATAATAAAATTTCAGGTTCTTGTGCTAACGCTTTAGCCAACAACACTCTTTGTTTTTCTCCACCGCTCATCCTTCGAAAAGGGGTTTTTCGAAAATCGCTAATGTTTGTTAGTTCCATGACTTCTTCTATGACAGCCAAATCTTTTTTAGTTAGGTTCTTGAATATACCTTTTTGATGTGGATAACGACCGAGACTTACTATTTCCTCAACTGTGTAATCAAACGCTACTTTGTTTTCCTGTGTCAGAACAGCCATTAGTTTCGCCTTTTCAATGTTCGATAGAGTCGCTAGATTTTTTCCATCAATATAAACTTCACCTTCACTAATTGGTAATTGTCCGGTAATAAGCTTAAAAAGAGTTGTCTTTCCACTACCATTTGGGCCAAGAAGGGTAAAAAATTCTCCTTTATTAATTTCTAAATCCAAACCATTAACAGTTGGAGGTTGAGTGTATCCACCACTCAAGCCATTAAGTTTGATCATACTTTATCCCCTCCGCCCAATTCTTTCTCTTATTAATAACAACGCAAAAACAGGTGAACCTATTAATGCTGTAATAACGCCTATGGGTAATTCCTTTGGAGCAATAATAGTCCTCGATAGTAAATCAGCTAATATGAGAAAAGCACCGCCTACTAACATGGATATGGGTAGGACGTGACGATGATTGGGACCTGTTACTAAACGAACTAAATGAGGAATAACTAGTCCAACAAATCCAATTGAACCTGATACAGCAACTGCTGCTCCAGTTAATAAAGAAGCACCAATTAATATGAATGTTTTCCCTCTACGAACATCCACTCCTATATTTTCTGCTGCATCCTCACCTAATGCTAAAGCATTTAATTCCCTGTAGTGATAGAACAGAATGATAGTACCAATCACCATAAAGGGAAGGATTAACTGTATATGACTCCAGCCCCTCATGCCAACGCTACCATATAACCAATAGATAATTTGTGTCATTGAATCTCGATCACTTAACGAAATAATAAGAGACACAACTGCACCAATAAAGGCACTAACAATGATTCCTGCTAGGATTAAAGTTTCAATCGATAAACTTCTACTACTTAATCTAACTAGTCCAAATACTACAAGTAGGGCTGCAAAACCACCGATAATTGAAACGACTGGAAGAGTAAAACTTCCAAAACCAATAATGGTAATTTGAAAAAATAAAACGACAACTGCACCTAGAGCTGCACCTGAGGAGACACCAATTGTGTATGGATCTGCTAAAGGGTTACGTAAAAGTCCCTGAAAAGCAGCACCAGCTAGTGCGAGAGATGCTCCCACGCAGAAAGCAAGAATTACTCTGGGTAATCGGATATTCCAAATAATCATTTCTTCATTTCTCGCAATATCGTTTAACCAGCCCATGCTAAAGGTTTTGTCCATGATTATATGTAAAATTGTTGAAACAGGTACTTGAACGCTACTTATCAATAAGGCAAAGAGGGCCGTACATAGTACTAACCCTCCACTAAAAACGTACAACCATCTAATTTTATTAGTTAAAAACTTCCGGATATACAAACTCTGCAATTGCCTCTACTCCTTCAATTAAACGAGGTCCTGGTCTAGTAACAGTATCACTATCAACATCAAACACCTGCTCATTTTTTACAGCAGGCACTTCATTCCATCCTTCACGGCTTAGTACCTGATCTCTAGGATTGTCTATATAGTAACCATATGTAGTAATGATAACATCAGGGTTTAATTGTACGATTTCTTCCTCTGTTAGTTTTACCCATCCTTCATGTGCCTCCGCGGCATTAGTTGCATTTATGGATTCTAGCATTTCATGCATAAAGGTATTTGTTCCAGTAGTAAAAATATCCGGAGCCGGTGAAACTTCCACCCAAACTTTCTTTTTATCTGTAATCATTTCCGCAGCTTTTTCTTTAATTGCTTCATGACGTTGCTGCATATCAGTAATAATTTTTTGTGCTTCTTCATCAGTTCCAGTTGCCTTCGCAATCATTTCAATATTATGGTAAACATCTTCAAAGGATGTTGCATCTCCAACAACAACTACGTCAATCCCAGCTTCTTCAAACTGTTTAAGTAAATCTGGGTGTGTATTGTAATGATAATCAGTAACTAGCGCTAAATCCGGCAAAAGTGAAAGAACAAGCTCTGCATTAATATCTTGTGCACCTACTTTTTCTTTTTCTAATGCTTCCGGTGGATAGTTATCGTAATCTGAAACACCAACAATCTTATCGCCTAGTCCAAGTGCAAATGAAATTTCTGTGTTACTCGTTTGAATGGAAACAATTGTTTCAGGCTCATCATCAATTGTCACCTCACGATTAGCACCATCTGTAATAGTGATAGGAAATTGACTTTCATTATTATTAACGACTTCCTCTTGAGCATTTTCTTTCTCTATATTACTTTCATCGTTTTTCCCTTGTGTACCACAGCCTGTAATGATCGTTAAAGTTAAAAGTAAAAAAACACTCAACAATCCCCATTTTTTCAAAATCTCTTTCATTTGTAAGACTCCCTTCTATTTTTAAACACAAAAAAACGCTTTTCCTGTGGAAAGCGTCGATTAAAGGTATCTTTGTTATATATTAATCTTTGCAGATATTTTATATAAGCTTGCAATCTATTATTTAACGAAAATGATTTAAATAAAGACTACCTACACTTTAAACTTTCCTTTCCTCGAGGAAGCTTAAACACATAATAGGCAGGTCTCCTGACTTACGAATCAAACAGTTGGTTACTCCTTCCCATGTTTACACACAGTGGATATTTATAACCTTCCTTCTCGCTTACAGTGGCGGGACCGTATTGGATTTACACCAATTTCCCTCTTAGTCTTAAATAACATTTAAGAAACCTATTAGTTTAATATTCATTTTTTTGTTGTTTACTAAAGAAAGTATAGTACAATTTCTTCCTTTTGTAAAATATCCCTGATAATACTATTTAATTATAAGTAGTTTATCCTATTAAAATAATTAATTGTCCAATGAACATTATTATATTCAATTTCTGATAAACTGGCATTGTTCACTTTATTATTGTATTCATTAGAGTGAAGTAATGTAGTTAAAATAACCTGGATTACATCGCCATGTGTTACTAGTAGAATATTTTTATTATCATAGTTTTCTATTAATCGATTTAATCCTATAAGTACTCGTTTTTTAAAGAGAATAAATTGTTCCCCAACTTGGTCATGTAGTGTCTTGTCAATTAATGGAGAACCAACAGCTTCTCCGTAATGCTTCTCTATAAATTCATCCATAATTTGCACATTAAGAGATATTTTATTTGCAATAATAGTAGCAGTGTCCATTGCACGAATTAAAGGACTCGATATTACCAAATCCCAATTTTCTTTTGAAAGATAAGCAGCACATGACTCTGCCTGTTGTTTCCCTCTATTATTTAATTCTGTATTTAAAGTACCTTGAATGATTCCTTTAGCATTCCAATCTGTCTCACCATGCCTAATTAAACAAATTTTTAGCATATAACATCCCCCCTTTAAGGAAACTCTCGATTTTCACCTAATTTTTAAACAAATTACTTGAAATGTTGTATAAACAACGTTTATTCAATTCTATTGGTTCAATGATATTTTTTCCACTGCTACACTAAAGTTACAAAGGGAAATGCAGATCATATTTATAAAAATGTAAAGGAGAGAAGAAAATGATTGAAGAAAATATTTATGATGTAGCTATTATCGGTGCAGGTCCTGCAGGTATGACAGCAGCTGTTTATACGTCTCGTGCCAACTTATCTACTATTATGTTGGAACGGGGTGTACCAGGTGGTCAAATAGCTAATACAGAGGAAGTAGAGAATTATCCTGGATATGAAAAAATTCTTGGTCCAGATCTATCAAATAAAATGTTTGAACACGCTAAAAAATTTGGTGCTAAGTACGCATATGGCGATATTAAAGAAATTATAGACAATGGAAATTACAATATTATTAAATCCGAAAATAAGGAAATAAAAGCGAGAGCCATCATTATTGCAACTGGGGCTGAATACAAAAAGCTTGGAGTACCGGGTGAATCTGAATTAGGAGGACGTGGTGTTTCCTATTGTGCGGTTTGTGACGGTGCCTTCTTTAAACAACGCGAATTACTTGTAATTGGCGGTGGTGATTCCGCTGTTGAAGAGGGTGTTTTTCTGACACGTTATGCTAGTAAAGTTACCATCGTACATCGTCGTGACAAACTTCGTGCTCAAAAGATTTTACAAGATCGTGCTTTTATTAATGAAAAAATAGATTTTATATGGAATCATACCGTTAAGGAAATTCACGAAGAAAACGGAAAAGTTAGTAGTGTTACATTAGTAAATACGGAAGATGGAACGGAACAACAAATAAAAGCTGATGGTATATTTGTATACGTAGGCATGGTTCCTTTAACTAAACCATTTACCAATTTAGGTATATTGAATGAACGCGGTTATATTGTTACAAATGAAAAAATGGAAACTAACATTCCAGGGATATTTGCTGCAGGGGATGTTCGTGAAAAATCACTTCGTCAAATCGTTACAGCAACTAACGATGGGAGTATAGCTGCACAGAGTGTGCAACAATATGTAGAAGGATTAATCGAAACCTTAAAGTCTTCGAAGTTGCAAACAGTGTCCGCATTATAAAGTTTTAATAAACTACTAAATTAAATATGTAAAAAAACCAGCACTGCTCTACTCAATAGGAGTGCTGGTTTTACTATGCCATAAAATTATTTACTCGCAATATCATAAATGACTTCTGTTGTTTTATCAGGGTTTTCCGCTACTAACAAATGAGTGCAATTCTCAAAAGGTATCGCTTTAGCATTTGGTATTTGTGATACAAGGTATTCTGCTGTTTCCTTTGAATATAATGTACTCTGATCACCATAAACGATTTGTGTCGAAACCGTTATTTTTGGCAATACGTCTCGATAATCATTTACAACCATCGCTAGCCACATAGCAGCTAAAACGTGCGGTGTATTCCCTTCAACAAATAAACTATTTGTCTCCTCAATCATCTCTTCCGTAAAATATGGTGCTGCTATCGACATAAACTCTTTTCCAAAAGCGGAATAATCATGATTCAAAGCGGTTAAATCCCTTAGAGCGTCTTGTATTTCATATCTCCCATGAAACAAACCATACTTCCACTCTTCATCATTTAAAAGCTTTGGAGTCATGTCGAATATAGTAAGGGATTTAAGACGGTTAACACCATACTTTCTCACATACTCAAAGCTAGTAGATGCACCCATTGACCATCCAACTAAGTTTACATTTTCTAATGCAAGCTCATTCATAAGTTCTTCTAAATCGTCAGCGAATCTACTCAATGTTAGTCCATAATGGGGTTTATCTGATTTCCCATGTCCCCTTAAATCATAAGAGATCACTTTAAAGTTTTTACTTAATGTTTCGATTTGAGGTAGGAATCCCTCATTGTTTTGTCCCCATCCGTGAATTAATACTATCGGTTCTCCTTCACCAACCACCTCATAATAGAGATTGGTACCATCACTAGTTTTTAGAAGTGTCATAAACTACAACCTCCTTAGAATCTTTCACTCATACGAACTCTACTAATCTAAATAGACCTTAATCATTTGAAATATGTTTTCCTTATATTAATAGTATGTTAGTTTGCATTGTAATATTCTTTAAGAGAATAATGTCAATTATATAGGATGATTATTCGTTTATTTGCGTTTATTTGCGCTTCTTTAGTTACTGCACTTGGAGATTTAAATCGTAGTCTATTTATAAGGATACGAATAAAAAAAGAGACAAGGTATTATACCTTGTCTCACTTAATATAAGATTAGTTTGTTTACTTAGATACCGAAGGACGGGGATGGCCGTCACCTACACAATCCTCACTATTTTGTGCAGATAACGGCTTTCTGGGAGAACTTTCAGAATTGTTCTCAACTGCTATCTTCATAATTTTGTGAAGAAGTTCTTTTTCAGTTTCTAGATTCTTATAATCTAGTTTGCTAATGTTTTTCACTAACTCAATATTTTCACTATCAAACTTAAAGTGGATATCCAGTTTAGTATTTCCATCTTCAAGTTGAACAACATCTATTTTGTCTATCAACTCACCAATAACTTTTCGTTGAATTTCTTTATCGACATAATTCAAGAAGTTAACAGACAATTCAAACTTTTCACTTGTAATAATGCTATGTTTTAATTCTTCTGCTTTTTCAACTAGTAAGTTATTTGTAGTATCAAATTGTTCAAGTTCAACTTGCACCTCTTCTATTTCTTCTTGAAGAGTTGTCATTTCCCTATCGAACCGTTCAATCATTTTTTCATTTTTAGTCCTTAAACTTCTATCCATTAAGTTGTTTATCTGCTCGTTCTTCCTTACAATCTGCCTTTGGAGAGAGACCTTCCTCTTTAACTTATCGGCTTCCTCAGTTGTTAGAGTGGCGAACTGAGAATTGAAAGCAGAGAGTAATTTCTTCTTACTCACAACATCTTCAAGAGTTGAGATAACTAATGGATCTACTTTGTCTACTCTCAAACCTTTTGCATCACAGAATGCTCTAGAGTGCCTTTGTCTACCACTGCAATAGTAATATTCATATTTTTTTCCGTCATTATTATATTTAGGATTTCCATTGAATGTATTACCACAAGAACAAGTCAATAGACCAGTTAATAAATGCTTAGTAGCAGCCTTGTTGGGGTTGAATGTTCCTTTACCTCTTGCCTTACTTTTGAGTAGTTCTTGCACTTCATTAAAGAGTTCTCTATCAATAATTGGTTCGTGTCTATTTTCAACAATAATCCAATCATTTTCTTCATTCTTCTTTCTTTTACCAGAAGTTGTTTTTCTTCTTTTATTATAGTAAAAGTCCCCAACATAAACAGGGTTTAGAAGTATAGCCCTAATAGTGGATTTGCTGAATTTATCCCTTCCTAAAGCATTGTCTTCTGTGAGTGTTCTAGTTAAAGCATCCATTCCTTTTCCATTCCGGTATTCATTGAACAACCACCTTACAACAACAGCCTCTTCTTCAACAATTTCAAAACCCGTCTTATCTTCTTTAACTGTATAGCCCAACGGTGCTAATCCACCTAAGAAGCGACCTTGACGTGCTGCTATTGATAGCATATTGTCTCGTACTGTTTGCCCTATCTGTTCTCGTTGGTATTCAGCCACAGAAGCCGTAATGTGGAACATTAAGCGTCCTTCTGGTGTGTCTGTTCTCAAGAAGTTTTCTTTCGTAGAAGCAAAGTCAATATCTAAATCGCTTAACTCTTGAACATATGATATTGTATGTTGAACATTTCTAGAGAAACGACTTAGATTATATACAACTACTACTTCAAATTTTTTCTTTCTAGCATCTTCAAACAATCTTTGAAAATCTGGTCTATTATCTGTGCCACCTGAGATATCCAAATCTTGATAAGAACCTATTAGTTCATAATCATTTTGTATACAATATTTCTTAATTTCTTCGAGTTGAGTGTCTTGGGAATCTTTCTCGCCTGTCGGTCCCATATCACTTACTCGAATATAAGCAACTGCTTTCTTACTCATTCTATCGCCTCCTCTTTCTTTTAAGTAATGAGTTTCTTCTATTATAATGTATTTTACAAGTAGAGTAATAGTTTCATTACAAATGAGTTATAAATGAATTATGAAGAAATCCTCAAATAAATTTGGAATGCCCTCCAAATTTATTTGAGGATACTAATTAGTGAAGCACACTATTTAAAACGGAACAAACTTCAACGGATTCATATGTCCTACCTTTTGACCTGCCCAAGTACCATTATGCAATTCAAAATGTAAATGTGGTCCTGTGACACGACCAGTCGCACCCATTTTCCCTATTTCCTGTCCTTTCGATACGGTTTGTCCAGCTTGGACACCGATCGAACTCATGTGAGCATAAACGGTTGTATAAATTTTTCCATTAATCGAATGTGTTAAGAGAACAGCATTACCATATGTACTAAGAGGTGCAGCATACGAAACTACTCCATCCGAAGCTGCCACAATTGGTGTTCCAGTAGAATTTGCTACGTCCACACCATAGTGGAACTCACCACCGCCAAAACTTCTCCATCCATAACCAGAAGTAAATGTACCATATGTTGGAGTTGTCCACACTCCACTTGATGTTACAGGAATATTAGGTGAAGCTGATTCATTATTTTTATTTTGTTTACTTTCTTGTTCAAGTCGTTTACGTTCTTGTTCACGTGCCAATTCTGCCATACGTTTCTGTTCTGCAATGATTTTTGCTTCTAAATCTTCACTGATTTCATATACTTCCTCGTATTCATTTTCCAATTGCTGTTTTGAGTCTTTTAGCTTTTCTTGTTCGGCTTCAAGTATTACAATTAGGGCCGTTTTATTTGATCTTTGGCTCTCTAAATTAGTCTTTAATGTAAGCAATTCTGTACGTTCACTCTCAAGTTTCACTAACGTTTCTTCTAAGTCAAACTCTTTTATCTCAATTAGCCTAATATCTTCATTTTGTTCATTTATAAGGGAATGGTCAGCCTCCATTAATGTACTTGCTGCTGAAAATCTATCTATTAAATCAATAAAGCTATTTGCGCCTAGTAAAATATCTAACCAATTTATTGTTCCACTAGATTGAATTGTACGTAAACGTTCGTCAATTAGTTCATCTCGATTATTGACTTTCTCCTCTAGATCTTTAATGTCCACTTGTAAATTTTCAATTTCTTGAGTTGTTTGCTCAATACTAGATTCAAAAACATTAATTTGATCTTCGGTAGCAGTAATTTCTTTATTAAAGTTTGTTATTTGGTTTAATAAACTATCTTGTTCTGCTTGGTTTGTCTGAATTTCTATTTTTTTATCTTTTAATTCTTGGTTTAACTCTGTCTTTTTTTGTTCTATTTCATTTTGTTCTTCTTTTAAACTATCCAAATTATTTGCTGAGGCTTGTAGATTAAGGAAAATCGTTGAAGTAAACAACGTAAAAAATCCTATTAAGACAAAACCTTTTATTTTCTTATCCAAATAAAAAATCCTCCCGAAAATCTTGTTCTAGTTGATAAACCTATTAGTACTCTTTATCTAAAAAATTGAGTATACCATTCAAAACACTTAATAGATTTTACAATAATGTTTCAGTTCATTGGAGTAATAAAACAAAATGATGACCAACAAAACTCAATCTGAAACTAACTAATCTATTAAAATAAGTTTAAATTGAATGCCATAATTCCTATTCCGATTAGAGGTTAAATTAAAATTCTATGTAATGAGGATTTTTCCATTACTGGCAACAGTATTTCTGTAACTGTAACCATTAAAATAATACCTATGGTAAAACTAATTAAGATGGTCGAAATAAAAGTATGATTTAAATCTAGTATATAAAATGATGCCTTCAGGGATATTATGAAGTAGAAGCGTTTGTAAAAGAGAAATATCATGTTCGTGACTTGTCGCTAGAATAATTCCAATAGGTAGATTGGGAATGGAGAAACTCAATATCAGTAACAAACCTTTACGAATATATACTCTTTCCTTTGAGGTATTCTTAATCACCTGATAATTCCGCATTACTTTATGTAATAATTCAAATATGACCATTCCAATAGAAACTTCAACTATTGTTATGAACCAACCGCCTAATTCAATTGCTTCTTGGAAAATTACAATACTTATTAGGCCAAAGATTAGGCCAGCACATACTGCATTAATAATGATTATCTTTCGTTGAAAATCCTTAAAGAGCCATGCAACGGCTCCACCAATAAAAATCCTATAGAAGTGTAAAGGAACCCTAATAGCAATTCTTCCCATTAACACCTTCCAATTGTTTAATTAGTGATATGGTGGTAATTTAAAAGATTTTATGAATTATGGTTTTTACTAATTAAAGTTACTAGACTAAAAGAAATGTATCCAAATAGACCACCAGTTGAATTTGTAATTAAGTCAGTCACATCAAATATTCTTGTCGAAGCAGCATTCCACCATACGCTAATTAATTGATAGCATTCTATGAACAAACTAAAAGTTAATGTTGCTATAACGGTCTTTAATAAGCCTTTTTTCATTATAATTGGGTATAAAAATCCAAAAGGCATCATCATTAAAATGTTTAAGAAAATTTCCTTTGTAGCACCGTGATATTTTAACATTAGATCTTTAAATGGTATAAAATTAGCAGTCTCTAAAAACAATTTATTTGTTCCATTTAATGGTATAGTGAAGGGCATTATTGTAACAAATAATACCATTACTATATATACAAACATAAGAGTTTTAATTATTAATGTATTCTTCGATTCATTTTTCCATCTTCTAAAATAAATATATATATATACCATAACTAATAAAGTAAAATCTATAAGATAACCCATTTTCTACACCTTTTCGTAAGTAATGGATTTTATAAGGTTGATTCCATGCTTAAAATCCAATTTTTATTATTGTTATAATACTAATAATTTAATAATTTATAGGTCTATTAATTAAAAAGTACATCACAAATATATAAGTGATGTACTAATTATCGTAAAATGTGTGACATTAAAGACAAGTAGCTGTTATTTTAATAAAAACATACATTCACTATCATTACTATACAAAGTAAGATAAACTCTCTTAAACTATTTATTTTATGCGTAAGAGTGCAGTCCAGCGATAACTAAGTTTACTACGACTAAGTTAAAAATAATAATACCGAAACCGATTAAAGCTAACCATGCACTCTTTTTGCCTTCCCAACCTTTTGAAAGACGTAGGTGAAGGTATGCTGCATAAAATAACCATGTAATTAGCGCCCATACTTCTTTTGGGTCCCAACCCCAGAAGCGTCCCCAAGCTTCTTGTGCCCAAATCATCGCAAAGACAAGAGCTCCTAGAGAAAATATCGGGAATCCTATTAATACTGAACGATAGCCAATTTCATCAAATAGTTGTAAGTTTACTTTCTGTACTAATGGATTCAACAATTCGATAATTCGCTTTCTAGCAATTAATCGAATTAAAACGTAAAGAATCGTACCAACTAATAATGACCAAACTACAATATTTAATTTTTGAGCATGAATAAATGCTGGCATTTCAATTAAAGGTTCCATCGCTCCTTCAGTTATAGCAGTAGATTCATTCATACCAAAAATCGGTGGATGATTATAAATAATCTGAAGTTCTATTTCATCTTTATTGATATAAGAATATCGGTCTTCATAGCCTACAACATTAAATGCAACTGACGCTGCAATGTTACCTACAATGATAACTAAAAAATACAGTACTGCTTCAAGCCAAAAACGTTCTTTTCCTTTTTTCTTTGCATCAATAACTTTTAGTAAATAAATTAATCCTGCAACCGCACTGATGGCTAAAATCGATTGACCAATAGCTGCTGTAATTACGTGAATTGTTAACCAGTGGCTTTGTAAAGATGGTACTAAAGGTGTTACTTCTCTTGGGAACATTGCTGCCCAACCAATGATTATTAATGCAATTGGTAACGCAACTAATCCAAGTGCAGTCACTCGATACATAAAGTACATATAGATAAATGCCCCTATTAAAAACATACCAAATGCTGTTGTAAATTCGAACATATTACTTACTGGTACTTGTCCTGAATAAATCCAACGTGTAATAAAGTATCCTAAATGTGCAAGGAATCCGATGATAGTAACAATAATCGCTAGTTGACCCCATTTAGTTGCGCGTCCTGCCGCTCCATCTGGTTTTGCGCTTTTAATCGAACCTCCAATTAATAACGTTGCAACTAAATAGGCAACAAATGCAACAAATAAAAGATTACCACTAATATCTATTAAACTCATAATAAGTAGTCACCTTCCCCTTTTATATTAATACTACTATTCATCTTTCTTTTCTTTCTCTTTTTCGTCAACTAACTGATCAACATATTGAGGTAAATGTGCATATTCAGTTAAGGCATCAATTTCTTTCTTAATTCCAAACCAGTTTTTGTTCGTATGTGCAGCAAGACGAATTTGTCCGTCTGCTAACTGTTCAATCCAAACTCTTCGATGATTCCAGTAGGACCCTATTGCTAAACCTAGTAAAAAGATAAATCCACCAACAATTAATAATGGAATTGTCTTATCCATTCGAATTGTTAAACCTGACATATTGATCGTATCTACACCAGTAAACGCCATTTTATAAGTATTCTCACTAGCCCCTGAACCTTCAACCGTTTGTTGAATAGCAACAAAGCTAATCTCACCTTTTGGTTTTTCCGGTGTTATCATATTAAAAATAAATGCTGGATTATTTGGATTCGGTGTTGCTGTTTGTGGCTTACCTTCATCATTAAACCCTGTATAATCAGGATAATATTCCATTAACTCTACCTTAGTATTTTCATCAATGACATACTCACTTTTTGGATTTCTTAAATCGATAGTGATATTTCCTAGTACAGTACCAGTTTCTTTATTCGTTAATGAAAACGTCATTTCTTTTAATTCATTTAATCTATAATCCATTTGATATAATGAATACCCATCATGCTCTAATGGATGGTTTACTCGGATCGAGTACTCTTTCACCACTTCTAAATTATTTGTTTCTCCTGGTAATGCATCATCCGATTGCTTGTACAATACTACATCCGTTTGATAGTTTTTTGCAATTACAGCCACACCTTGCTGTATTTGTGCAGTTGTCGGGTCATTATCATGTGTTTCTAAAATAAACTTTTTGCTTTCTAAAAAGTAACCATCCATTCCAGGGATAGCACGAGTTTCTCCATCACGAATCCACATTGATTCATCCACATGCATTCCCGGAAGTTGATGTAGCATAACACCTAATAAAAAAATAATTAAACCCACATGATTAATGTAAGGACCATAACGTGAAAATCTACCTTTTTCAGCAAGTAAGGCTGATCCATCGTGACGTACTTTGTAATTCATTTTTTTTAGTTTTTCCTCAACCGAATAAAGTGTTTTAGATGGATCGCCTTCAGTAACAGCACCTTCTGCAATAATTCGTTGGCGTCTCATAAAGCTTTCGTGACGTTTTACTCGTTGTTTTGTTAATGATTTGTGTAATGGGATACCACGGTCAATACTTGCAACAATAATGGAAACCCCAAGCATTCCCACAAGTACCTGGAACCACCAAGTTGAATATAGATCAGAAAGCCCCAAATTGTAATATAGTGTACCTAATGATCCATAGTTTGTTTCATAATAAAGTGCCTTACCAGCCTCCGTTCCAGCAGCTACAAAAAATTCTTGTGGAAAAATTGTTCCGATAGATGCTACTACTAAGAGAATAATGATTAATGCCACTCCAACTTTTACGCTAGAGAAAAAATTCCATACTTTATCGACAAAGGATTTATTGTGCGTCTTTGATCGAATGGCAGATCCATCATATTTCATATCTAAAACTTTTTGTGACTTTCCTTCTTCTGTTAGTGGTCTACCACAATTGCTGCAAATTTTTGTGCCAAGTGGGTTTTCATGCCCACAAGCACAAACAATTTTTTCCATAATTTGCACTCCTATTCCGGAATAATCAACCCCATGTATAAAACGATATCAGCTTCACCTAATTCTCCGGTAATAATATTATTGATTTTACCAATCAATGTTACCTATTTAATACTTCCTTATAAAACACTAATATAATATAAAAACCAAATTGGACTTAAAAAACCCAATTTGGTTTTTTTATATAACAGTGGATAAAGTTATAAAACTTCAACTTGTCCCATCATTCCGTTTTCTTCATGTTCAAGAACATGACAGTGGAACATGTAGATCCCTTTATTATTGAATTTCACAGCTAGCTTCACTGTTTGGTCTGGTTCAATTGCAACTGTGTCTTTCCAGCCTTGCAGTTCCGCAGGTGGTTCCTTGCCATCAATTGAAACGATTTTAAATTGTGTCCCATGAATATGGAATGGGTGTGCCATACCGCCCATCATATCTGGTTTATTATAAATCTCCCAAATTTCTGTTTCACCTTGTTTTTGAGTAAAATCGATTCGATTTATATCAAATTGCTTGTCATTGATATAGACCATTTCACCCATACCAAATAGTTCAAGTTTTTTCGTAACAGGTAGATTTTTTTCTTCTTCAGTTACTACGTAGTCATTTAATGTTTCTGAAATTTCTACTGTATTTGTTTTTTGTTCATCAATCTTAAATGGCAATAAGATAGAATCAGCTTCATTAACTAAGGCTACGTCGCTTGATGCATCATATTTAGAAAAATCAACAATAATTTCAGCACGTTCTCCAGGTGTTAATATGATTTCTGACATTTCAGTTGGTTCATTTAAGAATCCACCATCTGTTGCAATTTGTTGGAATGAATCTCCTGTGTTTAATTTAAATGTATAATTACGAGCATTAGAACCATTCAATAATCGTAAGCGTACTTTCTCTTTTCCTACTGTCAGTTTAGGATTAAGAGTTCCATTTACTAACATTGTATCGCCTATTGTTCCATCTTCATTACGCACTGCTTGGTAATCAAATTGTTTATTCTCATTAAATTGTCTGTCTTGGAAAACTAGTGGGAAATCGTTTACTCCATATTCATCAGGTAATCCTAGGTTTTTAGAGTTTTCATCTTCCACATAAATCAATCCTGCTAATCCTTTGTATACTTGTTCTGCTGTAGCACCTTCTGGATGTGGATGGAACCAAAGTGTTGAGGCTCCTTGACTTACAGTGAATTTTACATCTTCTGAAGCACCTGGTTGTAGAAGTTGATGTGGTCCTCCATCCCCTTCACCCGGTATATCAACTCCATGCCAATGGAATGTTGTCGGTTCTAGCAAATCATTTTTCGTTCTAAATGTTACAGTTTCACCCTCACTTACACGAATAACTGGACCTAAGAATGAACCATTATATCCATATGTGTCAGTTTGGACACCCTCAAAAATTTCAGTTTTACCTTGTTGAGCAGTAATATCAACAACTCCATCATTAGCTTCTACTAATGGTGGAAGGGCTAGTTCGTTTTCACCTGTCGAATTATTTAGTTCTAATGGATTTGTATGACTTGCATGGCCGTTTTCCATATCCATCCCTTCCATATCCATGTTGGAATGATCCATCCCCTCCATATTCTTCATTTCCTCTTCAGACATGTTGGAATGATCCATTTCTTCTGATTCTGAATTTGTATTATTTGCACTACAACCAGTTGCAATTACAGCACTGGTTATTAATGCAGTTATCCATAACTTGGATTTCATGCTGATTCCTCCTTAATTTGTTTACAAAAATAATGTAACAAATAATTATGGAGAAATTATGCACATATCAAAGTATGATAAAGGAGATTTAATGAAGTTCATAAAAAATTCATAATGTAGTTTAAGATATAGTAGGTACAGAATTATATTTTACTAACAATAAATATTACAAATTATTAATCTCAAATTTTATAAACCTATAATAAATAATTAGAAACCCTCAAACATATAATTTTTTGAGGTGAATAAATGATGCAATACAAACTCGTCATATTTTTTGGATTCATTTTACTATTATTTGTATCACCAATAATTGCAAGTTCTTTTAACCCATCTCAGGATATAACAGTTGAAGGGCTTGAAACACCATCTCAGGATATAACAGTTGAAGAGCTTGAAACACCTAAAAAACTTGTGTATGCTCCTACAACCACTGATGTACCTCTTGATAGTTTAGAACCGGCATTATCAAAGAATGTTTTGATGCTTTTTACGCATTCCCATGAAGCTTTTATTCCCATAGTGAAAAATAAAAGTGGTAAAACAGCTGTTTATGACTCAAAATCAAATATTACTGAATTTGAAGAAATTATTAAAATGCATTTCAATGTAAACTCCTTAAACACAAAATTTCTTGAGGTTGATACAATGGATGAACTATACAATACAAATCGTACTTTTTCTGAAGCTTATGATGTTGTACGACCTTATCTTTCAAACGAAATCCAAAATAATACCTACGACCTAATCGTTGACCTTCATAGAGATTCTGCTTCTAGAGATATATCTACGCTTACTTACAAGAATCAGACCTTCGGAAAAATCTATTTTGTTGTAGGGGAAGATAATCCAAACTACTCAATAAATCAATCATATTCCCAACAAATCTCTGATAAATTGAATGAGTTGGTTCCAGGAATATCACGTGGTGTAATAGGGAAAAAAGGTGAGCATGTTGATGGTATTTATAATCAAGATTTAGCTAAAAATATGGTTTTAATAGAACTTGGAGGTATTGAAAATTCAGAAGAAGAGATTAATCGTACAATTTCTGTTCTCGCACAAGCAATTTCAATAGTTTTACAAGATGAATCGTCTTCTAAAAATAATTAGGCTGAGACTAGTTAATTTATTTAAATATGAAAAAAAAACTTGATCGTTTTTTGCTGAGTTCTTCCGTAATCTCGCCCGGTCGTATTATAAGGTCAGCCAGAAAACATTTCTGGTTGACCATTTTTTACATCGATATATGATAACGGTAGACGGATGTTCTTCCCTCTTGATATAAAATCGAACAAAACAATTTGTAATGTTAACTAATTTTTAATATACTACGATAGCTTGCTCCCCTAAAGACACATAACTTTTGAAAAATTCGGTTTTATCTAAAGTTACGTACCCTTTAAGGGGATCCATTACTTCAACTTCATCATTTTTTATACCGATTATTACCATTGTATGCAGATTTGTAAACATTTGATGATATTCTCCCGTTTCTTCAATGTACCACCCTCCACGAATTTTCGGCTTCGAAAGGTCTAATGTGACCCATGCAATTACAGGTATTCCCATATCCACATAATTTGTAATCTCTTCTAATGTACTACCACTAATATTTTGCGCTTGTAATTTAAGTTTTCTATCTCTTATAAAATTATTTGCCGCATTGACAATTGGCTCAGCAAAAACATAGGTACCTGTTTCTAAGCTACCCGGGTACCCTCCATACGCTATATTTGGATCAGGACCATATTTTTTACTTCCGTTATATTTAAATGGCTGTTTAGGTAAATATTGATCAGTCATTTCCATTTTGTCTGTGGCTGCTCCATAATAATTGAGTACTGCTGTAAGAGTTGTTATTTCGCAACCATTTGGTAATTCAGGATGTTGTAGTAGAGATGGTACGGCTAGTGCTTGTTCGCTATTTAGAGCATTTGTTTGTACAATCAGATTTTGCTTAGTTTGACTATATGTAAATTCTTTCTCAGTAATATACATTCCAGTTTTAAAATTTTCAAATAATCCAATTTGTAATGAATACTCTTCATTTTCTTCTAAGTTATGAAAGATAACTTTCCCCTCACCTGTACTCACATTTGAATCCAGAATACTCCCCTCATTATCAAGTAATGTTACGTATAATTTATTCAGAGGTGCTCCACTTGAGTATTCAACAATCAATACAGTTAGTTTATTTGAATCATAGTTATTTCGTTCTACTTTGTTTGAACAAGCAGCTAGTAAAGTTATAACTACTAAGGCGATAATAATTCTACTATTTTTCATTTCATTTCCACTTTTCCATATATTTCTCTTACTAATTTAACAAACAAATATGGATAATTTATGGATATAAAATATACTATGTGGGAACGATTTTATAAAGCGGATTGAACAAGGTCCACTAAAACAGATACAGGAATCGGCCTGTCTATTGTCAAGCACATTTTAGATCTTCATCAAACCGATATTCAAGTGGAAAGTGAATTAGGGAGAGGTTCCACATTTATAACTTATAAATAATGTTATTAATTTAAGAATTCTCACTAGCTTTAACATAATAATCAAACAAAAAATTTAAAATGCTCCTACCATAAAGTAGGAGCTTTTAAATCTCTGCATTGGGTTTCTTGCACAGTTTGTCTAACTTATAATTGATGAACACCAATCAGTTAGCTTGCTTTTAACACGAAAATCCGAATACTATTAGTTTATTGAGCTGATAATTCATTTTCTGTTACCCATTTATGGTTTGTTACTTGTTCACCTGTTGTAGAAGTAAAGTCAACCATATAAACAGTCGTTTCTTCAGCTGAATCTATTGTGGCAGTAGCGCCCTTCATACCCTTCATATGATCAGCATTAATTGTTGCTTTGGTTCCTGGCTGTAAGACTCCTTCACCAACACCTTCTAATTCCTCATGAATAACCCACTTATGATTTGTTACCGGATTACCACCAGTAGTTGGAGTAAAAGAGACAGTATATACTGTTGTATCATAAGCACCTACAATCGTTGCTTCGGCACCTTTCATACCAGGCATATGATCTGATTGAATAATTGCTTTACTGCCAACAGGAAAAGTTGGGTTTGTAGCATCTTTTAAACCTTCTGGTACTTCACCTGAACCAGAGTGATTCATGTTAGAATGGTCCATACCTTGCATTGCTTCGCTATTTTCACCATTCATGTTATTTTCAGGCGCTGCATTTGACTCTTCTTGAGTCGTTGAATTTTGTGTTGTATCATCAGCGTTCTCTCCACCACATGCTGCAAGTGTTAAAGCTGCAGCGAATGAAATAATACCAAGAGTAAACTTATTTGCCATTCTTTATTCCTCCAATTTTTTCATAATTTCGCGTAGATTATGCAATATTGAACTTTTTATAGTATTGATAAAAGGAATTCTACATATACATAAATAAAAAAAAGACCTACCAAGTAGGTCTTTTTTTATTATTTTACTAACTTCACTCTTTGCAATCTTAGTGCATTTAAAACTACTGATACAGAGCTAAATGCCATTGCAGCACCCGCAACCCATGGAGCAAGCAAACCTATCGCCGCAATTGGAATGCCGAGTGTATTATAAGCAAATGCCCAGAATAAGTTTTGTTTAATATTACGCATAGTTTTGTGACTCATGATGATTGCATCAGCAATACTATTTAAATCTCCACGAATTAATGTAATATCAGCTGCTTCCATTGCAACATCTGTTCCTGTACCAATGGCCATACCAATATTAGCTACTGCTAGCGCAGGTGCGTCATTAATACCGTCACCAACCATTGCAACCTTTTTCCCAGAAGCTTGAAGTTTTTTCACTTCTTCAGCCTTCCCTTCCGGCAATACCTCTGCAATGACATGATTAACTCCAACTTCCACTCCAATAGCATTGGCAGTTCGTTTATTGTCTCCTGTCATCATAATTACTTCAATATTCATATCTTTTAGACGCTTGATGGCTTTTTTAGATGTCTCTTTAATTGTATCAGCAACAGCTACTAAACCTGCATATTGACCATCAATACTTGCTAACATCGCTGTTTTACCGTTAGCTTCTAGCTCTTCCATCTTGCTTAATATTGTTGAAATTGTGATTCCATTATTACTCATTAGTTTTCGAGTTCCAACTAATATCTCTTTACCATTGACAACCGCTTTGACACCGTAACCTGGAATCGCTTCGAATTTTCCGACATTTGGGAGTTCAATACTACGGTCTTCAATCCCTTGAACTATCGCTTCGGCAAGTGGATGTTCGGATTGTTTTTCACTTGCTCCTATTAGGGATAGGAATTCTTCTTCATTTACCCCATCTTCTACGATGACATCTGTTAATACAGGCTTACCATATGTTACTGTACCTGTTTTGTCTACAACGACTGTATCAATATGGTGTGTTTGTTCAAGATGTTCTCCACCTTTAAATAAAATACCAAATTCAGCTGCTCTACCGGAACCTGCCATAATAGATGTTGGAGTTGCTAACCCAAGCGCACATGGACATGCAATAACTAGAACTGCAATCATTGCTTCTAAAGCAGATCTAAATTCACCTGGTGCTACAAGTGTAAACCAAATGATAAAGGTAATAATTGCAATGACGATAACAATAGGTACAAAAACTCCTGAGATTTTATCCGCCATTCTTTGTATCGGCGCTTTGGAACCTTGTGCATCTTCTACAACTTTAATAATTTGAGCTAACGCTGTGTCTCGCCCAACTTTTGTCGCTCTCATTTTAATAAAACCATTTTTATTAATTGTTGATCCAAATAAAATGGAACCGATTGTTTTATCAACCGGAATACTCTCACCTGTTAACATAGATTCATCTACCGCTGTGTAACCCTCTATGACTTCACCATCAACAGGTATCTTTTCTCCTGGTTTTACTAAAATTGTATCACCAATGACAACTTCTTCTAGTGGGATTTCTTGTTCTACCCCATTACGAACGACTAAAGCGGTTTTCGCTTGTAATCCCATTAACTTTTTAATTGCTTCAGAAGAACGACCTTTTGCTTTAGCCTCAAACAATTTCCCTAATACAATTAACGTAATTAATACAGCACTTGTTTCAAAATAGAGTTGTGCATGATGAGGCTCACCAATTGTAATGATTGCTTGATAAACACTATAAAAATAAGCGGCAGATGTTCCCATTGCAACAAGAACATCCATGTTTGCACTTTTATTTTTTAATGCTTTAAATGCACTTACATAGAACTGCCATCCTACATAAAATTGAACAGGTGTTGCTAAAACCATTTGAACCCAAGGGTTCATTAGAATTTCTGGCATATAGATAAATGATGTAAACGAAAAGTGACCAATCATCGACCATAACAGTGGTAATGAAAGAATTGCAGCAATGATGAACTTTGTTTTTTGTTTTTTAATTGCTTGTTCTCGGAAATCTGCTGTGTCCTTTTCATTCTCTTTTATATGCGCCCCATAACCTAATTTCTCAACTCTTTGAATAATATCTGATACTGAAACTTCGGTTGGATTAAATTCAATCGTTGCATTTTCAAGAGCAAGGTTGACGGTTGCCATTGATACACCTTCAATTTTACTTAATCCTTTTTCTATTCTGTTGGCACAGGCTGCACAAGTCATTCCTGTAATCGAGAATTCTTTTTTCTCTTTTGCGACACCGTAGCCAAGATCTTGAATTTTCTTTTCAAAGTCTTGTTCACTAATCTTTTCAGGATTATATTTGATGATGGATTTTTCAAGAGCTAGGTTAACATTCGCTTCTTCTACACCGTCTAGTTTATTTAGACCCTTTTCAATTCTTGTTGCACAAGCTGCACAAGTCATACCTGTTATTTGTAAACTTGTTTCTTTTAACTCACTACTCATGTTGCTTTCACCTCATTAAATATACCACTATGGGGTATGAATTTTTGAAAGAAATAGAGTGCTATTGTAAGCACTCTACATCTTGTTACTTAACATCGTATCCTTGATCATCAATTGTCTCTTTAATTTTTTCAAGTGTCACTTTCTCATCATTGAATTCAACGTTTACCTTTCCAGAACTTAAATCAACTTTTACTTGTTCAACACCATCCAACGATCCAACACTACCTTCAATCGATTTAACACAATGACCACATGACATTCCGTTTACGTTTAATGTTACATTTCCCATATTAATTCTCTCCTTTTATTTTTTCATTAATTTTTGAATTGTGACAAGTACTTCATCTAAAACTTCTAAATCCCCTTCTTGTATACGATCTACAACACACTCTTTCATATGTGCTTCCAGAAGGAGTTTTGCTACACTATTTAACGCTGCCTGAGTAGCAGATATTTGTGTGATAACATCATCACAATAAGTATCTCTTTCAATTAAACCCTTTATTCCTCGAACTTGCCCTTCTATCCGATTAAGCCTGGAAACAAGATTTTTCTTTGACTTTTCTGAATGGTGACTTTTTCTAATATTCAAACTAGAGCAACAACTTTCGTCTAATAAGGATTCATTTTTTAATTCGGGTTCCATGTTACTTCCCCCTTCTCACATTCATTATAGTATACCCTAGTACCCTATGTAAATAGAAATATGTCTTAGGTACATAAATTATTTCTTTTATCCCTTTCATATAACTAAAATAAAGGTTGTGTTTAACTCAGTATTACTATGCGAGTAACTAAGAAATTGTTCAATTTTCCTTCCATTTTTTAATGAAGGTGTTGATTGTGTATGTTCTTTAAGTAATGCGGATTAGTTGCTAAATTCATTCTATTCTTAGCAAAAGAAACCCCACCAAATAAGTAAAGGAAGTTATGAACGCAAGACAAACACAGGGTAGTTTCTACTCCCCGTACTTTTCATCGGTCCTTTGGATTGAATTAACTATTTCATCCATCATTTGTTCGTTCATTGGACCTACTATCTTTTGGAAAACTCCCCCTTCAGTATCTAGAATAAAACTAGTTGGTATAGTCAAAATTTCGTACATACTCCTAAGAACACCATCTTTGTCTAATAATACCGGAAAGGTTAAACCATAATCTTGTACAAAAGATTCAATTGCTTGTTGACCATTATCAAAGTTAGTTAGATTAACGGCAACGATTTCAATTCTGTGGTCTTTATTTTTTTCATAAAACCTTTGCATTTCAGGCATCTCTTCTATACATGGTGGACACCAAGTGGTCCAAAAGTTTAAGATAACTATTTTACCTTTAAAATCAGAGAGATTAACAGCTTTGCCATTCAAATCTGACAATGTGAATTCCGGAGCAAGCTCAACTTTTTGAGAGTCATTATCGTACCCAGTTATCTCAGTGGATTTGTTATTGAGAGATTCATTTAAGGTCCCTTGCTCATTAACCTGTACAGTTTTTCTAAGATTTTTGATATTTTCTTCGGATAAAATAACAAAAGTGACATAGCTAATAAATAAGGCAACGAAAATAACAGAGATGTATTTTTTTAACATAAATACCTCCTAATTGGTTGGATAATCAACGTTCGCTTCAATTCCTGGTTCACTGGAGCTTCGTTAAGCATTCTTTAATTCTTCTTGAATAATCCACTTATGGTTTGTCACTGGTTCACTACCAGTGGTTGGGGAAATAAGAGACAGTATAAACTTCTTAAGATCTTAATTGTAATTATAATTTTTGCAGAAATTATGCAGATGTTAATAAAATTAACTCAAATAATTATAAACTTAATTTTGTCCCTGGTTTACCCAGAATATTCCTATTAAAGGTATTTAAAAAAAGGTGCTATTAGTGCACCCCTAGATTTCTCCTTGTTCACCATTGATCTAAGTTCATGATTACTTTACTAATTTTCTCAAGTATGTTCATTGTAACCCTTAGCTCTACTTAGAATTTAAATATCTTGTAACTTGTTATTAAGTATTCTAATCATATTTAAGTTACTTAAGTACGAGTAATTATTGATTCCCCAACGCTTTTCTTAAAGTTTCAATATTTTGTTTCATTAAAGTGAAATACGTTTCATTATTCGCAATATCTTCTTTGGTAAGGACACTTAGGTTATGCAATGTAAGTGATTCCGCTCCTATTTCAGATTGTATAATCTCAGCTAATTTAGAAGATACATTTTGCTCAAATAAAACATATTCAATTTTTAAATCTTCTGCTAAAGCAACAACTTCTAATAATTCTTTTTGTGATGGTTCATTTTGTGAATTCAGA
Organism: Ureibacillus acetophenoni; assembly: GCF_900220965.1. Taxonomy (GTDB): domain Bacteria; phylum Bacillota; class Bacilli; order Bacillales_A; family Planococcaceae; genus Ureibacillus; species Ureibacillus acetophenoni. The sequence goes on along the minus strand of NZ_OBQC01000014.1, from coordinate 33,328 downwards.
CCAGCAATTGGTACTTGTTGCAAACCATATTCCCCAGCAATATATCCAAAAGCAGCGTGTGATACAAAAAATGTTCGTGTATTAGCTTGGGCCACCATATCTTTAAACTGAATATCTAGTGTTTCTAACTCGTTAATTAATTTTTGATAATTTGCTTCAAACTTATCAGCCTGTTCTGGCATTTTTTCTGTAAGTGCACTCTTTATGGCTAATGCAAGATCTGCAGAAAGAGATGTAGAAAGCCATACATGAGCATCAATTTCATTATGTTCTGTATGTACATCTTCAGATTCACTTGTTACTTCCTCATCATTGTGTGCTTCTTCAACTTGGGTACCTTCATCTTCCTCCGAATGTGCGACTTGTGAATCGCCGGTGCTTATATTAAGCATTTCATTAGGTATATTGGCTGTTGTAGCAACAAACTCTACTTTTTCATTTTTTAATGTCTCTTGAGCATTTTCAATAAAACCTTCAAGACCAAAACCGATGTAGAATATCAAATCTGACTCTGCTAACTTAATCATATCTTGTTGCGTTGGCTCAAATGAATGCTCATTTGCTCCTGGGGGATAAACAGATGACACTTTAACAAATTCTCCACCAATACGTTGTGTAAAATAACTTAATGGATATACCGTTGTATAAACCTGTAATTTTGTTTCTTCTTCAGAACTTTCATTCCCCTGTTCGTTCTGCGCAGTTTCATTGCTACATGCCGCTAGTAGAACAAAGCAAAGAATCAACAGTGTAAATATATAACTTTTCAACTTTTCCACCCTTCCAAATAGTAATGATTACTATTAACAAAACAAATAATAACCAATTACTTTATATAGTGCAACTATTAAATTTTTAATTTTATGAAAAAGATCACACTATAAAGGTAATAGTTGGATTTAGGAACCAGCTGTAAAATTTTATTCGAAGTAATTTGTGAGGAATAACACTAAAAGTAACTGGGATTTTGTTGAAAGTAAAAATTTAAATTAGCCTTGCTAATAATAGATTAACAAGGCTATTTCTCAATCATTAATTTATGAAATAAACATACATTGTAAACATCATTGCTATCAAAATCCCAACTCCCAGAATTGAATAGCCTATCCATTTAATGTCATCTACTTTTTGAAATTTTAGATATTCTTTATAATTGATCTCTCCCTTTGCAAACCTTAAGCCAAAGTCATCAGGATTAATAGTAAAATAATTTTTATTCTCATCTTCTAGAATTATTTTAGTAATAAGGTCATTACTATTAAATTGTGAAGTTTGAAATTGAGGTTCCCAACAATAACCCTCGGAAAATTCCACTCTCGCTACGTTGTACAAAGAATTTTTACGTATTTCCTCAAATACTCGATATGAATGATTTTCGATAAAGTCGTTATTTATACACATGTTCTCACCCCTTTTTTCTTGTTAGTATTTGTTCATTATTTTATTTATTATATGCTGAATAACCATAAATAGAGGGTTAATATTCATATTAAAAATAACGAAAGAAAATTCGCCTAAAATGTTTATTAAGCGAATTTTTTTGATACTTTCAATTGCCATATTTATTTTACATACATATTTAGAAAATCTTCTTGCGAAACTATTGTAATTATTTACCAAATTAGTCAATTCTCAAAAGTTGAGCATTAATCGCACAGATTATAGTACTTAATGACATAACCGCAGCCCCAATTGCCGGTGTGATCACAATACCTGCACTAATAAGAACCCCTGCTGCTAGTGGGATGGCAATAATATTATATCCTGCAGCCCAAATTAAGTTCTGAATCATTTTTATCCGACTTGCCCTAGAAAGTTTTAAAGTGCTTAAAATATCTACTGGGTTACTATTAACTAGGACAACATCTGCAGTTTCAATTGCAACATCTGTTCCCGCTCCAATAGCAATACCTAAATCAGCTTCAGCTAAAGCTGGTGCATCATTTACACCGTCTCCAACCATCGCGACTTTTTTGCCACCCTCTTTTAATTCTCTCACATTATTTGATTTTTCATGTGGTAAAACTTCAGCAATCACCTTTGTCATTCCAAGCTTTTCACCTACATAATGTGCTACGCGACTATTATCACCAGTCATCATGACAGTTTCAATTCCAAGATTATTTAATTCTTTTATAACCTTATAAGAGGATTCTCGAATAATATCTGCTAATGCAATCATTCCCTGAAGCGCATTATCCTTTAATATGAAAATAACTGTTTTCCCTTGTTGTGCAAGTTTTTCATAAGTTTCTATATCAAAGGAAATATTATTTTCTCTTAATACACCCGGACTAACAATAGCAATTTCAGAATCATTAATTTTCGCAACAAGTCCTTTACCCGTTAGGTTTTGATAATTGGATACTTTATATAGTTCTAAATCTCGTTTCTTACCTTCTTTTACAATACCTTTTGCAATCGGGTGTTCAGATTGCGTTTCGACTGAGTACGCTAGTTTTAATAGTTCCTCTTCACTGATACCTACAGTTGGATGTATATTTGTAACACCAAAATTACCTTCAGTTAATGTACCAGTTTTATCAAATACAATACGATTGATTCTAAAAGCACTTTCAAAAGAGGTACGATTACGGATTAACAAACCGTTTTTTGCAGCAATAGATGTTGATCTAGATGTTACTAGTGGAGTAGCTAAACCTAATGCATGAGGACAAGCAATAATTAATACGGTCACCATTCGCTCTAAAGCAGTATCAAAGTCACCAGTTGACCACCAATATGCGAGTGTGATAATACCTGCAACAATCGCAACATAGAATAACCATTTAGCAGCAGTGTCAGCGAATCCTTGTGCTTTAGATTTCGTTTTTTCTGCGTCACTTACTAATTGGATAACTTGAGCAAGATATGTTTCACTACCTGTTTTACTAACGTTTATTTTTAGAATACCTTCACCATTAATGGATCCACCAATGGCTTCCATTCCAATAGTTTTTTCTACTGGAACTGATTCCCCAGTCAACATTGATTCATCAACTGTTGAATGACCTTCGAATATTTTTCCATCAAGCGGAATTTTTTCTCCAGGTTTAACAAGGATTTGATTACCTGGTTTTAAATCCTCTACAGAAACATCAATAATATTTCCTGATGAATCTATTTTGTGTGCTTCTTTAGGCATTAATTTTATTAGCTCTTCTAATGCTTTTGAAGCTCCCATTATAGATTTCATTTCAATCCAGTGACCTAGTAGCATAATAACAATCAAAGTAGCTAACTCAAAGTAAAAGTCACTACCTTCAATAAAGAATGCTGTTAAAGTGCTATATACGTAAGCAGTGACAATTGCTAGCGAAATCAGCAACATCATACCAGGTGCTTTGTCTTTTATTTCACTCCATGCACCGAGTAAAAAAGGCTTTCCTCCATAGAAAAAAACTATTGTAGAAAGTAAGAATAATAAAAATGTATCTCCTGGAAAGTTGACTTCATACCCAAATAGCATTTGAACCATCATGGATAAGTATGAAATAGGTATTGTTAGAACTAATGAGATCCAAAAACGTTTCTTAAATTCTCCTATCGAGTGGCCATGATGTTTGTCATGACCTCCTTCATGATCATGTCCACCATGGCTGTGATTTTGATGTTCCGAATGTTTGCTGTGATCATGTACATCGTGGTTATGATGTTCATGCCCTAGATGTTTACTATGATCATGTGCAATATGTCCCTTATGCCCACCATGGACATGCTCACTTTTATTGTGATGTTCATGTTCACTTGGATTTGAATGGTGATGTTTATGATTTTGTTTACCATCTCCATTATCGTTTCTCATTACTACCACGCTCCTTATAGCCGATTTAGGAAGATTAAGGAAAGCTACCTACAACCTTCTTGTATTTATATTAATACTATATACCATGTATGGGTATATTCAAATCACTTATTTGGAAATTTATTGGCTATTTTTCGAACTTTATTTATGATTCAAGAATTTTAAATAACTGTAAACTTTTTTGTTGATTCCCTTAAATCTTCAGCAATATTTGATAACGATTCTGTTGATTTAGTTATTTCTTCAATTGCAACTAGTTGATCTTGGCTTGAGGAGGAAACATCAATAGAATATTGAGTATTTCTCCTTGCTAAAGTAGAAATTTGATCTATTGTAAGAGAAATTTCTTCAGCATTTAATGCCATTCTTTCTGCTGCTTGTAATATATTACCCATTTCTCGGTTCATTTCCTCCGTCGATTGAGAAATTACAGAGAATTTTACTTTTGTATCGTTAATAATATCAATACCTTCTTTTACATCTTCAATAACTTTTCTCATTGTTTGCACAGAAACATCGGTAGCCAGTCTCATTTGGTCGATAATCGAGCCAATCTGTTCAGTTGATTGATTTGATTGTTCTGCGAGTCTTCTTACTTCCTCTGCAACAACTGCAAATCCTTTACCTGATTCTCCAGCCCTAGCCGCCTCTATTGCAGCATTTAAAGCCAACAAATTGGTTTGATTTGCTATATCAGAAATAACATTTAAAATTTGTGCAATTTCTTGTGAACGTTTAAGGAGCTCTTGAATAGAAATATCCGATTCACTAACTGAGTTTTGTATTAAGATCATTTGACGAACTGATTTTTCAACTGCTCGCTCTCCATCAACAGCATAGCTTTTCGTTTCGTGGGAGGTATTGGAGACTTCCCCTGTATTATCTAATATTCTTTTAATCCCTTCATTCATTTCAGTAATAGCAAATACCATTTTCTCTATTCCATTCGATTGGTTTTGTGTATCAACTGCAACCTCTCTAATAGAACTAGAAATAAGATTAGAAACTGAATTCGTTTCACTTGCACTTTTTGCGAGGGTTTCGGAAGAACTAAGAACTTTTATAGAAGTTTCATTCAATTCGCCAACGATATCCTTTAAGTTCCCCAACATTACCTCAAATGAATTAACTAATAAACCTATCTCATCGTTTGATTTTTTTGGTATAGTTACAGTTAAATTCCCCTTAGCAACCTCCCTTGTCACATTCAATAATAATTTAAGTGGAGAAACAATTATCCATTGTAAGAAAACAGCAGCTATGATAGTTGTAAATATAAGATTTATCGCTGTGCTAATATATACACCATATGTAACTTGAACATTATGATTTAAAAACGAAGTTATGTAGTTTGTCAAAAGCATGCTTATTATGAGCGACATTATAATTACAATATTCATCTTAATAGTTAAACTACGAAACCTTTTGCTTGGTCCATTCATAAATAGTTTGAACACTCCCAAATAATTTTAATTTTTACGAGTTTTTTACATAAATAGTATATTACAAATATATGCAAAAACTATCAAATTGTAAAAATAGCCTTCTTTACAAGGTGCATCTTAAGCAGAATTTATTTCATATTGTTAGTCTTTTGATACGAATTATAAAAGTAAATTGAATCAATTACTGAATTTTAAAATCTCTATGAATCCCCAGTAATTCTCTGTTAATAATAAAGTAAAACAAAGGATAGGATACTGCTAAATTACGTACAGACAATAAACAGCAGTACACAACATTTACATTCAAAGAACCCATTCGCTCAGATTCTTTTATTCTTTACGATCAAACAAAAACAAAACAAATAAAGCCTATTCAAGACTCTGCATCTTGAATAGGCAAAATTACAATTTAACCATCTAATGAACACCTCTCACTTGACTTTCAGTGCGTTTTAAACGGTTAAGAAGTTGCTGTTTATTAGGCTGGACTGTTGTTTTCGTAGTTTTCTGCATGATTTCCTCTTTTCTGCTATTTTTCCAGATTCCCTGTCCATTCAGCAATACCTCCCTCGAGGTTAAAAACGTTCTTATAACCATTTTCTAACAAAAGATTTCCGCTTTCCGTCCCCATACGACCTGTATGGCAAACAAAGATAACATCCTTATCTTTAGGCAACTCGGTATATCTTGACTGAATTTCATCAAAAGGAATGTTTATAGCACCGGGAACTCTACTTGTGGCAAATAGTTCGGGTTCCCTTAAATCAACAATAACCATATTTTCCTTACTATCAATCATTTTAGTAAGCATTTTAGTATCCACTGTTTGTAATTCAGAAATAGTTTCAGAATCGTTATTTGATGACACATATAAGGATGTCGCTATCACAATAAAAGTAACTACTATCAATCCAAACAAAACCGCAAACTTATTTTTTCTTTTCATCTACACTGCTCCTCCCTAGAATACCTTATATCCTAATCATTTTCTTTTAGTAAATCTTATAATCAATAGAAAGTGGTTTCATTTAACAAACTAAAGTAACCGCTTAGCTGTCAATTCAATTAACAAATTTATAAAATTGTTCCCGCTTTTCCCTAGCGCACTGTATAACTGTATCAACTATTCTACAACAGAGTACAATTTCTCTAGATAACTTATCCATAAACAAATGGCCGAAAGAACGATCCTTTCTTTTTAAATTCCCTCAATATAGAGGATTTACGCGTCACTTATTTTCATCACACCGATGTCATTCATAAGAGGCTCCCCACATCCGATCAGGCAGCCGGTATAAAGCTCCTTACAATTTGTAGTTTATTAAATGGATAGGGATTTACTTCTTACACTATTAATCATACAAGTAAAATATGGAGTTTTTATGGAGAAATCATAACTTAAAGATAGTTTTAATGAAAAATTTTTAAGATAAAGAACTTTAAAGGTTATTAATCAAAAAATAGTATTTCATAATAAGTGCAAGCTAAACCATTTTTATTACAAAAATGATATTTCTGCATAAATTTGTAATGGAATTGAAAGATTACATACTAAATTTCTATGATATTCTTTCTTTAGTAAATTAAAGAACTAGCTTTCAAAAGGAGATTCGACATGAGAAAAAGATGGTTACTACCCATCTTTGCATCTTTTATGATAATTACTGGTATAGGTGCAAATGATGTAGAAGCGGCAACAATATCAGATATAACAAATACAGCAAAAGACTATATCGGCGCTCCTTATAAATTTGGTGGAACGGATATTAATACGGGTGTTGATTGCTCAGCATATACACAATTTGTATTTTCAAAATTAGGTATTTCATTAGATCGTACGTCAAGAGCTCAATACCAACAAGGTTCTACAGTTTCAAAAAATAATTTAGAAGCAGGCGACCTAGTATTCTTTAATACTTCAGGGTCAGGTATTTCTCACGTTGGAATATACATAGGAGAAGGTAATTTTATTTCCGCTACACCAAGTTCTGGTGTAAGAATTGATAAATTAGATGATCCATATTATTGGGGGTCACGTTATATAGGTGCAAAACGTGTGGCAAATTTCACAACAACTGCAACTGCAAAAGGAGAAGTTAAGGATGCAGGGATAGACTTTAGTGTTTACGCATCTCGCGGTGAAGTAGCTCTTCAACTTTCAGAAGCTTTAGGATTAGATACATCCGATACGAATTCTCCATTTTCGGATCTGAAATCATCTTCTAAGTATGCGGGTGCTGCTACAGCATTAGAAAAAGAAGGGATTTTTAGTGGAGATGAAAAAGGCAAATTTAATGCAGGTTCACCTATCACACGTGGTCAACTAGCCAAAGTATTAGTTGAAGCTTTCGATTTAAAGAAACAAGGCAATGCAGAAATGTTCTCAGATGTTACAACATCTCATTGGGCATATGAATATATTTTAACACTATCTTCAAATAAAATTACTTTAGGTAAAGGTGATGGAAGTTTTGGTGTAAACGACAAGGTTACATTAGAACATTTAGAGGTCTTCTTAGAGCGTTTAACTAAATAAATTATAAAAGGACATCTCAATAGTTTTGAGACGTCCTTTTTAGGTTAATGATGAAGTCCAAATTGATTAATCAGAAATTCGAGCCTAACTTTAGCGTGATGTGTATTTCAATTTGTTCTAAAACTTGGATAATCTTGATGTATGAGGTGAAATAATTGTCAATTGAAAGGTAGTGATCAAGTTATGCTAAAAAGTCAACTCGAAGAATTAGAGTGGATGGAAAAATGTGATCCAGATGTGCTTATTGCTGAACTAATAGATAATCAACGTAAAATTAAAGCTAATTATGATTTATATTACGATGAAAAACAAGACCAATCTTGGGTCAATCATTATTACTGTAATATTTCCACTAATACAAGTGATTTATTTCAAGAATATCATGACCTTATTTCAAAGACTCATCAATTTAAACACCGATATTACTTTAGTAAAGACCAGTATTTATATAAATGGGTCGATCTCCAACCTAATGGGCAATTAAAATGTATTTACTCCGGTAAAACTAAAAATCCTCAAACATTAATAGAAGAGGATTTTAAAACAATACAAAAGCGATTTGAAAGTTACCGTGAACTTATTAAAATTCAAAGATATTCTAATAATCAATTAATAAATCATGTGAAAAGAATTTCAAATCAACATAAATTTAACGCGGAACATGTAGTCCCACAGTCTTGGTTTCGAGCAAAGGAGCCAATGAAGGGTGATTTGCATCATCTATTTGCTTGTGATCCTAAATGTAATAATTTACGATCTAATTTCCCTTATTATGACTGTGAAGTAAACGATCTGCCTTTAAGCAATCAAAGCGATTGTGGTAAACAAGCGATAAATCGATTTGAACCAACATATGGAAAAGGTGTGGTTGCACGTGCTACTCTATATTTTTTATTACGTTATCCTAACGAAATAACTAGGCAATTCCGAAAAAATATTGATATTCCATTACTAATTCAATGGCATAATCAGTATAAAGTAACAGAATATGAAAGGCACCGAAATAAAGCTATTTTTGAAATTCAAGGAAACAGGAATCCTTTCATTGATTTCCCAGAATTAATTACTTTAATATACCAACAATCGGAATTTTAATCCTTAATTGCAGATTAGGGTAAGAATTAGGGTTTACTTTTCTTGATTTCGCTTCATAAATATCATTATTATTAATAACTTCAAAAAAAGCGCATATCCCTTTGGAAATGCGCGTTTGTCAATTCTAGGTTGTTGTAATTTAATTGGTGAGAAAGAATATATTGAGCTGTATGTACCGTGGTTTTAGAAATTTGGAGTTAATTACTCCTTGGTTAGTTTTACAAAATATTCTAATAAACGAATCATATTTGATACAAAACCATATTCATTATCGTACCAAGCAACGGTTTTTACTAATTGTCCTCCATTTGCATCCATTACTTCTGTTAATGTAGCATCGAAAATAGAAGTGTGAGTATCACCAATTACATCAGACGATACAATTTCATCTTCGGTATAACCCAGAGACTCATTTGAGGCTGCTTTCATTGCTTCGTTAATTTCATTTATTGTAACCTCCTTGTCTAGAACTGAGAATAACTCGACAAAACCTGCTGTGATTACAGGAACTCGAGTAGTTGTACCAGTGATAATACCATTTACTTCTGGTATTACTTTTCCAAGTGCTTTCGCTGCACCTGTTGTTGTTGGAATAACATTTTGTGCACCTGCTCGTTTTTTACGCCCGCCTGGAGCATCTTGCATAGCCTGTGAAGGTGTATAGGCACGAGATCCTGTCATTAATCCACGTCGAATACCAAATTTATTTACCAATACATTTGTCATTAACGCTAAACCGTTAGTTGTACATGAAGCAGCTGAAATGATTTTCTCATCACCATTTAATGTGTCTTCATTAACTCCAAATACAACCATTTTAGTAACATCATCCTTGGCTGGTGCTGAAATAACTACTCTTTTTGCTCCAGCACGTAAATGTGCTTCAGATTTTTCAGCTGTAGTATAAAAGCCAGTACATTCAAGAACAACATCGATTTCCAATTCATTCCAAGGTAAATTGCCTGCATCTTGTTCTTTATAAGTTTTTATCACTTTCTTATCTACAATAATTGAATTATTGGATACTTCTACATCATATGGGAAAACACCATAAGCTGTATCATACTTTAATAAATACGCTAAATCTTCATTGTCTGTTAAATCATTTACTGCTACAACTTCTAAATCCGTATTCTCCAGTTCTTGAATACGACGATATGCTATACGCCCAATACGTCCAAATCCGTTAATTGCTATTCTTATTGCCATACATACATCTACTCCTCAAAATTTATTTTCATATCAGAGTTCTATGAAGTATATACTCCCCTTAACTAATTATAGTTACTATGAAATTAACATAGTTACATTATCCTAAAAATCGATATTACTATTTTTTTAGTTTAGTAAAGTTTCAAAATCATGTACATGAATGAAGAGGCGAACATTTAAATAATGTATTTGCCCCTTGTATTACTACAAAATATATAACCTTACTCCTTCTTATCTGAATATCGTAATGTAGAATAACCATATTTTCGTCTATACCATATTAAAATTAAAGCTATTCCAATTAGTATTAAAGAAAGTAATTGCGCAATTCGCAGTGAATCTGTTAGCATCAAACTATCTGTTCTTAATCCCTCTACAAAGAATCGACCAATTGAATACCATATTACATAAGATAAGAATAATTCTCCTCTTCTAAGGTTAAACCTTCTTAGAATTATAAGGAATATAAAACCTGCAATATTCCAGACGGATTCATATAAGAATGTTGGGTGGTAATAAATACCACCTATATTCATTTGATTAATTATAAACTCTGGAAGATTTAGACCTTCCAAAAATGACCGTGTAACTTCCCCTCCATGTGCTTCCTGATTCATAAAGTTTCCCCAACGTCCAATCGCTTGACCAAGAATAATACTTGGTGCAGCAATATCGGCTAATTTCCAAAAAGATACTCCTTTTTTCTTAGCGAAGATAACTGAAGTGATAACGCCACCTATTAAAGCGCCATGTATGGCTATACCACCTTCCCATATTACAAATATCTTACTTGGGTTTTGAAAGTAATACTCCCATTTAAATAAAACGTAATAAATTCTCGCGCTAATAATGGATATTGGGATTGCCCAAAATAATAAATCAGAAAAAATATCTTTTGGTAGACCCAATTTTTCAGATTCTCTTGTTGCCAATAACCATCCTAAAACAATTCCTATTGCGATAATTATTCCGTACCAGTAAATAGTGACTGATACAATATCAAATGCTACTCTATCTAATTGTTGTATGTTATCCAATTAACTCTTCACCTCAAAAATGAATTCACGATGCGAAATTTATTTTTTTGAGAACAACTCATTGATTTCTTCTCTTAGTTTTTCATTTTCCTTTTCCAAAGTAGTTACTTTGGACTCTAACTCAATTAACGTTGAGTGTTGGGTTTTTTGATTACCTTTACCATGTGTATGTCGATGTCCACCAAACATCATAAAAACCATCATTAACGGGCAAATTAGTAAGATTAACAACGGTAACCAATTCCAGTCCATATAATCAAATCTCCTTTATTTATCAACTTTTGATTTCACCCTTAATAATACAAATAAAATATGGAGTTTTTAAGGAGAAACAGTTGACTTAGAATAAAATTCTTAATTTCATTTATTTGAAATAAAATTCTCTTCAAACAAAAAAACCTTCTAATTATACGTACAAATTTTGTACGCATATTTAGAAGGTTAATTTTTTTAATTATATTTAACTGAATTCTTTGTAGGTAATCCATCAGAGGGACTTTTGGTGTTTAAGAAGCCATATTTCTACATGCTTCTGCACACTCGCGACAAATTTTCGCACATTCTTGACAATGTGCATCCTGGAATTTTTCGCAGTGAGCAGCACATGCCTCACAAATATCTGCACAAACTTGACAATATTCCTTTGAAAATTCACTATTTCTAGATAAGAAACTTACCAATTGTAAACAAATTTGAGAACAATCAAGTAGCATTTGAATACAATGAACTCTTGCTTGTGCATCTGGCTCTTGTAAGCAAGCAGTAAGACACTCATCACATGCTCTAGCACATTTAATACATAGTTCTATACAATGATCCATGTCTGTCGGTGATGTTGATAATACCCCCATAATCAATCCTCCTTTTAATTTTGAAATGCAATACTAATGTTTACCCTAATAATTACTTTTATTCAAATTCAGAACTTGTATATTTATTTAAGCAATAAAAAAAATTACCACTAAGGTAATTTTTTAAATCTAAACTACTGAAATCCAACCAATCATACCGGATTCCTTATGGCCTGGGATTGTACATACGAATTCATATAACCCAGATTCTGTTGGTGTAAAACTAATTGTTTGTTCTTTTTTAGGACCAGCATGTAAATGAATTACATTTTCATTTTCGCCATGAGTATGACTTGTTTTTTGATCCTTATTACTAGTTGGAATTTTAACTTCAAAATCATGTTCTATATTATCTTGATTTTTAAGAATAATTGTAACCGATTCATTTAGTTGTAGATCGAAATTTGACGGAAAATACATCATATTTTTAGTTTCTATAGTAATTAGTTTAGAACCTTGTTGTTTGGAAGATTGCTTATCAGAATTATGATCATGTGATTTCTCTGATATAATATTGACTTGTTTTTCTGCGTATGACACTCCCCCGATAAAATAAAAGGTAATCAAAGCAGCAATTACAAGTGGTTTCATAACCCAAAACTTATTACTCGTGTCTTTTAAATTATTTCTCTTAGAAAATATCGCAAATAAAAATATAGTTAAGATGGATAGCAATAAAAAAATTCTAACTAGAGGAATAATTTGCTCGAGACTAACCATTTCACCTAACATGGCACCCATCATTCCACCCATTAGTCCAGACATTATTCCTTCTAATGCAGCGAGAATCCCAAAAACACTTCCACAAATAAGTCCAATAATTGACCCAGATAAAATTGAAACTACTGTTGATAAAAACAAATTCCCCTGAAATAAACCACCAAAAAGAGTACCAATTGTTAATCCAAAATTCATACTATAAAACATAATAATACTCATTCCATGCATGGGTTTAATATTCTTCTTTAAAATTCTTGATAATAAAATGACAATTACTGTTAAGATTAATAATGAAACTAAAATAAATAACTGATAGTATCCCACAAATCCATCCTTTAAAATAATTGATTTATTAATTCATATCAAATTATATTAAATACCCTTTAGAGGTATGCCCACAACCTTTAAATTACATAAAAATTTCATTAAAAACATTGACAAATTATTTGGATAATATCTTTTACGCAAAAAAAATAGCTTGAAGAAATAACTATATTCAAGCTTATGGTTAATTAAACATCTACAAATAATTGACTTTAATTTTAGTTTTTTAGTAGTACATTTTTTTATTAAAGTTTCTATAGAACCATCTGCTTATCATTAATAAGGCAAGAACAAACATTGTAAAAAATAAAACATATATAAATGTATAATTGCTGTGATCTTTTATTTGACTATCCTTGGTTTCTGATACATTTTTATCATTAAGAGTCGTAATTCTCTCTAACTGAAATGTGGCAATTACATCTTGGAAGTCGTTTTTTAATTCTAATAAACCATCATTAGTTATCTGTTGATGAATCTTTTCATTTTTAGAAATCGTATAAATAAGAATATCATTATTTATATATTCCTCGTTATTGATTGCAAACAATTGGCCTTCGGAAATACTCTCAACATTAAAATTGTCAAAACCATAATCAAGTAGGTCTACTGTATCGTGATATGCAATATCTTCTGATGGGGCATTAAGAGTAACCGCAATTAATGAAAGTTCTCCCCTTGTTGCAGTAGTAACTAAAGTAATACCAGACTCAACAACATAACCAGTTTTTCCTCCAGTAATCCCATCATATGGTTGTTGCCTCATTAATTTGTGATGGGTATATATGGTTGTATCCCATGACTTCCCATTCCACTTTAGTTCCTTTGTCCCAAATATTTCTCGGAAGTCTCTATTTTTCATTGCATATTTTGTAATCAAGGCGAGATCACGGGCAGTAGTTTGGTGTTCCGGATGGTATAGACCATGTGGATTAACAAAGTTTGTATTTTGAAGTCCTAAATCCCTCAAATACCGATTTAAACTAGTTGCGAACCCCTCTACCGATCCATCCAAATGTTCTGCGATTGCCACACCTGCATCATTCCCAGAATTGATTAGAAGCCCCTGAATAAGCCTTTTTAATGTTATTTTTTCTCCTTCTTCTAAATAAACTCTAGTACCAACTACTTCCCTTGCATTGTGACTAACCGTTACAAGGTCATCAAGGTTTCCATTTTCAATTGCATAAATAGCAGTGGCAATTTTTGTTAAACTAGCTGGATTCATCTTTTTATCTGGTTTTTTTTCATATAAAGTTCGACCTGTTTTTCCATCTATTAAGATTGCAGCTTCACTTGTAATAAGTGGTTTATCAGGAGATACTGCTTCAATTACCTTATTATTAAAACTGTTCGAAAATATTGAAATGACTATTAGTAACATCAATAATCTCTTTACAAATGAAAATTCAATGCTTATAAATCTGCCCATATGTATTATTCTCCCCATATTAAATTACCTAATGTATTAATGTATTTTAAGAAAAAAATATGAAAAAATTAAGGAGAAATTAAAGGAAATATATAATGTAATTAAAAGGTAATACTTCTTATTTTCAATTTACTTTTTAAATAGACTTAGAACCTATAATTGTTCTGGTTACAGTTAATATTATTTAAGTTTTAGAAATATTTGTTAGCTTGAATTAAAGTTTGATAAAAAATAACTCTAAAAGTCAAATCAAATAAAAAATAAAAAGAAAGTATTATGAGCAAAGATAGATCAAAATACTTTCTTCTTTGTTATTAAGTATGTAGTCTTTATAAAAAAGTTTAATTATTTTTGTAGTTCTTATTCAATTAAAGCGCACGATTGTGGAATATTAATGCTCCCCCCCCATTTCCTTATTAAAGGGTTCTCTTCTTTTCTGTAGAATATTTACAATTAAAGGAGGTGTCATTAATGGGCGTTAAAATCACTGGACTAAACAAACTAAAGAAATTACAAAAAGGAGCTAAAGAATTATCAGAAACTAAATCAATTCCGATTACTGAGTTATTAACGGATACTTTTTTAATAAAAAACACAGATTTCAATGGCTTTGTTGAATTTGAAAATAGTGAAATTTTCAACAAGTATAAAAACATTGAAGATATTCCCGATGACGAAATGGATGAGTTTATCAGAAACAAATCAAACTTCGATTCTTGGGAAGACTTACTCAGTAATGCAACAGAAGAGTATGTTGTTAAGAAGCTTGGCTTTTAGTTTTTTAATAGCAATTCCTAACTTACTACTCTCCTACTATTTTACTTTAACAAGAAAAGGACGATTGCCTTTATTGTGCAATCGTCCCCATTAATTTAAGTACAATTCTACATTAATAATTTATAATCTTTTTTAATCTTCAATATAGCCCATTTTATATAATCACTACTCTTCAACTAATCTGACCGGTTAATTTAATAAGAAAAAAGTTATCTTTGGTAACCACATGATCTTTAATTTAAAGCCCCCGTTCGTATTATTTCATGATTTAAAGACTTTATTGAAAAACTAAAAATTGCCCATGATATGATTCCAACAAACGATACTATTGATATAACAATCAACAATCTTGGAAAGGTCAAGGTCAATTATCCTCCTTTAAGTAACGATTCAAAAACTATCAGAATTTCATTTCATTTTATTACATCTCTTTTTAATACTATTCTCTTTATTAAAGTAAACTGCCCAATAGTTGAATAATAAAGTTATAAAAACTCATGAAGAATCGCTTGTCTTGGTATGATACTTTTGATGAATACAATATCTTCTTTGGTAACATTGGGTATAAAGAATTCTGTTCCCCAATGTCCTGAATGAAACATAGGCTTCATAAATTTTTCTAAATTAATTGTGAACCACTTCAACTCACCGTTTATATTTACATTATTATTCAATAGATAATCTATTGTAATTATTGACTTTATAAGTTTAAAGATAGTTAGATTTTCTTCTCTAACCATCTCCATTTTGCTGTTATATAATGATTGGATTTCATTAATCGTATCAATTTCCTCGTTCCAACAATGAATTTCAATAGTGTCTGATTTTGTTAAGAAGAATTTTAATAGTGGAAACCAATAATCATAATTTTCACCAACTGGCTTTGGAAAGGTTGAATTAGCATCTGTATAAACTGGGATATTTATCGTTACATTATAGTACAATACATATTCCACCTTTCTTATTAAAGAAACCTGCCCTTTTAGTTTTAATACATTTCTTCACAATCTCACCTAAATATTAACATAAATATCAAGATTTATTAAAGTGTTGTTCAATAATATGGCCCGATAGTGAAGAAACGAAAAAATCCTGCATATCAACACAGGATTTTTAATCAAAATTTATCAATAAATTATCAATCTTTATTTTAAATAATCAAATTTTGTTTTAAATGATCATTCTTTCTTAGAAAACTACAATATTTTAGGTATTTTTTAATTAGATATATAAAAAGCAAATAAAAAATGCTTAAAAATATTCAAGCATTTTTTCAAACCATTTTCACCTATATTCCCCAATATGTGAGCGTATCAAATAACCCAATAATTATAAGAATTACACCTGCTGTTTTTTGAACAAGTTTTCCTATATTTCTACTATTCTTCATGATTGCTCGTTTTGCATCAAAAGCTTCTAGTAAAGCAAAAATTAGTAATAAAGGAATAGAAGTCGCGAGTCCAAAAACTGCTGGTAGTGCGAAACCATAAGAAGTAGTGACAACGGTAGGCATTAACCAAACAAAAAACAGTACAAACATCGTTGGACAAAATGCGAGTGAAAAACTTGCGCCTAATAAAAAGGAGCCCAGTTTTCCTTCTTTCATTCTTACTGGAATACGATTAGTGATTTGCCCAAGAAATTTCATCTTAAACAAGCCAAGTAGTACTAAACCCGTTATGATTAATAATGGGCCGATTGCTTTTCTGAATATTACAAAGTACTTTGTCAACTCTGATTCAAATGCCTGTCCAAAAATCCAAGCAAGCCAACCTATTAAACTGAAGACAACTACTTTTCCAAATATAAAGAATGCAATTTCAGTCCAAATTTCCCCTTTTTGGATCGTTCTATTTCCATAAAACGTAATGGCACTAATATTTCCGGTTAATTGACAGGGGGCAAATGCGCCAATTAATCCAAGCAAAATTACAACAACAATCGGGGAATGTTCATAGGAATTCAGGAAAACTGAAATTGGTTCGATAATCATTCTACTTATGTCTGATAGAAAACTATACATTGTAAATTCCATTCCATTTCCTTATTTTATTTCGTTAATTCACCATTTGAAGCTAATTTCTCCCAATTAAGTCCATGATCTTTTGTTAAATAAATATTTAAGTTATTTGTAACGATCGTTATTTCTTCATTGTTATTTGGATTAGAAGCAATTAAGATAATAGGGTCTTTCATTATTTCCTCTGGTAGTAAAATTTCTTTTTCATTTGCACTGTCAAAAGTAAATGATTTTAAATAAACATACGAATCATCAAAATTTGTGTAATAGCCACCAGATTCAGTTAATGTAACGTAAGAAATCATGCTTGCAGAATTAAACTTTACTACGTTTTGACCAAAATCTTCAGAAATGTAAAGTCCGTCTTTACTTCCGACAACAAGTAGTTCGCTTTTTGTTGGATGTGTAGCAAAATTAGAAATATAAGAAGAGTCAAAACCGCTTAATGCAGATGAAGTCCAATTTTTTCCTTCGTCCGTTGAATAATGTAGGCCGCCATTTAAATTTTCTGTCGGCATTTCATTAAATACATAAATGGTATTTGTATTATAACCGGCAGCAAGATAGTGGAAATCTATTTCCCCATAAAATGCCAAATTTTCAAAACTTGCACCTTTATCCGTACTTTTAATTAACCCGAAAGGATTTTCAAGGTCAGAACCTTGACCCGGGTGTCCACTTGCAAAGAAACCATCATTTACAGCTTGGAATCCCATATAATCATGTTTCTGACTACTTGCCTCTTTCCAACCTTCTTCACCGTAGGAATATAAACCTGTATGAGTAGCAATAACAACATTATTTTCTCCATTTATATAGCCTGCACCATGAATATGATCTATTTGATTATTTGTTACATTACCGTATTGAAATTCAATATTTCCACCAGAACTACAGGCTGTTAAAACTAAAACTAACATTAAAATGCTAAATATCATTGTATACTTTTTCATAATTAATTCTCCTTTAACTCCACTTATATCCAATTCCCCAAACGGTTTTAAGGAAATCATTAGTTGGTAACCCTGCTTTTCCGAGTTTATCTCTCAAATTACGGATATGGGAGTCTATTGTTCTTATATCCGTATCTGTTTCATATTCCCAAGCAGCGCTCATTAATTCCTCTCTTGTAAACGTTTTTGTCGGTCTTGAAATCATAGCTTTTAATAGATTGAATTCTTTAAGTGTCAGTTGAACAGTTAAATCTAAATAATGTAATGAGTACGTTTCCTGATCTAATTGAAAACTATTAAACTTAATCATGTTTTGTTCCTCTTTGTCTTGAGGGAATCTTCTGAGTACTGCATTTACTCTAGCAACTAACTCCTTTTCATTAAATGGCTTTGAAATATAGTCATCAGCACCGATATTTAAACCTTTAACTAGGTCTTCCTTATCTGATCTAGCAGTCAACATAATGATTGGTACATTTGAAAATTCACGGATTTGTTTACATACTTCCCATCCGTCCATTTCAGGCATCATGACATCTAATAGAATAAGTTGAACTTTTTCACTCTCAAGTATTTTTATTGCTTCATTACCATTCGTAACTTTGATGCACTTATATTCATGAGGAGTTAGAAATAATTCAACTAAATCTAACATCCTCTGCTCATCATCGACTAAAAGAATTGTCTGCATTCCGGACATATCAGCACCCCCTTGATTAGATAGTAATGGTAAATGTACTTCCTATCCCTAATTTACTGTCCACACTAATAGTGCCACCATGTGCTTCAATTAACTCTTTTACAACTGCTAATCCAATTCCTGAACCACCATATTCTCTCGAACGAGATTTTTCAACACGGTATAATTTCTCGAAAATAAAATCTAATTCCTCTGACGGAATACCAATTCCAGAATCAATGACTTTAACTACCGTTTTATCCTTTTTCTTATATGCTTCCAAAATAACTTCCGTATTTTCTTTTGAATATTTCAAAGCATTATCTAATAAATTTACAATTATTTGCCCTAATCGAATAGAGTCAGCATATATTGTAAAGTTTTCGTTACTATTTAAGTTTAATTTGATATTTTTCAATTCAAAGGATGGGGCAACTAGTTTACAAATGTCTTCCAGGAATGGTTGTGAATAAAAATAGGTTTTTGTTACCGTAAAAGAGTTTTCATCCATTCTCGCAAGATCTAACAAGTTCTTGACGAGATCCTTCATCCTATTTGACTCTTCTCCAATAATTTCAAGATATTGCTTTCTTTCCTCGTCATTCAAACCATCTCTCATTGCAACATTTGAATATCCAATTAGATAAGTTAAAGGTGTACTTAATTCGTGTGAAACAGAGGCTAGAAACTCATTTCGATCTTTTTTTAGTCTTTCCAAATCATTGGCTAATTTTTGAATAGAAAAAGACAATTCTCCAAGTTCGTCTTTTCCTAATTTAGGCAGACTAACATTAAACTCGCCTTTACTTAATTTTTCAGTAGCTTCTTTCATCCGGATTAATGGTCTAGTAATCACTTTTGATAAAAAAGCGTATAAAAGTAGAAGTATTAAAAAGCTCATTATCCCCGTTATTACGAAGTGAATGCTCAAGTAGCTAACCATTCGATTAAGAGAGTTTGTACTTTGGAACATTACGACATTACCAGATTCAATGTCACTAATTTTGTATGGGTGTTTACTCACAATGTAAGGAGAGCTTTCCCAATTGGAGATTATTATCTCATCTTTACTTCCTACTGTACCTTTTATTAGTGGGAGATATTCTTCTAATAAGTTGCTATTTATCCCAGAATCTCCTACGATATTCCCCCAATTATCAGTAATAACAACTTCCCTTTCCTCATTCATTTCCATTAGTACAATATGTTTTATTGTAGTTTCAGAGTAATACTCAACTAATACATCTCTATGGTTTGCTCCATTTGATAATAAAAGGGAAAATTCTTCTTCAACTCTAGTATGAACAATACTTCGATGAAGATAGACCATTAAAAAGTATTCCATCATAAGCACTACTATAAAAAAACAAGTAGCTAGTTTTATAGAAATCTTGTTCATAATTATTTGATTCCTCCATCCTCAAAGATAACCTTATTCTTGAGGATTTAAAAGATTAATTTAATCTGCTATTTCGGCAATATCTGTTCCATATAATTGCGTATAGCCGTATCACTCATTTCACCAGTAATAATTTTCTCTATTTTTCCTTCTGGATTTATAAGCACTGTCGTTGGTAAAGGCCTTACGTTATATGAACCCATTACGTCCTTACGTTTATCAATTAAAACCGGGAATGTCAGTTTTTTACGGTCAATGTAGTTTTGAACTACAAAATCCGATTCCGCGATATTCACTGCTAAAACCTGAAGTCCTTGTGTTTTATATTCGTGGTAATAACGATTGATTATTGGGAACTCTCTTTCACACGGTTCGCACCAAGTACCCCAAAAGTTTAAAAAGACACCTTGCCCCCTATAATCAGATAACTTATGTTCTTCTCCATTCATATCTAAGAGTACAAAATCCGGTGCTAAATCGCCAATTTGTAAAACTGCAGCTTTTTCTTTCGTTAAGCTTGTATATATCGTAAAAACTATTGCTGAGAATAATAACAGTAGAATTATAAATCTTACTACTTTTCGTCTCTTTTTTTTATCCATAATTATATATTATCCTCCCTTATATACCCGTCATGTAAGTCATTAAAATCCCGTAAACCCTCCGAAGTATGGTGTTAAAAATGCAATAATCATTGTCATCAGATCAAAGTATAATAGAATACCCATTAGGATCATTAAGATCCCACCTATTTTCATAAACAGGTCGCTTCTTTTCTGAAGAAATTTCATTCTCCCAATAAATAGTGACATGACTAGGAATGGAACTGCAAAACCAAGTACATAAAACAGCATATAAATAATCCCTTGGTTTGGATTTGATATTCCTAACGCAATAACACCTGCAAGAATAGGACCCGTACAGGGTGTCCAACCAGCTGCAAAACCTATTCCAATCAAAACGGAACCAATATATCCTTTAGGTCTTTTCTTAAACTGGATTCTTTTCTCCGAACTTAAAAAATCAAATTTGAAAAAACCTAGAATTACTAATCCAAAGATAACCATAAATAGTGCACCAATTTGTCTAAGTAATTCTTGATACTGTATAAATATTTTTCCAATAATTGAAGTTGAAAGTCCTAAAGCCAAAAAGATAATTGAAAATCCAATTAAAAATAATATTGTATGGATTAGTGCTTTTTTTTGAAATATTCCTTTGTCTTCTTTCAATTCATTAAAGGACATTCCAGTAACATATGAAAGAAATGCAGGATATAGAGGCAAAGAACATGGTGAAATAAATGATAAAAGTCCCGCTCCGAAAGCAAGAAAGATAGTTAACTGTTCAGCCAAGAAATTTTCACAAACCTTTCTTCCGATTTAATGAAATCGATTATTAGTAAACAACTCATTAAGAGTATAAATAATAAATGTGCAGAATTTATGAAGAAAGAATCGATGTATAGAATAATAACTCCTACTCATAAGAATCCATTAACATCTTTCACAAAAATGCACGGCATACTAAAAAGACGTTTATCCTATTGGATAAACGCTCAATTATTATTATAGTAAACGATCTTTTTTAAATTAATGGTAGCACGAACCCCCACAACTTCTTCCTTTAGCTAATTCCATAGCCTCATACCCTGAATCTTTAATAGCTCTATTAAATGTTATTTCCACTTTTCCATCAAAAAGTTGTACTTTGATAGATTCAACCCATTTAACCTACTTTTTATCAATTTATTTTTTATGAAATAGAGAAATTTATATTAACTTATTAAATAATCTCTACCTATCCGTTTTAAAAATTTATAGAATGTCTCTCGCTTTTTCCCCAATTCTGAATAAATAGCAATAATTTTTTCTACGGTATTGTATAATTGTTCTGGTGTAAGATGCTCCATCAGCAAGACACCGACCTCGGCGTCTTTCCCCTTTGCTTTTCCTCCAACATATAAATTGTAATGATCTCTAATCTTCATAACACCTATATCGCTTAACATAGGTTCACCGCAACCAATCGGACAACCTGTATACGCAACTTTTAGGGTAAATGGTACTGGTTTCCCAGCTATACGACTATTTAACTCTTTTGCTATCGGCATTCCTTCCTCTTCTTCCCCTTTGCAAAAATTACAGGTTCTTAAACTTTTTACAAAATTCCCAACTGGATAACATACTAATCCTACACTTTGAAATTCCTCTATAATATTTTCCTTTTTTTCTTCCGGGATTTCTATATAAAGTTGTTGGAAGGTAGTTAACTCAAGTTCTTCATCTTCATTCAAATACTTTGATATTGTAACAAGTTGTTTTGAGTTGAGTTTTGCTCCAAATCCTATTCCTCCATTTATGGCAATCTTAATTTTTTTACCACTGTCCTCCATATAATTTACCTCCTCTCCCATTCGTCTACTATATGATGATAAAGTACAAAATAATAGATATTATACACCTGCCACTAAATATAGTAACACCTTACATCAAATATCTAATTTTGTAATTTTACTCTTTGTAAGCACAATGTATTTAAAACAACCGAAACGGAACTGAACGCAATCGTTGCACCCGCAACCCATGGAGCAAGCAAACCTATTGCCGCTATTGGATCCCGATAGTATTATAGGCAAATGCCCAGAATAAGTTTTGTTTAATATTACACATCGTTTTGCGACTCATTAAAATAGCTTAAGCAATTTTATTTAAGTCGCCTCGAATCAATGTAATATCCGCTACTTCCATCGCAAAATAGGTTTTTACTTACTTCATTCATTCACATTTACATAACAATTAGGCATCTTCTAAATATAGAAAACAGCATTTCCCTATTTTATACAAGAATATGCTGTTCCTTTTGTTTTAACTAACCTATTGAATTTTTTCGTGCGATTCTAAAGTAGTACGTCTGATTGTCTATTCAAAGTTTTGAAGAACTAGTGATGCTTTTTTAATTCTTTTAGCGAGGCGTTTGTGTTGAGTGCCTAAGATAAATCTTTAACAGCCTCCATAAAGTTAGAATAGGTATACTCTCCAAAGGAAAGTACATCTCTTTTAAAGAAATGTAACTCCATATGATCCTTTGCTTGAACCAAAGAACATTGTTTGGCATTCATAACAAGCTTTAGATATGAAACAAAATACTCCTTAGATAATTTCCCGCCACTATTAACAATCACCTTTATCCTCCACAACATGAAGATGAGCTTTGAGTAACTAAGGTAATACTACATACCCCAGTTTCAGGCAATTCAAGTTCTACTTTTTTTGATGCCTCAATATCACCTGCTAAATAGGCAACAACCGAACGAATTTGTTCATAACCTGTTGCCATTAGGAAAGTAGGCGCTCTGCCATAACTCTTCATCCCAACAATGTAGAAGTTTTTCTCAGGTTGTCTTAATATTTCTTCTCCGTGAGGACGAACTGTTCCACAACTATGAAGGTTTGGATCAATGAGTGGAGATAGTGCTTCTACACTTTCCGTTCCAGCATCAACACTTAATCTAATTTCACGTAGGTAAGAAAAGTCAGGTCTACTTCCAGTGTTCGTGATAATTTCATCAATTCCAGATAGTTTGTAATCAGAACCTTTATATTCACCCCTCAACTCAATACCATCATTAGATTTACTTAATTGATGAATATTAAATGGTGTAATTACTTGAACTTGCCCAGCATCAACTAATTGATGAATTCTACGCCCCAATGCCCCTCTCGCTTCAAGTGCATCCTTTTCCTCACCACCATAGGCATCTTCCACTTTTTTCTTTCTCATTACCCAAAAAATTTCTACATCTTTTCCTAATTGAGAAAGTTCTAATATTGTATTAATTGCTGAGTGTCCTCCCCCAACTACCGCAACTCTTTTACCAATGTATCTTTCGCGTTGACATCCTTGAATATTTGGAATGCCGTAGAAAATATGATCGTGTAAATTTCGCTCTTCTGATGTCCAAATATTATCCGCATTGACAGGGTTAGGTTGTGACCATGTTCCCGTTGCATCAATAACTGCCTTTGCCTCAATTCTTTTTGTAATACCTTGTTGTTCAACATATAAAACAAAAGATGTTTGATCACGACCTACATCCTTCATCTTATCTAGCCCCTTTTTGCTGATTGAGACTACTTTTGAGTTTAATTCAAGATGTTCTTTGATTTCAGGTAAATTTGCTAATGGTTCTAAATAAAGTTCAACTAATTCCTTACCTGTCGGAAGCACCTCAGCAGAAGGAGCTTTCCAGCCATTTTTTATTAATAGTTCTCTTGCAACTTTGTCAATGTTGTATTGCCAAGTTGAAAACAACCGAACATGGCTCCATTCATTAATATTACTTCCAACTTGCGAACCCGCTTCTAAAATTACAAATTTTTGACCTCGTTCAACTAAGTGTGCAGCTGCAGCTAATCCTACTGGACCAGCACCAATAACAGCAATCGGTAATTCATTTAAATCATTTTTCAAACTTGTAGTTTCTTCAGTTTTAGCCCCGCAACATTTTTGTTGGTTCAAAATTTCTAATTTATTATCCATCATAGTAAAACCTCCATTTTCAATTTTTGATTTATTTACTTGCAAAATGCAAGTATTGTTTATAAATAAAAGCAAGATTGCTCTTGCTTAATATAATGGTGTGCAACAAACTGAAGATTTTGACATCGCCCCGTTTAACAACTGAAGTGAACGAATGACAGTTTCTCTTTCAAATTCGTTCAAATGAGAAAATACTTCATCTAAATAGGCATTCATAGAATGATCAATACTAGTTGCCACGAATTTCCCTTGTGTAGTAAGACTTAATAACGAAACACGTTTATCTTGTGATGAAGGTGTTTTTTTCACTAATTCCATTTTTACCAATGTTTGAATTTGTCTGCTGAATGTTGTTATATCCATTGCCAACGTTTCAGCGATCTGCTGCATGGACGGAGTATTTTGTTTATCAATTTCATAGAGTATATGACTTTGAACAGTTGAAATGTCAAACCCTCCAACTGAGCAGCAATTTTTATTTAGTAATCCAAATCTTCGTGTTAGTACATGAAAGATTTCACGTTTATTTTCCATCTTTGCACCTCTTAATAATATTTATACTTTATTTACTTGCATAATGCAAGTTATTCTTAATGAATTTTTATTTTTAAAAGTTTAGATGCTCTCTCTTCTGACGTTCTCTCAAATATGATGGTAGCCATAAGAAAGCTAAAATAAGAAATATCCCTGCTCCGCCTATATAAATGTATGATAATCCATTATCCAAGCCTAGCAAAATAAAACTAATAAATGGCCCAATTGAAGCCCCTAAATCTTGAACTATAGAATACGTTGTAAGAAATGACACAACATTTGTCTTTTTCGATGCATCCAAAGCAATTGCGTCCACAATAGTAGTTAGTGCAGTTGCTCCTATTAGTACAATTAAAATGATCATAATAAATAGCATTATTGGAAGGTCACTTGATAACATACCAAAAGTGATACTAGTAAAGATTAAAGAAATTAATAATAATGGTATCCTTCCCCTTTGCCCATCAGACCAATGTCCAAAGCGTTCGCCTAAAAAAGGCTCCCATACCCATCTAACAGATAAAATAACACCTGCTAAAAATGTAACGTTTAATATAGTACCAAATAAGTGGATTCTTTTTCCATGGTGATATTCAAGAATAGAACTTAAAGTGGATATGAGTACCCCTTGAAATAATAAGGTAATACAAAAACCTGTAATGATAATCGTCAAGTTTCTTCTTGTAATATGATGTATTAATTTAGTTTTCTCATCGGTATTTTCAGAAGTATCCTCTTTTCCTGAAGATCCTCTTTTCATATATAGTAAGATTAAAGGAAGACCTGTCAGAGTCATACAACCAAATAGAATTGATACTATATCTAGACCGATAATCGGTACTAGAATTCCTCCTGCCAGCATCCCAACTAAACTACCTAAACGGTAAATACCGTTGTACAATCCAATTGATTTCCCCCTACTATTCTCTTCAGCATGAATTGCAACAACAGATAAACCTCCAATTTTAAAGAATGACCAAGCAATTCCCCAAATTCCTCGTAATATCATCCAAGCAACAAAACCATTAAATAAACCATAACCTAAAGTAGTTAAACTGCCTAAAATAATTGCAATTATAAATCCTGTTTTAAGTGAGATTTTCTGATATAGCCATCCTATAATTGGATTGATCGGTAATCGTATAAAACGATTAATCGATAGGAGAACACCAACTTGCCATATGGAGCTAAGTCCCGCTTCTTCCCAAAATATAGGTAAGGCAATGTACAACATTGAATCTCCAAAAAGACTGATCGCTGTAATCACAGCAACAATTACGATTACTTGGGAGTCATTTTTCTTTAAATTGGACATTGTTAAGCTCCCTCTTCATATATGTCTATAATTACAAATATTAACTTATTTACTTGCATTATACAATCACTTTTTGCGATACGATTTAAAATCTGTAACAACAAACATTTTGTTAAGACTCTACAATTAACTATTTTAAAACAATTTCAGAGTGAGCTATCTTTATTTTTTATTTAACGATTTTATAAATTTATTTGAAAACTACAACTAACTTGAAAAAACGTTCAATAAAAAAGACATTAATCCTTTTAGATTAATGCCCATTTCTATTGATTTAATCATCTTACGTATGAAGTTGTCTCTAGCAACTCGTTGGTGTATATCCAATCAGAACTAGACCTATTTCGCCTTGTTCTTCTTCTGCATGAATTTTTACGTCAGTTAATTGTGGGGCAATACTAGCATCTATTGCAACATTAATGCCCTCAATTGTTTGAACTGTATCTGTTTCTTGTACTGGATCAATTGCTACGCTCAAATGCATTCCACAGCAGCCTTGTACCCCAAAGAAACGTAATGTTTTTACCTCTGAATCAGCTAATATTTGGTCTAAATAGTTTTTACCTTCTGCACTTATTTTCAATCCCCCTCTGTTAGGATAGATGTCGTACGGTGCTAACGTGTTATGATAGAGAAAATCACACGGAGGTCATCGAGATGACAAAAGATCGAGTAGTATATTCCACTGAACGAAAAAAGGAAATTATCAACCGCATGATGCCCCCACACAACGAATCGGTATCGAAATTAAGTGAAGCAGAAGGTATTAGTGAAGCGACTTTATACAAATGGCGAAAAGAGGCACGTGAAGCTGGAATGGTTACACCTGGTAATGACCAAGTGAGCGAAAAATGGAGTAGCCAAGATAAGTTCCTGGTCGTTATGGAAACATTTACTATGACGGAATTAGAGTTGGCAGAATACTGCCGTAAAAAAGGATTGTATCGTGAACAAATTGAATCGTGGAAGAAAGTTTGCCTACAAGCGAATGGGCAAACTGTCGATCAGTCAAAGCAATTAAATAGTGCATTGAAAGAAGAACAAAAACGTGCAAAACAATTAGAAAAAGAGCTTCAAAAGAAAGAGAAAGCACTTGCGGAAGCAGCTGCCATATTACTACTTAGAAAAAAGGCCCAAGCGATTTGGGGGGACGAAGAGGACGAATGATTAGCCCGTCAAATCGCGCACTAGCAGTAGAACTCATCAAAGAAGCGAATCAAAATGGTGCGCGATTAGCGAAAGCCTGTGAAGAACTTCATATCAGTGTTCGTACCTATGAGCGTTGGGTAGTAGAAGGTGGCGTAAAGGTGGACGGACGTCCCCATGCGAAACGTCCAGTTCCAAAAAATAAATTATCTGAAGAAGAGAGAACAGACATTTTAGAAGTTGTGAAGCAAGAAGAATTTGTGGATCTACCACCAACTCAAATTGTGCCCAAACTAGCAGATCAAGGTACATATATTGCATCAGAATCAACATTTTATCGTATCTTACGAGAAGAAAAGATGCAGCATCATCGTGGACGTAGTCAAAAACCAATGAAAAGAATACCAGAAAGTCATTTGGCCATTGGCCCAAATCAGGTATGGACATGGGATATCACATGGTTAAGCGGACCTGTGAAGGGGCTATTCTATAAACTCTATTTAATTCTTGACTTGTTTAGTAGAAAAGTAGTTGGCTGGGAAGTTTGGGAATCAGAAGAAGCAAAATATGCAAAACAATTAATTCAAAAAGCAGTGGTTAATGAAAAAATCAAGGGGGAACCACTTGTATTGCACTCAGATAATGGTAGCCCTATGAAAGCTGCGACGTTTCAGGCTTTACTTGAGAAAATGGGGATTCAAAGTTCATTCTCTAGACCAAGAGTGAGTAACGATAATCCCTATTCTGAGGCGATGTTCCGCACACTGAAATACCGTCCGAATTTTCCAAGTAGAGGTTTTGAAACGCTAGATCAAGCAAGGAAATGGGCTAGTGAGTTTGTATATTGGTACAACGAAGTACACTTACATAGCGGGTTAAATTATGTAACGCCCGTGCAATGTCATACAGGTGTGCATACAGCCATTTTGGAGAGACGAGAAGAAGTTTATGAACAAGCTAAAAATAAGCACCCAGAACGTTGGGCGCGTCAGACTCGTAATTGGGCCCCGCATGAAAAAGTGGCGTTAAATCCAATGCGTGAGGAAACAAAAGGTAATCGGAAATAAATAAAAACTCCCTTTTCCACGTGATTTTGATTGAAGCACGCTTTTCCCTTCAATCAAAATCATGGGGTGAGCAAACGCAGTGCGCTAGCTTATATAGACTTAGGGAATTAAAAAGAAGTTTACTATCATAATAAACTAGCAAAATGCGACAACTATATTGACAAACACCGTAGCAATAACTCTCTACAAGACCTTTCATACTCACCTATGAGCCTTATAGACAACAATAAATAGAGAGCCAATAAAGAGACTTAGAAACACAGCCAACTCCCACTTATTGCTTGTCATACTAATTATTAGATTAATTCCATAAACCACTACAAACAACATACAAACCACTGAAATCAAGCCAACAACTCTTAAAAGCAAAAAGTCACTATTCTTCAATCAAAGTCCCCCAGAATACTTTTTAAACGATATGTAAAACTTGCATACACGATTTCCAAATCAAAATCTGTTATAGTCTTTCTCTCTTCCTCCAATTCTTCGAGTAGTTCTCTCAGTTCTTCAGGAAGAGTTTTCTTTTTTTCGAATACTATGTCAGTCACTCTCATTTTCTCACCTACCTTCTTACCTAGTATTTTCTATTAAAGGAGAAGCAATCAGGGTTAATAATCCGTAACCACTTATCCTACTACTTCAGTTAGACATTGACAATGCAAGCCCTTTTTTCATTCATAGTTTTTTTACTTATTTTTGAGAGAGAGAAAAAGGAAGAATATCTCTACTCTTCCCCTTTCTCACATTTGTTATTTAATTCTTTTGTGATTTTTTTGTACTTCTTGTGATAACAACTTGCCATAAAACTTCATTGAAAAATTTGCCGTTTTACCACTCAGTTGATTTCCTGTATCTTGACAGTATGCATCTACAAATTCCAATGTATCTGGATATTGAACCTGTTGCGAGTAAATCTGTTGTGGTAAATTATATTTCTGTTGCGTGTTTTGTTGTTGGAAAGAAGGATTGTAAGAATCCTGTATTACTTGTCTACTGTCTGCTACTGAATGACTTCTCTTTTTCGGAACTACATCTAACCCCATGATTCCACAAGCATTTTTTATACTATCTTTATATGCTGATTTGAACAAGTCTCCTGATTCTTGACCTTTTACGAAATCAGAATTTCCATAACCTTCTGAAACTTTTTGCTCGAAAATATATAGTTCAGAGCGGATAACAACACTTGTATTAGTTAATTTTTCACTAACAACTTTTGCTTTCCAATTGTTAACACCTAGTTTTTCATTCAGAACTCTTATAACATCATCAGCCTTTTTAAATGGATAGCCAGTACCACTCATTATCTTAACCTCAATACTGTTAATACCTTCCTCTAACTGTCTCCAAATCAACTCTAATTGTCCTCCATTTAATTCTTCATATTTTAATGACTTTTTAAACATATAGATCAACCTCCTTGATTAGTTTCTTAGTGCGGCTGGTTTTCAACAACTATATATGTGTGTGAACTAAACGGGTTATGTCAGCCCGTGAAAAATATTTATACTTTACAGTTAATTACATGTAATAAGAATCCTTTATTTTAAGATAAAACTTCCCACTCTATAAATTTGATTATTCAGATAGGATTAGTTATAATATAGTTATCTACTCGATACAGTAGAAACTTATTAACATATATAACAAACTTCCTATATGAACGTTAGAAAAGTGTGTGTGACGCTAACAAAAAGGAGAGACGAGGGGTATTAATATACTTGTCTCTCCTTTTTGTTTGAAATTCAACATTAAAATGGCATATTGACATAAAGCATTGGCAATCTCGTTTATGAAACCATAAGAAAGTGGCACGTAATACAAAAAGTGGCATAGAAATAACACCTAAAACACTTGATATTACTACATTCTTAATATTATCTGCCATTTTGCCTCTTAAAATAAACTATTATATAGAAAAGTAATTTATAGTTATGAAGAGTATTAGGTGTGGCATTTTGGCAGAATTGACTTTTGAAATAACACAAACCCTTGATATATAAAGATTTCTTAGGTTTTAGCATAAAAATATCTGCCGATAATTAACCGTTTTCTTTTGTTTTTAACTGTGATTTACCACACAATTAGTAGCAAAGTGGCATTTTAGCCAACAAGAAAGGGACTGAGTAGTACACCCAATCCCTTTCTTGTTGGTTATTTAACTATAATCATTTTGTTCTGTTTACGTTCTCAAAGAATGAAAGTGTTGTATTTCTTGTGTGTTTAATGTAATACCTTTTAGATATCCACGTATATTCCGGACACGATGTTCAGTATTAATATCAAATTGCATTTCTAAAATTCGTTTAACTTGTTTTAATGATTTAGAAGTTTGTTCAAGTTCTTGTTCGCAATAGGCAACATAGAATTTCATAAATTCGTCTTTATGAACATATCCTTTTTCTTCAAGAGTACAGCAGTTTTGAACGAATGAGATAACACTGTTGTTTTCTTCCTCATATTCTTGCAAGATTTCATTGATATTTTCAGGAATATCAAACTCAAAGTTATTATTCATCATTTCGTGTAATGCAGTAAAGGCCATCGTTGCAACATAATCTAAATCATTATTTTTAATATTATCTTCTAATGAACGGTCTTTGAATTTTACTTTTTCAGTAAACGGAACTAAGATTACACGCTCATAGAATGCAGATGACGCATCTTGTGTACTTATTGTTGGCAATGTGTTGGCAGCAAAAATGTATTTTGCAATTGGTACAAAAGAGAATGGTTGTCCAAATTTTCTTTGAGCCGTAATTCCATCTTTACCTGCTAATTGTTTTAATAACTCTATATTTGACACTGCTTCTGAAGATAATTCAGAGTTTATATTGACAACTTTTCCAAATAGATCAGCAGTTGCGTATTTATCTTGTGTAAATTCTTTCAACTCTCTGTGTAGCCGTGCTGATTCTGGAAGCAGAGCATTGATTGTTGTGTTAAAGAAAGTTGATTTACCAACATCTTTATCTCCGTAGAAGATAAAAAATCTTTTCTTCTGTGTAAAGAATAGAGACATACTATAACCTAGTATTTGCCAAACTAATTTTTGAACTCCTTTATCTGGGAAAGTAAAGTTATAGAAGTCATTAAAGTATTTAGATTTTGCATTTTTATCGAAGTTTGCATTGATTTGGATTGTAGTTTTTAACTCCATAGTATGAGGAAGTAACTTCATAGTTCTTAATTCTAATATACCGTTCTTAAAATTGACAAGGTAAGGGTTTTTATTTAAGTCCTTTGCCATTGCACTAACTGAACGAGTATTTGTCCACAATTCAGCAATATCTTTTATAGTATTTGTTCCAACTAAATCATCACCTAGTAGATCTAGTTCTTCTTGGATTATAATTTTTATTTCATTGTATGGCTTCTCAATGTAAACCCC
Organism: Ureibacillus acetophenoni; assembly: GCF_900220965.1. GTDB lineage: Bacteria > Bacillota > Bacilli > Bacillales_A > Planococcaceae > Ureibacillus > Ureibacillus acetophenoni. The sequence goes on along the minus strand of NZ_OBQC01000014.1, from coordinate 1,048 downwards.
ATCTTCATAGAAGTATTTCATTTTAAAAACATCAAGCATCGGATACTTAACAACTAAGTATTTAGTAAACATATTTTTATTTAGACTTCTTGTTGTCTTAACTATTTCGTCCTGCTCATTGTAAGTATGTACTTCTTTAATGAATTTAGGTTTTATGATTTGCTCACCTTTTGCATTGTACCCTTTTCTTGTAAAGAACTCAGCAAGTTTCCTTTCCCTTTCTGCTACCTCTCTCTTTTTCTGTTCAAGAAGATAATCTTTTCCTTCCTCTATCGCTAACTCTTCTTCTGTCATAGTTACGAGTTGAATAACTCTTATAATGTCTTCTGAATCGATCACTTCAAGCAAACTGGCTTGTAACCCCACTGCATCAGTAACATTTGATTTAAAGTTACTAATAGCACCCTTAATAATTTCTTGTTTTCTTACTGAATATTTGTTTAATAATTCGTTCATATGTATCCCTCCCTTTCTGCCTAACGGCTATGAGGAAAGGGTTATAATGTAATGCAGTTAATGTATTTCCTCCATATAGATATGAACATTTGAACGGTGTGTGTGAAATCCGTTCGTGCTTTCTTTCGCAATTATCATATTGAACAACAGATACAAAATCCCTTTTATATTTTTAAAAATTTTAAATATTTTTTTTATTAAAAAGTAGGACTCACCTCCTCTTTCTATAACTTGTTAAGTAGGAGATGTTGTTATGGTTATGATTGTTATGATTTCTTCTTAATTAAGTAAAGAATTAACGATAGAGAACGATTTAACACTTGAGGAATTAAACAACTTGCGCTCTCACTACGATGCACTCTCTCTTACCAAACAAGAAGAAATAAAACATCGTATACTTAAACATCAAAGACAAGAATATGCAGCTCTATTCAAAAAAGAGGCAAAGGTTAGATAGTCGGAGAGAATAGTAAAACTTGTTATATACGATAGCATAGTGTATTTCGCAAGTAAAAATTGAGCCATTTATTAATTAAAAACTGAGCCACTTAAACCGAACTATTTTCTAGCCATTCTTTTGTATCTAATATTC
>NZ_OBQC01000025.1 GCF_900220965.1 Ureibacillus acetophenoni | reverse complement strand
ATTCAATTAAACACATTGGTAAGCCGTATGCCTTAATAGGGCACGTACGGTTTGATGAGGGGGTGGCCATGAAAATGGTCACCCTACTCTATTTTTTATCCTAGAAAAATGGGATTTGCTCAATCAGGAATACTTCTCGAGGACAAAAATAATAAAAATTCCAAAAAAATGTCCACGAGACCGCTTCTCGAGGACAAAAATAATAAAAATTCGAAAAAAGTGTCCACGAGACTACATCTTAAGGACATAAAAAAGAATCCACGTAACCGCAGTGGATTCTTTTTTTATTGTATAGCAATTGATTAATACTGGTAAATTATACGAACAATTCCTTAAGATAGGTTAAATTCTGGAACAAAGTACTTTATAATACGTACTAATTATATAGATGGAAATTTGAAGGAGTTGGTTTTTTGTTAAGAAGAAGTTATTTTTTTGCCATACTCATAGCATTTGTTATTAGTTTTATTCCAATAACACAAGCAAGTGCTGCCCCAATTTTAAATGTTGATGCAGAGGTTGGCGTCGACAATCATATAAAAAGCTATACTCCACTACCTTTAAACATAACAGTAACGAATAGTGGTACTGCTTTCTCAGGGGATTTAGTCATCGATACACCTGCTACTTATAATGCGGGGTCGGCTCTCGTCTACCCATTAGAGCTTGCTGAAGGTGAATCGAAAACAATTCAACTTTACTTAGATGGTTTAGCAGATGATTTCGTGTATATGAGCCAACAGCCTCAGTTTTTTTACTTTTATGAAGGTGGAATCGAAAGCGGAAAAGAAATCGACTATTCTGGCGATAAATTAGTACGACCGAGTGTCTATGACCTTGATACAACAATCATCTATACACTAACTGATAATAGTGATCGTCTATCATCTTTTTTACAGCTTAAACAATTTGCTACATTTAATGTAGAAGTATTTCACTTAAATTCAATTGAAAATTTCAATTTCCCTACAAATAGTAAGGGTCTTAAGCTTGCAAATATTTTAGCTATAGATGAAATGGGTATATCTCATTTAACAGAAGAACAACAAAAAGCAATCTTTAATTGGGTGCAAGAAGGAGGAACTCTACTTGTAGGTGGTTCAGACCAAGTGGAATCTTCAGTAAGTCAATTTAAGGACTATTTACCTTTAACACTATCCAATGAAAGAACTACTATCACTAGTCAAAGCTTGGAGACGCTATCAAAAGGTGGCGTTTTTACTGAAAACATTGTGATCTATCAAGCTGAAGCAACAAATAATAGCCTTTCAACTATTGAGGCGGATGGAAAAATAATCGCCGCAACAGCAAGTTTAGGAAATGGGCAAATCATTCAAACGGCTTTTTCTCTAGGTGATAATCCACTGGCTTCAATGAGTGGATATTCAAAATTAATGGCTACGATTCTTCAATTAGATTCAAATCAACCATTTAGGGGATATCCGACTTTTGCAGGTAACTATATGGATTATCTTCCATATGAAGTTGGGGGAGTAAATGAATTATTCCCATCATTTGAAGTGTCAGTAACAACATTGATTATTATTGTACTGATTTATATTTTATTAATTGGCCCAATTCTCTACCTAATTCTCAAAAAATTCGATAAACGGGAGCATGCATGGTGGATTATCCCGGCTATTTCAATTGCACTTTCTATTGCACTATTTATCGTCGGTGCAAAAGACAGACTGTTCCAATCTCATATTCAACAGACTGCTTATTATCAAGTTACGGAAGATAATAACCTATCTGGCTATTATATCGAATCGATTTTAACAAACCGTGGAGGAGATTTTACTTTCGATTTAGATAAGGGTACGACTGCAATTGCCACTCGTACATATAACGGTAGCAATAGTACGAATAAATTACATGAAAAATCTTATGTGGAACATCACGCTGAAGGTTCTAGTATTCATTTGAACAATTTAAATTATTGGTCAGTTCAATCTTTTATTGGAGAAACGAACATTCCAAATGCAGGAAGTATCAAAACCGATTTATCTTTAAAGAACAATTTACTCGAAGGAACAATTACAAATGAATTTCCATTTGAATTAAAAGACGTTGCTATTTGGTCTGGGCATATAGAAGTAGCACTTGGAGATATAGCTGCTGGTGCTACCATTAATGTATCTGAGCAACTAAAAAGTGCATTACTATTAGCTCCTTCGAATACAAATTATAACTACAACTATCCGCAATCGAAAGACGAAATTTTACCGATGCGTTTAGAAAAAGCGAAATATGGTGCCGCAGGGTTAACTGAAAAAAATGGTCTACCTGTTATTATCGGCTGGACGGACCAAGCACTTGTAGGAGTACAACATAACGGCAATGCGAGCGTCTCACCAGTTTCTTATATTGCTCAACCATTCAATGCTAATGTTGAATTATCTGGTGAAATTACATTAGGTAGCGATATTCTAAACAAATCCATTGATATGATTAGTCAAACTGGTTTTGCTGACTTAATGAATGAGTCAACGAACCAATGGTATTTGGAAGATGGCCAATATACGTACATTGTTGAGATTCCTGAAAACGTGAAAACTCAAGGAGATTGGAATGAAATTTCATTTACAAATAAGGAAAACAAACTAACAGTTTCCATTTTAAATGTACAAACGAACGAGTATGAACCAATCTCGAACCAAAAAGAAAGCTATGAAAATTATTATTTATCTGAAGATGGTCGTGTAATCTTCCAAATTGAATTTCTTAATGGCGATAGAGGTACTCCAGTAATCCTGCCAGAAGTTGAAATTAAAGGGGTGGCAAAAGAATGATTGAAATCAAAGGGCTTACAAAAAAATACGGCTCATTTGTAGCTTTAGACCATTTTGAACTATCCATTGGGGATGGAGTTGTCTGTGGTTTTGTTGGGGCAAATGGTGCTGGAAAATCAACGATCTTTTCCATCTTAGCTACCCTTTTATCTCCGACTGCAGGTGATGCGACGATTCATGGGAAAAGTGTAACGAGAGACCCGGCAGAGATACGGAAAGTAATCGGTTATATGCCTGACTTTTTCGGTGTCTACGATCAACTGAAGGCAGACGAATATTTAGACTTTTATGGAGCTAGTTACGGGATTCCAGCTGAGAAAAGAAAAGTATTAATTCCTGAGTTGTTAGAATTAGTAAATTTAACAGACAAACGATATGAGTATGTTGATTTATTATCCCGAGGAATGAAACAAAGATTATGTTTAGCTCGGTCACTTATTCATGATCCGAAAGTGTTGATATTAGATGAACCGGCGTCTGGGTTAGACCCAAGAGCAAGGGTTGAAATGCGTGATATTTTGAAGCATTTAAAATCTATGGGCAAAACGATTCTTATTTCGTCGCATATATTACCGGAGCTTTCAGAAATGTGTGATGAAATTGTTGTTATAGATAGAGGAAAGCTTATTGCACATGGTCATGTAGAATCTATACAAGCACAATTGCAAGGTGATAAACGTATTAAAGTGAAAGTGGTGGACCAGTTAGATGCGGCTCGCGCTTTCTTTGAAGAGGATCCATTTATTTCAGGGATTGAATTACAAGAAGATAAAAAAGAAATTTCCTTTACTTATAAAGGGTCAGATGAGGAACAAGTAGAGCTTTTACGAAAAGCACTCCTTTCAAATATTCCAGTTTACTCGCTTAATGTGGAAGAAAAAGACTTGGAAGATGTCTTTATGGCCATCACGAAAGGGGCGTATGAATAATGCATCAACGATTTTCTAATCCCGTACTTATGAAAGAGTTAAAATTACGTTTCCGCGCATTTAAAAGTTTTTCGGGGTTAATGTTTTATTTAATTCTCCTATTTATTTTTGTTGGAGGCTTTTTAAGCGTATATACGCAATTTACAGGGACGGGGTTCTTTAGACCGAGCGAAAGTTTTATTATGTTTTCGGTTATTTCGGTTCTTCAAATGGCACTTGTTATGTTTATTACCCCTGGTTTAACGGCAGGTGCAATAAGTTCAGAAAGAGAAAAGCAAACGTTAAATATTTTATTAACGACAACACAGAGCTCAACACAAATTATCATTGGAAAATTACTGTCTTCTATTGCGTTTTTAATTCTATTACTAATTGCGGGACTTCCATTATATAGTATCGTGTTTTTATTTGGTGGAGTTTCACCAACTCAATTAATAACGATTTTCTTGTTTTATTTATTAACGGTTATAGCTATTGGAAGTATTGGGATTATGTTTTCGACAATCACGAAAAAGACGATTGTGTCGATGATTGCTACTTATGGTGCGATGATTTTCTTAGGAGCGGTGACAGCCTTTTTCTTCTTTGTTGGCTTTTCACTTGACCGTATTCCAGGGGGGATGCCTACGACACCTATTGGGGGGCCAACTCCTAGTTCACCAATTACATTTTTCTGGGCAGCTATTAACCCCGGTGCATTAATGTTAACGATACTTTTCCCTGAAATGGGAAATGAACTAGCGAATCTTACGAACATCTCATTTCCAAATTGGATAGTCTATTTAATATTTTATAGTTTGATTACCGTAATTTGTTTATTTATTGCCATTCGAAAATTACGTGCAAATATGAGACACAACAGATAAGGAGGAGTAAAGGTGGATCGTCGTAAATCATTACAGCAGTTTGTTGAACGGGCGAAGAGAAGCTTAAACATTGAAAAATCATTACCTCGGTTACAGTACGGTCTATTGTTGGCGGTTGTTGTTTATACGGCGATTCTCTTTATATCTAGACTTTTTGTATTTCCATACTATAGTAATGTTGCTTTGTGGAGTAGCATTGGCGTCGTTCTAGTGACGATTGGTTATATATGGTGGAGAAGAGTGAAATATCAAGAGGCATTAACTCGTCTTGACTCTTTTTACCCTCACAATGAACTAGTCACAGCATTATCGTTGAAAGATGAATCCAATCCATTAGTAAATGCTATTTTACAAAATGCACAAAAGGCTTCGGAAGATTCATTTACTAATTTTAAACAACGGAAAAAGAGGTTATTGAAACCAAAAGCACTCATTGCAATATTGTTTATGTTTCTTATTACGGGAGTACTTTATATTTTCCCTTCACCAACACAACAAGAAGCAGTCGCTATTGAAAAAGAAAATGAAGTAATTGACGAGTTAAAAGAAGAAGTAGCGGAGTTAGAGAAGAAGACCGCGAACGAAGAAATGAAACAACAATTAAAAGAGCTACAAAATAAATTAAAAGAAGTCGATCAAGTGGAAGAAGCTTTACGTGAAGTAGTGAAAAAGCAAAAAGAGCTTAAGCTACAAGAACAGAAGCTTCAGGATAAAAAGGATTTAGTTGGTAAAGGCCAAGGTGCAGAAGGGCTAACTGCCGAAGAAGAGGAACGATTAAAAGGATTGTTAGAACTTCAAAGTGCATTAGCAGAAAGTGCAGGTGCTACCCAAACTGCTTTAAGTAAGTTAGGGAAATCTATTAGCTTTGACTTGCAAAATGCGATTGCGCAAGAGTCTAGTTCGAATTCATCTAGTGAAAGTAATGGTGATAAAAGTCAAGGGGACAATGATAACCAATCTGGCTCATCAGGACAACAGAGTAATGGTCAAAGTAGTCAAGGGAATGGGAATAACGATGGCGGAAGCAATGGTTCAGACGGTCAAGGAACGAACGGCTCGCAAGGTCAGGGTAATGGATCAGGACAAGGAAATGGTCAAGGTTCAGGCTCTGGTCAAGGTCAAGGGAACGGTGGCGGTTCCGGTGGTCAAGGTTCTGGTTCAGGTGGTAATGGTGCTGGCCTAGGCCAAGGAAATAGGAACTTACTATCTATACCAGAACGTGTTGGGGAAAACGGAGAAGTAGTAGTAGATGGTGGCCCCCTTGGGGAAGGAACACCTATTGGTGAGCAAGAAGGACCGGTTCCCGTAACAAAAGGAACCATTCGCCCTTACGAAGAGGTAATCGGCCAATATAAGGACCGCTATATGGAAAGTTCGGAACGTATGCAGTTGCCGAAAGATCTACAATCGATCGTGCAATCCTATTTTAGTTCCATAGAGTCGGAATAAGGAGAGAATAATATGGCTTATAGTGAACAAGATTATCAGGAAATTAGTGAACAATTACAACAGGTGAAAAGTGAAATTAACCGATTTATTGTTGGTCAAGAAGAAGCGATTTCATACACGTTATATTCTATTTTAGCGGATGGCCATGCTCTTCTTGAAGGGTTGCCTGGTCTTGGTAAGACGATGTTAGTAAGGACAATTTCCGAAGTTTTGGATTTGTCCTTTTCCCGTATTCAATTTACACCTGATTTAATGCCTACAGATATTACAGGAACAAATATTATTGAACGTACAGAAGATGGAAGGCAAAAGTTTGTTTTTCAACCGGGACCGATTTTTAGTCAGATGGTTCTTGCCGACGAGATTAACCGTGCGACTCCTAAAACACAAAGTGCTCTTTTAGAAGCTATGGGTGAAAAGACAGTTACGATCTTAGGTGATACGAAGGAAATGGCTAAACCATTTTTCGTATTAGCAACACAAAACCCAATTGAGATGGAGGGTACGTATCCATTACCAGAAGCACAAATGGACCGTTTCCTATGTAAGATTTTAGTATCGTATCCTTCAAAACAGGAACTAATGGAAATTATGAAAAGAACAACAGGAGCTCAGGAAGTAGAGCTTCAAAAGGCTATGGGGTGGGACCGATTACTATTAGCACAAAAGATGGTAAAGGAAGTATTAGTTGCAGATGAAATGATGGAGTATGCCGTGAACTTAGTTGTTGCTACTCATCCTGAAGGAGCTGACATCCTACCTGAAGTAAAACAATATGTTATGTATGGAAGTGGTCCTCGAGGACTGCAAAGTATTTTGAAGTTAGCTAAAGCACGCGCGGTAATGAATGGACGATTCCACGTATCTATTGCAGATATAAAATCTGTAGCAAAACCAGCTCTAAGACACCGCATCATGTTGAATTATGAAGGAGAAGCATCGGGGAAGATTCCAGATGACCTAATCGATGATATTCTATCAAGCGTACAGCAGGGCGTTCGATCATGATGAAAGACAAACTCATTCTTCCTGATGATTGGATTGCAAAGATTAGTCGATTATCGATTGCAACTACTTCAAAGTTGCGCGGCCAACATAAGGGGTCTCATCGCTCTGCAAGATTTGGATCCTCCTTAGATTTTTCGGATTTCCGCGAGTATACCTTAGGGGACGACGTGCGACAAGTGGATTGGAACGTGTATGCACGAACGGAAAAATTTTATATAAAACGTTTTTTAGATGAACAGGAAATGCGTGTTCATATTTTATTAGATTCTACAAAGTCCATGGGACAACAAAAAAAGTGGTTATTTGCAAGACAAATTGTTGCGAGTCTAGGCTTAATGGTTTTAAACCGAGATGACCGTTTATCGTTTTCCTATCTACAAGATGGTGAAAAAAAGCCAATGTTTCGTAGAAAAGGTGCAACAAATCGTAAAGGGTTTTTGCAGCATGTTTCGGAGATAGAGGATGCTTCATTTAATGGACAGTTAACAACAGAAGGATTCAAAGTGTTGCCAAAAGATAGTACTGTTTTATTTATCGTAACAGATGGATATGAACCTATTGAGGAATGGGAACAATTTTTCAAACGAATGCCACGCTTTGCAGGAGACATCCGTTGTATTCAAATTGTTACGAGAGAAGAATTAAATCCTTCATATACCGGTGACCTTCGTTTAATTGATATAGAAACAAATAAAGAAACTAATGTTTCGATGTCTACGAAAGTGATCGGAGAATATGTAAAAACGAGAGAAATGCATGAACGTCAATTTGAAAAAGTCGCAAGTCGCTTTGGAATACGAACAATTCAACTTGTCGTAGAAGATGGGTTACAAAATGCGATCTTTCAAAATCTATTAAGAGCTCGAATGGTACAGTGAGGTGAAGTTCAATGGGGTTTAGTAATTTACTATTTTTGTGGACTTTAATCCTACCAATCATCGTTTTGATCTACTACTTTTTCAGAAAAAAATATAAAGATCAAACTATATCTTCAACGATGTTTTGGGATGAAGTGATGCAAGAAACACGTGTTTCACCGTATTTAAAACATTTACAAAGAAATGCCTTGCTGTACTTACAATTACTTGCATTAATATTGTTTACGCTCGCTTTAATGAACCCATTTATTAAAAAATCAGAAATGGCAGGAGAGCAAATTATTTGGATTGTTGATACATCTGCTAGCATGTTAGCTGGTAAAGAAACATCCACTTTTGATAAGCACAAAGAAGAAATGAAATCACTTGTTTCGGAAATTGCAGAACGTCCACTAACGATAGTGACTACTGGGGAAGAACCTAATGTCATCCTTCGCCAAGAAACTGACAACACGCTTATACATAATACAATTGATCAATTAACAGTCACTTATGAAGATGAACAATTATCAAAAGCAATCGATGTAGCACAAGCATTTGTTGGTGATACATCAACTTCCATTTATATTTTTACTGATTCTTTAGATAGAAAAGAATTACCCATTGAGACTGATCGGGTAAAGTGGGTTGTTAAAGGTGCAGAGAAGGATTTGAAAAATGTCGCAATTACTAAATTTGCAGCGACTGAAGTGAATGGGGAAATTTCTGCATTGGTGCAAATAAAAAATGAAACAGAACTTGTACATGAAATGACCTTATCCATCGTTGATGATATGGAACAAAATCTAAAAGAAGAAAAAATAACGATAGAAGCAAATGAAGAACTTTCTCTTATGTACGATCAATTCCCTCTATCAACCGTTCTGACTGCTCATATTGATGTAGATGACGACTATGAAGCTGATAATGCGGTAAGTAGTATTTTAAGTGGAGCTCAATTAGATATTATTGTTGACCAACAAATGCACGCCCTTGTTCAAAAAGGATTTCAAGCATTAGATGCCGACGTTAAAATTGTACAAACCGATCAAATGAAACAAATGGCCGATAAGGGGATTGTCATAACCAACCAAACCGATTTACTAGATGAGTCTAGTGGTAAGGTTATTTTGATTGGTAGAGATGATGAATCTGCAGAAGAAATAAATAGTATGGTAGATGTTTCTAAAGATCCTTTGTTTGCCTTTAGTGATTTAGAAGATGTATATGTTAGTGCAATCTATCCGTCCTTTGATGGGTTTACAACAATTGCAACAATTGGAGAGAAGCCATTTATCCAACGCTCTCCTAAAGGAGATATCGTAATTTTAGCTGATATTGAATCGACGGACTGGCCTCTTCATCCTTCATTTCCATTAATGTTATGGAGTTTGCAAAATGAATTGTCGGAAGGGACACAAAGTTTAGGAATTTTCCGACCGAATGAGTCCAAGGCGGTCTCTTTAATAGATGATGAATGGACTATCTATTCTTTTGAAGGTGAATATATTTCTACTATTGAAAGTCCGGGGCATTTCAGAGCACCTACTATACCTGGTGTTTATACTATTCGCTCGCAAGAAGAACAGAAATATTTCTTAGTTCAACTTTCAAATCTGGAGCGTTCTATTCAGGAAGGTACGAGTTTTGAACTTGGTCAGCTTCAAAGTGATGGAGAAGATATTAAAACGAGGGAATCGCTCTCTAATTGGATTTTATTCATCGTATTATTATTACTTGTAATTGAGTGGGAGGTGCAAAGAAGACGTGGATTTGCGAATTAATTTTCCTCTTGCGCTTTTATTGTTAATCCCACTTATTTTGTATTTTGGTTGGACTTGGTGGCGTCATAAGGGTGAGTTGAAAAAGAGACATTTGATTGTATTTGGAATTAGGTCCCTTTCTGTATTATTGCTTGTATTCGCGTTAACTTCACCATACACGTTATTACCGATAAAAGATGAACAGGTCGTTTTTTTAATCGACCGCTCTGCATCTTTAAATGGAACAGAGAATGAGGCGGTTGCTTTTATTGAAAATAGCTTGGAAGGTAAAAATGAACATCATGAAGTAGGGATTTATTCCTTTGCAGCAGGATTACAAACGGAAACGATATTATCTAATTCCATTGAACATGCGCCTTCTTTAAGTAACGTCAATAATCCAAGTGAAACAAATATTGAAGAATCATTGCAAATTGCAACGAGCATAGTTGACCCAAAAAAGGCAACGAGAATCGTTTTAATGTCAGACGGGCTTGAAACGAAAGGGCAAGTATCAAATCAATTAATTAAACTTTCTGGTTCAAATGTGTCAGTTGATGTTGTTCCGTTAGAAAAACCTTATGTTTCGGACGTATCAATCGTTCGCTTTGTCACGCCTCAAATTGCTTATGCTGGAGAACAGCAGCAGCTAGTTACAGAGATTCACTCTACGAAGGCAACTGAAGGTGTACTTCACTTATATGAAAATGACCAACTTATCTATCAAGAGCCTGTTCGATTAGAAGCGGGAACCAATTCATTTACTTACCGGCACGTTGGAAATGCGGAAGGGTTAGTTAAATACGAAGCTCTTGTACAAGTTAGTGAAGACGGGATAATAGAAAATAATAAATTAACGAGTGTTACGATGGTGCACAGTTCCCCTCAACTGCTTATTGTCAGTGATCGTGAAGGTGGCTCACCGATTGCAACAGCACTAGGACCAAATTCTATCGATTATGTTGTGCTGCCATCTGAAGAATTGCCAAGTACACTTTCTAGTTATCTACAATATAACGCTATTATTTTTGATAACATCCCTGGACACAAGATAGGGGAAGCAAAAATGAGTGTTATTGAACAGGCAGTGAAGAACTTCGGTGTTGGATTTATGATGGTTGGTGGAGAAAATAGCTTTGGGTTAGGAGGCTATTTTAAAACGCCAATCGAGCAGTTACTACCAGTAGAAATGGAAGTGAAAGGCAAACACCAACTTCCTTCTTTAGGGCTTGTCATCGTGCTCGACCGGTCTGGAAGTATGATGGGTCCAAAAATCCAATTAGCAAAAGAAGCAGCTGCGAGGTCAGTAGAGCTATTAAGAGATGGCGATACCCTTGGATTTATTGCATTTGATGACCGACCTTGGGAAGTTATTGAAACTGCTCCATTAGTAGACCGTGAAAAGGCAGTGAATACAATTTTATCAATTCCTCCGGGTGGGGGAACAGAGATTTATTCCTCACTTGCGATGGCTTATGATAATTTGTCGGATTTAGATTTACAACGAAAACATATTATTTTGCTGACAGATGGACAATCTGCAACATCGAATAGTTATGAGGATTTAATTGAAGATGGAAAAGCGAATAATATTACACTTTCTACTGTCGCAATCGGATCAGATGCAGATGCGAACTTACTAGAAATGCTTAGTGAGATGGGAAGTGGCCGTTTCTATAGTGTAGTTGATGAAACGACAATCCCTTCAATACTTTCAAGGGAAACGGCAATGATTACACGTACTTATATAGAAGATAATCCGTTTTACCCAATGATTTATCATGCATTAGGTTGGAATAGTCTTTTTGAAAATGGTGTACCACAAATGAATGCCTATATTGCAACGACTGCTAAACAAACTGCAACTGTTATTGCTGAAAGTGAAAAAGAAGACCCAGTTTTAGCCGAATGGCAATATGGACTAGGCCGTACCATTGCATTTACATCAGATTCAACAGGTACATGGACAGGAGACTGGGCTCGTTGGGATGAATGGACAAACTTCTGGCAAACAGCTGTCTCTAGGATGTTACCTTCTTACAATGATGTTGCCTATGATATTCGCCAGGATGCAGAAGGGGCATTTGTCGTTACTGACCCGACGAATAAAGCTGCATTTTTAGATATAGCGGTAGTGAATGAAAAAGGTGAGGAACTCGAGATTCAATCAGAAGTTCTTTCAACAAGTAAGGTACGTGTTATGGCAGAATCAGATCCTGGGCTCGTATTTTTCAGAATTACTCAAAATGATGGAACAGATGCAATTTATCAGGCAGGATTAACGATTCCTTATAGCGCTGAATATGAGTTAAAACCTCCGAATGAGATGTTATTAAATGAAATTGCTGAAAGAACCGGGGGAGAAATTCTATCATTAGAAGATTCCTCTAAAGTATTCCGAGATTTTTCTATTAAAGGTAACGAAAGACAAAGTATAACGATTTGGTTAGTTCTAGCAAGTATGCTTCTATTCTTTATTGATATTACGTTAAGACGTTTTGGATGGAGCTTCTTAAAAACGACTAGTAAAACTAAAAAGTCTACAGACAATAAACAAGTTGTTGAAGAAACGAATGTTAGCCAAATTTTAAAAGAACTAAAAAGAAAGTGATAAAAGACGCTGTTACTGGATTTTATTATTAAAATCTTGTAGCAGCTTTCTTTATGAAATAATAATGTATCTACATTTTTGAGAATATGAAAGGAAATGATAAAAGAACCTATGCTATAATAGACCTACCAAATTAGTGAAATTAGAAGGGGAAGAAAAAGTTGACGTATCAAGCATTTTATCGTGTCTATAGACCTCAAAGTTTTAGAGAAATGTCCGGTCAAACACACGTAAAAAGAACGCTTCAAAATGCTCTCCTAGCAAATAAAACAACACATGCATATCTTTTTTCTGGGCCTCGTGGAACGGGGAAAACGAGTACGGCGAAAATTTTTGCTAAAGCATTAAATTGTGAGAATGCGCCATCGAACGAACCGTGTAACGAATGTCCAACTTGCTTTAGCATTACAGAAGGATCCCACCCAGATGTTATTGAATTTGACGCAGCATCCAATTCACGAGTGGAGGAAATGCGTGACATTATCGAAAAGGTTAGATTTGCGCCGGCCAATGCACGTTTTAAAGTGTATATTATTGACGAGGTGCATATGCTTTCTACAAGTGCCTTTAATGCATTACTAAAAACATTAGAAGAACCTCCAGCTCATGCAGTGTTTATATTAGCAACTACCGAACCTCATAAACTTCCTGCAACGATTATCTCACGCTGTCAAAGATTTGATTTTAAACGTCTTTCGTCGAATGATATTTTAGAACGTATGAAAGTTGTATTGGAAGATATTCATTTGCCGTTCGATGAACAAGCCTTAAAAGTCATTGCACAGGCAGCGGCAGGTGGTATGCGTGATGCGTTAAGTTTACTAGATCAAGTCGTATCATTTAGCGGCGAATCGTTAACGCTAGAAGATGCACTACTTGTAACGGGTTCTGTAAGTCAGGATGTTTTCTATGACGTAGCGATTGCCTTAAAAGAAAAAGATGTTGCACAAGTACTGTCGCTAATGGAAGGGCTTATTGCAGACGGGAAAGAACCGGTACGACTAGCAGAAGATTTAATTACATTTTTCCGTGATTTACTATTGTTACAAACTAGTCGAGAACTCGACGAATTATTAGAGTTAGTAACACCGGAAGAGAAATTTATGCAGTTGGCACATGAATTTAGCGCCGACAATCTTTACGGATTTATCGATATACTAGCTAAAACACAACAAGAAATGCGCTACTCACACCATACGAAAATCTATTTAGAAACTGCTCTATTGAAAATGGCGCAGTATTCTAATGTTGGGGGAGTAACTCAATCAACTGCGAGCGCCGGCAATGTAGTAGACCCGCAATTGATGGATAAAGTTGCAACACTTGAAAAAATGGTTCAAAGCCTTACGCAACAGTTGCAAAATGGAGTGCAACCAGCCGCGGCTCCACAAGCAAAAGAAGCACCTCGCCCAAGGGCAAAATCACAAAACTATAATGCTCCTATAGGAAAAATTAAAGAAGTGTTAAAAGGAGCTACTAAGAAAGATATCCAGACGATTAAAAATGGATGGATGCAAGTTCTTAGCCAACTACAAAAATCACATGCAGCACTTTTTGCAGAAGCTGAACCTGTAGCGGCATCATCGAGTGCATTTGTGGTAAAATTCAAGTATGATATTCATTGTAAGATGGTTGCCGAGAATAGAGAACTAACCGCAAGTTTTAGTCAATTCTTATTACAACTTTCCGGTAATATGTATGAGTTATTATGTATTCCAGAAGATGATTGGTATAAAGTTCGTGAAAACTTTATTAAGGAAAACCATACGGCTGATAAAAATGAGTCATCCAATCAAGAAGACTCAAGCTTTTCACATTCTGAACAACCATTTATAGAGGATGTACAAGAAATGACTTCAGATGATCCATTGATTTCCGAAGCTGAAAAATTATTTGGTAAAGATATAGTAGAGGTCATTGAAGATTAGCTAAAATTGTTGCTATAGAAATGTGAAATATTTAATTAGAGATTATTTATAATTAGGAGGAAATTATTTATGCGTGGAATGGGTAATATGCAAGGCATGATGAAAAAAATGCAAAAAATGCAAAAGGAAATGATGCAAGCTCAAGAGGAGTTAAATGCAAGAGAATTCGAAGGTACTGCTG
Organism: Ureibacillus acetophenoni; assembly: GCF_900220965.1. GTDB lineage: Bacteria > Bacillota > Bacilli > Bacillales_A > Planococcaceae > Ureibacillus > Ureibacillus acetophenoni. Next base: position 1,948 of record NZ_OBQC01000025.1, on the reverse strand, counting down.
GTGGCGGTATGGTGAAAGTAACAGTTAACGGCCAACGTGAAGTACTAGGAGTAAATTTAGATCCTTCAGTAGTAGATCCTGAAGATGTTGAAATGTTACAAGACTTAGTCGTTGTTGCTATTAACGACGCATTAAAGAAAGTGGAAGAAACTACAGCATCAACAATGGGTAAATTCACTCAAGGCTTAAACCTTCCATTCTAGGAGGATAATCAATGTACTACCCTGAACCAATATCAAAGCTTATTGATAGCTTTATGAAATTGCCAGGAATCGGCCCGAAAACAGCGGCCCGACTGGCATTTTTCGTTTTAACGATGAAAGAAGATACAGTGTTATCTTTTGCAAAGGCTTTAGTCGATGCAAAAAGAAATCTAACATATTGTTCTGTTTGTGGGCATATTACTGATGTGGACCCATGTCAAATTTGTTCAGATAAACAGCGAGATGTTACGACTATTTGTGTTGTACAAGATCCAAAAGACGTCATTGCAATGGAAAAAATGAGAGATTATCAAGGGCTATATCACGTACTTCATGGAGCAATTTCTCCAATGGATGGTGTTGGTCCAGAAGATATTAATGTCGCATCATTAATTACTCGCCTACAAGATGAAAGAGTACAAGAATTAATTTTAGCAACAAACCCAACGATTGAAGGGGAAGCAACAGCGATGTATATTTCACGCTTAGTTAAACCATCAGGCATTAAAACTACACGTATTGCACATGGGTTACCAGTTGGTGGGGACTTAGAGTATGCAGACGAAGTAACGTTGTCAAAAGCATTAGAAGGTCGTAGAGAGTTATAAACAATAGTAGTAACTAGGTTAACATGTTGATTTTGACTATTCCCCATAAAGTTAGAGATGGAAAGTTGTCTGAGATAAGGGTGAGTGACGTTTTACATGTTTCGACGAAAAGGTAAATTGAAAAAAGAATATGATCACAAACTTCGCAATCTTATATTAGAAACAAAAGAAGATTGGAATAACACAAAAGTAATTGAGAGTTTGATGGATGATTATGATTTAGATGTTATTGCACAAAGAAAAATTGCAGAGAGTGTTCATTTTTATTTGTTCAAAGAAGCAAGAATCCGAAAAATATTAATCAAGTAATGCAAATATGAGTAGCCACAATAGCATATGCTCCTAATATAAAGATAGATTTGAAAAGGAGTATAAGATGACTATTTACATTATTATCGGTTTCATTTGTGTGCTACTCATAGTTGGTTTTATATTAATAGGGAAGAATGTAGGGTACGGTTCACTATTAGAAAAACTTGCAATTCTTTGGTTTCGATTAGCGTGTGCATTTGCTATTTTATATATCGCTCATATTATTGCAGATGGATATAATATTATTGTGCCTGTAAATCTATTTTCTGCTTTAACAATCGCTATCTTAGGCATACCTGGTATGCTCTGTATCGGGATACTTACTTTTTTTCAATAAATTTAATAAAAAGTGTTGCAATGTGAAAAATATAGTGGTATATTAATTTAAGTCGTTAAGACGTCGCATTAACTGATTAATAAAAATCATAAATAAAAATCATAAAAGTGTTGACATCGATATGAGATGACGATATAATATAAAAGTTGCTTCGATAAGTGATTCGAAGTAAACGAATGAACCTTGAAAACTGAACAACAAAACGTTAATGAATTAAACGTTTCTATTATAAGAAACAAAATTTTGGACATCAAAATTGATGCCAGTTTGAATTTTGAGCTTAACTCAAATTCACCATTTTATGGAGAGTTTGATCCTGGCTCAGGACGAACGCTGGCGGCGTGCCTAATACATGCAAGTCGAGCGGACCTTTCAAAAGCTTGCTTTTGAAAGGTTAGCGGCGGACGGGTGAGTAACACGTGGGCAACCTGCCCTATAGTTTGGGATAACTCCGGGAAACCGGGGCTAATACCGGATAATACAATTTA
>NZ_OBQC01000033.1 GCF_900220965.1 Ureibacillus acetophenoni | reverse complement strand
ATCCTGAGTACGGCGGAACACGTGAAATTCCGTCGGAATCCGGGAGGACCATCTCCCAAGGCTAAATACTACCTAGTGACCGATAGTGAACCAGTACCGTGAGGGAAAGGTGAAAAGCACCCCGGGAGGGGAGTGAAATAGAACCTGAAACCGTGTGCCTACAAGTAGTTAGAGCCCGTTAATGGGTGATAGCGTGCCTTTTGTAGAATGAACCGGCGAGTTACGATTACGTGCAAGGTTAAGTTGAGAAGACGGAGCCGCAGCGAAAGCGAGTCTGAATAGGGCGAATGAGTACGTGGTCGTAGACCCGAAACCAGGTGATCTACCCATGTCCAGGGTGAAGGTAAGGTAACACTTACTGGAGGCCCGAACCCACGCACGTTGAAAAGTGCGGGGATGAGGTGTGGGTAGCGGAGAAATTCCAATCGAACTTGGAGATAGCTGGTTCTCTCCGAAATAGCTTTAGGGCTAGCCTCGTGATAGAGAATACTGGAGGTAGAGCACTGTTTGGACTAGGGGGGCATCTCGCTTTACCGAATTCAGACAAACTCCGAATGCCAGATATTTATACACGGGAGTCAGACTGCGAGTGATAAGATCCGTAGTCAAAAGGGAAACAGCCCAGACCACCAGCTAAGGTCCCAAAGTAATCGTTAAGTGGAAAAGGATGTGGCGTTGCTTAGACAACCAGGATGTTGGCTTAGAAGCAGCCATCATTTAAAGAGTGCGTAATAGCTCACTGGTCGAGTGACGCTGCGCCGAAAATGTATCGGGGCTAAACGATTCACCGAAGCTGTGGATTGACATCTATGATGTCAGTGGTAGGAGAGCGTTCTAAGTGCGTTGAAGTCAGACCGGAAGGACTGGTGGAGCGCTTAGAAGTGAGAATGCCGGTATGAGTAGCGAAAGATGGGTGAGAATCCCATCCACCGTATGACTAAGGTTTCCTGAGGAAGGCTCGTCCGCTCAGGGTTAGTCGGGACCTAAGTCGAGGCCGACAGGCGTAGACGATGGACAACAGGTTGATATTCCTGTACCACCTCCCCGCCGTTTGAGTAATGGGGGGACGCAGTAGGATAGGAAAAGCGTGCCGTTGGTTGTGCACGCCCAAGCAGTAAGGCGTGGAAGTAGGAAAATCCGCTTCCTGTAACGTTGAGCTGTGATGGGGAGCTCTTTAGAGCGAAGTTTCTGATTTCACACTGCCAAGAAAAGCCTCTAGCGAGGCGGGAGGTGCCCGTACCGCAAACCGACACAGGTAGTCGAGGAGAGAATCCTAAGGTGTGCGAGAGAACTCTCGTTAAGGAACTCGGCAAAATGACCCCGTAACTTCGGGAGAAGGGGTGCTCTCGAGAGAGAGCCGCAGTGAATAGGCCCAGGCGACTGTTTAGCAAAAACACAGGTCTCTGCAAAACCGTAAGGTGAAGTATAGGGGCTGACGCCTGCCCGGTGCTGGAAGGTTAAGAGGAGGGGTTAGCTTACGCGAAGCTCTGAATTGAAGCCCCAGTAAACGGCGGCCGTAACTATAACGGTCCTAAGGTAGCGAAATTCCTTGTCGGGTAAGTTCCGACCCGCACGAAAGGCGTAACGATCTGGGCACTGTCTCAACGAGAGACTCGGTGAAATTATAGTACCTGTGAAGATGCAGGTTACCCGCGACAGGACGGAAAGACCCCGTGGAGCTTTACTGTAGCTTGATATTGAATTTTGGTGCAGCTTGTACAGGATAGGTAGGAGCCAGAGAAACCGGAGCGCCAGCTTCGGTGGAGGCGTCGGTGGGATACTACCCTGGCTGTACTGAAATTCTAACCCGTGCCCCTAATCGGGGTAGGAGACAGTGTCAGGTGGACAGTTTGACTGGGGCGGTCGCCTCCTAAAAGGTAACGGAGGCGCCCAAAGGTTCCCTCAGAATGGTTGGAAATCATTCGTAGAGTGTAAAGGCACAAGGGAGCTTGACTGCGAGACCTACAAGTCGAGCAGGGTCGAAAGACGGGCTTAGTGATCCGGTGGTTCCGCATGGAAGGGCCATCGCTCAACGGATAAAAGCTACCCCGGGGATAACAGGCTTATCTCCCCCAAGAGTCCACATCGACGGGGAGGTTTGGCACCTCGATGTCGGCTCATCGCATCCTGGGGCTGTAGTCGGTCCCAAGGGTTGGGCTGTTCGCCCATTAAAGCGGTACGCGAGCTGGGTTCAGAACGTCGTGAGACAGTTCGGTCCCTATCCGTCGTGGGCGTAGGAAATTTGAGAGGAGCTGTCCTTAGTACGAGAGGACCGGGATGGACACACCGCTGGTGTACCAGTTGTCTTGCCAAAGGCATCGCTGGGTAGCTATGTGTGGACGGGATAAGTGCTGAAAGCATCTAAGCATGAAGCCCCCCTCAAGATGAGATTTCCCATTCATTAGAAGTAAGATCCCTCAAAGACGATGAGGTAGATAGGTTCGAGGTGGAAGTGTGGTGACACATGGAGCTGACGAATACTAATCGATCGAGGACTTAACCAAAA
>NZ_OBQC01000034.1 GCF_900220965.1 Ureibacillus acetophenoni | reverse complement strand
TGTATTTCGCAAGTAAAAATTGAGCCATTTATTAATTAAAAACTGAGCCACTTAAACCGAACTATTTTCTAGCCATTCTTTTGTATCTAATATTCGATAAGATGGTCCAACCATGTCTATCATATAGGCTCTATGTGTTAGTCGGTCTGTTAAAGCAGCTGTTAAAACTGGATCATGAAAAACTTCTTCCCAGCGATCAAATGATAAATTACTTGTAACTATAGTTGACGCTCGTCCTGCCCGTAGGGAAAGATGAGTAAATAATAATTCTGCGCCTTCTTTATCAAATGAAATGTAACCTAGCTCATCGATAATCACTAAATCATACTTTTCAAACCTCAATTCAAATGAACGTAACGTTCTTTCAGAACGGCTTTCTTTTAACTGATTTACAAGGGATGACACTGTTGTAAAATACACTTTATAACCTGCTAAACAAGCTTCAATTCCTAAACCAATTGCTATATGTGTTTTACCTGTACCTGGTGATCCGATTAATAAAACATTCTGTTTTTCTTGAATAAAATCTAATTTCTTTAAATGAGGGAGACGAGAGGCCGCATTTTGCGGTAATCTCTCAGTCTCTAATTCAGTTAATAGTTTCTTTTCTGGAAAATTCGCTGAACGAATCCGATTCGCTTTTGCTCGCACTTCTCGATCTTGCATCTCTTGCACCAGTGCGTGATATAAGAAATCTTCTGCTGTCTGATATTGTTTCCACATATCATCCTCTTGTATAAATCCTCGAATGCTTGGTAGTCGAAGTTCTTTACACATTTCAATCATTTCTTGTCGCTTATCCATTAATGAAGCACCCCTGTCTTTTTAGTTTCGAATAATGCCGTAATGGCTGAAAGATTTTCGAGAGATTGGGTGGTGACCTCATTTTTGGAATGTACAGTTTTATGAATGTGTTCGCCTTGATTAGCTAAGAAAATAATCTTATCTGTTGATATTTGAACCATAGGGTTCTTCTCAAGTTGTTCAACTGCCGCTATGATTTTTTCTAGATTGTTATGTTCTTTTAGATAGATAAGTAACTCTAGAAAATCTCGCTCATTTCCAATATAATAATCTTTGTATAATTTTTTTATTTTTGTTGGTGCTTGACTCAAACATTCACTTTGAGCCAATGCACCCTTTTTCTTTTCAAATGTACGTAAGTAATGATAGATATCCATAATCCACTGATGGATCTGCCAACTTCGCTTATGTGTTGCAATACAGGCATTATCACTAAAAATAAGAATTTTTTCCGCACTCGCTTTTACTTTCACCCATTCTCCTACATGTCCTTCTGGAACAGAATAACGATTTTGTCTATAAGTAATCGTGCTATATTTGTCCACTCTAAATTCAAACAACTCAGAGGCATCAAATGGAATAATATCTGCACTTACTTGCCGAGCTGCACGTTCTTCTAGCATTAATTCATGGTGGGTTTGATTTTTCTTATAATGTTTACGAGAGTTTAATCTCATGATGATTTCTGTTAGATAGGCCTGAGCTTCTTCTAGACTAGTAAACGTATCTCGATGGGCAAATGCTTTCCGACGGATGTATTCTACACTCCGCTCCACATGCCCCTTCTGATTTCCTTTTCTCGGTTCACATAGTCGTATTTTAAAATGATAATGCATCGATAGATTTTTCATACCATCGGTAATCTCACGCTCAGTTCCAATAAAGTTTTTTACAACAGTTCGCATATTATCGTATGTAAATACCTCTGGTACAAAGCCTAAATAGTTAATACACTTTACATGTGCATCTTGTACACAAACCATTGTTTCTGATTCATACAAATAGGCAAATCGATCATTACTATATGGTAGGGTAAAGACCGCCATTGAAAGAGAACGTAACGTTTGATCAATGAATAATTTTACTTCCCCCCAGTCAAATTCAATCTCATGACCAGCAGTTGCCTTTTGACGAATAAAGACTTCTTTTTGACGTTTCTCTTCACTATTTACAAAATTTCTAACAGTGGTATAACTAATTTCAAAACCCTCATCTAATAACTTTTCATGAATATCAATCATTTTTAGTTGTTGCTTGTGCATTTGATGTTGCCGTTTGTACTCATTATCTTTTAGCATTTTTCGAATACGTTTCATCACCGTAGGTGTTAATGCGCGTTTATAACCTTTTCGTTTCTTATACGACGGAGGCGTTACATAGTTATCTGTAATAGGTAATTCTCGAATATCTTGTTTTCTTTTTTCAAGATCCTCATCGATATATTTTTTAACAGTATTACGAGATATTCCAAGCTCCCTCGCAATTTGACGTTGACTCTTATTTTCTTGATGAAAGGATATTAACACTTTTTGTTTCTTCTCCAATGAAATCACCTCTATACGCTCCTAACTCTATGAAGTTAGGATTATTTTCATATAAAAGTGGCTCACTTTTCAATTGCTATGGTGGCTCAGTTTTAGCTTATCAAATACA
>NZ_OBQC01000008.1 GCF_900220965.1 Ureibacillus acetophenoni | reverse complement strand
GTGGACACCCTTGCCATTAGCTAACAGTTCCTACTGCCAAGCCTGTAGTGGACTTTCACCACCAAGTTATAGCCCATGCCGGGCGCACAAAAAAAGTATCTGAAAGGATTTCCTTTCAGATACATTAAATACGAACCTATTTATTTTGAAAATTATTTTCTAGTAAATCCTTCTTTTTGAAAAAAGATAGTTTTGTTTCTGAAATAAGAATGGCAATTAATATAAGTATTGCACCTATGATCATTCTTGTTGTAATAATTTCACTTAGTAAGATAATAGAGAAAACCATGCCCCAGAACGCTTCTGTTGATAAAATAATCGCTGCTTTTGTTTCGGAAGTATACTTTTGTGCAATTGTTTGGAAACAATAAGCTAATGTCGTAGAAAAGATACCTAAGTACAATACTGATAAAATCCCTTCCGTTTCAAATGAAAAGCTCATTTCTCCATTTAAAATAACAGCAATCCAACCTAATACTGCTGCTACACCCATCTGTATAACCGTTAATAGGATTGGATCTTCATCTTTAACAAATTTCGCAGTATAAAAGATTTGATAAGCAAATGCAAAAGCACAAGCAAGCGTTAATAAATCTCCAATATTTACTTCCGTTGTAAATTGTAGCGATAAAAAGGCAATCCCAATAATTGCAAGAAAGGCACCCGTTAATTCAAACTTGTCTATCTTTCTTCTATAAGCAAAAAACGCTATGAAAGGAACAATTACAACATTCACTGCAGTTAAAAAGGCATTTTTAGATGGTGTCGTATACTGTAAACCTATTGTTTGAAGTAAAAAAGCTAAGTAGAGAAATATCCCTAACAATAACCCTCTTTTCAATGTTGATTTTTTTATTTTCTTTAGACGTTTATAAAAAACGGCACTTAAAATGAGCACACCAATCGTAAATCTTAAAGCAAGAATTTGATAAGGGGTAAAATAATCTAACGATACAGCAGAGAATACAAATCCGCTCCCCCAAATAATTGCCGTAATGATTAACATGGCTTCTCCAATATATTTACGCATGTCTTCCTCCAAGTTTATTAATAATTACAATAAATCTAATAATATCAACTATTATATAATAGTTTCCATGATTTGTTTTCTTATTTTTATACTAAGATTAGTATACTTTTATTTAATTTCATCATTTTGATGAACTTATTAGCATATTGATATAGAGGATATAGAGAAAGTTGGATCATCCTTTAATTTTTCAATGTAGAATATAGAATCTAAGGCAAATAAATGTCATAAATCGGTATATTTTACAAGTTGACCTATTTTATTTCCATTCGACATTATTTCCCGAGAAATGATATTTACAGAATGTGGATAAGAAAATCTAAGTGTATTATGGATTATTTTATCCCATACAATTGTCGATATAGGTAATTTAGCAGTCTCTAAAATATAATATTCCACCTGGAATATAAAAAAAGTTTAAGCACCATTTCTATTAAGTGCTCAAACTCTTATTATTAACTACTTTATGTTGCTCTCTTTATTAATTTGATGAATTGATTTTATAAAGTTCTTAATTAAGAATTCAAAACTCTCTTCAACACTAATAGACATCGCAAATGCACCACTTTGTTCCAATGATGAAAATCCGTGCAATAAACTTCTTAATCCTCGGATTGTATGGATCATGTTATTATGATCTAAATTATAATCCTTTAACACATGTATGATGAGCTCAACAATCTCATCACTAGCTTTTTTTAATTCACCGTCAATTTCTTCAGGGGCCTGAATCGTAATTTCATACAAACCAGGATGTTCTCGTGTAAATTCTACATATGCATAAGCCATTGCAGAAAGGGCTTCATCTTGTTCTTTTCCTTCTATAGAAATTTTTAATTTTTCCAGAAGTAACCTTAAACCATATAACGACATTTCACTTTTCAAACTTGCTAAACCTTTAATATGATTAAATAATGAAGGGGATTTTACAGATAGTTTCCGCGCAAGTGATGCAAGCGTGACAGCTTCCAATCCCTCATTATCTGCTATCTCCACTGCAGTTTGAATAATTTTATTTAAATCTAATCCTACTCTAACCACTTTACATCATTCCTTAAACTGTAACTAATTTCTTTTCTGCTTCATGAATTGCTTGTTTTAATATATCCATTGGATTCTCTAACACTTTACCATGTCCTACAGCTACAAGCGATGGTTCTAATTGTAATATTTTTTTTACACTTTCAAGGGCAAGCTTTTTATTCCACGTACCAAAAGTCGGAAATGGAAACGTTGGTACTAATTGACCTACAACTGCTACTTTACCTTTTGTCTGCATAGCATCTCCAACTATTAATTGTTTGTTGATCGTATTAAATAACGATATAGAACCAGGAGTATGTCCTGGAGTAGAGATAACTTCAAAAGATCCAATTCGATCTCCTTCATTTAAAAGAAGATCCGGTATTGTTTTTAAATTTTTATCAAATCCACCTTTAATAGGCAACTTCGGCTCTTCATCACCTAAAGATTGATCCCCTAGTAATAGTCTGTTATCACGTACAGAAATTGAGACGATTACATTAGGAAACCGTTGCTTTAATTGATCCACTGAGCCAACATGGTCTCCATGGGCATGGGTTAAAATAATATTTGTTAATGGCTTATTAATTCGTTCGATTAAATGAACAATTCCTTTAAAACTGGCAGGCATTCCTGCATCAATAAGAATTAACTCATTTTCTTCTTCATAAAGATAACAATTTACAGGAAATAAACGTGGTAAAAGCGTTAATTGGTAAAGATTTCCAAATTTTGAAATTCTCATTTTTTTAGCCCCTTTAAAAGTGATATGTCGTTCTTAACACAAAACTAATACCGTTAGTTTTATAATATAACTAACACCATTAGTTTGCAACCACTTTTTGTAAATTTTTTTAAATACCTTTTCTCCTGAAACGATTTCATACTTTTACATAAGATGTAGAGAAGACTAAATAAGTAAGGAGTGATTTAGTTGTATCATACGGTATTGCCTGGAGAGACCCTTCTTCAAATATCACGTGATTACCGGCTACCAATAGCCGTTATCATCGGAGCTAATCCTACAATCAATCCAGATATAATTTATGTGGGACAACGCATTCTAATACCAGGATTACCTGATCCAAGCACAATCCCATATCACATTGATGTTTCAATTAATAATAGAAGATTAGATTTATATAGAAATAATGTATTACAAAAATCGTATCCAATTGCTGTGGGACGAATGCTCTTTGGAACCCCCATTGGGAACTTCGTTGTTATTAATCGTGCACCAAACCCTGGAGGTCCTTTCGGAACAATGTGGTTAAGTCTATCAAAAGAACATTACGGTATTCACGGCACTAATGATCCAAGTTCCATAGGTAAGGCCGTTTCAAGAGGATGTATTCGAATGCACAATCAAGATGTGGAAGAACTCGCAGCAATAATCCCGAATGGCACCGCTGTATCTATTCATGCTTGATTTCCAATTATATTAAACTCATTAATTATTTATTATTTTCATAAGATACATACATGTCCACTTCTTGGAGGAAATGTATGTATCTTATTAATAAAGGGTTCATCATTATAATTAGTAGTATTATTATCGCGATAGGTATAAACCTCTTTCTAGTCCCCTATGAAATATTAGACGGGGGCATTATCGGAATTGGGCTTATTCTAAAGTATATTTGGAATTTAAAACCAGGACTAATGATCATTTGTTTGAGCATTCCTATCTTTATGGTTGCTTGGTTTTATTATCGTGATTATTTTTACAATAGTTTGCATGGGATGATTATTTCATCTTTTCTTATAGATTTGTTCAAACCCTTTCAACAGTTCGCTCGCCTGGATCCAATGATCAATTCTATATTAGGTGGAATACTAGTTGGGCTTGGCATAGGTCTAATGCTAAAATATAAGACAAGCACTGGTGGAACCGACTTAATCGCACAATTCATTTGCGATAAAACAGGTATAAACGTAGGGGTTATCATTTTTTTCATAGACGCAGTCATCGTACTATTAGGTGGACTATTAATTTCTACTTCGACACTACTCCTTTCAATCGTAACGATTTTATTTGTTGGGATGACAACAAGCCTAATTACCCGGAATGTAAAAGTTACTACATAAAAAAAGATGTAACTAGTGGAATCTAGTCACATCTCTATAACAAATATAGTAAGAACAATTTAGTTTGTGTAGTTAATATCTTCTTCCTGGAGTTTCAAAACAACTTTTTCGAAATTAATTGGTTTACTAATATAATATCCTTGTATTAATTCACATTTATATTTCACAAGCATGTCAAGTTGTTCTTTCTGTTCAACACCTTCTGCAACAACTTCCAACCCAATATTATGTGCTAAACTAATGATCGTTTCAATAATTCTCTGTTCCTTTTCAGACCTTAACATCATATCAACGAAACTTTTATCAATCTTCACACGATCAATAGGTAAACTATTTAAATAACTTAAAGAAGAATAACCTGTCCCAAAATCATCTAAATGTATTGATATTCCCAATTCCTTTAGCATTTCTAATTTTTTAAAGTTAGTTTCAAAAGATTTCATTAAAGATGTTTCTGTAATTTCTAATTGTAACCATCCTGGTGGAATACCAGTACTTTCTACAATGTATTGAACATTTTCTACAAAATCTTGTTGCATTATATGGACGGGTGAAATATTAACAGAAATTTTTATTGGATTTACAAGTTGCTTATTAATTCGTTTAATTGCTATACATGCGTTCTCTAATACCCAATTATCGATCTCAACAATTTGACCTGTAAATTCAGCAATTTGAATTATTTTTTGAATTCCAAATTGTACCAATTCAGGAGACCTCACACGTAGTAAAGCTTCAATACTCGTAATCTTTTTATCTTTTGTATTATACAGAGGTTGAAAATGGAGTTCTAACCCATTCGTTTCTAAACTTTTACGTATACCTGATTCGATGACAGACTTTTCATGAATCTCCTTTTGAATACTCTCATCAAACAGTCGATAACCATTTTTACCTGAGCCCTTTGCACGATACATTGCCATATCAGCAGTCTTTAATAAATCCTCAGCGGTTGTGCCATGTTCGGGATACATAGATACTCCGATACTTGCCGTAACGTTTAGTATTTTTGAATCAATAACTATTCCCGTATCAAACAGGTCGACGATTTCTTTTGCAACTTCCTCTGCTTGTTGTTCTGACTCAATATCATAAATGAGAAGTATAAATTCATCGCCACTTATTCGAGCAACTTGTTTATAAGGTGGTGATATATTTTTCAACAACTCAGCTACTTTTACAATTAATCGATCTCCGAAAGAATGTCCAAGTGTATCATTTACCATTTTAAAATTATCTAAATCAATAAAAATTACTGCTATTGGACAATCTTTGTCATTTACTATTGATTTAGTTAATTCTTCATTTAATCTTCTACGGTTTAATAATCCAGTTAAAGAGTCATGAGAAGCAAGATGAGCCACTTTTTCTTCACTAAGTTTAAGTACCCTCTGAGATTCTTTTAATTCGTCGTATTTCTTACGTAATTGTTCCTCAGTCCGCTTTATCTCATTATTCGAGATCATTAGTTTTCGGTCACGCTTATTTATTGCTCGAATCATACTATTAAAGCCCATTGCCAAACGAGTTACTTCTTTATAGCTTTTCACATTTGCACGGACTTGGTAGTTACCATTTTCCACATGATTCATGAGAATTCCCAGTTTTTTTATAGGTCTTGTCCAAAGTAATGTAATTCCATAACCCATGAAGCTGAAAAATAATATACAAACAATACCAGCCACTAATATTGGGATTAAGTTTTCGATTAATTTATGGTTCACTTCATCTTCACTGATGGCCGTTAGAATATTCATACCGATTTGTTCTATTTCGTGGGAATGGAGAATAAAATTTTCTTCATTAATTATGTATGGGACATATTTTTCTCTCGTTTCTTCAATTAATGAATGATATTGTTCAGCAAATATGGGTTCACCAAGAAGATAGTTATGTCGATTTGCAATTACCGAACCACTTTGATTTAACAACATGACAAGGCCATCGTTACCAATTGTAGATTTACTAATGATGTCACTCAATTCATCTAATTGAAAATCAACAGCAATGACTCCATCATAGTTTGGACCTTTAACATATTTGGTTGCTGAGATAACAATTTCTTGATCGAGGTAATCTAGGTATGGATCTGTCCAGACTATGTCTTCTTTGTTCCATAATGCTTCCTTATACCACATCCGTTTAATAGGGGTAAAATCATTAGGTATTTCGGTGTCTACGCCTGTATAAAGTTGACCATTAACGTGGCCATAAACAAATGTACCTTTTAATGGAATTATGTATTGATAATCACTAAATAAAGATTCTAATTCATCACTCGTCAATTTTTGGTCAGTGGTAAGTGTTTGTTCTATTTTCTCTATTATTTTTTCAACTATGTTAAATGAACTTTCGAAATAGATGGCCGTACGATTTAATACCGTCTCTGATTCTTGTTCATATTGTAATTCAATATTTTTCTTAATGCTTTTAGAAGCAATAAAACCAAATAATGTCATGGTGGTTAAACACATAAATAGTATTAGTAATATTGCCCAAAACTTTATGCTTTTTGTTCTCAAGTTGGTCACTCATCCTCAAGTTTACTCATTCACTTTTTAGAAAAAATTCTATCATGTAATCTTTACCCAAAATCGTGGCAATATTTCTTATAGAATGATAGATGCTATTATCAACTTCAATGTATCTTTCAATTGAATCATCAAATTCTTCTAATGCTTTGGGTTGTTCTTGATGAATAGCCACCATTGCACTAATAAATTTCTCCTGTATTTTTTCATCAATATTAGTTCCAGCAACAAAAAGAGAACCTGGAATATCTTCTGACTTCCAGATTACTCTATAATCATTTTCGTCGATTTTATTTTCTTTTATTAATTTTTCAAATTGAATACTACTAATTGCTCCTGCATCTACTAGATTGCTTTCTATATCAATAGTTACTTGCTGATGGGTACCTGAGAAATGGACTTCGTCGAAGAAATCTTCAATTTCAATATCTCTACTTCTAAATAATGCAAACGGTAGGACATAGCCTGATGTTGAACCAGAATCTACAATTGAAAATGTGGATCCTTTTAAATCCTCAATGGTGTGAATATCCGATTCCTTCTTCGTTATAATCAAAGACTGATAGTATAATCCATCTACTTTTCTTTCTTGCACAACTAAAGGTTTTAAATCTAATAGACTATCTGCCGCTATATAGGAATATGCACCATACCACCCAATATCGATAGTTCCTTGTTCCATTCCTTTAACAAGACTCGCATAATCATCAGCAATAATAACATTAACTGAAGTCTTTATATTATCTTCTAGATAAAGTTTGATGGGATCAAAGTTATTAATCATCTCTTCTTTGTCTTTTAAAGGAATCAATCCTATCGTTATCTCCTCTTTGTTTCCGTTACATCCTACTAAAATTGAGCATAAAAGGACAATCACTAATGCAAATTTCAATTTTACCATCTATGGATTCACCCCATAATTAGTAGCTTTTTTTACATCATACTATACAAATGTAAATTCATTGTTAAGTCATTTTAATGAATCCATAGATTTCTACTACAAAATAGTATTTTTTATAGGTCTATTACATTCCAAATTTCTGACGAAAACCACATTTTCTACATAGTTCTTCTACTGCTACTCGATTCGAAAATCCATCGACAATACGATTTGCCCTTTCTCCCTCAACGATTTCTGAGAATGACTGTTCGTTAACATTTCCAAGTTTTATAATTCCATCTCCATCTAAGCAACATGGTACAACTGTTCCATCAACTAGTATGGCTGCATGACTTCTTAAGGCATGACAGAATCCTTTGCCTTCATCTTCTGGTGCAAGAAGACTTGGCCATCTGAATTCATGGTCTTGATTTAAGTAAATGTTTTTGTCAATTTTCACTCCGCCACCTGGAACAACTCTTTCTTCAATCCTATAGTCCAAGTTATATTCACGTTCAATAATTTCTAACGTTTCTCGATTTCTTCTCTTAGCAATTTCAGTTGATTGGCCTCTTTGCAAATTCCATAAACGGTAAGAGATAATTACACCATGTTCCTTCGCTTCACGAACAAACTCTAAAATATCTCCAAGGTATTTTTCACGATTTTCCGACCCTTCATGACCATCAAAACTATGTAATGAAAAGTTGATTTGTCTAAGAGCAGGTTTTCCTAAAAGTTTCTCTCGATTTTTCTTTATTAGAGTACCATTAGTTGTAATGTTAACTTTAAATCCTTTTTCATGGGCTGCATCTAATAATTGATCTATCCGAGGGTGCATTAGTGGCTCACCCTTTACATGCAAATAAATATATTTTGTATGTGGTTTTAGTTGGTCTAATATTCTATTAAAATCCTCAAGTTTAATAATCCCTTTCGTACGATTTGTTGGGGGACAAAAACTACACGCGAGGTTACAAACACTTATTATTTCTACATAAACTTTCTTAAAGGTCTTCACTATCTATTCTCCATTTCAGTTATATTGACATTCATTTTATCAAAATCCCTTAATATTAGCATTGTAGTTGTATTATTTCCACAAAAAATGACGTATTTGTTTTTAGAACAAATACGCCATTTATAGAAGTTAAATCATTTTCAATAAAGCTTCTTCACCAATCATGCCTTTTACAATACCAAACTTTTCTGCCTCATAGGTTACTGATTCAAGTGGTGCTTTTAACAATTCGTCAATCGTTTTTACACCTACCGCACGCCCAGCAACAATTTTACGATCTGCCAGTTTCTCATTCAACAATCCAACATCCAAGGCACCACACATTATATAACCAATATCATTAGAGATTGTTAACAATGTAGTCTTAGGTAAATACACAGTCACCGCATTAAAAATGTGCCCTTGAATAGTTAACGTTTCTGTTGATATCATGTAAACCCTCCTCCACTTCTAAAATATGGAGTAGGTTCGAATAGTGTTAACGATAATCACATATTTTGTTAAACCCAAGGACCGACAAGCCTTTTTTCATGTTTGTATTGGTTTATCATTAAACTAAGCATTTGATACCAATTCGTGCACTCTTTTATAGTATCTATATAGTCATCACTGTCTTTTTCTATTGGATCATCCTTCTCTAGAAAAATATACTCAATCGTGTGATTTGAAAAATCATCCACAACCAGCTTCAAAGATATTTTCTTTATTGTTTCATCGTCGTCTTCATATTCTGATTCCTCTGACTCGTAAAGGTTAATAATTGCTTGTCCTTCGTCATTGATTGTACCTCCGATTATACCTTCTCTTGGAAAAAGATATTTCACTTTCCCATCTTCTAAAATCGCTACTTCTAACAATTTTGAAAAAGGGAACGACTTATAGTTAAATTCATCATCAACATATTCTCTATTTGCAACGTAAAAAGTATTTGTTCTTTCATCTATTAACAAACTAGTTAGTAAATCTTCTGATAGAGTTGCTTTAGTATGAGGAATTTCATTTAGCATTTCCCTGGTTTCTTCTAAATCTTCTTCCATTTTTTTATCCATTTCTTTTCTTAGTTCTATATAACCCCATAGAAACATCATAAAAGCGATTAATAAATACGACCCAACCATCAATAGTGGACCTAGGAAAAAAGCTAATATAAAAAATGCTATGCCTAATAAGAAAATCCAACTAATCAAGAACATTTGCATTCTATTTCATCCCCTAATATATATTTTCCAAATTATAAACTTATAAAATTCTATTCGAGTTACTAGAGTTTCATACTTAATTTTTGAAATTTAATAGAAAAAAGTATGGAGAAAGAAAAATTTTAATAGCAAGTCATTGAGAAACATTCGTATAGAAAATTTTACAAATAGTTATACTAATCAATGTTTAGAAAACCTACCAATGATGAAATATGTAGAAATGACTGTATGCGAAGAGAGGGAGCTTAATTGTCTGAAAGTAAAAATACATTATCGATTTTTGCATTAGGTGGAATAAATGAAATCGGGAAAAACATGTATGTCCTTGAATACGGAGATGACCTAATCATTATTGATTGCGGTGCAAAATTTGCAGGAAATGATTTACTCGGAATTGATTTAATCATTCCTGATGTCACTTATTTACAACAAAATCAACACAAAATAAGAGGTTTAGTCCTAACTCATGGACACGAGGACCATATAGGTGGTATCCCCTATTTCCTAAAAAAGTTAAATGTTCCGATTTATGCAACAAGATTTACTCTTGGATTAATTGAACTGAAGTTAAAAGAACATAAGTTATTACGTGAATCGACTTTAGTTGAAATTAATTCAAACTCCAAATTAGATTTTGGCAATATACAAGTTAGTTTCTTTAGAACAAGTCATAGTATTCCAGATTGCTTAGGTATTGTATTCGACACTCCAGAAGGAAAAGTTGTGCATACAGGAGATTTTAAATTTGATTTAACTCCAGTAAATGATCAATATACGGACATTCATAAAATGGCTAACATTGGTGATGAAGGTATCGTTGCTTTAATTTCTGAAAGTACGAATGCAGAAAGACCTGGAATGACACCTTCGGAAAGTGAAGTTGGAAAACATATTGACGAAGCATTCTTTAGTGCGACAGGAAAAGTGATCATTTCGACATTTGCGTCGAATGTAAACCGTGTACAGCAAATTGTAGAAGCATGTAAAAAGACGAATCGAAAATTGGCATTACTTGGTCGAAGTATGGTGAATGTCGTTTCTATTGCTAGAGCAAGAGGATATTTAGATGTACCTGATTGGATGATGGTTGATGCTCGAGATGTGCGACATCTTTCACCTGAGAGTGTAACGATATTATGTACTGGAAGTCAGGGGGAGCCACTAGCAGCGTTATCACGTTTATCAACAAATAGTAATAGAGATGTAAAGGTCTACCCTGGTGATACAGTCATTTTCGCTGCTTCTCCAATACCAGGAAACGAAAAGGATGTCTCGAAAATTGTTGATAACTTATTCCAATTAGGGGCGAACGTCATTTATGGTTCCGCTAAAATTACAGGAATGCACGTTTCAGGTCATGGATATCAAGAAGATTTAAAGTTAATGCTTACTTTAATGAAGCCTAAATACTTTATACCAATCCATGGCGAATATCGTATGCTACACCTTCATCAAAAACTAGCTGAGGCAGTTGGAGTTGAAGAAGGCAATACATTTATTATTAAAAATGGTGAAGTTGTAGATATCCAGCATGGTGAAGCGAGACAAACTCGTAGTGTAACCGCTGGAGACACATATGTGGATAACACCGGTGACGATGAAGTGTTTGATATAGTCCTTCGTGACCGTAAACAGCTATCCGAAGAAGGGATGCTTGTCATTGTAGTTACGATAAGTAAAGAAAATGGTGATCGAATCTCAGACCCAGATAGCATTTCTCGAGGATTTGTTTACGCAAAAAATTCCGAAGAACTGTTAAGTAATATTAATGAAGTCGTAAAGAGAACGATTGATCCATTCAACGATGCCAATGTGCTAGGAATGCGCCGCGCTATTAAGAAAGAAGTCGGAAAGTTTGTTTACGATCAAACAAATAAACAGCCGATGATTTTACCAATCATCATTGCGATTTAAAAGTGCCCTTATGCAGGGCACTTTTTTTAATCAAAGCTTAAATTGAGCAAGTTTAGTCTGGAATTGAGCGATTTTGTCATGGAATTGAGCAACTTTCCACCACAATTGAGCGAGTTCGCCCTGGAATTGAGCAACTTTATTGCCGGATTGAGCAACTTTAGGCGTCTTATGATCAACTCACCATTTTTATTGCAACAAAACCCCATCTATTTTTCAAAAGAGCATTTTACCAATAGAAACTGATTAAGTTTCCACAACTAAGGACATCATTTTTATAAAGAACTATTATTTGCATTAGGAGGATTTAAATGACAAACGATCCATCAAACGAAGAAAAGTACCAAACAAATATTGAAAATGACGATACTCTTACAAACCGACAAGGACACCCAATTACAAACAACCAAAATATACGTACGGTTGGAAATCGTGGGCCTGCAACACTAGAGAACTATGACTTCATTGAGAAGATTAGTCATTTCGACCGGGAGAAAGTACCTGAACGAATTGTACATGCACGAGGTGCTGGTGCCCATGGTTATTTTGAGGCATACGGCACAATTGGTGATGAGCCAGCATCTAAATATACTCGCGCAAAACTCTTTCAGGAAAAAGGAAAGAAAACACCTGTATTCGTTCGTTTTTCCACTGTAGTACATGGAGTTCACTCACCTGAAACAGTCCGTGACCCACGAGGTTTCGCGGTGAAATTTTATACTGAAGATGGGAACTGGGACTTAGTAGGAAACAATTTAAAAATTTTCTTCATCCGTGATGCTATGAAATTCCCAGACATGATTCATGCTTTTAGACCAGATCCTGTAACAAACATTCAAGATGCACGTCGTTTCTTTGATTTTTGTGCAAATTCTCCAGAATCATTCCATATGGTGACCCTTGTTTATTCTCCTTGGGGAATTCCAGCGAACTATCGAATGATGCAAGGCTCCGGAGTAAACACATATAAAATGGTGAACAATGAAGGAAAAGCGGTACTAGTAAAATATCATTGGGAGCCAAAACAAGGGATTAAGAACTTAACGATAAAAGAAGCTGAAGAAATACAGGCGAAAAACTTTAATCATGCTACGCAAGATTTGTACGAAGCTATCGAAAACGGAGATTACCCAGAATGGGAATTGTTTGTTCAAATTATGGAGGATGGTCCACATCCAGAGTTAGATTTTGATCCACTAGATGATACAAAACTATGGCCAAATGACAAATTCCCATGGTTACCTGTAGGACGTATGGTGTTAAATAAAAACCCTGAAAACTATCATAACGAAGTCGAGCAGGTTGCATTTGGAACTGGGGTACTTGTCGATGGACTAGATTTCTCTGATGACAAAATGTTACAGGGAAGAACATTCTCCTACTCAGATACACAACGTTATCGAGTAGGCGCGAATTATCTGCAACTTCCAATTAATGCTGCCAAAAAGCGTGTTGCCACAAATCAAGAAGGTGGTCAATTACGTTATTATAATGACAAAGCACCCGGTCAAAATTTACATGTCAACTATGAACCATCTAGTATGGGAGGCTTAAAAGAAGCTGAACAGGTTGGCAAAGAATATACTCCAATGATCCAAGGTGAGCTTGTACGTGAATCAATCGACCGTAATGATAATACGAAACAAGCAGGTGAAACGTACCGAAACTTTGAACAATGGGAAAAAGACGAATTAATTAATAACTTAGTAAATGATCTAAGTATTTGCCCACAAGATATACAAGATAAAATGATCGCACTTGCTGAACAAGCCGACGAAGAATATGGACGTCGTTTAAGAGATGGACTAAGTGAGAAGAAAAAAGAAGCGAGCAACAACAAAGAGGAATTTGCGGAAGACTTTAATCCACGTCCACTTGGTGCAAAAGATTCGAAGAAAATAATTGATGATGTCATTAAAAAAGCTCGCAATTCCAAACCATATTAACACAAAAACGCCCGTGAATTTTTTTCACGGGCTTTTTTGAATTGTTTGTGTACCAGGTACACAAACAATTCTGAATATTCAAACTACAAAAGGGTTTAACTGAGTACCTGGCACCTAATCACATAAATCTACGGACGTTCTTTTTGCCATCGTAGGTATATAGAATTGGCTTTTCTTCCACAATGCTTTCTAGGTGGACGGGTCTACCCCATAATTTATAAATATATTGAAGTACCCTTTCTAAATAATTTACGTCTAACTCCATTCCTTCATAGCCATGTTTTAAATAAAGCTCACCGTTTCGTAAATAATCGCCATTTTCTACGACGATATAAGGAAATCCTCCATTTACACGCATGGATACTAGCTGATCTCTCACATTTTCATAATCTTTATCACTAATACGATATTCTAGCCCCTTCTTCTCGAAGAGATACATATCTTCTTGCTCAACAAGCTCTTTTGTTAAATAGTTCCTTATAAACGAAATATCCGATTCAATTTCCCGTACTTCAAATATTTTCTCTCTTCCTGTCCCAGGTTTAACTCCTCTTTTTAACATCTCCTCAGTTGGATTATCATAGCGTTTTTCGATATCTTCAAAGATTTTTAAACCGAGATAATAAGGGTTAATAGTCGTTTTTGATGGCTGCACAACACCTGCATTCAATTTTGCATATTCAATAGTCTCATCTGTTGTTAAATTAAGCTCGCGCATAATTCGTTGGTGCCAGTATGAAGCCCATCCTTCATTCATAATCTTTGTTTCTAGTTGTGGCCAGAAGTATAGCATTTCTTCTCGCATCATTGTTAAAATGTCCCGCTGCCATTCCTCTAGTTCTCGGCTATATTCTTCGATAAATAACAGTAAATCTTTCTCAGGCCTAGGTGGAAACTTTTTCTTTCTTGTACGAACTTTATTTTCATCTTTTGACTCGACATCTAAATTCCATAAATCATCATAAGGTGATTTTGGTTTTACAATGATCTCTTCTTCGTCATCCTCAAAATCGCTATACATCAGTTTAGGTCTTAGTAAAGAAGGGTCAATATGCTCTTGTATCGCTAGGACCGCATCTAAAAATTGTTCCACTTCATCTTTTCCATATAACATTTCATAATGAGCAATACGTTCGGCCGTTGAAGTCATGCTCTCAACCATATCTCTTCTTGTATTTGAAAAACGGACATTATTTTTGAAAAAATCGCAGTGGGCTAAAACATGGGCGATAATTAATTTGTTTTGCGTTAACGAATTTGTATCAAGCAGGAATGCATAACACGGATTGGAATTGATAACCAATTCATAGATTTGGCTTAAACCGAAATCGTATTGAAGCTTCATTTTATGAAATTGTTTACCGAAGCTCCAATGAGTGAAACGAGTAGGCATACCGTATGCACCGATTGTATAAATCACATCTGCTGGGCAAATCTCATAGCGCATTGGAAAGAAATCTAATCCAAATCCAACGGCTATTTCCGTAATTTCATCAATCGCCTTATGAAGCTCTTTTTCCATAAAATGAATCCCTCCGTCCATCAATTTTAGGGAATATTTAATTGTTCAAATGTTATGCTTCTACTGGCTTTTGGAAGAATCTTTTCAATGCTTCATATACGTCATTTTTTTGTTTTAAAATATAATATCTAAATTTTGGATCATCAATTTTACGATATACGCTCATTAATGTTGAGTAACGATTGTGTGCATTAACTTCTCCATAACCAAACATACTAGAAACTCCCATCAGTTCTTTTACTAATTTTAAACACTTTTCATTGTCTGTTGAGAAATTATCACCATCTGAAAAATGAACAGGATATATATTGTATCGTTTCGGATTATATTTTTCCGAAACTAATTCTAGCGCCTTTGCATATGCTGATGAGCAAGCTGTACCTCCACTTTCACCCTTTGTAAAAAATTCTTCCTCCGTCACTACTTTTGCCTCAGTATGGTGAGCAATAAATTCAATATCAACATATTCATATTTAGTTCTTAAAAACCGTGTCATCCAGAAGAAGAAACTTCTCGCACAATACTTTTCAAATGTTCCCATGGATCCGCTCGTATCCATCATCGCTAAAACGACTGCTTTTGATTCTGGCTTAATGACTTCATCCCACGTTTTAAAACGTAAATCATCGTTGTTGATAGGGGTAATTTTTGCTTCACCCTTCATTGCATTTCGTTTAATAGCTGAAAGAATCGTTCTTTTCTTATCGATATTTCCCATTAAGCCTTTTTTACGGATATCATTAAATTCAATTTTTTCAATCGTAATATTTTCTTTCTCTTTTTCTTGTAAGTTCGGAAGTTCCAGTTCATTAAACAATAAATTTTGTACTTCTTCTAAACTAACTTCAGCTTCATAGTAATCTTCACCTGGAGCATCGCCTGGTTTATTTCCTTTACCTGGCCCTTTTTCTGCAGTTCCTCGTTCTCGTGCAATTACGTCTCCAACTTTACTGTCGCCTTTTCCTTGGCCAACATGTTTAGATTTGTCGTAGTTATAGCGAATTTTGTATTCATCTAAAGAACGAATCGGTACTTTAATGACTTCTCGACCATTCGACATGATAATACTTTCTTCACTCACAATATCTGGTAGATTATTCTTAATAGCTTCCCTAACCTTTTCCATATGACGTTGTTGATCCTGATGCCCTTTGCGATGGAGGGACCAGTTTTCCTTAGAGATAACAAAGTTTTTTTGATCTTCGCTCATATTATCCTCACCCATCTATATTTTTAATTTTTTCATCGACTTTGGACAACTCGTCAAAAAGTGCAATACCTTGGTGAAATGACAAAGAGGAAAAGCACTTTTCTTATAATATGAGAATTTTCTGACATATTTCACTAAATTTTAAAAAATAAAAAAGAGTCATAGTAAATTCTTTTACAACATTACCTGAAACTTCTAATTATATTGATTTATTTCTTCCATTCGTCATATAATACAAAGCATATAGAAAAAGTTGGTATTATATTTGGAATTGAGGGGTGGCAATGAATATTGAACATATCGAGTCGTTTCTTTACGTCGTCAAGTATAAAAGCATCCATAAAGCAGCAAATGCATTATACTTAACACAACCAACCGTTTCGGCTCGTATTAAATCGCTGGAAGACTCACTCGGAATAACGCTTTTTCATCGTGAAGGTCGTAGTATAAGTTTGACGGATAGTGGAAAGGAATTTATTCCATTTGCAACTAACATTGTAGAATCTTATTACGAAAGTAAAAAATATCTTAATAGAAATAATCCATCTTTGTAGATGTCACACAATCTATGTTTGTGTGACTTTTTTTATTCTCTTTTTTATACAAATAAAGGTGCTTCTCCCACATTAGTCATTCAAACTGTTCATTAGTTTTCAGGTTGCTTAAGGCCCAAACCATTAATGATAGGTATTTTCTATCAACAACTAATGCCATCGTTTAAGCATTTTGTCTTGATAGTATTTTTCTATCACTAACCGTATTGCTAAATTTATCCTTGCAGTGTTAGAATTCAGTAAATTCCAATAATACTTAGCGGTTTGCTAGAAATTAAAAATAAATGTTTTTAGGGGGAGAAAATTTGGTTAAACAAATTCATTTTGGTGCAATTATTCACGGTGTCGGAGGAAACATTTCAGGGTGGCGTCATCCAGAAGTGAAAAAAGATCAAAGCGTTAACCTTGAGTTTTATACACAACAAGCTCAAAAAGCAGAAGAAGGAAAATTTGATTTAGTATTTATCGCAGACGGATTATTCATTAATGAAAAATCAATTCCGCACTTTTTGAATCGCTTTGAACCTGTAACAATCTTATCGGCTTTAGCTGCTCAAACAAAACAAATTGGGCTTGTAGGAACAATTTCAACTTCTTATAGCGAGCCATTTAATGTTGCAAGACAGTTAGCGTCACTTGATTTAATTAGTGATGGCCGCGCAGGCTGGAACGTTGTAACAACTCCATTAGAAAGTACAGCACTTAACTTCAACAAAACAATTGAAGACCATCCAAGTCATCCTGTCCGTTATGAAATTGCGGAAGAGTACCTCGAAGTAGTAAAAGGTTTGTGGGATTCATGGGAAGATGATGCGTTTATCGCAGATGTTGAAAACGACCAATTCTTTGACCCTTCGAAATTACATGTTCTTAATCATAAAGGGAAATATTTCTCTGTTCGTGGACCATTAAATGTAGCACGTTCTAAGCAAGGTCAACCGGTTGTGTTCCAAGCAGGTGCTTCTGAAGCTGGTATTCGTCTTGCGGCAAAAACTGCAGATTCCGTATTTACTCACGGTGCAACTCTAGAAGGAACTCAGGATTATTATCAAAAACTAAAAAAAGCTGTTCGTGAAGAAGGACGTAACCCAGAGGAAGTACTAGTTTTCCCAGGCATATCTCCTATCATCGGTGACACAGAAGAGGAAGCAGAGCGTAAATATTGGGAAGTTGCTAACTTAGTTTCTATCGACAAAGCACTAGCTTACTTAGGGCGTTACTTCGATCATCATGATTTCACGCAATATGATGTAGATGCACCTTTCCCTGAGTTAGGTGAAATTGGAGCAAATAGTTTTAGAAGTACTACTGACAACATTAAAAAATATGCTAAAGAACTAAATTTAACATTACGAGAAGTAGCTTTACGAGAAGCGACACCACGTTCTCCTTTCATCGGTACACCGGAAAGTGTTGCAAACGAAATCATTCGTTGGGTAGATGAACAAGGGGCTGACGGGTTCATTATTGCCACAACTGCACCACATACATTAGATGACTTTGTAGACAAAGTAATACCAATTCTCCAAGAAGAAGGTCGTTATCGTACGGATTATCCAGCTGATACGCTACGTGGAAACCTAGGAATTCCATTTGTTGAAAATCGATATGTAAAAGCAAAACAACCAATCTAATTTTTTGTTTTAAAACCTAGTATTTATATAGGTGTACTGATGAAATGGGGTAAAAATATTGATTCAGCTTTCTAACATTCAAAAAAGCTTTGGTAAAACAGAAGTGTTAAAAGGTATTGATTTACAAGTAAACAAAGGCGATATCGTCTCTATCTTAGGTCCAAGTGGTTCTGGAAAAACGACACTACTTCGATGCATTAACTTTTTAGAAAAAGCAAATGAAGGGACGATCAAAGTTGACAATATTGCCCTTGATGTAAAAACAGCTTCAAAAAAAGAAATAACAGAGCTTCGAAAAAAAACTGCAATGGTTTTTCAAAATTACAACCTATTCCAACATAAAACAGTACTTCAAAATATTACGGAAGGGTTAATGATCGTTCAGAAAAAGAGTGAAAAAGAAGCCATTGAAATTGCTAAAACAATGCTTACTAAAGTGAGCCTTGAGCATAAAGCAAATAACTATCCAAGTGCACTTTCAGGTGGCCAACAACAACGGGTTGGCATTGCCCGTGCACTTGCATTAAATCCAGAAGTTATATTATTCGATGAACCAACTTCCGCCCTTGACCCTGAACTTGTTGGCGAAGTTTTGGATGTGATACAAAAAATTGCTAAGGAAGGTATCACAATGATCATCGTGACACATGAAATGAACTTCGCAAGGGATATTTCGAATCGTGTTGTGTTTATGGATGGTGGCGTTGTCGTTGAAGAAGGCACTCCAAGTGAAATCTTTAACAATCCTAAGAGCGATCGAACAAAACAATTTTTACGAAGATTAGTCCCTGAATTCACATATGAAATTTAATTTTGAAAGGAAGTCAATCAGTTGAATTATAAAATTTCCTTGTTAGATCAAAGTCCTGTACTAAATCAAGAATCAAATGAAGCTACATTGGCACGAACAGTTAAACTTGCTCAAGGCGCTGAAAAGCTCGGATATCATCGTTTTTTAGTGTCAGAACACCATAACTCTTCTGAGGTAGCAGGTTCATCACCAGAAGTCCTTGTCTCTTACTTACTAGCAAAAACTGAGAAAATCCGTATTGGTTCAGGTGGTGTGATGCTTCAACACTATAGCCCATACAAAGTAGCTGAAAATTTTAACGTTCTTGCTAGTTTAGCAGGCGACCGTGTGGACTTAGGTATCGGCAAAGCTCCAGGTGGTCTGCCATTATCAACAAAGGCTTTACAATATAAAAAATTTTCTACCGAAAATGATTTTTATGAACGACTTTCCCTTTTGAACCAATTTATAAACAATACTGTTCCCGAAAATCATGAATTTGCAGAGTTAAAAGCTGCACCGATTCCAAAAGTAAAACCTGAGATCATTTTACTTGGGGCAAGTCGAGGAAGTGCGGAAGATGCAGCAAAACTCGGTATCTCTTTTGCCTATGCTCAATTCTTTAATAGTAATGACGAAGAATTAGAAGCAGCAGTAAAGGCTTACCGTGAACATTTCCCAACTGGACGATTTATTCTTGGAGTCAATGTTATAGCGTCAATAGATGAGGAAAAAGCGAAGGATTTTGCTGCAGGGCAAACACTATACAAAGTACACCTTGCAAGTGGTAAACGATTAACGTTAGTAACGGAAGAACAAGCAGAAAAACTTGGAAGAGAATCCGGAGAAAGCTTTACTATTGAAAAACATGAACCAAATGTTATTAGTGGTACCCCGGTTCAAATAAAAGAGAAACTCGATGAACTTCATACAAAATACGGAGTTGATGAGTTTATTTACCATACACCAGTGTTAAATGAAGAAGTACGTAATGAATCATTCCAATTAATAAGTCCAACTAATTTAGAAAAACTCGGAATCCCTTTAAAGATTTAGGAGGAAATTTGAACATGACAAATTTAAAAGTGGTCGTTTGGGCTAAACAAGGTTGCTCATATTGCGGGGAAGTTAAAAGTTATTTAGAAACAGAAGGGATTGACTACCAAACTATTGATGTAACTGAACACGATGAATTCAGAGATATTTTAGAAGTAAAATATGGAATTCGTTATGTACCAGTAGTAGAAATTGGTCAAGGCAACAAATTCACTGCGGTTACAGAATTAGGTGTTGAACATTTACAAAGTGCACTTGAAAAACTCAAAAATGAAGGAGTACAACTATCATGAAAAAATTGTTATCAGCTATTCTGTTAAGTGCCCTTCTATTATTATCCGCTTGCGGAAACTCTAGTGATTCATCAACTTCAGCTTCAGCAGCGGGCGTTGAGAAGATCATTATTGGTACAGGATCACAATTTATTAATATTTGTTTCTATGATGAAAATGGTAATTTAACTGGTTATGATATTGAACTTTTAAAAGAAATTGATAATCGACTTGAACAATATGAGTTTGAATTTCAAGTGATGGACTTTAGCAATTTACTATTAAGTTTAGAAACGAAGAAAATTGATCTACTAGCTCATAATATGGCAAAAAATGCAGAGCGTGAAGAAAAGTTTCTGTTCAACGAACAACCATATAATGCAATGCCTCTACATGTAGTTGTTCATGAAGACAACACAGAGATTAAGTCTATCGATGATATTAACGGAAAAACAGTTGCTGTAGCACCAACTAGTAATGCTTCTATCTTTGTAGAACAATATGTAAAAGATCATAGTTTTGACACTGAGATTTCCTATATCACTCAATCTGCTGATATGAATAACCAGCTAAAGACAGGAAGAATTGATGCGATTTTCAGTTTCCCATTTGCAGTTGATATTAATAATAATGCTGCTGATGCACAACAAAAAATCGTCGGTGACCCACTACTATTCACTGATATTTTCTTCATGTTTAACAAAGAAGATACTGAATTATCGAATGCTGTAGATGAAGTATTAAAAGAGTTAATCGAAGATGGAACTGTAAAAGAATTAAGCACAAAATGGTTAGGTGCTGACTATTCTGTACAATTATAGAATTTTATGATTGAAAAATTAAAGAAAATTGAGAGGAGGGCATCGTAATGGGAAGTTCCTTTGAACCATCATTAATAGTTGAATCTATTCCGAAGCTATTATCCTACCTGCATATAACAATCGAAATTTTAGCTTTATCTGTAGGACTTGGCCTATTACTTGGCATCCTAATTGCGATGCCAAGACTTTATCACATCCCAATTTTAAAGGAAATCGTAACGGTTTATATATCCTTTATCCGTGGCACACCAATCTTAATTCAATTGTTTTTAGTATTTTATGGTTTACCTGTTGTCGTTGGCCTATTTGGAATTGATATTACACGAATGGACCCATTTTATTTCGTCATTGTAACGTATACGTTAAGTAATGCTGCTGCTTTTTCAGAGATATTCCGTGGAGCAATTACTTCTGTAGATTATGGTCAGACTGAGGCTGCCTATTCAATTGGGTTAACACCACTTCAAAACTTTTACCGAATAGTGTTTCCCCAAGCCTTTCGTGTGGCATTCCCAAATATCGCAAATGCATCCATTAGTTCATTAAAAGACACTTCCCTCGCTTTTTCAATCGGTGTCATGGACATGATGGGACGTGGCGAAACGTTAATATCAGCCACAATGCATGCAGTAGAAATATATATATCTCTAGCAATTATCTATTACGTGATTGTGTTGATATTTGAACGCTTGTTTAAATGGATCGAACGATATTTAAATCGCTATTTGGTGAAAGATGAACTTTCGTTATAAAGGAGGAACATATAATGCAACTTGATATTCCATTTATATGGACAGCATTTACAGAAATCATTAAGGCTTTACCATTAACATTAATCATCGCTATAGCGCCTATTTTAATTGGTCTTTTGATTGGTATTGCAGTTGCGTTCCTTCGAATGAATCCTATAAAAATTCTTACTCCAATTGCGAACTTTTATGTGTCATTTTATCGAGGAACACCTGTCATCATGCATATTATGATTATCTATTTTGGGGTACCGATATTATTTGAATCTACTTTTGGAATTTCCTTAAACTTTGTCCCTATTGCCGTGTTTGTTATAATCGCACTCGCTTTAAATGCGGGAGCTTACCTTTCGGAAATTATTCGATCTGGTATTTTGAGTGTGTCAAAGGGGCAAATCGATGCAGCCTATTCTATTGGTATGACAACATCGGAAACATTAAGACGCATTGTATTACCCCAAGCATTTGCTTCAGCAATTCCAAATTTAACAAATATTATTATCGGATTTTTACACGCAACATCCATCGCCTTCCTTGTTTCTGTTAAAGAATTAACGGGCGCTGCGAATATTGTAGCTTCAAGTAATTTGAAATTTTTAGAGGCTTTCATTGCCGTAGGGATTATTTATTGGGGAATTACAATTATCATTGAATTGTTTGCCCAATTAATTGAAAGAAAAATTACTGCATACAGTAACACAGGTGTTGCGAGAAATTAGAGGAAAGGTGATTAATTTGAAAGCAATTATTATAAATGGCGGTAACAGTTTGAGCTCTCGACTAATTGGAGTTCAACTAGAAATAGAGAAGCTTCTGATTGAACATAATGTAGCATATGAATCGATTATCGTGCATCAATTACCTGCACATGATTTAATAACAGCAAACTTTGCTAGTCCTACGATTATTAGCAATTCACAGAAGGTTGAAGAGGCTGATATAGTTATTCTACTAACACCTGTATTTAAAGGGGCTTATTCGGGAATATTAAAGACATTTTTAGACTTACTACCGCAAAAAGCACTTGAAGGTAAATCCGTCATTCCAGTTGCTATTGGTGGTTCAATTGCTCATTTACTAACTCTTGAGTATGCATTAAAACCCGTTGTTTCGATTTTAGGAGCGACCCATGTTACGAGTCCGGTATATGTTGTTGATAAACAAATAACTAAAGAGAATGAAACATTCGTGGTAGAACATGACGTCATCTACCGTCTAGAAAATGCCGTAAAACAGGCACTTGTTTTAGAAACGATTAAAGCATAATTTAATAGTTTCAAAATAAAAAGTACCCATTTCTCGGGTACTTTTATCTTTTGAAGAGATAAAAGAGTGCCTGGATCTAACACATTACCAGGCACTCTAATTTTTGCATTATCTATTCAACAAACTTCCAACATATCTTAACAACTCATTTGCACTTGTTGTATTGTAACCATACTCATCAACAAGTGTCGCCACAACTTCGTTAATTTTCTTAAGTTGTGATTCATCAGGTGTTGTAGACGACGTTGTAATTTTGACGATATCTTTCAAATCTGCAAAGAGCTTTTTCTGGATAGCTTCACGTAATCTTTCATGGGAATTATAGTCAAAACGTTGTCCTTTTCTCGCATATGCTGATAAGCGAATTAATATTTCTTCACGGAATGCCTTCTTCGCATTTTCAGATACACCGATTTGTTCTTCTATCGAACGCATTAACTTCTCATCTGGATTCATTTCTTCCCCAGTCAATGGATCACGGATTTTGTTTTTATTACAAAATGCTTCCACATTATCAAGATAGTTATTCATTAAGTGTTTAGCAGACTCTTCATAAGAGTATACAAATGCTTTTTGCACTTCGTTTTTCGCAATTTCATCGTACTCACGTCTTGCAACAGCAATGTAATTAATATACTTCTCACGATCTTCTTGAGAGATGGATGGATGTTGGTCCAGTCCATCTTTTAATGATCTTAAAACATCGAGTGCATTAATTGACGGTACTTCCTTACGAATAATTGCTGATGAAATTCGGTTAATAACATAACGTGGATCTATTCCATGCATACCTTCGTTCGGGAATTCCTTTTTCAATTCCGCAACGTCTACTTCATTAAACCCTTCAACATTTTCTCCATCATACAAGCGCATCTTCTTAAGTAGATCAATTCCCTGTTTTTTTGGAACTTCTAGTCTTGTTAAAATTGAGAAGATAGCCGCCGCTCGTAATGCATGTGGTGCAATATGAACATGTGCCATATCACTTTCACGAATCATTTTTTCGTAAATGCGCTCTTCCTCACTCACCTTCAAGTTATAAGGTATCGGTATTACGATAATACGGGAGTGAAGCGCCTCGTTCTTCTTATTGGAAATAAAGCTTCGGTATTCCGTTTCGTTTGTATGGGCTACGATAAGCTCATCTGCCGAAATGAGAGCAAAGCGACCTGCTTTAAAGTTCCCTTCCTGTGTTAAAGATAACAGGTGCCATAAAAACTTCTCATCTAGTTTCAACATCTCTTGGAATTCCATCATACCTCGGTTTGCCTTATTAAGCTCCCCATCAAATCGATATGCACGTGGATCAGATTCAGATCCATATTCTGCAATTGTTGAGAAGTCGATACTTCCAGTTAAATCCGCAATATCCTGTGATTTAGGATCTGATGGTGTAAATGTTCCAATACCAACTCGTCTATCTTCAGAGAAGAAAATACGTTCCACCATCACATCTTCAATACGACCACCATACTCTTCTTCTAGGCGCATTGTATTTAGTGGCGATAAACTACCTTCAATACGAATTCCATACTCTTCATAAAATTCATCTCTCAAATGATGTGGTATTAAATGTAATGGATCTTCATGCATTGGGCAACCTTTTATCGCGTAAACTGCACCTTCTTCTGCTCTTGAAAACTGTTCTAATCCTCTTTTTAACATCGTCACAATAGTCGACTTACCACCACTAACTGGACCCATCAAAAGCAAAATACGTTTTCGAACATCAAGTCTTCTTGCTGCAGGATGAAAATATTCTTCTACTAAACGCTCTAGTGCTGATTCTAATCCAAACATTTCTCTATTAAAAAAGTTATATGACTTTTGTCCATCTTTTACTTCTACACCAGCATTTCTAATCATGCTGTAAACACGAGAATGAGCTGTTTGAGCGATTTCTGGCCTTTTCTTCACAAGTTCTAAATATTCCGCGAATGTCCCTTCCCACTTCAACCTGTTCTCATCATCACGGTATTTCCTAACCTTGTTTAAGATGCTGATAGTCTTACCTCCATTCCCCATGGCATGGTTTATTAAACATACTATGAAGTTCGAGGGATTAAGATTCATAGTCTTCACATATTACAAAAATGTTATTTTTATTTTTCCTTATTTAAAGCGGTTTTCAAAAGTTTTGTATATTAATATTTTTTGCTTGACCCATTGGGACGAGCAAAAAATTACTTTTATAGGAAATTCATTTGTATAATTAAGGTGCTTTACCTATACAAACACAATACAGCATAAATGGAGGTCTAAAAAATGTCCGAAAATTATTATGATAAAAGTGCTTCTAAGAACATTTTCCAATTAAAAGAGTTAGCCCCCGACCAGCTGAAAGCTTTTCAACAATTTGATGCCGCTGTTTTAAAAGCTGGTGCACTTTCAAAAAAGGAAAAAGAAATTATCGCTGTTGCTATCGCTCACGTGACTGAGTGTCCATACTGTATTGATACTCATACTAAAAAGGCAAAAGTAGCAGGAGCTACTTTAGAGGAATTAGTTGAAGCTGTTTTTGTTACAATGGCAATTGAAGCTGGTGGAGTAGTAACACATAGTACACACGTACACAATGCAAATCTTGAGAACTCTCCTGACGAGTTGTATACGCGTTCTAATTTGAGAAACTTAAAAGAGCTTAATAAATACGCACCAGATGGGTTTAAAGGATACTCAAATTTTAGTCAGACAGCCATGAAAGAGGGAAAATTGTCTGCAAAATTTAAAGAAATTATTGCCGTTGCGGTTGCAACAGCTACTCAATGCCCTTATTGTATCGATGTCCATACCAAAAATGCTCTTAAACTCGGAGCTACAAATGAAGAACTTGCTGAAGCGATCTTAGTTTCTTCTGCTTTATGTGCAGGTGGAGCCTATGCACATATGATCAATATGATTCAAAGTTATAACGAGTAAAATAACCTACAATATCACACAAAGAATAAAAGGGGCTACATCACTTTTTTTGTAAATTCTAACAAAAAAGTTGTAGTCCCTTAATCATTTTGAAAGAAACACTTTTAGTTTTTTATTTTGATCGATTGATGCAATTAATACATCTTCAATTTCAGCGTGATATGTTGCACTTAACTCAACTTTTAACCAGTTCTCATCGATCGAAGTTTTGTTTAACTCTTTATAATCAATCTTCCCTTCTTTTACAACTACAGTGGTAAAGGAAAATGGCTCTGAAGTTATTTGCAAATCCTTTTTCGTAACGGGTTGGTGTTCTGGGAAAAGAAAGCTTGTAATTGTTCCATCAGGTTCCCAATTTGCTAAAGCCACTTTTTTAATATCATCTATTTTCTCTTTTCTAAGTTCAGACAATAAATCATCAACTGAGATTCTTGCTTTTCTTAAGTTTTTAACTATTATTTGACCTTCTTTAACAAGTGGAATTGGTGAATGTGCAATAAAATGTCGGAATGGTAAAGACTTTAAAGTTAAAAAAGTACCTATTGTATATAGAATAACTAATACAGTCATTGTTATGAAAGAACCCATCAATCCTAATCCTTCATCGGACAATGGGTGAGCTATTATATTTCCAATTAAAATCGCCATTGCATAATCAAGTAATCTTAGCTGTGAGATTGAACGAAGGCCCATTACTTTTACAATAATAAATAAAAAGAAAAACCCTACTACTGCCCTTAAACCCCACTGAATTGCGGTTAATGATTCTTGTCCATGGAAAAAATCCACTTGTTATTCCTCCGTTTAACTATTCTCGTATTATTTTCACCCTTAACAAATGAAATATACGAGCACACCTTCGACTAATCATCATTATTAAAACTTTACGTTATTAATGAATATAACTTTAACAAGCATCATATATATTACTTGGTAATGATCAACTGAAAGGAGGATCTAATGCATTCTCAGTTCAAGTATTGGCGTCCCTATGTCAGTCCTTATGACCCTTGTAAACCAATACGAGTAAAAAGTTATTCCACACCTCCACACTTATATATGAATTTCCAGCCACCTGGACTACCACAATTCCAATCTCCCAAACAAGCATTAATGCACGGTACACTATGGCCACAATTATATAGCCCATATCCAGATCCAAATAAAGGGGTGGAAAAACCGTGAAGAAAATGCCACCCGAGTATTACCAACTTCTAGAAGAAATCCAAGCGATCGATTTTGTTATTGTTGATTTGAACCTCTATTTAAATACTCACCCGCATGATGTAGATGCCATCCAGCAATTTAACGAAGCATCACACCATTCCATGCTCCTTAAAATTGAATTCGAAAAACAATTTGGTCCATTAATGAATTTCGGAAAAAGCTTTTCAAACTATCCATGGGACGTAGATGATTCACCGTGGCCTTGGCAAGTATAGCGACATTGTTATGATGAAATTAGTCTAAAGCTAAGGGAGTGATTAGTTCTGTTTTACTACGAAAAGAAACTCCAGTATCCTGTCCGGGTAAGCGAATGTAATCCGATGCTTGCTAGGTTTTTAATTGAACAATATGGTGGGGCAGATGGTGAACTCGCTGCTGCACTACGTTATATGAACCAGCGGTATACTATTCCAGATAAGGTAATCGGTCTTTTAAACGATATTGCTATGGAAGAATTTTCCCATCTTGAGATGATTGCAACAATGATTTACAAACTTACTAAAGACGCTACCCCAGAGCAAATGAAAGCTGCAGGTTTAGGGGATCATTATGCAAACCATGATCACGCGTTGTTTTACCATAATGCTTCTGGTGTTCCTTGGACTGCATCCTATATTCAAGCAAAAGGGGACCCGATTGCAGATCTTTATGAAGACATCGCGGCTGAGGAAAAAGCACGTGCCACGTATCAATGGATTATTGATATGTCAGATGACCCAGACTTAAATGATGGGTTGAGATTTTTACGTGAACGAGAAGTTATTCATTCTTTAAGATTTAGAGAAGCTGTAGAAATATTAAAAGAAGATCAAGGTAAGAAGAAAATTTTCTAAATATAATAATTCCCCTCACAGAATGTAGTGAGGGGGATTTTTGTGTTAGAATTAGCAAATATTATCGTCTTGTACAATCAATCTATTACATGAGAAGATATAGTTTATGAATTAGCTAGAAAGTATGGTGTAGAAGTGAATTTAAAAGCGTTATTATTAGCACTCTTAACAGTAGTAATTTGGGGGTCAACTTTTGCGGCAAATAGTGTTGGTTTACAAGGGGGTTATCCTGCAGGACATTTAATTTTAGTCCGCTTCGTTATTGCGTCGATTCTCTTTATTATCATTGCATTATTACCAAACGTTAAGTTCAGATTACCTGCAAAAGAAGACATTTTAAGAATATTCTTTTTAGGGGTTTTAGGAATTAGTGGTTACCATATTTGTAATACATTTGGACAAGTAACAGTAAACGCAGGTACAGCAGGGTTATTAATAGGATCAGGTCCTATTTTTACAACACTGTTTGCGATGTGGTTCTTAAAAGAACGACTCGGGAAAGTTGGTTGGTTCGGCCTTGGTTTTGGTCTTTTAGGGATCATTATCATTTCTATCGGTTCAGGAGATGCGTTTGGCATTTCACCAGGGGTTATTTTAATTTTACTTGCTGCAATTGCCACATCACTATTTTTTGTGTTTCAAAAACCGCTATTTCAAAAATATTCAGCTATTGAATTAACAGCCTATTTTACTTGGGCAGGAACAATTCCCTTTTTCGTATTTGCTCCAGGATTATTCGAAACAATTCAAACGGCAACCTTGGAAGCGAACATCACTGCGATTTACATTGGTATCTTCCCTACTGCAGTAGCATATTTAACATGGGCGATTGCGTTATCATTAGCAACAGCAAGCTCTATATCTAGCACACTATACTTAGAGCCAGTTATTGCAATAATTGTCGCTTGGATTTGGATTAATGAATTGCCTACTATGATGTCAATTGCAGGTGGAGTCATTGCCATTACAGGTGTACTGATCGTAAATTATTTTGGAAAACGACATGAAATTTTAAGAAAGAAAAACATAGAATCGAGTGTAAATTAAAATAAACCCTTTCTAAAGAAAAATACTTTAGAAAGGGTTTTCTACTTAATTATTTATTCCGATGCACAATGTAATTTAAAAAATGTTTAAGGAATGATATATTTCTTGGGATTTTTTCTACCGATTCTATTGCAATGCAATAGTGATTCCACATCTCTTTTTTCGCTCCTTCGATTCCTAAAATGGAAACGAAGGTAGAATTATTATTTAGAACATCAATTCCTATTCTTTTTCCTAATAATGTAGAATCCCCTTCCACATCTAATAAGTCGTCTTTAATTTGAAAAGCGATTCCTGCATGTTTTGAAAACTTCTTCAATGATGTAATTTCCTCTTCATTCGCTTGAGCTAAAATGGCTGGCATTACTAATGAAGCTTCAAAACCTAATCCAGTTTTATATAAACTTATCGTATTTAACTCTTCTAAAGATAGAGA
Source organism: Ureibacillus acetophenoni (assembly GCF_900220965.1). GTDB lineage: Bacteria > Bacillota > Bacilli > Bacillales_A > Planococcaceae > Ureibacillus > Ureibacillus acetophenoni. The sequence continues at coordinate 139,474 of NZ_OBQC01000008.1, read as the reverse complement.
TTTCCCTTTTGATGCTAAATCCATTGCTTGACCTTGGCACATTTCAGCAGTCATTTTCGCTGCGTATTTAATTAACTTTAAAACCGATTTCGAATCAAAATGTTCCATCGATGCTTGCTCTTCAAATGCTTTTTGCGTAAGGAAAAGACCCGCTAATTCTGCAGTTGCTACATTATACATTTGGTGAACCGTTGGATGTCCACGACGTGTTGACGCATTATCCTGTGATGGTAAGTCGTCGAAAATTAACGAAGCAGTATGCATATACTCTAACGATTTTAATAAAGGGAAAAGGTTGCTTTCGTTTAACCCATATACCTTTACACCCATAAACCATGTCATAATTGGTCTTAGACGTTTTCCCCCGCTATCTAGGCTATAATTCGCTGCATCAATGACAGACTCTTTTACGATTATATCGCTATCAGAATCTATTTTTAAATGATCATTTATTTTTTGCTGAACTTCTTTAATCGTTTGAGAGAATTCCTCATGCTCTTCTTTTTCTTTTTTAAATGAGGCTAACATTTGATCTCTTAAAAGTTTGTCATAAAAATCAACATCGTCAGCTTTATTGACCATTTGCTCTATTAGTTTTTGAAATTTCCCGTTTCTTAAAGAAAATAAATTCATTATCTTTTTAAACGTTTCATTTCCATGCTTTTCTTTAAATCGTTTTAACCCATTGATCGCTCGGTCAAAAATAATTTCTCGCGTTTTTTCATCTGAATGATACACATTATGAATTAAGTTAAAAATAACAGTCCAATACATTTCAAATGGATTCATTAAATCTTTTCTCGTTCTGTGATACTTCAAAAAATACGTATAAGGGGTAACGACGCCATCTTTTTCATCTTGAAACATATCAGCAAAATCATCTGCAAGCTGATTGTAAATTCCGTAATAGAATGTGCGCTCCTCAAACCCTTCATCCTCATCTACATTTACCATAGTCCGCGCAATTAATCTTGAAGATGAAGATTTTAATATGACAGGAATAAATAACTCTTCGTTCGTATATTGGGAGTAACTTAAATCTTTGCTACGATCAACTTCTTGGGAGTGGAAAAATACAAAGGATTGTTCATAAAATTTCGATTGTTCTTTTTGGTAGTTTTTTAAGTATAGAAAAGCTTCACTTAACTCGTCATGAATATATTCCATTAGTGCTCCATTTTTTCCGTGCCACACACCGAAGTCTGGAACTTCTCCTGTTATTAATGTTTCTCGGATTAAATTGGAATAGCGCACTTTTTCGTCAGAATCTAATACATTCGAATCTAGTAAATCATCTATAAACGGATATGTTAAACCATAGGAATAACCTAAACGGATCGCCTCTTCAAACTTTTTTGCACGTTCTTGTTCATTATAAGAGTCGTTCATCTCTTCATTCACGTGCATCATTACGCCAGCGATTATTTTTATGAGCTTTCGACGTGCATTTAGTGCATCCATTTCTTCTGGTAAATTTTTTGTCACTAAATGAAGTTTGTCAAACAACCAAATCATTGTCGCTTCTACTTTTTCTTCTTGTGCTTTCCGATACATTCCTTTATAACTAAACATTTCAACAAATTCATCATTACGTTCATTTGGATTTTTCATTTGTTTTATTAAATTATTAACTATGGTTTGGATTCTTTGTTGTGTATCTATTGAATTTAGAGTTCTCCCTAAATCTCGTAAAAAAATATATGATACACTACGCTCTAAATAATTTCTTAACTTCCCTTTATGTTCAAGCCAATTTATATATTGTTTATAATTTAATTTATTTCGAGGATCTTGTTTACGCTTAATGAGGGAAAGCACCCCTGAATGAACATGATTTTTCTTCCATGACTGAATGTCTTCTGTTAATGTTTGGATATATAATTGTTCATCAATTTGCGCTTGTAATGAGGAGTAGTATTGCATCGCCTTCTTTTCCGCTTCCATATAACACCTATTTGCATCTATTACGTTTAAATCATTCATTAAAACTCACCTTTACACATTTACTATTAACATCCAAACTTAAGACACTATACTTTAAACTATATTAATCTTTACTTCATTTTAAAACGATAAAGTGAAACTTCTATTAGAAGCTTGTAAAGATTCAAATGTAAAACAAAAGGGCTTAACCAGCAAACCGATTAAGCCTTCTATTATTATTGCTTTTTTACAGTGATATTTCCATTATGCGTTCTTAATTGGATTAAATTTTCGCCGTTTCCTACAACTGGATTAAAGTATTCTGAACCGAAAACCGTTACCTCTCCATTATGAGTTTTAAAATGATATGTGACATTTTCAGGTTCTTTTTTCGTTTGAACAGTAACATCTCCATTGTGCGTTTCAAGTTCCATTGGTTGATCAATTACATCTTTAGTAATAATGATATCTCCATTGTGAGTTTCACCAATAATTTTTCCTGTAATATTTTCTAATATTACTTTACCGTTGTTTGAATCTGTATAAATTGTAGAACTTATCACATCTTTCACAACAATTCTCCCATTATTCGTTTCCGTATTTAATTCTTTTACTTCTAATCCGTTCACATCAATTTTTCCATTGTTTGTTTTTACTTCTATCGTCTCATACATTTCTTTTGGTAAATATACATTTAACTTCGGTGTACGAAATGAAAAATCAAATGAAAACCAGTTAAACCAAGGTTCATCTACTTCAATATCCAATGATTTTCCTTTAACTTCAACTTGTAAGTCATACTTTTGTTTATTCACTAATTCTACATACGGTCTACTATCCGTAACATGTATTTGAATGTCAGCGTTTGTCGTGTCAATTTCAACATGTTCAAATTGTTCACGATCAATTTGAACTTCTTCCTTCCCGCCACCTGTGAAGAACCCCCATGCAACGTTTACTAAACTAATTCCAATAAGGATAACAAGTAAAATGATTATATAAGATTTTTTCATTATAATTACAACCTTTCGTCTGTTCGTTATAACTATATGATATATGATTGAAATATTGCATAACATGACCCAAAACTGTAACTTCATCTACGTCTCTAGTCGTATTTTAATAAAAAGTATCAATTCCCTAACAAGATGTTTATTTAAATAAGAAAAAACTACACCTAATACGAGTGTAGTTTGAGAATACCAATTAATTTTTCACATTTTCAAGAATTTCATCGATTGATTTTGCCACTGTATGAGGAATTGGTTTCCATTCAACTTTCTTAAATAACGCAACGATTGCAATTGGAATATACGTAAACATGAAAATTGGGAAGGTAAAAGTATACATAATCTTTTTCCAGCCTGAGCTATGAATTCGATTCCATTCCGTAATGGTTGTAATTACTCCTACAATAAATAAAATACTATAGTACCAAACAAAGGATTTGATAATGGACATCGTTGTAACTAATATAATATTCTTTTCATCTATAAAACCAAAGATGGCGGCCACATAAAAGCTACTATTTACTGCAATACTAAAACATGTAATTAACATCGCAGGCATGAGTGTCATGGCCATATCATAACAAGAAAATCTGTTACCTTTCTTAAATAAGATTCCACCCATTAACCGCTTTCCATAATTACTAATCACTTGATAGAACCCTTTTGCCCATCGTAATCTCTGATGCCATGATTGTTTAAATGTAATGGGTTGTTCATCATAAAGTACTGCATTTCTACAATAACCTATTTTTTCACCTTTAAGTATTTGAGAAACAGAGAACTCAATATCTTCTGTTAATAGGTGATGTATCCAACCACCATTTTCTCTAAATACATCCGCTTTAACTAAAAACCCTGTACCAGAAATAGCACAACTATTTTTAAGGGTCATACGAGGTAAATTTAAATACTCTGCTTCATGTAAAAACCAAAGGCCGTAGCCTGCGGAAATCCAATTTTGATCATAATTTTTAGAGTTTCTGTAACTTGTTATAACTCTGTATCCTTCGTTAAAGGTTCTATTCATTTCAGCAATATAATTTTTATCTAGCAAATTATCCGCATCAAGGACGAGAAATCCATCATAATTTCTATAGGAATATTCTTTCTCAATGAACTTTAGCATAAAATCTAATGCAAATCCTTTGCCTACGAGTTCGGTATTGAACCTCTCTTTTACGATTGCTCCTTCTCTTTTTGCTACCATTGCCGTTTGGTCTGTACAATTGTCTGCAACAACAAATATGTCGATTAATTCATTTGGATAATTTTGAGCATTGATACTGTTTATAAGTTGCCCAATTACCACTTCTTCATTTCGAGCTGCAATAATAACTCCAATTTTGTTATATTTAATTTTCTTATTCATACGCTTAAAAGTTCGTTTTGCCTTAAAAGCAATGAACATGTAGATCATCTGGTAAAAATACATTAATGCGAATAATAAAAACATAATAAAATTAAATCGTTCAATAAAAGTTGTAATTGGAAAATTCAAGTTTATGCCTCCACATAAAACGTTTTGAAAAGAAGTTGTTCATTGTTAGAAATTTGTGACTTCTAATATATTTGACGATTCAAGAATAGTACCGTTCTATATATAGTGTTAATTTTTGTAAATCTTTTGTAACCTTCCTGTAAAAGCACCACTTTCATCTTTTGAAAGTCAATTGTGTTAGTTATATCCTATTTGCCATATAAAAATGCATTTTCTGTAATTTTTTGTTGATTATGATTACTTTTACTTATTTTCCCAATATAAAAAGCTGTTTCTATAGAATTAATTTCTATAAAAACAGCTCTTATTCTAAATTTGTTATTGTTTTTGTTTTTCCGCTTCCCATTTTGCTACTTCTTCTCTAACAATTGGAGCAACTTCTTTACCTAACAGTTCTATTGATCGCATAACATCTTCATGTGGCATAGAACCTACAGGACAATGAAGCATAAAGCGTGTTACGCCTACATGTTTACGAAGATAGATAATTTTCTCCGCTACAGTTTGTACATCTCCAACATACAATGCTCCTTCAAGACTTCGTGCATGGTCAAAGGTTTCACGAGTATATTGTCCCCATCCACGCTCTCTTCCAAGAACATTCATAGCATATTGCGTTGGTGGGAAAAATTTTTCTATAGCTTCCTCAGTCGTATCAGCGACAAACCCATGGGAATGTGAAGCAACTGTAAGTTTTGATATATCATGTCCAGCTTGTTGTGCCGCTCTATAATACAGTTTCACAAGTGCACCAAATTGTAGTGGACTTCCACCAATGATAGCTAAAGCTAGAGGTAATCCTAGTACACCAGCACGGACAACTGATTGTGGAGTTCCACCACTAGCAATCCATATTGGAAGCGGGTCTTGAACAGGTCTTGGGTATACCCCCCTATTATGAATGGAAGGGCGATGTTTCCCTTCCCAATTTATAATCTCATTATCGCGAATCTTCAGTAGTAAATCTAATTTTTCATCAAATAATTCATCATAATCTTTTAAGTCATATCCAAATAACGGAAATGATTCAATGAAAGAACCACGACCAGCCATTATTTCAGCACGTCCATTTGAAATTGCATCTACAGTCGAAAACTCTTGAAATACACGTACAGGATCGTCTGAAGACAGCACAGTAACTGCACTGGATAATCGAATATTTTTCGTTCTAGATGCTGCAGCTGCTAATAACACTGCAGGTGTTGAACATGCATAATCTTTTCTATGATGTTCACCTACTCCATAAACATCTAAACCTACCTCATCAGCTAGAACAATCTCTTCTACTACTTCCCGTAAACGTTCTGCATGACTTTTAACTTCTCCCGTTTTAACATCAGGTGTTGTTTCAACGAACGTTGTTAAACCTATTTCCACGGTAGTTCCCCCAATCATTAAAAAAGTAACTATTACACATCTTATATAACAATTAATTTCCATCTTACATTACTGTTACTTAAATTTTCAATGTTCCTGACTTATCGGGAAATTATATGTTGCTTTTTATTATAATTCTACAACTTTGGAAAAGACTACTTTATATATGAACCTTAATGGATACATTCAAAAGTTTATCAATATGTATTTATACTGTTGAAATTCGGAGGTACGTTTTCATGAATTTATTACAAGTACGAAAAGGACAATTTGTTTACTATAACAATGAGTTACACAAGGTTTACTCGGTAAAAACAATGTTTAAACAATCTGTTCACTTATATCGCTTACGGGATATGTCACAACATTTATGTTTCGCAAAAGATATTGAAAAATATCAACCAAAAGTAAGCGATAGTTTTATTTTTAATAAAAAAAGATATACCCTTAACAAAGATCGTAATGCACAAGTTGGTGACTATATTTTAATTACCAATCCAGATCCAGATTATTTAGATCATTATTCTTTAAATGAGATTGAAGTTGTAGCATCGGTTGAATCGAAAGGGGTAGTTACAACAAACTCAAATGGTATTAAACATAGTGAATATTTATTAATGGTTCCTGGACGTTTTGAATATAGTAACCCAATCGATTATAAAGATAAATCGTATTCAAACGAGGAATACTGGGATGAGAACGATCTATTAAATGATGATGAGTTTAGCCTTTCTATTGGTGATGTTTTCAAGAAAACAGATATTGGTCTAGAAGCAATGGTAATTGCAATCCAAGGAGATACAGTATTCCTTGGTGGTGGTTTTCAACTTCATCAGAAGGAATTAATGGATTATGGGAAGTGGGAATATCTTTATAATATTTTAGACAATAACATATCAGACGAATAAAACAGCTAGATAAACTAAAAGCTCAAGAAAAAGAACAACTCCGAGAATCACTTTGATTTTCGGAGTATTTTTTATTATGCTTTTCTAACCTCATTCATTAAATATTCTACAAATTCTTCATCACGTACGAGCCATGCCTCATACGTCCTTTTTAAATATATTTCAGCTTCTAGGTAACTTTTAAATACTTTTTCCAATATGACCTTGTTATGTTCAATAATCCAGTTATCATCTTTTGGGTGAATAAAGAATAAATCTTCATTTCGACTTTTATACATAGCACCAAAGGCTGATTCTTTTAAGTTATGTCGATTCCGTTTTGCATCTTCTTGAATAGCATCTAAATGGAATGTATCCAACACATAAGATTTATAGGCATCATCCGTTAGATTACATCCTGATGCTTTTTGATGACCGCCTCCGCCATAATGGCCAGCTATTTCCGATACATCTACATGGTCATGAATGGTACGAAACGATACTCGCTTACCTCCCATATTTAGTATCGTAATATAATCAAGATGTGGGTGCTCTTTTCCTAACTCATTTCCTAATTCGGAATGGTAGGACTCAGCATACACTACGCCAGCATAATATTTACCTACTTTCGCTTGGACAATTTCTCTTCTTTTACGTCGTATATATCGCTCAATCTTATCTTCTTCCATGTTAAGCAATCTTTTTTCAAAATCATCGAAATCAAAACTGTCATTAGCTTGCAAACGTTCAATCATTGTTTCTTCAAATTCATCAATGGAAACTAAATAAAAGAGGGAATTTAATAGATGAGCTTTATGGTTCTCATTTTTCTCCCATTCCCACGTATCATACTGCCTTACAAGCTCAACAAACTCTGTAATTGCATTGCTTTTCTCCAAATAGTTATTAGAAGTCAAATATTCATAGAAGAGTGAGGTTGCACTCGTTAGACGACCATTAACATCTTCAACTAAAACATAACCCCATTCATATTCGTCCAAATGTTGTGCTGTTTTATGATGGTCGATTAGTTGAACATTTCCATGTTTCTTAAAAAACTGTTGTAATTTCTTTTCATTTTCTTCATTAGGTGAAAGATCTGTAATAAATAAGAAAGTATCAGGATGGTCATTTTCTAAGAAAAATTCTATTTCGCGATTTAGAGAGGATACGGAATTATAACGGACTTTCACATTTTGGCCAAAGGCAAGCTTCGCTAAAATACCACAACCAACCCCATCTAAATCATTATGGGATAACAGTTTATACATAGTTCCACCTCATAAGGAATAATCTTAATGTGTTAATTTTCTTTCAACGTTTCTAAGTATGATTCTACTACGTGGTATGCTTGGGAATTCATTCATCTCAAACGTTAAATCTTGCTCTGGTACTTCATATACCATATGATTCACTAAATAATCTAAACTTACTTTCATCATCTCAATCGTCAACTGTTCTCCAGCACATCGGTGTCCAGTTAAATATTCTCCACCACCTTGTGGAATAAAGCTGAATCGATCATTTCCTTGGTCTGCAAAACGGTTTGGATTAAATTCTTCAGGGTACAACCATAGATTTTCATCATGATTTGTACCATAAATATCTAAAAATGCGAGAGAACCTTTCTGAACTTTATAATCTCTCCATGTGAAATCATCTTTTACTTTCGCAGCAATAAATGGGAAGAATGGGTAAAATCTACGCACCTCATCAATAAACATATACGTATACTTTTCATCAGCATTTTTAAGTTTTTCTACCTCATCCGGATGCTCGATTAATGCCAGTGCAATAAAATTAATATAAACTGAAATAGCAATAATAGGTCTATAGACATTTAACAATTCGACAACTACAATATTTTTGTCTAATAAATTCCCGTTTAAATCTTTGTGCCATGTATATTTGTGTAAAGCCGTATCTTCAGGTGGAATGAGTCTTCCATCTCTAATTTTATGAACTAGTTCCATCATCCATTTTTCCAGTTGATTTTGGGCATTTCTCCCTTTCCAATGGGTTGGTCCGACTGAACCTGCGCCTTCAAACGTTTCACTCAGTTCCTTTGTAAGCCATTTAACTTCTTCTTCATCCACTAGAACTCCGGCCCAAGTACAAGCTACTTTACAAAGTAGTTCTTTCACTTCATCATACAATACTATTTCATATTTCTTACTCCATTGATCTAATGCTTTTTCCCAATATTGTACGGCGATTTCTGTAAATTTCTTTAGATTATCTTCGCTCATAATGGACATATGCATCTCTTTACGATGTCGATGTACTTCTCCATCAAGGGTTTGTACACCATTTTCCCCAAACAAAGTTTGTACTAAGCGATTTGGGGCTGCACCTTCTCTTTGAAAAAGATCTGTATCATAAAAGACTTGTGCCGCATCCCGCCCACTCATGCATATAGATTTCTTCCCCATAATACGAGTTTCAAAAATATTCGAATTGAAATTCCTCTTTCTATTCATAATGAACTCGTACCCTTCTTTTAGTAAAGGTAATGTATGATCCAATCCTTCTTCTCTTGGAATTCCATTATTTGTCATTAAACGCATCTCCTTTTAATCGTTGTACTGAATGTTTAAATTTACACATTCTTCGACCTCATTGATAATTTGTGCAATTATTGTCGATACTATTAGCAAGTTACAGAACCGCAATTTAAAGGGGAGCTGTTACTTACGAGGCGAAGTTCTAATATTCATTCCGCTAAAAAATCATTAAAGGATGCTAAATATGAGAAGACAAGTAACTAGAACAAATAACTATAATATGACCCACTTATTACTACTAAGCTTTTTAGGCTTTGGAATTGTAATAACTTTACTTAATTTATTTTCCATTAAACCAAGCTTATTAAACATTCAATTTTACTTAATTCTTCTGCTCGTTCTATCTTTTCTATATAGACCACTTGGATTATTTTTAATTAATAAAATAGGTACGATAATTAGACTTATAGCAAGATTTTTTAATAAATTGAAGGTTAGAAAACTATACAAATTGGAAAAGAAAAGAATTAACCAATTAAACTGTATTGAAGTAGTTCAATTCCTAAAACCAATCTTTAAAAGACAAGGTTATGAAACAAAATTATTAAAAGGTTCAAAAGAACGTGAAGCAGATTTAATCATTAGAAAAGGGTTGAAAACATATGTAGTTCAAACAAAACGAATGGCAACTAGAGTAGGACCGAATGTAATATACGAGGTACTAGACGTAGTAAATAAACATAATGCAAATGGAGCTATCATAATAACCAATCAATACTACACATCATCAGCGAAGAAATTTGCCAAAAAAAGTAACATAAAGCTAATTAATAGAGATGAACTTAAGAAAATGTTAAAAACAACGAACAATAAATACAGATTTGCCACAGCATTGTCATTCATATTAAACAAATAAAATTGGTGCCAGGTACTCACACAATTCAGAATTGTTTCTAAATTGTGTGAGTACCTGGCACTTTTCATATGATACACTTATTTCAATACATAAACTTTCGTGGAAAGGTTGCGATTAAATGGAGATTAAAACTGTTTCAATTATCGGTTTAGGTGCGTTAGGCATTATGTACGCACATCACTTTTCAAATGTATTACCTAAAGATAATGTAAGAATTATTGCCGATCAAGACCGTATCAATCGTTATAAGAAAACAGGTATCTATTGTAACGGAGAACTTTGTAATTTCAATTTTGTTACACCTGAGAGTGCAGTTTCACCTTCTGATTTAATTCTTTTTACGGTTAAGTTTGATGGATTACAAGACGCAATCCATTCTGTAAAGAACCATGTAGGACCGAATACAATCTTTATGTCAGCCTTGAATGGAATAATAAGCGAAGAAATGATTGGGCAAGCATTTGGGTTTGATAACGTTTTATATTGTGTCGCTCAAGGAATGGATGCTGTAAAAGTAAATAATGAACTAACATATGCACACAAAGGAATACTAGTCTTTGGCGATAAAGAACCCGGTACTATTTCTGAAAATGTGAAAGCTGTTGAAAAGTTTTTCAAACAAACTGAGCTTCCTCATGAAATTGATACAAACATGAACCATCGATTATGGGGGAAATTTATGCTGAATGTTGGTGTAAATCAAACAGTTGCGGTTTATAAAAGTAACTACGGTGAGGTACAAAATGAAGGTGAAGCGCGTCAAACAATGATTGCTGCAATGCGTGAAGTCCTCAAAATTGCGGACAAGGAAGGAATTAGTTTAACAGAGAATGATGTGGACTATTGGCTAAAAGTGCTAGGAACATTAAGTCCTGATGGTAAGCCATCAATGGCTCAAGATGTTGATGCAAAACGATTTAGCGAAGTTGAACTATTCTCAGGAACAGTTTTAAAATACGCGAAAAAACATGGTATTGAAGTTCCAGTCAACAAAATGTTATACGAAAAAATTTCTTCCATTGAAAGTGAATATGTTCGTTAATATTTGGCGATAACTTAGCTAACAAATAAATTCGTAAAAAGAGGCTGATTCAACATGTGAACCAACCTCATTGTTAAAGTATTATTCGCTTGGAGTTCTACCTCTTAATTGTGCTTCAGCCATTTGCACAAGGCGTTTGGTAATCTCTCCACCTACTGATCCGTTAGCGCGTGAAGAATTATCTGCTGATAACTGAACACCAAACTCTTGTGCAATTTCATATTTCATTTGATCTACTGCTGCTTGTGCCCCAGGAAATACTAACTTATTTGAACTGCTGTTGTTAGAAGCCATTTTCTTTCACCTCCTTGTGTCATTTAGAATGCACAAGGAGGCTTTTTTTAATACATCATTAAATAAATGCAATAGTTATGAATAATCAGCAATCCATTGTTCTTATCTATTAATAGTAGATAATTAGTTCATACATTATTAAAAACAACATTCGTTATGAAATGTTAATTTTAACTTTAAAAATTGACTAAAAAGAGTTCTACATCACTCATTCTTTCGTTTTAATTACGATCATCTCAACATACATTAAATTACTAAGGTCATTGGGATTTGAGAGGAGAGAACTTATTGGTTAAAAAAAGCCAGGATAGTTTTGATTTAGTTGTTTATTCTATTGGACTAGCCTTTACATTTTTAATGGTAATTTTATCAAGATGGTTATCCAAACCGATAATGGGCGAAATTGAATCGGGAAATTCTTTAGTAGATCTAGTTTTTAATGGGAATGATCAAATTAGTTTTCTTTGGAATTTGCTCTTACCTACCCTATTAATATTTACAGGGGTAATAATCTTAATAGGATTGTTATTTCAAATGGGAAAAGCTATCGTTTCAAAACATGATTCTAGATTAAACAAACTTCTCTTAATATTAATTGCTCATCTTGTTTTTATCGATTTAATTTTTGCAGTAAAGAATGGATGGCAATTACTCGTATTAAATTTTCAATATATCGCCATATTAGTTGTCCTATTAATTATTATCGGGACTACTATTCAATACTTCGTCAAATTGAAAAAGTGAAAATTAAAAGTTCCATACATAAATAAGTAATATTTCTATAAAATTTTCACACATTGTTTGTCTAACTATTCAGTAAAATATAAATATTATTTTTCATTATTTGTTTTTAGACATTTTTCGCTATTGCTTTTCAATTTGAAAAGGGGTATCATTTGGTTAATTATATAATTTCTTATTTCAAATTTTGAAGTAAGGATAGAGGCGCAAAAACCATTAGTACACGGTTGGAGGATAATGAGATCCGCTGATGATTGTGGAAAGGGGAATTTGCCGAAGTTTCAAGAAACCTCATTGTTCTTGAAGCTGGTTCTGCATTGAATAAGTGCAGGATTGTCATATAGGAAACTATGTGGAGGGCTATCTTACGCGAAGGAAATGAACTTTATTTCTAAGCAACAGCGAACCCTCGTTGTTGCTTTTTTGCGTTTACTGTAACGCCCTTCTCCCTCTATTTTCTAAAAAAAGTTAAGGATGTGGAGAAGAAATGAACTTTGGAAGAATTTTAACGGCAATGGTAACTCCTTTCGAGAATAACGGTGAAATCGATTGGAACGCAACTGAAAACTTAATTAATTATCTAATCGCAAACGGTACTGATGGTTTAGTTGTTTCTGGAACGACTGGAGAATCTCCAACGTTATCAGACGAGGAAAAAGTACAATTATTTAGATTTGCAGTAAAAGTAGTAGATGGACGTATTCCTGTTATTGCAGGCACTGGTTCATACAACACAAGAGCTTCAATCGAACTAACAAAGCAAGCAGAAAATGCTGGCGTTGACGGCATCATGCTTGTAACACCTTACTACAACAAACCTTCCCAAGAAGGAATGTTCCAACACTTTAAAGCAATTGCGGAAGCAACTACATTGCCTATCATTTTATACAATATTCCAGGTAGAAGTGTTGTTAATTTAGCTGTTGAAACAGTTGTTGAACTATCAAAAATTAAAAACATCGTTGCTATTAAAGAAGCTAGTGGAAATTTAAGTGCAATGGCTGAAATGATTGAAAGAACTCCTGAAGATTTTTCTTTATATAGTGGTGATGATGGATTGACTATTCCTGTTCTATCGATTGGTGGTACTGGTGTAATCTCTGTATCCTCACATATTATTGGAAATGAAATGCAAGCGATGATTAAAAAATTCCAACTTGGAAACTTCCAAGAAGCAGCTCGTGATCATCGTAGACTTCTTCCAATAATGAATGTTTTATTTGCTACACCAAATCCGACATCTGTAAAAGCTGCGTTAAATTTAAATGGTATTCCTGTTGGTGGTGTCCGCCTTCCAATGGTACCGTTAAATGAGAACGAGTTAAATACATTACAATCAGTGTTGGCACAATACTTAAAAGACGAAATTCTATTATAGAAACCTTTCTTTAGAGTGGGTGAATAATCTCCCACTCTCTTTTTTGTATTTATTTATTTTTCCTTTACACTTATAATTGTTCTAATAGTCAAAATATTCCTGAAAGAGGTGTCATTAATGAATACATATAAAATCGCCGTAATTCCTGGAGATGGAATTGGATTAGAAGTAGTACCTGCAGCAATTGAAGTTTTAGATAAAATCGCCGTAATTGATGGAAGTTTCCAATTTGAATGGACCTATTTCCCTTGGGGATGTGAGTATTACTTAGAGCATGGTGTAATGATGCCCGAGGACGGAATTGAAACATTAAAAAAATTTGATCAAATCTTTTTAGGCGCAGTTGGTATGCCTCATCTAGTACCTGATCATATTTCCCTTTGGGGGTTATTAATTAAAATCCGTCGTGAAATGAAACAATCTATCAATGTTCGTCCTGCTAAACTATTAGCTGGATTGGAGTCTCCTTTAAAAAACCCACAAAACTTTAATATTACCGTTGTACGTGAAAATTCCGAAGGTGAATATTCAGATAGTGGTGGTCGTATTCATAGTGGAGCGGATGAGATTGCAATTCAAAATGCAGTATTTACTAGAAAAGGTACCGAAAGAGCGATGCGTTATGCTTTTGAATTAGCGAAAAACACAAAAGGTCATGTAACAAGTGCAACAAAATCCAATGGACTTACCCATTCTATGCCATTTTGGGATGAAGTCTTTAACAGTGTAAAAAAAGACTACCCTGAAATTAATTCAGTATCTAATCATATTGATGCTTTAGCTGCCTATATGGTTATGAAACCAGAAACACTGGATGTAATTGTTGCATCTAATTTATTTGGTGATATTTTAACTGATTTAGGTGGAGCTATTATGGGAAGTATTGGAATTGCACCTGCTGCTAACTTAAATATTGAACGTGAATATCCTTCTATGTTCGAACCTGTTCACGGTTCTGCACCTGATATTGCAGGAAAAGGAATTGCAAATCCAATCGGCCAAATATGGACAGGCAAGATGATGCTAGATTTCTTAGGACATCACGAGGCGGGAACTCGTATTCTAAATTCCATTGAAAAAACACTTGCTTCAGGTATTAAAACTGGCGATTTAGGTGGAACATCTACTCTTGCTGATGTAAAAGATGCTATTATTAAAAATTTATAATTAAGTAATATGTTATTTGTAAGACCTCTTTCTTTAGGGGTCTTTTTTATGTTTGGAAAGGTTATACAATTTGATATTAGAGAAATAGTGTAACTTATTAGAAAATCTGATGTAGTTATTAGAATAAATGGAGCCATTATTAGAATCTAATTCAGATTCTTATTATTTTTAGTAAGTTATTAGAAAAAATCCATGACTTATTAGAATAACAAAAGGAGATATTAGAAAATATTAATGAGTTATTAGAATCCACCCTTCCGAAGGTAACTAGTAGAAATATTTTATTACTTAATAAAGTTCCTATCACAAATGTAAAAATGCCATCCACACCGATAGTTAGTGTAGATGGCTAAGTCGCTGTTTATATTATAATTCAGAATTTGGAATGCTAATCGTCGGATGACCTGCTGCGTATGGTGCTACTTCGTACTGTTGGAAGATTAAATCTATTCCACTTTCAGTAAAGTAAAATTGTGTATCTTCACTCACCTTAAATTCCCCAATTATATTTTCATCAAAGAAGAGTTCCTGATGGTCTTTCATAAATTTCTTTGCATATTCAGTTAAACTCTCAAATTTTGATTCATTTGAAATAATGTCTTTTAGTGTGTAAAGTTCTCCTGTTTTAGTATCAAAATTATAAGTTGCAACCGTTTCAATTCCATGGGCCCCACCAGAATATATTGAATCATAGAATAAAATACTCAGCTTACCATCTTGGTTGAACATAACTTCAAATCGAGTAATGTAACTATACTCACAAGAGTACGGGAATTCTTCACAATGCTTTTTTTCTTCTCCTTTAAACTTTTCCATGTCGTCTTTTAACTTCAAATAACCTTCATAAGAGGATTTAATTTGCGTTTTAAACACTTCATTTATTTTCCCCTGAGCTTTTTGATCGTTCATATTTGTTACTTGGGGATAAACTAAAAATTCCTCTTTATAAGTATTAGATTCGACGAACACGGATGTCTCAACTAACTCGCTTACTTCCATCATGTTCGATGGTTGCTCAAAATCAAAGTATGTAAATAATGTGCTAAAACCAATGAAAACTTTGATTAAATTTGTAGCAATCATACTTAAACCTCATTCCATTTTTTGAATTTAACATGAGCAAATTCCACTAATTCATACAATTTCGCGAGCATTTTCATTTATTTGACTAATTTTTTTACACATTACATGAATAAGCTTTATTAATAGCTTACTAAAACAGAAAGGTAGGCAACATATGGAAAATAATAGTACCTTTCAAAATCTTAGCGATAAGAGAATGTCTTTTGACCAAGTTTTCCGTCATATCATTCAATTTATGGAGAAAGATCCAACCGGTAATTTCCGGTTAATGTTTGGAACCGATTCTCAAGTCCATGGAAGGTTAACGAAATTTATCACTGGGATTGTCATTCAACAAGAACGAAAAGGTGTTTGGGCGTGTTTTCGTAAAGTGATCGTTCATAGAAAAATGACCAATTTACATGAACGCATATCCTATGAAACTTCTTTAACGGAAGAGGTTGTATCGTTATTTACAAGAGAGAAAAAAGATCAATTAATTGATATCGTGTTACCTCATATTTATAAAGGCGCAAGCTTCACAATTGAAGGTCATATTGATATCGGGTCCGGTAACCGAAACAAAACTCGTATTTTTGTTAACGAAATGATATCGCGCATGAAATCCATAGGTTTAGAAGCAAAAATTAAGCCGCACTCCTTTGTTGCAAGTAGTTACGCTAATCGATTTACGAAATAATATCCTCCAAAGCTTCCAATTCAATCAAAACCTTATAGGCGGATTCTCAGGTGGAGATCCGCTCTTTTTGTATTTCACCGCAAAATATCATCATATCACCCTGCATTTTTACTATTTTCTGGAAACATGAAGATTTAACTCATTGCTTGTCATAAGATTATTTGTTAAATAATGATTTGAATAATATATGCTAGACACTGGATATTCATTAGACATCCCAGTATTTCGAGTATAATCTTCTATTTCTTTTCATTCTTAGTATGTTACTATAAAACTATTAGTTAACCAAATTAAAACAATAGTTAACACACAATTCAACTAGGGGGAAAATTTATGATTCAATTACGAGGTCATCACCTATTTTGCCTATTAGGATATCGTGGCATGGGCTACTCAAAAGATTATGTAGAGAACATGACAAAATTACATCAAACATTGAGAAGTCATCCCGAAACTTTTGTGGAAATAGTTGAGGGACCTGACCAATTATGCGAAAAGTATCCGAATTCCGGAGAGTACCATTGTAAAAATGAAAATATTTATATTAGAGATGCAGTGATATTAGAAAAAATGGGGCTCATGATCGGAGAAAAACTAAAGTGGCAAGAAATTGAGCAACGGGTAAAAAAATTTGTTGTTCCAATGGACATTCAAACTGTTTGCGAAACTTGTAATTGGAGATCTTATGGAGTTTGTGAAGAAGGTATCCAACATATTATTGATGGCAAGGGGTTATGGGAAGTAAAATAATCACTTGCCTATAATTTTTAAAAATAAAAAGAGCATTTCTATTTTGAAATGCCCTGTAAAAGTTAATGTTTCACAATAATTTCTTCAATTCTGTTTGCCACATCTTCGACAGTTATTTCTAAACTGACAGAAAGCTCTTTGTGTAAAATAGGGGTTACTTGTTTTAAAATTTGTAGCTCTTGGCTCGCTAATTTCTTACCTTCTTGATCCAACTCATTTTTCTTTCTTAAAATCGTATTGACCATTTGAGCAATCATAAAATGATTGTTCGATTCTATAATTTTATGATAATTGTTTGTACGCTCCGTTGCACGATCATTCCATTCATCTGGCGGATTTTTAAATGTATCTAATAGTAATTCTGCCTTTTCTTTGGAAGCAATGGGTGTTAGTTTCGAATCCTCCGATTTAACAGGATGAAACAGTTTTAAAGTTGTATCGTGGAACGAACGTAAAATATAGTAAGCTTTTGTATTACCAAAAAAATTTTGATCCTGAATATCTTCAACAATGCATACGCCATGTGCTCCATAAAATACTGTATCCCCAATTGAAAACATCATACATATCTCCTTTTTATTAAACTTAAAAGAAAATACTCAAAATCAAAGAGCGTAATTGATCTTTATCAACCCGCTTTTTGAATCCCTAACTTTCAATCTAATTATCTCATATTTATCAGTCTATTTGTAATAGTCCGAATTTTGTATTTTTTATTGTACTTTAGCACCAATTACTTGAATCACTTTTAGCCTCACAAGTAAATTTCCATTCTTAATCTATTAAATTTAAATTATTGTTTCTTTGGATTTTTTGTAAAGAATGCTAGTACTAAAATAATTACAGCAACAGCTGCCACAAACGTGAATGCAGTTTGTATTCCTGCTGCAAGTACTTCTTGATCTGAACCAGTTGGTGTATTAGCCATAAAATTCTTTTGCCCAGTTGTAAATAATGTAATTGCAATAGATGTACCAGCAGCACCAGCAACTTGGTTTAATGTGTTCATTGCTGCCGCACCATCTGCATACCATTTACGCGGCAATACATTCATAGCATTCGTTTGAGCTGGCATCATAACAAACGTCATACCAAAGAACAGAATAATGAATGATAAAATTACTAACCATAAAGGTGTTGTTGCCGATAACGTTGTTGCAAATATGATAGTACCGATAACAATAAATAATGCTCCAAAAATGATAAACCCACGGGCTTTCCCTCCAGATTTATCAAATAATCCACCAACAACAGGTGCTAGAATAACGTTTACTGCGTTACCTGGTAATAATGACAATCCTGCAACAGCAGCACTTACTAATAACGCACCTTTTAAGTACATTGGCAGTAAAATGCCCGCTGCTAAAATAATTAAGATTCCCAGGAACATTGTTAATGTACCTAATGTGAACATTGGAATTTTAAATACACGAATATTGATCATTGGCGTTTCCATTTTTAACTGACGCATACCGAATAAGACCAAAGCAATAAGACCAATTAAGATCGGTAACCATACAACCATTGCAGTAAATGCATTACCTGCCAACTTACTTAAACCGTAAATTACACCTACTAAACCAATTGTAGATAATAGAATTGATAATAGATCCATTTTCGGTTTTGTAATATCTGATGCATTATCCAAATTAAAGCTACTTAATAATAAAAGTACATAAAGTATTGCTACAATCCAGAAAATCCAAGTCCAGTCTAATGCACTAATTATAAAACCTGATAAAGTTGGACCTACCGCTGGAGCAGTTGTAATAACTAGTCCCATTACCCCCATTACTAATCCGCGTTTGGCTACTGGGAAAATGACTAAAACAACAATATTCATAACTGGAATAATGATTCCAGTACCAATGGCTTGTACAATGCGCCCAGCCATTAGCATAGGGAAACTAATTGCTAAAGCCCCAAGCAACGCTCCTATTAAAGATAATAGTATCCCACCAAGAGCTAATTGCTTTGTTGTAAACCAACGTACTAAAAATGCTGAAATTGGAACAAATATTGCTAAAACTAATAAATACCCTGTCGTCACCCATTGGGCTACTGTTTGGTCAACAGCGAATTCATCCATAATTTCTGTCAACGCCATATTTAATGCCGTTTCACTAAATAATCCAATGAATGCACCTGTCATTAATACAAATGCTATTAATCTTGGATTTCTTACTTTTAAATGTGATTCCATTTTAATCTCCTTCTATCTATGAATCCTTGTTCAACAAAGCATTGACTCATGATGCTAATGATTTGTTGAGACATAAATAATTGATAATTCGGTTTCCCTCGCGCTTCTTCACCAAGACAACCAGCTGGTCTGTTTGTAACTTTATCAAATTTTTTCTTTAGAATTCAAGATAATCCGCATACTGTTATAGTACAAAGTTTCGTAATTTAGACACAATATGATTATTTTATAATGATAATAATTTCAAACTTAGTTCTATATGAAAACCTTTACAACTGCACTACGTCAACGTTTAATCGTGTCAATATAAAAAACGCATTCTTTTCTATAAAAAAAGCGTTAATACCGTCATTAACGCAGATTAAATAAGAAGATTAGAAACCCTCTATTATTTTATATATATTTTTTGAATAAATAAAACTTTCCAATATTTTATTTTGCACACACTGTTGTATAACAGTATGAATACTGTTATAATAGGTTTGAAGTAAAAAATAGTAACTTTCTAATATATTTAGTAATCCTTTTTTATATACAAAGAGATAAATTTTTTTAATTTTCTTATTTCCCTATTTAGAGAATCATGTTAAACTATTTTCTATCAAAACTGTCCATTCAGACAGTACAAATGTTCACTGTAAAAATATTCATCTACTACTTTGGGGGTACATCATGAAAAATGCGATTGTCAAATGGACTGAAATTAGTTTAGTAGGAAGAATTCTTGGAGGAATTATTCTTGGGATATTGTTAGCTCTAACAATTCCGCAATACACACAATGGGTAACTGTATTTGGAACGTTATTTGTTGGCGCACTTAAAGCTGTTGCACCAATTCTCGTATTATTCCTAGTAATACATGCGATCTCAAAACATAATAGTGGCAATAAAACAAATATGAAATCTATTTTGGGTCTATATATCATTGCCACATTAGTAGCCGGTGTCGTTGGAGTAGTCGCAAGTTTTTTATTCCCTGTAACTTTGACTCTTACAGAAGGAGCTAGTGACGTAGCTCCACCTAGTGGAATATTAGAAGTATTCCAAACATTACTGTTTAATTTAGTAGATAATCCAGTAAATGCATTATTAAATGCTAACTATCTAGGTATTCTAATATGGGCACTTTTACTAGGTTTCTTATTAAGAAAGGCTGCCGATTCAACGAAAACAGCCATTGCAAACATCTCTGAAGCAATTACAACTCTTGTAAAATGGGTAATCGAAATCGCACCATTTGGTATTATGGGTCTTGTTTTCAGTGCAATTTCTACGAATGGTATACAAGCATTAGCTGAATATGGACAACTTTTAATTTTATTACTTGGATCTATATTCTTTGTAGCATTCATCGTAAATCCAATCATTGCTTTTATTTATATTCGTAAAAATCCATATCCACTTGTATGGAGAACAGTGAAAGAAAGTGGTTTAACTGCATTCTTTACACGTAGTTCAGCTGCAAATATTCCGGTAAACTTAACTTTATGTAAAAAGTTAGGCTTAGATGAAGATACTTATTCTGTTTCAATTCCATTAGGTGCAACAATTAATATGGCTGGAGCAGCAATTACGATCTCCATCTTAACACTCTCTGCAGCTCACACACTTGGGGTAGAAGTCGACATTTGGACAGCAATTATACTGATGGTAGTATCAGCAGTCTCTGCTTCTGGTGCTTCAGGAGTTGCTGGGGGGTCATTACTACTTATTCCGCTAGCTTGTAGTCTGTTAGGTATTCCAAATGATATTGCAATGCAAGTTATCGGTGTTGGTTTTGTCATCAGCGTATTACAAGACTCAACTGAAACAGCATTAAACTCTTCATCTGACGTATTATTCACAGCAGTTGCTGATCTAGCGAAAAAACGAAAAGATGCTAAGGCAAATTAAATTCTTTAATAAATCATTACTACTAGTTGCAAAAAACTGTCCTTCAAAATCTATGAGGGACAGTTTTTTTATTTATATTAGTTAATTTTTATTCCATGAGTGAAATGAGTTTTAACCATACAAAACTGTTAAGTAAGATGATTTTCAAGTAAAATGGAAGTATGTATTGAAAGGGGTGTGGAAGGTTGAAAAAAATCATTTTGTTCGATGGGGAATGTAATTTTTGTGATGCTAGCGTACAGTTTATTATTAAAAGGGATACTAATAAAGTTTTCCAATTTGCATCATTACAAAGTGATATTGGAAAGGGGTTATTAAACAAATATAATGCTCCGGAAAATTTGGATAGCTTTGTACTCATTGACGGTGATAAATACTTTCTTCAATCCACCGCTGCACTCAGAGTTTGTAAAGATTTAAAAGGTGCATATAAACTATTATACTTTTTTGTCATCGTTCCGAAGCCAATGAGAAACTTTGTCTATCAATTCATTGCAAAAAATCGATATAAATGGTTTGGTAAAAATGAAAGTTGTATGATTCCATCGCCTGAGGATAGGCAGCGTTTTTTATAATAAAATGGTCCCTTCTTAACTATAGAAGCGGACCATTTTATTATCATTCCTCATTCAATTGAATAGCTTCAAGTATAAGTAATTTAATTTCTTCTTGCCTTATTTCCTCAACCTTCGTGATTTTTATATGGCGCATATTTTTTCCTGTTCCTTGCAATAACTGATTCGAGTCTTTTTCTTGCAGCTCATTCCCTTTATGAAACCCTAGATTGACGTGTTTTTTTGATGATTGTAAATAACATACTAACCCTTTATAAGAGTAATTAGGCATGGACCATTTATATTCTTCTATTAAAGCTGGTGAAGAATCTAATATAATTTCCCTTAAATTTTCAGTAATTATTTTTATTTCTTCAGGTAGTTTTTCCATATACTGGTCAACCTCTTGAACTGTTCTTTCTTCGGCCATTTGTACCACTCCTCCTTACACTTAATTATAACTTTAAAGAGTTCCTAATTATACCAATTATATATTCAGACTAGTGTGAATAATGGTATAATTCTCCTCGGAGAATATTCCAACAAAGTTCCAAAATGTATGGTAATATTGGTAAATAAATTCAACAGGGGTGAACCAAAAATGTTAGCTAATTTTGAAGAGAATTTAAAAAAATACGCAAAACTGCTTGTCTCTAAAGGGATTAATGTACAACCTGGAGATTGGGTAAAGATGACGATTAACGTTGACCAAGCTCCATTGGCTCGTTTAATTACAAGTGAAGCTTATGCATTAGGTGCAGAAAAGGTCATTGTGAAATGGTCTGATGATGAAATCTCGAAACTTCACTATTTACATCAACCAACTGAAGTTTTAACAGATATTCCTCAATATGAAATCGATGAAGTGGAAGACCATGTATTAAATAAACGCGTAAGTCGTCTTTCAATCGTATCCAGTGATCCTGGTTTACTAAATGAAGCAGATCCTGCCAAAGTAGCAGCATATCAACAAGTTGCAGGGAAGGCATTCCATGCACAACGTGTAGCTACACAAAATGATGATTTAAAATGGACAGTAGCAGCTGCAGCTGGCGCAGGTTGGGCTGCAAAAGTGTTCCCTAACCTAGCTACATCAGAAGAACAAGTAGCTGCCCTATGGGATCAAATCTTCAAAACATGTCGTGTTTATGAAGAAGATCCAATCGCTGCTTGGGATAAACATAAAGAAACATTAAATGAAAAGGCAGCTAAGCTAAATGAGTACCAATTTGACGCACTTCACTACACAGCACCAGGTACTGATTTAACATTAGGATTACCTAAAAACCATATTTGGGTATGTGCAGAAAGCTACAATCCAAAGGGTGAAGAGTTTATTGCAAACATGCCAACAGAAGAAGTCTTCACCGCACCTGATACTCGTCGTATGGACGGTGTTGTGCGTAGCACATTACCTTTAAGCTATGCTGGTACGTTAGTAGAAGGCATTGAAGTGACATTTAAGGATGGAAAAATTGTCGACATTTCAGCTGAAACTGGAGATGAGGCAATGAAAAAATTAGTGTTTGATAATGAGGGTGGAACAGGTTTAGGTGAAATTGCTCTAGTTCCAGATCCATCTCCAATTTCTCAATCAGGTATTACTTTCTTTAATACATTATTTGATGAAAATGCATCAAACCACTTAGCTATTGGTTCTGCTTATCCTACTACAATTCAAGGTGGCACAAAAATGAGTGCTGAAGAGTTAAGAGCAAATGGTCTAAATACAGGAACAGTACATGTCGACTTCATGATCGGTTCGGCAGAAATGAATATTGACGGCATTAAAGAAGACGGCACAGTAGTACCTGTCTTCCGTAGCGGCGATTGGGCATTTTAATAGTAAGCTGTTCGAATTAAAGGTTAAATAAGAAAGCAATCTTCCACCTTATACCGTGGGAGATTGCTTTTATTTTTATGCCTCTTTTAAATTTAAGAATAAGTTCAACACAAATAGTATTACACCTAAAATAACAATGAGCGAACCAATAATAATTCCAATTGTAAGTGACGTATTACCAGTTAGTAATTCAATAAACAATGACCCTTGCATAATCGGTAAACCAATATTATGGAGCCAAAAATGAGCTTTTGCTAATGACGTTTCTCCTGCGCGTTTATATACACTATAAATTAATCCGAATAACGCCATTGAAACCCAACCGAGTAAATTTAAGTGCGCATGAACAGAAGTAAAAGCAAAGTTTTGAATGATCCCCATTACAAGTCCTAGAATTACAGCAAGGAAAAAATAAACTCCAGCGATTTTAATAAAGCTTTTGCCCAACAATCCACCTCCTTTCTACTATTTTGGCAATTACTTTAGTAACTGCCATTCAACTCATTACAACAATATGCTACAAAACACATGATTATTTAAAGGAAATAAAAAAATGTGTAAGCCTTTTGACTTACACATTTTTCATAAATTTATAGATTGCTGATATAAATTTTTTAGGATCTTCTAACATTCCAAGATGTCCTGTATCCGTATAGACCTTCTGAACATTTGGATTACTTGTTATAATTGGTTTTACAACTTTATCTTCTGTGCCTTCAATCACTAATAGTGGCGTCGACATTTGTTCAACAAATTGATGTTGATTAGGTCGAGATTTCATAGATTCTAATGCAATAATTAATCCTTCTGGAGAAGCTTGATAAGCAATTTGCTTAGCAAATTCAATTTTATCATTTTGTGCATTTTCACTGAAAAATGCACCTATTACTTCATCCACAAATTCCTTAACCCCTAAATCTGATATTTGTTTTTGCTGCTTAGAACGCTTTTCAATTTGTTCATTTGAATCAGATAAATCCGAAGAATAAGCAAGTATTGCACGGTTTATTGTGGCAATATTCTTTTCCAACGCGGCTAATACTATATAACCACCCATTGAATGACCTAACCATGTTGCTTCTCTTATCCCTTCATGCTCCAATATTTCTGCTACTGCATTTGCATAATCGTACACAGAATAAGAGTCTTTTTCAATCTTACTTTGACCATGACCAGGTAGATCAATTACAACGATATCAAATTGAGAAGATAGATCATTCATTACGTCGGAAAATATGTTCAGTGACCCTAAAAAACCGTGCACCATAACTAAAACTTCACCGTTGCCACGCCTTTTATAATTTAACATACACACACTCCCCCTTTTACATATACCATTACCAAATAGGTCAATTGTAAATCAAAAGGGGGAGTAATTCTTCTAATTTAATACGTTTGCTACATCTAAAGTGAAACCTTCATAATTTTTATCCGCAACTTCATCACAAATTTTTCTATAGTTATTTAAACCACCAACATAAATGATAAAGCCACTACGTTTTGTACCATCTAAGTTTGCACCTGTGTACCAAGAATTTGTATATGGGAATAATGTTTGATCTGCAATATCATCACAGTGTTTAGCCCATTCAATCTCTGATTCCTCATTTGCCTCAATTAATTGAATATTGTTTTCTTCTAAATATTCAATACATCTGTCAATCCAATCAACATGCTGTTCAATTGCAGATGGCATATTTGTTAATACAGATGGGCTTTGTGGACCTGTGATCATAAAGAAGTTCGGGAAATTCTGTACAGATAGTCCTAAATATGTTTTTACAGCTTTTCCGTCTTCCCATTTTTCTTTCAATGGTTGACCATCGCGACCTCTAATATCCATTCTTAAAATTGAACCTGTCATTGAGTCATAACCAGTTGCAAATACAATTGCATCACATTCAATTGTGCCGTTTTGTAGTTCTACACCATTTTCTGTTATACGGACAATTGGATTATCTTTTAATGTAACCAAATTCACATTCTCACGATTAAAAATTTCATAATAATTAGTTCCTATGATCAAACGTTTTGTATTAATATAGTAATCTGGATGTAGTGCTTTTGCCGTTTCCTCATCTTCAACAATTTCATCAATTTTATCCCGTACATATTGAGATACTACAAAGTTTGACTCCTTATTCACACTAACATCTGGGAACACGCCACCTAGTGCTAAACCACCAGTTTCCCACACATAGTCCAAAGCTTTCTTTTGCTCCTCGGGTGTAAATTCTGTTGCAGATTTTCCTGTAGTATAAAATTTAATTCCACCCGGTGTAGAAAAGAATGCATCACGAATATCATCATAGTTAGCTATCGCTTCATCTTGCTGTTCTTTTGTAAGAGGGTGGTTTCTTGCTTCAGCCACATAGTGAGGTGTGCGCATTAATAAAGTCAGCTCTTTTGCTTCCTCTGCAATAATTGGCATAGCCTGTACACCACTTGATCCATTTCCGATAACTACAACACGTTTACCAGTAAAATCTACTTTTTCATGTGGCCATCGTCCAGTATGGTACGTTTCACCTTTGAATGACTCCACACCTTCAAACGGTGGAATGTTTGTTGTTGATAAGCATCCTACACCACTGATAAAGTATTTCGCTTCAAGTTTCTCATTCGTATCTGTTTCAATTTCCCATTTTTTCGTTTTTTCATTAAAACTTGCTTTCGTTACACGCGTTTCAAACTGAATATCTTTTCTAAGATCAAGCTCGTCAGCAACGAAATTTAAATATCTTAAAATATCAGGTTGTGCTGAATAGCGCTCTGGCCAACGCCATTTTCCATATAATTCTTTAGAGAATGTAAAACTATAATAGATAGAATCAGAATCACAACGAGCTCCAGGGTAGCGGCTCCAATACCATGTTCCACCTACTCCATCTGCAGCTTCAATTACTCTTACGTTTAAACCGCGTTCTCTTAATTTATGAAGCATATAAAGACCAGCAAATCCTGCACCTACTACAACTGCATCAAATTGTTTCGTTCCCATAGGAACCCCCCTTAATTTTTTGTAGGAAAACAATGATTTTCGTTAGACAGTTTGCAATTCTTCAATCTACTTATAAACTTTTTAAGAATGTAGCAATTTCATCCACAGTGGCTTTAGTTTCATCAGCAAAAATGGCCATATTACTGAAGTATCCGTGTATACTTCCAGGTAGAACAGTGTAACCCACCTTTACCCCAGCCTCTTTTAACTTATCTCGATATTGAGCACCTTCATAAACAAGTACGTCATTTTCAGCTGCTACAATAATAGCGGGTGGTAAAGCGCTTACATCTTCATATAACAAAGGCGATGCATACACACTTTTATATTCTTCTTCGCTATTTACGTAATACTCACCAAACCAAATCATTAAATCCTTATCAAGACCATAACCATCCCCAAACTTTTCATATGACGGTGTTGTAAAGTCAAAGTTTGTAGCAGGGTAAATTAATGCCTGCGCAGTTATATTCGGTCCGGATCTTTCTTGACTAATAATTGACATAACAATAGAAAGATTACCCCCAGCAGAATCTCCACCAACAGCAATATCATCACCAAGAGCATTTAGTTCTGCTGCATTTTCATGCGCCCAACAAAGAGCTGTATAACTATCCTCAACAGGTATAGGGAACTTAAATTCAGGTGCTAGACGGTAGTCAACTGATACAACGACTCGGCCTGTTTTTTCTGCTAGCAAACGGCATCCAGCATCAGATGTTTCCAAATTCCCTATCACCCAACCGCCACCATGATAATAAACAAATAGTGGGAATGGTCCTTCTCCTTCTGGAGTATATACTCGGACAGTAATTTCTCCACCTTCAACAGGAATACGGCAATCTTCAACTTTACTTATTGGTGGTACTTCTATATTTTCTGGAATAGGAGCGCCACTCATTGCTGCACGTACAACATTAGGCTCTAGTTCTTGAATTTTCTTAGGTCCACTGTAAAAAGCTTCAAGATACGCCTTTGCGTTATTTGTTAACCCCATTATACTTGCATCCACCCTTTCCCCAATTTTGCATCGCTAGTGTATGCAACTTTATGTTATCAAACTATTAATCTTCTCCCTATTCCTACTTTTGGTTATTTTTTATATCTAAAAGGGATGAAAATTTGATAGATTTACTACTTTTCGTATATGTTTCAGCATACTTTTAATAAAGGGGTGATTGAATGCAAATAAATTTATGGACAATGAAAGAGAATTTAAGAGATGGGATAAATTTACAAACCCAAGAAGAGAAGATTTGTTTTATCCTCCGAACTTTTGATGAACTATATAAAGGGAGAAGACAATTATTCTTTCGTTTTAGTCCGGTTGGGTTTGTTGGAGAAGGGGTTGCCATGTTGGAAAACGGCCGCTTTCAGGCAATTAACTATATTCGAGACGATATTCGTTCATTACCAATTATTAGAGAGCCGATAGAGAAACAGAAACCGTTCTACTATACTGGACAAGATATTATAACTCAAATAACAAGTAGATACACCCGATCTGAGCCATTATATGCTCTTCTTGTCATTCCAATTATGATAAATCAATTAACGATTGCCTACATGCTATGTGAGTTTGTTCAGAAGAATATTCAATTTAACCCTCTAGAATTAGAAGAGTTGTCAGTATTCGGTAAACATGCAGGTGAACTATTAATTCAACCACAAGTACAGCCGCATCCTAAATTAAGCCCAAGGGAAGTCGAAGTAATGAATGCTTTAACAAATGGTCTTTCCACTAAGGAAATGACCTACTTATTATCTCTTAGTGAAGCAACAATCAAACAATACATTAAATCAATAATGGTTAAATTAGATGCCAAAAATCGTGCCCATGCTGTAGCGATTTATATGGCACAAAATTTTTAATCATAATAATAAAAGAAAAATGTGTGAGCTATAGAACTCACACATTTTTAGTGAAATTATAATTTGGGTGCAATATATTATTTTACTGTTTAGCTTTATCATTCCAAAGTAACATTGGATTAACATGACCAGTTGTTAGGTTCATTTGTTTGATTTTTAGTTGACGTTGTTCCCTTGGTTTCTTTAATTCATCATAAATAAATTTAGACTTTCCAAGCCCCACTTTAGATGCATCATCAACGGATTGGCAAAAAAATATTTCCTCAATTCCCGCAAAGTACATTGCCGTTAAACACATTGCACACGGTTCTCCACTCGCATACATTGTATATCCTGTTAAATCATTCGTTTGTAATTGTTTTTGAGCACGTCTAATTGCTAACAATTCAGCATGACCGCTTATATCAAAGTTCTTATGCAGCTCGTTTACCCCTTCAGCTATCACTTCATCGCCTTTTACAAGCACTGCTCCAAAGGGTTGTCCACCATCTTGAACATTATTTATAGCAAGTTCAACTGCTCTTATCATAAATTGATCCATTATAATTACCCCCTAAAAATAGCATCTATCATTTTATAATTGATACCTACTGTTAGGATAACAAGTAA
The DNA here is from genome assembly GCF_900220965.1 of Ureibacillus acetophenoni. GTDB lineage: Bacteria > Bacillota > Bacilli > Bacillales_A > Planococcaceae > Ureibacillus > Ureibacillus acetophenoni. Next base: position 110,250 of record NZ_OBQC01000008.1, on the reverse strand, counting down.
CAAGTAATAACAGCTACTAAAGGGTTTTAATAAATTTCTATTTTGCATTTGGATCTGGTTGATGAATACCGATAATATTCCCCTCAGTATCAATGTAATAACCTTGCCAAGCCATGCCTGGCAATGCGTATTTAGGTAAGACAACTTTCCCACCAAGCTCAAGAATTTTTGCTTCCGTAGAGTCGTAATCTTCTACACCTATCGTACATACAAATGAATTAGTAGGCTGACCTACTTCAGGTGCAACTCCTTGTCTTTGCATGAGTGCTCCATTAATTCCTGGTGTACCATCATCTCCAGTGATTGCTCCGAAATAAGGTATTCCCGCATAATTACTATAGTCTTCATACTTCCAACCAAAAACTTCACCATAAAACTTTTTTGCACGTTCCATATCTTCTACATGAATTTCAAAATGTAATACTCTTCCCATATATATTTCCTCCTAATTAAATGATTTTTTATTTCTTCATAAGAATACCTTTCTATCATTCATCATATATGGTATTTTTATACAATGCTAGGGAAACCGTCATTCTTACTTGTTCGAAAAAATAAAAAACCAGAGACTTTTCACTTGTCTCTGGCTTTTATCTAGACTTCCCCTTTTTTCCGCGCATCCATTTCGTCTTTCATTTCTTCCTTCATGGCCTCAATTGATTGGCGGCGGCGTTCATTTTTTTCTTTAATCCACGTTCGTTTTTCAGGCGGTTCAAACTCCGCACTAATTTCTGCTTCTTGTAATTTTCTTTCCGTATTTTCAATCATGTCATGAAGTCGTTCAACGTTATTGGATCTGTTATCCGGATTTGGTTTTTTATCAGACATAGTGTACCCCCAAGTCATTTTAGTACTAGTCTGTTTCTAGATTATGTTTTTATACTTTCCTTTTTAGCATGGTTAACGAAGGTCGTTTTACTACACTAGCTTAATATTCAACCTTACTTTCCTCAGTTTTAAAAGATAAATAATAAAACATACTAACAAATACTACTGCGCCAACAGCATTACCTAAAAACACTGGAATTATGTTTAACAAAAATTCGCTCCAAGATAACTCACCAGCAAAAATCGCAGCAGGTATGATAAACATATTAGCTACGACGTGTTGGAAACCAATTAATACAAACCCCATAATAGGGAACCAGATTGCTAATATTTTCCCACTAATACTTTTTGCACCAAAACTTAACCAAACTGCCATTGCGACAAGCCAATTACAACCGATTCCAGAAACGAATGCTTCCCAAAAACTTGCCTCAACTTTCCCATTTGCAGTATGTATTGTTTTTTCCAAAAAGTCGCCTTCCGTCAACCCTATAAAATGTCCAAAAAAATAAGCAACAAATATAGCTCCAAGTAAATTAAAGATAGTAATCCAAAACCAACTTTGGACTAATTGTATAAGTTTTATCTTCCTAGCAAGATAGGCGATGCTAACCATCATCATGTTGCCAGTAACTAATTCCCCACCACCTATAACAATTAAAATGAGTCCTAACGGAAAGACACTAGCCCCTAAAAATGTTGCGAAGCTTCCCCACTCGGCAGGTATTGTGCCAGTCATCCGAATACACGCTAGATAACCAATTGCAATAAAAGCCCCACCTAAAAATCCTAAAAAGAACATTGTTGGAATAGACATTTTTACTTTTTCAGTTCCTTTTTGGATCGCAATTTCCACAATTTCTTTCGGATTATAGTCCATCCCCATCCCCCTGTGTTCAATTGTGTTTAAATTGTTTGAGTACCTGGCACTCAAACAATTTTTTAGTCTCTTCGTGTGTTAAAATGTCTCCTGCCTCATCAACTGGAACAAATTTAATTTCCTTTATTTCATTATCATTTGGAACCAAGTCAGATCGATCGCCCACATATTTTACAAGAAACATCGTTGTTTCCTGTTCAGTAAATCCTGTTTTATTCGTAAAGTCCTTATTAAATGAAAACCTAATTTTTTCATCTAATTGATTGATTACTTCATATTGAGTGGAACCAGTCTCTTCTTTTAGTTCTCTTAAGATGGAATTCTCAATGGTTTGATCGCCATTTTCAACACCACCCTTTGGAAAATCCCACTTTCCTAAATAGTGTTGGTCCTCGTCTTTAAGTAAGCTTCTCTTAACTTTATAAACTAATAGTATTTCAGTACCTTGATAGACGATTGCTCCTACAGCCTTCCTTATCATTTGGCAGACTCCATATTTTTGTGGCTAATATCAGCTTCTACTATGATTTTAAATTCTCCTTCATTTAGTTCAATAATAGATAAACTCGTATCGTGAATAAAAGGTGGACCCCATAATTGGTCTAACGATAAGTTTTTACAATGCGCCAATAAAGTCTTTATAAATACAGTATGAGTAACTATTAATATATTTCCAAATACCTGTTCTGATTTAACTCGTTCTAAAAATTGTTTAACTCTTTCATTTAGTTGATAGAAATCTTCACCCGAATCAGATTTGTATAGGTGGGGTTTATTCCAAAATGCATCAAAATCATTTGGATACTTTTCTTTAATGTGGTCATGAGTTCGACCTTCCCAGTCACCAAGATTAATTTCTCTAAGGTTCTCATCTTTAATAATAATTTGATTTCTATCACCTGATACTAATTTTGCTGTTTCTTTCGTTCGGCCACTAGGACTCGTGTAGATTGATTGAAAATCTATATTTTTTAATCGATTACCAAGTAAAATCGCATTTTCAATTCCACTTTCAGTTAATTGTGAGTCTTTCCATCCTTGTAGTTTTTTTTCCGTATTCCAAACCGTTTCCCCGTGTCTAACTACATAAAGTCTTAACATTCTATCACCCTTTCCCCTTTTAGTAACTTTTACCATACTCAATCGATATTTCGCAACCTATACTATATTTAATTTATTTCGGGAGGGAATGAAATTGCCAAATGATTGCACATTATGGCCAGAGGAGCCAACACCTGAACATTTAAAAGATTGCAATAAATGTGGTCTAGATAAGCACGGTACTAGAATGGTGTGGGGAGAAGGTAATTCACAAGCACCTATTTATATTTTGTTGGACAATCCTGGCGCTCGTGAAGATCGGGAAAACAAGCCTTTTGTCTGTGGAACGAGGCAAACCTTACAAAAAGTAGCGAATGAGGTTGGTTTAACAGTTGATGATTTATATGTAACCTATGTATTAAAAAGAAGACCAAAAAAGGCATATGATAAGGAAAAAACTAGAGAAATCTGTATGAATCATTTCGCACAACAACTAGAGTTAAATAAACCTCTGTTTATTTTCTGTCTTGGAAATGTAGCAGTTCAATCCTTTTTTCAAAACCATGAAGTAGATGTGAAGTCATTACGGGGAAATTGGCATGATGTGCAAGGTTATGAAACAACCGTCGCCTACCATCCATTAGCAGTTCGACGACGACCTAATTTATGGCCATTGTTTTTAGAGGATTGGAAGTTCCTCGCAGAACGTTATTTTCAAACAAAACCAAGTTAACACAGTGAAACCCGATAACGTGAAGTATCGGGTTTTATTTATTTTGCTTTACTTGCGAATTCGTGAGTTTAATTTGCGATTTTCACATCACTATTTGCGGGTTTACTCACTTTATTTGCGAAGTTGAATTTACTTGCGAATTCCCTCACTTTACTTGCGAGTTTGATACTTTTATTTGCGAATCCCGTTTCCCTATTTGCGGATTTACCCACTTTATTTGCGAGTTTGAATTTACTTGCGAATTCCCTCACTTTACTTGCGAGTTTGATACTTTTATTTGCGAATCCCGTTTCCCTATTTGCGGATTTATTTATTCACTTTACTTGCAATTTTCTAACCTTTATTCGCGATTTCCGTTACATCACTTATTCTTTTATGCGAGTATAGTCCTAAGAAATTAATATAGTAAATTTATACGATAATCTAGTTTCACCTTGAAATCATTATATTCGCACAAGACCTTCTTTCTACCATGCATAGTTTAGTAGAGGAAGGAGGTGAAACGATGAGACAGTTCGGAAAGTTACTTTTCACACTGTTTTGTTTTTCAATTCTATCTTTAATTGGCGGTACTGTTGCTTATGCCATTGAACCTGAAGGATCTACAGAATATGAGGGGCTCGATGTTAGTAGGCATCAAGAAGAAGTTGATTTTAAAGCGGTAGCTAATGCAGGGGTTGAAATTGTTTACATCAAGGCCAGTGAGGGTACAGAGTGGATTGACCCTTACTTTGAGAAGAACTACGAAGGGGCAAAAGCAGCAGGTCTAAAAGTCGGGTTTTACCACTATATCATTGCAAGATCAGTTTCAGATGCTATAAATGAAGCCAACTTTTTCGTATCCGTAATAGAAGATAAACCCTTCGATACGAAATTAGCAGTAGACTTTGAAGATTTTGGAGAGTTAACAAAAGAAGAAATTAATCAAATTACTTTAGCATTTGCTGAAGAAGTTGAAAACCTAACTGGTAAAGAAGTTGTAATCTATAGTAATTCAAATAATGCTTCGAACATATTTGATGAGTCTTTAACGAAGTATTCATTGTGGGTTGCTCAATATGATGGAAACGAGATTAGTAACGAAGTCATTTGGGACACATGGGCAGGCTGGCAATATACAGATACTGGAACTATTGAGGGTGTTAATGGCAATGCAGACTTAAATATCTTCAATGAAGGAATATTTTTAAAGGATTCATCTCAGGTGGAAGAACCTGATACAACGGAGCCCACTTCTACAGAACCTTCAGATACTAATACTACAACCTATATAGTAAAGAAGGGAGATACGCTTTATCATATAGCCCGTTCATTCGATGTCACGGTTGCGAGTATTGTAGAAGAAAATAATATTAATAACCCTAATCTTATCTACCCTGGGGATGAGCTTCGGATTTTCATAGATAATAGTTCCCAAACTTATGTAATTAAGTCTGGCGATACACTTTGGAAAATTGCCCAAGAACACGGAACTACTGTTGATAGACTTGCTTCGGTTAATAATATCAAAAATCCAAACTTAATTTATCCAGGTGTGACTTTGAAGATTAATAAATAGTATAAGGAAAAGAGCGTTAATGCCATAACGCTCTTTTTTTTGATGCTATATAGACAAGATATCCCTAACTAATCTCTATACCTCATCGTTAATCCTTTTATGAAATTACGCGTAAAATTGTCCCCGCATTCTTTGTAGTTGCGGTGATCTGCTTTTCTTAAAATGGCGCCAATTTCACCTTTAGATACAATTAGTCCTGCATCGTAGAAAATATCAATCATATCCTCTGTCGTTAAACTTAAAGCCACTTTTACTTTCTTAATAAATAAATTATTAGGAGTATCCTTCTTAGATGGTGCGGGTGCTTGAGTTTGACCAGGTTTTTTCTCCTGTTTTCCTCTTTTAAAAATAATCATCCCATTTAAAAAAGCTTCTAACATTTCATAATCACATGGTGTAAACTCATCTGTCGGCGTTAAATCAGCTTCCCCATCTTCATCTACTTTTGGTTTAGTAAAAATCTTAAGTACTTCCTCTTTTGTGAATTCCATTCCACCTAAACGAAACATTTCAACTAAGTCCGTATTTTTTATATCAAGCGCGTAGCGTAATCGAATTAACAAATCATTATTCGTCATGTTGTATCTCCTCTTTTGTCCAGTCTAGGAACGTTCTTTCGTTTCTTAATTTATTTTCTCACTATATCCATAAAATAAACTCTTTTCATTTTACCATATAGAAACCTATTAACCCTTTATTTTAGCAGACTGGAAATTTCCTATTCTTTTGAATGTTTAAAAGAAAACATCTTTGTCCATGATAACTAAAAAGAGTTGCAGTATAGAAGATTTCAGCCGTTTCTATTTTTTTGAGATTTAACAAGGAGGATACTATTTTTATGAATAATGAAAAAAGTAATTTGATAAAATTAATATGTATACGACTAACCCATATCGGAATTATTATTAGTTTTGTTCTAGTAACATATTTTGTTATAGATGGACAATTACAAGAAAGCGAGTCTTCATCAAAAAATGAATTACACGAAGTGACAAAACAACACTTTGAACCTAGACAAACAACGGCTGCAATACTAAATAATTTAACACCTAAAATGTCCACAATTGAATACTTGGAAAACAATTCGGTCTTTAAACCGTCTTCTATTCTACAACTCCCTGATAGTTTAACTTTAACGGAAAACATATCAGAACAACTTGTGGATGAACAAACTAAAGACAAATCAGCATTTGCTCTACTACAAAATAATCCAGCATTAGGGAAATCATCAATTGAGGAAACAATTGCTGAAACAGAAGAAAATGAAGCACAAGAAGAACAAGCTGAAGGTGAAATCGAAAGTGACAATCCTATCTTAGAAGAAAATGAAGATTCAACACCTGAAATTTCAGAAGAAGATTCAGATGTAGATGAATCACCAGCTACACCTATTGAAAATGATCCAGCATTAGATATAACAATCATTACACAACAACAACAGCCACAAAATACATTCCCATATAGTGAAAAATTACCTCTTCCTTATGAACATCAAGAGTATTTGTACAATTTATGTGTTCAATACGGTTTAGATTATGAAAAAACGTTAGCCGTAATGGAACACGAAAGTAAGTTCAATCCGAATGCGATTGGTGCAACTTCAGACTTTGGCTATTTCCAAATTAATTCTATTAATCATCAGTGGCTTTCTGATAAGCTTGGAACAGCAAATGCTCCACTAGATCCATATGTTAATATGCAATGGGGAACATTCTTTTTAGCTGATTTATATGAGTATTGGGAGGGCCAAGGTTTAACAGGCGACGCATTAGATGAGGCTGTGCTAAGTTCATATAATAAGGGGAAAACTGGTTTCCGTAGAACAGGTAAAGCAACGAACTATATTGCAAAAGTAAAAGAGTCATATGCACTAATTCAAAACGAATATATTAACTAGAATAAAAGTTGCCTATGGAGTTAATTTAATTCCATAGGCAATTATTATTTAAATCAATAGTTTCAAATACTTCTCGAAGTTAACACCTTCTACTTCTGGTACTCCCTCTAAATAGGTGTCTTGAATAGCCACTGTCAGAAACTGTTCTGCAAGTTCTATTGATTTTTCTAGGTCGTCGCCTCTCATCATACTTCCCATCATAATAGATGCAAATAAATCTCCGGTACCTGAATAACTTTTTCCGTTATAAGGCATCTCAGAATAGAAAGTTTTACTACCGTCCAAATACATATTACCTACAAACTGATAACCAGAATCTTTTGGTGGTGGAGTTACACCAGTTAGTACCACTTTTGCGTTTGTTTCAAGCTGCAAAGTATTTCCGACTTCTTCTAATGCTTTTAAAAAGTCTTTTTCATTAGAATAGCTATGTAACTTTTCGTAAGAGAGCCCTGTTAAAAGACAACACTCTGTGACATTTGGCGTAATCACATCCGCACTCTTAACGAGATCTTTCATACGTTCTAACAATTCGTTAGTAAAAAGCTTGTATGCTTCGCCGACATCACCCATAACAGGGTCAACAAGTACTACGGTTTCATCTCTTTTGAATTTATCTATAAAACGGAAAATATTATTTATTTGCTCTTGTCCAGTGACAAAACCTGTGTAGATTCCATCAAACGTTGCATTAAGCTTACTCCATTCCTCTTCAAAAAAGTGCATTTTAGATGTGAAATCTTCGTAAAAGAAACTAGGAAAACCTGTTTGAGCAGACAAGATTGCAGTTGGCAATGGGCAAGCTTGTACACCCATAACAGAAAGTACTGGAATTGCAGCTGTTAGCGAACATTTTCCAAAAGATGATAAATCCTGAATTACAGCGACTTTTTTCATAATAACCTCCAAAAGATATACCAAACTTCAATTGTTTCCATCGTATCATAAAATGTAGAGTGAGAACTTAAATGTATCCTCAGAAAATAGAAATAAATCTAAATTTTAATGTAAAAAGAGGGATGGCAGCCAACACCATCCCTACTAAAAATTTAACGTTCAATCCCTGCAATACCAAAGCCACCAGGTCCAGCGTGGGTTGAGATCATCGCACCAGCTTGCATCCATTTTACATTTTTGAATCCTTCCTCGATTGCAATTTGATCAATCCTTTTCTTTATACTTTCTTCAAGTCCAATGGAGAAGAGTAAGTACAACTGTTGTCGGTCAATGTTGTATTCGTTTAAATAATCTCGAAAAAGTTTTTCTGCGACTGTGCTCATATTCCCTCGATATTTTTTAGTTGAAACAAGCTTTCCTTCTTTCAATTCTATACATGGCTTTATCTTCAATAAAGCTCCACTAATATAAGCAATATTACTCACACGCCCACCTGCTCTTAGAAAATCTAAGCTACCAGGAATGAATGCGAGCCTTGTTTTAGGTACTATGGCTTCAACTTTTTCTATTAACTCTTCAGTCTCAATGGTAGGATTTTCTTCAAGTAATTGGACTGCATACATTACAACAGCACCTAAACCACCAGTTACGTTTAACGCATCAATAAGATAAATATCCGTAAAACTTTCAGCAGCAATTAACGCACTTTGAAAGGATGCGGAAGCTTTTGAAGTATAGCCAATATGAATGATGATACTTTTTGGGTATTCTTCTCTTATCCGTGTAAATAAATCATGATACTCATGTTCATTTGTTGCGGCTGTAGATGGAATTTTTTTAGTACGATGGTGATAATCAAAAACTTCTTCAACTGATAATTCCCCATCTAAATAATCTTTTCCATCCATTATTACGTGCATCGGTACTACTTGAATATTATGTTTTGCAACTAAATCTTTTGGTAAATCGGCCCCACTCTCAGTTGAAAAAATAATTCTCCCCATTGGACATCTCCTTTTAACAAACAAACACAACGATTCCTGTTTGTTATTTTGTTTTATAAGTTTACTATACATCAAATGGATAGTTCTTCCACTTAATTATTTCGAAAATTGTTATACTTTATATAACTTTTTAAACTCCGGATTCAGTTTTCTCCTCAACCTTGATTAATTGTGAATTTGCATTGGCATTTACTACTCTTCTAAACTAAACCATAAATCCATTACTAATTCTAACTCATCAGATAATGCCACTTTTCTTTCGTAAAGCTTACTAAGCGTTTCGTAATCACTTTGATTTTGAGTCATCGCTAAATCTATTTCTTTTATTTCATTTTCGAGTTTTTCGATTTTGGTCAGCACTCGTTCCTTTTTTTTTACATTGTTTTCTTTCTTTTCATATGGTTCAACCTTTTTTAGCTTCTCTTTTGACTTAGGTTCTTCTTTATTAATTGTCTTTAATTTATCGATTTCATTTTTATAATCATCATAATTTCCTGGGTAGCTTTTAAAAGAATAGTTTTCAATTGCTACAATACGCCCACCGATTTTATTTATAAAGTATCGATCGTGTGAGACAAATAGAATCGTACCTTCAAAATCTTCCAACGCTTCCTCAAGTGTTTCAATAGAATCAATGTCTAAATGATTTGTTGGTTCATCCAAAATTAGCAAATTGATATCTTGGTATAGTAGCATTGCAAGCTTCAAACGGATTCTTTCGCCACCTGATAGGTGCTTTACTTTTTTGAAGACCGTGTTTTTATAAAACATGAACTTCGACAAATATTCTCTTGCTTCCCCCTCTAAAATTGAGATGTTTTCTCTAAATGTTTCTAAAACCGTACTATCCTCATTATTAAAAGTTATTTTTTGAGGTAAGTAAGCAGGCATCACATTAGCTCCAAACTGAACAGTGCCAGTGTCAGGCGTTTCTTCCCCTAATAACATTTTTATAAATGAAGTTTTCCCGCTTCCATTTTGGCCAATAAGACCGACTCTTTCTCCATACTGAATTAACAAATTAGTATTTTTAAAGATAATTCGACCATTGTAAGACTTTGATAGGTCAACTGCTTTGATTGTTTCCTTTCCAGAACGTTCTGTCGCAGTTAAATTGAGTCTCATGTTTCGTCTTTCAAAGACAGGCTTATCGATTCGATCCATTTTATTGAGTTTCTTTTGCATATTAGCAGCTCTTCTAAAGAATTTATTGTTGTCTGCTCTCAAAGCCCAGTCTCTTAAGTCTTTAATTGTTTGTTCCATACTTTTGATGCTTTTTTGTTGTTCGCGGAAATGCTCGTATTGGATCCTCATATTCTCTTCTTTTTGACTAGCGAAAGATGAATAGTTACCTTTGTAACTAATGGATTCCATATCTTCAAATTCAACGATTTTCGTAACAACATTGTCTAAAAAATATCGATCATGGGAGACGATAATTACGATTCCTTTATAGTTTTTTAAATATCCTTCCAACCATTCAATTGAATCCATATCTAAATGATTCGTTGGTTCATCTAGTAGTAATATGTTTGGATTGTGAATTAATAGTTTCCCTAAAACAACTGTTGTCTTTTCTCCACCACTTAAAAGGTCAAAGTCTCTATTTAAGAAAGTTTCATCAAATTTCAAACCCGTACAAACTTTGCTTAATTTTTCTTCTTTCTCATACCCGCCTTTTAGTTCATATAATTGAACTAAATTGCTATATTTATTTAAAGTCTTTTCAAGTTCTATATCTTTTAACGATTGCATTTTTTCTTCTAAATCTCGCATTTGATATTCAATTGAATCAAGTTCTTCAAAGGCTAAAACGTCTTTCACTTTTAACCCTTCTGGATAAGTCGGCATTTGTTCAAGGTATGCACAACTTACCCCTCTTGACATTTTAATTAGCCCTTCATCATACCCAGGGCTTGAAGTTTGGGGATAACCAGGGTAGTAATTCATCGGTTCAATTCCAGCAATGAGTTTTAAAATAGTACTTTTCCCACTACCATTAGCCCCGACAATCCCAATTTTGTCCCCTTCATATGCCTCAAACGAAATATTGTTCACAACAAGCGTCGCTTCCATATATTTTTTTACGCCCATTAACTTTAATTCAAACATACAAATTCCCTCTTTCATCCATAAAGTAAGAAGTTACACCGTTTATGGACAGGGCACTAGACATAATTTACTAAATATTTAGAATTGTTTGCGTACCTGGTACACAAAATATTTTGAATTGTTTGCGTACCTGTCACCCGAAATATTCTGAATTGTTTGGGTACCTGTCACCCGAAATATTCTGAATTGTTTGGGTACCTGGTACTCGAAATGTGACAATAAAAAAGACCGTAAGAAGATCAGTACTTCTTACAGTCTAAAATAATCGTAGAATATGAATCGATTTAGTGTTGAACACACTAAAAAGCTCCGCGAAAAGAGTGCATAAGTGCCCTTATGATCGCGTACAAATTTACTAAACAGTAAATTTAAATTATATTCTAATTTCAGTAAAGTAAGTTACCTTCTAAATTGCCCGATTCATAAAGAGCATAACAAATAAACCTAATTAAATTAGGCGATTTTCACACTCATTAATAAATCCTATTAATTTTAAAAATTAAATTAATATTAGCAATTAGATGGCGTCATAAACTTACTCTCCTTTTCCAGAATTAACTATATCATTACATTTTATCGTTATTTTGTAAATAAATTTCTATGGTCCAGTTCACCCATTCAACATCACTTTTTTAAATTCCTCAATAAAGGCATCATAATGTAATTTAACAGCAATCCTCGTTTTCCCCTTTTTACTTGTTGGCCGAATATCAATAAAGGACATTCCCTTTGCCTCGGTGCTCTCAATAACAGTTGCATCATAATGAATATAATCTACAATGCTTGGATTTTTAACAACCATAACTGTTAGTAAGTCGTGAATGGGTGCTCCTTGAATACCAGGCGTACTTTTCTTATAAAATTCGTAGTAATATTTGAAAATAGGTTCCATCAAAAATGCATAAACATTTTTCATATTTTTTGAAATAAACTCCACCATTTCTTCAGAAAGCACAGCATGTTGAGTAACATTTAACGGGGTGATCGTCAGATTATGTGCATTTTTCACAACAAGATTCGAAGATGTCGGATCACCATAGAAATTTGCTTCAGCCAATGCAGTTGCGTTACCAGGAACGAAAAATGCACCGCCCATAACATAAATGGAGTGTACCATTTTGATATGTTCTGGATAAAGGTTAAATACTGTTGCTAGCGTAGTAGAACGCCCTGTGTCGACAATAATCAGTTCGTTTTTATACTTTTCAATAATGACACGGATCATATCAAAGGGGTAAATCTTATATCGTAAGTTAGAGGGGGGTTTAATGGGACCAATGCCTTTTTCTCCGTGAATTTCCGGATAAATTCTTAAATTTTGTTCTTCTTGGACAGGCATAGATGCACCAGGAATGATTGGAATATCTGTCCTCCCAGCTAAATCCAACAGATATGCTGCATTTGCTGTTACCTGATCTTTTGTCAAATTTCCATAACTTGTTACAATACCAACTAGCTCAATCTCCGGATCAAGTATTGAATACATTATAGCTAAGGAATCATCAATCCCAGGATCACAGAAAAGAAGAATTTTCTTCGTTATAAGAAGCACCTCACCTTCTATAACAAATATATTCAGTTATATGCACCAAATGCCTAGAATGTTAAGAGTAAGACAAGCAAAAAGGAAAAACAATCCAAATGGGGGGATTAAAAAAGGAAAACCTGTAGTTTTTGGCCTAGAGTAGTTAAGTATCACGGCATAATCTTGAAGTAGTACCTTACCTTGGAAGGAGGCACAATTGTGTATTATTTCTATCATTATCATCGTAATCCTTACCCATATCCCTCATATCCCACTGCACAAACACACTTAACAATGAATCCACAATTTTTAAATCATACCGCCCAAAGGCAAGATGGATATCCACCAGTAGATCCAGATCGCCTATATCAATCTGCAAATCAATCTCAGCAACTAATGGCCGATGCTAACAAATTAGTTCAGAGATTTGCAACTTCTAAAGATTTTTGTACACAAGTTATGGATGCTGCGCAGCGCAATAATCGCGATGAAGTTCAACGACTAATTAAATCAAGCGGGGTTAACTCTGATGTTACTATGTACTTTAATCCGGATGGTTTACGATTAGAATTTAAATCAGCTAATATAGAATGTTGTCAATTATTAATAGTATTGCGTTGGCGATAAATCAACTTATTACTGTTCAGCCCTTAAACACCTTATGATGCTAGGGTATTCAAGGGCTTTTTTAATTTCACTCGACATCAAATGAATTCAAATTAATCCATTAGAATGTAGGGTTAACTTCGTAGGAAAAAATAGGAGTCGGAATGCTCCCCTTTTCAGTTTATACGTTATCTATATCTTGTATTGAAAGACTCTCTAATGAACCAAAAACTTCTTTTACTTCTAACTCCAATTCATTAATAAGGTTGAACTCTTCTTTCCTAGAAGTTAATACTTTTACGATATTGGCATAATACCAATGTTGATGGTATTTACCCCGTTTAAATCGTTGCCAGATCGACTCCCCCTGTAAATTTAGGTCAATTCTAATTGACCTTAAATTATGCAATTTATCTGCAACAATCACTTGTAACTCTTCTAAAGATACATCCTTTAACTGGTCAATCGTATGTTGCTTTCTAACTTCCCAGGACTGAGATTTATCATTCTCAGATGCCGCCACAACAAGGTTTGCCACTTGAGCACCAAAATTTCCTTTCAAATCCCCATAAGTTGCCTCAGTATCTTCCAATGTATCATGTAAGATCCCTGCCACGATTACTTCTTCTGAGCAATTAGCTTTTTGCAATAACATTCCCACCGCAAATGGATGTGTAATATAAGGGATATCTGACCCCTTCCTCATCTGATTTCTATGAGCTTTCGAAGAATAGATGATCGCCTTTTCAATCAAATCCATTAAATCCCTCCTCTTATATAAGCTTAAAATTAATATTGTTTATAAACCACATATTTATGTTTTTAGTGGAAGTATTAATAATCACTAACATCTAGATTCTCAAACTTTAAACAAATAGTCAAAAATGGTCAAATTAATTATTGACAGATAATATTTAAAGGAGTTATTATAATCTCGAAAGGTCAAAGTTAGTCAAAGTCAAATGGAGTGACCTTTTATATACAAAAATCATTTAGGAGGTTTTTAATATGTTTCCATTTTTCAATAAACATTTCAACAACCCTATGTTGAATGGTCAAAAAATATTGGAGATAAAAGCCCCAAATGGTGGGTTTTATCGCTTTTCAACGAACGTTATAGATGATAAAACTTTTGATGTATTACGAAATAAGTTAGAAGAAGCTGTGAAGAACAACGACCAAAAGGCGTTCGATCTTGCCTGGAATGAATTAACTTCTAACAATAAATTTATTTCTAATTTTGAAAATGAGTTAGACAAATTCCATAGTTCGTTTCAACAATTGTTTCAAGAAACAAATCGATTTTTCAACAATCGAAACTCCTTCCTATTAGATCACCCATTTTTCACAGAACCTAAAGCATTAACTGAACAATCTATTGATCAACAAATTGAGCATTATCAACAAAAAATCGATAAGCTTCAAAACGAAAAAAATAATATCAACCTAAAAAATAGAAAACAACAATTACAAGAAGATTTAGCAAATAAGAAAAATCGTTTAGATGCTAAATTAGAAGAGTTTGCAAAAAACCTGGATAATGATCAAATGAAGAAAAAACTTACAAAAGAGATGACAGCATTAAATGATGAAATTAAACAATTGGAAAAAGAATTGAAAAATCTTTAATGCGATAAAACGAGGAAGACCCGCATCTAGCTGGTCTCCCTCGTTTTAAATACATGTTTATAATATTTATTCTTATCTTTAAAGAACTTGACTGGAACTCTTAGTTCGTTTTTTTTGGAAACGAATTGAAAAACTAATCTGTTCAAAACTAATTATTCTCAAAATTTGCTCTCACAGTGTGTATTAAATATACCTGATTCACACATCATCTACAAAATTTCATGTCCTCTTAAATAAGATCGGAAAGTTGGAATTGCCTTTAATTTATCCTCCACTACTTGTATATTCAGATTTTTAGCTAGCGTAGCTATATATGAATAGATTTCTTTCGAAACGATTACTTTGCGAGGTAATGTAGGTAGTGCTTTTAACGTCTCGAAAAATGCTGCTTGTACAATTGGTGGAATTTTTTGTAACGGAATTAATTCCTCATGGATAACTAATTCTGAGTGACGATCGATAGTTAATATCATTAACGGATAGTATGGACGTTCCCCTGCTTCAGCTTGAATGGCCTGGGGTAAATAAAATGCGTCGAACTCAATTTCTTGGTTGTTTACTTTCTTCTTAGCTAGTTGTTTTACTTCAAACTCAGAAATTTCAATGAATACAGGATAAAACCCTTCATCTTCCACTGAATTGAAACTAATAATCTGTTCATTCAATTCCATTTGACCTTTCACAATGATTTTTTGTCTGAAGTAATAATCACCAATAGGTAAGTCAGGTACTGTCCATCCATTTTTACACTCATTGATTACTTCAATCGTTTCTTTCATCGCATACAATAGTAATTCTGTTTCAAATCCATCAGGAATCCATGGGAACTTCCCTGGAATATAGGATCTAAACTGAATCCAGTTTTTCTTTCCACGGTAGCTTAGTCCCTGTGATTTTATTAGATTGTAGTCCTCATTTGATAACTCATCTCGATTGACATATGATACATTTAAACTTTGAATATCAAAATAATAATCTTCTGTTATGTTATCAAGGTATATGTTTTCTAATGCCTTGCGCCCACTTTCCCCTGTATAGATCGCCAGACCAAACTCTTGTCCACCCGCTCCAAGTACACTGATAAATAACATGATTTCTGTTTCAGGGTGCTCAACCACAATGACTTGATAATCCTTAAGATATTCCCATGGTTTTAGTTGTTTTAATTCATCAGCTACATCAAATAAATCATTCCAATTTGTTGGTATTTGAACGGCTTTTTGTAATTCATGCTCAAGATTTTCAAACTCATCTCCGAATAATTCATCTATCATCTCATCATCTATGAATGGTAAAAAACTAAGATCCTCAGAAATTTCTTTTAAATTTATCGTAATTCCCGGTTGATCTATATATCCTATCCCCGCAATACAACGTGGATAATTTATTGTTTTCTTTGGACTTATTCTCTTTTTAACCGTTATTAAAAATGAAAGATCATCATCTCCGATTGTCAGTTCAGCATAATCCATTTCATTTATTAGATAATCGCATAAATCTTCATTTTCATCCTCAAGAATTTCATCCTCGTCGACAAAAAATGTTCCATCCAAATCCACACCAATATAAGTATCATTTAGAAGACCTTTACTTCTTTTAATGTGGAATAAATAAGATTGTAAGTCTGAAAGGTCGAACAAAATATCAATTGCATCAAATAATTGTTCAAATGTCATATGTTCATCAATTTCAAGCACACGATTTACTTCAGATTCAAAGTCCTGGAGTACTATTTCTAATTGAATTATATTTCCCACTATTTTATCCTCGCTAATAATTAATATGTTGTCTTACGGCTGGCCATTTCTTTCTAATGATAGCTTATAACGGGTTGGTGTGTCATATAAAAACCAGTTTACATTTCCTTGATTGCAAAAGACACATAAGTAGTATTTTCTTGCTGTTTGTCTAATTGAAAGTATTTCTAATTTGATGTTAATTTTGGGGAATAGTGAGTAAACGATAAGATTAACGGAGATGATGATAAATAAATGCATAATGTGGTCTATCTAAACTGCTTGCTCAATTGGCTTTCAGGTTTTCATCGACTATCCAAAGTACACTTTAACATGTCCCTCTTTTTTGGCGGTTGCTAAACAACTTTGAATAAAATTTAAGATTTGTTCATGATTCCAATTGATCATTGAGGAATCTTTTAGATATGATTCCTTGAATTCATTTAATGCTTTTTCAATTTGTTCTACTGAATACGTAGAACTGTCTGCAGAACCACTAACTCCTGCATTGTACTTATTTGCATCCAGTATTGTATAAAGTATTGCAGCATGATGATTCCCCATGCTAAATCGTGCATATGCTA
The DNA here is from genome assembly GCF_900220965.1 of Ureibacillus acetophenoni. Taxonomy (GTDB): domain Bacteria; phylum Bacillota; class Bacilli; order Bacillales_A; family Planococcaceae; genus Ureibacillus; species Ureibacillus acetophenoni. The sequence goes on along the minus strand of NZ_OBQC01000008.1, from coordinate 93,220 downwards.
TTTCTTTTCCTGCTTTGTTAAATCCAAAAATATCGTGTCCCATTATTTATACTCCTTTTTCTACGAATATTCCCACTGAATTCATAGTTACAAAATACAGAATGGATCAAAGTATTTTACATAGTGCACCACCTCTTTCAATTAATTTCAATTGTTATAGAAAATAAAGATGAGAAAAAATAAATGCACATAATCTAACAAATATTTACATAGTTTGGATTTTAAAAATCTTAGGTAGAAATTGAATGTGTTGTTGTTTTAAGAGTTATTGCGAGGCTGTAATTAAATAATTCCATAATAGTTAGATTCCGTCAAAGCTAGAAATTCGACAAAATTCTACATTAAATCATATTTATACAAGTTAGAATTGTCAAAATGATTTTTTGAAATGGTCTCACGTCATAATATTACAAAAAAAATTTTTTATATTTTTAAGAGAGTTTAAAACATTTTATATAAAACTATTTTATTATTGCCTGTTAATAAGTAGAAATTTATATTATTGGTAGAAGTAAAGGGGGAATTTTGGATGGGAGAAATAAGAAAGTTAGTTAATGTAAGTGAGTTTGAAAAGTTCGTAGATATTGTAGCTAATGCATATCCAGGAATACTTGCAAATACACCACAAGAAAAGCAAAAGTTTAAAGAGTTTTTAATGAATAAGCAACATGACGATCCTGCAGTTGATTTCTTCGGTTTGTTCAGAGATCAGCAGCTAATTGCAGGGATGCGTATACATTACTATGAAATGAACTTATTCTCTAAAAAAGCGGAAATTGGTGGCGTCGGTTTAGTTGCAGTGGATTTGTTGCATAAAAAAGAGCGTGCTGCAAAAGAATTGATTGAACAGTTTTTTCAAATGTTTAAGGAAAAAGGAGTCAATATCGTAGCTTTGTACCCTTTCAGACCTGATTTTTATAAGAAAATGGGATTTGGCTATGGATCTAGCATATACCAATACTTCCTAGAGCCATCTAGCTTTCCAAAAGGACCTACAAAAGAGCATCTATTCTATACAAAGGAAGAAGATTTGGAGCTATTAAAAGCTTCCTATAAGCGTTTTGTTGAAAGTAATCATGGTATGTTTTATAAAACAGAATATGAATGGCAAGCTTTGTTTAAAAATGCTGAAAATCGCATTGTTGCTTTTAGAAAGAATAATAAGATACAAGGGTACATTGTTTTTACTTTTAGAAAACAGAGCGAAACTAACTTTATGCTCAACAAATTAGTGATTAAAGAATGGATTTATGAAACACCCGAAGCATTAGTAGAGCTTAGCACATTTTTAAATAGCCAAGCCGATCAAGTTCACCGAATTGAATGGAACACCCAGGATGAAGCTGTTCGATTCCTAGTAGATGATGCTCGCAACGGCTCTACTGAGTTAATTCCTAGCGTATATCATCCAAGTGCTACTTCAGGAATTGGGTTAATGTACCGTATCATTGATGTGAAAGGCTTTATCCAACAAATTAGTCATCGCAAACTATTATCACCTGACTTGAAAGTGAAACTAACAGTTACCGATTCCTTCTTCCCTAACAACCAAGGGGAGCTAGTACTACAGGTTAAAGACGGATTACTGGAAGTTATAGAAAATGCTGATGTTCAAGTAGAAGTAAAAATTGATATTGCCGAACTATCTTCTTTATTAATGGGAGTTATATCACTTAAACAATTATATATGTTTAGCAAGATTGAGATTAGCGACTCTACCTACTTGGAGACATTAAATTCTATATTTAGTTCATTTAATAAACCAATTTGTATGACAGCTTTTTAAAAGAGAATATAGTATTTGTAAGAGGCTGGGACAAAAGATAATCTTCAGCAATCAGAAGGTTATTGTAATAGTAAAATATTGCTCACAACTTTATTTGAAAGTCGTTCGCTGGAGAGGCAGGCTGAGACTCCTGCAGGACATAGAAGCAGTCTTGAGACCCTGCAGAGCTTTAGCTTGAAGCGGCTCAAGGCTTCCCTGCGGAAAGCGAGGCCTGCATCGGAAGCGAACGATACTATATCCAAAAAGTACAATCGGAAAAGAATGACCGATTGTACTTTTTTACTTATGTCCCAAGCTCTTTTATTTTGCCTAGATAGATTAAAATCTACAGGATAAAAGAGGAATTCAATTAGACTTTCACGAACTTCACATTAGAAAGTTAGAAAGGAGAATATATATGAAACCACCTGTTGCAAAACGTATTCCTTATACCCATGAATTGCATGGAGACCGTCGTGAAGATGATTATTATTGGTTAAAAGACCGTACAAATCCAGAAGTTATTCAGTACTTAGAGGAAGAAAATCGGTATTATGATGAAATCATGAAACCACTGGAGAAACAAACTGAACAGATTTATCAAAGTATGGTAGACCGTGTACCCGATTCTGATGTAAAGGTTCCGGTACAACATGGGCCATTCTTCTACTATTCTCGACTAGATAAAGATAAACAATATCCAATTTACGCCCGTAAACAAGCTGCTAACCGTGAGCTTCTTGCAAATGCGAAAGAACAAATCATTCTCGACCTTAATGTATTGGTTGCTGGGGATGATTATTTAAGTGTGACAGAACGTCGTACGAGCACTGATCATAAACTACTAGCCTATTTGGAAAACCGGGATGGTTCAGACCGCTATACATTACACATAAAAGATTTGGAAACAGGCGAACTATTACCTGACAAAATTCCGAATGTCTATTTGTATAGCAGTATTGAATGGAGTCATTGCGGCGAATTCATTTTTTATATTACTGTTGATGAAATGCAACGACCATACCAATTGTGGCGTCATCTTATAGGTAGTGATGTTGCTAATGATGAATTACTTTACGAAGAAAAAGATGTAACCTATACCCTTTTTATCTATAAATCACAAAGTGGAAAGTTTATTAATGTTTATTCGAGATCTAGTACGACAACTGAAATCCGTCTTATTAACGCCGAAGAACCTTTGGCTTCACTACAGTTAATAGATGGACGTCGTGAAGGCGTAGAATATGATGTTGAACATTGGGGAGAAGATTTACTAATTCTGACGAACGAGGATGCATTGAACTTCCAAATCCTTCACTGCCCTATTAGTGATCCATCTTCACGTAAGAGCTTAATACCATATGACAAAAATCGTTTCATTCAGGCAATGTACCCGTTCCAAAACTCTTTGCTTCTTTTAGGTCGAGAAAACGGATTGACACAAATTTGGTTATTTAAAGATGATAAATTAACGCAATTTGAATGGGATGAACCACTATATACATTGTCAATTATAGAAAACCAAAGCTATGACGCATCAGAATTATTAATTCACTTTGAATCATTAATTACACCTAAAACAACTTATGCGCTGAATTTACAAACTGGGGAGAAGACTGTTTTACAAGTTGCACCTGTTAGTGGAGACTATGAAGTTTCTAATTATCTTCAAGAACAATTATGGACAGTTGCTGAAGATGGCGTAAAAATCCCGATGACTGTTGTCTATCGTGAAGGTGCGCTTGATAATGGACCTGCACCATTGATTTTATCAGGCTACGGTTCCTATGGTGCAAACAGCGAGCCATATTTCGATCCGTACCGTCTTCCATTACTTGACCAGGGCATTGTATTTGTCACTGCTCAAGTACGCGGTGGTTCTGAAATGGGCCGCAGTTGGTACATGAATGGGAAAATGGAACATAAACGAAATACATTTACTGATTTTATTGCTGCAGCAAAACATTTAATTGAACTAGGCTATACAAATTCCAGTAAAATGGCTGCACGTGGTGGCAGTGCAGGTGGTTTACTAGTAGGTGCCGTTGCAAATATGGCTGGAGAGCTATTCGAAGTAATTGTTCCTGAAGTGCCGTTCGTAGATGTTGTTACGACGATGCTAGACGAAACGATTCCTCTTACTACATTGGAATGGCAAGAATGGGGTGATCCTAGAAAGCCTGATGAATACCACTATATGAAATCATATAGTCCGTATGATAATGTTGAAGCGAAAAATTATCCGCATATGTACATTACAACTGGATTAAATGACCCGCGAGTCGGTTATTGGGAACCTGCAAAATGGGTTGCTCAATTAAGAGCCTTGAAAACAGATAACAATATCCTTGTGCTAAAAACAAATATGGGGGCTGGGCATTTTGGTGCTTCAGGTCGTTTTAACCATTTGAAAGAAGCGGCTGAATGCTATGCATTTATTCTTGATAAGCTTGGAGTCCCTGTAGAAGTATAAATAAAATATTAAGAAATGAACGCATTGCTCTAATGCGTTCGAATTTTTTCCCCTCCTTTATACTTTGTACAGATTTTAGACACATAAAATCGCAAGGAAATTCTCAGAATCCTTGTACAATTATAATTTTTTGATTTATTATATTTACATAGCGTGATATTCCAAGATTATGGCTAAAATCATAAAGGAGTTCAGACATGAAGCATATTTATACAGGTAAAACAAAAGACGTTTATGAATTAAATGATGGCAATTATCTATTACAATTTAAAGATGATGTTACAGGTGTGGACGGAGTATTCGATCCAGGTGCCAACTCAGTTGGATTGACAATCGAAGGTGCTGGACGTTCAGGGCTTAAACTAACAAAGTACTTTTTTGAAGTATTAAAAGAAAAAGGAATCCCAACACACTATGTTGATGCTGATATTGAAAAAGCAACAATGACTGTAAAACCTGCTGAAGTTTTCGGAAAAGGGCTAGAAGTGATTTGTCGCTACCGCGCAGTAGGAAGCTTTTTACGTAGATACGGATTATACGCTGAAGAAGGACAACCTTTAGATGCTTTCGTTGAAGTGACTATTAAAGATGACGAACGCCAAGACCCACCAATTAGCGAAGACGCTTTAGATATGCTTGGTATCTTATCTAAAGATGAATATAAAGTGTTAAAAGATTTAACACAACAAATCAGTAACGTCGTGAAAGAAGAATTAGCGAAAAAAGGAATTGAATTATACGATATTAAATTAGAATTCGGCCGTACAGGTACAGGTCGCCAAATCGTTCTAATTGATGAAATCTCTGGTGGTAACATGCGTGCCTATAAAGATGGGAAATACATTGAACCATTAGAATTAGAAAAACTGTTCTTATAAATTATTTCAAGCCTCTTCATAAACATTTTTATGAAGAGGCTTTTATTTTCATATGTTCTTTTTCATAATGCTACGTTCCTCAATCAATCCCATTCTCCTAATACAGTAATTTACAATTAACTGACTACTATATAAAATAAAGAATCATAGATAGATAGGCGGTTTGGTCTTGAGGCGTATTCATTATAGTTGGTTTATTTTAATTATTTCATTTTTTTCCATTATTGTCGCCGGAATTATTGTTGCATCATCTGGAGTCTTCTTAACACCTTTTGAAAAAGAGTTTGGTTGGGATCGCCCCGTAATCTCCATTGCTTTTGGAATTTGTCTGCTTTTCTATGGAATATCAGGTCCTTTTATGGCCGCATTACTGGAGAAATTCGGGCTAAAGAAAATGATGCTAGTAGCTATGGCAACTTTGCTTATAGGACTCTTATTAATCCTTTTGATGAATCAATCTTGGCAATTGATTATCATTTGGGGAATTATTATTGGACTTGGGTCTAGTCTTTTCTTAACAGTATTAAGTCCATATGTAGCAAATCATTGGTTTAAAGAAAAAAGAGGACTTGCGACAGGAATATTAACAGCAAGTACGGCAATGGGCCAATTACTATTACTTCCTGTCTTAGCAATAGTAATTGAAAACTATTCGTGGCGTTGGGCAATTGGGTTAATTTGTGCTCTTAGCATTATTATGTTTATCATTATCTTACTATTTATTAAAAACTCACCCAAAGATATTGGCATTCTTCCTTATGGTCAAACAGAAGATATCGATGAATTAAACAAAAGTCAAAATGGAAATCCAATCGCCATTGCATTTAACGGATTATTTGTTGCTGTGAAGTCAAAGGAATTTTGGTTATTAGCAGGAAGTTTCTTTGTATGCGGTTTTTCAACGAATGGATTAATTGGTACTCATTTTATTTCTTTTTGTATTAGCTTTGGAATACCTTTAGTAACTGCCGCTTCGTTACTTTCATTTATGGGTGTTTTTAACATGGTCGGAACAACTCTATCTGGATGGTTGTCAGATCGCATCGATAATCGCTGGCTATTATTTTGGTATTACCTACTAAGAGGGGGCTCTCTTGTACTTCTTCCTTTCGCGTTAATGGATGGCAATATTACTTGGATTATGGTGTTCACTGTGTTTTATGGGTTAGATTGGGTAGCTACTGTACCACCTACTATTAATCTCTCAAGACAAATTTTCGGACTTCAGAATAGTGCTATTATTTATGGTTGGATTTATGCAGCTCACCAAGTAGGTGCTGCAGCGGCAGCCTATGGCGGAGGTTTAATTTATAAATATTTCAACACTTATACTTGGGCATTTTTTATGGCAGGTGTATTCTGTGTGTTGGCAAGCTTATTTGTAATAGTTATAAAAAAACAGGCAAAGCAAGTAGTTAGCTAATAAAGTTAAAAATTCTCTCCAATATATATAAAGAGCCTCTTCTTAAACATGTTTGTTTTAAGAAGAGGCTCCAATTCTAACCACCGATTCTAAGTCTTCCATCCAATCTATTTAATGTTCCAAGAATACTCATAGCAGCTAAATAGCTTGTCTTTGGATTTTCCGGAAGCGGATTATTTGTAATTGTAAATGTTGCTTCCCCAAAGTCACCAACAATTTCAATATGGTGAACATTCTTATCAATATGTGGATCAGCTATTAGGCTTACTCTCGTTTTCTCAAATCCTATTCCTGCAAGTGAAAGGACGATAGAGACATTCATATTTTTCGGAAACTGTCGGATGGCTTCAATCGCACTACCTTCAAATACAACTTTTGCTTCATCAATTGCCTCGTCAATTAGAGAACTAGCAGGTTTTCGAGTTGTTAACGAAACACCTGTTACCAAACCAAGTGCGTGTGCATTTTGCAATAAATCTAAACCACCTATAGCACCAGATGGTAAGTGTATTTCATGTTTATACTCATTGGATAAATGACTTATCTCTTTTAGCAGTTCAACATCTGCCAGTGCTCCGATACTAATTAATACAACCGCCTTCCTTTTTATAACAGAAGGTATTAAGGATTTCACTGCATGTAAATCTGCTGCCTCTACGACAATATCAATATCCGAATCAAGAAATGCATCAAGATCTGTAAATAATGTTACTTGAAAATTAGATTCCAAAGATTGATATTTTTCCTTATCACGTACGAAAATACTTTTTATTTTTATATCCTGACGACCATTTAATTTTTGCAGTAAAAAATTAGAAATTGCACCTGCACCAATTATACCGATATTCATCGTAGGCCTCCTTAAATATTATCTATCACTATCTTTTCTAACCCTTACCATAACATAGTTTTGATTTTTAGTAGATATGAGCTGATAATGGTGTTTACTTTGAAAACTTAGTCAAATTAGTTACGATAGACTTAGTTAACTAGTATTGGAGGAATTGAAATGGAACTTACTGTATATCTAGCAGGTCAGATTCATGATAATTGGAGGGAGGAAGTTGCTCAAAAAGCAAAAGAAAAGAACCTTCCACTTCATTTTGTAGCACCACAAACAAACCATGATCGTTCAGACAATATCGGTGAAGAAATTCTAGGAAAACAACCGACGAATTATTACAAAGACGATGCAGCATCCGATATAAATAATTTTAGAACGCAGGTTTTAATGCAAAAAGCTGATATCGTTATTGCTTTATTTGGAGAGAAATATAAACAATGGAATACAGCAATGGACGCAAGCATGGCTATCGCAATGAACAAGCCAACTATTATTATCAGACCTGAATCATTAATTCACCCATTAAAAGAACTTTCCAACAAAGCGAATGTAACTGTAGAAACTGTTGACCAAGCAATTGATGTGATCAGTTATATTTTTGAATAATATTCGCAAAGATGAGCACTTGCCAAGACCCAGTTTTCGTAAATTTTACGAATTCTGGGTCTATTTATTTTCAGATTTACTATAGGTATGGACAATAAAAAAGAAGAGAGAACCTTTGCAGTCACTCTCTTCCTTTTGCTATATAAATTAATTTAATTTTGCTAGAATTTCACGGATAAATGCAGGTTCATCAAATGGCGTACGTGATGTAATAATATTTTCACTAACAACCACTTCTTCGTCACGATATTCTGCGCCAGCTAGCTTTACATCATCTCGGATTCCAATGTAGCAAGTTGCAGACTTACCTTTTAATATATCAGCACTAATCATAACTTGTGGTCCGTGACAAATACCAGCAATTAACTTACCCTCTTCATTTACTTCTTTCACAAAACGAACAACGTCGTCATTTACACGTAATGCTTCTGGAGCGCCTCCGCCAGGTATTATAACAGCATCAAAATCTTCTGACTTAGCTTCAGATGCCCCAAGGTCAGCATTGTAGGATACTGTTCCTTTTTTACCATCGCATTTAGCACCTTTTTCTAATCCAATGATGACTGCCTCGTGTCCTGCTTCCTTCACAGCGTCATATGGATTTTTCATTTCAGAGTCCTCAAATCCGCCTGCTAATAGAAATGCTACCTTTGCCATATCAAAAACCTCCAGTTAATACATATTTTACAAGTATAGTATAAGACAACACTATTAAATTGGCAAAATATTGCGTCTTTGAAAGAATCAACAAATTATTATCTATTATTCACTAATATATATTTAATTGCTAAATTAATTTACAAATATTCACTATAACTTTAGTATTTAAAATATAGTTTTAAAATATTCTGACTCTTGGAGGCTCTATCCATGCTTACAATTCAATCGATTCAAGAAGCACAAGCACGTATCAATCCTTATATTTATAAAACCCCTCTTCTCCATTTAAGTAATCTAGATGAAGACTTTGGTTGCCAGGTTCATGCTAAACTAGAGTCTTTTCAAAAAACAAATTCATTCAAAGTCCGTGGTGCTCTTAATGCTTTATTATCACTACCAGAAGACGAAATGAAAAAAGGAATTATTACTGCTTCATCAGGAAATCATGGGAAAGCAATTGCCTATGCAGCAAAACAACTTGGTACGAAGGCTTACGTTGTCGTTCCAGAAAACACTCCGAAAATTAAAGTCGAAGGAATTCAATCTTATGGGGCAGAGATCATTTTTAGCGCTCCCTCAGAAAGATTCCAAGTAGCCAATAAACTGAGCGAGGATAACAATTGGCGTTTTATTTCACCATTTGATGATTATGACATTATGGCAGGACAAGGTACTGCAGGTTTAGAAATACTTGAACAACTACCAGATGTGGATACAATTATTGTTCCAATTGGTGGGGGCGGATTAATTAGTGGTTTATCAACATTTGTGAAAGAAACGAATCCCCATGTAAAGATCATCGGCGTAGAACCTACTAATGTTGCTCGCTATAGTAATAGTTTTACAGTAGGTCATCCCGTTCCATTACCAAAAGAATCGAAGTCAGTAGCAGATGGTTTACAAACATTAGAACCTGGGAAACTCAATTATCCTGTGGTTGAGAAATATGTGGACGAAATCGTCACTGTCGATGAAGAAAATATTCTTAAAGCAACGAAGCTAATGTTAACAAAGGGAAAATTAGTAGCAGAAATTTCTTCATGTATTACTTTGGGGGCTTTCTTACAAGGAGCTGTTAAATTTAATCCGAATGAAAAAGTCGTATTGTTTATTTCAGGTGGCAATATTGATATGGATCAATTTAGTAAATTTGAGGAGTTGAGCATATGAGAGCAGTTGCAGGTTCCCCACGAGGACACTATAGTCCAGCTATGATTAGTGGAAATACAGTTTATATTTCAGGTCAAACATCCGCAGATCCTAAAACAGGAATGCCAGTACCAGGTGGGATTGAAGCTTAAACAAAAATGGCTTTAGAAAAGTTAGAAAAAGTTTTGAAAGATGCTGGTTGTACAAAAGACCAAGTGGTCATGTGTAGAGTATATATTACCTCAGCTGATGATTGGGATGCTGTAAATCAAGTGTACGCTCAATTTTTTGGCGACCATAAACCCGCGCGTGCCATAATCCCAATACTTCCATTAAATAATGGATGTAAAATTGAACTAGAAGCCGTTGCAGAGTTAGTTTAAATTTTTCACTTCGGAATTAGCTTATTGCAAATTTTTCTATGTGAAATGACCTTTAAACGAATTTTAGATACGACATAACTAGAATTATGTGCAATTGCACATAATTCCGGTTATGTCGTATGCCATTCTTGGCAGATTCAACTATTGAACATTTGCATTTTGGACCTTAGATAGAATACTGATTTTTCACAATCATACTACGTTCAAGTTATCTATCCCACTCTTTAACCACTTCGCAGTTAAAGTGTCTACATTTAACATTTCCTCTGGCGTACCTTCAAATAGTAGATGTCCACCCTGTTTTCCTCCACCGGGCCCCATTTCAATAATCCAATCGCTCGCTGCAATGAAGTCTAGATTGTGTTCAATAATAATGACCGAATTTCCTTTGTCCACGAGACTTTGAAATACATCTAATAGTTTTCCATTATCATTTGTATGCAGCCCTAAAGAAGGCTCATCTAGAAGATAGATCTGTCCTTCATTTTGCAGATGACTTGCTAATTTAAGACGTTGAAGTTCCCCTCCACTTAGTGAACTTGTTGTCTGTCCTAATGTTAAATACCCTAGCCCTACTTCTTTTAACATATTTATTCGTTTAATAATCTTAGGCACATTAAAATAATCCATTGCTTCATCGATTGTTAAATTTAATATTTCAACTATATTTTTATTTTGATAGTGATACTTAAGAGCTTCTTCTGAATACCTTGATCCATTACAAGCTTCACACGGAACTGTTACAGGATCAGCAAATGCAACTTCAGGCGTTATGACCCCTTTACCTTTACAAATAGAACATGCACCTAAAGAATTAAAGCTAAATAACCCAATTGGTTGACCTGTTTCTTTTGATAATATGGCACGAATATCATCCATAATTCCCATATATGTAGCAAGTGTTGAACGACTAGAGATCCCTATACTCCCGTGTTCAACTACAATAGTTTCAGGATACTTTTCTGTAAATACTTCTAACATTAACGTACTTTTTCCTGATCCAGATACTCCACATATAGAAACTAAAACATTCTTAGGGATATCCAAGCTTATATTTTTTAAATTGTTGTACGTTGCATTTTCAATTTTAAAATGACTTTCTATACCTCTAGGATTTTTGTTTATCTTTAACTTTTGGTCAAGAGCGATACCGGTAGGAGAGTGTTTTAATCCTTCTAATCTTCCTTGATAGACAACTTCTCCTCCATTAACACCTGCGCCAGGACCCATCTCGATAATTTCATCCGCCTCTTTTATAACTGTTAGATCATGTTCAATAACGATGACAGTATTATGTTGCTCTTTAATACTTTTCATCATTTGTATTAATTGACCGACTTCTTCTGGGTGGAGGCCTGCACTTGGTTCGTCAAAAATGTAAGTCATATTATTAAGGCTACTTCCTAAATGACGGGCGATTTTTACCCTTTGCGCCTCTCCTCCTGATAATGTCTCCATTTTTCTTGAAAGACTTAGGTAACCTAATCCTAATTGGACAAGTTGTATAATATGCAAATTCGCCTGTTGTGCAATAGATTTTCCAATAGGGTTTTGTATAGTCTTTAGTTCCATTAGTAGATCTGTTAGCTCTAGTTGATTGTACTCTGCAATATTAAGCCCATTAATTTTACATTCTAATACTTTAGGATTTAGTCCTGAGCCTTGGCAGGTTGGACATAAAGTTTGGGACGTTACTGCTAAAACGTCATCTTGAGATACTTCTTTTAACTTTGAAATATCTCTATTGATATATAAGCGTGTAAACCGCGGTAATAACCCGTCCCATTCATGTGGCTGGGGTCCATTTTTTGTATGAAATGGTGCATAAACTTTTTCACCATTTGAAGGACCATATATTAATAGTTGAAATTCTTCTTCTGAGTAGTCCTTGATTGGTTTATCGGGATCAAATAATCCACCAGTGATCATCCATCTACCTTGCCATCCAGAAGGTGACAATGGCTTGAACTTCACTGCATAATCTCGAAGTGACTTATCGAAATCTATCATTTTATTTAAAACTGGTGCAATCACTTGTCCAAATCCACTACATTCTGGACATCTGCCAAAAGAACTTTGACTTGTGAAATCGTTTGCTGAGCCAATTGATGGGTTTCCTATTCTTGAAAATAAAAGTCTAATAAGCGGGTTAATATCCATATAAGAACCTACAGTTGAGCGCGAATTCCCAGTAATAGTCCGTTGTTCTACTACTACAACCGGGCTTAAGTTTTGCATTAAATCTGCGTGAGGTCTTTCGTACCTAGGCATTTGATTTCTAACATAGAGAGGGTAGTTTAAAGTCATTTGTCTTCTACTTTCAGTTGCTAACGTATCAAAAACAACCGAACTTTTCCCTGAACCCGATAGACCGGTAAATACAATAATTTTTTCTTTCGGGATATTTAAGTCAATATTTTTCAAATTATTTTCTTTAAGCCCTCTTAAGATGATTTCATCCTTCTTTTCCGACATGTTACCACCTCTACTGACTTTACTATACTTCTTTTAGTTTAATATAAGTTTAGCCAACTTGGACTCATTTAGACTTTTTCACATTTTTTTACAAAATATTCCCCTTTTTTTGTAACGAACAATTAACTCTTTACGTCTACTTTTATAGTAAATTAATTCTCATTAGGGAGAAAACGAATGCGAAAAATACTTACCTTTTTATTAATAGTACCTATTTTCTTTATATTAATAATAGGTTTAATTATATTTGACTATATTTACTTTCCACTTATTAGCTATAAAGCTGAAGATGTAGCAGAGAAGTTTCTTGAAGAAAAGTATAATGAAGACTTCAATATTGGAGAATCCAGCTTTTCAAAACCACTCGGTGACTATTTTGGGACATATCAAATTCATGCTCATCCTGTCAGCAATCCTACTTTAACTGCTCGAATCTCAGTTACAGAAGACATGGATCCACTGTGGGATGATTACTTAGATACAAAGTGGCGTGCTGAACTTAACGAACAGTTTGGTTTAGTTTACAAAGAATTGTATGGAAGTGTTGAAAACTACTCCTATATGGTCAATGTTTCATTTCCTGATGATGCAGATACTAAATATACTGCCGCTAACACTTATGAAGACATTTTCAAAAACGACCATAATAGTATCGGTAACATTGTATTTTTAAATATCATTTTAAATTCAGCTAATGATATGGATGATCAGCTAGATAAGGCTTTTCAATTAGTACAATATTTGAAAGAACAAGATTTGGAGTATTTTAGTGTTGACATCAATTTCTATAACGAAAAGCTCGGTCAAACAATCTCGGAACAAGATAATGAGCTTAGCTATCATGAATTTACAAATAAACATCTTATAGCTAGGGAATATATCTTGGATTTTTCCTATGATTCTAGATATGTGGAATCTAAAAGTGAGCTAGAACAAATAAAAGCAGCAACGGATTTAAAGGAATATTTGCGTTAAAGATAAAATCAAATACACCCCGTTTTTCGCATAATTTATTTATACGATAAACGGGGTGTTAGTTTATTTAAGCTAAATTTAAATGAATAATATTATTACTCTTCAATAATAAAATTATCAATTAATGCACGTACTTCATCGGTTGATTTTGTACTCATCAATTGGTTTCTTAACTCTCCTGCTCCTCTAAAGCCTTTAACGTAAATTTTGAAAAAGCGGTGAAGCGCTGTGATGGAACGTGGTATTTCCTCAGAATAACGGTCATGCAAGTCTAATTGCAATCTTAGAAGATCGAGGTATTCCTTTGGGCTATGTTCTTTCGGTTCTTTTTCAAACGCAAAAGGATTTTTAAATACACCGCGCCCGATCATGACCCCATCAACACCATATTGTTCAACAAGCTCTAAGCCTTTTTGACGATCAGGTATATCGCCATTAATTGTCAATAGTGTATCCGGTGCTATACGATCGCGTAGTTTCTTAATTTCAGGAATGAGCTCCCAATGGGCATCTACTTGGCTCATTTCTTTTCTAGTACGTAAATGAATTGAAAGGTTCGCAATATCCTGTTTTAATATATGCGTTAACCACTCTTCCCACTCATTTACATCCGTATATCCAAGTCTTGTTTTTACACTAACAGGTAACCCGCCTTCTTTTGCTGCTTGGATTAGTTCTGCTGCAACTTCTGGACGAAGGATTAGGCCACTACCTTTCCCTCTTGATGCCACATTCGGTACAGGGCACCCCATATTAATATCAATTCCTTTGAATCCCATTTCCGCCATACCAATACTCATTTGACGGAAGTATTCAGGCTTATCTCCCCAAATATGTGCTACCATTGGTTGTTCATCTTCTGTAAAAAGTAATCGTCCACGTACACTTTTGTTACCCTCTGGATGACAATAACTATCCGAGTTTGTAAACTCTGTGAAAAACACATCAGGTCTTCCCGCTTTACTTATAACATGACGAAAAACAACATCTGTCACATCTTCCATAGGTGCAAGTACAAAAAATGGTCGCGGTAATTCACGCCAAAAATTATCTATCATATCAAACTCAATTCCTCTCATATGTATATCATTTCAAACTTTATGTTTAACTTCTTTTTACACTTATATCATGCTTAATAACTTATTATCAAACAGTTGGTTATTTATTATCTATGAAAACCAGTGTATCTGCTTTACGATTCATTTAAGACACACGAAAAAGAACGAATTCCACGATTGGTATTCGTTCTCTATATATTATAGTATTCCTTCAACTGTTTGTAAGCATCTAAAATATGACTATTGATGAATAAATACCCCAATAACCCCAAGAAAATCAATTGAGTAAGAGATACTTTCTATGAACGCATCAATGCGCCATTAGGCTCTGGTAACTCTTGAGCTAATATTTTATTCATCTTACAAAAATGTTTAAAGAATCCTTTTGCAAGCTCTTGTTCTTTTGGATCAGTTTTTAAAGAAACAATATCACGTAAAATTTGAGCCATCCATGCATTACTAAAATAACGGTATTTACCTGTATTCCATGTCATCTTATCCGGGGATTTTTCATTAACGTAATATTTATAGAAAGGCAACTGTTCTGATTCCTGCTCTGTTAATTGGAGTTTGTACTCGGAATGTGCCGGGATATATCCATCTTCACAAAGCTTTCCTACAAACTTTTCATTTACCATATAGACACCTAAGATTTTTCTGTCTTGTTCAGGCTGATTAGGATCTACTGTCGTTAACAGAACAGCACTATTTTGGTGCAAACGACTTGGTTTATTTGGCTTTCCTTTATTATTTCCGCTCTTAATTACACCTGAGAAGACTCTCCACTCCTCAAATGCACTAATTTGTTCCTCTGTATCACACCAAAAAACCATTTGTGATTCTGGGTGATGTTTATGGTTTTTCATGAGCTTTTCATGTTCCAAACGAAGCTCATGTTGTTTTCGTAGTATTTCTCTTTCTTTTTCTTTTCGTAACTCTTCTTCTTTTCGTTCCATTTCCTTTTTTTCTAACATTTGTTCAAGTGAGGTAGCAACACTTTGATCATGTAGTTTTAAGTGTTTTTCGAATACATCAGGAAAAACAAACTTTTTACTCTCCGATGCAAAATGTATTTCAATGCTCGTTTCATTATGTTTAACGATATTACCCGTGCCAAAACGTTTGTGTGTAACTTTTTTATTGATTAGGTTCAGATTCATTATTCTAGTCCTCCTTAAAATTCGGGTTACTATTAGATAACAAATTGTTAATGTTATTCAATTAATTTATAGCCCACACAACTGTTTTTTTTCCGGTGGAAAAATAGGAAATTAAAAAAACGCATCCATAATTCTAACTGCAAAAATTTACCGCGGGAATTAAGAATACGATTAAAAAACAATTGTAAGAATATTATAGCACTTTTTTGAAAATAAAACAAATTTCTTGTTGACAACTTATTTTGATTTGGGTTAAAATAAAAACTTTGCATTTATTATTCTTCAAAGGTTATTATCAATTTGGTGGAATTGCGATTGAACGTTCTAAATATGTGAGCCATTTTTTGAGCAACCTGTGGGCTTAATTGAGCAACTTTTCTTATTTATTGAGCATCTTCATTAGATTGCCCAAAATACTGTAGAAATACCGGGAAATGTCCAAAAAATTAAAAAAGCAGATCCCCTTACAGAGAACCTGCCTCCACTCTTGAAAGAATTATTGCTTTTGACCATCTATATACTCCACATTTATTTCACCTTCATTAAAGTATATTTCAAACGATGCATTTTCACCGTACACCTCAATTAATCTTTTTTCTATTCTTTTAAGAGCGTCGTATACATTTTGTCGTTCTTGTTCTGTTAATTTATCGAGTCTATAATACCACGCTGTTATTTCAATATAGAAGTCTTGTATATCGTAAGATAAAAAATCTTTAGCTGTAACACGCTAAAATCACTCGATTACGCTCATTAAATTTATCATTATGTGAAGAAACCATTGCATAACTTGTCGCATCTGGCTCAATGAATTTCTTCGCGCTATTTACAGCTAAAACAGCATCATTAAATGTCCCGACTAATAAGTAAACTTTGTCCTCATAAGCTACGATATCCCCTACTGCATAAATTCCAGGTATCGATGTTTTACATTGTCCTTCACTGTTAAATTGCTTATATTCATTTCGTACTGGGGCAATGGATTCACAGAAATCGAGAGATACTTCTCGGTTATAACCGTGACATACTAATACATCGTCCATCGCCATTTCGTACTCCACATCATTTTCTTTTAATCGTACACGTGCAATAGCTGTTTTATCTTCATTTGAGATGAGTTTTGTCAATTCTGTATTCAATTTAAATTCGACACCATGCTCAACTAACTTTTTAATTTGTGATTCATGTGCTTTTAACTCGTCGCTACGGTAAATGATTGTTAACTTTTTCGCAATCGGTAATAGTTCAACAGCCCAATCAATAGCTGCATTTCCCCCACCTGAAATTAAAATCTCTTTGTCTTTAAAGCGCTCAATTCCGTTAATCGTGTAATGAAGGTTTTGCATTTCAAACTTTTCTGCACCTTCAAGATCCAATTTAATAGGCTCAACAATTCCTCCACCAATTGCGATAATTACAGTTTTCGAATAGTGATTCTCCCCTGTATTTGTCGTAATTATAAAATACTCTTCCTCTTTATCTATACGATCAACTTTTTGACTTAAACAAATGGTCGGCTCAAATGTCATAGCTTGTGCGATTAAATTATTCAAAAAATTACTTGCATGAATTGGTGGTTGACCGCCTACATCCCAAAGTACTTTTTCTAAAAAGATATTCACTTTCCCACCTAAATAAGGATGATATTCAATAATTTTCGTTTTCATATCACGCATTCCACTATAAAAAGCACTGTATAACCCAGCAGGTCCACCACCTATAATCGTCACATCATATATTTCCATTTAAAGCACCCCATTATTGTTTTAATCAGATTAGTTGAGAACATTTCTCAATCAGATTATCGAATCATTAAATAAAAGTCAATTTCTAAATGAAAATCATTCTCAAAAAAATTATTGACATGATGTGAATTTCAAGTATTATAAATTCATACGAATGATAATGAGAATCTTTATCATTTAGAATAAAATAGAAAACTAACCAATAAAGTGAGGCTATTCATAATGAGAAAATCATTATTATTTTTAATTACATCAATTATTGTGTTGATTCTTGCTGCTTGTGGCAACGATAATTCAACAAACGAAGAATCAACAACAGAAATAGAAAGTGATGGTCAATATCCAATCGTTATTAAACATGCATTTGGCGAAACTACAATCGACGAAAAACCTGAACGGGTTGCAACTATTGCTTGGGCAAACCACGATGTAGCATTAGCACTTGGAGTAGTACCAGTAGGTTTCTCTGCTGCAAACTATGGAATACAAGATGATTCTGGTTTATTACCTTGGACTGCTGATAAATTAAAAGAGTTAGGTGAAGAAAACCCAAACGTTTATCAAGATACTGACGGTTTAGATTTCGAAGCTATTGCTGATAGTAATCCAGATGTTATTCTTGCTGCTTATTCAGGTATTACTCAAGAAGAATACGATACATTAAGTCAAATTGCTCCAGTTGTTCCATACGAAGAAACTCCTTGGGTTACACCTTGGCGTGACCAAGTATTATTAAACGCTAAAGGAATGGGTATGGAAGAAGAAGGTAAGAAATTAGTTGCTGATACAGAAAAGTTAATTGCTGATAAAGCAAATGAGTATTCCGATATTAAAGGTAAAAAAGCTGCATTTGGTATGTTTAATACTGCTGATTTATCAAGCTTCTATGTTTATACACCAACTGATCCACGTGGCGAATTCTTAACGGATTTAGGTATGGAGTACCCTGAGGGTATTAAAGAGTTAATTACTGATGACAGTTTCTATATTCAAGTGAGTGCTGAAAATGCTGATGCACTAAACGATACTGAACTATTTATTACTTATGGAAACAAAGATACATTAGCTGCTTTACAAGCAGATCCTATTTTAGGGAAAGTTCCCGCGATTGCTGCCGGTAACATCGTTGTGATCGAAGACAACACACCATTAGCAGCGGCAGGTAATCCAAATCCACTTTCAATTCAATATACAATTGATGAATACTTAACTTTAATCTCAGACGTAGCGAAGAATATTAAGTAATCATGGAACAGTTGAACATTGCAGCGAAGAAGCAATCTTTACTTCCAAAAAACTTTGGGAAGTTAACAATTATTCTTTTAGTTCTATTAATAATTTCAATTATTGCTTCTATCGCTTTTGGCTCTCGTTCAATTGGGTGGTCTACAATTCTGGATGGATTATTCCATCCAGAATTGAACGACCATGAATCTAGTGTCGTTCGTCAGCGAGTTGTACGAACGATTTTTAGTTTTATGTGTGGTGCAGCATTAGGTGTATCTGGGGCACTTATGCAATCGGTCACGCGAAACCCAATTGCTGATCCAAGTATTTTAGGGGTCAATACCGGAGCTTCCCTTTTTGTTGTAAGTGGTATTGCCTTTTTCAATATTAGTTCTCCAAGTGAATATGTATGGTTAGCTATAGCAGGCGCGATTCTTACTGCTATTTTTGTTTTTACAATTGGCTCTCTTGGTGGAAGTGGAGCTACACCACTAAAACTCGTCTTAGCTGGAGCTGCAACAAGTGCGATTTTATCGTCTCTCGTAACTGCGATTATGATTCCCCGTCAAAATGTAATGGATCAATTCCGTTTTTGGCAGGTTGGAAGTGTTGGAGCTGGTACGTGGGATAGTATTCAATTATTTCTCCCTTTTTTAGTTGTAGGTGTGATTATTGCTATTGTTACTGCACCCGCGCTAAATGCAATGGCATTAGGTGATGAAGTAGCGACTGGATTAGGCGTTAAAACAGGGACAATTCGTTTACTCTCTGCTTTTGCAGGAGTTCTACTTTGTGGTGCTGCAACTGCCTTTGCAGGACCAATCGCGTTTATAGGTCTATTAGCTACTCATTTAATTCGATTAATCATTGGACCAAATTTACGCTATATCATCCCACTTTCCGCTTTGTCGGGTGGAATCATTTTAACAATATCTGATGTAGTAGGACGATTAATCGCTCGTCCAGGAGAGGTAGAGGTTGGGATATTAACAGCCTTTATTGGCGCACCGATTTTAATATATATTACGATGAAAGCGAAAATGCGTAGCCTATGATGAACAACAATACTTTAAAAACGATTATTCAATCAAGAACAAAACGTAAACATCGATATATTACGACCATGGTCATATTAAACGTCATTACTTTTGCATTATGTTGCGCCATGTTAATGCTTGGTAATACGATTTATCCAGTAAAAGATGTTCTTGCTGTTTTATTGGGTGAGGAAGTTAAAGGGGCAAGCTTTACGGTCGGAACATTACGTTTTCCTCGAATGTTAGCTTGTCTACTTGCTGGATTTGCATTTGGTGTTGGAGGATACGTATTCCAAACAATGTTAAGAAACCCATTAGCGAATCCTAATGTAATTGGTATTACTGCCGGATCAAGTGCTGCAGCTGTATTTTGTATTGTTGTCCTTCAA
Organism: Ureibacillus acetophenoni; assembly: GCF_900220965.1. Taxonomy (GTDB): domain Bacteria; phylum Bacillota; class Bacilli; order Bacillales_A; family Planococcaceae; genus Ureibacillus; species Ureibacillus acetophenoni. Next base: position 72,973 of record NZ_OBQC01000008.1, on the reverse strand, counting down.
GCTAGTAATACTGTGATATCGATTGCTGCAGTTGTAGGTGGACTATTAACAGTTACCATTATCTATGGTTTCTCTAGAACTACTTCATTTTCAATTGGTCGATTAATATTAATCGGAATTGGGATCCAGGCAATGTTAAATGCCTTTATTTCGTATTTAATGTTAATCGCGAAAACACATGATTTACCGACTGCACTACGCTGGTTGAGTGGAAGCTTAAACGGGACAAAGATTGAAACGATTTTGCCGCTATTGATTCTTTTAGTTATTTGTACACCGATACTCATGTACTTTGCACGCCATTTAGAAATGTTAGAGCTAGGTGAACAAGCCGCTACATCTTTAGGTGTTTCAACAAATCGAGTTCGTATCATTTTATTGGTAAGTGCTGTGTTGATAATTGCTCTCGCAACGGCAACTACAGGACCCATTGCCTTTATTTCATTTTTAGCAGGACCAATTGCAAGACGTATTGTCGGGGTTGGATTTTCTGCACTCATACCTTCAGGATTAATCGGTGCTATTTTGGTACTCGGAGCTGATTTAATCGGGCAATTTGCATTTGAAACACGTTTTCCTGTAGGGGTTATTACAGGAATAATCGGAGCACCGTATTTAATTTACTTACTGATTAAAATGAATCGAGAGGGGAATATATAATGTCTCATACACTACAAACAAAAAACTTACATTCTGGCTATGATCAAAATGTCATTTTACAGGATGTAAACCTATCGATTCCTGAAAATAAAATTAGTATTATAATCGGTTCAAATGGTTGCGGTAAATCCACTTTGTTAAAAACAATGGCTCGATTACTAAAACCAACAAGTGGTGATGTATTTTTAGATAAAAAATCGATTTACCAGATTCAATCTAAAAAGCTTGCTCAAACAGTTGGGCTTTTGCCACAGTCACCTATCGTCCCAGAAGGTATAACTGTTGCAGATTTAGTTGGTCGTGGTCGCTTCCCTCACCAATCCATGTTTTCTAGTTGGTCGAAGAAGGATTACGAAGCTGTTGCAACTGCTCTTGATATGATGAATATTGCCGAATTTAGCGATCGCCATATAGATGAACTATCAGGTGGACAACGCCAACGTGTTTGGATTGCGATGGCACTAGCTCAGCAAACAGATATTTTATTTTTAGATGAGCCTACAACCTATTTAGATATTACTTATCAAGTAGAAATTTTAGATTTATTGAAAGACTTAAATTTAAAATACGGAACGACAATTGTAATGGTGCTTCATGATATAAACCTTTCCGCACGCTACGCAGATCACTTATTTGCAGTAAAGGATGGGAAACTGATCGCTGAGGGCTCCCCAAATGAGATTGTTACGAGCGAGCTTATAAAAGAAACATTTAATTTAGATTGCCAAGTAATAAATGATCCTATTTCGAATACACCGCTTGTTCTACCAATTAGTCGATATCATAAATAAAAAAATACAAGCTTAAATGAAAAAAGTGAAATCGGGGTTGTGATTTCACTTTTTTCGTTATTTTATATGTTTAGGATGGTAATTAAGAGGAATTTTTTCCGTTATTGGTGGAATGAAGCTCGTTTTGGAAGCGAATATTTATACTGTGTGGTATTTCGGTCTACCTTTGGTCACAGAATTTCACTCACCGAATGAATAAGAGGAAAATTTCCCCTTAATTAGTAAAAAGTCCGAAAAACCGCTTAAATAGAGGGAGGAATTACCCTTATTTGCTAAAAAAGGGCTTAAATGAGGTGACTTTCTTAAAATAAGAGGAAAATCTACTCTTATTTCCCCTAAAAAAGTCCTGTTTCTATAGATAACGGGAAATTCTCCCGTTATTTTACTACTACATATTTCTCAAATTCGGTACCCTCCCAGTTTCAAAAATAAGAATAGCACTACTTATCCACATGAATTCCTATTCTTCTTTTAAAACATCGAAATCAATTTCGAATTCAGCATGATCCCCTGCTACATGGGCAACAGGCATACTAATACCAAGTGCATTTTCAGTTACATAGACAAAAATACCATTATTCTTGTCTTTACTACTATTCAGTTCCGTAATTAATTCTTCAAAGCTACTATATTGACCAAATACCATTTCTTTAATTTGTTGCTCATTATCTTCCCCTAAATCCCCAACATACTTAGCATTTTTTAATTTAATTATAAAATTCTTATCAATGTTACTCACAAAATCAGGTAGAAATAATTCATTTCCAGTCGTTAGGTCTATATTTGTTGTGAAAAACAAATTATATGGATGAGCAGATGGGCTAATATTGTTATAACTACTATAAGCAATACTTAAAATTTGATTATTTTTGAATTTAATATCAAATTTCCCTTCAGCTTCATATTTTTGGTCTGGATTTAGAATTTTAAGTGTTTCTAAAAATGGTTTCAGTGCTTCTTTTTTAATTAATTCATTTATTTCTCGTTGCTTTTCTTCATCTTTGAAATTCACAATTTGAGGATATTCGACTATGACATTCTCTTCAGAAAAACTTTCCGAAATGATCTCATACTCCTGCTCTTCTGTCAGTTTAGATACGGCTTCATATTCTTCCTCTTCTACATTTGTTTCTATCGTCGATGTACTTTTCTCACCACTACACGCTGTTAGCATTAAAACTAGCATTATAAAAAATACTTTATAAAACCATTTTTTATCCACTTTAATCCTCCTAGTCAGTTAACAACTCCGTTACTCTGTTGTCTATTTTACAGTATGCTAACACAGTATTTCCTACTGAATACTAATTATGAAAAAGGAATTCGACCTTATTAATGATATTTATTGTTGATATGATAATTTGTCATAATTCTATAAATACCATAGAAAAAAGAACGAATTCCTACCATCGGAAATTCGTTCTTCTTTCATTGTAAGAAAGGAGCTATCTCAAAGACGAGACAGCTCCTTATTATAAAGACATATACCTTATTTCGCTTTTGGAGGAGTTCCTTCAGCGTTTGATACAACTACATCGATTTGGATTAATGCATCTTTAGGTAATGCAGATACACCAACTATTCTACGTGCAGGGATTCCACCTGGGAAGAATGTTGTATATACTTCATTTACAGCATCAATATCCTCGATATTTTTAAGGAAAATATTAACTTTAACTACATCGTCCATAACGTGGTTGATACTTTCTACAATCGCTTTAATATTTTGTAAGCTCTGTGCAGCTTGCTCTTTTATACCACCAGCTACTATTTCCCCAGTTTTTGGATCTAGTGGTAATTGTGCTGAAAGGTGATTGTAATGAGAAAACGCTACTGTTTGTGTAGATAGAGAGTTTAATGGTGCGTTTTCAGTGTTGTTTGCCCAAATAACGATTCCATGTCTATCTTCAATCTCTTGTGGAGGTGTACCGTCTCCGTGTGACACCACTGCTTCAATTTGTACTAAAGCATCCATAGGTAGAGCAGAAGCTTCAACTGTAGTCATTGCAGGAACATATGCTACAGCTCTAGCGATTGCTGAGTCAGGGAAAAACGTAGAATAAACTTCGTTTACCGCTTCAGCATCTGAAAGATTTTTAAGGAAAACAGTAGTTTTTACAATATCATCAAAAGGAACGTCGATACTTTCTAAAATTGCCTTAATATTTTTTAAGCTCTGTGCAGCTTGCTCTTTTACACCGCCAACTACTAATCTGCCTGTTTTTGGATCGATAGGCAATTGAGCTGAAAGATAATTGTAATGAGAGAAAGCTACAGTTTGTGTAGATAGAACACTAGTTGGTGCATTTGTTGTGTTATTTGTAAGCTTGATTAGGTCGCCTGCTTGTGGTGCATTTGGAATGGTACCTTCACCGTGTGAAAGAAGTGCTTCAATTTGAACTAATGCATCCATTGGTAAAGCTGCAACTGCAACTGTTGTTCGTGCAGGAACATAAGTAGGGAAGAATGTTTTATATACTTCGTCTACAGCGTCAACATCTTTAATATCTTTAACGAATACCGTGATTCTAACAATATCACTCATAACATGATCAATGCTGTCTACAATTGCCTTAATATTTTTAAAGCACTGTTCAGCTTGTTCTTTTATACCACCAGCAACCAATTTACCAGTTTCAGGTTCGATAGGTAATTGGGCTGAAAGATTGTTGTAATGAGAGAAAGCTACAGATTGTGAATATAGACCGTTACCGTTTGGAGCATTTTCTGTATTTTTTGCTGATACTGCGTTATAACCGCTCATGATGTATTCCCCTTTAGGATATATTTTTTAAGAATTTTTTTAACTGTTGTTTCGCACCGAAAAATCGGACTAAATTATGGAGCCGTAATTAAATAGTCAAAAAAAAACTGATTCACTATGTGAACCGTGTAAAAACTGGTTAGACTTTAAAGTCCTATAAGAAATCGAAAATCATTGCTCCGTAAATAAAAATGATTAAGCTCCTTATACCATCTGTAACTTAATTATAACGTTCATGATTTTAAAGTCATTTACCAATTAGGATAACTATTTACTAAATCTTTATCGTATTTATAGATATATTTATTAACTTATTATCAGATTTTAAAAAAATGGATCAAACAACAGGTGCATCATTTAGTATGTTTTTCCCCTTTCAACACTATGTTATCCGCGCGACCAAAAGGAAATTTCTTTTGGACTTTACTCGAAATTTTATAAGTTAAGGGTTAATCTTCTAACTTTGACAATTAGGGCAAAAGAACGTTTTCCTTGATGAGATTTCTTCTTTAATAATTGGAGTATTACAACGGGAACATGCTTCTCCTTCTTTGTCATAAACATAAAATCGGTATCCACCTGTTTTGGCATCACCCTTATATAGCGGGTTGTCCATATAACCGCCCTCTTGGATTCCTTTTTTAAGGATGAATTGCAACGAATGATAGAGGCGAGTTAGTTGTTGTTCACCTAATTCATTGATTTTTTTATCTGGACGAATTTCTGCATGCCAAAGCATCTCATCAGAATAAGCGTTTCCTATTCCCGCGAGCACTTCTTGATTGATAAGTGTTGTTTTAATTGCCCCTCTTCTATTTTCCATTAGCTCGTGAAAGGTATTTAAAGTAAAATTAGGATCAAGCACTTCTGGTCCCAGTTTTTCAAACTCTTCCTTTACCTCTTCTGGAGATAATAGATGTAGGTAGCCTAATCGCAGTCCAATGAAATATAAATGTTGTTCCCCAAAGGATAGCTTTACTTGAATCGTCCTGTCTGGTTTATCTTCCTCTTTGCCAAAGAACATCCATCCACCAAGCATCAAGTGTAATAGTAAACATGAGTCATCCTGTAATTGAAAAATTAAATACTTTGCTCTTCTAGTAATCCTTTTTATTGTTTGATTTGAAACTTGCGAAGTAAACTGGGTAACTGGTACATTAATAGACTTTTCACGACCAATTTCAATATTTGAAATAGTTTGCCCACCTATCATTGATCCTAGCATTGTTTTATATGTTTCCATCTCTGGTAATTCAGGCATCATTCTGTCCCCCATTTCATGATCATTATGAATAGTATTTCCTTCTAGAAGGTTATTATTTATCGGTGGCATTTGTTTAAATGAGCCGCAAACACAAGTGTTTGGAACAAAAAAGAACGAATTCTCTTCAAGAATTCGTTCCACTATACTTTACAAAATAAACATCGGATTTTTTTCAACGGGCACCCATAGGTCACTTTGTTCGAGTTGCCCGGCTAATGAGTAAAGCAAATCCTCCCTACCTCTAGCAGCCATAAACTGCACACCTACCGGGAAACCATCTACGGTTAAATGCAACGGCACCGTCATTGCGGGCTGACCAGTTAAATTGGCCAGTTGGGTAAACGGAGTTCTCTTCAAATTGTTTTCCGCCACCTGCTCAACAATCCCCGTTCTTTTCAACAGGCCACCCAGTGACATCTTACCAGCAACTTGCATCGCCATCCGCTCTGATTTCTTTGGCTCTAGTTCACCTATTATCGCCGGAAGAAACGCGGTAGTAGGAGTCATATAGAGATCATAAGTTTCATGAAAAGTTTCCATTGCATAGGCTGCTTGATCCCATTCACGAATACTAAGAACTACTTCCTCGGCTGATGTTGCCTTTCCGACTAAACCTAAAATCCAAGTAGTCTGCTCCACATCTTGCATACTTGCTTTACGTCCTAGTAACTCCTCTAATGAAGTAATCGCTGCTGCCACTTCACCAAAATACATCGTCAAATAGCTCTTGGCAATTTTTCTCCCATCCACAGGTGCAGCAATCTCGTCAACATAGTGTCCCATTGATTCAAGAAGCTTTGCTGTATTGTACACTGCCTCCTGGCATTCCTGGTGTACCTCTGATCCTAGTGGCGAGCGGACTGAAAAAGCAATCCGAAGCTTTCTTTTTAACGGAACGTTCACCATTTCAAGATATGAACCTTCAAACGGTGGTGCATGGAAAGCTGCAGTTTTTTCAAAAAGCCTGATATCATCCAACATTGCCGCGCTGTCGCGAACTGATCTCGATAAGATATGATCAACTGATGCTCCCTGCCAGTTCCTCCCATTCGGTCCAACAGGAGTTCTACCTCTAGAAGGTTTCATTCCAAAAAGCCCGCAGTAAGCACCAGGAATCCGAATTGAACCGCCCCCGTCATTCGCACCAGCAATCGGTACCATGCCACTGGCAACCGCTGCGGCAGAGCCTCCGCTTGATCCTCCTGGAGTATGGTCTAGATTCCATGGGTTGCGGGTTGGTCCATAAACGTGAGGCTCCGTAATCCCCATTAACGCAAACTCTGGAACATTCGTTTGACCAACAAAAATTGCTCCAGTCTTACGCACCAGCTTTACATATTCAGAATCTGCTTTTGCACGGTAATTTTGAAACGCCTTTGACCCTTGTGTTATTTTCTCTCCAGCAATTTCTTGTGCGATATCCTTTAAGAGCATCGGCACACCAGCAAAGGTTCCCGTCAAATTCACCTTTTCAACCTGTTTTTCCGCTTTTTCATAAAATTTATTAATCACTGCATTCAACGATGGATTATGCTGTTCGATTGTTTTGATTGCTTCTTGGAGAACTTCCTTTGGCTGCAATTCTTTGTTTTTTATTAACTCTGCTAAACCAAGACCATCATATTTTTTATAGATAAACCCCTCCATGAAATCACTCCCCCTAAAATCACATATGCTCCTTTTTCTTTAATTAATAAAGATTCAATAAAAAAGAACGAACTCCTTTATTGAGAATCCGCCCTTTAACTAGACATCAGTGGTAAATACAAGATGCTAGTTGATAAAATGAAGATGGTTAGTATATAGATTCAAAGGGTTGCGAAACACTCTTTCTAATTATATATTCGCTTCATAATGTTCTTCATTCAGTTTTACTACTTCAAGTCCTTCTATTTTCTCTTTTAATTTCATTGCTAGACTTTCAATTCCAAAGACTTCTGTGAAAGTATGACTTCCAATGATAAGATTGATTCCTTTAAACTTCGCATATTGAATCGTATATAAATTACATTCACCTGTAATGTACACATTACAATCATTTTCAACTACTTCCTTAAGGCAAGCCGTTGTTCCACCGTTTCCACAGACTAAGCCCACCCGCTTTAGCTTCTTATCATTAAACTGCCAAGACTTAACCGGTTCTTCAAGTAGATTCTCAATATTTCTTACGAACTCACTAAATTCTATTTCTCGTTTATATTCTGCTACTCTACCAAAATATAACCCTTCCCACTCATGGGTTCTTTTAACGATTTCTAAATTCAATTTTTTTAATAAACTATCATTTGTTCCAAAGTTACAATCATCGAGTGGCAAGTGATTATAATAGTGACTTATACCATACTCTGCTAGTTTTTCTATGCACGCTTCTCTCAAACCGTATATTTCATCCCATGCATCATGGTGAGTCACCATCATATCCACTCCATGGATTCTTGCTTCTTCTACTGTATCTAGCGTTAAATTGACACAGTATCCTACCTTTTCACTTCTTTATCTGCATCGTATGTAATACCTGATTCACTAGAAAATACTTCTTCATTTGTTACATTGAAAAGATCAGTTATTCTTTCAACAATATATGAAACTTTCATGCACTTACCTCCCAAGTAACTTATGTATTGCTTGTTCAATTTTACTATTCGACTTTCTTTTTTCTTTTCTCATTTTTGATTCTTTAACGTAATTAATATAATTCCCTATTCCTTCTACTGCCGAAACTGCAATGATGGCCCATTCTAGTGTATTCACATCACTTAGGGATTCCTTGCCATAGAATAATGTAACAGTAGCAATAAAACCATAGAGTAAGGCTTTAAAAAAATACTCCCAAATTGGAGAATAGTTTTCTATATTAATTCTTCCGTATATCTTATCTATTACGAATACAATTACTAACATAATAACTACGGTTATAATAATTTCCGTTGCCATTGTCCACCTCCATGGAAATTTTAACAAATGCTCCATTATATAATTTCTTCGTAAAGATCGTTAATCCTTTATATAACAAAAAAGAACGGATTCCACGATTGGTAATCCGTTCTTTTTTTGAGTATAGGCACTACTCACTTTGATAAAATTATTGTTTTCTTTTTTGTCGGATATCCAACAAGTATAGCGATCACTCCACAGATTCCTATAAGCACTGGATAAAAAGAGTATTGTAGGATACTTATTGGAGATATAGCGGCTACGCTTGCTGCTGCAAGCAACTGTGCTCCGTATGGCAAAAGACCTTGTATTGCACAAGAGAATACATCTAATATACTTGCGGATTTTCGCGGTTCAATCCCATATTGTTCAGCAATATTTTTTGCAAGTGAGCCAGTGATCAAAATAGCAATTGTATTATTAGCTGTCGATAAATCTGTTAGACCTACTAGACCAGCAATACCTAATTCGGCACCTTTTTTTGATTTAATTCTTCTTGTCGCAAGGTAAAGTAGAAAGTCTATTCCGCCGTTAAATTTAATAACTTCCACCATTCCAGCTATTAATATTGCAAGAAAGGCCATTTCGTACATACCTGACATTCCTTCACCAATCTTTTGCAAAAGGGTCATTAACTCATAGCTGCCATCCACTAAGCCAACACCTCCTGAGAGAACGATCCCTAATGCTAGAACAAGGAAAACATTCATTCCAGCTAACGCAAAAATAATAACAAAAACATAGGGAACAATTTTTAACAAACTATAGCTTGAATGCTCCAACTGTGCCGTTGCCCCCATTGTGAACACCGTTAAAATAATGCCCGTTACTATAGCAGCAGGCAACACAATCCAAAAATTCACCTTAAATTTATCCTTCATTTCTGCACCTTGTGAACGAACAGCTGTAATTGTTGTATCTGAAATAAAGGATAAGTTATCGCCAAACATCGAGCCGCCAATAATCGCTGCCATTACTAAAGCCATGGTAATGTCGGTATGTTCGCTTATCCCAACCCCAATCGGCGCTAGTGCAACAATCGTTCCCACCGATGTCCCCATTGACAAGGAAATAAAGCAGGCAATGATAAACAACCCTACTACTAACAAGTTTTGAGGAACAACCGATAAAGCAAAGTTAACTGCGGAGTCCACTGCCCCCATGCCTTTTGCAACCTCTGAGAATGCGCCAGCCAAGAGAAAAATAACAACCATTAGCATGACATTTACATTTCCCGCGCCTTGACAAAAAATATCAACCTTTCGTGCAAATGGTTCTTTTCGATTCATGGCCAATGCTACAGCTCCTGAAATAGCTATAGCAACAATGACAGGAAAGGCATAAAAATCACCAGTAATAACCCCTGAACCAATAAATAAAATCAAAAAAACAACAAATGGGATTAACGCCCATGGATTCCCTTTTTTCATAGTTCTACCTCCGAAAATTAAAATGGAGCACATCTTTGTCCACTCTTGCCCCGAAAAAAAAGCCTCCTCTTGAAAAAACAAGAAGAGGCATTATATCTATAAACCACTCATCTTATCTATCAAGTCCTACTTGCTGGATTTGGCACAGTAACTAAATCACTAAGTTCCGCTGCCGAGATTTCATCGGGCCAGTCCCTCAATCTCTCTTGATAAGAAGAAAAAAATCTTATTTTTTCACAGTAAATAAAAGACTAACATGATTGTTATTCTTATATCAATTAAATTTATATGGAAATTTTTATATAAGGAAGTATATCCATCCTTTGAAATTTGACCCCAAGAAACATTATAAGAAAATACTTTCCCTATTAAACTAAGCCGAATAGTTACTACAATTATTTTTTAGTACAACAAAAAAGGACAATTTCAACAAGAATTGAAATTGTCCTTTATTATTATTTCCAAGGAATTAATTTATTTTCTAGCCAATGGAGGCCTCGGTTAAATAGTAAGCCTAATAGCGAAAGGATCATTACACCAAACATTAATTTCGTCGTTATCATTAAGTTTCCATAGTGAAGAACCATCGCGCCTATTCCATATTGCGCAGCAATCATTTCTGCAGATACTAATAGTAGAAGCGCAGTACCGGCTGCTAATTTTAACCCAGCAAAGATCGTTGGTAAGGCTCCAGGTAAAATTACCTTTCGAATGACATTAAAATGACTTGAGCCAAAGGTTACAGCTGCTTTAATTAGAGTTTGATCAACACTTTTTACGCCTGAGAATGTATTAATTAATACTGGGAAGAACACCCCAAGTGCAATAATGGCTACTTTCGGCATCTCACCGATTCCAAGCCATAAGATAATCAATGGCAATAGTGCAATTTTAGGAATTGGGTAAATAGAATAGACAACCGGTGTAAAGATTGCATCAGCCCATCTCGAAAACCCAAGAATCAAGCCAATAATAATACCTACTGTTGCACCTATTGCATATCCTCCAACAATTCTAGTTAGACTTGCTGTAATATGATTCATTAATTCCCCGCTTGCCATTAAATCCCATCCGTCAGACAAAATTGCTGTTGGTGCTGGGAGAAAAAGTGGGGGCACTAAATTCATTCTACAAATAGTTTCCCATAGTAGTAATAAAACCGTAATTCCAAGAACAGAAGCATATCGTGGTATCTTTCGATCAAGGAACGCTACTTTATTTTTTATAATTTTTTTTGATTCTGACATACCTTACGCCTCCTTTAGCGCTTCTTGCGCATCATGGCGTATTAAGCCCCAAATTTCATCTGCATACTTTTCAAATTGATCCCTATATTGTTCTGAATCACGCCCAATTTTTGGTAGATCAATATTAATAATGCTTTTTATTTTTCCAGGGTGTCTAGATAGAACGATTACACGATCACCAAGATAAACAGCTTCTTGGATATTGTGAGTAACATATAGTGTACTTAATCGAGTTCGGTTCCAAATCGTTAGCAGTTCTTCTTGCATGATTGTACGCGTTTGGGCATCAAGAGCAGAAAATGGCTCATCCATTAAAAGCAAGTGAGGCTCAATGCACAAGGCACGGGCAATACCTGCCCGTTGCTTCATCCCACCTGATAACTGCTTTGGATAGGCATTTTCAAAGCCAGTTAGTCCTACCATATCAATATAGTACTTACCTTTTTCTTCTCGCTCTTTTTTAGGTACGCCTCTTTCTTCAAGTCCATAAATAACATTTTCAAAAACTGTTCTCCATGGGAAAAGGGCGATTTCTTGAAATACGATGCCTAAATTCGGTTCTATATCATTTGTCCCTTCAAAGTAAACTTGTCCATTCGTTGGCGACAATAGTCCCCCAACAATATTAAGAAGAGTTGATTTTCCACAGCCACTTGGTCCTACAAGGACAACTATTTCTTCTTCATTAATTGTAAAGTTGATATTTTCAAGAGCTGTTACCTCCCGTTTGTTGTTATCAACAAACTTTTTATCAACATTCTCTACTACTATTCTCAACTACGTCACTTCCTAGTTTTCCAATGCTTCCTCTAAGAATTCTGTATTCACAATTTCTTTAGCATCGATTTCAGATTCAATTAGCTTTTCTTTTGCATACCAATCGATTTGAGTTTGGATGTCTGATTCTAGTAATCTACCATCGCGGTCCATATATGGTAAGCCCTTTTTAATCAATTCAGGATCTTGGTCTGTATATTTCGCAATAATATTAATTACTTCATCATAATTTTCACCTGGTACGATTTCGCCATCTTCTTTAATTAATACAGCATCGTAGTAGTATTGTGTTGCTTTCGCATATGCTTTCATAAAACGAACCGCTACATCCTTATTCTCAGCGAATTTTGGAGAGAAGAATACACCTGATGTTTGGTATTCAATTTCATCGCCTACTTGAGTAATAACTTTTCCATAGCCTTCACTTACAACCGTTGAGATATTTGGTTCGTTTAGAATTACTGCATCTACTTGTTTACTTTTTAATGAATCCATTAACCCTGGAATACTATTTAGTGGAACTAAATCAACATCACTAATAGTTAATCCGTGATTTTCTAATAGGCGTCCAGCCATGTAATGGAATGTAGATCCAGTTTGAGTAATTCCAATTTTCTTACCTTTTAAATCTTCAACACTAGTAACAGGTGAATCTGCTGGTACTAATAAAGCTGATGAAGAAAAGCCTTGTTGTTCTCTTCCTTTATCAGCAACAATCCATAATTTTTGACCGCCTGATACCATGTTATAAATACTTGCCGTAATACCTGTAGCTCCTACATCAACACTTCCGCCAGCAGTCGCAACTGCGATTGGTTGTGCAGCTTCAAACCATGTTTCCGTTGCATTGATTCCTTGCTCTTCAAAGAATCCTTTTTCTAAAGCGATAAATAACGGTGCAGAACTTGTTAGTTTTAGCATACCAATTTTTACATCTACTGTTTCTGTTGTTTCAGAAGAAGACCCTTCTGATTTCGTTGTTTCCTCATTTGTTTGCTGATTTCCACATCCTGCGAGTATTAACGCTATCATGGAAAAAACAGTTAACATCATAACTAATGACTTTTTCAAAAAATGACCCCCAATTTTTAATTTTATATATATTAAAACACACATAGTATACAATTTCGATGAAATTTTTCAAAAATAATGATTTTTCTTAATAGATTGTTAATTTTCGACACCAACTGTCTAATATTTTGTTATTACTTGTCGTAATATGAAGGGATAGGTGTGAGATTTCTACTAAGTTAAGACTAACTGTAACACCTTGTTCAAATTATTTTTCGGATAGCTATTTCAGTAGGAATCTAGCATTTGATACCAGTTTATCGCTATACTTTTTTTACAAATTGTTCAATGTGTTGGATAAACGACATCATCAACTAACTGTTGGTGGTTTTAATTTTCAATTTGGTATAGGATTCAATTAACAGCAAATAACAAATAGCAGTTATCTAAAAAACCAATCAGTAATTAGGAGGAAGAATATGTCATACTTATTACAAGTTGATTTCCCTATGGATGGACCTTTTGGAGATGAAATGGCTCAAGCCTTTGAAGAGTTAGCAAATAGTATTACTGAAGAAAACGGCTTCATATGGAAAATATGGACTGAAAATGAGGATGCTAAAGAAGCCGGTGGAATTTACCTTTTTGAAACAAAAGAAACAGCACAAAAGTATTTAGAAATGCATACGAAAAGACTTGCAGGGTTCGGCATTACAAATGTAAATGCAAAAATCTTCTCTATCAATTCAAAATTGACGGAGATTACAAAAGGACCTTTAAAATAAGAAGGTAAAACATATATTACAAAATAAACAGTCTGTATATCCAAACTAATGGTTGTGCAGACTGTTTTTATTAGTTTCTTCACTTGAATTGCCTACTAATCTTTAACTATGTACTAGAGTTTTATATTCATCATATACATTTAATGCCGCCTGTAAACTTTCACCTTTATTCACATTAAAGCCTTTACGAATTAGCGTAGCCTCTAATGCTGAAAGAACGTGAAGAATATTCTTTTTACGTGAACTATATCCCATTGTTCCAATTCTCCAAATCTTTCCGTGAAGCGGTCCAAAAGAGCTAGCAATTTCAACTTCGAAATCTTCTAGCATCATAGAACGAATCTCGTCACCGTTAATTCCTTCAGGTATTTGAATAGCAGTAACAACAGGTAATTTATTATTCTCATCCCCAAATAACTCTAGGCCCATCGCTTTAATTCCTGCAACTAATGCTTGTTCATTTAACTTATGACGTGCAAATCGATTTTCAAGACCTTCTTCAAGAATAATTCGAAGCCCTTCTCTTAAAGCATACTGCATACTTGTCGCTTCCGTATGATGATTAAGACGTGTAGGACTCCAATAATCCTGAAGCTGCGCTAGATCAAAATAATTACTAACAATTCGATTGTTAGATAACTCGCTCTGAGATGTTCTTAAACCTAATTCAATACTTTTTCTTTTATTTATAACTTCTTCAATTCGTGTATTAAATGTGATAGGGGCTAATCCGGATGGAACAGATAAGCATTTTTGCGTTCCGCCAATAACTGCATCAAGCTTAAGTTCATCTACCTTGATATCTACTCCACCTAATGATGCTACAGCGTCAACAACTAACAGAACATCTGCATTTCGACAAGCTTCTCCTATTTCCTTTAACGGTTGCATACAGCTCGTTGATGTTTCTGCATGAACAATAGCAACAATTTTCGGATTAACCTCATGAATCTTATTGATGACTACTTCAGGATCAAAAACCTCTCCCCAAGGTACTTCCATTGTCGTAACCTCTGCACCATATCGTTGACAAATTTCAGTTAATAAGTAGCCAAATCGACCGTAGATTGGTACCAATACCTTATCTCCAGGTTCAATAATACTGCAGAGAACAGCTTCGATACCTGCCCGGGAAGTTCCATCAACCGGGAATGCCCAATGATTTTCTGTTTGAAACACTTCTCGTAGCATTTCCATAGTTTCATTCATGATATTCGTAAACGCTGGATCAAATTGCCCTAATATCGGGGTAGCCATCGCTCTCAATACTCGCGGATCTACTTCTACTGGCCCAGGTGTCATAATGGTTCTAAGTGGGACATTTAAATCTGTATATTTTTTCATATAATTCTAAACTCCTACCCTGTATAAAATTAAAATCAAATGAATAAAGATGAAATTGTTTTTTGAAAATAGTAATTTTTAAAAAATAATAATATGATTTTAACAGGGTAAAATCGATTATTCAACAGAAGATTCCAAATATTTTAAATAAAGCGTTTTCGATTTTTTTATACAAAATTCATTCTTAAACTCTTATAAATTGCAGAAGAAATGAAGAGTTTATTAGAATCTAGCCAAATGTGTAGGCACAGAGAAAGAGTTATTAGAAAAACAGCCACAATATTAGAAATAAGCAGGGAGTTATTAGAAAAATTTAGATACTTATTAGAATCTGGTCTTAAATTAGCTTACAGTGTAGGAATAACTCCATTTTTTTGGGAATTAACTCCTTTCTTTACTCTTTAGATATAAATAGAGAAAGGTGAAATTTGAGAACACTCAAATTCACCTTTCTCACTATTCGAGGCTAGGTATGCCTCAGATTCTTTTCTTTAAACTAATTAAGTATTAATTGCTACTCTTAAATTAATATTTATAAGATTGTCCACCGTCGATTGGTACAACAACACCATTAATGAAGTCTGCTTGGTTTGATAGTAAGAAGGCTACTAAGTAACCAACCTCTTCTGGCTTACCGAAACGGCGCATAGGATTTGGTTTTACGAATTCTTTTCCTACTTCTTCCCAATTTTCGCCACCAATTTGACGTAATGAACCCTCTACCATAGGAGTCATTATGGCACCTGGTGCAATTGCTTTAATGGAAACGCCATATTGTCCGTATTCAATTGCAGAGTTACGTGTTAATCCAACAACACCATGTTTCGATGCTGCGTAACCTGATTGATTTCCAACACCGCGAATACCACCAACAGAGGCAGTGTTTACAATTGAACCAGAGCCTTGTTCTTTCATTACTTTTAAAACGTATTTCATACCGTAGAAGACACCATTTAAGTTAATTGAAACAACCTTTTGGAATTCTTCAATACCGAAGTCTTCTGTTAAGTTTTGTTTTCCTTCGATCCCTGCATTATTAAAGAAGCCATCGATTTTGCCGAACTTTTCAACCGTTGCATCAACAAAACCTTTTACAGCATTTTCATCCGCAACGTTTGCTGATATTAATAACACTTCAGCTTGTGGCGCAATAGATCAAACTTTTTCCTCTGTTTCTTTTAGGCCCGCTTCATTTAAATCCACTAATACTAATTTAGCACCTTCTTCTGCTAATTGAAGAGTTGCTGCTTGTCCAAGACCTGAGCCTGCACCTGTTACGATTACTACTTTTTCTTCAAAACGTTTCATAGTATATTCCCTCCGTTATTAAACATTAAATAGTGCACCATCAACTGTGTATGATGAAGAGTTACGTAAGAAGATTCATCTGATAATAAAAATGCATTAACATTTGCTACTTCATGTGCTTCATCAAAAAGCTATAAATGTATATTTTCATTGGCTTTTTCATTTAAGAAGAGGTTTGTCCCAGCCTCAACTTTATATCTTATATTTATTCAAAAACGGCTACTAAGCGGCCTTTTACTTCATGATTTTTTAGTTTTTCTAGGCCTTTATCGATTTCTTCAAATGGAATTGTAACAAGAGTTGGATTCATTTTCCCAGTAGCGAAGCAATCATATACACCTTGTAAGTCTTCTACAGACCCACCATTACTTCCTAATAGTTTAATCTCTTTTGTAATCATTAGGTACGTATTGATATTCGATTCTAATTTACCCATACCAACAATTACAACTGTTCCTTGTGGTCTAACGGCTTCTAGTGCATCAGAAGTTGTTTGTCCGAAACCAGCAAAGTCAACAATGACGTCACATTCGGCTTCTTTCATATCTACAATCGTGTCGTAAACTTTTTTAGCTCCTAGTTCCTCAGCAAGTTTACGAGCTTCTGGAGAAACATCTGTCGCGTACACTTCGCATCCTTTAATTAGCGCCATTTGCAAAGCAAATTGACCAAGTCCACCGATTCCGATGATTCCTACTTTTGAACCTTCTTTTGCTTGACCAATACTGAAAAGAGCACGATACGCTGTAATTCCAGCATCTGTTGAAGCTGCACCTTCTTCAAATGACACGCCATCAGGAATGATTACACATTGATCCGCAGGAACACGCACTTTTTCTGCATATCCGCCGTCATAAGTGTACCCCGCAGTTACTTTCGTTTCTCGATTCATTGGGTTAGCCCCAACACGGTCGCCTACTTTAAAACCTTCTACACCTTCACCAACTTCAATAACTACCCCTGCGAACTCATGTCCCATAATCACTGGACCATTTGGGAAAAGTGGCATCCAACCTGGATCTTGTAATGCTGCAACGTCCGAGTGACATAGACCAGCTGCTTTCACTTCAATAACGATATGACCTGGAATCGCTTTTGGATCTTCTTTCTCAATCAATTCTAGTGGTTTATTTGTACCTGAAAATAGCCAACCTCTCATTCTATTCGCCTCCAAATTGTTTTACTATTTTAAATAATTATGTTTATTATCAACAGTTAAACTATTACTATATTAAGTGATCTTTATTCCGCGCTAGCTTCACGTATTTATTATCTTGGAACTTACACGTTATATAATGCACCATCAACTGTGTAAGATGATGAGCTTACATAAGAAGCTTCATCTGATAGTAAAAATGCAATAACATTTGCTACTTCATGTGCTTCACCATAACGCTTCATTGGCACCGCATCATTATAAGCTGCTTGTGCTGCTTCTGCTGCACCTGGTGCAACTTTTGATTCAATATTACGCATCATTTGTGTATTAATAACACCAGGATTTACTGTATTTACACGTACGTTATATGGAGCTGCTTCTAACGCAGCTACTTTATTCATACCCATTAAGGCATGTTTCGACGAATTATATAGCATCATGTTTGGAGAACCAATTAACCCTGCAACTGAAGCGGTGTTTACAATTGACCCTGATTTTTGTTCTTTCATAATTGGCAGTACATATTTCAAACCATAGAAAGCACCTTTTACGTTAATGTTGTATACGAAATCGAAATCTTGTTCTGTAATTTCTTCAATAGTTTTAGCTGGACCTTCAACGCCCGCATTATTTGCAAAGCCATCAATGTGACCGAACTTTGCCACTGTTTGCTCAACATAATTTTTTACTTCTGCTTCTTTAGAAACATCTGCCTTTAATGTTAATACGCGATCTTCACCTAAGTTAAGTTCTTCTGCAACCGCTTTCACAGCATCGCCATTTAAATCAACTAAAGTTAATTTCGCACCCTCACCTGCAAGTTTACGAGCGATTTCTTTACCAATACCACCTGCAGCACCTGTAATAATTACAACTTTGTTCTCAAATCTCATTTTTAGTACCTCCCCTAAAGTTTTTGGTTACATTTAAATTGTAATCGCTTTCACGTTTTGTACACAATCCTTAATATTTGCTATAATGTCGAAGAAACCAACACTTTCAATCATTCTGTTGAATAATAGGGGGGATATAATGAAACCCAATTCCAACCAAGCGATACGGACAAAGAATTTCTTAAAGAAGGCATTTATTGAAATGGTACATAAGAAGGGATTTAGCTCTGTTACTGTAAAGGATATTGTTGATTTTGCTCAATATAATCGAACAACCTTTTATGTGTATTATGAAAACATATGCGATCTTGTCGAAGAGTTAATGGATGAGATGTTTGAATCAATCCAGCATTACAGCATGTCTAAGTATAAGAGTGAAAGTCGGGTAGAAGTAAAAGAGTTGACGACAAACTCCTTCGATTTGTTATATTACATATACGATAACCGTGATTACTTCACATTACTGCTTTTAGAGGATACATTACCACACATACACCAGCAATTGCCTGAAGCGATTTTTAAATTACTGAAATCTAACTTTGATATTCAATATGGAGTGACTTTTGTTGACGATGATACCCAAAAGCGATATATGGCTTATGGTACTGCGGGCTTAATTACGGACTGGATTGCAAATAATTTTGATGTGACACCTAGTGAAATGACAGAACGTCTCATCCGTATTTTAAACACCTTTGCAAAAGGATTTGTCATAAAAGAAATCGAAAATCATTAATACTTTAATAAACAATAAAGAACGAGTTTCATTTAAATCGGAACTCGTTCTTTTAATTCCCCTAATAGCCATCAAAAGCATCTTTTTTAATATTCTTTTTGGAAATACTTTTATTTTGTAAGTAATCAGAGATTGAAGCTACCATTGACTTCGGCCCTGCAATCATATATTGACCATTGTTCTGATAAAGATTAGACAACTTATCTATCTCTCTATGTAACTCATCTCTAGAGTCTAGATACGTGGTACTTAATGAGGCATTGTTTACGTCTAGTTCGTCTTTAAATAGATAAGATTTTTCACTATCCATATAGAGTAGGTGTATTGGCTTCTTATTACTATTTCCTTCTGCCTCAATTTGTTTAACTATGGAGCGAAACGGTGTGATTCCGATTCCTCCAGCTATAAAGATTGTAGGACGTTCATCATTTACATTCAATGACCCTAAAGGTCCAGACATACCAATTGTCATTCCCTTTTTTAGTTCTAACATTGCCTTCTTAAACTCACTTGGATTTTCAGTTATTTTCATTGTTAACCTGACAACATTTTCACTTGGCGCAGAGGCTATTGTAAATGGTTTAGTAGGGTATTTAATTTTTTTATGAGTAATACTAAACAAACCATGCTGCCCTGCTTTCCAGCTTAAATCTTTCTCTTTTTCAAATACAAAAGTATATACATCTACTGCTTCTTTGTAACTTTCTATAAATACTAATTCTCTCTTTTTAAATACTGCAATCATATCTTGGAAAAATCCCATTTAACCATCTCCTATAAGCTTCTTGAAGCCTGCACACTTTCTCAATCCCTAATATTTTTATTTCCTCCAAAGAGTTGTACAGTTTGCCTTGTCCTTAATATTAAAATCAATCATTTTCTCAAGTAGTGTGTAATCCACCGGACTTTTCCAAGGGATACGTATGATCTCTTTTGTGTACTCATAACCAGCCTTCACAATATCATCTTCTACATGAGTAATCGTTACACTTTCAGGAGCGACAGCTAAATGTTTTTTAGATACACTAAAACCAATAATATATGTGCCATGATCAGTAAACATTGGTTGATTCCATTTAATTTCTTTCTTTAGATTTGGATATTTCTCCGTTATCCAAACTAATATCTTTTCCGTTCTTTCTCGGTGGAAAGGGTCATCAATCCTGGCTAAAAATTCAGCAAAAACGTCCAATATATTCCCTCCTAAGTTTTTCGTTTATATTTCCTCTAACACTTTTTTAAGCTCTTCAATCTTATATGCCCAACCATACTTCGCACCGTTGAACGCTTGTACATTTTCATTTTCAAATCCAGTTTGCTCAAGGTGTAAATAGGTTGTTCCATTCTCTTCTTTTAATGTCCATGTGACGATAGTGTTTACCGGTCCACCTACCCATGTGTAAGATAGTTTATTAGGCTTGTCTACTACCAATACTTCACTATCCACGATTAAATCTATTTCCTTATTTTGAAACTGACATTTATAACCTACGATTGGTTTAAAATTATTTTCCATTACCCATTTTCCAAGAGTCTCTGAGTTTGTTAGGGCTTCCCATACCTTATTGATCGGACTTTTAAATTCAAAATCTAAAGATAAATCTGCCATTGCTATTCCTCCAATATATTCTTAAGTAATATCGCTCTTTCATTCCAAAACTGTTCATAAAATGCTAACCAATCTTTCACTTCCTGTAATGGAGCTGGATTTAGCCGATACTTTGTTTCTCTACCTATTTTACGGTTAGTCACTAAATCTGCTTCTTTTAGGATTGCCAAATGTTTAGATACAGCCGTCCGACCCATTTGAAAATGAGGAGTTAGTTCGTGAAGAGGTAATTCTTCCGCACCTGCCAATAAACGTATTAATTTACGCCTTGTTGGATCTGCAATAGCTACAAAAACATCATGCTTTTGTGAAGTCGTGTTCAAGATCCTACCCCCTTGCATAAATTAGACACCATTTAGTGTCGTAATTATATGACACCAAATAGTGTCCAGTCAATAATTAATATTAAAAACATGTCTTCCAGGAATCCTTCTAATTATTCTTTCTCATTTTCTATCGAAAATCACGCAGCCTTACCTATCAAAAATCATTCTAATGAACAAGAAAATTTATAATTTCTTTATTATTAATAAAAAAGAACGAATTCCAACATATAGAATCCGTTCTCCATCCATTAAACTAGCTTTAATTACGAAATCGCTTCACAGTGTGTAGTGACAACACATATGTCTGGTGGGGTTAACTCACACTTAAGATTACAAATCGATTGGCTCGCCACCTGTCACCCCATAAATTTGACCTGTAATATAACTTCCTTCATCGGAGGCTAGAAGTACATACACTGGCGCAAGCTCTACCGGCTGTCCCGCACGGCCAAGAGGAGTGTTTTGGCCAAACATAGGAAGTTGTCCTGGTAATTGTCCTTTATCCAACTGTAATGGTGTCCAAATTGGACCTGGTGCAACCCCATTGACACGCACCCCCTTAGAAGCAAAGTAGGAGGAAAGATTTATTGTAAAGTTACTTATTGCACTTTTTGTAGCTGCATAATCCATTAAAGATGCGGACGGATTGGTAGCTTGAACAGATGTGGTAGTAATAATCGCACTTCCAGATTCCAGATGTTCTTCTGCAGCTTTTACGGTCTCAAACATACTTATGATGTTTACTTTGAATGTTTCCTGCACTTGTTTGATTGATAATTCACTTAGGGTAGACTGTGCAATTTGTTGGGCAGCGTTTAATACTAACGTGTCCAATCCACCAAACGCTTCCACAGTTTTCATAACAATCTCTGTAGCTGTGCCATCTTTTCGAAAGTCATACGGTAGAAGTAATGCTTTTCTACCTGCTTTTTCAATTAGTTCTTTGACTTCATTGGCATCATCATCTTCTCCCGGTAAATATTGAATAGCCACATTTGCACCTTCACGCGCATACGCAATAGCGACAGCACGTCCAATTCCGGAATCCCCACCAGTAATCAAAGCATTACGACCTTCCAGGCGTTTGTATCCTTTATACGATTCTTCTCCGCAGTCAGGTTTAGGGATCATTTTACTCTGTAGCGCTGGAGTATTCTGTTTCTGATCAGGGAATTTTTCAGAATAATATTTCTTACGTGGATCAGTTAGATGTGAGTTTCTCATCAAAATCATCTCCAATCTATTTAATAGTTACTACGCAAAAATCTCTTGTACATTTTTTGCCCTATGATCATTACTTTAAACAGCTTTCCATCTTTTATCCTTTATCAATCCTAATAATTAATAAGAGCTACTAGCCCGCACAAAACTATCCAAGTATCTCTATAAAGGACTTTTTCGATATCTGGTCGGAGTCAGAAAGTAAAAATACAATAATTGAAGTAAGTTGCGCGTTAGTTTTATAACTTCATCTTAAGGTTCAAAAAAAGAACGAATTTCACATCGGAAATTCGTTCTTTTTTCATTATACTAACTCCAACCACGCGACCGCTTCTCACTGCGTAGAGTGTAGGTGGCAACACATGGGTGTTGGTGGGTTTAATTCATTAGGCTCGATTTCTATTCAATGGAATCGAGTCTTATTCTTATTTATCTTAAACTGTAACTTCTTCAACTAACACCATCTTCATTTTAAATTAACATCCCCCAATTAGTAGCGAGAATCTATAAACCAGTCTAATTAACTTATTTAGTTGCTTCCATCCTAGTAGACATTAATCCAAGGAGAAAAATAATAAAACTAATTCTAAAACTTAATAATTGAAAGTAATGAATTTTTATATTAAAATGATTATTATAGATTATCGATAATATATAATATATAACACATTTACTATTGATAATCTGTAATATATAACACCTTTAGCTAGCCACCCTATACACTGAAATATGTTAAAATATACGATAATAAGTTTATTGGAGTGGTTTGATGGGGTTTGGTGATAATTCAATTTCGAAAAAAACAATTTCGGAACAAATAGCTGAACAATTATTATTTCGTATATTTTCTGGTCATTATAAACAAGGCCAGCGTTTGATAGAAGCAGAAATCGCTAAAGAGTTACAAGTAAGCCATGCACCTGTCCGTGAGGCTCTTTATCTATTACAAAAAGATGGTGTTGTTGAAAAAGTACAACATAAAGGTGTAAGAGTTAAGACTATTTCGGATCAGGAATTGAAGGATTATTTGGAAGCGCTTTATTCTCAATTGGATTTTGCACTTACAAGGTGTGAACCAAAATGGACTACCGATTTGCAAAACGAACTATTATTCCGTTTTGAAGCTATGAAACAAAGAAAGTCTACTGAAAATATATATGAATATGTTGTTTCGTTTGCCCACTTGTTAGAATTGTTTATTGAGGTTACAGGAAATATTGCGATGCTACGGTTCTTTAAAGAAACCATCTTTGTTACAAATGTAGCTGCACAAACAAAATGGAAAATGAATAAAGTCGAATCCTATCATAAGTCCATTCATACTTTTATTAAATGTATAGAAGTGTCGGATTTTGAAAATGCTCGATTGGCTATTAAAGATGTTATTTTATGGCACCATTAATTAAATTTTTATGGGGGTAAAATACATGAAAGCAGCAGTTTGGCACGGTGTAAAAGATATTAGAGTCGAAGAGGTTGAATTACGAGCTTTAAGAGAAGATGAAGTGAAAGTAAAAGTAGCATGGGCCGGTATTTGTGGAAGTGATTTACATGAGTATCAAGAAGGGCCAGTATTCGTACCAGTTGATGCTAAAGCTGAATTAACAGGTGAAGTTGCCCCACTTACAATGGGTCATGAATTTGCTGGTGTCATCGAAGAAGTTGGCTCTAAGGTTACTGACTTTAAAGCAGGAGACCGTGTTGTAATTAATCCTACATTAACATATAGAAACAAACATGAAGATGTCGATCGTTATGATGGATTCAACTTCATCGGATTACATGGAAACGGTGGATTTGCAGAATATGCAAACGTCCCTGTAACAAATGTTCATCGTTTAGCAGATAACTTAACATTACAAGACGGTGCATTAGTAGAACCAATGGCTGTTGCTGTACAAGCTGTTAAAGATGCCGGAGTTACACTAGGAGATTCTGTTGCAGTATTTGGTGCTGGACCAATTGGATTATTAACAGTGATCGCTGCAAAAGCATCTGGTGCAAGCAAAGTTATCGTATTAGATTTATCTGACAATCGATTAGAAAAAGCAAAAGAATTAGGTGCAACACATGTAATTAACTCTGGTAAAGAAGATCCTGTACAAGCTGTTCGAGCGATTGTAGCGGATGGCGTTGATGTATCCTTTGAAGTTGCGGGAGTTGCTCCTACATACAAACAAGCAATTGATGTAACAAAACCACGTGGTAACATGATGATTGTGTCAATCTTCGCAAGACCAATTGAATGGAATCCAATTCAGCTTACAAACACTGGAGTTAATATTATGTCTTCCATTGTTTATACACCAACAATTTTCCAAAGAACAATTGATGCAATGAGCTCTGGTCAACTAAATCCACAAGGGATCATCACAAGTCAAATTGAACTTGATGAAATCGTTGATAAAGGATTCGAAACGTTAACAAACGACAAAACTCAATCTAAGATTTTAGTCGCGATGAGTGGAGAAAAATAATACAATTGATAGATTAATATAGATCTATTCTTTATATAAAGGAGCATGGCTAATTGTAGCCACGCTCCTTTTCGTTTTTAATTATTGATTATATTAACTCCAGCAACACGACCGCTTCACAATGTGCAGAGTGTATGTGGCAACACATGGGTGCTGGTGGGTTTAATTATTTGGCTCGGTTCCTATTGAAGTGGAAACGAGCCTTTTTCTTACTATTCTTCAACAATTGCTTATTAAACTACAAAAGCTGATAAAATGGAACTTAGAATAAAAGGGAATTCAAACAGACCTTAATAAAACCAAATGAGAGAAAATTAATTGCTACAAAAGTAGTAAATCCTCATTCATCTAAGTGCTTGACTTTAAATTAATGATTTTAGAAACTGCTTGTTCGGCTGATCGAAGCGCTCCTTCAAGATGACCACTATATTGTGAATTAGTCTCTGTCCCAGCAAAAATAACTTTGTTTTTCCATTTACCTTCTACCTGTGGCTGACCATAACTCTGGTAATTTCTAATTGGACTATAATCTTTTTCAACAGCCGTTTTTGAATCACTGGACCAATCTTTATAAAAAATAGCCTTTGGATTTTTAGCTTCACTCCCAAAGAGCTTAACTAGCTGGTCATTAACCATTTTAATAATTTTCTCTTCGCCCATTTCTTTACGTACTTCTGCCGGCATTCCGAAGAACCCAAATAATGCACCAGAGCCATTATCTGGAGAAGCATCATATATTTCTTGTAAAGGACCAACAGAACTCAACACAAATCCAGAAAGGCCCATTTCCCTCCAGAAGGGACGATTATAAACGGCAACTGCCTTGGCTTGATCCGCCATCCAAGTTGGTTTATTTTCAATGTCAGTTATCAGATTTGGAGGAAGGGCAGGTGAAAATTCAATGTGACGCGCTACAAGTCGAGGAGGCAATGCTGATATAACAGCACTTGCAGGAAATTCTTTTGTATTTCCATCAGCAAGTTCTGCTTCTACCGTGATTTCCCCAGCCTCGTTTTGCCGAATTTTCTTAACACGCGTTTCTAGCTGGACGATTTCTAATGGAATAGTCTTTGCTATAGCATCAATTAGTGACTCCACACCACCAGTCAAGCGAACCCACTTTTCAGAAGAATTATCTTTCAATTCACAACGTTCTGGTGGCTTGATTTGGAATCGTTCTATCAATATTTCACCTGCGTTATATTGTTCAAAAGTTTCTAAATCTAGTTCTTTAACAAGATTAGCAATATAGCTTTCATCCTGTGGCCAAAACCACGTCGGGCCAAGGTCAAATTTACCTAGATCAGGTCTATTGGGAACAGAGGTACTCAAAGCCCTACCACCAATTCTATCTCTAGCCTCAAGGACCTTACATTTAATGCCTTGTTCAGTAAGTAGTGATGCAGCACGTAGGCCACTTAAACCTGCACCAACAATAATTACAGGATTGTTCATATTTTTTCCTCCTAATAACTGCGTCTACTAGTATGAAAATATATAAAACACAGAATTCTTCATTATTCAATTGTATCATCAGTAGGAACTCTTATATTTACTTTTTAACATAATTATCTAACTTTGTAGAGATGAATGATCCACTAAATGGCCGGATGGGTTGCTACAGACCGCACCACAATTTGCAGATTGTATGTGACAACAAAAGATGTTGGTGGGTATATTAAAAAGGCTTGGTACCTATGTCAGAGCAATCTAGCCTATTTAACTTTTTAACTAAGGCCTAGCTATTTAAAATCGATCATTATAAACCCCAACTTCAATTAAACTTATAGAGGAGTTGGGATTATTTCATCTATATAGGATGTTATTCAATATTATTTCTTAAGGAGTTACTGCAATTTTAATAACTGGTTCTTTTCGGTTTTCGAAGATTTCGTAACCTTTTTCAATATCGTTTAGGCTCATACGATGTGTTATTAGTGGTGTTAAGTCTAATTGACCCGTTTCAACCATACGGATAAGGCGTTTCATATTTTTAAGATCACCTAATCCGAAACGAATTGTTAAGTTTTTAAAGAATATTTCTGGGAATGGTACTGCTATGTCCTTACTAGGTATTCCAACGAGTGATACTCTTCCACCTACACCTAAGCATCGAACTGCTTGCAGGAATGTCGGTTCAACGCCTGCAGCTTCAAGTGCTGCATCCGCACCTTTGCCATTTGTTAATTGTTGGATTACTTCTAAAACATTCTCTTCGCCTGCAGTTATAACATGAGTTGCGCCAATTTTACGGCCCATTTCTAAACGAGACTTATCCATATCAACTAAGATAATTTGTCCAGGACTAAATAATTTTGCTGAAGCTACAGCACATAATCCTACTGGTCCAGCACCAAATACAACAACTGAATCTCCAGTTTTAATCTCTGCATCCACTGCAGCCGAATAACCAGTTGATAAAATATCTCCGACAAATAAGACTTGCTCATCTGTTAAATTCTCAGGAATATGAACTAAATTGAGATCTGCGAATGGAATACGAACATACTCACTTTGCGTTCCCGACAAATCACCCATTTCTGGTCCACTTCCAAGAATTCCTCCACGTGTACAATGTGATGTATAACCTGCTTGGCAATTATCACATTGCCCACAATGTAGTGCTGGTGGACCAGTTACGCGATCACCTGGCTTAAAGTCTACTACATCACTACCAACTTCTTCAACAACACCTACAAATTCATGACCTACTACATAGCCAGGTGTAGAATGCATATGCCCATGGATTAAGTGTATATCACTACCACAAATTGTTGTTAATGTGACACGAATGATTGCATCACCTGGGTTGATGATTTGTGGTTTTTCCACTTCTTGTAATGAAATTTTGTTTATTTCATTTAATACTAATGCTTTCATTTTGGTCTCCCCCAATAGTTTTAAGAATTTCAAAGTGAACTTAGAAAGAACTTTTCCTCAACCAGCACACCAATTTATATAGTTAACTATATATTATCCAAAAAAGAAGCGCCTATAAAAGCTTCGCAGCATTTATAGCGATCTTTTTTAAAGAGTCTGAAAGCGCTTTAATTTCTTGCTTTGAAAGCCCGCTAAAAAGTAATTGTTCTGTATGACTAAGATGTTCATAAATCCCTTCTAATATTGGATCCACTTTATCTGTCAGTTCAATAATACGTGAACGATTATCTACCGGGTCTGTTACACGTTTAATAAAATTCTTTTCTTCTAATCGCGATAATAATACACTTACAGTCGGATTAGTTAAATTTAATGCTTTTTCAATATCTCTTTGTTGGATTTTACGATGGTTTTCCTGATGCAAAAAAATGATGATATTCGTTTGACTATGAGTCAAATCAATTTCCTTTAAATGACTATCACCATATTTTTTCACCAAGTTATCAATCGTTTTGATCGATGGAACAATGTACGGTTTTTTATAATGTTCTAGCAAGTTATTTTGTCTCCTTCATTAATGAAGTTAACTTAATTATATAGTTAACTATATATATTTTCAACATTTTAGATTGCTTACATAGTCTACTAGCTACTATTTCAGTTATAGCATATAGCCATGTTATCCCCATAAATGTTCGATATAAAATAAACATTTATGGGGGTAATTTAATTTACATTAAAGTATTTTCTATTTTTGTTCCAACCACGCTACCGCTTCACAATGCGTCGTCTGAGGGAACATATCCACTGGCTGGATTTCTACCGTTTTGTATCCACCGTCTTCAAGAATTCTTAAATCCCTCGCTAACGTTGCAGGGTTACATGATACATATACCACTCTTTTCGGCTTGTGCTCAATAATCGTTTTCAACAATGCCTCGTCACAGCCTTTACGAGGTGGGTCCACCACTAAGACATCTGCTTCTTTACCATCAGCATACCAGCGTGGGATTACTTCTTCTGCTGGGCCCGCTTCGAAATACGTATTCGTAAAACCATTCAGTTCAGCATTGCGTTTTGCATCTTCAATTGCTTGCTCTACAATCTCAACACCCATTACTTGCTTTGCTTTCTCCGCTAAAAACAACGAAATTGTCCCAATACCACAATATGCATCAATGACTGTCTCATCGCCTTTTAACTGAGCATAATCTAATGCTTGCTTGTACAACACTTCTGTTTGAACTGGGTTTACTTGATAGAATGACCGCGCAGAGATTTCAAAACGTACTCCACCAATTGTATCTTCAATCGTATCTTTTCCCCAGAGTGTATAAGTTTCATTGCCCAAAATAACGTTCGTTTTTTCAATGTTAATATTTTGAACAATCGATGTCACATTTGGTACAAGCTTACGTACCACTTCAATAGCTGCATCTTTTTGAGGGAATTTATGTTTATTCGTTACTAAAACAACCATTACCTCACCAGTTGCGCGCCCTTTACGTACAACCACATGACGTAGCATACCTGTATGTGAGGCTTCATTGTATGGTTGTAAGCCTATTTCTTCTAGTTCTTTTTTGAGGTTTGCCATGATGGCATCCGCCTCACCTACTTGGATTAAGCAGCGCTCCATATCAACAATTTCATGGGATTTCGATTTATAAAATCCTGCAATCGGTCCTGTTTCAGTCGTACTGAAAGGAATTTGTGATTTATTCCGGTAGTTCCAAGGATCTTGCATTCCCTTAACTGGAAGTACAGGTGCGTCAATCTTCCCAATACGTTTCATGACGTTCTTCACCATGTTTTCTTTCCACTTTAACTGGCCTTCATAAGAAAGGTGTTGGAGCTGACATCCTCCGCACTTTCCAAAATAAATACAAGGTGCTTTCACTCGATCAGGTGATGGTTCTTTAATTTCTACAATTTTTGCAAACCCATAATTTTTAAGGGTCTTTAACACATGAATTTCAGCTGTTTCTTGAGGAAGCGCTCCTTGTATGAATAATGGATACCCATCAATCTTTGCAACGCCATTTCCATCATGAGTTAAGTCTTCTATATAAACTGTTCTTCGGTCATTTTTCTTTACTGGTAATGCCATGTTCCGTCCTCCATTTCAGTGTTTCTATTGTAGCAAAATTACATCATTGAGGGTAGCATAGCGATGGTGAATCCATTTAATTAGTGATGGAACTTTCTTAAGACCTAAAGAGAATCATCTCTCATTTAAAGTACTTAAATAAAATACTATTTCACAAGTGTTTTGGAATAAAAACATTACATTACTAGGTAAAAGTTCGTATCTAAAGTGTGACTTTTAGCATATTATCTATAATATAACAATGCTAAAACCTTGAGATAATTATAAAAATACTAAATTGGAGTGTATATGTGTTGAGAAAAAGCCCATCGTTTTACTCCTTTTCTTTCATATTTTTGATTTTCTCCATCGTTTTAATCGTAGGTTGTGGTGATCAATCGCTTCCCCTTAATCCTTCTAAAATTACAAACTTAAATGAGGAATCTTCAGATGAATCTATGGAAAAACCTAGTGAGCAGTCTCCAGTGAATGATGTGAAACAGTCATCAAACAGGAAGCAAGAAACTCAGCAACTTGATAATAAGAAAGTAGAAGAGAAATCCGAAAACAACGGAATCTTTGGAACATGGTATATTTGGATTCCTGGATCTGCAACAAATTATTATGATAAAGATACGAACGAATATGCAACACATGAATTTACCCCAGGTGCAGATGCAGGACAAATCATTCTCAACGAAAACGGAACTTATCAAATGTCATATCGTCTTTGGGAAGATCGAACTGTTCGTGGAAAATGGTATCTTTCAAATTCGGGAGAAATTAATGGCGAACAAGGTGAAGCTATCATATTATCAAATGGCTCTGGGGGCACAGATTGGGCGATTGCCCCCTCACAAGATGGCAACTCACTTCGCTTGCTCCAGGATTCAGGGACAGTTTGGAATGATGGGTCTTCTTTGTGGTTATTTGATTCGGAGTTATATAGATAATGAAAAAACCTTCCTATCACATTTAAATAGGAAGGTTTCATAATTTAATTATATTGATTAATTTCTATGCCACTTTGAAGTTTTTCTAAAAACTCATTTGGGGAATCAGTACGTACTGCAACTTGTGTACATTCTTTTTGTAATCCCATAATGAATGTTCCTTTTACAGGATTTTTAAGTTTAATAATGACATCAGGGTATACTGTTTCAAAGTCTCTAGCTATAAAAGATAAAGTACCTTTTGGCAATTTCCTTTGTAAAACTTCTTTATCGGTAATTAATTCATCAATATTATCGAACTGAATTTCTACTCGTTGCATTAGCCCTTGGGAAAGGAACACTGATTCCCGGTTGAAATAGATCGGGTTGAAACGCAATGCCTGAATATCTGCTAGTATGAAGAACACCGTATAAACATTTAGTACTAACATAATTATAGAAACAACTGGGTTAATCCCTATATAATGCAACATCCAGTGAACACCAATAGTTTCAAGTATGACCGCATGAATTAACATAATCTGAAAAGCAATTAAACTGGAATTTTTATAAACTGTTATACCTTCTCGTGGTTTCTTTTTCCAACTTAATAATGAATAATAGAATACTAATACTTCAGAACAAAGCACATAAACAATAGGATTTTTCGTTACATATTGATCTACAGCTTGTGGGAATGAAAAAACTCTAGGTAAGTCACTATTTCGTACTGCAGCTTTAATTTTTGGTATATAGCGTACAAATGTAATAATTAATGAAAGTTCAAATAGTACTATAGCAGCTTCTAAAGCGATTCCAGTCCAAGTAATTGCATCATATGGTTGAAGATAACTTGCTGGAATAATTATTTTCGCAGCTATACAACCTATAGCGATTAGACCAACTGCCATTTTCCATGAAAATTTCTTTTTGTACAACATAAACAAAATTGGAGCAATTACGATGAAGTCCAGTAATGAACCGATCACAACTGGATTTGTTTCTTCTGTCAGAATCATTGCACCAAATTCAGTTTTGTACAGTGTCCAATTACTCACCAATACTAAAAGCAGTAAAACTAGCCAGAGATTTATCCTCGTCTTACCTAACGTCATGTGTACCAACCCTTCCTAGTTAAAAATAAAACCTTCCATCTATAAAATATTTGGTTAACACCTTTATCTGACTAACGCTAGAATTTTACTCTTTTACACATAATTCTTACCCTCATTATGGCAAAAATCATTCAATTTCTCTATAACTTCTTACGACATTTAAGGAATTTTATTCCATTCCTGAATTTTTTGTGACTATCTGTTTTTTTTGCCCATTTTCCCTTTTCATCGTTAAAAATTGAAAATAAAAAAACCTATATGACTTAATGCAAAAAGCATGTCATACAGGTTTATATGTTCTATATTCGGTCCAATTCTCTTATATCCTCAACTGGAACGAATACTTCAATATGTTGTTTTAAATTCACTAATGAAGCAGGTACATCTCCACCGAATTCACCATCTAAGTTTAGATGAACTGTTTCTTCAGATGTTACATTTACTTTATTCGCTTTTTTATAGATTACATTCGGATCATTTAAATGCTCCCCGCGAAGTGCTAAAGAAGCTAAACGGATAAAATCACCTATATTGCACTTTTTCAAGATCATCATCGTAAAGTATCCATCATTGATACTTGCATCAGGTGCAATTTTTTCAAAACCACCTACAGAATTTGTTAAGGCACAGAAGAATAACATAGCATCTCCTTCGAAAACTTCGTCATCATACTCAATACGCATGTGTGTCGCTTTAATCGAAGGTAGCATTTCAATTCCCTTAATGTAATAAGCCAACTGACCTAACATTGTTTTCATCTTACTTGGTACTTCATATGTTAACTCTGTAATGCGCCCACCAGCCGCAATGTTGATAAAATAGCGATCATCATTTAATAATCCTACGTCTACTGGAATAGTATCTCCTTTGACAATAATATCAACGGCTTCTTCTATTTTTCTAGGGATGTGTACTGCACGAGCAAAGTCATTTGTAGTACCCATTGGTATAACCCCAAGCTTCGGTCGCTTTTCGTAAGGGCTAATCCCAGCAACTACTTCATTTAACGTACCATCGCCTCCAACTGCGACAATAATATCAAAGCCTCTTTCTACAGCATTCGCAGCAGCAAGCCTTGCATCATCCTCCCCTGTTGTTGCATGACAAGAAGTTTCATACCCTGCAATTTCCAGCTTCTCTAATACATCAGGTAAATGTTTTTTAAACGATTCTCTACCTGAAGTTGGATTATAAATGATTCTTGCTCTTTTCATTTTGTTTTCATCCTTTAACATAGTCAAAGTATTACCAAGCCCATTTCTTTATAATATGATTATGATAATACTTTCGTTATAACAGATTTCATGTCTTCATATACCCATTTTGCACATTGCGGATCATCCACAAATCTCTTCTGGATAAAAGTATACATTTCTTTTTGTTTTTCATCAAATTGCGGGTCCTCTTTGTCTGGCAATTGCGCTCTCATATCTGTAACCATTTGCTGCAATTCTGGAGCACGAGGACCCCATTTACCAATGACTTCACCTTCCTGGCTTAAGAATAGGTAAATAGGAATTGCACGACCTCCATTTGTTAAATAACGGTCAATTAAATCCGTATCCGCATCGCGAAGTGCACAACGAATGTCTAAGTTTGCTTCTTCCGCAATTTTACGAATAACCGCGTTATTTAACATAGCATCCCCACACCAATCTTCTGTAATCGCTAAGATATGTGGCTTTTTCTCTTTTAATAGTTGAAATACTTCATCCTCAGGATTTACGTTAAAGTTTTTGTATACTTCAAAACCTGGCTCTTTTAAATTCGTCGTCATTTTTTCCATATACTCTTGCATTGAAATTGACTCTTCAAAATATTGTTGTTCTGTTTTCATATTAATTCCTCCCTTTCCTATAATTCTATTTTGCATTGCCTTTTTAAGAAAAACAATTTATATGATTCAGCTATCAATGATTTCAGAATATTTAATGTTTATCCTCTCTTATTGCCTTATCCATCGGTGCCAATATAAATGCAATGATAATAGACATAATAACCGTTAAAAACGGTGCTACAAAAATCATAAAATCGTTCAAACATATCTCTCCTATGCATGATCTTTTCGTTCTCCTGTGACATATTCTTTGTTGAATAAAAACAGACGGAACAGTAGATATAATGATGGAATTAATAAACACAGACCTAGTATAAAAACAATGACTAAAGCAATCGCCATTTCTTGATTTGTAAAACCTTCATGAATGGTTAAGTGTGGATATAACAAGTATGGGTAGTGTGAAAAACCATACGCAAAAAAGGCAAAAGCAAATTGTAAAATTAGTAGAACAACCGACATTCCATAACTTTGTTTTTTCCAAATGAAATATAGGGTGATTAAAAATAATATCGCTGATAAGGTAAAAACTGGCCATAATTTCACTATATTTTCATAGTGAATTTTGTTATGAGCTCGTAACTCTACAATAATACCAGCAGCTGTAATGATTAAGGGTATGGACCATATTAGTGCGTATTTTCGCATTAAATTAGTTGCTTCCAGATCCTTTGCCTTCCATGCATACCAAGTTAAAAATACAGCCGAAATATAAAGTACAGCTGCTACACTTAACAGTACAATACTCCAGGATAAGGGGCTCGTGTACAACTTCCAATAATCTAATTCCGGATGTCCGTTAACTACATCGACAAAACCACCTTCAGATATTGTAAGAACTACTGATAGGGATGCCGGAATCAATAATCCGGATAGTCCATATGCAAAAGCGTATCCTTTATGACCGCTTGAACCATAAGATTCAAAAGCATAATAAGATCCACGTACTGCAAGTAAGATAATTGAAATACTTACTGGAACGAGTAAAAGGGTTCCATAATAATAAGCAGTTTGTGGGAAAAAACCAACGATTCCAACAAAGAAAAATACAAGAAAAACATTCGTCACTTCCCAAACTGGTGATAAATAGCGTTGAATAATATTTGTTAAAATGTGTGATCGATTCGTCAACAAGCTGTACGCATTAAAAAAACCTGCCCCAAAATCAATGGAAGCGACAATGATATAGCCGAATAGAAATGTCCACAACACCGTAATTCCTAATATTTCTAAACTCATTGTCCTTCACCAGCCTTTAGAGATTTTCGGTCAGCTATTTCTTGTTCAATTGAATTTGAACGGAACATTCTTCGTAATACAACAACACTGCCGATTCCTAGCACTAAATATAATAAACAGAACAACATAAACATTAAATCTACTTGACCACTCGTTGTTGCCCCTTCCTCCGTTCGCATAATTCCTCGGAGAATCCATGGTTGCCTTCCGACTTCAGCTAGCCACCAACCAGCTTCAATGGCAATGATAGATAGCGGTCCTCCAGTAACAATGCCCCATCTAAACCATTTTGCTTTTATAAAAGACCATCCTCGCCATATTCCTGCCAAGTAAATAATCGACACAAGTATCATAAACATTCCTATAAACACCATTATGTTAAACAAATAGTGAATATAGAGTGGGGGAATTTCATCCTCTGGAAATTCTTCTAATCCAACTACTTCCGCCATCGGGTTGCCGTGTGCCAAAATACTTAATGCATAAGGAATACGAATGGAGTATGTGATTTCTTCTTCATCATTTAAAAACCCTAAGAGGACAAGTGGTGCACCCTCTTCTGTTTCAAAATGCCATTCAGCAGCTGCTAACTTCTCAGGTTGATATTCAGCTAAATATTTTCCTGAGAAATCTCCGATTATTGCTGTTGCAATTGAGAAAATAAGCCCCAGTTTCATTAACAGGAAAAGCGCCTTTTTATGATAAATATGATTAGACCCTTTTAATAATCGGAAAGCCGCAATAGAGGCAAGTACAAACGCTGACGTCATATAAGCTGATACAAGTACATGGGCAACCTTTGTTGGCATGGCCGGATTAAACATTGCAACTAAAGGTTGTATGTTAACTAGCTCTCCATTTAACATTTCAAAACCTTGTGGGGCATTCATAAATGCATTAACAATTGTAATGAATACTGCAGACATGGATGCACCGATTGCAACTGGTATGAGTAGTAACATATGTTTCCTCTGGCTATCAAAGCGATCCCAAGTATATAAATAGATCCCTAAAAAGATGGCTTCAAAAAAGAACGCAAAAGTTTCCATGAATAACGGTAATGCAATCACTTGACCTGCAAGTTGCATAAAATTCGGCCATAGTAATGAAAGCTGCAACCCTATCGCCGTTCCTGTTACTACTCCTACAGCAACTGTTATTACAAATCCTCTTGCCCAACGTCTAGCAAGTAAAATGTAATGTTCATCTTTGTTCTTATATCCAACCCACTGAGCAATCATTATCATCAAAGGGATTCCGACACCTATTGTTGCATAGATGATGTGAAAAGATAGTGTAAGTTCTGTTAAAACTCTACTCCAAAATACTGCTGATTCATTAATCAAAGTAAATCCTCCTAGCTGAATAGTCTACCAATGATGGATAAAAGCATAATGAATGCAACAACAAAGCTTAAGTAAATTAGCCATTTTTCATGTTTCTTATACAATTTGAAACCGCTCCTTTTATGGTCTAAAACTCTTTAACTTCTCAATGAAAGATTGT
This sequence comes from Ureibacillus acetophenoni, assembly GCF_900220965.1. Taxonomy (GTDB): domain Bacteria; phylum Bacillota; class Bacilli; order Bacillales_A; family Planococcaceae; genus Ureibacillus; species Ureibacillus acetophenoni. Next base: position 36,639 of record NZ_OBQC01000008.1, on the reverse strand, counting down.
AACAATTGCTCCAAATAAACAAAAAAACTCATTTAACTGGTAGGTTTCCCTAACAGTTAAATGAGCATGCATTAAATATTATCGTTTATTAATCTCTTCAAGCAAGATTTTGTTTACCATTGGTGGGTTTGCTTGTCCCTTTGTTTCTTTCATAATTTGACCGACTAAGAAGCCAATTGCACGGTCTTTTCCGTTTTTAAAGTCTTCAATAGATTGTGGGTTATTATCTAAAATTTTCGTAATAATTGGAACTAATACAGATGGATCAGAAATTTGTACTAATCCTTTTGCTTTCACGATTTCTTTTGCGTCTCCACCGTTTTTAACAAGCTCTGTAAATACTTTCTTCGCAATCTTAGATGAGATAGTTCCATCAGAAATTAGTTTCACCATTCCAGCAAGGTTTTCTGGAGTAAGTTTTGTTTGGCTAATTTCAATTTGTTCAGCGTTCAAGTAAGCTGAAACGTCGCCCATTAACCAGTTCGCAGATAATTTTGAATCCGCACCAGCTGCAACCATTTCATCGAAGAAATCAGAAATAGGTTTGTTAACTACTAATACGCTTGCATCGTATTCTGTTAAACCAAGCTCATCAACATAGCGTTTTTTACGAGCATCTGGCAGTTCAGGAATTGATTGGCGTACGCGTTCTAACCATGCATCGTCAATAACAAGATCAACTAAATCTGGTTCTGGGAAGTAACGATAATCGTCTGTTCCCTCTTTCACACGCATTAGAATTGTTTTTCCTGTTTTCTCATCAAAGCGGCGAGTTTCTTGCTCAATTACGCCACCTGACATTAACACTTCTGCTTGGCGTATTTCTTCGTGTTCAAGACCTTTACGAACAAAGTTAAATGAGTTTAAGTTCTTTAACTCTGTTTTTGTACCGAATTCTTCTTGACCATAAGGACGGATTGAAATGTTCGCATCACAACGAAGTGAACCTTCTTCCATCTTTACGTCAGAAACTCCTGTATATTGAATAATTGATTTTAACTTTTCAAGGTAAGCATACGCTTCAGCAGGTGTGCGAATATCTGGTTCAGATACGATTTCTACTAAAGGTGTTCCTTGACGGTTAAAGTCTACTAACGAATAACCATCACCGTGTGTTAATTTACCCGCATCCTCTTCCATATGAAGGCGAGTAATTCCAATTTTCTTCGTGTAACCTGGTTGTCCATCTGTTCCAGGTACTTCGATTTCGATCCAACCATCATAACCAATCGGTTTATCAAATTGAGAGATTTGATACGCTTTTGGATTGTCAGGATAGAAGTAGTTTTTACGATCGAATTTAGTATGTTGATTAATTTTCATGTTTAGCGCTAATGAAGCTCTAATTGCATAATCAACAACGTTTTTATTTAATACTGGTAATACCCCAGGATATCCTAAGTCAATAACCGTTGTATTTGTATTTGGTTCCGCTCCAAAGTGGTTTGGTGCTGGAGAGAAAATTTTAGATTCAGTTTTTAGTTCAACGTGAACTTCTAAACCAATGACTGTTTCAAAATTCATAGTTATTTAACCTCCCAAGTACTCGGAGTTTGCTTGTGGAAGTCAGTCGCTTGCTCATAAGCATAAGCTGCGCGATAGATCGTTTCCTCATCAAAGTGTTTTCCGATAATTTGTAAACCTAGTGGTAAACCTTCGTGGAAACCACAAGGAATTGAGATCGCTGGAACGCCTGCTAAGTTAATCGGAATCGTTAAAATATCGTTTGCATACATTGTCATTGGATCATCAATGTTATCTCCAATTTTAAATGCTGCTGTTGGTGCAGTAGGTCCAACAATCACATCATAGTTTTCAAAAACTTTGTCATAGTCTTCTTTAATTAACGTACGAACTTGTTGTGCTTTTTTGTAGTAAGCATCGTAAGTACCCGCAGATAATGAGTAAGTACCAAGCATAATACGAAGTTTTACTTCTTCGCCAAAACCTTGTGCACGTGTTTCTTTATAAAGTTCCATTAAGTTTTTAACGCCTTCTGCACGGAAACCATAACGAATACCGTCAAAACGTGAAAGGTTTGATGATGCCTCTGAAGATGCAAGGATATAATATGCTGCTAATGCATATTTTGAATGTGGTAGAGATACCTCTTCTACTGTAGCTCCTAAACCTTTTAAAACTTCTAGAGCACTATATATAGATTGGCGTACTTCTTCACTAACACCTTCACCTAAAAACTCTTTCGGTACTGCAACACGTAATCCTTTAATATCCCCGTTTAAGCTAGATGCATAATTCGGAACCGGTACGTCTGCTGAAGTTGAATCGTTCGGGTCAACTCCTGCGATTGCCTCAAGAAGAAGTGCGTTATCATACACATTTCGAGTAATTGGTCCAATTTGGTCTAATGATGATGCATAAGCAACTAAACCATAACGAGAAACGCGTCCGTAAGTTGGTTTCATTCCTACAACACCACAGTAAGCTGCTGGTTGACGGATTGAACCACCAGTATCAGAACCTAGTGAGAATGGAACTTCACCTGCAGCAACAGAAGCCGCAGAAGCTCCTGAAGAACCTCCAGGTACATGATTTAAATTCCAAGGGTTTTTAGTTGTTTTAAATGCTGAGTTTTCGTTAGATGAACCCATTGCAAATTCATCCATGTTTAATTTCCCAACAGTAATCATACCAGCATCGCGTAATTTTTTTACGACAGTTGCATCATAAATTGGTATAAATCCTTTTAAAATTTTTGAAGCGCAAGTTGTTTCAATGCCCTCAGTCACAATATTATCTTTTACCCCAATAGGTAAACCGAATAATGGTCCACGTTCCTCTGCAGGAATAGTTTCTAATTCTTCGGCACGTTTTAGAGCATTGTCTTTGTCTAAAGCTAAAAACGCTTGTACGTCCCCGTCTAGTTTTTCAATGCGTGAAAACGCCTCGTTCGTTAAGTCAGCGATTGTAATTTCGCCATTATGTAAACCTTCTTGTAATTCTCTCGCTGAACGTTCAAATAACGTCATAGTAGGGGGTCCCTCCTTCACGGTTATATTAGTCTTCTAAGATTGGCGGCACTTTCACTTGGCCATCTTCTTGTTCTTTTACATTTAACATCATAACATCACGATCTAAACCTTTAACTGCAACATCCTCGCGCATTACATTCACGATAGATAACACATGTGAAGTCGGTTCAACGTTCGTAGTGTCTAATTCGTTTAGTTGTTCTGCAAAGACTGTAATCTTACCAAGCTGATCAGCAAATTTTTCTGCTTCTTCATCTGTGATTGCAAGTCTTGCTAAGTGAGCAACGTGCTTTACTTCTTCTTTTGACAGTTTTGCCATTTCTACACCTCCGAATTTAATACATGGCAATAATCAATAATAATACCATTATTCCCTAGAAAAATCTCAATTTAGAACAAAAACACGAAAGTTCGCAACTATTTGGTTCATATTTTATTAACATTTTCAATTAAGATTTACCTTCTAAATTATCGCCATATATAGTAGGTTTTCAAACCTAACTAATCGCTTTTAGCCTAATTATTCATGGACAAAGGAAAACAGTGTAGCCTTGAAGCTGACTACACTGTTTCAATTATTGAATTTTATCCTTAATAAATATGAACAAATGGTTCATCATCATTAGGTTCTTTTAAGATTAGTGCTTCTGCCCCGTTAATTGAATTAATATTTACCTCAATACTTACATCATTTGGCAATTGACTGAGAATAACACCAGATAAGTACTGGGTAAATCCGATAATTTCCGTTTTCCCATAAAATTGGATAGGTATTTCAATTTCAATTTTTTGCAGCTCATTATTGCGGTAATAACCAGAGCCAATGACGCTCGTATAATTTGAAAAATATTTATCGATATCTTGTTTAAAGTTTTGGAAAGCAGTATTCATCTCTCGGTAATAGTCACCTTCCAAAGATGTTGGAAAAGTTACATAAACTTCGTTGATTGGTTTCCATTCGCCAAGTCCATTTGTACCAGCTTCTGACGTACTATATGCAAAATAGGTACCTGGTACAATTGAATTTCTCTTTTCTTGTTTGAAAAGACCGATTACAATTGGAACTTCACTAAGTTCTGGACGAGCACGTAATCTTGTAATTACTTCTTCAGCAATTTCCTTCCCTTTTTGTTCCATTACTTCTTGAGGAATCGTCTCTTGGTAGTACTCACCATATTGCTCTTTTTGGTAATAGTAAATTGAGTTTAAAGCTAAACCAATGGAGACACCACCAAGTCCAACCTTATTATCATCCGTTTTCTTTAAGTAGTTTTGTTCCACTATATGTGCTAAGTATATTGGCGCTTCTTTTGCACGTGTTTCAGGATCCATTTCTACACCTGATGCATCTTCGTTTGAAGGATTTAGTCCCCGAAGCGAAGGATCCAATTTCTCATTTTGATTTTCACGATAAAGCCAATTGCTTACAGTATATGAATCTAAATATTGTCCTTCTTGGAAATAATAATCATCAGTACTAAAGACATTTTGAGAAAGGCGCATTAACCCCTCTTCAACTTCTTTAATATCGTATTTTGTGTATAAATTAGAGACCACTAATCCACGGCTTGCACTCTCTTTATAAGGTATTAATGTTTTATAATAATTTTCATCTAACTGCATGCTTGGAATAATTGTTGTTTCAACTTCTTCGGTTTTATCTGTTAGAAATTCTGTGTCTTCTTCAGGAGAGGGTACACAGGCTGCTAACAATGCTAATACTACTAATGACGGAAGCCAGCGAAATCGGTTCATAGTGTGAAACTCCTTTACTTATCTTCTAAATGCTCGATCAGGCGGTTTTCGTCCCAAATTTCAATACCTAACTCAGTCGCTTTCGTTAACTTTGAGCCTGCATCAGTACCTGCAATCACAAGATCGGTTTTCTTACTTACACTACCTGATACTGTGCCACCTAATTCTTCTATTTTCGCCTTTGCTTCATTTCGTGTCAATTGCTCTAATTTCCCCGTTAAAACGATCGTTTTTCCAGCGAATGGATTCGAACCAACTTCAATCTGAATTTTTTTCCCTTTATAAGCCGTGTTGACGCCAACTTCTTTTAAGCGAGAGATTAACTCTTTCACTTCATTCTTTTCAAAGTAAGCAACAATAGAGAGAGCCATTTTTTCTCCAATTTCATGAATCGATTGGATGTCATCTGCGCTTGCTTCCATTAAAGCATCTATCGTCTCATATTGTTCAGAAAGAATTTTTGCAGCTTTTTCACCAACATGACGAATTCCTAAACCAAAGAGTAGTCTTTCTAAAGAGTTTTCTTTGGAACGTTCAATTGCGTTTACTAGGTTAGTTGCCGATTTTTCTCCCATTCTTTCCAAAGTAACTAATTGTGGTACCTCTAGATGATATAAATCAGCAACATCTCGAATAAAGTTTTCCCTTAAAAGTTGTTCAACCACTTTTTCTCCCAAACCATCGATGTTCATAGCATTTCTAGATACGAAATGTTTAATGCCTTCTGCGATTTGCGCTGGGCAAGTAGGATTTACACAACGGAGTGCAACTTCTCCTTCAAAACGGACTAATTCACTTCCACAAGCGATACACTCCTTAGGCATTTCGAACGGCACTGCTTCTTCCGGCCTTTGATCATAAATAACACCTACAACTTCTGGAATGATATCTCCCGCTTTATGGACGATGACTGTATCACCGATGCGAATGTCTTTTTCACGAATTAAATCTTCATTATGAAGAGATGCTCGTCCAACAGTTGAACCAGCAACTAATACAGGTTCAAGAATAGCAGTTGGCGTAATAACTCCTGTACGTCCTACTGTTAGTTCTATGTCTAATACTTTCGTTGTCACTTCTTCAGCTGGAAATTTGTATGCAATGGCCCAACGTGGACTTTTTGCAGTAAAGCCAAGTTCATCTTGATGGGCGTAACGGTTAACTTTTACGACAATACCATCGATTTCATATGGTAAATTTGGGCGTTCCTCTGTCCATTTATTTATAAACGCTAATACATCATCAATTGTTGCGCATAGCTGTCTTTCTTTGTTAGATGGGAACCCTATTGTTTGTAAATAATCTAGCATTTCTGCATGTGAATCGATTCCGTAACTTTCTCCATCTCCACCAATCGCATAAATAAAAGTAGATAGGTTTCGACTTGCAGCTACTTTAGGATCTAGTTGTCTTAAAGAGCCAGCTGCAGCATTACGAGGGTTTGCAAATGGTTCTTCTCCATTTTCCTCACGTACTATATTTAAATTTTCAAAGGACTTTTTTGGCATATATGCTTCGCCGCGCACTTCAATGGTAACGGGTTCTTTTAAGCGGAGCGGTATAGAACGAATCGTTTTCAAGTTCATCGTAATATCTTCTCCAACAGTTCCATCACCACGAGTTGCTCCTTGAACAAATACACCGTTTTCATATTTTAAAGAAATTGCTAACCCATCAATTTTCAATTCGCAAACATAAGAATAATCAGAACCAATTGCCTGACGAATTTTGCGATCAAAATCCCTTAATTCCTCCTCGTTAAAAGCATTTGAAAGACTTAACATCGAGTAGGTATGCGTTACTTTTTGGAACCCTTCTAATGGTTTACCACCCACTCGTTGTGTTGGAGAATCAGGATAAATGAATTCTGGGTTTTCCTTTTCTAATGCAATGAGTTCTTGTAAAAGCCGATCGTACTCAGCATCCGTAACGATAGGCTTGTCCAATACATAGTAAGCATGACCATACTCATGAAGTAGCTTATTCAGTTCTGCAACTCGTTTTTCTTTATCGTTCATCGTATTTCCTCCACCATTTACTTGGCTACTACTATCCTTTTGTAATTGGAGCAAATTTAGCTAATAATCGTTTTACCCCTAAATCTGGAAAGGCAATATCTAATTCTAAATCATCATTGTTCCCTCTAACACTTACAACAGTTCCTGTCCCCCACTTTTTATGGACCGCTTTGTCACCAAGTTTCCACTCCATTTGATCTCCACCTGTGGATTGGAGACTAGAGACTTGTGATTTTGGCTGAACATTTCCAATCGTTCTTCGGTGACTATACTCTTTATTTGAACGACCTGCTCCAAATGGAAGTCTGTCAGTTTCAGGACGAGCATTCGCTATAGAGATTTGTTCAATTATTTCATCTGAGATTTCATGTAAAAATCGAGAAGGCATGTTAAAGCTTGAGCGTCCATATAAAGTTCGAGATTGAGCGCACGTTAGATAGAGTCTCTCTTCCGCACGTGTTATTCCAACGTAAGCTAATCTTCTTTCTTCTTCCATTTCAGCTGCATCATCAAGGGATCGTGAATGAGGGAATATATTTTCTTCCATTCCGATAATAAATACAACTGGAAACTCTAGACCTTTAGCAGAGTGCATCGTCATTAGAATAATGCTACCTTTTGACGTATCTTCCTTATCTAGTGAATCGATATCAGCAACCAATGCTAAATCCGTTAAAAATGCAATTAACGATTTGTCATCACTACGTTCTTCAAAGGCTTTTGTTACGGATAAAAACTCTTCAATGTTCTCTAATCGGCTTTCTGCTTCGATCGTTTTTTCATTTTGAAGCATTTCGCGGTAACCTGTCTTATCAATAACTTGCTCTACTAGTTCTGTAACCGAAAGATATTCTTGCATTTGAGTAAATCCTGCAATTAAATCACGGAATTTCTCTACAGAATTCATCGCTCTTGCAGTGAGCCCCATAAACACTACTTCATTCATGGCATCAAAAATAGAGCGATCTTGTTCAATCGCATAAGTAGCCATTTTTTCAAAAGAAGTTGCGCCAATATTACGTTTTGGTTCATTAATAATTCGCGCAAGGGACAAGTCGTCATCATTATTAGCAATCAATCGTAAATAAGCTAATAAATCTTTAATTTCCTTACGATCGTAGAATTTCGTTCCGCCTACGATTTGGTAAGTAATATTAGATTTCACAAGTACTTCCTCCATCACACGTGACTGGGCATTCGTACGATAAAGGATTGCAAAATCATCTAAAGAACGGTTTTCCTTCTCCATTAAATCTTTAATAGTTTTCACAACAAATTGTGCTTCTTGTTGTTCATTTGAAGCTTTGAAAAGCTTTATTTTATCGCCATCAACATTATCTGTGCGTAGTTTTTTAGGGTACCTACTCTCGTTGTTTTGGATTACATCGTTTGCAGCTTGTAATATACGTTTTGTTGAGCGATAGTTTTGTTCTAGTAAAATGACCTTTGCATTTGGATAGTCTTTTTCAAAGGATAAAATATTTCCTATATCTGCTCCGCGCCAACGATAGATAGATTGGTCTGAGTCACCTACAACACAAATATTTTTAAACTTCTTTGCTAGCATTTGAACTAGTTTGTATTGTGAATGGTTCGTATCTTGATACTCGTCTACGTGGATGTACTGGAATTTATTTTGGTAGAATTCTAATACATCTGGCACTCGTTCAAATAAACGAATCGTAGTCATGATTAAATCATCAAAGTCGAGGGATTGGTTTTTGAGAAGTCGTTTTTCATAACCTTCATACACCTGTGCAATTACCTTTTCATATGGATTATTCGGATTGCTATTTGCTTTATATTGATCTGCCGTAATACATTCATTTTTCGCAGAGCTAATAGCATTTAAGATTGCACGGGGCTCGAATCGTTTTGAATCGATATTAAGTTGCTTTGATACATTCATTACCACCGATAGTTGATCCGCAGAGTCTAGAATAGAGAAGTTTTTAGATATCCCAATACGATCAATATTTCTACGTAATATCCTTACGCACATAGAGTGGAATGTCGAAACCCACATACTTTCGGAAATCCCAGCACCTAGTAATCGATCTATACGTTCTCTCATTTCTCTGGCAGCCTTATTTGTAAATGTAATTGCTAAAATTTTTGAAGGGTATACTTCTTTTTCAACGACTAAATATGCAATCCGGTGAGTTAATACTCTAGTTTTCCCAGAACCAGCTCCTGCCATTATTAACAGCGGACCTTCAGTGGTTTTTACAGCTTCTGCTTGCTGTGGATTCATACCGTTTAGTAAGTTTTTTGTTATTTGTTCCATGATGCACCACCTTTATAAATTACGGTTTGGCATATTTTATTACTGATTTCAGACGATGATTTAAACAATCATCTCTGTATGAAATCTTTATTATTTGCCGGAGTATCTATTCGATTCAATATAACGAATCAATAAACACAAACATTTGTTCTATAATTATACTATAAAGTATAGTAATAATCAGTATTTAAATTGAAATACTTTTCACTGCCTCTACAGTTTTTAATGCTTGATTTAAATTATCATAAATAATGTTTCCTACGATAATTGTATCTGCGATTTTTGCCATTTCCGTAGCTTGTTCAGGCGAAGTTATTCCACCACCATAAAATAACTTCGCCTCATTTAGAACATCTTTTACTGCAGCTACAATTGTCGGGTCTCCGTAAGTCCCACTATATTCAAGGTAAAAAATAGGTAATTTAAAGTAACTCTCCGCTAAACGTGCATAAGCAATAACATCATCTTCTGTTAAATCAGTTTTTGCTTTTGTTTCGTTTGCAACTTTGCAATCTGGGTTTAATACGCAATACCCTTCAGCAATCAGTTCGTCCCAAACAAGTACATCACCATATTCTTTAATTGCTTCATGGTGTAAATCTTTTACCCATGTTGTTTCAGTACTGTTTAAAACAGAAGGGATTAAATAATAATCAAATCCAGGAGTTACCGATTCGATGTTCGAGATTTCTAATGCAACTGGAACCGTAAAACGTCTGATTCTAACTAGCTTATCAATAACATTATCAATCGTTACACCATCTGTTCCACCAACTAATATGACATCTGTTCCAGATTCACAAATTTTCTCTAAATCTTCATCTGATATTTCTTTTGCTGGATCTATTTTGAACACATGTCTCCAAGCTTTATAATCCATTTCTTTCCCACCTAACTCATTCGTTCAAACAATCTTTTTCTCGATTACAAGTATATCTTAAACTAACTAAAAGCGAAAAGAATCGAATATGTAAATGTACATCACCTTTAGAAAAAAAGAAGACCATCTAACAAGTTTGTACCTTTGTTAGATGGCCAAATAATTATTTTGAAGCTTGGAAAGGCTTTTCATCGGGGTACAAACGACCGAGCATTCTGTCGTATGTGTCATTCCCGTAATCAAAACAACGTCTTACACGTGAAATGGTAGCAGTTGATGCACCAGTTTCTTTTTTAATAGTTTCGTACGTCTTTTTTAAACGAAGAAGATGTGCCACTTCGAATCGTTGTGCTAGTGATTGAATTTCACTTATAGTACATAGATCATCAAAAAATTCATAACATTCTTCAAGGTTCTTTAATTCAAGAACAGCTTTGAATAATTGGTCTGTTTGATGTCCACGAATCTTTTCAATTTGCATTAAATATCCATCCTTTCATTACTATTCCATATAGGTAACAAAAGACTCAATTCCAGGATAAGATGGAACAAAATGAACCCACGTTTGACCAGGAACCAATTTCACTTCACTACCGTTTTCTTCTATTGCTTTTAACACACCTTCTCGATTTTCCCATTGTACCTCTCTCATCATACCCTGTTGGAATACATAAGCACGTCCACCATTAGTTAAATTGAGCTCTCTTCGACCTTCATTATCGATAATCTTATGGTCCATTTCAAAAACTAAAATATTGGATACGTTAATAGGTTCGTTGGTTAAATAATCGATTGTTACGGTATTTCCAGATTGGCGTGAATAAGTTTTATCTACCGAGTTATAAGAATACAGACTATTAAATTGACTGTTTTTACTATAATTTACTGAAAAGTCGTTAACTTGTAGCCCTATAGTAACATTTTCTTCGTCATCATAATAATTATACGATACTTTTTTCTGATAGAGAAGTGAAGCACCTACTTTTTCGGCCCCTAATTTTACATTCTCACCTGAAATATAGGAGTTATGTGGTGCTTTACGCTCACTTGAACGTTTAAATAGAATTCCATCATATTGCATTCCGTTAATATTATCAACAACACCACTAAATAACATTGTATGCGCTTCTGGGCTATAACCATGTGCAATATAAAAAGCATCTAGTCCAGTTGCAACGTCGATAAAGTAGTCGCGAGCACTACGAACAGGCCCAATATTGTCTGGAATTTCTGATTGATAAAGAGCTAGAAGTCTCGTAACATCACCTTCAGCTAGCATTTCATATACAACATCAGCTGAAGCTAACCCTGATTGCGGCCTAGCTTGCGGATGATTATTAATCGTTACTAATATTGGTCGTGTTGTAATTTCATTTGCAACACGTTCACCAGTAAAGGGTGTAACATAAGGTAATTGTACTTCTTCAACTACTTCAATTATTTCTTCTTGCTCTTCTGTTTCTGGCTCGGAGATTTCACTTTCTTCCACAGGTTCCTGTTCATCTCCACATGCAGCAAGTATTACTGATGATGCTAGTACACAGCTTAGTAATTTTTTTCTCATTTCTTTTTCCCCTTTAACGCATAACAGCTGGTAACATTACTTTCTTTTTCATAACATCGAATATGCCTCTAGGAGTTATGCGTATATACGGTAAATGAGTTGATTGTAAAAATAATAACGTATATATCGCGTCTGTATGATGATAGCCTCGATCTTTTAATGCTGATATTAGCGCAGATTCTTTTTCGATTAATTCTTCTACTGGTCCATCATATAAAGTTCCACCAATAGTGAGTGGGATTGATGCAATTACTTCATTATCTTCTACTAAAACAATTCCACCGTTTAATTTTTTCATTTCTTTATAGGCTTTTTTCATATCTTCAATATTTTTGCCTATTAAAATGATATGTCCAGTATTAGAATAAGAAGTTGCGAACCCTTTCACATGAGTAGCAAATCCTTTTATCATTGTATTTACACGCCATTTCCCATTACGGTCAATCAATAATAATAAAGATTCATCATGCTCTGTTGAAAGCTCTTTTTGATTTAATTTTACAGTAATACGATAAGGTTTTGTAATTACATCATTCACCATTTCAATACCAATTGGCATTGAAAATTGAAAATCACTATCTGTTAAATCAAATGATAGATTTAGATTATCAAACTTTCTCCAGTCAATAGGTGCTAGCGCATTTACCTTTTCACAATCACGTTTTAACCAAACTCCTTTTGATAAAACTGATTCTGGCGTTGGATTATATTCATCTTTTAATATATTAAGTGTTGCATAGCGACCAGTAGCAATTATTCCATGTAAATGCTCCATATCGTAATAACGCGCCACATTATAAGATGCCATATTATATGCATCTACCGGATTAACACCAGATTCTATAGCAATTCTAATACATAAATCCATTACCCCGTCTTTATGGAAACTTGGGGTTGAACCGTCAGTCGTCATCATTAAGTGATCAAAAATAGGTAAATCTTTTTCTATGATCCCTTTTAGTATATCTGGTAAATCCGGTCTAATGGAAGAATATCTTAACGTAACAGCATATCCTTGTAAAATTCTTTTTTCTACATCTTCAACTGTCATGGACTCATGATCGCCTGTCGCACCAAAAAGTCTCATCTTAGTGAGCGTTCGCTCGGATGCTCCAGGGAAATGTCCTTCAATTTTTTTACCTTTATTTTTTGCGGATTGGATCCAGTAAAGCATTTGATCGTCACCATTCAATAAGCGTGGCCAACCTGTTAATTCGCCACCAACAATCGTATCTTTACGGTCTAACCATTCAAAAATAGATTTATTTGTAAAAAGATCATCTTCATTTTCCAATTCTGTTTGCGAGTCAAATCTAACCCACCAATAAAACGAGAACGGTAATTTTTTTAACTGTTCAATAATTGAAAACGCTTTCTTATTTGGCAGTGATAACATAAAAGTCATATTGTCTGCAATGAATGTCGTTGTACCAGTTTGTGCTGCAAAGTCTGCAAATGAATGCGGATTATAAAGTTGGAATGGGTGAACATGTGGTTCAATATATCCTGGAACAACCGTTTTACCGTTTAATTCAATTATTTCAGTATTTGTTAAATTTTGAGGCATTTTATTTCCAACATAAACAATACGGTCTTTTTTTATCCAAATGTTTCCTACTAACCATTTTTTAAACATGCTATGTAGAAATCTTGCATCCTTTAAAACTATGGTCGGTGCTTCTTGGCCATCAATTACCGCGATTTGTTTACGGATTTCTTCAATTTTCCACGTAGATTCCATCATTAATTACACTCCCTTCCAATTTTTCAAAAATTTAAACTAATTAATAACATTATATACGCACATACTAACTTTGCAAAAAAATGCGTTAAATTATTTTACGCAAACGTTGTTGATTTTATCGTATCACAGCAAAATTTTAAAATTGAAGTATTTCTATAGGTTTATTTATGTTACTTCATGAAAGGAGATGTTTCAAATGGAAGAAAATATTTCAGAACGCAATGGGTTTACCCGTTTAATGTGTGGAGTTGCATTAACAGCAATGGGAACAGCACACTTATCTCGTGATAGTAAAGGGTTAGGATTTGCTTTAGTAGCTGCTGGAGCAATGAAAGTCGCAGAGGGTATCTTCCTATATTGTCCTCTTACGGCTCTGATTAATTCCAATGTGAAAGATGCAGTTACTTCATCATTTGACGAATTTATGGATGGTGAAAGCATAATGAAAGCTTTTAATGAAAATTACCAAAATCAAGGTGGTCAATCTAGTACATCAGGTTCTTCAAATAGTGGCCAAACCGCAACAAATCCAAGTTAATCAAGAAAAAGATGGTGCCTGGTACTCGAACAATTCTGAATCGTTTGAGTCCCAGGCACCTTTATCGTTTTATTTAAAAGTGCGCCAACCAATATCATTACGATAGAAAAATTTATTCCATTCGTTTTCATTTAATCCTTTATAAACTTTCTCTTGTGCTTCTTTTAATGTCGCAGCTTTTGAAGCAACTAAAAGAACACGTCCACCATTACCTACAAATTGACTGTCGTCTACTAATTTTGTACCTGCATGGTAAACATCGTAATTTTCACTAAGGTTATTTAAGTTTGGTAATGGATTACCCTTTTCTACATCACCTGGGTAACCTTCCGCAGCGATTACAACACCAAGCATAACTTCATCTGTCCATTGAAGGTCAAAGTGAGTTTCCTCCATTAATGCTTTCATGAATAATCCAAAATCTGATGTCATTCGTGGAAGAACTACTTGAGTTTCTGGATCACCAAAACGAGCGTTGAATTCAATTACTTTCGGACCTTCTTTTGTAAGAATTAATCCAGCATACAAGATTCCCGTAAATGAAACGTCTTCTTCTTCCATTGCTTTAACAGTTGGTTCAACAATTTCATTGTATGCTTTTGAAACGATATCTTGAGAAATTTGTGGGACTGGTGAATAAGCGCCCATTCCACCTGTATTTGGCCCCTTGTCTCCGTCATATGCACGTTTATGGTCTTGTGCAATAACCATCGGATAGATTTGTCCCTTATGTACAAATGACATGAAAGAGAATTCTTCCCCGTCTAGAAATTCCTCAATTACTACACGTGAAGACGATTCACCAAAACGTTGATTTCCAATCATATCATCGATTGCATCAATTGCTTCTTGTTCTGTCATTGCAACAATAACACCTTTACCTGCCGCAAGTCCGTCAGCTTTGACAACGATCGGAGCCCCTTGTTCTTTCACATATTCGATTGCTTTTTGTGCATCCGTAAATGTTTCATAGGCAGCAGTTGGGATATTGTATTTTTTCATAATTTGTTTCGCGTAGGATTTTGAACCTTCTAATTGAGCTGCTGCTTTCGTAGGACCAAAAATAGTTAAGTTTTCATTTTGGAAGTAATCTACAATCCCTTCAGCTAATGGTTGTTCAGGACCTACAAATGTAAGATCGATTTTATTTTGTTTAGCGAAGTTTGCAAGTTCCTCAAAATTAAGCGCATCAATTGAAACGATTTCTGCACATTCACGCATACCATCATTACCTGGTGCTACATAAACATTTTTCACAGATGGAGAAATACTAAATTGTTTTGCTATTGCATGTTCACGGCCACCACTACCGATTACGAGGATGTTCATTGGTTTTGCCTCCTTAATAATAGTTGTCTATTTGCTTAAGAAATTGCTTTTGATTTCTAATCTACTGGGGTTCTTCTTGTTACGGGCGATTTTTCACGAAATACGAGCGAGTCCGCATAGTTTACGTGCGAATTCAACGGGTTTATTTGCGAATTCTGGGTGTTTACTTGCGAGTTCGGTTTTATTTGCGATTTTTGCTACTTTATTTGCGATTTGCCGGAGTTTATTTGCGAATTCAAGATGTCTATTTGCGAATCCGGATACTCTATTTGCGATTTCGGTTTTACTTGCGATTTTCGCTTCTTTATTTGCGATTTGCCGGAGTTTATTTGCGAATTCAAGATGTCTATTTGCGAATCCGGATACTCTATTTGCGATTTCGGTTTTACTTGCGATTTTTGCTACTTTATTTGCGATTTGCCGGAGTTTATTTGCGAATTCAAGATGTCTATTTGCGAATCCGGATACTCTATTTGCGATTTCGGTTTTACTTGCGATTTTCGCTTCTTTATTTGCGATTTGCCGGAGTTTATTTGCGAATTCAAGATGTCTATTTGCGAATCCGGATACTCTATTTGCGATTTCGGTTTTACTTGCGATTTTTGCTACTTTATTTGCGATTTACCGGAGTTTACTTGCGAAAACAAGATGTCTATTTGCGAATCCGGATACTTTATTTGCGATTTCGGTTTTACTTGCGATTTTTGCTACTTTATTTGCGATTTGCCGGAGTTTACTTGCGAATTCAAGATGTCTATTTGCGAATCCGGATACTCTATTTGCGATTTCGATTTTATTTGCGATTTTTGCTACTTTATTTGCGATTTGCCGGAGTTTATTTGCGAATTCAAGATGTCTATTTGCGAATCCGGATACTCTATTTGCGATTTCGGTTTTACTTGCGATTTTTGCTACTTTATTTGCGATTTGCCGGAGTTTATTTGCGAATTCTAGGTGTTTACTTGCGAATCCGGATACTTTATTTGCAATTTCGGTTTTATTTGCGAATTTCACTACTTTACTTGCGATTTGCCGGAGATTACTTGCGAGTTCTGGATGTTTACTTGCGAATCCGGATACTCTATTTGCGATTTCGGTTTTACTTGCGATTTTCGCTACTTTACTTGCGATTTGCCGGAGATTACTTGCGAGTTCTGGATGTTTACTTGCGAGTCCGGCTACTCTATTTGCGATTTCGGTTTTACTTGCGATTTTCGCTTCTTTACTTGCGATTTGCCGGAGTTTATTTGCGAATCGCGCTAGTTTATTTGCGAATTCCAGTACTTTACTTGCGAACCCCGCTACTTTATTTGCGAAACCCGACCGCTAGCTCACCAACCTGCGATGCCTACAACACAAACCTAAACGAAACGCCCGCCTACCCAAAGACGAGCGTTCATGTAAATCATTAATGTTTGAAATGTCTTACCCCTGTGAATACCATTGCAATACCGTATTCATTTGCTTTATCAATTGAATCTTGGTCCTTGATTGATCCACCGGGTTGAATAATCGCTTTAATACCAGCAGCTGCTGCTGTCTCAACAGTATCACTCATTGGGAAGAATGCGTCAGAAGCTAATACAGCACCTTTTGCTTTTTCGCCAGCTTGCTCTAGAGCGATTTTTGCTGCACCGACGCGGTTCATTTGTCCAGCACCTACACCTAAAGTCATTTGAGAATCGTTCACTACGATGGCATTAGATTTTACATGTTTCACTACTGCCCAACCAAGTTTTAACGCTTCCCACTCTTCTTCAGTTGGTTCACGGTCAGTTACAACTTTAATGTCTGCATCTTTGAATCCGAATGTATCATCTTCTTGAACAAGTAATCCACCTTCAACAGATACAACTTTAAACTGGTCTTGTTTTTCTTGAGCGAAGTTAATTGTCATTAAACGAATGTTTTTCTTCTTCGTTAAAATTTCTAAAGCTTCTTCTGTAAATGAAGGTGCAATAATAATTTCTAAGAAGATTCCGCTTAACTTCTCAGCTGTCGCTACATCTACTTCACGGTTTAACGCAATAATACCACCGAAGATTGAAGTTGGATCTGCTTCGTATGCTTTATCAAATGCTTCTTCAATGCTCGCACCAGTTCCCACACCACATGGATTCATATGTTTTACTGCAACTGCAGCAGGAACGTCGAATTCTTTAACGATTTGAAGGGCTGCATTTCCGTCTTGAATGTTGTTATATGATAATTCTTTACCGTGCAATTGTGTTGCATAAGCTAAAGAGAAGTCTGAACTTAAACGTTTTTGATAGAAAGCTGCTTTTTGATGAGGATTTTCCCCGTAACGTAACGTTTGTTTTAACTCATAAGTCATTGTTAAACTCTCTGGGAAATCTTCTTCTGTTAAATAGTTAGAAATATAAGAATCGTAAGCAGCTGTATGACGGAATACTTTTGCTGCTAACTTACGGCGAGTTTCAATTGTTGTTGCACCAGTTGCTTTTAACTCTTCTAGTACTTTTGCATAATCATTTGAATCGACAATAACCGTCACATATTGATGGTTTTTTGCAGCAGAACGCAACATTGTTGGGCCACCAATATCAATGTTCTCAATTGCATCGTCCCATGTTACATCAGGCTTTGAAATTGTTTCAACAAAAGGATATAAGTTTACACAGACAATTTCGATTGGCTCAATTCCGTGTTCTTCCATTTGTGCTTTATGAGAAGCGTCGTCAAATTTCCCTAATAATCCACCGTGAATTAATGGGTTTAATGTTTTCACACGACCATCTAAAATTTCTGGAAACTTTGTTACTTCATCAACAGCTGTTACAGGAACTTGATTGTCTTGTAACATTTTTTTCGTACCACCAGTTGATAAAATTTCATAACCTAATGCTACTAATTCTTTTGCAAAATCTAAAATACCATCTTTATTCGAAACACTAATAAGTGCACGTTTAGTCATGTGATGTCCTCCATTATCAATTAAAATTAACTCCAAAAGCGAGTAGTACGCTTGAAATTAGCGTACTTCCTTCGCCACCAATCATTTTTCAAATAACTGTTTTAGTGTTTTTGTATAAAGTACATGTTCCATTGCATGAATGCGATTTTCTGTTTCTTCACGATTGCCATCAACAACTTCAATTGCGGCTTGTGACAAAATTGGACCTGTATCCATTCCTTCATCGACTAAATGGACTGTTACACCTGTTACTTTCACTCCGTGATCCATTGCCTGGCCAATTGCGTCTTTACCTGGAAATGAAGGCAATAATGACGGATGAATGTTAACAATACGATTCGAAAATGCCGATAAAAGTGTTTTCCCTACTAATCTCATATAACCTGCTAAAACAATCCACTCTACTTGTTTGTCCCGTAACAACGAAACAATCTCTGCTTCGTAGGCTTCTTTAGATTCATATGATTTAGCAGTGAAAGCATGTACGGGAATTCCAAAGTTGTCAGCACGCGTCACGACATATGAACTTGGCTTATCTGTTACAACAAGTTCAACCTTTGCATCAAGCTCACCACGTTCAATCGCTTCTTGAATGGCTTGAAAATTACTTCCCCTACCAGAAGCAAATACTGCAATTTTTGTCGCCATTAGATTAAACTCCCATCATGATTACCGTTAAAGATGACACTTTCACCTTTTACAACTCGGCCAATTGTATAAGCCTTTTCACCATGTTTTTCAGCAATTTCGATTACTTTTCCTGCTGCTTCTGCTGGAACAGATAGGACATAACCAATTCCCATGTTAAAGACATTGTATAAATCCTTATCAGCTAAACCGCCTTTTTCTTTTAAAAACTCGAAGACGCGAAGAACTGGCCAAGAACCTACCTCAACTTCTGTTGCAAGTCCCTCAGGCATCATACGTGGTAAGTTTTCATAGAAACCGCCACCTGTCACGTGAGCCATACCGTGAACTTCTACTTCATTTAATATTTCAAGAACAGGTTTTGCATAGATTTTTGTCGGAGTAAGAAGCGCTTCACCAATTGGTCCTAAATCTTCATAACCTTCCACAACTTGATCTACTGAATAACCGTTATCTGCAAACACGATTTTACGAACTAGGGAATAACCATTTGAGTGGACCCCACTAGAAGCAAGCCCAACTAAAACGTCACCCTCTACGATATTTTCACCAGTTACTATTTTTGACTTCTCAGTTGCACCAACTGCAAAGCCTGCTAAATCGTATTCATCTTCCTCGTAAAGACCAGGCATTTCGGCAGTTTCGCCACCTACTAATGCAGCACCTGATTGAACACAACCATCTGCAACACCTTTTACGATTTGTTCAATTTTTGCTGGATCTGCTTTACCAACTGCTACATAGTCTAAGAAATACAATGGTTCCGCGCCTTGAGCTACAATATCATTTACACACATTGCAACACAGTCAACGCCAATTGTATCGTGTTTATCAACCATAAAAGCAAGTTTCAATTTTGTCCCTACACCATCTGTCCCTGAAATAAGAACAGGTTCTTTTAAGTTAAGGGAAGACAAGTCGAACATGCCGCCAAAGCCTCCAAAAGTACCCATCACACCTAAGCGATTCGTACGTTCAACGTGGGATTTCATACGTTTTACAGCTTCATAACCAGCCTCTATATTAACTCCTGCTTGTTCATATGCTTTTGACATGCACTTTCTCTCCTATATTATCAATTTCACCTTGGCTTACATAATCCAGATTAAAGGTAAGTTCTGCGTTATTATACGGAGCACCGCTTTTACGTCCTTAGGTCTTACAGAATCTGTTTATATGCCGTAAGTTTGTTATTTGAATTGCCAAATTCTATTAACGAATTAGTTCTTTTTCATGCGGTAAGACTGTGTCAGGGAATATTTCAGTCGGATAATTTCCAGTAAAGCATGCTAAACATAAACCTCTAGTTTCATCATCAAATGGACGTCCTACTGCTTCAACTAATCCATTTGGAGATAAAAATGTTAATGTGTCAGCACCGATTTCTTCGCAAATTTGATCTATTGTTCTACCAGTAGCAATTAATTCCTCGTCTGAAGAAATATCTATTCCGTAGAAACATGGATTTGATAATGGCGGCGAAGATATCACAACATGTACTTCTTCTGCTCCTGCTTCTCTTAACATTTTTACAATTCGACGTGAAGTAGTACCTCGTACAATTGAATCATCAACCATTACTACACGTTTTCCCTTTACGACTTGCACTACTGGAGACAGCTTCATTTTCACACCACGTTCACGTAACTCCTGAGTTGGTTGTATGAAAGTTCGACCTGTGTAACGGTTTTTAATTAACCCTAATTCGTAAGGTATTCCACTTTCTTCTGCAAAACCAATTGCCGCAGAAATAGACGAATCTGGAACCCCTGTAACTACATCCGCTTCAATATGTCCAATTTCTTTTGCTAATTGTTTTCCCATACGTTTACGTGCCATATGGATATTAATTTGGTCAATATTTGAATCAGGACGTGCGAAATAAATATATTCCATTGCACACATTGAACGTTTTTCCATTTCAGCAAAACGATCTTCTACAATTCCTTCATCTGAAATCACCAATAATTCACCTGGTTCAACATCACGAACATATTCAGCTCCGATTAAATCAAAGGCGTTAGTTTCTGAGGCTACTACCCATGAATCACCTAGTTTTCCGATTGAAAGTGGTCGTAATCCATTACGATCACGAGCAACAAGCATTTTATCTTTTGAAAGGATTAATATAGAAAATGCACCTTTCAGTAAAGATAAAGCCTCTTTTACTTGTTCAAGGAAACGTGGCTTTTTACTTTTCTTAATTAAATGAACGACAACTTCAGTATCTGAAGTTGAGTGGAAGATACTTCCCGAACGTTCTAAATGCCCTTTTAGGTGATTTGCGTTCACTAGATTACCATTATGAGCAATAGCTAATGTGCCCGTTGATGAGCGGAACAATAACGGTTGTACGTTATCGATTCCGCCACCACCTGCTGTTGTATAACGAACATGGGCGATCGCTGCAGTTCCTTTTGCACTTTTAAGCTTCTCTTCATTAAACACTTCGTTAACGAGCCCTTCACCTTTAACCGCTTTTAGGAACTCTCCATCAGTTGCTACAATACCAGCACCTTCTTGGCCACGATGTTGTAGTGCATGTAATCCGTAATAACTTAAATGGGCTGCAGCATCATGTCCCCATATGCCAAACACTCCACATTCTTCGTTTAAGCCTCTGATTTCACCAAGCATGGAATTGCTCCTTTCCAAGCAGAACGGAATTCCTCCACTGTTCCCTCAACAAGAACACCAGCGTCACCGTTGATTGTAATTTTTGCATCATCTGTTACGACACCGATTCTCTTAGCATCTGGAATAATATCTTCAAATTCACCAGCGTTTTCTTCTTTTACTGTTACGATAAAACGTGATTGAGATTCACTGAAAAGAGCAGTAATAGCTGAGCCTTCAAGTGTTGCATAAATACCTAAATCATTTGCAGAAAATGTTGATTCTACTAATGCAACAGCTACTCCACCTTCAGAAACGTCATGTGCAGATTGTACTAACCCTGAACGAATTGCTGATAGAATTGCCTTTTGACGTTTTGCTTCAACTTCTAAGTCAATGCTAGGTGCTTTACCAAAGATTTTTCCGTGAACTAATTTTTGTAACTCAGATCCACCAAATTCTGTTTTAGTTTCACCGATTAAAAATACTACATCACCAGCTTGTTTCACTTCTTGCGTTGTAACATGTGATAAGTCTTTCACTAAACCAACCATACCGATTGTTGGAGTAGGGTAAACCGCTTCACCTGAACGTTCGTTATAAAGTGATACGTTACCACCGATAACTGGTGCATTTAATGCCGTACAAGCAGCTGAAATACCATCAGCACTTTTTTCAAGTTGCCAGAAGATTTCTGGTTTTTCAGGGTTACCAAAGTTTAAGCAGTCTGTAATTGCAAGTGGTTCAGCACCAGATGCAACGATATTACGAGCTGCTTCAGCTACTGCAATTTTTCCGCCTGTTTCAGGATCTAAATAGATATAGCGAGAGTTACAGTCAGTTGTCATAGCTAGACCTTTATTTGTACCGCGCACACGAAGTACCGCTGCATCTGAACCAGGTGAAACAACTGTGTTAGTACGCACTTGATAATCATATTGATCGTATACCCATTCTTTTGAAGCAACAGTTGGTGCTTTTAATAATGCAGTTAATGTTTCTTTATAATCTGTAACTTCTGGCTCTGCATTTTCAATTGCTTGGAATTCTGCGAAATATGCAGGCTCTTTTGACGGCTTATGATATACAGGTGCATCTTCAGCCAGTGCATCAGCTGGTACTTCTGCAACAACTTCACCATTATGAAGTAAACGAAGCATCTTATCGTCTGTTACACGACCAATTGCTACAGCGTCTAATCCGTATTTATCAAAGATTGCTTTAATTTCATCCTCGCGACCAGTCTTAACAACAATTAGCATACGTTCCTGTGATTCAGAAAGCATCATTTCATAAGCTGTCATTCCTGTTTCACGTTGTGGTACTAAGTCTAAGTTCATTTCTACACCAGTACCTGCTTTTGAAGCCATTTCAGCTGAAGATGATGTAAGACCTGCTGCACCCATATCTTGAATACCAACAAGCGCATCCGATTTTACAACTTCTAAACATGCTTCAAGAAGAAGTTTTTCCATAAACGGATCTCCAACTTGTACAGCTGCACGTTTTTCTTCAGATTCTTCACTCAATTCTTCAGATGAGAATGTTGCTCCGTGAATACCATCACGACCAGTTTTTGCACCAACGTACATAACTGTGTTACCAACACCTGCTGCAACCCCACGTTGAATATCTTTATGATCAATTAAACCTACACACATAGCGTTAACTAGTGGGTTTCCTTCATAACAAGGGTCAAATTGAATTTCCCCACCTACTGTTGGAATACCGATACAGTTACCGTATCCAGCAATTCCAGCTACAACTTCTTCGAATAAATACTTGTTACGTTCAGATTCTAGTTCACCGAAACGTAAAGAGTTTAACATTGCGATTGGACGAGCGCCCATTGAGAACACGTCACGGATAATACCACCTACACCTGTAGCTGCACCTTGGTAAGGTTCAATTGCTGAAGGGTGGTTATGAGATTCCATTTTAAATACAACCGCTTGCTCGTCTCCAATATCAACAATCCCAGCACCTTCACCAGGACCTTGTAGTACTTGAGGACCCTTCGTAGGGAATTTGCGTAATACAGGTTTTGAGTTTTTATAAGAACAGTGTTCAGACCACATTACAGAGAATAGTCCTGTTTCTGTCCAGTTCGGCGTACGACCTAGGATACTCTCAGCTAATGCAAACTCTTCATCTGACATCCCCATATCAGCATATAGCTTTTGTTCTTTAATTTGCTCTGCTGTTGGTTCTAGTTTAGACATGTTGTTCCCTCCACTGTTTTACAATTGATTTAAATAAAGCTAATCCGTCTGCGCTACCAAGCAATTCGTGAGCTGCACGTTCAGGGTGTGGCATCATTCCAAGAACATTACCGCGTTCATTAATAATTCCTGCAATGTCTTCTAAACTTCCATTTGGATTTTCACCTGAATATGTAAATACGATTTGATTGTTAGCTTTTAAGTTTGCTAGAGTTTCTTCGTCACAGTAGTAGTTTCCTTCACCATGAGCGATTGGAATATTAATGATTTGCCCTTGTTCATATTGATTTGTGAACAATGTGTCATTGTTTTCTACTTTTAATTGTACTGTTCGACACATAAACTTAAGGTTCTTGTTGCGTAATAACGCTCCTGGAAGTAATCCAGCCTCCGTAAGAATTTGGAATCCGTTACAAACACCTAGGACTGGTTTTCCTTCTGCAGCTGCTTTTTTCACTTCTGCCATAACATTTGATTGGTTAGCCATAGCACCACAACGTAAGTAATCACCGTAAGAAAATCCACCAGGAACTAATATTCCATCAAATTCACTTAAATCCGTTGCATCATGCCATACATATTCTACTTCTTCACCTAGTTCATCTTTAATCGCATGGTACATGTCGATATCACAGTTTGACCCAGGGAATACGAGTACTGCGAATTTCATGATTAGTTTTCCTCCTCGACTTCGTAGCGGTAGTCTTCAATTACTGTGTTAGCAAGAAGTTTCTCACACATCTCTTTTACTAAACTATCTAAATCGCGAGTAGTTTCGCCAATTGTTACTTCAAGATATTTACCGATACGTACGTCCGATACTTCGTTATAACCCATTTTTGCTAAAGACCCTTGAACTGCAAATCCTTGTGGATCAAGAACACTCTCACGTAATGTTACATAAATTTTTACTTTAGTCATTTTAATTTCCTCCAAGTCTAGCTAGTATAATTTCATAGCTTTGTGTTAAACTTCCTAAATCGCGACGGAACACGTCTTTATCTAACTTTTGATTTGTTACTGCATCCCAAAGGCGGCATGTATCAGGTGAGATTTCATCTGCTAACAATACTTCACCTTTAGTATCTCGGCCAAATTCTAATTTGAAATCTACTAATAGAACACCAATCTCACTAAAAATCGCTTTTAACACATTATTAACTTGTAACCCAAGTTCATAGATTTTCTCTACTTCTTCTTTAGTTGCGATACCCAGTATGTCGATATGATCATTATTTATGAGAGGATCTCCTAGTGCATCGTCTTTATAGTAAAACTCAACAATCGTGCGTTTTAATGGCGTTCCTTCATCCACACCAAGACGTTTTGCAAGACTACCTGCCGCAATGTTACGAGTTACGACTTCAATCGGTATAATGTCGACTTTTCGAACTAATTGCTCATGCTCGGAAATACGTTTAACAAAGTGTGAGTCAATTCCGTTTTCTTTTAATCTTTCGAAAATTATTGTCGAAATTCGATTGTTTAATATACCCTTACCTGCAATTTCAGCCTTCTTTTCGCCATTAAAGGCAGTTGCACTATTCTTGTATTCTACAAACAAAACATCTTCTTGTTCAGTTTGATAGAGTCTTTTTGCTTTTCCTTCATATAAAAGTTGACCTTTATCCATGGTTGTTCCCCCAATTTGATGCGAGAGGCGCTAAGCCTCCCGCTTTAGCATTCATTCAAATTAATTAATTCCAAGACGTTCAAAGATAAGATCCACATTTTTAATGTGGTAGTTGTAATCGAAGCAGTCGCCAATTTCTTCTTTTGTTAATAAAGAAGTGATTTTTTCGTTTTCTTCAACTAACGAACGGAATTGAATTTGTTCATCCCAAGCACGAGCTGTTAATGGTTGAACTGTATCGTATGCTTCTTCTCGAACTAAACCTTTATCGATTAAAGCTAGTAGAATGCGTTGAGAATAAATTAAACCAAATGTACGATCCATATTACGTTTCATATTCTCAGGGAAAACCGTTAAGTTTTTCACGATATTGCCGAAACGGTTTAACATGTAGTTCAATGCAATCGTTGCATCAGGTAAAATCACTCGTTCTGCAGAAGAATGTGAGATATCACGTTCATGCCATAATGACACATTTTCATATGCTGTCATCATATAGCCTCGAATTAAGCGAGCCATACCAGTCATATTTTCAGAACCAATAGGATTTCGCTTATGAGGCATAGCAGAAGAACCTTTTTGCCCTTTTGCAAAAGCTTCTTCTACTTCACGAGTTTCTGATTTTTGTAAACCGCGAATTTCTGTTGCAAATTTTTCAATGGATGATGCAATTAAAGCTAACGTAGACATGTACTGTGCATGACGGTCACGTTGTAATGTTTGTGTTGAAATTGGCGCTGGTGTTAAACCTAATTTTTCACAAACATATTGTTCAACGAAGGGATCGATGTTTGCATACGTTCCAACAGCCCCTGAAATTTTACCAGCTTCAATAACTTGAGCAGCTTGGTCAAAACGTATTAAGTTACGTTTCATTTCTTCACGCCATAATGCAAGTTTTAAGCCGAAAGTTGTCGGTTCTGCATGAACCCCGTGAGTGCGTCCCATCATGACAGTGTATTTATGTTCTTTTGCTTTTTCTGTTAGGATGTCGATAAAGTTTACAATGTCTTTACGAATAATTGCGTTAGCTTGTTTGATTAAATAAGAAAGAGCTGTATCTACAACATCTGTAGAAGTTAAACCGTAATGAACCCATTTGCGTTCCTCACCTAATGTCTCTGACACTGCACGAGTGAATGCAACAACATCATGACGAGTTTCTTGTTCAATTTCATAAATACGGTTTATATCAAAAGAAGCGTTTTTACGTAGTAACGCAACATCTTCTTTTGGAATAGCCCCAAGTTCAGACCATGCCTCGCAAGCTAAAATTTCTACTTCTAACCAAGCTTTAAATTTATTTTCTTCTGTCCAGATTGCTCCCATTTCAGGGCGGGTATATCGTTCGATCATATTTTGTCTCCCTTTTATTCCGACCAAATGCCAGATTTTTCGATAGTGTCTAATGTTTCTTCGACATTTTCCGTCAATATTGTAACATGACCCATCTTTCGATTGACCTTCGCTTCTGCTTTTCCATAAAGATGTACTGACCAATTAGGATATTTTGAAATTGTATTCGTTAATGGTACGACATGTTGACCTAACACATTTACCATAATTGAAGGTTGCATCATTTTCGGCTTTCTAAGTGGCCAACCACAAACTGCTCGAATATGTTGACCGAATTGTGAAACGTTGCAAGCTTCTATCGAGTAATGACCAGAATTATGTGGTCTTGGAGCCAGTTCGTTAATAATAATATCGCCATTTTCAAGGACAAACATTTCAACAGCAAGAGTACCAATTAATTGTAAATGGTCTGCAATTTTTCCAGCCGCTTCTTCCGCTGCTTTCAAAGTATCCATTGAAATACGAGCAGGAACAATGGTTTCATGTAGAATATGATTAACATGAATGTTTTCACCTACTGGTAAACAGTAAGTTTCACCATGTCCATTTCGTTGTACGATTACTGAAATTTCCATTTTAAATGGAACGAAACTTTCAACAACACATTGTGAATGTTCAAGTAAACCTTTTGCTGACGGTAAGTCTTCTTTTGAATTAAGTCTTAACTGACCTTTACCATCATATCCACCACGGGCTGTTTTCAAAATACTTGGATAGCCGATTTTGTCGATTTGATCTACAAGTTCATCGAATGTATTTACGACAATGTACGGCGCAACTGGACAACCAGATTTTACAATTGCATCTTTTTCGCTAACACGATTTTGTGTAATTCGAACAAGTTCTGCACCTTGAGGAACATATGCAATTTCTGATAATCTTTTTAATCCTTCATAATCTATATTTTCAAATTCGTAAGTAATAACATCGCTAACTTCTGCTAACTCTTCTAATGCTGCTTCATCATCATATGGAGCGACAATACGAATATCTGCTACTTGCCCACATGGTGAATCAATGGATGGTTCTAATACTGCAATTTTGAATCCTGCTTCTTTTGCTGAAAGAGCCATCATCCGACCCAACTGGCCACCGCCAATAATACCAATCGTTTGACCAGGGTAAATCATCTTCGTCACAGTAACTCACCTGTACTTTCTAACACTTTTTGTTTTAAAGACTCGCGGCGTTCTTCCAGCTTTTGAGCTAATTCATCATCCGTTGTAGATAATATTTGAGCTGCAAGTAGTCCAGCATTTGTTGCACCAGCTTTTCCAATGGCAACTGTTGCAACTGGTACACCACCAGGCATTTGAACAATGGATAATAATGAATCTAATCCATTTAATGCTTTCGATTGTACGGGAACACCAATAACAGGTAATGTCGTTTTCGCTGCAACCATACCAGGTAGATGAGCAGCCCCTCCTGCACCTGCAATAATAATTTGAATTCCTCTTGATCTTGCAGTTTCCGCATATTCAAACATTAAATCTGGAGTTCTATGAGCTGATACAACTTTCTTTTCATATGGAACTTGTAATTCATCTAAAATATCACATGCATGTTTCATAGTATCCCAATCACTTGAACTACCCATGATTACACCAATTTTTGGATTCATAATATCTCTCCTTGCAAAATGAGGTAAAAAGAAAATGCCCCCAAATAATCTACTATTTCTACGCGTAGAAAGCAGATTACTTGAGGACATTTATGAATCCATGGAAAATGAGTTCGCCCTATTACATGCAAAAGACATTTCCCATCATTTTTGTCTTTAAGTTCGCTTTCCCGCATAGTCCGGTATTTACGGTACCGGGTAGAGACACTAGAGCCTTATTCTCTAGCATATATGTGGGAATTTATTTAATTAGTTAAAATAACTTTTATATCTTTCGTAGTTTGCTCATTCATTTTAACAAGGTATGAACAGAAAATCAATGAAAAAATGCGAACATTAAATTTTCAGACAATAGGAATGTTCGTGTTTTACCAAAACAATACTCATTCTTCTATTAGTACGCCTTTAAATTTAATTTTTTGACGTAAGTATGTCGGTTCACCATTAACTATGTGAAATACCGGCTCTTCTTTACGCCCCATTGGCATGTAACCTTCCTTACGCATTCGATCGATACATTGTTCAATTGTTTCATTTTCTTCTACTTCGAACCATACTTGCTTTTTCGACATTTCGCCTATTCCTTTCGACCTTTTTTGATACTATAACATGAACGTGTAATACTTTTTATGATTTATTCACAACTTTTCTTATGTACGTTAAATTGTAAAAATATTTGTCACTTTTAAAGGATGGATTCTCATCGAATTTTAATTTATATCATGTATTATTTTAATTACATATATAAACTTGAATAGTGAGTTGATTGTTAATGGAACAAAAAATATTAATTATTGAAGATGAAGAAAATATTGCTCGTGTATTACAGTTAGAGCTTGAGTTTGAAGGATATATAACTGATGTTGCCCACACTGGTACAGAAGGGTTAATCAAGTACCGAGAAGGGAATTTCGATTTAATCCTTCTAGATTTAATGTTGCCCGAAATGAATGGCCTTGATGTGTTAAAACGAATTCGTTCTACAGAACAAACGACGCCAGTCATATTACTTACTGCTAAAAGTGATGTGGAGGATAAAGTAAAAGGTCTTGACCTTGGAGCAAATGACTATGTTACTAAGCCATTCGAATTTGAGGAATTAATAGCAAGAATTCGAGCAAATTTAAGATTTGCCCAAATGAGAAAAGGAGTAACTGAAGACAAACAAAGTGACGAACATCTTATTGCTTACAATCATTTGTCTATCCACGAACAAACTCGTGAGGTTCAATATCATGGCATATCAATTGACCTGACACCAAGAGAGTATGATTTATTACTTCATTTATTGAAGCATCCAAAACAAGTATTATCACGGGATCAGATTCTAGAAGCTGTTTGGGGTTATGATTATTACGGAGATACAAATGTAGTCGATGTTTATATTCGATACATTCGTCAAAAGTTAGATGCTGCTAACCCATCACCAATTATTCATACAGTTCGTGGTGTCGGCTATGTCTTAAAGGAGTCGAATCATGAAACTTAGGACCAAAATTCATGTCTTCACCACATTACTAATGCTTGTATTGATTGTACTAGTTAATTTCGGTGTTTATAAACTGTATGAACAATTATCTATCAATACTGAATACAAACAATTAGTATTACGTGGTGAAGAATTAGTGACTACTTTTAACCAATTCCAAGAAGTCTCTGATCCAAATATGGTTTTACGGTCATATATCCCATCTAATGGCGCAATTAACGTGATTAATGACAGGGGTAAGGAAATGACATCCGTTCAATCACCTTTGTATGATCCAGTTCAAATGCAAATTGGAAAGAATGAACAATATGCGTTAACAGAAGTAAAAGGCATACCAACTATTATGATTGAGATACCCGCTATATGGACCAACGGAAATGTAGTTAAATTTCAATTAATTCAACAGTTAAATGACGTCGCTTTTAATAGAGATCTATTAAAATTAATCCTTACTGCTGTGACAATTTTAGTCGCGATACCAATCATACTGTCGAATATGGTTTTGGGCAGCATTATTTTAAAACCGTTAGAAAAACTGAATCGGGTTATGAGTAAAAGTACCACGTCTGGAACCTACGAAAAAATTGATGAATCGATCGCCGGAAAAGATGAACTTGCTGAAATCGGTCGAACTTTCAATCACATGATGGAAGCTCTAGAAACGAACTATCGGAAGCAACAGCAATTTGTGTCGAATGCATCCCATGAACTTAAAACACCATTGACTGTAATTGACAGCTATGCAAAATTGTTGCTTCGACGTGGATTTACAAACGAAAAAATTGCGAAAGAAGCGCTAGATGCCATTGTGAGTGAATCTAACCGAATGAAGGATTTAATCGCTCAAATGCTTGAACTAGCAAAAAATAAAGAATACGTTTCCATTTCAATAGGAAAAGTAAACCTTAGTCAATTACTTAAAGATGTAACTTTACAACTAAAGCAAGCATACAATCGGGAATTCCAACTACAAATCGAACCATCACTATTTGTAAATACAGATGAACAGCGATTAAAACAATTGCTCTATATTTTATTAGATAATGCTAGAAAATATAGTGATGACAAAATTGTTCTTAAGGCCGGTGTAGAAAATAACAATATATCTATAGCGATTCAAGATTTTGGTGTAGGTATTCCTGAAGAACAATTACCTCACTTGTTTGACCGTTTTTATCGAGTAAAAGAAGATCGAAATCGTAAAACTGGTGGTACCGGATTAGGGTTAGCCATTGCAAAAGAATTATCAGATTTACTTCAAATTGAAATTATAGTAGAGAGCGAAATCAATGTAGGTACGACTTTTAGATTAATGATTCCTTTAAATTATAATGAGAGAAACGAGGTGGATAGCCAATGACAAATTATACAAAATGGATGCTAGGGTTTGTTACTTTATTGCTAGTAGTATCATTCGTTGTAATTTGGAATATCCAAGAACGTTTCTCTGAAACTAAGGAATTTTCAATTCAAGAAATTGCTGATAGAGTCGAAGCGCTATACAGTGGAAAAGTTGAATCATTTGAACAAAAAGATGAAGTATTTCATTTTACACTTGAGCGTAACAATAGCTTTTATAATGTCGTTGTCGACGCGAGTACAGGGAATTTTATAGATTTTGTTAAAGTAAATAGTTCAGATTCTACAAACATTATGTCAGATGCGGAGATCCGAACGTTATTAAATACGAAAATTAAAGGATCAATTGATACGATTGCATTGCAAATGAACGCTCCAACTCCGCAGTATGTAGTGGAAGTTACTGAAAATGAGGTTTTAAAGACAATCGTAGTGAATGCAGAAACTGGTGAGATTGTCTCTGAAAAGATTAAAGAACAAACTCCTACTACGCCTACTGTTACAGCAATCTCTAGCGATAAAGCAAAACAAATTGCATTATCCCAGTTAAATGGCACAGTTCAATATATTGTGTTTGAACCGTCTAGTGATGGTGGTTATTACTTAGTCGAAGTAGCTACTTCTCAACAAAAAGCAGTGTTCGAAATACACGCCATTTCAGGAAAGGTATTATCTGTAACTCGAGTTCAGAATTCTGATGATGATGACGATGACGACGACGATGATGATGACGACGATGTCGATGATGACGATGACGATGACGATGACGATAATGAGTAACCTGAACAAACGATGAGAAAGAATTAATAGTTTTCTCATCGTTTTCTAATCTTTCTCTCCGATTTTTTTCATTTTCTATTTGTATAGTTAAAGTATCAAAGACATGAGGAGAGGATTACATGAAAAAAGTTATTTTAGTACCAGCACTTTTAGGTGTTATGGGTATCGGAGGGATTATTGCAGTAGCTGGCGAAAGTTTAGTTGGATCTGCAAGTGAACTATCAGCAGAACAAATAAAAGAAAAAGCATTAACTGAGGTTAACGGAAAAATTCGTGAATTTGAAGTTGAAAAAG
This sequence comes from Ureibacillus acetophenoni, assembly GCF_900220965.1. Lineage (GTDB taxonomy): Bacteria > Bacillota > Bacilli > Bacillales_A > Planococcaceae > Ureibacillus > Ureibacillus acetophenoni. Next base: position 4,575 of record NZ_OBQC01000008.1, on the reverse strand, counting down.
AAGGAAATAAAAAGTATTACGAAATTGAGATTGTAACAGAAGATGCTGAATACGAATTAAAATACGATGCAAGCACTGGTGATTTAGTTAGAAAACATAAAGACGATTTAGATGATAAGAAACAAGTAACAACTAACACTAATAACATTCAATATAATGTTTCTGATGATGATCGCTTTGACGACGACTATGATGATCGTTATGAAGATGATAACAATAAGAATGTTAAAGTTAATGTGGAACTTGTAGAACCAAATACAAACACAACGAAAGTTCAGTCTGAAAAAGTTCAACAACAACAACAACAACCAACTGCAACACCTGCACCAAAACCAGTAACAAGAGATGATGATGACGATGACTATGATGATCGTTATGATGACGACCGTTATGATGATGATCGCTATGATGATGACGACGATGATGACGATGACGACGACGATGGTAATGATGATGATGACGATGACGATGATGACGATGATGATAACGATGACTAATATTTAACTTATAAAGTTGACTCTATTAATATAGGGTCGACTTTTTTGTATATTAAATAGTCCGTTGGAATATATTTTAACTAGGATTGAGTCACTTAAAGGAGTTGAGAAACATTCATAAATTCGGAAAATTATTAGGGATTTTCTCAGGAATAATCAGTCTTGGATTATGGTTTATTTTTGTCTTTTTTAATCCTTACGCAGCGCCAGCAAATACTCCAACTTTGATAACATTTGTAATGCTATTTCTACCAGCCTGTTTAGCAATCTATGCATCTGCAAGGGTTAAACTTTCCCTATTATTAGCAGCCTTTGTATGGTCTCTACCTATAAGTTTATATGTATACTTTACACCTGGAATATTTTCTTGGTTTGGAATTACAAGCCTAGCATATTTGTTTAGCTTTATCTTAATCTTTGTTTCTCATAAAATAAGTGAAATGAAAAAAATACGTCAGGATCACTTATCCAACACCGGCTAATTTGAAGTCGGTGTTTTTAGTGAATTTCTAAGGTAATTTAAATTTTAAAAAGGTATTTTATGATGTTTATATAATATCTATAAATATATGAAGAAGCTTAATTGAAAAACTAATGTGAGGAATGACAAATATGGATAATCAAAAAATTATTGATATATGTAATAACTATTACATTAACCCAAAAGAAGTTAAGATTCTTCGAAATAATGAACGAGTTTTAGCTAAAATTGAAACTGCTCATACATATTATTTAAAAGGTGAACTAGCAGATAAAACTCATTGGGAAGCAAGCTGCACATTTGCGAATCTATTAAATGATCAAGGATTTAGAGTGGCTAGATATATCCAGTCAATCTATGGCACTTATGGTATCCAGTACGAAGATAAGATGTTCTCATTGGAACAAGGGTTACCAGGTAAACCAATTGAAGTTATTACAGATAAAGAAATTATCGAAATCGGTAAACTGTTAGGTATTCAACATCGTTTATCTATGAAAATGCCAAACTTATTTACAAATACAACATCTTGGAGCATGTTCGGAGGAAATCAAACAGAAGCTCTCGGGGATTATGATGAAAATGAATTAAGTTTCTTAGAATTTAAAAAACATTTTAACAGCCATCCCCTTTTCAATAAAATCGAATCACTATATAACGAGTATCGGTTTAATTTAGAACAAGTATGGATGCGACTACCCCAGGGTGCGGTTCAAGGTGATTTTTGTTATTACAATATGGCACGACTACCAGATGAATCATTAGCGATTTATGATTTTAATATCGCCGGAAATGAAGTTTATTTAAATGAATGTATTGCTGTTGCAGTTTACCATTCTTGGCATGCGCCTTATACTGGCAAACTAAATGAACAGGAACGCTTCCAATTATTTTTAGACTCTTATATTAATAAACGTCCACTAAATTCTTTAGAACTGATTTATGTACCACAATTGAAGGCAATAATCCGAGCATTCCGCCACGATCGTGTTGATCTTGGAATCGCCTTAAATAATGATTTAATGCAAGATTTATTTGTTAAAGAAACGCTAAAGATTTTAGAAGAAGCTGAATGAATAAATGATCTGCGTATTATTATGCTTTATATATTTCTAGACGGGATTTGCCGATTCTTCGTGGAAGTGTCTCGTTCAAGTGGTCTACGAGACACTATTTGATGGAATTTAATAAAAATGTCCCGTTGATGCGTTTTACGAGACACTATTAGGAAAAACTTCATAGAAGTGTCTCGTTCAGGCGTTTTACGGGACACTATTTGTTAAAACTTCATAAAAGTGTCTCGTTGACGCGTTTTTCGAGACACTTTTTGTTGAAGTTTCATAAAAGTGTCCCGTTGATGCGTTTTACGGGACACTATTTGAAGAATCTTCATAAATTTGTCCCGTTGATGCGTTTTTCGAGACACTATTTGAAGAATCTTCATAAATTTGTCCCGTTGATGCGTTTTTCGAGACACTATTTAGTCAAGTCCTTATTATTGTGTAAATTGCTTCTACGAATGTTTTCAACCATATTTTTATAATTATATTGGGGGCAAAAAATATCCCCCCTAACATTTTTTTGGCCTTAACTTCCGTGGGTTTAAAATTCCATACACAGTAAAGGCTGTCAAAGGCTCTTTCCACTTTGATAGCCTTTACTGTGTATGGAATACTCCCAGGAATGGAAGTTAAGTTGAAAAACACTTTTACTTATTTAGGGATTTTTTTTTGTCATAGTTTTTTTGATAATCCATTAGTACTGCACCTACTAATCTAAAAGCTGATTGTGTATTAGGGAATATACGTAATACCGTCTCTCGTCTTCGAACTTCTTGGTTCAAGCGTTCAAGGGAGTTAGTGCTTCGAATATTTCTACGAATCTTTTCGGGAAAGTTCATGTATTGAATGGTATCTTCGAAACCTTCATCTAAGGTCATAACTGCTTTTTCGAATTTTAAGTTATTACTAAATTGCTCTATTAATTCATTTTTGAATCTACGAGCATCTTCGATTGTAACCGCATCAAAAACCCGCTTAATCATCGAACGTATTTCTGTTGTATCCTTTTTAGGAAGCTTTTCCATGATATTACGCTTAAAGTGCACATTGCATCTTTGCCAAGCTGTACCAATAAATTCGCGTTGTATCGCCTTCTGTAATCCCTGATGTGCATCGGAAATGATAAGTTTTGGGGATTGTAGCCCACGAGATTTTAAATGTTGAATAAAGCGACTCCAACTTTCAAAACTTTCAACGTGATCAACACTTAAACCTAGAATTTCTCTTTTATTTCCTTCAGTAATTGCGGTTGCAATATAAACAGCTTTAGAAACAACACTATGATGCTCACGAACTTTAATATACATCGCATCTACAAATACAAAAGGATAATACGTTGTGTTTAAAGGCCTATTGGCCCATTCATTTACAACTGGATCAAGCTTTTGAGTGAGTGATGAAACAAATGATTTAGAAACACTTTCCCCACAAAGCTTTTCAACAACATTTGTAACTTTTCTTGTGGAAACCCCACTAACAACCATCTCCAACATTGATAGAACGAATGCCTGATCACAACGAGCATATTTTTCAAAGACAGAAGGAGAGAATTCACCATTTCGTGTTCTTGGAACTTTAAGTGTAATCTTTCCTATACTGATAGTAAAATCACGCTCATAGTAACCATTACGATAATCACGGCGTTCGGCAGAACGTTCATATGAAGCTGCTTGTAAATACTCATCACGTTCTTTTTCCATGAATTCATTTAATACCAAAACTATAGCTGATTTTATAACAGTATCAATATTTGAGTTAATAATAGAGTCTTTTAAAACATCAATATCTAGGTTAAACTGTAACTGAGTCATTTTTACATCCTCTTTCTATGTTTATCGTGGTTGAAAACATTGTACCAAAGAGAATGAAAAATGACTCTTTTTCTTTTTACACAATTATATGGACTTAATCCACTATTTGCTGAAACTTTATAAAAATGTCCCGTTGATGCGTTTTACGGGACACATTAGATAGAAAATACAATGGAAACGTTCCGTTGGAGATCCCCTATAAGACATTTCAAGGTTGTTTTACTGTTGAATTGTCCAATAGAAGCTCTCTATAAGACATTTCAAGGTTGTTTTGCTGCTGAATTGTCCAATAGAAGCTCTCTATAAGACATTTCAGGATTGTTTTGCTGCTGAATTGTCCAATAGAAGCTCTCTATAAGACATTTCAGGATTGTTTTGCTGCTGAATTGTCCAATAGAAACTCTCTATAAGACATTTCAGGATTGTTTTGCTGCTGAATTGTCCAATAGAAGCTCTCTATAAGACATTTCAGGATTGTTTTGCTGCTGAATTGTCCAATAGAAGCTCTCTATAAGACATTTCAGGATTGTTTTGCTGCTGAATTGTCCAATAGAAGCTCTCTATAAGACATTTCAGGATTGTTTTGCTGCTGAATTGTCCAATAGAAACTCTCTATAAGACATTTCAGGATTGTTTTGCTGCTGAATTGTCCAATAGAAGCTCTCTATAAGACATTTCAGGATTGTTTTGCTGCTGAATTGTCCAATAGAAGCTCTCTATAAGAC
>NZ_OBQC01000004.1 GCF_900220965.1 Ureibacillus acetophenoni | reverse complement strand
GAATATTAGATACAAAAGAATGGCTAGAAAATAGTTCGGTTTAAGTGGCTCAGTTTTTAATTAATAAATGGCTCAATTTTTACTTGCGAAATACACCCCACCTTCATTACTTTAGTTATATAACACAAAAGAGTGCTTTTTCCTCAATTTTACAGTCTTTCGAATCAATCCTCAGAAACCTCCACTATTTGAACTAACCAAAATATGACATCTCACATAACTTAATGTCGATGTTGAAAAGTCGTCCACATGCGCGTTTTTCATTTACTCAAATTAAATTGGAGGGATTTTGTTGGTTCCAGATTGGTTATATCATTCACTGCGCAAAAGATTTCGCTACCCTGACGAGATAAAACGTGAAGAGATTACTGTGATGAAAGTAAACATGAAACCTTATGATAGTGAGCAAATTGCTGCTTTTATTAATGTGGATATGGTTAACTCGGTGTTTGTTATTTTTGAAAAACATGGAGATCATTATGACGAGGTTTACTGTAAGGATTCGTTTGTGGAAAGCGTAGATATTATTGGCGCGATGGAGAAGGATCAAAAAATCGTTCTTACAGCAGGTACGAGCGGAACAGGGTATGTTGAATCCTATCATTATGTAATCCGCTACACACCAGAGGGCTATCAAGATGTTTGGGATGGCTTGGCGCGGTACTTTGTCAGTCATCATATAGCTCCAACTGATATCAAACAAAATGGAACAATTAGTTTTGACGCTGGAGGAAATGAACTCTATTACAGCTTAATAAAAACGGAACCTAAGCAAGAAGTGACCGCTCAACTTTATAAATATAATAAACAAAAGCACAAATATGAATTAGCCGAAACTTATTCATAACCGTTATCCAAGTAGCAGACTTATATAGAGAACTCAAGTCTGCTCCACTTTTAATAGTAAAATTCAACCAAACCTTAACTACTCCTTTATATCAACCTCTATTTTATTTCCTCCCAACCTTTTCACTTTTTATTTGTTATATATCCATCAACACCTTATAATGGTTAATAAGTGGTTGTTTTGTTCGGGATATACAACTTTATTCAGCATTTGTCTAGACGAGTTAAATGGACGAAATGCAACAAATTTAAAAACTATTCAGCAGACGTAAAAAACGTAAGTTGAGTAAAGTTGTGCCATAGAAAGGGTAGAGAAGTTTTCAAGGAGTGAATCGTGTAAATAAGCTCCCACCAAAACTCATACCTAATCTATGGCGTATTGATATAGGAGGAAATCAAGTGACAATTACAAAAAATGAAGTAATCCGAGTAATCCCCCTTGGAGGAGTTGGGGAAATCGGAAAGTCGATGTACGTGATCGAAATCGATGACGAACTTTTCGTTGTGGACAGTGGTTTAATGTTCCCAGAAGACGAAATGCTTGGAATTGATATCGTTATTCCAGATATCACGTACCTAGTAGAAAATAAAGAAAGAGTAAAGGGTATTTTCTTAACCCATGGACATGAAGATGCAATTGGAGCTATTGCTTACGTACTTCAAAAAATTCAAGCTCCGGTTTATGGCTCAAAGCTAACGATTGCTTTAGCGAAGGAGCACCTAAAAGATTTACATGTTCCACATCCAGTAAAGTTCTTTGAAGTAACGAATAGAAGCCGTATGAATTTCAACTCTACATATGTGACGTTTTTCCATGTGACACATAGTATTCCTGATTCATTAGCAATCGTTTTCCATACTTCTGAAGGTGCGATTGTTTACACTGGTGAATTTAAATTTGATCAATCTGCAAAAGGAAAGTATCAACCAGACTTAGCAAAGATGGCCCAGTTAGGTGATGAGGGCGTTTTTCTATTATTATCTGAATCTACTGAAGCAGAGCGACCAGGACATACAACGAGTGAAACCGTAATTGAAGAAAGATTAGCGAAACTTTTCTATTCAGCACCTGCACGTATTTTAGTGGCGGTGTATGCATCGAACTTTATTCGAATTCAACAAGTATTTAGCCATGCCCAAGAATCAAACCGCAAAGTTGCGCTAATTGGTAAAAGCTTAGAAAAGGTTATTAATATTGGTGTAAATCTTGGTTACTTAAAGATTGACGAAGAAACATTAATCCCTGTACAAGATATTCATAAATACAATGATGATGAGTTAATTATCATTGTGACAGGAAATCAAGGTGAACCACTTGATGCACTTGATAAGATTGTCAAAAAACAACACCGTGATATCCGAATAAAAGATACAGACACTGTACTAATCACATTTACTCCATCTCCAGGGATGGAAATTCAAATTGGCAGTGCCATGAATAACTTAGCGAAAGCTGGAGCTACTGTTTTAACTGCAGATAAAAAGATCCATGTCTCAGGGCACGGAAGTCAAGAAGACTTAAAATTAATGTTGAACTTATTAAAGCCGAAGTATTTAATCCCGATTCAAGGCGAATATCGAATGTTAATTGCCCATTCTAAAATAGCGCAAGCTGTTGGAATGCAAAAGTCTCAAATTTTCATCGCAGATAAAGGCGACATTGTTGAATATAAAAGTGGAAAAATGCGTATGAGCGGTCGTGTCCAAGCTGGTAACGTCTTAATCGATGGTATTGGTATTGGTGACGTTGGAAACATCGTATTAAGAGATCGTAAACTTCTTTCGCAAGACGGAATTTTCATCATCGTTGTGACGTTAAACCGTGCACAAAAGAAAATTGCATCAGGACCGGAAATCATTTCTCGTGGATTCGTTTATGTTCGTGAATCTGAAGAGTTAATCGTTGAAGCAACTGAATTAGCTCGCGGAGTAATTGAAAAGTATGTAGCGAAAGAAACGTTTGAATGGACAAACATTAAACAAGAAATACGCGATACTTTAAATGCATATCTATTCCAACAAACAAAACGCCGTCCAATGATTATTCCAATTATTATGGAGTACTAATCATCATCGTACGTTGTAAAGTTAATGATAGAACAAAGGAGGATTTTCTTAACCGAATATACGGGGAAGGAAATCCTTTTTCAGTTCAACTATGTAGAATTAACTCAAAAATTGGGGAAAGTTCATTACTTTCAACTCACGTTTTGAGTAGTTAGGGGAGTTCGACTGTCCAAAAAAATAAAAAGAATTTCAGTGAAGAAATAGGTGAATGTTATGGCACAAAGAAAAAGAAGACCTTCCACGAAGGCAAAGTCTAAAGGTAGTCCGCTCATATATGAAATTTTAGGGTTAATCTTAATCGCTTTTGGAATCATCGTATTTTTTGAATTTGGAGTAGTCGGAAGTATTGTGCAATCCGCATCAATGTTTCTATTAGGAAATTTATATATTTTTATTCCAATCATTTCTGTATTTTTAGCTGTAGTCATTATGATTCAGCGTAAAGGAATCTCATTAAGAGATCGTATAATTATTGGCTTTATCTTAATCATTTCAAGTTTATCAATCTTCAGTCATAGTTTCCTATTTGAAGATTTGACTAGAAGAGATGCTTTAAATTCTGATTCGGTGTTAAGGGAAACTTGGAGAATACTAATAGAAAACAATGGAATTGTTGACCGTAGCGATGCACTTGGCGGGGGAATGTTAGGTGCAATTCTATTTAGTTTATTCCACGTATTATTTGATGCAAGTGGAGCGAAGGTGACAGCATGGGTGATTTTATTCATCGGACTTATATTAATTACTGGAAAAGCACTTATACCATTTATTGTTGAAAAAGGTCCGGAGTTTAAGAAAAGATTAGAGCGTAAGAAAAAACCGAAACGAAGCGGGAATACTAAAGATAAAGAAGAACCGAAACGACGTGAAAAGCGTGGGGCTAAAAAGGAAAATAATCCTGCCAATGAAGTCGTTGCAACGAGTATGGATACTTATGAGGACGATCCTGTTCCCTTTCAAGAACAGACGATCTTCAGAGAACCAGTAAAGGAACCAATTATCTCAGCCTTTACACAAAACATTAAGCAAGAAACACCAAAGCCAGAACCGGCCCAAGAAAATAAAGAAACTGACGATGAATTTGACAATGCTTTACAAAAAGCCGTTCAAACGAATGTGGAAAATGAAGAGTACATCCTTCCAACGATGAATTTATTGCAACTGCCACCAGAACATGATCAAAGTGGCGAATACTCTGTTATACAGATGAATGCAAAAAAATTAGAGCAAACCTTCCATAGTTTTGGCGTAAAAGCCCGGGTGACACAAGTTCACCTTGGCCCTGCAGTAACAAAATACGAAATCTTGCCGGATGTTGGAGTAAAAGTAAGTAAAGTTGTTAGCTTACAGGATGACCTTGCATTAGCACTTGCTGCAAAAGATATTCGTATGGAAGCTCCGATCCCAGGCAAATCTGCAATTGGTATTGAAGTGCCAAATAGTGAAGTTGCCATCGTAACGTTACGTGAAGTGTTAGAAGCAAAAGAGAATAATCGTCCTGATTCCAAATTACTTATCGGATTTGGGCGCGACATTACTGGACAAGCTATATTATCAGAATTAAATAAAATGCCTCATTTACTTGTAGCTGGTTCTACTGGTAGTGGTAAATCGGTTTGTATTAACGGCATTATTGTATCGATTTTAATGCGTGCGGCACCACATGAAGTAAAAATGATGTTAATCGACCCGAAAATGGTTGAGTTAAATGTATATAACGGTATTCCGCATCTACTTGCACCTGTTGTAACGGATGCGCGTAAAGCTTCGCAAGCATTACAAAAAGTCGTTTCCGAAATGGAGAGAAGATATGATTTATTCTCACACACGGGAACGAGAAATATTAAAGGTTATAACGATCATATCGAAAAATTCAACGCTGAAAATGACGAGAAACATCCAAAACTACCTTATATTGTCGTTGTTATTGACGAGTTAGCTGACTTAATGATGGTAGCTTCCCACGATGTTGAGGATTCTATTACTCGTTTAGCACAAATGGCTCGTGCTGCAGGTATTCACTTAATTATCGCAACACAAAGACCGTCAGTTGATGTTATCACTGGTGTCATTAAAGCGAATATACCATCTCGTATTGCCTTTGCTGTATCATCTGCAATCGATTCGCGCACAATACTAGATATGGGCGGTGCAGAACGATTGTTAGGAAGAGGTGATATGTTATTTTTACCGGCAGGCGAATCGAAACCGGTTCGTGTGCAAGGGGCATTTGTCTCGGATGCGGAAGTTGAGGCTGTTGTTGACTATGTAATTGAACAACAAAAAGCTCATTATGATGAAACGATGATTCCTACAGATGAACCAGAAAAAGCAATTGAAGAAGAAGTGGACGATTTATACGACGATGCGGTTCAGTTAGTCGTAGAAATGCAGACGGCTTCTGTTTCAATGTTGCAAAGACGGTTCAGAATTGGTTATTCGAGGGCTGCGCGGATTGTCGATCAGATGGAAATGCGTGGAGTAGTTGGACCACCTGATGGATCTAGACCTAGACAAGTGTTAATTCAGAATGTTGAGAATAGTTAAAATATGTTCTCATTTTAGACAAAAAAACAAACTTTTGTGTAAATTTATCAACAAAAGTTTGTAAAAAGTATTTAAATTGTTTGTAAATGATGATATATTGAAAACCAATTAGTAGGAATGTTCAACATCATATGTAATTACTTGGTAGATTCTTTTTGTAATTTTGCTTTGAGTCATTTGGCTATATTGAACTTATATAGAATTCCATGTAATTCGCTAAAAGGATGTAGACTGACACCTTAGACGAACTGCTAATTATTTACTATATTCCTTTGGAGGTACAAAACAACATGAAAAAGCGTAAATTTGGTTTTGCGATGGCTTCTTTACTAGCTGTAGGTACGCTTCTAGGTGCTTGTGGCACGAAAGAAGAAGGTAAAGACAATGCAGAAAATGCAGAGGACACATTCTCAGTTGCAATGGTAACTGACGAAGGTGGGGTTGACGACAAATCCTTCAACCAATCAACTTGGGAAGGAATCGAGAAATTCGGTAAAGATAACGGTTTATCAAAAGGTAACGGTGGTTACGACTACCTTCAATCTGAATCAGAAGCTGATTATGTACAAAATCTAAATAACTTAATCCAACGTGATTTTGACTTAGTATTTGGTGTTGGATTTAAACTTCACAATGCTGTAGTAGAAGTAGCAGAACAACGTCCAAATGCTCAAATCGCTATTATTGACGAAGTAGTGCCAGATATTCCAAACGTAGCATCAATTATGTTTAATGCAAACGAAGCTTCTTACTTAGCTGGTGTAGCAGCTGCACTTGAAACAAAAACAGGTAAAGTTGGATTCATCGGTGGTATGGAAGGTGCAATCGTTGGTGGATTTGAAGCTGGTTACGTAGCTGGTGTTAAAGCAGCTAACCCTGATGTTGAAATATTTGTACAATATGTAGATAGCTTCACGGATCCAGAAAAAGGACGCTCAATTGCGGCATTAATGTATGACCAAGGCGCAGACATTATCTTCCACGCTGCTGGTGGTTCTGGTAACGGTTTATTCACAGAAGCAAAAGAACGTAAACAAAAAGATCCAAATGCAAACGTATGGGTAATCGGTGTTGACCGTGACCAATACGACGAAGGTCAAGTAAATGCAGATACAAACGTTGTATTAACATCTGTATTAAAAGAAGTTGGTGTTGCTGCAGAAGAAGTAGCTAAATTAGCTCAAGACGGTAAATTCCCAGGTGGAGAATTAATTACTTACGGTTTAGCAGATAACGGTGTTAGCTTAGCTGACGATCGTGGTGCTTTATCTGAAGATACAAAAACACAAATTGAAGATTATAAAGAAAAAATTATTGATGGTACAATTGAAGTTCCAACTGCACCAACTCGATAATATACACTTAAAGCATGAAGGCTGGCAGTAGCTAGTCTTCATGTTTTTTTATTTGCTTCGAAATTCGCTAGGTGAATTTTGGAAATTCTAATGAAATTACTAATAAGTAGATAAAAGTTGCTCGTATTGCGTGAAAAGTTGCTCATAAGTGTGCTGAAGTTGCTCGTAAGCGTGTAAAAGTTGCTCATAAGTGTGCTATAGTCGCTCATAAAATTACAGGGGATGCGGAGTTGCTCGTATCGCGTGGAAAGTTGCTCATAACAATCAGGAAGTTGCTCATATCGTGGGAAAAGTTGCTCATAAGTGTGTCGAAGCCGCTCATAAAATTACAGAGGAAGCGGAGTTGCTCGTATCGCGTGGAAAGTTGCTCGTAAGCGTGTAAAAGTTGCTCATAAATGTGCCGAAGTCGCTCAATAAAATTGCAGAGGAAGTGAAGTTGCTCGTAACAATCAGGAAGATGCTCATATCGTGGGAAAAGTTGCTCATAAGTGTGTCGAAGCCGCTCATCAAATTACAGAGGAAGCGGAGTTGCTCGTAAGTGTGCAAAAGTCGCTCATAACAACCAGGAAGTTGCTCGTAATTGTGCAAAAGTCGCTCATAACTTCCAAAAACTTGCTCATACCGCAGACAAATAGCTCATTAAAAAGTACTATATCGAAATGAAATCTACCTCCATAATGTTTAGCGTATTATAAAATTTACAAAACCTCGCAGACTTAAAGTCTATTAGTATGTCACAATAATAGTTTTTCTTTAATTAGCGTGTAATATTTCGTCTAAATTTCGACAAAAACCGTCATTTAGTGAATTAATTTAACAGATTTAAGTAAAAACTATTTTAATAGTTTGTAAAAAATGATATATTAATGAACGATTAGGAGGAAAGTTCATCACAATAGGTTAATTGAGCTTAACGAATCAACAAGAGTGTAGAACTTAATCACTGCTAATTTAATATCATTAAAATCCTTTGGGGGGACCAAAAATCATGAAAAAACGTAAGTTTGGTTTTGCAATGGCTTCTTTACTAGCTGTTGGGACACTTCTTGGTGCTTGTGGTGCTAAAGAAGAAGGCGGAGAAAGTACAACAACGACAGGCGATACTACTAGCAATGAAAGCGCATTCTCAGTTGCAATGGTAACTGACGTTGGTGGAGTAGATGACCGTTCTTTCAACCAATCTACTTGGGAAGGTCTAGAGCAATTTGGTAAAGATAACGGCTTATCAAAAGGTAACGGTGGTTACGACTACTTACAATCTGAATCAGAAGCTGACTATGTACAAAACTTAAATAACCTTATTCAACGTGATTTCGATTTAGTATTCGCAGTAGGATATAAATTACATGACGCTGTAGTAGAAGTTGCTGAACAACGTGAAGATGCGCAAATCGCAATCATCGACGAAGTTGTTCCAGATCTTCCAAACGTAGCATCAATTATGTTTAAAGCAAACGAAGCATCATTCTTAGCTGGTGTAGCTGCTGCTCTTGAAACTGAAACTGGTAAAGTTGGTTTCATCGGTGGTATGGAAGGTGCGATTATCGGTGGATTCCAAGCTGGATTCGAAGCAGGTGTTAAAGCTGCTAACCCAGATGTAGAAGTATTAGTACAATATGCAGATAGCTTTGACGATGCTGAAAAAGGTCGTTCAATCGCAGCATTAATGTATGACCAAGGTGCTGACATCATCTTCCACGCTGCTGGTGGTGTAGGTAACGGTTTATTCACAGAAGCAAAAGAACGTAAACAAAAAGATGCAGATGCAAACGTATGGGTAATCGGTGTTGACCGTGACCAATACGATGAAGGTCAAGTAAATGCAGATACAAACGTAACATTAACTTCAGTTTTAAAACGTGTTGACGTTGCTGCTCAAGAAGTATCTAAATTAGCTCAAGAAGGTAACTTCCCTGGTGGAGAGTTAATTACTTACGGTTTAGCTGATAACGGTGTTGGTTTAGCTGACGATCGTGGAGCAATTTCTGAAGAAACAAAAGCTGCTATTGAAGATTTCAAAAATCAAATTATCGACGGTTCTCTAGTTGTACCTAACGAGCCTAAATAATAATTTGTAATAATACAGATTCATGAAGACTGGCAAGCGCTAGTCTTCATGTTTTTATGTAAGGCGGTAATTTTCGAAAAAGAATAACATTAGGAAATTTTCTGATGAATGAGTTAGTAATATAAGCTAGAAAATGCCAATAATTATCAGATGAAAAGTTTCAAAATTAGCAATATACTAATTTAGAAGCTTTGAAACTTTACATGTGTTAATTAATCTTTGTTTAGTAAAGCACACTAATTTAAAAAGTTTTAGGATATAATCTTAATTATATTGAAAACGCTTAATATATCGCTTAATATTAAAAGGCTGTTGTATAACAAAGATTGAAGGATTTTATGAAAAGAGGCTCATGTATCTTTTATAAGAGGATGTTAACTCTAGTTTGTTGAATGTAAATATTACCAAATTGAGCAAAAGAGTAAACACTAAGCGTGATACCCTCATTATTAACACAAACCAAAAAATATCTAACAAAATTATGCAAAATGTGTAATTAGATTGTAATTAAATCTCTTCAAAACATAATGAGTAAGGAGTGAACAGGTTGGAATACGTAATAGAGATGCTTGGTATTCGAAAGCAATTTGGAGATTTTGTAGCTAATAACAACATTACGTTACAGCTCAAAAAAGGTGAAATCCACGCATTACTAGGTGAAAACGGTGCAGGAAAATCTACTTTAATGAACGTTCTTTTCGGCTTATATCAACCTGAAGCTGGAATTATTAAAGTAAATGGAAAAGAAGTTAAAATTACCGACCCGAACGTAGCAAACAGACTAGGGATTGGTATGGTGCATCAACACTTTATGCTTGTTGAAAACTTTACAGTGACAGAAAACATTATATTAGGAAATGAACCAACTAAAGGTGGCACGATCAACATCAAAGATGCTGCTAAAAAAGTTCAAGAACTATCAGAACGTTATGGATTAAACGTAGATCCATATGCGAAAATCGAAGATATTTCTGTCGGTATGCAACAACGTGTTGAAATTATTAAAACATTATATCGCGGTGCGGAAATTTTAATTTTTGACGAACCAACAGCATCTCTGACACCTCAAGAAATAACAGAGCTAATTCAAATTATGAAACTTCTTATTAAAGAAGGAAAATCAATTATTTTAATTACACACAAATTACAAGAAATTATGGATGTATCAGATCGTGTAACAATTATTCGTAAAGGTGAAGGTATTGGAACAGTTGATACATCTGAAACAAACCCGATCCAATTAGCAGAAATGATGGTTGGAAGACAAGTTACATTTAAGACGGAGAAAATTGATCCAAATCCAACGAATGTCGTTTTAAAAGTGGAAAACTTATTCGTAACTGACAATCGTGGCGTTGAAAAGGTTAAAGGATTGAACTTAGAAGTTCGCGCTGGGGAGATTGTTGGTATTGCAGGGATTGACGGAAATGGTCAAGCAGAGTTAATCGAAGCGATTACGGGTTTAAGAAAAGTTAAAAGTGGTAAGATCACACTTAATGACAAGGATATAACTGGTAATAAACCACGTAAAATTACAGAAGCAGGACTAGGTCATATTCCTCAAGATAGACATAAACATGGACTTGTTTTAGACTTCCCAATTAGTCATAATATCGCATTACAAACGTACTACAAAGAGCCAATTTCAAAAGGCGGTATTATTGACTATAAAAAAGTTAGAACGATCGCTGGCACTATAATTGATGAATTTGACGTTCGTACAGCAAGTGATATGACGCCTGCACGTGCCTTATCTGGTGGTAACCAACAAAAGGCGATTATTGGACGTGAAATTACACGTAATCCAGATTTATTAATCGCAGCACTACCAACTCGTGGACTTGACGTTGGTGCGATTGAGTATATTCATAAACGTTTAATTGAACAACGTGATAATGGAAAAGCGGTTTTATTAATTTCATTTGAATTAGATGAAGTAATGAACGTATCGGATCGAATTGCGGTTATTTATGACGGGATCATCATCGATACAGTATTACCGAAAGAAACGAATGAACAAGAATTAGGCTTATTGATGGCTGGACAAGAGTTATCATCTAAGCAATCAAAGGGTGGTGACGCATAATGAGTAGCCGCACTCAGAATTTTTTAGTTCCAATTATTTCAATTATTCTAGGACTAATCTTCGGGGCTATCGTAATGGCAGTATCAGGTTACAGTCCTGTTGATGGATATATCGCATTATGGAATGGTATTTTTGGTAGTAGTTATAACTTTGGTGAAACTGTGCGTACAATTATTCCTTATGTATTCGCAGGTTTAGCGGTTGCCTTTGCATTCCGTACTGGACTATTCAACATCGGGGTTGAAGGTCAGTTAATTATGGGTTGGTTCGCAGCTGCTTATGTAGGTTTTGCATTTGAATTACCAATGATTATCCACTTACCGCTTGCGATTTTAGCAGCAGCATTAGTGGGTGCTTTATGGGCATTTATTCCTGGTATTTTAAAAGCGCGTCTTGGTGTGCATGAAGTTATCGTAACAATTATGATGAACTATATTGCATTACGTTCTATCAATCCATTGATCGCAGCAGTAACGGATGGAGCAGAACGTACACCTAAAGTTCATGAATCAGCTTCATTACGTTCAGACTTTTTACAATCAATCACGGATTACTCACGTATGCACTGGGGATTCATCATTGCAATTATCGGTGTAATTGTTATGTGGTTCATTTTAGAGAAAACAACTCGTGGTTATGAGTTAAAAGCAGTAGGATTTAACAAAAATGCCTCAGAATACGCAGGTATGAATGTTAAGAAAAATATTGTGTTATCTATGGTTATTTCAGGTGCGTTTGCAGGGTTAGCTGGGGCTATGGAAGCTTTAGGAACATTCAATAATATTGCAGCAATGTCATCATTACCGGGTATCGGTTTTGACGGGATCGCCGTTGCCTTATTAGGAGCAAACCAACCAGTTGGTGTATTCTTTGCCGCAATTTTATTTGGTTCATTGAAAAACGGTGGTATTAACATGCCAAACGAAGCTGGTGTGCCAAATGAAATCGTGTCAATCGTAATCGCCCTAATTATTCTTTTCGCTGCATCAGGCTATGTCATCCGACTAGTGCTTGATCGTATGGGCAAATCGAAAAAGGAGGTAAAATAAGATGAGCTTTTTAGACGTACTTTATTTTATCATTCCTTCAGCTATATTTTATGCAGCTCCAATCATCATGACGGCAATTGGTGGCGTATTTACAGAACGTTCAGGTGTAGTAAATATTGGTCTGGAAGGAATTATGATTGTCGGAGCAGCAAGTAGTATTATCTTTAACTTAACGTTTGTCGATATGTTTGGAACATTAACGCCTTGGGTCGGCTTAATTGTCGCTATGGCTTTTGGTATGTTAATGGCTTCGATTTTAGCGGTAGCTGCTGTATCATTCCGTGCAGACCAAACTGTATCCGGGGTAGCCATCAACATGTTAGGTCTAGCGGCTGCAGTATTTATCGTTAAATTAATTTATGATAAAGGTCAAACAGATTCAATTTCACAACGTTTCTCACGTTTTGACGTTCCGTTCTTATCGGATATTCCGTTTATCGGGCCGTTATTCTTTGAAGATGCTTACGCAACAACATTCGTTGCCTTTGCAGTAGTATTTATCGCATGGTTCGTTTTATATAAAACGCCATTCGGTTTACGTATTCGTGCAGTAGGGGAACACCCAATGGCTGCTGATACGATGGGTATTAATGTAGCGAAAACTCGTTACATCGCTGTATTAATTTCAGGTGCTCTAGGTGGTATTGGTGGAGCAATCTTCGCTCAAGCAATCGCAGGGAACTTCTCAGCTTCTACAATTAGTGGTCAAGGGTTCATGGCACTTGCAGCGATGATCTTCGGTAAATGGCATCCACTAGGTGCATTCGGTGCCGCGTTATTCTTCGGTTTAGCGCAGTCATTGAGTGTAGTAGGGAACGCGATTCCATATGTAAGAGATATCCCTCCGGTAATTTTAGCGATTCTACCGTACGCATTAACAATCATCGCGTTAGCTGGATTTATCGGAAAAGCAAACGCGCCAAAAGCGAGTGGTGTGCCTTATATTAAGGGGAAACGATGATTTAAAGATTTAGTATGGTGATTAAAATAGGCCGCAACCCAATGGTGAATTGGGTTGTGGCTTTTTTTGTGTTTGTGGGACTCGGGTTTCGTGACAGGATTTTGTGGAATTTGGAGAAAGTGTCACTCAAAGTGGATTTGCGTGACAAAATTTTGTGGAACTCGGGTGAAGTGTCACGCAAAGTGGATTTGCGTGACAAAATTTTGTGGAACTCGGGTGAAGTGTCACGCAAAGTGGATTTGCGTGACAAAATTTTGTAGAATTTGGGTAAAGTGTCACGGAAAATGGATTTGCGTGACAAGATTTTGTGAAACTCGGGTGAAGTGTCACGCAAAGTGGATTTACGTGACAAAATTTCGTAGAACTTGGGTAAAGTGTCACGCAAAGTGGATTTACGTGACAAAATTTCGTAGAACTTGGGTAAAGTGTCACGCAAAGTGAATTAGCGTGACAAAATTTGGTGGAATTCGGGTAAAGTGTCACGCAAATAGGATTTACGAGACAAAATTTTGAAGAACACGGGAAAAGTGTAGAGTAATATGGATTTACGGGACAAATTATGGAGGAACTCAGAAAAAGCGTCTCGTAAAATGGATTTACGGGACAAAATTCCAAGGAATTCAGAAAAAGTGTCTCGTAAAATGGATTTACGTGACAGAATTCTAAGGAATTCAGGAAAAGTGTATCGTAAAATGATGTTGCGATATAAAATCTGGAGGAACTTGGGAAAAGTGTCTCATAGAAGCACTAAAAAACTCCCTTCAAATGAAGGGAGTTCATCACGATTAACCAATCTGTACTAATTTTTCATTTTCTCTAACTGTCTTCAACGCTGTTGACCAAGCAACAACATCATCCAACACTTTATTTAAAGTTTCTTCATGGAATGGTGCTGGAGCGAACTCTCGCATATCTTTGAAATCTGTGAATAAGCTCATTGCCACACTAGGTCCTACTACTGCTACTTTTGGAACACTTAAGATTAAACGTAAGTCATTTGTAGCTGTTACCCCTAATGTAGAACCGTAACTTACAACACCCGCTGCTTTATTGTTCCATTCAACATATAAATAATCGATTGCATCTTTCAGTCCGGATGTAACGCCTTTGTTGTATTCTGGTGTTACGAAGATGAATCCATCAAGTTCGTTAATTTTCTTCGACCAAACATGAGCTTCTGGTGCAGTGTAATCTTGAGACATGATTGCTGGAATTGGCTCATTAAATTTTGGTAAGTTGTAATCTTTAATATCGATTAATTCATATTCTGCATCGCTACGTTTGTCAGCGATAGACTTTACCCACTCTGCAACCTGAATATTTACTCGAGAATCACGAGTACTTCCTGTAAGAATACCGATTTTAACCATTATAAATTCCTCCCAATTGTTTACTATTTTGTAAAAAAGCATCTTTAATTTGCTTTATACTTGAAGTTTAATAGATAATAAAACATAGCAAAACCAATAGAATGATGGAAATGTTGGATATCCAACACTTCCATAAAATTGTTGAAGAAGTAGGAGGATCGATGATGGATCAAGTAAAAACGGACCCCCGCATTATTCGTACAAGAAAATTAATTATGGACACATTTATTGACCTATCGAGCAAAAAGGAATTTAAAGATATTACGGTCAAAGACATTACAACAGAAGCGATGATTAATCGGGCTACATTTTATTATCATTTTGAAGATATTTACGATTTACTCGATAAGGCACTTTCTGAAGTGTTATTGGTCAACCTGAAAAGTGAAGAATACGAGCAAGAGGAACTAAATGAAGGATCTCTAATAAGCATTTTTAAAGCAATTACGAATTTCCAAATGTCATTATCAAACCGATGCCATCGAGGATATGAAGATACAATTGCAAGAATTATCCGCGATCAGCTGGAGGTTTTATTCTATAAAATGCTGTCAAAAGAACATGATGCAAAGGAAAATGAAACATTAAAGATTGCAGCGGTCATGTTAAGTTGGGGGCTGTATGGCGCCTCCGTTGAATGGAGAAGAAACAGTCAAAATGTAACGCCTGAAGAATATATTAAATCAGTCATTCCTTTTATAACAAAAGGGATTCAGTGATAGATTTTCGAAAGGGGTTTAGGAAATGAAAGTTTTAATTGTTGGTGCAAATGGGCAAATCGGAAAAGAAGTGGTCAAGTTACTACATGAAAGTAGTGAGTATTCTGTACGTGCATTTGTGCGCAGTGAAGATCAGCTGAAGGCTTATGAAAATCAAGGTGTTGAAGCTATTTTAGGAAACCTAGAGGGCACGGTGGAGCAAATTGCTGAAGCGGTAAAGGGGTGCGATGCGGTTGTTTTCACAGCCGGTTCAGGTGGCCATACAGGTTACGATAAAACTTTGCTAATTGACCTAGATGGTGCGGTAAAGGTAATGGAAGCTGCTGAAAAGGTTGGGGCGAATCGTTTTATCATGGTAAGTGCCCTTCAAGCCCACAATCGTGAAAATTGGAATCAAAAAATTATCCCGTATTATGTTGCGAAACATTATGCAGACCGCATGCTCGTTCAAAGTAATTTAAATTACACAATTATCCGCCCAGGTGGATTGCTCAACGAACCTGGTACTGGAAAGGTACAAATTGCCGAAAACCTTGAAAGAAGTACAGTTCCGCGAGAAGACGTAGCGAAAACAATCGTTGAAGTAATAAAGGCGGAGAATACGTTCAGAAAGTCGTTTGATTTAGTGTCTGGTGATACGGTGATTGAGAAAGCGGTAAAGAATATATAGTAAATTTCACAAGTGAAGAATGGATATCTAGACAAATTCCAGATAAGTGGGATAGATTGTCAAGAAAGAGCCGTTATCAAGACAAAATTTCAGAAAAGTGAGTTAAGTTGTCAAGATAGAGACTGTTTCTAGACAATATTCCAAAAAAGTAATGAAAGTTGTATTGAATTGACGCAGTTCCACAATAAAAAATAAACCGAACTATAACAATCAACTGTTATAGTTCGGTTTTCTAATGGAGTATCTTGTTTTATCAATTAATCATCATAACGATCATCATAAAGCTCTTCGTAGTAATCATCTTCGTCGTCGTGGAAATCAATTTCTTTTTCTAATAGTTCACCTGTGAAAGCATCTAGTTTCAACTCGTATTCAGCTTCTTTTGTTAAAACTTCTACTTCAAAATAGCTCCATTTTCCTTCTCTTTCAAATTCTAGTTCCTTAATAATGCCGTCTTTTACAATTTCTAAAGCTTTCTTTTCAATTGCTTCAGCAGAAAGTCGCTCTTGTTTTGATGTTTGCTCCGTTGTTTTTACCACCTGATTATCGTCATCCATAACATATGATTTATTCACAGACTCAGCTTCCGCATTAATAGTATTGTTCCCTGTAACTGCAATTAGACCTCCGATTCCCATAACTCCGATTAACGCTGGTACTAAAATAATTTTTTTCATTTGTAATTCCTCCAATTTCTTTTGTTTGGCTTACTAACTACATACTATCCAACCAAAATGAGGAAAGAGGGAGAGAAACATTAGAAAATGGTTAGAATTAATTAGAAAAGAATTAAGACTCCATCGTGAAGTTTAACTTTGCTCAAATTGAATAAAATAAACAGAATGAAGTGCGAATACATATTAATTTTTGCATAAACCATAATAAGACATGTATAGTAGTGATATGAATTGTTATTTTTTAGTGATGTTGGAAAATTATTTACCAGCAGAAGAAAACATCTACAATTTATTCATATTTCGCAATTTCGATGTTAGGCCAGGAAGCCATTGGCGACTGAGTGCGAAAGTCATTCAAATTTAATTATTCCAATATATAAGTAGAAAGGGGTATTTTTTTGTTTTCAACTATTGAGATTGCAAAGGGCGTTTCCCTACATATCCGACAATCTACACAATTCAAAACAGTGAATTTATCAATAAAGTGGAGAAAACCTTTAACTGTTAAGGATGCTGCGGAACGTTCAGTATTATCGAACGTGATGCAACATAGTAATGGAAAGTTTAAAAAATCTGCTGAATTTCGTAGTTATTTAGATGATTTGTATGGAACGGTGATGTATTTTGATGCATCCAAACGTGCCAACGATCACACGGTTGTTTTAAACGTTGAAACGGTGAACGACCAATATTTAGCGGAAAATAAAGTGCTGGATGATGTGATTGATTTAATTCAAACAGCGATTTTCAACCCGAATTTTGAAAATGATCAATTCATTTCAACGATTGTGGAACGTGAAAAAGAAATGGTCATTCAACGTATCCAATCGATTTTTGATGATAAAACACGCTATGCGCACCAACGCTTAACGCAATTGATTCGACCAAATCATCCAGCGTCAATTTCGGCAAACGGTACGATTGAAGAAGTGAAAAATATCACGCCTGAAAGCTTAACAAAAGCGTATCATTCGATGATTAATGACGACAAAATCGACATTTATGTCCTAGGTGATGTGGATGTGGACGCTATTCAACAAAAACTTGTAAACGCTTTAACATTCAAGGATCGTGAATCAATTCCATATCCTGAATATGAAGAATCAAAACCAGAAAAAGATTATTTCAATGAAAAGCAAGATATGAACCAAGGGAAATTGCATATCGGTTATAGTACGCCAATTAAATTTGGTGATGAAGACTATCCAAAAATGCAAATTTTCAATGGGGTGTTTGGTGGTTATGCCCACTCAAAACTGTTCATGAATGTGCGCGAACGTGAGAGCTTAGCTTATTACGCTTCAAGTTCTTATTCATCTCATTACGGTCTTGTGTACGTTGTTTCAGGTATCGAGCCTTCAAATGAAAAGAAAGCAATCGATGTTATCAATGAACAACTTGAAGAAATGAAAAATGGCAATATCTCAGACTTAGAGCTAAATCAAACAAAGGCGATGCTAGGAAGTCAGTTAAGAGAAGCTTTAGATTCAGCGCGAGGTCAAATTGATATTTATGATCAATACAAAGACCTTGGCGAAGAATTTTCTATCGATAAATGGAGAGAGCGTTGGAAGAAAGTGACGAAAGAAGACCTTCAAGAAATGGCGTCACAGTTAAAACTTGAAGCAGTGTACTTCTTAAGTGGGAAGGAGGGCGCTCAAGATGCAAACAATTGAGTTTAAGCAGCTTGATGAAACATTATATTACGTAAAACTTTCGAACGGTTTAGAAGTGTACATCTTACCGAAAAAAGGTTTTTCAAAAACATATGTAACGTTTACGACGAAATACGGTTCAGTGGATCGCACATTTAAGCCGCTTGATGAAGATGAAGTAATCACTGTTCCAGACGGGATTGCGCACTTCTTAGAGCACAAAATGTTTGAAAAAGAACACGGTGATGTATTCCAAGAGTTTAGTGAATATGGTGCATCTGCTAACGCGTTCACTACTTTTGCGCGTACGGCGTATTTATTCTCTTCAACTGAAAATGTGTTAAAAAACACTGAAACGTTGTTGAATTTCGTGCAAGAGCCGTACTTTACTGAAAAAACGGTTAATAAAGAAAAAGGGATTATTGGTCAGGAAATAAATATGTACAATGACCAACCTGATTACCGTGTGTATTTTGGAACGATTGAAAACATGTACCACAACCATCCAGTGAAAATCGATATTGCTGGTACTGAGGAATCAATTGACAAAATTACAGCTGAGCATTTATACACTTGCTACAATACGTTCTACCATCCATCAAATATGGTGTTATTTGTGGTCGGTGCAGTAAATCCTGACGAGATGATTGGGTTCATTAAAGAAAATCAAGATAAAAAAGAATTCAAAGATGCGCAAGAAATTGAACGTCATTTTGAAGATGAGCCAACAGAAGTTGCACATAAATCTCGCGAAATGAAAATGGATGTTCAAAAACCAAAAGTGTATATTGGGTTAAAAGCAAAAGAAACAAATTTAAGTGGAGAAGAAATGCTAAAGCATGAAATGTGCGTTCAAATTGGATTAGAATGTTTATTCGGCCGTGCATCAGACTTCTACACAAATGTTTATGAGAATGGCTTAATCGATGAATCTTACGTTTACGACTTTTCACTTGAACAAGGATTTGGATTTGCGTTAATCGGAACAGATACTGCTGATCCGGATAAGTTTGCGGAATTAGTGTTTGAACAAATTAATAAAGTCGAGAAAGAAGAAGTGTTTGCTGCTGAGGCAATCGAGCGAATCAAACGTAAAAAAATCGGTTTCTTCTTAAGAGCGTTAAACTCAATCGAATTTATTGCCAACCAATTCACTCGTTATAAATTCAATGACATGAACTTGTTTGATGCAGTGCCTGTAATTGAACAGTTAACGGTGGATGATATTAAAGAAGCGTTCAAAACAATTTTAGGTGAGTCACAACAAACAATGTTTAAAGTGTTACCTCTAAATGAGCGAAAATAGTTTTTAACTGCGAAAGCGATGGTGGAAGTGGATCTCGTCGCTTTCGCAAATTTATTTCATTAAGTGAGCGATTTAGAAATGAAAAAATATGCACTTGTTCTCGGAGCATCAGGTGCAATTGGAAGTGCCATCTGTCATCGGCTAGCAAAAGACGGATGGTCCCTCTATTTGCATTACAATAAAGGAAAAGAAAAAATTCAACATTTAATGAAGGAACTGACTCTTGATTATGTGGATCAAGAGTTTATTCCTGTTCAGTCGGATTTTACGGATGTGAACGGGGCAGAGAGTTTAGCGCCCCAAATTTATAGTTTGAACGCGATTGTATTTGCAAGTGGTCATGCATATTATGGACTAATAGAAGATACACCTGTAGAAGAAATGAACAGATTATGGCATGTTCATGTGCAAAATCCAATTAGGTTGCTGGCGCTGCTTTCCGGAAAGTTGCGGAGTAATGACGTGAGCTACTGCTTATTTATAGGTTCAATTTGGGGCGAAGCCGGTTCTGCTGGTGAAGCGGTGTATTCGGCAGTAAAAGGTGCCCAACATGCATTCGTTAAGTCCTACGCAAAGGAAGTCGCATTTAATCGCATACGTGTGAACGCGATTGCGCCAGGGTTTATTGAAACGGAAATGAATAACCATTTATCGGATGAGGAACGTTCTCTGTTGTTCGAAGAAATTCCACTAGCGCGAGCAGGCGAAGCGCGGGACGTAGCCAACATGGTCGCATTTTATTTGAGTGGTCAGGCGGATTATGTGACAGGGCAGATCATTCGGGTGAATGGTGGATGGTATATTTAAGTGCAGGTTCAATGCCTGAAAGGAACCATATTCATTCACCTTTCAAAATTCTTTTTCAAAATGAAGTTAGTACATATAAACCTCCAAATTTGTTCATACTAATTGTGCAAAGGAGGAGAGAAAAATGGGTTTATTAGAAAACTGGGATCGTTGGACATCGTTTTTAGGCCAACAAGTAGATAATGCAGAAAACACAGGTATGTCTAAAAAAGTGATTGAAGCAACAGCTGTTCAAATTGGTGACTACCTGCAAAAAAACGTTGATCCTAAAAACGAACAAGAACGCGTACTTTCTGATTTATGGGGAGTCGCTAACAACGATGAAAAGCATGCCATGGCAAGCTGTATCATTAAACTCGTAAATAACCGTCGAGTTCAATAAAATCAAACATTTTCTTCAATTTATATTGATAAAAATTAGTATAAGTTGTAGACATCTGTTTGCAGCATAGCCACAATTTATTATTCAAACCTTACTCACAATCATGTGAGGCCTCATATGTTTCAATATTAAAAAGGAGGCTCGTCCTCCTTTTCTTTTTCCATAAGATGTGGTATTTCTATACCTTTAACATTATGAATCTTTCATTTTCCATGAAAAATAACTTATTTCATAAATTTACAGAAATTATGTCGGTTTGTAACTTTTCAATACATAGAAAATCCGCTATGATGAAACTATTAATATAATTATTCGTTTCAATAGTAAGGGGACGATTGCGTATATGAGTGAGTGGTATTTTGAATATGAGATTCAAGTGAATCGTCCAGGATTATTAGGTGATATTGCATCACTTCTTGGAATGCTTAGAGTCAATATTGTATCCATTAATGGTGTCGATGAAGGTCGTCGTGGAATGCTTTTAAATTCTGAAAATGAAGATTCCATTGAACGATTTATTTCTATTGTTTCAACAATGGAGCATATCAATGTTACGAAATTCCGCGAACCTAAAATTCGAGATAGGCTAGCTGTAAGGCATGGGCGTTATATTCCAAGGGATGTCGATGAAAAAAGTACTTTCAGATTTATTCGTACCGAGCTTGGACTTTTAGTGGATTTTATGGCTGAACTATTCAAAAAGAAAGGTAATACACTGATTGGAATCCGGGGTATGCCTAGGGTTGGGAAAACAGAATCCGTTGTTGCAGCAAGTGTCTGTGCGAACAAAAAGTGGATTTTCTTATCTTCAACAATGATTAAGCAAACTGTTAGGAATAAATTAATCGGCGACGAATTTAGTGACAACAATATTTTTATTCTAGACGGCGCAGTTACAAGACGTAGTAATGACGAAGGTCACATGAGACTTGTTCGAGAAATTATGAGTATGCCAACAGTTAAAGTCGTCGAACATCCAGATTTATTTGTCCAATTATCAGAATATAGTATTGAGGATTTTGACTATATCATTGAGTTACGACATGACCCGAACGAAGAAATTACGTATGACATTCTTGAAAAAAATCAAATGATGTCGCAATCGGACCATTTTGGTGGATTTAATTTTTAACTTTGTACGACAAAAGAATCGCACTTCCTGCCTGTATAAAGTTAAGTCTCCAGCGGATGCCACAGGTTTCGAAAAAGTTGGATGGCAAATACGCAAAGTGAATTTTAAAAAAGTAGGTGTTTAAAGTGACTGAGCTTGGTACTCGGCTAAAAGAAGCGAGGTTATCTAAAGGATACAGTTTAGATGATTTGCAAGAAATAACAAAAATTCAAAAAAGATATTTAGTAGGAATCGAAGAAGGCAATTATTCCATTATGCCCGGTACTTTTTACGTGCGCGCATTTATTAAACAATATGCAGAAGCAGTAGGTTTAAAGTCAGAAGAACTTCTAGAACAATATAAAACGGAAGTCCCGAAAACAAATCCGGATGAGGTAACGCAAGCTGTACCTTATACTCCATCTCGTAGAACTTCAAGAAATTCAGGAAAAGTAATGGAAACAGCTCCAAAATTTATAGTGGCATTATTTATTATTGTGATTATCGCAGTGATTTGGTTCCTTTACTCTCAAAAAGTTCAAAATACTCCTGAACAAGAAAAAATTGAACAATCGCAATTTGAATACGATCAAAAACCAACTCCGCCAGTTAATCAAGATGACGAAGAAGGCGAAGGCGGTTCTGCAGGCGGCGCTAACGGAGAAACTACTGATGAAGAGGGAACGGGAACGGACGAACAAGTGGATGAAGAAGAAGAGCCTGAAGTGAAGCAAACAATCTCTGCTGGTGAAGTTCAAGCAGATGGTGTGACAACGAATTACACACTGACAGGTTCAGAAACGATGAATCTTCGAATTGTTATTTCCGGTGACACTTGGGTAGGTATCAGAAATGCAACTGGTGCGGAGCAAATTCCAGATCGCGTTTACAAATCTGGTGAAGAAGTAATATTCGATGCAACGACAAATGCTTATGCACGTATCCGCCTTGGTGACGCGAGAAATGCAAAAGTATTTGTGAACGACGAAGAACTTGTTTACGTACAAAATCCTCAAGACCGAGGAAAAAGCACGCAGAACATTGTGATTCAGTTTGGTGAGGAAGCAGCACAGTAGTAGGATTGTGTGATTAATGGACAGTTTGGTCAGGAAAACTGGCTGAACTGTCCATTAACTGGGTTATAATGGACAATAGGTGCTAGAAAAGCGGGTGATTTGTCCATTATGTGAGTGATAATGGACAAAATGGGTTGGAAAACGGTCTGTAATGTCCATAAAGAGGGTTATAATGGACAAAACGGGTTGGAAAAGCGGTTGATTTGTCCATTATGTGAGTGATAATGGACAAAATGGATTGAAAAGTAGACTGAACTGTCCATTAAGAGGGTTATAATGGACAAAACGGGTTGGAAAACGGTCTGAACTGTCCATTAAGAGGGTTATAATGGACAAAACGAGTTCGAAAACGGTCTGAACTGTCCATTAAGACGGTTATAATGGACAAAACGGATTGGAAAACAGTCTGAAATGTCCATAAAGCGGGTTATAACGGACAAAACAGGTGGAAAAACAGTCTAAACTGTCCAATAGCAGGGCTCTATGGGACAAAACAGGTGGAAAACCGGTTTTAAATGTCTTATAGAAGGGCTCTACGGGACAAAACGAGAGAAAATCTCGTACGGAATGTCTCATAGAAGGGCTCTATGGGACAAAACGAGTGAAAATCGTGTACGAAATGTCTTATAGAAGGGCTCTATGGGACAAAACGAGTGAAAATCGTGTACGAAGTGTCTTATAGAAGGGCTCTATGGGACAAAACCGGTGAAAATTGTGTGCGAAATGTCTCATAGACGGGCTCTACGGGACAAAACGAGTGGAAATTGCGTACGAAGTGTCTCATAGAAGGGCTCTACGGGACAAAACGAGTGAAAATCGTGTACGAAGTGTCTCATAGAAAGGCTCTATGGGACAAAACGAATGAAAATCTCGTACGGAATGTCTCATAGAAGTGCTATACTTGTCTATAGAGTAAAATATATCCATTCACAATCGCTGTTCATTACCACTTGCCGATACTAAAAAATACTCACGTGTCAGCATTGCTTATTCATCAACAACTACTTAAAGTAAGGAAGTTAGAAAAGGCTGTGCAGAAAATTTTCTGGACAGCCGCTTTTCTTTCAATTGGAAAGGTGTTTTTATGTATGAATTTACCAAATAAAATAACAATTTCACGGATTATCTTAATCCCAATCTTTGTCATTGTTATGATTAATGACTTTGGCTGGGGCACGATGACACTATTTGGTGCTGAAATGCCCGTGGAACATTTTGTAGGGGCGTTAATTTTTATTATTGCGTCTTGTACAGATTGGATCGACGGCCACTTCGCGAGAAAATACAACCTCGTAACCAACTTAGGGAAATTCCTTGATCCTCTAGCTGATAAATTATTAGTGTCCGCTGCATTCATTGTATTAGTTGAACTTGGATACGCTCCGAGCTGGATTATCATTGTTATTCTAAGCCGTGAATTTGCGGTTACAGGTTTACGTGCAATTCTTGCTGCTGAAGGTGGAGAAGTTGTTGCTGCAAGTAACCTAGGGAAAATTAAAACTTGGGCACAAATTGTAGCCATCTCTTTACTGCTTTTACACAACACAATCTTCGTGCAATTCGGCATTCCATTAGACATGATTATGTTATATATCGCACTTATCTTCACAATCTGGTCAGGTTGGAATTACTTCTGGGTGAACCGAAAAATATTTGTGAATTCGAAATAACAGTAGCGGGATTTCCTAGGAAATCCCGTATTTTTTTTAAGAATGAAACCTTCCATACCTCAGTAATATATACAATCAGTTATAATGAAAATAAATTCCAATAAAAGCGAGGTTACATAGATGAATGCGGAAATCATTGCAGTGGGGTCTGAATTGTTGCTTGGGCAAATTGCCAATACAAATGCGAAATTTATTTCTAGCCAACTTTCTGAGTTAGGCATTAATGTTTATTTCCATACAGTAGTTGGGGATAACGGAAGTCGTTTGCAAGATGCAATCAAAATTGCTGAAGAGCGAGCGGATTTAATTATATTCTCTGGTGGTCTGGGCCCTACAAAAGACGACCTGACAAAAGAAACGATTGCCAATCATTTAGGTTTGCCACTCGTTTTTGACCACGAAGCGCTTACATATATCGAGGAGTTTTTCGCGAAGTACGGGCGCACGATGACTGAGAATAATAAAAAACAAGCCCTTGTCCTAGAAGGTTGCAAAGTCCTTGCGAATCATAACGGTATGGCACCAGGAATGTTTTTGGAGCATAATGATCGCATTTATATGTTGCTACCTGGACCGCCAAAAGAAATCGAGCCAATGTTCCAGTTTGAAGCAAAACCTCTGCTTGCGAAAAAAGTTAGCGACGACGGCATGATCGTGTCGCATGTACTAAGATTCTACGGCATTGGGGAAGCTGAACTTGAAGTGCAAGTTCAAGATATATTGGACAATCAAACAAACCCAACTGTAGCGCCTCTTGCTTCCGACGGGGAAGTGACGCTAAGAATCACCGCCAAAGCGCAAACAGAAGAAGAAGCATGGAAATTAATCCACGCGAAAAAAACAGAAATTCAAGCTATCGTAGGAAAATATCAATACGGTGTGGATGATGATTCATTAACCTCAAAAACGGTAGAAATGCTGTTGCACAATGGACTGACGATATCTGCTGCGGAAAGCTTAACTGCAGGCCTTTTCCAATCGGAGTTGGCGGAAATCTCAGGTGTTAGCGGAACGTTAGTTGGTGGCGTTGTTACTTATACAGAGGAAGCAAAGGTTAACCAACTTGGTATTGATCAAGTGCTATTGGATCAATTCGGGGTAGTGAGTAGCGAATGCGCGGGAGCGATGGCAGCGAACGTGCGCAAGAAGTTCTGCACTGATATCGGCATCGGCCTAACAGGTGCTGCGGGTCCTGATCCGCACGATGAACAACCAGCTGGAACAATTTGGATTGGCTTTGCCATTGGTGACGACGAGCCAGTTACACGTAAACTCGAGCTTTCTGGTATGCGTAACACGAATCGATTACGCGCGGTGAAGTATGCGTGTAGTTATTTAATGAGGCTTTTGGAAGAGAAGGGTTATAAGAGAGTTTAGATATTCTAGAAAGACATTACATCAAATCTTTGTAATGTCTTTTCTTTTGCATCAAATTGAATAATTAAAAACCACTCTGAAAGTTTTTTCAGAGTAGTTTATATCGTTAATAAATGTTAGATTCCGTCAGACGAAACATCGCTAGGTACGAAGTAGTCAATTCCTTTTCGAATCTTTACAAATTGAAGGGATGATTTACCTTGGTAACGTATTTTATTCCAAATGGTAAACTCTGTATCGTTAGAAGTGAACCAAAATTCAGGTCTTATACTTCCAGTACGTATATCGAAGGGAATATCAATTTCTTCCCCTTTTATCGCTAGATTAGTATCGTGAATGGTAATCGTATCTGTCTTTTCATTTACGAATAAAAAGCGGTCTTCTGTGATAAAATCAATAAGGTTTTTTCGAACATTAAAGTCATACTCATATTCTTGACCAAACGAATCCCATACTGGTTGTCCATTGTTAGTATCTAATATGTATAGACTTGAATCACCTGTATACATTAATCCACTATCTTCAACATAATAAACATTGTCCACTGTATTTGTAGAAAGTGCTAAACGACTTGAAAAATCATGTGTTGGCGTAAAGGTCTTAATTGGTGTTGTTAGATCTTCCACATAAAAAATGCCAACTTCCTCACCATGACCTTTAAGCAATGCTAGTTTCCCTTTGTTCGTTATTAAGAATGTAGGATCATATGCCACTCCCTGCGTTATACCGTTTTCTACAACTCCAGATTCACTCATCACAAAGTCTATAAGTATATTATTTTTATCCATATAGGCTTTGTCACGTACTAATGTATAAATATGATTATTATGGTAAACTACTTTCACTTTGAAAAAATCATAGGATTCAGGGTTTAATCCTGCATTTCTAATAGCATTTGGAAGGATATCGTTAGCAAATAATGGAACATCCCTTTCTTCCCAATACCCATCTTTCGCAACTGAATAGAATAAACTTCTAAAATCGTTGAATCCATGAATAACATATACATTCTCGTTATCTTCTATTACATGTTTAATATGGTGTTCATCATCTTCTGCAAAGTAGTCATCTCCGTATTGTTGTCCCCAACTAACCATTTTCATTTCTTTAAACTCATAATCTATAATACTTGCAAAAGTATCAGGGAAATGAAAGTCTAGATCCGGACCACTTTCGTATCTTTCATCTAATTTTTCAATAATCTCTTCAACAGGGTAACCCCCATAACCAATTGTCTCTAATTCTTCTTCAACGATTTTAATCTTTTCTTCGTCAGACAAACCTAACCAATCCAAGCGTTCTTCTTGTACTTCTTCCACTTCCTCTTCGATTGTCGGAGAAACATTAGTAATACTCTCTTCAGGTTGTTCACTTGAACAGGCAGCTAAAAAGAGAATAATAATAGTTGGAAAAATAAATGCCTTTTTCATTTTACTTGCTCCTTATCTTTTCAATATAGAATATTATTCCTAGAATAATAATACTTTATATTCAACCCAGTTATATTACAATACTAATTTACTATATGGTGTGATAAAATTGTCCTACTAACTATGAAATGTCGGGTTTATATACGCTTTTCGGACATAGCATCGATTTATGTAGTTATTATTCACTTAATAATAAAAAAGACATTCAACGTTCTTATCCCGTTGAATGTCTTGATTTTTTAATTTTATTCACCAAGTAAATAACCTACCACTTGACCAGTGTCAGGGGCGATAAGAATTACGGGTGTACTAACCAACGCATCAGCCCGATCGATAAAAGTTACTTTTAAAACTGTTCTTCCGTTGTATGAAAGATCCAAGATTTCGAAATGATCTTTCATTATTATTTCTTGTACTTCCGCACTTTGCCATTCTCCATCAGAAGTAGTGCCCCATCCTTGTTCTTTAACAAAATCCCAAGCGATTTTTCTAATTTCATCAAAAGAATCTTCAGTTTCAATGTTTTCATTCATTGAACAGCCAGTTAAAATAGACAACGTGGCAACTACAAGTAATAAAAATAAATTCCGCATAAAGCATCCCCCAATAGCATTAATCTAGGAAACTTCCAAACATCCCCTGAAAAGTTAAATTTAATGGCCAGTTCAGCATTCAAAAAATTAACTTGGCTCAAAATCGAAAATATGTTCGGTTTTTTCTTGAAAGTTTCTCAAAAAAGAAGTATAGTAGAGACATAAGAAAAACAGAGTGATTTTCATTTAGAGGAGGAAATTTTTTGAGCGATCGTAAAGCGGCCTTAGATATGGCGTTAAAACAAATTGAAAAACAATTCGGTAAAGGTTCCATCATGAAACTTGGCGAAAGAGCGGATCTTCAAGTTGAAACAATTTCAAGTGGATCTTTAGCCCTTGATGCTGCACTTGGTGTTGGTGGATATCCAAAAGGAAGAATTATTGAAATTTACGGACCTGAATCTTCTGGTAAAACGACTGTTGCGTTACATGCAATTGCTGAAGCACAGAAAAAAGGTGGACAAGCAGCTTTCATCGATGCAGAGCATGCTCTTGACCCTGTATACGCACAAAAACTTGGTGTAAATATTGATGAACTTATTTTATCTCAACCAGACACTGGAGAACAAGCACTTGAAATCGCAGAAGCATTAGTACGTAGTGGTGCAATCGACGTAATCGTAGTTGACTCAGTTGCTGCTTTAGTTCCGAAAGCTGAAATTGAAGGCGAAATGGGTGACTCTCACATGGGTCTACAAGCTCGTTTAATGTCTCAAGCATTACGTAAACTTGGCGGTGTTATTAACAAGTCTAATACATTAGCAATCTTCATCAACCAAGTTCGTGAAAAAATCGGAGTTATGTTCGGTAACCCTGAAACAACACCTGGTGGACGCGCACTAAAATTCTACTCTTCTGTTCGTTTAGAAGTTCGTCGTGCTGAAACAATTAAGCAAGGCAGCGACATGGTTGGTAACAAAACAAAAATTAAAGTTGTTAAAAACAAAGTGGCTCCTCCATTCCGTACAGCTGAAGTTGATATTATGTACGGTGAAGGGATTTCAAAAGTTGGGGAAATCGTTGATATTGGTGCAGAATATGACATCATTCAAAAGAGCGGTTCTTGGTATTCATACGGTGAAGAACGTATCGGTCAAGGCCGTGAGAACGTAAAACAATTCTTAAAAGAAAACCCTGCAATTCAACATGAAATCGAAGGCAAAATCCGTGAATCTCTAGGTATGGTAGCTGGTTCGTATACAATCGCTGGCCATGATGAGGAAGAAGAGGAAATGCCAGAAGAATTAGCATTATTATTAGAGGACGAAAAATAATATCGAAGTGCAACCCATTCTCGTTTAGAGGATGGGTTTTCTTTTATTTACATGAATTTTACATATGAATACGGAGTTCCTCACGTACAATGACTATGGTAAGAAAACATTTGCGGCTGTCATTCAAAAGATAGAGAGAATCAAGAAAACTCGGAGGAGTGGGAAATTGAGGTCGCTCAAATTAGGTTTGAAAGGTTCTACCGATCCGAAGCAAATTGAAAATCGCTTATCTCAAAAGGGAATTGGTATATATGAGTTTCATTTAGTGGAAGATGATTTGTTTGGTGAGGGCTTGAAAAACTTGGAATCCGCCATTTTGAAATTACGTGAGCGTGAGATTCGGGTATATTTACATCACCCAATGGCTATTCAAGGAAAACTTTTGCATATCAATGATAGCCTTTCTGTTGCTGGGGATTTTTTAAAGTTGTCCACCCGTATCCTCGTCGATATTTGCGAGCGCTATGATTGTTACGCGGTTGTACATTGGAATTATGGTAGATTGGAAAATCAAATGATTGTTGAACATGAAGTGGCCGATAAGAAAAGTCTAATCCATACGATTTCTAGGACGATTGACTTCGATGAGAAATACGGGAAAGGTCGCATCCTTTGGGAAAATGGCATAAGAGGTGTCGGGGCTTTCCGAAATGATTTTACTTTAGCAAATTTAATAGTAGATACTCCTCTAAAATTATGCTTCGACGTCAGCCATGCGTTTATTAGTTTGGGTGGAGACAATGATGCCCTTTACAAAACTGTGGAGCTATTACAAAATCACGTGCGATATTACCATGTTGTCGATAGCCTGGGTGAAAGACATGATTCGTTAACGGTCGGCCATGGCCGAATCGATTTCCCTCGTATTTTACCTTTTATATTAGAAAAAGATTATATTTACGAAATTATGTTGGCAGATCAAGAGGACTGCAGGGAGATGGTGGAAAGCCATCGGGTGGTGGAGGAAATGGCGAGGGAAAGATTTGAGTAAGAATTACTTCGGAAATATCATTAAATAAATGATTGGAAGTCCGTTAAGTTAATGGCCGAAAAGGATTGAAAAGTAGATTGAGTCGACCATTATAGATAGGTTAATGGACAAAAAGAACTGAAAAATCGAATGAACTGTCCATTAATAAAGGTTTAATGGACAAAAGGAGCTAATAAATCGAATGAACTGTCCATTAATGAAGGATAATGGACAAAAGGGGCTGAGAAAACGGATGTATTGTCCATTAATGATAGGATAATGGACAAAAGGGGCTGAAAAATCGGATGAATTGTCCATTAATGATAGGATAATGGACAAAAGGGGCTGAAAAATCGGATGAATTGTCCATTAATGATAGGATAATGGACAAAAGGATCCTAAAAATCGGGTGAACTGTCCATTAATGATAGGATAATGGACAAAAGGGGCTGAAAAATTGAGTGAACTGTCTATTAATGATAGGATAATGGACAAAAGAGAATGAAAAATCGGGTGAACTGTCCATTAATGATAGGATAATGGACAAAAGGGGCTGAGAAAGCGGATGAATTGTCCATTAATGATAGGATAATGGACAAAAGGATCCTAAAAATTGGGTGAACTGTCCATTAATGATAGGATAATGGACAAAAGGGGCTGAAAAATTGAGTGAACTGTCTATTAATGATTGGATAATGGACAAAAGAGAATGAAAAATCGGGTGAACTGTCCATTAATGATAGGATAATGGACAAAAGGGGCTGAGAAAGCGGATGGACTGTCCATTAATGATAGGATAATGGACAAAAGAGAATGAAAAAGTAGATGAACTGTCCAAAAAGGTGATCTTATATGCCCCGAAGACTCCAACCTAACCCAAAAAAGTAACATAGAACGCCTCTATGTGCCCGAAAGCATTCAATGAAACTGAAAAAAGTAACATAGAGAACACCTATGTGCCCAAATCCACTCAAACGAATCCTCAAAGGTAACACAGAGAGTACCCATATGCATAAATCCCCCCAAAACTAACAATAATACTACTGAATAGGAATATTTTAGTGGTTCCTCGTCCATAATTTTTTGCAAGGATGCTATTTTACACCTGAAATTACTGAAGCTAGTAATAAACGCTAGCTGTCCCGAAAATAACAAAATTTACGGGAACTGCTAGCCGTAATTCCGTAGTTTTCTGCAAGGATGCTATTTTTCACCCGAAATCACGAAAGTTAGTAGGAAATGCTGGTTCCAGGTCACCCAAATTATTGTAAGGACCTAATTCACTTCCGAAATCATAAAATTTACCAGCCCCATCACCATATTTTTTCCAACGGTGCTACAATTCTCGAAAAATTAACGAAATTAGTAGGAACCGCTAGCTGTAGCAATCCTTGACAGACGAAAAGTGGAACTATACAATTAAAGTTGTATAATTTCTTAATTTTTGAAATGAAATAGGCAGTATGTTGATTTGCAGTAGGATTGTTTACTCCGATTAGACATTGCATCGCACACAAGCGTTGCTCGCGTCACCGCGTCTATCGCACAGCACATGCGACGCGCCCTAATCTACCCGGAGATTGATATCTATCAAATTCGATCCAACCGTTTCAATCCGGACTATTCCGATTCGATTCGAACGTAGAAGTACATCAATATATAGCCGACTGAAAATGAAATGAAATAAGCAATGGAGGTGTTCAAATGTTTGAACTAATTATCTCCGCTTTGCTTGGATTCGCTGTCGGTGCCGCTGTTATCTATTTCTATATGAAAAAAGTGAATGAATCAAACGTGAATGGTGCTAAACACACGGCTAGTCTCATCATTGATGAAGCTAAACGAGATGCGGAAACGCTGAAAAAAGAAGCACTACTAGAAGCAAAAGATGAAACTCACAGACTTCGTACTGAAGCAGAAAAGGACATCCGTGAACGCCGGAATGAGCTTCAGAAACAAGAAAACCGGTTATTGCAAAGAGAAGAAAATCTTGATCGCAAGGATGATGCTCTTAACAAGAGGGAATCGAGCTTAGAGCGGAAAGAAGAAACTCTAGCCGAAAGACAACAGCATATTGAACAGATGGAGAGTAAAGTGGAGGAGCTCGTGAACGCGCAAAAATCAGAGCTTGAGCGTATTGCAGCTTTAACACGTGAAGAAGCGAAAAACATCATTATCAAAGAAGTTGAAAAAGAAATTTCAACGGACATTGCCTTAATGACAAAAGAAGCAGAAACACGTGCCAAAGAAGAATCTGACAAGAAAGCACGAGAAATTTTATCACTTGCCCTACAACGATTTGCAGCTGATCACGTTGCTGAAACAACTGTATCCGTTGTAAACCTACCGAATGACGAAATGAAAGGCCGTATCATCGGTCGTGAAGGTCGTAACATTCGTACACTTGAAACCCTTACTGGTATCGATCTAATCATCGATGATACGCCAGAAGCGGTGATCTTATCTGGATTTGACCCAATCCGTCGTGAAACAGCCCGTCTTGCACTTGAAAAACTAGTATCAGATGGCCGTATCCACCCAGCTCGTATCGAGGAAATGGTGGAAAAATCACGTCGCGAAATGGACGAGCAGATCCGTGAAACAGGTGAACAAACGACATTCGAAGTGGGCATTCACAACTTACATCCTGATTTAATGAAGATCTTAGGACGTATGAAATATCGTACAAGCTATGGCCAAAACGTGTTAAAACACTCCATTGAAGTGGCGCACTTAGCAGGTTTACTTGCTGCAGAGCTAGGTGAAGATGTAACGTTAGCAAAACGTGCGGGATTACTACACGATATTGGGAAAGCCATTGACCACGAAGTAGAAGGAAGTCACGTAGAAATTGGTGTCGAACTTGCTACGAAGTACAAAGAGCACCCAGTCGTTATTAACTCGATCGCATCTCACCACGGTGATTCAGAACCAACTTCGGTTATCTCTGTCATCGTTGCTGCAGCCGATGCACTTTCAGCTGCAAGACCTGGTGCACGTAGTGAAACGCTAGAAAACTACATTCGCCGTCTTCAAAAACTTGAAGAGATTTCAGAGTCCTATGAAGGTGTAGAAAAATCCTACGCTATCCAAGCAGGACGCGAAATCCGAATTATCGTTCAACCTGAAAAAATCGACGACTTAGCATCACATCGCTTAGCACGTGACATCAGAAAACGAATTGAAGAAGAACTGGATTATCCAGGTCACATTAAAGTGACAGTCATTCGTGAAACGCGTGCAGTGGAATATGCAAAATAATAAATAAATCTTTCTAACCCCTTTCGATGGAAAATCGAGAGGGGTTTTTTGTCGGAAAAATTCCTTGTCCCAAAATCAATTAACAAAATATTACATAAAAGTAACGAACATGACATATATTGGGTTTTAATGAAAAATATCATATATTCACTTCTTTTCTCGGGGTTGCAACTTTTACATTCATGGTAAAGGAAAATCTTAAAAAGGAGATCAATTTATGCTTATTTCTTACGAAGAAGGAATTATTAATATTAATAATTTTGAATGTATTGAGATCAATGGATATAAATATTATTACTCAGGTATTATTTGGATGCGTGGAAAAAAGGCTGGGAAGGAAACTGTAGAACATCTTTCAAAAATATATGAAGTCCAAAATAAAATACCATTCATTGAGATTTTTGGTTCCTTCTGTCTCGTCATCTTACATCCAAATGGAAGAATTGTTTTATTTACTGATAATAGTAATATGCGTACCTTTTATATAGGAAAAAAGTTGATAGGAACAAATTACCTTGAAGTGATTAAAGAAAAAACGAAAGTAGACTTTAATTTAGATGCTTTATGTGAATTTTTCACATTAGGTGATACATATTTTGGGAAAACACTACTAAATGATATTAGACTTACAGAGTCCACAAAATATTATATATGTGACGACGGGGGATTACTTATTAAAGATAAAGGCATCGGTGATATTGACGAAGATACTTCCATTAAGGATGTCAATGAATTTTTTAAAGAAATGGCATACTCTTTATCGGATTTAAAAGTAACAATGTCCTTAACAGGTGGATATGATAGTAGGCTTATATTTGCGTGCATAAATGACTATCTAACAGTAAAACCGTTTATAAGTGGAGATAATGAAAAGCATAAAGATATTATCTATTCACAAAAGGTTGCTGAAGCAGTTGGACGCAAGATTGAAATTTTAAGAATAAAAAAACCTGAAATTAGTGATGATTTTATTCTATCTTTATTTTACTTCTCACAAGGTATTGTTCCTTTTTTAAAAGATGGATTTGTTCGAATGAATTCATTTATCATTGACCGTAGTAATAAGGGGTATGAATGTTATATCACAGGTGATGGAGGAGATGTGCATAAAGATTGGGATTGGACGCTGGACTTACCATTCTATAATAGGAAATCGACCAATATCCCTAGATACTATGATCATCGAATACAAAATACGAGTAACGTTATTCCCTTCGGTGACTCATTAGAATCTTTGCATAAACAATTGAGAGAAAAAATGATTAACGAGTTTAGTAAGTTTTCGAAAGCAATAAATACACAATCCTATGACTCTTTTGGATTTAATATTTATGGAGATGAAAATAAAATAGATTATGGTACGTTATCGGATATTATTCCCTCGTACGCCCCTCTTTGGGAACTTGAACTAGTAAGATATTCATATCATCTTCCACGCAGGAAAAGATTCTTTAATTTTTCAATGCGTGAAATTACAACAAAGGCATCTAAAAAAATTGCTCGTGTGCCAACTTTTTATGGGACAACAGCGTCTTCAGAAACACCTTATTTAATAAGAGATACCTTTATGCAAATAGTTGAGTATTTTAAAAGAGCATGTAGAATGTTAGGTAGAAAATTTTTAAATAAAAATCTTTTTGTAGAGAACAAAGAAACATGGTCAATAGAAAATGACTTACGAAAGTTATCCATTACGACTGAAGCGATAGAATATTGTATCGAAAAGGGATTTATTAAAAAAGGGACCTTACAAGAGGATCTTTCATTTGAATTATTAGGAAGAATTATTCACGTTTATTTATTGGCTATATATATTGAGGATAATTTACTATTCAAGGGACCGAAGAGAAAATACAAATTAAGTAGAATGAACAAACTGAATGAAAACTCCAAACCTTATGAAATATCATACAAAAAATGAATCCAACCTCTTTCAACTATTGAAAGGGGTTTTTAGTTTGCCGAAACTTTAAATCTATGACAAATCTACTAACCAACTAGGATATTTTAATTATTCTAATAGTTTTTTTGGAGTGAATATGTTAACATAAAACTACTTAGGGAATATTTAACAGTTGCGTTAGTAGGAGGAATTGGAAAAGTATGAAGAAGCAAACGAAGAAGAATTTATTCAACTAACGATTTCTTAGTACTATTACTAATTATGGAAGAAATCTTTATAAATTTACTTAAATCCTCTGTTGTAAATTCGTCTAGTTGATTTAATATTTTTGTATATTCTATTTTATCTAGCTCTTTATGATATTCAAAAACTTGTTTGCCTTTTTCGGATAATTCTATAATGATTTCACGACTATCAGTAGGGTTTTTATATTTTATTACTAAATCTTTCTTTTTAAGTTTATTGACCATTTGGGAAATAGCGCCTTTTGTTTTTTTAGTAAGTTCGGCAAGCTCTGAGGTATTTGTTTTTACCCTTTCTCCAATTAAATTAATGGTATGCGCCTCAACCATGTACAGTTCATCATCCGTACCATACTTCCTTGGTACACTTTCATATAAACTAGTAACACGAGAAACTTCGTAAATAGAGTCCATCAGCTGAAAAATAATTTCATCTCTTTTCAATAATTTTCACCTTCAATCATCTTTTACTATTTGGTTACTAATATTATAACATAACTAATTACAAGATTTGCCATCAGTATCTTACGTCTTTTTTAAATTTTCTGAATTTTCTGTTGACCGATAATAGTTAAGGTGCTAAACTATTTTTCATAAAGATTATTACCTAAAGGGGGAGGAAGAAAGTGAAATATAATTTTGATGAAATTGTCAATCGCCGTAATACCTATTCGTTGAAGTGGGATGGTGGGGAATTAATTAAAGCGATCGGCTTTACAGAAAGATATGATAGTGAGACCATTCCTTTATTTACTGCTGATATGGATTTGCCTGTACCTCAGCCTATTATCGATGCATTGCATAAAACAGTGGACCATCGGATCTTTGGATATTCTGTTTTCCCAGATGAATACTATGAATCTATTCAACATTGGTTTAAAAAAAGACATGATTGGAAAATCAGTAGGGAAGAAATTGTCTACAGTCCTGGCACAGTCCATGCCTTAAATGTAGCGGTAAAGGCTTTGACAAAACCTGGTGATGGAGTTATTATTCAACGCCCGGTCTATCCACCGTTCACAGCGGCCGTAGAAGGAAATGGAAGAGTTGTTCAAAATAATGCACTAAAATGTGATTCAGAAGGAAATTACACGATTGACTTTGAAGATTTTGAGTCAAAAGCTAAAGAAGAAACGACTACAATGTTCATACTATGTAATCCACATAATCCAGCAGGAAGAATTTTCACTCAAGAAGAATTGAAAAGGCTTTCAGATATTTGTGAAGAACATAATGTCCTTATTGTTGCAGACGAAATTCATGGAGATTTGATTCGCAAAAACCAAACTTTTTATCCAATTGCAAAAGTGGCAAACAATACAGACCATATTCTCACTTGCACCGCAATCAACAAAACTTTTAATGTTGCTGGTCTACATTGTACAAATGTAGTTATTTCCAACCCGGATATAAGGAAAATCTTCAGTGAAGCAATGGGAATGCATTTACCATCACCGTTTACAGTTTCTGCATTAATAGCTGCTTACAATGAAGGAGCAGATTGGTTAGAACAGTTAAAAGAATATCTAGATGAAACAATGGAATATGTAAAAAACTTCTTTGCCAAAAA
Source organism: Ureibacillus acetophenoni (assembly GCF_900220965.1). Classification (GTDB taxonomy): domain Bacteria; phylum Bacillota; class Bacilli; order Bacillales_A; family Planococcaceae; genus Ureibacillus; species Ureibacillus acetophenoni. Next base: position 201,268 of record NZ_OBQC01000004.1, on the reverse strand, counting down.
TCTGCCGACAGTTAAAGTATCTATTCCTGAAGGAACCTACGTAATGTGGTTGGACTTTAGAGGATATGGACTTTCATCTAAAGAGGTACATGATCGGATTTATAATAAAGCAAATGTTGTACTTGAAGATGGCGAATTGTTTGGAGAAGAAGGAGAAGGTTTTCAAAGAATTTGTATTCCGTCACCTAGACCTATCATAAAAGAAGCACTTGAAAGGATTTCCTTACAATTCCAAGATGTTGAATCTGAAATTCTATTAAAATCTTAAAAGTTGTATATCCAATAAATAAAAGGGTCATTCGAGGGGGAATGTGTATGGTAGAAAAAATTAAGACAGTAACTACTCCAGTGATAGAACAAAAAAATACTTCAACTAAAGATTTAAAAAGAGTACTTGGCAGAGGAGACTTAATGTCCATTGCCGTTGGACAAATTATCGGGGCTGGGATCTTTGCATTAACTGGGGCTGCAATTGCCATGACTGGTAAGTCTGTAAACATTGCGTTTATGGTTGCAGCTCTATTGGTAGTTTTGATGTCTATAACTCAGATTATTGTTAGTGGAACGATTCGGATGAGGGGTGGATTTTATACAGCAGGAGCATTACTAGTTGGAAAGCGTTTTGCTGGGTTCTATACAATTATATTTATAATCACTAACATTGCCATAGCGATGTATGCATTATCTTTTGCTGATTATTTCTTAGCACTTGTTCCTGGACTAAATTCAACCTTAGTTTCTGTAGCAGTTCTAACCATATTTTATTTAGCCAATTTATTTGGGGTAAAAGAAGCAGCCAAAATACAAAATTTCATGGTAATAACAATGGCGATTGCATTAACCGTATTCATTGTATATGGTATGCCTCAAATTCAGCCTGGCTATTTTTCCGGCGCAGATTTTATGCCTTCAGGAATGATGGGAATATTTACAGCTGCTGCTTTGTTAACATTTGCGACAGGTGGAGCCAATGTTATCGTGAATTTGGGAGCTGAAGCGAAAAATCCAACAAAAGATATACCATTTGTACTAATAGTATCTACTGTCTCAGTGGCACTAATCTATGCCTTTATGGCGACTGTTGCTGCGGGTGTATTACCTATTAGTCAAGTTGCCAATCAACCTTTAACTCATGTCGCCCTTGAAGTTTTACCTTATCCATTATTTGTATTCTTTATCGTTGGTGGGGCAATGTTTGCCTTAGCAACTACATTAAATGCAACATTAGGTTGGGTAACGAAGCCAGTACTACAAGCTAGTATTGATGGATGGCTTCCTAAACAACTTGGAGCTATTAATGACAGGTTTAAAACTCCACATGTATTGTTAACAATCTTTTACTTCGTTGGCCTAATACCCATTATTACAGGTTGGAATATAAGTGGAATTGCTAGTTTTGCATTAATCCTTAATAACGTATTATGGCTAATCATAGCAATAGCAACGGTAAGATTGCCAAAGGTCGTTCCAGACTTATGGAATAAGTCAAAATTTAAAACTTCAAAAACAAACCTCTGGATTCTAAGTATTGTGGCAACTGGATCAAATGCTCTTCAGGTTTACTTATTATTTAGGGAACTAAACACAACGTTGATTATTGGAAACATTGTCATTTTCATTTTAGCTACCTTATATGCGATTTGGAGAGATAAATCAGGCAAAGTTAATATGGAAATAAGCTATGAAGAAGTTTAAGAAAATTACGATTTTAAAATACAATTATAATCGTTTTCATTACTATTAAAAATAATAATTTGGAGGAAATGTAATGACACAAGATAGTTTATACCAAAAATCCAATATAAGTAGATTATCAGAACTAAGCAAGCTTGCACCCGACACATTTAAAGCATTCGCAGAATTTGATAAGTTGGCTCTTTCTGAGGGGCTTATTTCTAAAAAAGTTAAAGAGTTAATTGCTGTGGCAGTTGCTCATGTTACTGGTTGTCCGTATTGTATAGAGGCACACGTGAATGCTTACAAAAGATTAGAAGCTTCAAAGGAAGAAATGGCAGAAGCAATTATGGTTGCTACTGCATTAAAGGCGGGGTCTGCAATGGCTCACGGCCTGAATGCATTACAAGCATTTGATGGAGAAAATAATGAGGAACTTTACAAAAAGTCCAATATGACAAGATTTAAAGAATTTGCTGAAATTAGTCCAGACGGATTCCGTTCCTTTAATCAATTTGATAGGGAAGCAATGAAGCCTGGACTGATCAGTGGAAAAGATAAAGAGTTAATTGCAATTGCTGTTGCCCATGTAACAGGCTGTCCGTATTGTATTGAAATCCATACGAAAAATGCAAAGAAATTAGGGATTTCACGGGAAGAATTAGTAGAAGCCATTTTTGTGTCCACCGCATTGAAGGCAGGTTCAGCTCTTGCACATAGTGTTAATGCGTTAAATGCTTATGACTTTTAATAATGAAGAGGGGACGAGGAGACAGGCACCGTCCCCTCTTCTTTTATGCAAACGTAGAACGCTTTTCTTCATTACTAAATACTTGTTTCAACACTAAAGCACCAAGCAGCTGGATAATTGTTTTTACAATTACTTGCCCAGTAATAGCCGCTGGGATTGCTTCCCAAGGTAGAATATTTGCACCTAGAGGGCTTAAACCAATCACAACAAATATTACAGAATCCAAGAGTCCTCCAACGATACCACTGTAGAAAACTCTCCAAGCCATCGGAAGTTTTAAGCGTGAGTAAATTTCTGTATCGGCTGTTTCTGAAACTACAAATGAAATTGCAGATGCAGCTACCACCAATAATGTATCTCCTAACATAAACGAAACTAATGCGGATAATATTAACGCTGAAAAAATAAATAAATATGTCTTTTTACGCCCGTATTTATTTTGTACAAGATCCCTTAAGATGAAGGTTGCTCCGATTAACAACGTTCCCATTGGGACAATGAATATGCCAAGGTTTAACGGGGCAAATTTAGCCGTTACGACATTTGCAATGACGATGGATAGTAAGTAAAACAAAATTCTCATATGAAGACTCCTTTAATTGGGAGGACTAGCGAATCCCCTAAATTATTAACGATTATCGATTTTTTCTGGGTTTAAATCATGATTCATTAAACGGTAATTCGCCATTTCCTCATATTTCGTTCCAGGTTTTCCGTAGTTGCACCAAGGGTCGATTGAAATTCCTCCGCGTGGCGTAAATTTCCCCCAAACTTCAATGTATCTTGGGTCTAATAATTGAATTAGATCGTTCATGATGATGTTTACACAGTCTTCATGGAAATCCCCGTGATTTCTAAAACTAAATAAGTAGAGCTTTAGCGATTTACTTTCCACAATTTTTTTATCCGGGATGTAGGAAATATACATCGTTGCGAAATCCGGTTGGTTCGTTAATGGACATAAACTCGTAAATTCTGGACAATTGAATTTGACGAAATAATCACGATTCGAATGAAGATTATCTACGGATTCTAATACCTCAGGTGCATAGTTAAATGCATATTTTGTACCTTGATTTCCTAGTAATGTTAAATCTTTTAAACCTTCTTCATGGCTTCTGCCAGACATAAAAAAACCTCCTAAAAATGTGTTTCCCAACACTTTTCAAGAAGAGGTTCTGTTCATTGATCTATAAAATAATGATAAAAACATAAAATGCCACGTCCAATTATGGACATGGCATGGATCGTCATGTTTCCATAGTTTTTTATAGAGGGTATCCGCTATGAACCTCTTCCATTCTCGATGGGTATATGCGTTTCTGTATAATCTTATAGATTCGTAGGGGGAAAGTCAAGGGTGATTGGAAGATGAGGGAGGGCATGGGAGACAAGGTAGATACTTCGTGGCCACAAGTTACAAAAGGAGGACGAGGGATAGGCACTGAATATGAGGAAAATTGAGACTGTCGATTAACTCATTACCACTTTAGAGAACGAACATAAAATACACTATATTGCTTATACTGAGTGGTATTTCGGTCTACCTTTAGCCGCAGAATCTCACTCATCGAATAAATAAGAGGAGAATTTCCCTCTATTTAGTGAAAAGTCCGAAAAATTGCTTGAATAGAAGGAGAAATTACCCTTATTTGCTTAAAAGAAGCGAAAATGAGGTGGTTTTCTTAAAATAAGAGGAAAACTTACTCTTATTTTCCTTAAAAATGTCCTAATTCCATAGATAACGGTAAATTCTCCCGTTATTTTACTAATACACATTTCTCAAATTCGATCCGCTACCAGTTTCAAACATTGTGCATTGATACTCCATTCAATAGACTAAGTTATACCGGGCTACAAAGACTCTTATCCGGTACTAGTTAATCGACAGCCTCAAATCTCCTCTTATATTACCTAGAATAGTACTAATTCTTTAGATAACGGAAAATTTTCCGTCTATTTTACTATTGCAATCCAAGTATGGGACGAGGGGACCGGTATCTCGCCCCATCATAATGGACATGGATAATCGTTTCCTTCGAACATTTTCACCCTAGGATCGAGTAGCTACCTAAGGATATTTTAAAGATGGAGTAAAATTTAATGATTTTATCCATATGTTTTACTATTAAATTCGACAGGAATCGACGCAAAATCTTAAAAAAGTATTCCTTATATCTCACCTTGTTACATTTCTTAGTATTGCGTTGTATTTATCCATATAATGTTGTAATGAATAAGGTGACAAGACTGTTTCTGTTATAAGATGTGTTTTAGTGATACAGTATAGTGTTTTACTGTCCCGTCTGTTAAAAAAATTATAATTGAATAATTTGTCGAATTTTCATATTATAAATTAATAGATTACTTTAGTTTACTAAATCGTTAAAGGGTGTGGTTAGGAAATGGAATTCAATCATGTTTTGCAAAAAATCGACGAGGTTAATCAGAACGTCATAGAATGGAGACGTTATTTACATCAGCATCCAGAGCTTTCGTTTGAAGAAGTGAATACAGCTCAATATGTGTACGATCTTTTAACTAGTTTTGGAGGTTTTGAATTATCAAAACCTACTAAAACGAGTGTAATGGCACGTTTAAAAGGGACGAAGCCAGGGAAGGTCATTGCGCTTCGTGCGGATATGGATGCCCTTCCTATTCATGAAGAAACAGCGCTTCCGTTTGCATCAGCAAATGACGGTATTATGCATGCTTGTGGTCATGATGGTCATACGTCCATGCTATTAGGTGCAGCAAAGATTTTAAGTGAATTCAAAGATTCTTTAAGTGGTGAAATCGTTTTTCTATTCCAACATGCGGAAGAATTACCGCCAGGGGGAGCAAGAGAAATGGTTGCAGCAGGTGTTCTTGATGGGGTGGATTATGTATTAGGTGTACATCTATTCTCTACCATTCCATACGGAACAATCGGTGTTCGCCATGGCTCTTTAACGGCTGCTAGTGATGTATTTGAAATTACGGTTCAAGGTAAGGGAGGCCATGCGTCCACACCTGAACTTACGGTGGATCCTTTAGCTACGGGTGCTCAAATTGTAACAGGTCTAAATCACATTGTTTCAAGAACAGTCGCTCCATTACAGTCTGCGGTTGTATCCGTTACGAATTTCCATGGGGGAAATGCGATCAATGTTATTCCGGACACTGTAAAAATTGCTGGATCGGTTCGAACACTAGATGCGCAGGTGCGTGAAACCGTACGTACGCGTATTACTGAACTAGCAGAAGGTATTGCGAAATCGAACGGTGCACAAGCGAAAGTGGATTACCTATATGGCTATAATTCAGTGGTCAATGACGTAGCTTTAACAGACAAAGTAGCGGCCATTATTGAAGAGAATTTCACGGACAAAACGTTAGATTGGGTAGATCCCATGCTAGGTGGAGAAGATTTCTCTGCATTTAGCGACGAAAAACCAGGCTGTTTTGTGTTAATTGGTGCTGGTTTTACTGATGGAAAAGGAGCGGTTTATCCCCACCACCATCCGAAATTTGATATTGATGAATTAGCGTTAAAAGACGGTGTGAAGTTCCATGTTCTGATGGCACTTACACTAACTAAGGACAAGGTGGAAAGTGAAAATGACAATTGATAACGGAAAAAAGAAAAAGTCATTTTTTAACCGAATGCTTGATTCGATTGAGTATGCTGGGAATAAATTGCCAGATCCAATTGTACTATTTTTTATTTTGTGTGGAATAGTTCTAGTCGTCTCTGCAATTACAAGCTTCTTTAATGTTTCTGCAGTTCACCCTGTAACTGGTGAAAAAATAGAAGCGCAAAACCTATTAACTGGTACAAGCTTTGCAGATTTTTTAACGACGATGGTGAAAAACTTTACTGATTTCCCGCCACTTGGCATGGTGTTAGTAATGATGCTTGGGGTAGGACTTGCTGAGCAAAGTGGGTTTTTCTCTACCTTAATGAAGAAAGCTGTTACTTCAACACCGAAGAAAGTGCTGATTCCGAGTATTATTTTAATTGCGATTATTGGTAATGCTGCAGGTGACGCAGGTCCGATTGTGTTACCTCCGTTAGCAGCAACCGTTTTAATGGCGTTTGGTTATCACCCGATGGTTGGATTAGTGGTGGCTTATGCATCGACACTTGGTGCCTTTGCTGCGAACCTTATTATCGGTATGTCAGATACGCTTGCAACCGGTTTTACAGAAATCGCTGCACAAACTGTCAACCCTGACTATACAGCCAATCCAGCTATGAATTATTATTTCTTAGCAGTTTCAGCAATCTTTTTATTATTTGTTTCCGTTTGGGTAACACACAAATTTACGATTCCACGTTTCGGTGTGTATACTGGAGAAATTCAACAATTAGATGAAATTACAGCTGACGAGAAACGAGGTTTAAGATGGGCTGGTATTTCAACTGTTGTGTTCCTTGGTATCATTTTAGCATTGGTTATTCCTGAGAATGGTATTCTACGCAATCCTGAAACAGGTTCTATTCTTGAAGGTTCTCCTTTAATTACTGGAATTGTACCTTTATTAACTATCTTTTTCTTTATTCCAGGGTTATTTTATGGATTAGGTGCAAAAACGATTAAAACGTCAAAAGACTTCGGCGACATGCTTGGAAAAGCAATGAGTACGATGGGTTCTTATATTGTATTAGTATTTGCCGCTGCACAAATGCTTGCTTTCTTTGCAGCGAGTAATCTAGGTCCAATTATTGCGATCAAAGGCGCGGATTTCCTAAATAGTGTTGGCTTTACGGGAATTCCTTTATTTATCGCCTTTATTCTTTTCGTAGCTCTTGTGAACCTTTTAATTGGAAGTGCCTCTGCCAAATGGGCAATTCTTGCGCCGATTTTCGTACCGATGTTCATGTTCCTTGACTATCACCCAGCGTTCACACAAATTCTTTACCGCATCGGGGATTCCATTACGAACCCAATTACACCGATGCTTCCATACTTAGTATTATTGTTATCGTTTGCGAAAAAGTACGACAAAAATGTCGGTTTGGGTACATTAATCTCGGCCTTGTTCCCATATACGTTGTTCTTCGGAATCTTCTGGATTATAATCGTCGTTATTTGGTTCTTACTTGGAATACCAGTTGGACCAGCAGGACCGATTTATTTAAATTAATTGTTTGGTGGATGCGGGGAGATGTTCCTCGCACATACCAAATTTTCACAAATGCTAAATTGAGAGAATAAGATTTTTTTACTGTCTCAGGCAGACATCCTGTCAAATTTCCTATCACGAAATTTTAGCTCTAGTAAAAATAGCCAATTGATTGTGATTCAAAAATTTTTATCGCAGTTATATTAATTGGAAGAATTTTGCTACGACATATTTAAAGTTAAGTGCAAATTGCACATAACTTTAGATATGTCGTATTTGTATTTCGTCAGCTGTGATGACGGTTTTTCAGCAAGGTGAGTCCAATATCCATTTTTTTGAAAATATTAGGGAAAAGTGTATCTGTTATTTTTGGCTTGATATTTTAGATGAGGTGATATCAAATGAATCCATTATGTGAACACGCTAAACAAGAATTATTTAATGCTCTAAATGGGAAACAATCTGGAGTTTTTGTTGTGGATGGTAAGCTAGTCTCCATTGAAATTGAAAATAATGATGTAAATTCACAAAATGATTCCGCAGAAGAGGATCTATCACTAGAAATTGAGGAATACACCGAGCTAAAAGAATCTTTATCCAGATATTTAAATAACCCAAGTATGAAACGATACTCTGCTACAGAGTTGAAAGATAAACGTCATGCAAAAAGGAAAAAATAATCAATTTAAAATTCACTTTACCGAGGAATTTGAATTATGCCTAGATAAAATTCAGCATTTTTTCTCAGACTAGTAATCCTTTTATAAGTAAACCAGTGGAACGTGGAAGCTTTAAAGGTTTTAGAAGGATTACCTATGGGAAAAGCAGCCATGTAATGCTGAATTCCATTATTTATTATTCAGTTCATGAAAGAGATGGTTATATTGATGTTATTAACATACTACCTTCTAGAACAAAGCGAAAGTGTGTTACAAGATGAGCGTTCTGTGGGGCGGGATGACAAGTCCCTCGTCCCAGATTTCATGGGATAGACCTGTCCCCATGACCCACTTTCTCCGTAAATTCATCTGAGGTCATAACGTGGGCAGTAGAACCTCCAAGAATCGTCAAGCAAACACGGTGAACTTCCTCTGCTGGAACACCTCCAAAGCCGATATCAGCATAGTCGTACGTTCCAGGGGAAAAAAATATTCCGTTTTAGATCATAATCGTTTTATATTGGATTGTAATTGTTCAAAAGATTTGTGCATTGACTGTAGTAAGCAGTTAACCTTAACACAATACTAGAAAATTCATGGGGGACACAGGGATGTTTCTGTACACTTTAAATTTTTTGAATTTTTAGAAAAAATATATTTACAACTATTTTGGAAACTGATATTATGGATATAACAAGAAAAGAATTTAAAAGGGTTAGAGATTAAGAGAAACCCGTCCAACATTAATTACATGCAGATCATAAGAAAGATCTGTCATGGAGTGGTGTTTGGGCGGGTTTTTTGTTTTAAAAAGGGGAGATAAACTTTTTGTTTGTTTTTTCTATTAGTTGCCATTTATGTAAAACTAGAAGTGACACTTAAGATCAACCATTACCTGTTCACTAAAAATGTAAGCGCTTTAAGGAGTAGAGAAAAAAATAACTAGTTCATAGGGGGAGAAATGTAATGGATGTACTGTTGATGCTTTTTTTAACATTCTGCGGTGGAGCATTTGGAGCCATGATAGGTGGTTTAGCTTCATTTGTCTTATGTGGCGTCACTTTGCTGCTTGGGATGATGTTGGCAATGGCAGGAGGACAGTTCGATTTTATTGGTTCTGTTGCGTTTGGCGTCGTATTTGGACCCAATATTTCATTTGTAGGTGGTGTTGCTGCTGCAGCATTTGCAAAAAAGATGGGTTACTTAGAATCGGGCAAAGATATTTCCACAGGCTTACTTAGTCTAAAAAATCTAAATATCATTACTGTTGGGGGACTATTCGGGACTCTTGGATACCTTGTTAACTTAGGTATATCGAGTTTTGCAGGAAATGCACTTGATACAGTAGCTTTAACAGTTTTCATCATGGCTTTATTAACTAAATTTTTATTTGATGCAGATTTAAATTTAAAAGGATTAATAGGGACTGTGTCGAAAGAAATAGAAAATGTAGGCGGTCGATTTAGCCATCATTCTGAGGAAGTATGGTTACCTTATATGAAAACGCCAGCCGAAAAAGTATTTGTAGCGATTGTAGCAGGTGGCTTATCGGCATATGTTACGCAACTATTACTCCAAAATCCAGCTACAGAATCAGTAGCAGTGTTATTTGGATTTGGGATATCTGCAACCTCATTACTATTTTTACAATTTGGAATTAATATCCCTGTCACTCATCATATTACACTTGTTTCAGCCTATGCAGTTGCTGCTAGTGGCGGAAATATATATTGGGGGATTGTAGGGGCAATTATTGCAGCTTTCTTATCTGATGTATTAGCTAAAGTCTTCCACGTATATGGAGATAGTCACGTAGATCCTCCAGCGATGGGAATTATGATAGGTTCATTTCTTTTTATAACCGTCTTCCCATTAACAGGGGTATCAGGAGAAACAAATCTTATACCAATCTTGATTATTGTAATTGCAATTACTTATAGTGTTGCTCAAAGTTTAAGAAATAAAGTTAAATATCTCATGAAGGTACCTGAAAAACATAAATCTTTAAATTAGACGTGAGGATATTTATATCATTAGGTTCAGTAGATGTCTGTTAAGTAGAATTATTCTATAAAATTCAACATTTTATAAAGGAGGAATATTAATGGGTAAAGGGTTTGTTATGGCGTTAGATGCAGGTACTACAGGAGTTCGCACAATTATATTTAACAAAAATAGTGAAATTGTTGGAGTAAGTTCAAAGGAGTTTAAACAGATTTATCCTAATCCAGGTTGGATTGAACATAATCCAATGGAAATTTTGAAATGTCAACTTGAAACTATTCAAGATGCAATTAATAATAGCGGAGTTTCAATAAACGAAATTGTTTCAATCGGGATTACAAACCAGAGGGAAACAACAGTAATTTGGGATAAACATACTGGAAAGCCTGTTTACAATGCTATTGTTTGGTCGTCTCGTCAAACAGCCTCCTATATAGAAAAATGGACGGAAATGGGACTAAATGATGTCATCCGTCAAAAAACGGGTCTAATCAATGATCCCTATTTTTCCGCATCGAAAATAGCATGGATCTTAGACAATGTTCCTAATGCTAGAGATCAAGCAAATAAAGGTGATCTTTTGTTTGGTACAATTGATACATGGTTGATTTGGAATTTAACGAAGGGAAAATCCCATACTACCGATTATTCGAATGCTGCCAGAACCATGATTTTTAATATTTTAACTTTAGAATGGGATGTTGAGTTATGTAATGAATTTACTGTTCCAATGAGTCTACTGCCGGAAGTGAAACCTTCAAATGGTGATTTTGGAGTTACTGATAGTTCAATATTAGGTGCAAGTATACCAATTCGTGGGAATGCAGGCGATCAACAAGCCGCGTTATTCGGTCAGGCTTGTTTTAAACCAGGGATGGCCAAAAAGACATTTGGAACAGCTGGAGTATTTGTCATGAATACTGGGCAAACACCATATTATCTAGATGGATTAACTACAACCATTGCCTGGGGATTGGATAACAAAATAACATATGCTTTGGAAGGCGTTGTGTTTTCATGCGGTTCTACTATACAGTGGCTACGTGATGGAGCGAAAATGATCCATGGTTCAAGTGATAGTGAATGGTATGCAGATCAGATTGAAGATACAGGGGGAGTTTATCTAGTACCAGCATTTTCAGGACTCTCTGCCCCTGATTGGGATATGTACGCTAGAGGAATTATTGTAGGAATTACAGGGGGAACCACTTATCAGCACATAATTCGAGCAGGTGTTGAAGCAATGGCCTTCCAAACAAAGGATATATTGAATTGTGTCTTAGAGAATAAGGAAATAGCTATAACGGAGCTTAGAATTGATGGAGGAGCTGTGAAGAATAATTTATTGTGTCAATTCCAGACTGATATACTAGGAATCCCTGTTGTGCGTCCTACAGTTACAGAAATGACGGCATTAGGAGCAGCGTATTTGGCTGGACTTGGAGTTGGCTATTGGAGCGATACTAATGAAATTGAGAAAAATTGGAGTATAGAAAAGGTTTTCCATCCTTTAATGTCGAAAGAAAAGCAAAGAAAACATTATCAAGGCTGGAAGGCAGCTGTTAATTTAACCAGAGGATGGACGAAAAAGCTAGAGATTGAAGAAGAGGAGACAGAAGTAAACATAGTTGGATAATGAGTTCAATCTAGGAGGTTAAAAGTTGAAGGAAAAAATATTACGTACATTAAGTGAATGTTGTATTGTAAAATCAATAAGAGATCTAGATGATTTGCCACTTGCCTTGAATACTTCAAACGAATTTATTTTTTTACAAACAGGAAGTTTGTCAACCGTTGTAGAAGTAACGAATGCTGCTAAAAAACATGGAAAGTATGTAATCCTTCATTTTGACTTAATAGATGGGATAAGCAAAGATGTCCATGGATTACAATGGTTGGTTGAAAATGCCAAGATGGATGCAATTTCAACGACTAGGACCTCCTTAATCCGTAACATTAAATCTTATGGAATATTAGCGGCACAACAAATGTTTCTTCTTGATAATCACTCGATTACAACCGGATTAAATCTTGTAGAAAAGTGTAAGCCTGATTTTATGGTGGTTATGCCAGGACTTATGCCAACAGTGATTGAAAAGATTACATCAAGTCTCAAATGTCCTTTAATAGTAGGGGGACTAATAAATGAATACTCACAGGCAATAAGTGCCCTTGATGCCGGGGCTACAGCAGTTGCAACAAGTGAGAAAAAGTTATGGGAATATGATTTTAAACAGCAATATGCATATTAACCACAACTTTTAAAAATAAAAAATAATAGATGTAAATTGCGTGTCAGAGATGAAGAGAGACCGCAACAAATCGTGGATTAAGCTATTTAATCTCTATTTGTTGCGGTCTTTTCTATATTACAAGGAGTGAAAGAATTGAGTCATCCATTTTCAGCATTTTTCAGAGAAGAAATTTTACAAGAGATTAGTAATGAGAGATTTGACCTTATTGTAATAGGAGGTGGGATTACTGGATGTGGGATCTCACTTGACGCGGCAACACGTGGTCTTAAAACAGTTGTATTTGAAATGCAGGACTTTGCTTCAGGCACTTCCAGTAGGTCTTCGAAACTGATTCACGGAGGATTACGATATTTAAAACAGTTTGAAGTGAAAATGGTATCTGAAGTAGGCAAAGAACGTAAAATTGTCTATGAGAATGGTCCACATGTTACGATTCCCGAAAGAATGATTCTGCCAATTTATAAGGGTGCTACTTATGGGAAATTTATGACTTCACTAGGGTTGCGATTATATGATTTTCTAGCAGGAGTCGTTGGAAGTGAAAAGAAGAAAATGCTGGACAGAAAAGAGACTTTAGAAAGAGAACCACTTCTAAAGGATAAAGGGTTAGTTGGGGCTGGTGACTATGTTGAGTATAGAACGGACGATGCTAGGTTAACGATGGAAGTTATCAAACAAGCAAATTATTATGGGGCAAAGGCCATAAATTATACCAAAGTGGATAGTTATATATATGAGAATAATAATATAGCGGGTGTTCATGTCACCGACCAAATTACCGGAAAGAAATATCAAGTTTTTGGAAGTGTGGTTGTGAATGCGAGCGGACCTTGGGTTGACCTTTTGCGGGAAAAAGATCAATCGAAAAAAGGGAAAAAAATACAACATACAAAAGGTGTTCATCTTGTTATTGACCAGAAACATTTCCCATTAAAGCAATCTATTTATTTTGACACTCCTGATGGAAGGATGTTATTAGCAATTCCAAGGGAGGGTAAAACCTATATTGGTACGACAGATACAAAATATGAAGCAGCTTTAGAGAACCCTAAAATGACCAAAGCCGATATAGATTATATTATAAATGCAATGAACGAAATGTTTCCAAGTATTAATCTATCAAACGAACATATTGAGTCGAGTTGGGTAGGAATTCGTCCATTAATCTATGAAGATGAAAAAGGGATGTCTGAAATTTCTAGGAAGGATGAGATTTGGCATTCTGATTCTGGTTTAATTACCATTGCGGGAGGGAAGTTAACCGGATATCGTAAAATGGCAGAAATGGCTGTAAATGATGTAATCAGTAGATTAAAAGAAATTAATAAGGACGTTACTTATCAATCTTGTCAAACAAAGAAACTTCCTATTTCTGGTGGTGATGTAGGCGGGTCAAAAGGGTTTTTTGAATATAAAATCGAAATGATAAAGAAAGGGATAGAACTAGGACTTACTGAAAAACAGGCAGCTATGCTTGTAAATCGGTATGGCTCCAATGTTAATAAGCTATTTAGCAAAGTGAAAGATATTGATAATCGTTCAAGTGAGTATAATTTACCAATCGTTTTGTTTGCAATGCTTCAATATAGCATAGAAGAGGAAATGGTTGTTAAACCGACAGACTTTTTTATTAGGCGAACGGGTTATTTGTTGTTTGATATTGAGTTTGTCAGGAAATATAAGGATGCCGTGATCGCTTACATGGGGGATGAATTTAATTGGAATTATCAAACTAAAAAAGATTACGAAAGTGAGTTAAATGAGTTGATTAATGATTCCGTTTATCCAATTGTTGAGAATAATAAAAATTCATTGACAATTTGATTGTTGAGGTATACTATTAAGTTATACAATAATACAGAAATTTCTGAATACTATTAAGAGTCGGTTAGAGACTAAGAGAGACCAATCTTAATGCAATTAAACTCATAATTAGTTATGTGTTTAATTTGTATTAAGGTTGGTCTTTTCGTATTCAGAAAAGGAAAGGAGATTTTTTGTATGAGACACACAGGTCATGCAGTTGCAAAAATGTTGAAGGATTTTGGAGTAGAATATATTTTCGGAATGCCAGGTTTACAAAATTACTCATTATATGATGGAATTCAAGCCTTTGGACAAGAACTTCGTCATATTCTTGTAAGAGATGAACGAAGTGCTGGTTTTGCAGCAGATGCTTATGCAAGACTTACTGGTAAAGTAGGAGTTTGTGATGCATTTGCAGGGCCAGGATCGACCAAGTTTCTAGACGCATTAGGCGAAGCTTTGAATAATAGTATTCCTCTTGTGGCCATTGTTGGGGATGCGCCAAGGGACTTAGAATCATTAAAAGAATTAGGAGTAGTCTCTCAAGGGATTGACCAAGCAGGTTATTTAAAACCTGTCACAAAAGCAGTTTACACCGTTCCTACACAAGTGGCCTTACCACATTTACTAAGATCTGCTTTCCGTACAGCTACATCCAATCGGCCTGGACCGGTTGCCATTATTATTCCACAAGATATTATAGATTCTCCTTGGGAAGGTAGGGACGAAGCTTTGGCGGTTGACTCTAACTATCAGTCCGTGCCACCTCATCGAATACGACCTGCTAGCCAAGATTTGCAGGAGGCCGTTGAGTTAATTACAGAGAGCGAGAGACCAGTTATTATTGCGGGAGGAGGAGTTATGTTATCAAAGGCCGAAGTTGCCCTCGCTGAGTTTGCTCATAAAATAAATGCCTCAGTCGTAACTAGTTTAACTGGAAAAGGAGCTTTTTCAGACGAAGATCCATTAAGTGGAGGTGTTCTTTGTCCATTAGGTCCTGCTTCAGCGGAAGATATTACTAGGAGTGCAGACTGTGTAATTTTGGTTGGAACAAAATGTTCTCAAAATACAACATTAAATTGGTCCATTCCAAGTAAAGAGCAAGTTACGATTCATATCGATATTGATTCATGTCAGCTAGGAAGGACATTCCGTCCTTCAAAAAGTCTTCAAGGAGATGCATCTGCAACACTTGAAGCATTAACTGAATTTCTTCCAACTCAACCCAATCGAAATCCGTGGCTAACACAAATTAAGGAAAAGAAAGAAAAGGAAAAAGAAACGAAACAGAATGTGTTGACTAATGAAGATAGTGCGATTAAACCGCAAGCTGTTATGACAGAATTAGCTAAATTAATTCAGCCTAATGATATAGTCATATCTGATGCTTCTTTTTCAGCAGGATGGATTTCTACGTATCTTCCATGTAAAGAACCAGGTAGGAAATTTTTATTTGCCCGTGGACTTGGTAGTATGGGATACGCACTTCCAGCATCAATTGGAGCATCAAGCATTATGGAACCTGGTTCACGGGTAATAACAGTAAATGGTGATGCAAGTTTTTGTTTTGGTATTAGTGAATTAGCAACTTTAAGTCAATATAACCTAAAGGCGACACATATTATCTTAAATAATGGTTCCTTAGGTTGGGTAAAGTATATTCAAAAAATGCATTACGGAAGCCGTTTTATGTCATCTGATGTTCCGAATATTGACTTTGCGACTGTTGCGAAGGGATTTGGTTGTCTTGGAATAACAGTAGAGAACATAGAAGAATTGCCTGAAGCACTTGAGAGAGCGTTGGACTCTGAGGTTCCAGCTGTAATAGATATTCGTTGCGCTCTTTGGGAGACTCCTATTCGTAGTTATGAAAATAAGGTTAAGAAAGAAGACTTTAAGGATGAACCACCCGGTGCGAAATATACAATGAAACCTTGGTTTGAAAGTCCGAATAAATATCTTAAATATACGAATAATTAAAGTTCATGTATTATTAAAAAGAAAGTAATTAGAATAATCCTTTAATCAACAGGAATAATTCAAAGCCCTCGGTGTATGTAAACGAGGGCTTTTGGTGATTGGCAACACATTTCTATATAGGCTGTAAGTCCAAGTCCCTAACAAGGGACACATCATTCCCGTGTCCTTACGACATTAGCAACTTATGGCACAATGTAAATAGTTTCTTAGTTTCATATAATTGCGATATACTATATTTATATTTCTGAATATTTTGAAATACGAAGGGGTGGGTGTTTTTATGAGCAATAATGTAATTAATCAAGTAGATGTTAGTCAATTGATTCAGCAGTATGATGAGCCGATTTCTTCGGTGACAGATTTACTTTGTGACCGCCATGATGGGGAGCGGGTTGCGTTTCATTATGAGAATGCGAATGGGGTAAAGAAGAGTTTCACATATGGGGAGCTGAAACATGATTCATTACTATTTGCGAATGCTTTAAAATCTTTAGGGGTGAAAAAGGGGAGCCGTGTGGCGGTTTTATTGCCTAAAGGGCCTGAATTAATTATTTCGGTATTGGCGATTTGGCGCTTAGGTGGGGTTCATGTGCCACTTTTCACTGCCTTTGGACCACAAGCCATCTATTATCGTGTCGAAAATAGTGGAGCTGATGTGATTATCACGGATGCAGCGAATCGATCAAAGTTAAATGGAACTACTGCTGGAACGGATGCGATTGATCCATCAAAGGTGAAAATTATTACAGTCGATGCGAGTGAAGCAGATGGCGATTTGGATTATTGGACTTCATTCAAAAATGTGCAACCATTAGAACGAAATGAAGTTGTGACGAAGGATGATTTGTTCGTGATCCTTTATACTTCCGGAACGACTGGGCATCCAAAAGGTGTACAAGTACCGGTTTATGCACTTGCGGCTTTTGAGGGATATATGCGATTTGGGTTGGATGTTCGTGAAGGAGATGTCTTTTGGAACATGGCTGATCCGGGTTGGGCGTATGGATTGTATTATGCATTGATAGGACCACTACTACTAGGTGAAACGTTTATCGTCTACAATGCACCTTTCAGTGTAGCGAATACGATTCGGGTGTTCCAGGATTACAAAGTAACGAATTTTGCTGCGGCTCCGACAGCTTATCGATCAATGCGCGCGGAGTGGGACGAAGTGGCAGGTTCTGTGACTGAGCCTTTGAGTTTACGAGTTTTATCGAGTGCGGGAGAACCTTTAAATCATGATGTCAT
The DNA here is from genome assembly GCF_900220965.1 of Ureibacillus acetophenoni. Classification (GTDB taxonomy): domain Bacteria; phylum Bacillota; class Bacilli; order Bacillales_A; family Planococcaceae; genus Ureibacillus; species Ureibacillus acetophenoni. The sequence continues at coordinate 183,782 of NZ_OBQC01000004.1, read as the reverse complement.
TCGATGGGCTGAGAAGAATTTAGAATTGCCGATTTATGATCATTATGGGCAAACGGAACAAGGCATGGTGATTAATAACCACCATCATCCTAGCTTACAACATACTTGTAAACCTGGTTCCATGGGCCAAGCATTACCAGGATTTAAGGCAACCATTTTAAATGAACAGGGTGAAGAAGTAGGTCCAAATGTGGAAGGTCAGATTGCGATTGATACGGAGCAATCTCCACTGTTTTGGTTTAGAGGATACTATCAAAATGAAGAGAAGACTGCGGAACGCTTTTTATATGGAAACCGCTATTATCTGACTGGCGATGATTCAAGCTATGACGAGGATGGTTTTTTCTATTTCTCAGGTCGTAACGACGATATTATCTCCAGTGCCGGCTATCGAATTGGGCCGTTCGAAGTGGAGAGTGCCATCATGGAGCATGTGGCTGTGTCTGAAACAGCCGTTGTCGGGGTTCCTGACGAACGCCGGGGCGAAGTCGTAAAAGCTTACATTGTTCTAAAGTCGAAATATTCTCCAAGTGATGAACTAGCTAAGGAAATTCAGCTGCATGTAAAAGGGAACTTATCTGCACACGAGTATCCTAGAATCATAGAGTTTGTTGACGCTCTCCCTAAGACGCCGAGTGGTAAGATTCAGAGGTTTCTATTGAGGGGATAGGGGAGTGAGTGGACGAGGGTTAGGCACCTCGTCCGCTTTTTTTTATATTATGGAAGCCGCAACACCTAAACGAAATTCCAATATTGTGCAAAAAGTGACAAATTTTTTGATTTAATTTCACTATATGAAATTATTACGATTGTAGTATTCCGAATATTTAGTAATATGATGTTGCTTTGCTTAGTACCTTATTTGTAAGTTTAATAACTTTAAAGAAAGGATGATATTTGGAAATGTAAACGGATACATTTCTGCAAACAAACAAACCATTGTAGTTGCTTAATTTCCAAATCAAGGTATCGATAAAAAATTTAAAGGAGATTGCGGATGAAACAAAACGGTAGTTTTCAACAAATTGTAGACCGTGAAAAAGGACTCACTAAAGGATTAACGACTGGGCAAATGTCGATGATTGCAATTGGTGGAGCCATTGGAACAGGGCTTTTTCTAGGGAGTGGCTTTGCAATTGGCCAAGCTGGCCCGAGTGTCATTATTAGTTATGGAATTGGTGCACTCATCGCTTTATTACTAATGGGCTGTCTTGCTGAAATGACGGTAGCCCATCCGACATCGGGATCTTTCGGGGCATATGCCGAACATTATATCAATCCATGGGCAGGCTATCTTGTACGTTATTCTTATTGGGCTTGTATTGTTGCTGCAGTCGGTGTTGAAGTTACTGCTGTTGCGGTTTACATGTCCTACTGGTTCCCAGCTGTTCCTGGAACTGTATGGATTCTCATTTTTTCTGGTATTTTAATTTATGTTAATGCAACGAGTGTAAATTTATTTGGTTCTGTTGAATATTGGTTCTCTATGATTAAAATTGTAGCCATTGTTGCATTTATCTTATTGGGGAGTTATGTCGTTTTTGGAGGGAATAATCCAGAAATCGGCTTCCAGAACTACGTGAATGATGGCGGATTTCTTCCAAATGGATGGTCCGGTATGTGGGTTGCGGTCGTTATTGCCCTGTTTAGTTATCTAAGTATAGAAATGATTGCTGTCACAGCGGGTGAGGCAAAAGATCCACAAGTGGCGGTACCTAGAGCATTAAAAGCAACTGTCTTCCGTTTAGTGTTATTCTATCTACTTACTTTAACGCTGATGCTTGCGATTGTACCATGGGCTTTAGCAGGAGTTGAAACAAGCCCGTTTGTTAAAGTAATGGAAATGGTGCACGTTCCAGGCGCTGCAGGTATTATGAACTTTGTCGTATTAGTGGCTGCCCTTTCAGCGATGAATAGCCAATTATATATTACAACGCGCATGATGTTTTCATTATCAAGGGCAGGCTACGCACCAGCACGGTTTGGTAAATTAAATAAGAAAAATGTCCCAGTCTACTCATTAGTGTTATCAACAATAGGAATTGGGATAGCGGCAGTAATCCACGCGATTGCGCCTGATCAAGCGTATCTAGTGATGATGGGTATCTCTATGTTTGGTGCTATGTTTACATGGTTCATGATTTTCGTCACTCATTATTTCTTCCGTAAAAAATACAGTGGCGAGAAGCTTCCGGTAAGAATGTGGGGCTATCCTTATTTAACCTTATTAGGAGCACTCCTCATGGTAAGCTTACTATTCACTACATGGTTCGTCTCCTTCTTTAAGGGAACGTTAATGGTGGGAATCCCGTGGTTAATAATTTTATCTGTTGCTTATTATTTGCATCAGAAGAAGAATAGAAATACGGGAGGTCAGCTTTAATTGGAAGAAGGAAGCAGTGCGGCTGAAGAAACTAGGAGTAAAGTTGAATCTAAATGAAGAAGGGGGGCGGGGGGACATTGAGTCTGTGTCCCTCATTCCCTAGAGTTTTGATAGAAATTAGACTGTCGAGTAACTCATTACCGATATATTTATACTGAGTGGTATTTTGTCTAGCTTTGGTACCAGAATTCCACTCATCAAATTAATAAGGGGAGAATTTCCCCCTAATTAGTAAAAAGTCCGAAAAATCGCCTAAATAGAGGGAGAAATTACCCTTATTTGCTTAAAAGAAGCGAAAATAAGGTGGTTTTCTTAAAATAAGAGGAAAATTTACTCTTATTTTCCTTAAAAATGTCCTAATTCTATAGATAACGGTAAATTCTCCCCTTATTTTATTATCATACGTTTCTCAAATTCGAATCCGCTCAAAGTTTTAACCATTTGTGCATTGATTCCCCAATCATTAAAATAAAAGTTCCCTCTCAAACTACTAATTTATAAAAAGGAAACGAAAAAAAGTGAATTCGCAATGCCGATTTCACTTTTTATTCTTTATCTAAGGTTTTTTCTTGTTTACAGTTTTTGCACTAATTGCGTTCGGTTTTTTACGCTATATTTATCATAGATATTTTGTAAATGTTTCTTTACGGTGTTTACTGATATGTGCAACTTATCTGCTATTACTTGGTTGGTCCATCCTCTTTTCACCAGCTCCACGACCTCTTGTTCTCTTTCAGTTAATAGACTACATTCATTTTTTCCTTTTAATTGATGTAACAGTACGGATGCGATCACGTCTGATAATAGATGTAATGTATTCCGATCGTTTGTTGTAAATTTATTTTGTTCTTCTTTTTGAGCCATTCCAATTGCTCCTACGAATTCTCCTTGGTGAACTAGTGTAACTACCATTTCATCGTGGTATCCATATTCCTTCCAAAAGGATTGAAAAAATGGAGAATTATCATACTGATCCGTTAAAGAAAGGTCGGCTAATCGAATTGCCTTCTTTTCACGAAATAACTCTACGTTTTTCGTTGGATATAGTAGGTCATAAGGGCGATATTCCGTTAAATAATCCGTTAGTGCCCTATCACATAATCCATAGTTAATAGGGTCACTTAAATTGCCGTGATGATCCGAATACCAGAAAATGGTTTGATTAAATCCGAAGTATTCCTCTAATTTGTGTTGTATGTGACAACGAATATTATCCACTGGATAACTAATTTGAGCTGAAAAATGAATAATCCTTTCATATTCTATAGGTGTCAAACTATAACGATTCATCATAGATTTCCTCCTTCAATTCGCTACGAACTATTCAATATTAAGAATATTCTATCAAAATCACCCGGTTGGGTAATAGAAAAACACTCAAAATTATTATTTAATAGATTTAGCAATAGTGAAAACAATACTTGGAGGGATCACTTTGAAGAAAACGGCTTTTATTTGTGATGAAAAGTATTTCTGGCATGATACAGGAAATGGTGCTTTATTTATGCCCCCTGGTGGTTATATCGAATCTGATGTGCATGGTGAAAATCCCGCAACAAAAAGACGTTTTAAAAATCTACTCGAAGTCAGTGGGTTAATGGACAACTTAACACAACTTAAAACCTCGACCAGCAACGCTTGAAGAAATTCGTTACTATCATACTGAGTCTTATATCGATAAAGTAAAAGAATTGAGTGAAGCTGGTTTTGGTGATGCAGGTGAACTCGCTCTTGTAGGGAAAGGTTCTTACGAAATCGCATTACTGTCAGCTGGTGGAGCGATTAAGGCAGTTGAATCTGTTGTTAATGGTGAGGTTGATAATGCTTATGCTTTAACACGTCCTCCAGGTCACCACGCTGAAGCTGATAAAGGAATGGGATTCTGTTTATTCAATAACGTTGCCATCGCAGCAAAATATGCTCGCAATGTCCTTGGATTAGAGCGTGTTATGATTCTCGATTGGGATGTGCATCATGGAAACGGAACAGAATCTGCTTTCTATGACGATCCAAATGTGTTATTCATTTCGCTACATCAAGAACGTTTATATCCTGCTGGACGAGGAAAGGTAGAGGATGTAGGGAAGGGAGATGGCATTGGGCGAAATGTCAATATTCCACTTCCTGCAGGTACAGGAAACGCTGGTTACTTGCACGCGTTAAAAGAAATTGTACAGCCAATTGCTGATCAATTTAAACCTGAACTAATCATTATCTCCGCTGGACAAGATGCAAGTCTGTTTGATCCACTTGCACGTATGATGGTCAATGCGGAAGGTTACAGACAAATGACTAAGTTCGCGGTGGAATTAGCTGAGAAACACTGTAACGGTAAATTAGTAGCTTGCCACGAAGGTGGATATAGTGCAGCATACGTACCATTCTGCTCTTTAGCGATTGTCGAGGAATTGAGTGGAATTCGTACGGATGTAGAAGATCCTTTCGTAGAAGGATTCAAAGAACTTCCATATGATGAATTGTACGATATTCAAAAAGATTATGTAGCAAAGGTTAAAGAGGTACAATCGGCGTATTGGGATTTAGCTGTGAAGGCATAAGATTTAGAAGAAACCCTTGGGAGAGGGTTTCTTCTTTTTTAAATATGGCCTTTTAAGCAATTTACCATTAATTAAACTCACGAAAGTAGAATTTTTCACCTTTGTTATTTCCACTTTTCCCTATTTTCTATTTTGTTTAACTAATCAAGCTTATTAAACCGTTCATAAGGGACCACTTTTTAAATAGATAAAAAATTTTTAAAATATCCCCAAAAAACTTAACCCCTAGCATGGAACCTAATTAAAATTATTTTAAAATAAAATTAAATTTCATACTAAATTTAAAACATCCAAATCCTTCTATTAAACCTTCTAATAATTGTACATATTCTACTAATTAAAAACGCTTTAATCAAATCTATCTAAATTTTATAATTATACAGAAAAGTCAGATAGTAAAAACTACTTATACTTATATAACTATTTTTAGAACATTTTACCTAACGAGAATACTTCGAAATATTGTAAACATCAAAAAAATGACATTTAGGGCAAAAAAGTACAATTGAATTATATTGTGTTGTTGATATGATGATAATATTATCTTGAATGAAAATTATATTTCACATATCTCTTTGGTACCGAAATTGACATCTTAGACAAACAAGAGGGGAAGGACTTTACAGTAAGTAACTACATCCCGGTAAAGACATCCTTTAAACCATACAATTCAATTATAGAATAAGGGAGTTATAGTATATGAGAGGGCTGTTTAAAAAGACAAAGGAACTAAAGTCGTTTGAACTATTAACTGAATGGGATTTAAAACCAGAAGTTTATGAACATCTAAACGCTGTGATTAAATTAGACATTAATGGAAAAATCATTTCTTATAACCAAGCATTTATGAAACAATTTGGATACGATAAACAAGATTTTATTGAATCGTTCTTTGATGTTTTCATTAAGTATAATTCACTTGATATAGTTCAATATTTTGAAAAAGCTTTACTTGGAAATGCTCAAAAATTTAATACAATAGGTGTCACAAAAGATGGCAAGAACGTAGAAATCAACATCACAATGGTACCAATTAAAAACAAAGCTGTAAAAGAAGTCTTTGTTATTATAGATGATACAACTAAATTCCAAAATCAAAAAAAAGAGTTAGATCAATTCAAAATAATGCAGAATGCTTTTGACCAATTAGATTACATTTGTAGTTTCTATTATGACGCTATTAATGACTTTCTTTATTTCTCTAATCAAATAAACAATATGCTTCAAATTGAATCTGAAAAGCAATTTACCCCATCGATGAAACATTTTTTACGTTTTATACACCCTGAAGATAGAGAACGAGTTAAAAGTGCCTTCGAAACTGCATTAAAAGAAAGAAGAGCGTTTCAACTCCAATATCGACTTGTTCGAAAAGACCAAACGACCATTCTTGTTCAAGAACAATTCGGAATTTTACTTGATGGTAAAGGGAATCTTGATGGTGTAGTTGGATTTGTCCAAGATATTATAAATCACAAACTTCTAGACAATATATTGGAAAAAGAAAAACAAATCAAAGAAATATACGATAACCTTGATGTAGGAATATGGTCTTTAGATCTGAAAAGTGGTCGTACGGTTAGTTATTCTAAAGGGATTGAATATATATCTGGCTATACGAAGGACGAATTTAATATGGGACTAGACTGGGGTTCCGTTGTACATAAAGCAGATCATCAGCAGTATTTGGGTGTCCAGTTTAAATTAGGAGAAGGCAAAATTATTCACCATCAATACCGGATTATAACTAAAAATGGTGATATTAGATGGATATTGGACTATACAATTCCTACTTTAGATGAAAAAGGAAATCTTATAAGGCTTGATGGAGTGATTACTGATATTACCGAAAAAATATTATTAGAAGATAAAATTAAATACTTAGCTAATTATGATTCACTAACAAACTTACCTAATAGAAATAAGTTTATAGAGGAATTAGAACAATTAATATATGAGTATTCGAATACTAATCATCACTTTGCAGTTGTGAAATTGAACATTAATGGTTTTAAATATATTAACAATACACTTGGAAATGAAGTTGGAGATGAACTGTTAAAACGATTTCCAAATCGGATAAAAAGTTATTTATCGCCAACCGATATTGTTGCTCGCCGTGGTGGCGATGAATTTATGCTATTAATTAAAAAAGTTGAGTCGATTGACAGTTTGAAGGAAAAAATTAAGCAGATCACAGAATGTCTTAAAGAGCCATTTAGTATAGATAAATATAAATTATACGTCACAGCAAGTATTGGAGTGTGTACTTATCCTGAGGATGGTTCAACTAGCTTGGAGTTAATGAGAAATGCTAGTCTTGCATTGCAAAATGCAGAAAAGGAAGGGTATGGAACTTACCATATACTCTCTCATTCAAGTAGTATACAGTCCTTTAAAAATTATAGTATTGGTCGCGACTTGATGAATGCAATAGAAAATAAGGAACTCGTCTTATATTTTCAACCCCGAGTGGATTCCAATTCAAATAGAATCATCGGTGCAGAAGCTCTCATTCGATGGAATCATCCCGAGTGGGGACTTATTTCTCCAGATGAATTCTTAACAATTGCCGAAGAAAATGGCTTAATCACTGAAATTGATGATTGGGTTTTAGATAAAGTCTGCTATCAAATAAAAAAATGGAAAGATGCTGGCGTAAATATCGTACCAATTTCAGTCAACATATCAGCAGTTCACTTTATGCAACCAGATTTGCCTAGTAAGGTTGAATCGACTATTCGAGATGCAGGCATTCAGCCGAATAATATTGAATTTGAAATTACGGAAAGTATGATTTTAAATAACTCTGAAATGGTGAAAAAATCAATATCAAAGTTAAAAGAATTAGGCATTAAAATTGTACTAGATGACTTTGGAAAAGGGTACTCGTCCCTTTCTTACCTAACCCAATATCCATTTGATGTAGTAAAAATTGATAAGTCGTTTATAAGAAACATGCACGACGGTGAACGAAATATGCATCTGGTAAAATCAATTATTTATATGTCTAAAGGGTTAAATTTAAGAGTTGTCGCAGAAGGTGTAGAAACAATTCAGCAACTAAAGACGCTACAACAAGAACAATGTACCGAAGTACAAGGATATTTATTTAGTCATCCTGTTTCAGTTAATGAGTTTGAAGCACTTTTACAGAAGGAAATACTGTCACCTGTGGATCCTAATGAAAAATTAAAACATGACAGAAGAAAACATTACCGCCTCAACTTCCCAGTACCACTTGAGGCTGATATGAGGCTAACTTCAATTGCAGGGCGAATTGTCAAACTAGGTGTGTCAAATGTATTAGTCATGGACATCAGTGCTGGTGGTCTACGATTTGTATCTAACCTTAAGTTGCCTATAAGGGGTGATGTCATTTACCAGTTTAAAACAGAACTTCTTGGGGAATCCATTAATTTGAAGGGTAGCATCGTCTGGAAAGAAGAAATGAATGAAGATATAACGGAATATGGTATTAAGTTTAGTCTGGGAAGTGAGGAGCAAACTTCTGTTTCTGCTCTTCTGAATTCATTTATTATTTTATCGAAAAGTAGTGACAGTTTACCATCCTATAGGAAAGCAAGTGTTTTTGGTATAAATGAATATTTTAAGTAGGTTTTTGATTTTCATTCGGTAAGTAAAGGGGCAGTATTTAGCCATAAACTTCAATAGTTGACGGCTAATCTGCCCCTATATTATTTTAACGGTTTCTAAAATTCAGCTGTATATGCTTTTTTATTGCCGTTAGTAACCCCTTTAACCACGAGTAGAAATCCTCTAGTTTGTCTACTAAACAGTTTAGAATCTCGATTTCTTGTTTTTCTTTATACTGCTGGATCGCTTTATGTAAGGTATCGAAGTTCTCTTTCATTTGTTGTTGTGTTTGTACCGAGATGGCGTAATTTATGACGGAGTCTTCGGTCATTTTTTGTTCAATGAGTTCATAGAGTTTTTGAATTGAGAGTGTGTTGCTTGCTAGGTAGTGTAATTGTTTTTTTGGGATGTTTTTGTTTTCGAAGATGGCGTCGTCTAGTTCAGCGATGTGTTGGGTACGTGTTGCGGGGTCCATCCAAAGTTCTAGGCGTGGTGTGTGTACATCATCCATTAGTTCATCTAATTGCGCGGTTATGTTGTATGAATCTTTTGTTGCGAGCTCTAAACGTAATGCATTGTAATCATGTTGAAGGGATAGCTGCTCGTAAACAGGTTTCCAGTCCCGTATAAATTGTTGTAGGAATTCCGGGTTGGTTTCATTTTTATTGATTTCAAAATAGTACAGTTCGTGAACTCTACCATGATGTATTTGTTCATCCCACTGATTTTTCATTGTTAGTCCTAGGCTATCACGAAGACTGTTGGATAAAAGTTCTGATAAGCTGACATTTGATAATTGAGCTAAGATTTCCAAAGTGATTTCCTCCATTCTTATAAAAATTGGTATTAAATATAATGTAATAGATTTGGAAGGGGAATTGTAGATTAATTTTGGAAAATTTATTACACATTTAAATGCAAATGGCACCATGCTTAATAGGAGTGGCGAGACTTCGGTCTCGTCACTCCTTATTTAATTACTCTGCGTTCGCTAAGGGGTGTAATTAGCTTTAGAAGTTTAATTTTTCGGTAAAAAAGATTGCGCACAAAACTAGCTTAGAGAAAAGAGTAAAATTATTAAGCGGAAATTTTCGGGTTAAGGGTGAAAAGATGCTCGCTTTCGGGGCAAAGAAGGGAGAAATTCCGCCAATTTAATTCCTCCGACTAGAAATTGCCCTGAAGGATCATATAATCAACCAAACCAGAAAGCCGATAGCATCCTTGTAAGATGCTACCGGCTTTATCAATTCAGAGGAAGTTTGTGTCCTAGCCTCCTCATCTTATATTAATACCCAACCCATCCAATTGATGAAATATAATAGAGAATGATTGAACCGACAACCATCCATATAATGAATAAAGGTATCATAAATTTAATCCAGGAACCGAAGTTTGCTCTTGCAATGGCGATCGCTCCCATTGTAGCACCTAGCGTAGGAATGATTAAATTTCCTAAACCTCCTCCAAATTGAATTGAAGTTACTAATACCTGATCAGTCATTCCAAGCATCTCTGCAACGGGTTGTAATATAGGCATCATTACGCCACTCATTCCAGATCCAGATGGTACTAAGAAGTTAAATATAAGTGCAACAAGGAAGATGAAAATAGATGTAATACCAAGTGAGAAATCCCCTAATGAACTTGTCATGAAGTTAATAACTGTACTTAAAATATTACCTTTTTCTAAAACAACACTTACAGTTCTAGCTAAACCAATGACAACAGCAACTACAACCATATCATTTAATCCTTTAGTAAAAGCTCCTACCATATCATCTAATGATTTTCTTTTCACAACATAAGCAACTATAAATGCCAACATGAATACTGTAATTATTGGACCATTACCATAAAGTGCCGCCCAGCCCAGAACAAGATTTCCATAAGCTAATATAATTGGAGAAATAATAACAATTCCGATAACCACTATGTCTTGCCAAGTAACTTTCTGTGCTTTATCAACTTTAATTTCATTTTCTTCTTGAGCATTCATTGTAATCCATTCCGTATTGCCCATTGCACTTTTTGTAGGGTCCTTTAAAACCTTACGAGCATATAGGACGACATACAATGCAGTAATTGGCATGAAAATTAAAAACATAATTGTTCGTCCAATGTATCCTGAATATAGTGGGATACCAGCAAATAGTTGCCCAATATATGCTTCACCACTTGGAGCAATTGAAAACGCTAGAAAAAGAGGTAAAAATGTAACTGCTAACGCTGTTATCGGATCTAACTTTAACTTACGGGTTAGTATGACTCCTAATGTGACAAATACAATCATCATGTCGCCGCCAAGGAAAAATCCTATGAAGGACATTAATAAAAACATACCTAATACAAGAATGTTAGGCCCAGCATTTTCGAATCTCATAATTAAAGCACTGATAATTTTATTTATTGAATCTAACTGGAATATCCCACCTAGTAAACCACCCATGAAAAGAATGGTAATGATTACGCTACTAGCTGCAACTCCACCTTGTACTATTAGTGTTAATGCATAGATTGGATTGACAGGAGTACCTTCAACACTATGATAAGTACCAGGAATCAATTTACCATCTTCAGAATACTCAAAATTTCCTGCTGGAATAATATAAGTTAATATACAAGCTACTAAGATCATTAGAAACATCATAATAATGACATTCGGTAATCTTAATTTGAATTTTTTCTTTTGAGTTTTCACTACATTTTTTGATTCTGTTTTAGATTTTATTTGTGTAACCATAAATTTCCCCCTTGTGTATAAATCATTACAATTCTTTTTGTATCCCCTTAGCTAAAACAATCGATAGAATGAGTAGTAAAACGATAAAAATCCATAAAACATTAAAATGAGGTATTGTTTCTAATAATCCACCCCCAATGATAGGGCCGAGTATGCTACCAAAACTGAACACAATTCCTGATAAAACTGTCCCCATTGGAATGAGTTGTTTTGGTATTAAATCGATCATGTAAGCAATTCCTAAAGAGTATATAGATCCAACAAACATACCTGCAATACATAACATAGAGATTAATAGAATGATATTGTGAAAGAAAATTACACCAACACCAAATGAGAAAGTCCCAATCGCGGTTGAAATCGCGAGAATTTTTCTTCTTCCATAACGGTCACTCATGATCCCTAAAGGTATTTGAAATATAATACTTCCTAATGCAAATACTGAAACGAGCACCGCAATTAAATTCAAATCCAGATTAGATCGTAATACTTGAGTAGGTAAATTCACATTAATGACAGATTCTAATACGCCATAGGTAAAAGGGAATAATAAGGCAACCCAAGCGTAATTTAATACGAGTTTAAACCGATTAAAAAAATCTAATAAACGAAAATTAACTTGCTCTTCATACGAAATGGAATGTCTATTTTCTAAAAACAAGACAATAGTAAAAATTGTCATACTTAAACAAGCTAATAGGAGAAATGGTAGATTTTCGTTGTATTCTATTAAACTTGTCGCATAAGGGCCAATAGCAAAACCTAACCCGAAACATAATCCGTAAATGGAGATAATTACACCTCTTGATTTTTGCCCAACGGTGGAAGTGATCCATGTTTGAGATGCTAGTGCGCACATATTCGCTCCAATACCGATTAGTAGTCTTAACAAGAACCAAATAAAGATAGACTCAAAGACTAGAAATAGAAGGTTAGAGACAATTGTTATAGTTAAACCTATTAAGATGACGTTTTTAAACCCAAATTTACGAATAAACATTTCCATAAAAGGTGAGGCTATTAATATCCCAATATAAAAGGCTGCTGAGTGTAACCCAGAAATAGTTGGTGAAATACCTTGTTGTTCAAAAATTATTGAGATTACTGGCATGAGCAACCCTTGAGAAATACCGGAAACTAAAACGGTTATTAATAGAACAAACAGGACAGATTTTTTTAGTGTTTGATTCTCCACTGTTGGTTCTCCTTACCCAATAAAATGATTTAAGATAAAGATTATGAAAAGAATAGAGTGTCTCTTAACGCCTTAAATTTGAAAACCATTATCTATAAATAATTCTTTTACAGTTCTCTTATCAGGTGTAAACTTAATATCTTCATGAACATTTAAGAAATCAATGGCATATTGAACGGTTGAAGCAACACCTATCTTTAAAGCGCTTTCATCCACATCGAATTTTTCATTGTGATGTTCTGCACCTGAACCTAGTTCTTCATTGGCAATACCTAGGAATGCAAAAACCCCGGGGAAATATTTTTGATACATAGAAAAGGACTCAGATGCCATCCAAGCTGGATATTTAAAATTTACTTCGCTACCTAAAGCATTTGAGACGGATTCAGTTGCAATTTGAGAACATTGTTCGTTGTTGTAAACGATAAGGTCCATAGCTTTTGGTTCTGATAAATATTTGAATTGACAATTATGAAGATCGCAAATTTTACTTAATAGCTCTTTAAACTTGATTTCAGCTTGTTTCCCTTGAGAATAGTGTAAAAATCTACAGGTTCCCGAAAACGTTAATGTTTGTGGAATAATATTTGCAGCATTTCCATATTCAATTGTTCCAATGGATAGAGCAATTGGATCGAAAGGGTTAAGTCCAGTCAATCGCAATGACTTTATATTTTGATAGAAGTCTGTGAAACAATCGAGTGGAGCGATTGATAAATCTGGTCTTGATCCGTGACCGCTTTTTCCTTCGATCATCACTTTAAATGAAAATGCACTAGCCATTCGAGGTCCTGCTTCAACTGAAATTTTTCCTGCAGGCATATCCGATTTTAAATGGATACCCCAAATTCCATCTGCACCTATTTCTTTTAAACGTGTTAATAGATTATAGATTCCACCACCCATTTCTTCACCTTGTTCGAATGCTAGAATAATCGTTCCATTTATCAAATCTTTGTGTGCTGTTAAAATTTTTGCAGCACCTAGAAGCATTGCAGTATGAGCATCATGACCACAAGTGTGTGCAGCAGCATCGTTTTTGGAAACAACTTCTTTCTTTTGTTTTAAGTTGAATTCAGATTCCTTCATTGGCAATGCATCTAAATCCGCACGTAAAATCAGTTTTTTACCTGGTTTTTTGCCTTGGATATAACCTATAATGCCTCCGTTGTCGATGATCTCGAAAGGAATAGACATTTTAGTTAGTTCGTTTGTGACATGTTGAATGGTGTTTGTTTCTTGAAGTCCAATTTCCGGGTTTTCATGTAAATAACGGCGAGTACTAATTACATAATCTTCTATATCCAGCGCCTCTTTTAAAACATTCAAGGAAATATTATTTACCATAGTAAAGACCTCCTCATTTAATTGAACTCTTTTGCAATTCTTTCAAAAGCTTCTTTAACGATGCTTCTTGGTGAAGGGAGACAAATTCTTTGGAAATCATCATACTCTTTTCCAAACATTTTACCATCCTCTAAAACTACATTTGCCTTGTTATAAATTCTGTCATGTACTTCATGCGGCGTGAGGTTATAGCCGCTAAAATCCATCCATAAGACATAGGTACCTTCAGAAATGCTGTATTTTACTTGAGGCATCTTCTCACTTAAAAATCGATCCACCCATTCAAATGTTCCATCTAAATACTCTTTTAGTTGGTCAAGCCATTCATCACATTCGTTGTAAGCTGCAATGAGTGCAGCAATTGCAAAAGGAGTAGGGGATTGCATGCCTTGGACACTTTCATATTTTTTTCTTAATTCTTCATTTTGAATAATCGTGTTTGAGCAATGTAAACCTGCTACATTAAATGTTTTGTTAATGGCTGTAAGGGTAATTAAATTTTCATAATTTGTGACTGTTGCTAACGGATGAAAGACTGCATTTTGTCTTATTAAATCTCCATGAATTTCGTCGCTAATAATAATTAGATTATTTCTATCACTAATTTCTGCTATTCTACGAAGTTCTTCTGTTGTAAAGATGCGGCCAGTAGGATTATGTGGGTTACAAAGGATGAGTAATTTATTTTTAGGGTCTTGCGCTTTTATTTCTAAATCTTCAAAATCGAAATGATATTGATAGTTTTCATCACGTACTAAATGATTATCGACTATTGTACGTCCATTATTTTCAATAGCAGTCGCAAAAGGTGGGTAAGAAGGGCGTTGAATGATAATTCCATCTCCAGGATCAGTAAATGCTTTTACACAAGTATTAATCGCATTAACGGTACCCGGGCTATAGACGATATGATCTTTTTCGATATGCAAATTATATTTTCTGCTAAACCAGTTTTTAATCGCTTGATAGTATTCAGTTGGAATGATTGAATAGCCAAATATTTTATTATCAATTACTTTTTGCATAGCTTGGACTATTGGTTCTGCCACTGGAAAATCCATATCTGCGATAAATAACGGTAATGTATCGTCGTCAAATCGTTCTGTAAAACCAAATGATTTGATCAGTTCGCCACCATCCCACTTTACAGAGTTGCTATTTCGTCTGTTTAATACAGTGTCAAAATGTTGCATAATTTCTCCCTCCCTAGTAAATTAAAATTAGTTTAGCACCTGAACCAATCGAAATCAATACTGAATTTTCAGAAAATTAAATTATTTCAAAATAAGAATATTAAAATAACGAAGGGTTGGATTAAAAATGATGGATAAAAATAAATTGGTTTATTCAATCATGGATACGCTTTACGAACTATCCAGAGAAATTAGTGAATATGAGTCGATTCCAAGGCAATATGGGACGGATGATGAGATTTTTATGGTAGAGGCCCACACGATTAATTTAATTGGCGAAAATTCCAATATTACAATCTCTGAAATTGCTAAAATAACAAATAGAACAAAAGGCGCAATTTCTCAGATGGTTGAGAAATTAATTAATAAGGATATTGTATGTAAGGAAAAAGATTTAAAAGATCAACGAAGAGTTTTCTTACATTTAACGGATAAAGGGAAACAGATATATGACTACCATAAAAAACTCGATGAAAAGGAATACTCAAAGATTATTAAAAAACTTGATCACTATAGTTACGATGAATTTGAAAAGTTCTATCAAATTGCCCGAGATATGTTGGGAATTGTAAGGGGAGGTAATAAAGGGGAGTAGAAATTATAAATGAGTGTCTAAGGACGAGAAGACAATCTCGTCTTTCTTTATTTGAAGGAAGTGATCAAGATGATTTCCAGTATGCCAGATTGTGAGAGAATTCATTTATCAGTTGTATTTGTCGTGAAGTAGCCACCGAGTTCTATAAGTTTTATCCAGGATTAGTAGTGCTACTCCTATTGTATTGAAATGAGGTTAATTTCTAGTCTGAATAGATAGTCGGAAAAATTCCGCTTAATTGGAAAATAAAATAAAAAATAGCCAAAATAGGCGGAGAGATTCCGGTTAATACCTAAAAAAGAGCAATAATGGGGTGTTTTATTTTACATAGCCGGAAAAATTCCCCTTATTTGCACTTAAATCGACTATCGTTTCACTTATAACCGGAAAAATTCCGCTTATTTTATTAACAATTCAGTTTCCTCCTGCTCAAAATAATAAGTATTGACAAATTTAGGGATTCTAATAAACTAAAAATAGGTTCTATCCTCAGATTTTCTCTCTATTCTTAGCCTCTTCACTGTTTTAATTTCCTATTAATTTTCCGTTTAGTACTAGACTAAAGCTCTTTTTTATTCATGAATTTAATAGCATTTTTTTGTAATACCAATGAATAATTGGTGTGAAACAATATTTAATAATAGTTTCAAGAATCCCGTAAATACATGACCATTGAATAGGAGGGAATACTCTATGGGATTTGAAAAAGAATACCAGGCATTTATGAATGCACATTTACAGGCAAGAACCGGCGAACGACTTAGACGATTACAAGAAGGTCATAATCATGCAGAGATTTTGTTTTTAAGACAGGTCTGGTGGCCATTATTTAATCATTTTCGTTATTTACATCCAGAATATGAAGTTGATGATTTCAAAGATGGAATAAGATATTTGGATTTTGCCTATATTCGTCCAGCTATCAGAATTTGCTTTGAGATTGATGGTTACGGCCCTCACTTAAGGAACATAAGCAGATGGCAATTTTCTGACAGCTTGGAGCGCCAAAATCAGTTAGTTATTGATGGATGGACGGTGATTCGCTTTTCTTACGACCAGGTAAAAGAGCACCCTCGTCGATGTCAACAAATTGTTCAGCAAGTGATTGGCAGATGGTTGGGGAATGAACTGGATCAGACAGCACTAACCATATTGGAGAAGGAAGTGCTTCGGCTAGCGATTCAAAAAGGAGAAAGCATAACACCTATAGAAGTAGAAAAGTATTTGAAGTTAAGTGACAAAACAGTAAAGAAAATACTCTCTCATCTTGTAGATAAAAAGATGCTTATCCCTGCGTCTGGGACTGTGCGAATTCGGTCTTATCGCCTGGGGGAGCAAATTAAGCGTCCAATCTATTAAATAACCGGAAGATTTCCGCCTAATTAATAAATGGAGATAAAAATAAGGGAAGATAGACGGATTAATTCCGGCTATAAACTTGAAAAGCGTTAAAATGGGGCGATTTATTTCACATAGTCGGAAATTTTCCCTTATTTGCCCCAATAGCGAGCATCATTTCAGCTTTAACCGGAAAATATCCGCTTAATTAGAATTTAATATAAAAATAGAGGAAAATAGCCGGAGAAATTCCGGATACTAACTTGAAAAGCGTTAAAATAGAACGATTTATTTCATATAGTCGGAATTCTTACTCTTATTAGTCCTAAAAACAACAACAATTAACCTTTAACCGGAAAAACTCCGTTTATTTTAATATCTAATTATTCATTTCAATTTGTTAATTTATCTATGCTAAATTGGTGGTGCGCCTGGTGTAGTGGCGATGGTTAAGGATCGTGTTGGGAATATTTATGAAGGATTTGCAGCTGTTAGAGATCTAAATACAAAGACACAAATGACCACAGAAAGTGTATTTTCGTTATTCTCTACAACAAAGGCTATTACTGGTGCGGCATTAATGAAACTTCATGACTGAAAAACTTATAGCCAAAACCAGCCCGGTGAATTAAAAAGTGGAGGGTGGATCAAATCGGATACAACGTTATCAAATGATGGTGAATTCTTCCCAGGTGTTACAAAATCATGGTCTTATACATTCCAAGTCAATGAAGAAGACTTCCAACAGGCCGTCCTGCAGGTCAACTAATGTGGGCAGGCTTAGCAAATCTTTACTACTGGATTGACCGCGAAAATGGAATTGGCGGTTTCTGGGCTACACAAATGTTCCCATATCAAGACCCTGCATCCTACCTCGGATATCTTGAATTTGAATCAGCTGTTTATCAATCGCTGAAAAGACAAAGATAATGTGATGAGCCCACCTGAAAGTGAAAAATAGGTGGGCTTTACTGATGGGACGAATGATACATACTTCTTCCCGGCGTTTATTTGAAATTGTTATAATGATTAAAAGCGTAATCTACATTACCAAATGTTTCTAATTTACTACCTGAATCTCGTTTTCTAAACTAATGCACCAGCAATTGCTATTAAACTGCGAATATAACGAAATGCTTTGATAAAATCGTCAGTTTCAAAACGGTGGGTCATTGGATTTACTTTCTCCACAATTGGTAAGATGGATGCTGCATCTGCTAACCCTGGATGTAAATAAGTAATTTCTACTACAAAGGGTCCTTCAAATGATACTGGTTTTATTGTATCTATTTTAGATAGGGCTGTAATAGTTTTGTCCTTTATAAGATTTCTTGCACTTTGCGGACTTAAATTCCTTGCAGCTTGTCGATTAATCGTCTGTTTGACAATTGCAGTTTCAATCCCCGGAACAATTTCTTGAGCTTCGATAGCTGTATACTGACAGCCAGTAACTAAAGCAACTGGAACACCAAAATATCCGGCAATTGCAGCATTTATAGCGAATTCTCCCATTTCAATATTGTTAATTTTAATCTTTTGAACAACTCCACCGTGGAACGTATGATTCAAAACTCCATTGTTTCCCATTCTTGAGTGATATCCTAAAAAAATTGATGCATCAAATTCAGAATTTATCCCTTCCATCATTGCAAGTACTTTTGGTGATCCGGTTATATATTCTGCTTTTGGATGAATCAATTCTGGAATTAGATTTCGCATTGTTCCATGCGAGTCATTGACGACTATTTCATTAGCACCACTAAGTAACGCTCCTTCAATACACGCATTTACCTCTTCAGTCATTAACATTCTTGCACGATCATGTTCTCTTCCATTTCTAGCAGTGTGTTCTTGGTGAACGATACCAGCAACCCCTTCAATATCAGCTGATATAAAAATTTTCATATTTCATCCTCCTATTTCAACCTATTTCCATCAGATACGTTATCTAACTTAATTCTATATTGTTAAATTAAAATCCTTTTTTGAAAAAAATAGGTTGTATTAGGTTTTTTTGTATAATATAATATGACAAAAGATTCTGAATAATTGAAATACGGAAGGGGTGTGGTTCATGGTTTTAACTAAAGTAGTAGATGTATATCGTGGGGGAAGGGTTGAAAGTTCGCATTGTGGCCATGTAGCTGTCGTTAATTCAAAAGGAGAATTATTATACTCAATTGGGGATCCTAATAGAATCACTTATGCGCGCTCTGCCATTAAACCTATTCAAACGATACCAGTTTTAGAGACTGGAGCAGCAGATTCTTTCGGGTTAACTAATCCGGATATTTCATTACTTTGTGCATCACATAGTGGTGAAGCACAACATACAGACAGAGTTCTAGCAATCTTAAAAAGAGCAGGGATTGAGGAAGGGGCATTACAGTGTGGAACACATATTCCTCACGCACAAGATACTTATAAAGCATTACTTGCAGCTGGCAAAGACTTAACCCCTCTATATAATAATTGTTCTGGAAAACATACAGGAATGTTAATAACAGCTAAGTATATGAATGAGAAACTTGAAGATTACTATAAACCCCTTCATCCGGTACAGCAAAGAATTCTGAAAACTTTATCTGAAGTAACAGACTATCCAATCGAACAAATTGAAATTGGAACAGATGGTTGTGGAGTACCAGTGCATGCATTACCGCTTGAAAGATTAGCGTATGGATTTGCTAGAATGGCAGATTATAGCACATTAGGAGAAAAAAGAGCTAAGGTTGTTGATCGAATTACAACCGCCATGATGGCACATCCAGAAATGGTTGGAGGTACAGGAAGATTTTGTACAGACTTTATGGGTTCTTGTGATGGACGACTTTTCGGGAAAGCGGGAGCAGAAGGCGTCTATTTAATTGGTGATAGACAGACAGGATTAGGTATTGCTATCAAGATAGAAGATGGGAATGGACGAGCAGTATATCCAGCAGCATTGGAAACGCTAAAGCAACTTGGAATAATTGATGAACAACAGATTAATCGTCTAATGCATCATTACCGTCCAGTTTTAAAAAATGCCCGTCAAGAAAATATTGGAGAATTAGTTCCATCATTTACGTTACAAAAGTGCGAAAGCGCTACTGTAAATAAATAATAAGGGGGAAATAAAATGTTGAAAAGAAAGTATTTAATACCTTTGTTAACTAGTTTGTTTGCTGTAATACTTGTACTTTCCGCATGTTCTGGTCAGTCAAACCAAGATTCGAAACAAAGTGAAGAAACAACTGACGCTAAGGATCAACCTATTGCAGAAAAAGATGGTAACTCTATAACTATTGCAGTCAGTAGCAACCTCGTAAGTATGGATCCACACGATACAAATGACACTTTATCAGGCGCTGTTCAGTCAACAATGTTAGAGGGCTTATTTGGTTTTGATAAAGATATGAATATGATTCCTGTTTTAGCTGAAAGCTACGAAGCTAGTGAAGATGCGAAAGAATTTATCTTCAAATTAAGAGAAGGGATTAAGTTCCACGACGGTA
Organism: Ureibacillus acetophenoni; assembly: GCF_900220965.1. Lineage (GTDB taxonomy): Bacteria > Bacillota > Bacilli > Bacillales_A > Planococcaceae > Ureibacillus > Ureibacillus acetophenoni. The sequence continues at coordinate 163,339 of NZ_OBQC01000004.1, read as the reverse complement.
CACCGTTCAATGCTGAGGCAGTAAAAGTGAATATTGACCGTGTTAGTAATCCAGAAAATAGATTAAAACGTTATAGTATGTTTGAAAACGTCGAAACAACTGAAGTAGTAGATGAATATACAGTTAAAGTTACGTTAAAAGAACCATTTGGAGCTATGTTAAATAACTTTGCACACCCTGCAGCAAGAATGGTAAGTCCAAAAGCAATTGAAGAATATGGAAAGGATATTGCGATGCATCCAGTTGGTACAGGTGCATTTAAATTTGTTGAGTGGGAACACAGTGATCACCTAATAGTAGAAAAAAATACTGATTACTGGCAAGAAGGTTTACCAAAGGTAGATCGTATTACGATTAAGCCAGTACCTGAAAATGGCTCTCGTATCGCTATGTTACAAACTGGTGAAGCTGATTTCATCTACCCAGTCCCAACAGATCAAGCTGAACTAATTAATGGGAAAGACGGAATTGTTGTAGAAAACAGACCTTCTATCGTAGCACGTTATATCACGATGAATACAACAAAAAAACCATTTGATGATGTTAAAGTTCGTCAAGCCATTAACTATGCTATTAATAACGAAGCATTTTTAAAAGTTGTTTATAGTGGATACGGTAGTGACTTGGATTCAATTATCCCTGAAGGACTTCAATTTTATTCGAAACAAACACCATATTCTTATGATCCAGAAAAAGCAAAACAGTTATTAGCAGAAGCTGGATATGAAAATGGTTTTGAAACAACAATTTGGGGAGCAAATAATTCTGATGCGATTAAAGCAATGGAATTTATACAGCAACAATTATCTTTAGTTGGCATTAAAGTTAATGTTGTTCCAATGGAGTCAGGTACACTTTCGGATAGAATTTGGTCAGTTCAAACTGCAGAAGATGCAGATGTAGAACTTTACTTTGGAGGTTGGTCTTCATCAACTGGAGATGCGGATTGGGGAATTCGTCCATTATTAGCTGGAGATTCCATTCCACCTAAGTCTTATAATGTTGCCTATTATCAAAATGAAGCCGCAGATGAATTAATCTACGCTGCTTTACAAACTGCTGATCCAGAGAAGCGTGCAGATGCATATGCAGAAGTACAAAAAATCATTTGGGAAGATGCCCCTTGGGTATTTTTAGGTGTGGAAGATACTATGGCTGGAATGAAAAATTATCTAAAAGGTGTGTATTTGCTTCCTGATGGCGCTATGAATGCTACTCAAGCTGAAATTGTTCAATAAAGAATTATGATAAGCGCTAATCTTTCTAATTAGCGCTTATTACTTCTCAAATCAAAAAATAGAGAAGGAGGCGGGTTATGTTTCGATTTATTGTAAAACGGTTATTTGGAATTATTCCTACTTTATTAATCGTTTCTATACTAGTATTTTTGTTTGTTCATATGATCCCAGGAGATCCAGCGAGGCTCGTAGCGGGGCCAGATGCGAGTTATGAAGATGTAGAGTTAGTGCGACAAGATCTAGGCTTGGATAAACCTCTTGTCACACAATACTTTACATATATGAGCGGTTTGTTTCAGGGGGATCTTGGTACCTCTATGAAAACTAAGCGACCTGTTTTTGACGAAATTGCCGATCGATTTATGCCTACGTTTTGGTTAACAATTTGGAGTATGGTTTGGGCAATAATATTTGGATTATTAATAGGGGTTATATCAGCTACAAAACGGAACAAGTGGCAAGATTATACGGGTATGTTTACTGCTGTATCTGGTATTTCATTGCCATCGTTTTGGCTTGGTTTAATGCTTATTCAACTGTTTTCAGTCCAGCTAGGGTGGTTTCCAACTGGAGGGAATGATTCATGGACAAGCTATATTTTACCATCTATTACTCTAGGAGCTGGGGTAGCTGCTGTTATTGCTAGATTTACACGTTCCTCACTTATGGATATTTTAAGAGAAGATTATATTCGTACTGGACGTGCAAAAGGTTTAAAGGAAAATATTGTCGTATGGAAGCACGCTTTAAAAAATGCGATGATTCCGGTTGTTACGATGACTGGACTACAATTTGGATTTTTACTAGGTGGATCCATCGTTGTAGAAACTGTTTTTAGTTGGCCAGGATTAGGAAGACTATTAATTGATTCTGTTTCATACCGTGATTACCCAGTAATACAAGCAGAATTATTGCTGTTTGCTTTTGAATTTATATTAATCAATTTAATTGTTGATGTCTTATATGGAATCATGAATCCGCAGATTCGATATTAGTAATGAAAAAGGGGGGAACGAATATGGAGAACGGTACTGTTATTACCCAATCAGATGAACTGATTCAGTCTAAGCCAGAGAAGGTAAAGACACCACTTTCCGAGTTTTGGAGGAAGTTTAAAAAACAAAAAATGGCCATGGTAGCGGCAACCTTTGTTTTATTACTTATTATAGTAGCTCTTATTGGACCATTTATTGCCCCTTATTCTGCAACTGAGCCTGATTATGATAATATACTAAGCCCTCCATCGTTAGAACATTTAGCGGGTACAGATGCTTTTGGTAGAGATATTTTTAGTCGAATAATCGAAGGTACAAGCATCTCCTTATATGTTGGATTAACTTCTGTATTTATAGGTGCTGTCATCGGGACGGTTTTAGGCTTATTAAGCGGTTATTATGGTGGCAGGTTGGATAGTATAATTATGCGTATTTGTGATGTTCTATTTGCTTTCCCTGGTATTTTACTAGCGATAGGTATTATTGCGATTTTAGGACCAGGCTTAGAAAACGTTATTATCGCTGTTGCAGTTTTTGGTATTCCAACATTTGCGAGAATTGTTCGAAGTAGCACTCTTTCTATTAAAGAGTCAGTTTATGTTGAGTCAGCAATATCCATTGGGGCACCTGCCAGAAGAATTATTTGGAAACATATTTTTCCTGGGACTCTTTCTAGTATCATTGTATATTTTACAATGCGAATCGGAACTTCCATTTTAACCGCGGCTAGTCTTAGCTTCTTAGGTTTAGGTGCACAACCTCCGTCACCTGAGTGGGGTGCTATGCTTAGCTCCGGAAGAGATTTTTTAAATTCAGCACCACATGTAACGTTTTTCCCGGGACTAGCAATTTTCTTAACAGTGCTTGCGTTTAATCTATTGGGTGATGGATTACGAGATGCTCTTGATCCTAAGATGAAAGATTAGTAGACAAGGAGCGATAAAATGAAGGAAAAACTATTGGAGATTACAAATTTAAAAACTTACTTCTTTACGGATACAGGTCAGGTACCCGCAGTTAATGGAGTAGATTTTTATATTCATGAGGGTGAAACGCTTGGAGTTGTAGGGGAATCTGGATGCGGAAAAAGTGTGACATCTCTTTCTGTTATGCGTTTATTGACAGATACACCAGGAAAAGTAGTGGATGGTTCAATACGCTTCAAGGGCAAGGACTTGTTGTCACTGTCTGAGAAGGAAATGAGGAAAATTCGTGGAAATGAAATTGCGATGATTTTCCAAGAGCCAATGACGTCATTAAACCCCGTATATACAATAGGTGAGCAAATTGGCGAGGCAGTGAAGCTTCATTTGAAATATAACAAAAAAGAAGCGAAAAATCATGTGATCAATATGTTAAAGCTAGTAGGTATTCCACGTGCTGAGGAAATCATCAATGAATATCCACATCAGTTATCTGGTGGTATGAGACAAAGAATTATGATTGCCATGGCGATGGCATGTAATCCAACGCTTTTAATAGCGGACGAGCCAACAACCGCTTTGGATGTAACGATTCAAGCGCAAATTTTAGAATTAATGAAGAAACTAAAAAAAGAAAAAGCAACTTCTATTATGCTAATCACTCACGATCTTGGTGTTGTAGCGGAAATGTGTGATCGAGTAATAGTAATGTATGCTGGGAAAGTAGTAGAAGAGGCAGAGGTTACCGAAATTTTTGACAATCCAAAACACCCTTATACTAAAGGTCTGCTCAATTCAATTCCTAAGTTAGGTCAAAAAATGGATAGGCTTGATTCCATTCCTGGTAATGTACCAACACCTGCAAATATGCCTAAAGGCTGTAAGTTTGCCCCTCGCTGTTCACAAGTAATGGATATTTGTAAAGAAAATGAACCAGATTTGATACAAGTTGAAGATGGTCATAAATGTCGCTGTTTCCTTTATCAAAATGAAATGGCAAGGGTGGTGAACTGAAAATGGGAGAATTGTTGATAGAAGCGAAAGGTTTAAAGAAATACTTTCCAGTTCAAAAAGGATTATTTAGTAAAAATAATTCATTCGTCCGGGCTGTAGATGGAATCTCATTAGCGATTAAAAAGGGTGAGACGTTAGGATTAGTAGGAGAAAGTGGCTGTGGAAAATCGACAACGGGACGTATGATCATGCGTTTACTTGCTCCTACAGACGGTGAAATTTGGTTTAATGGTAAAGATATTAGCAAGTTAAATAATAAGCAATTACGTGAAACAAGAAAAGAATTCCAAATGATTTTTCAAGATCCATACGCATCTTTAAATCCAAGGATGACAATTAGAGAACTAATCTCTGAGCCGTTAATCGTTCATAAAATGTTAACTAAAAAAGAAAGAGAGAAAAGAGTGCATGAATTACTTGAGTATGTTGGTTTGACTTCCTATCATGCTAATCGCTATGCGCATGAATTTAGTGGAGGACAAAGGCAACGTATAGGTATTGCGCGGGCTCTTGCGGTTAATCCAAAGCTTATTGTAGCTGATGAACCTGTTTCTGCTTTAGATGTATCTATTCAATCTCAAGTATTGAATTTAATGCAAGATCTACAAAAGGAATTTGGTTTGACCTACCTCTTTATTTCACATGATTTGAGTGTAGTAGAACACATAAGTGATCGTGTAGGTGTAATGTACCTAGGGAAAATTGTAGAGATTACTGATAAGGAGTCTTTATATGGTAATCCATTGCATCCTTATACTAAGGCGCTAATGTCTGCAGTTCCTGTGGCAGATCCTAGGATGAAAAGGGAAAGAATTATTTTGCAAGGGGATATTCCGAGCCCTTCCAATCCCCCATCAGGTTGTACTTTCCATCCACGTTGTCAATCTTGTATGGAAATTTGTAAAACAGTAGTTCCCGAACTAAAAGAAGTAGAACCTGGTCACTTTACAGCTTGCCACTTATATGATTAGTAGTTATGCTTTTTATTAGGTATAAAGTGGGAGTGAAAAGACTTTGGGAGAAAAGATTGTAACGATTATTTCAATACAGGATGACTACTTGTCACAAGTAACAAAACAAATGAAAATTATAATTGGCGATATGGTGCGTATTCGCCCTATTACCATAAAAGATCTTGCACGTGAAAAGATTGCAAAAGATGAAATTATCGTACTAGGTGGAAATATTATTTATCCGCTAGTACAACCCTTTGTACCTGAAGGCGCAAAATGTATCTCAGGCAAGAGAAGCCTTAATTATGTAAATATGTCCAAACTACTCTCTTCACCTAAAGGAAAAAGGATTTTAGTGGTTAATGATAGTGAACTAACTACCGAAGAGACTATTCAAGCTCTAAAGGAAGTAGTTTCGGAACATAAATATTATGCTTATCATCCAGGTGAGACAATTCCAGAACAAATTGATTTCGTTATTACACCTGGAGAAATGAAACTTGTCCCAGATGGTATAGCTGAGGTCATTAATATTGGATTTCGTCTCTTATCTATAGAAACTGTGTTTGAGATTTGCGATGTATTTGAATTGCAATATTCACGAACTTTATTAATTGAGCGTTATATGAAATCCTTAGTAGTTTTGTCCAGTCTAACTGGAAATTATAAACTTGATTCTATAAGTAATCAAAGGGCTGAAACTATATCAGATAGTAAGGCAAAATACTGTTTTGATGATGTTGTTGCGTTTAGTCAAGCTATGAAAGATACATTATATATGTTAAAAATTTTTGCAGGATTAAATAATCCTGTACATATTTATGGTGAAACTGGTACTGGAAAGCGAATGTTAGCACAATCAATTCATAATGAATCTCTTGTTAAAGAAGGACCTTATATTAATATTAATTGTGCCGCAAGACCTTTAGATATTTTAGAAAGAGATTTATTTGGTTCTGAAATAGATGGGAAAATTACACCTGGTCTATTTGAATTGGCAAATGGGGGAACCTTGTGTATTGAAGAGATAGATGAAATGCCTTTATCAGTTCAAGGTAGAATCTTACATGTGCTTGAAGAAGGCAAAATCATTCGGATTGGCGGTCATTTACCTATACCTATTCAAGTTAGAATAATTACTACAAGTAAATCGGATCTTTCATTATTAGTAGAAGACAATAAATTTCGAAAAGATCTATTCTATCATTTAACTATTTTCACTTGTAAAGTTCCTTCTTTATCAGAAAGAAAAGAAGATTTTGAAGCACTAATCGATATGTATTTAAAATCTTATTTACAAAGAAACGATTTGGAAATACCTCAAGAAATAATACATGTTTTAATGCAATATACTTGGCCGGGGAATGTTAAAGAATTATTTAACGCCATTTCCTATATTGCTTGTTTAAAAGGAAAGAAGTTATCTTTTGATTTATTACCATATTATATTAAAGGTCGACTAGAAAAAAATATGGAAAAAACATTACTTCCCCAAATGATGTTAGAGTCTGAATGGAATAGCCTTGTCTTACGTATCGAGGAACATGGGTTTCTAGAAGAAAGCATAGCGATTTTGGAAGTGTTCGAACAGGGGAAGAAACTACATGAATCTTACGGACGCAATGTAGTTAAAGAAAGACTTCAAAGTAAAGGGATTGAACTAAGCGTACAGCAAATCCGTTTACGTCTTGAGGTTCTTAATGATTTAGAGTTATTAAATGTTAGACAAGGTCGGTCTGGAACAACAATTTCTAGAAAAGGTGAATTGTTTTTAGAAAAGTATCGAGAGACATTGTGAGAAGTGAAAATAACAATGGGAACGGGTTATATTGAAAATACCTTCTAGGTTGTTTATTGTGCAAACAATATTCAAATTTGGAAGGTTTTTTTATGTTTATTTAACGTGGAAATTTAGAAAGTTATTACCATTTAGGTTACGAAGCAAATACCGAGAAAGTTCGTTTATTATTTCGAATTTTGCCAATCCTTAAAATAAGGAGTGGTAACATTGGAAGATAATCGATTTTTTTTCGGATTATTCAATGGTTTCATTTTAAGTGCGATTCTTTGGGTTTCCATTTTTGGGTGGATAAAGATTATTATGAGTATATTTTGAAATTACGGGCAGGGCGAACCTGTCTTTTTTTTGTTGTATGTACTACTTCGTGTAAAACGGGTTGCATATTTTATTATGATAGAAGTATGTTGGTCATTTTTCCATACAATAACCATTGTTTAGTTTTGTTATGTGAATTAAAATAAACTTTGTTTGTAATTAGAATTTATTATTTTGAATAGTTATGTTGTGAAAGTTTTTAGAATACTTTATTTAGTTTATTACAGCAATATAAAATAAAAGCTATGTTTATATAATAATTGACTGTACGAATAATTGAAGAGGAGTACGTTATGAAAAAAGTTTGGAAATGGGTCGGGATAGTTGCACTCGTTGTGGTAGCGATTGCTGTGATTGTTGCTGTAAAAGTGTATAACGATGTAAAACAGACTGTTGATGAGATTTATACACCAATTTCTGAAGAGAAGGAAGATTGGGTAAGTGACAAGCGGAATGAAGCGATTGATGTCGCTGATAAACATCCGTTTTCTGCATTGATATTAGGAGTGGATGAGCGAACTGGTGATGTTGGGCGTTCGGATACGATGATACTTTTGACGGTGAATCCGGAAGAAGGAACGACGAAAATGTTAAGTATTCCGCGGGATACTTATACTGAAATAATTGGCATGGGGACGAAGGATAAAATCAACCATGCGTATGCTTTTGGTGGAATGGAGATGTCTGTTCTGACGGTGGAAGCATTGCTTGATATTCCGATTGACTATGTGGCGAAGGTGAATATGGAAGGGTTTATGGAGATTGTGGACTTTGTTGGCGGCATAACGGTTCAAAATTCATTCGCCTTTACAGCGGGAAGTGCGACATTTGAAGAAGGACCGATTTCGTTGGATGGCGAGCAGGCGTTAGCTTACGTTCGTATGCGTTATGATGATCCATCTGGAGATTTTGGACGCCAAGATCGACAAAAACAAGTGATCCAAGAAGTGTTGAAGAAGGGTGTTTCATTAAACAGCGTTTTCAATTATCAATCTGCTCTGGACATTTTGAAAAACAATGTGGCTATGAACATTACCTTTGAAGAAATCCAAAACATTCAAAAGAACTATGGTGGAAGTTTCAGCAACATCGATCAACTTTACTTCAAAAACGGCGAAGGCACGAGAATCGACGGGATCTATTATTACATCCCGAACGAAAGTGAATTAGCCGAGATACAGGCAACATTGCAGCATCATTTAGGAATATAAAAATGAGGGAAAATCTTTTGACAGTACTTGCGTTGTGTGGGAAGCACGATGCAGGGCTGTTGGGAGGTTTTTTTGTTTATTAAATTGGAATAAGTTGTTGGGAGGATCAAGTAAGGTAAATATCGCAAATAAGTTGCAGCTAAAAATCTCAAGTAAAGTGACTGAATTCGCAAGTAAATTAAATATCGCAAATAGGATACCGAAACTCGCAAATAAACTCATAAAAACCGCAAGTAAGCAGCTGAAATTCGCAAGTAAAGTGACGGGATACGCAAGTAAATTAAATATCGCAAATAGGTTGCGGGAACTCGCAAATAAACTCATAAAAACCGCAAGTAAGCAGTTGAAAATCGCAAGTAAAGTGACGGGATACGCAAGTAATTTAAATATCGCAAATAGGTTGCGGGAACTCGCAAATAAACACATAGAGACCGCAAGTAAGCAGCTGAAATTCGCAAGTAAAGTAGTGGGATTCGCAAGTAAATCCGATATCGCAAGTAAGTCACCGTAAATCGCAAATAAACATGTGAAACCCGCAAGTAAGTAACTGATAATCGCAAATAAAATGACGGAATTCGCAAGTAAAGTGAATATCGCAAATAGGATTTCGAAACTCGCAAATAAACTCATAGAAACCGCAAGTAAGCATCCCAAAATCGCAAGTAAAGTGGTGGGATTCGCAAGTAAATCAAATATCGCAAATAAGTCACCGAAAATCGCAAGTAAAACTAATATAAACTGCAACTAACTAGCAAGATTCGCAAATAAGCAAAACTCTCAGTGTTACAAAATTTCAATTCGAACTATGAATATCTAAATATTTGATTGATTTCCGTGAAACTTGGTTAGTTTGATATTGGGTAATTTGTTAATTACTTGCAGAATCAATTTCCGATGGTATTATGTAAAAATATAGTAAATCGTATTAAAAGTACCTTAGTAAGGGGTTATTTTAGATCATGAAAAAAGTCGCATGGATCGCAGTTGTTTTATGGATGGCATTTATTTTTTATATGTCTCATCAACCGGCTCATGTATCCAATGAGTTAAGTAAAGAAGTTGCGAAAGTGATTGCTGTAAATTTCGATATGGTAGCGAATGAAGAATTCCAACTAGGCAGTTTTAACGGCATGATCCGAAAATATGCCCATTTTTTCCTTTATTTAGTACTAGGGTTGGTTGTCATTTTTAGCTTAAATAAGACCGGGATGCGCGGAACGAAAGCAGTTTTGTTATCCATTGCTATTTGCGTTGTCTTTGCAATCACCGACGAATGGCATCAGCTTTTTGTACCTGGTAGAGGTGCGCAAATTAGTGATGTTTTGATTGATAGTTGTGGGGCTATTGTTGGGGTTATGAGTTATGTAGGGATAAAATTAATGGTGAGAAAGGCTATCTGGGCCTGATTATAGTCACGGTAACCTATAAAGTGGTCTTCATGATGTTGATGAGGACCTTTTTAATTTGGAAAGTTCACCAAAGTGGTCATGAAAAGGGTGTTGAGGACCTTTTTAATTTGAAAAGTTCACCAAAATGGTCCTGATACGGTAGATAATGCGCCAGTTAGATAGACTTATTCGCCAAATTGAATGAGTTATTCGCCAGGAAAACTTCTCGGAACTGCAAATGGAGGAATATTCGCCAAAATCGCGATAGTATTCGCCAGTTAGATAGACTTATTCGCCAAATTGAAGGAGTTATTCGCCAGGATGACTTTTTGGATCTGCAAATGGAGGGATATTCGCCAAAATCGCGATAGTATTCGCCAGTTAGATAGACATATTCGCCAAATTGAAGGAGTTATTCGCCAGGATGACTTTTTGGACCTGCTAATGGAGGGATATTCGCCAAAATCGCGATAGTATTCGCCAGTTTGGTAGACTTATTTGCCAAATTGAAGGAGTTATTCTCCAGATAAAGACCATTTTCATCCGAAAAGTTCCTCATAGTGATCCTGATAAGGTAGATGAAGACCATTTTATACAGAAAACCTAACTAAAGTGGTCTTCAAAATGACTATTAAGACCATTTAAGCCGCAACAACCTCCAGAACCGTGTTCATAAACTCCATTCAAGACGAAACTTCATACTAACTAACCTCCACCTAAGAGTGACAGAATATATATCTGTTACTCTTTTATTCTTACCCTAAAACCCTTAATAGCTAAGACTTAATATCTAACGCGGGACACGAATATCGAAAAAATTTAACAATAACAATTACTAAAGTTAGAGATTGTCGAACAATGAAGGTATTTGTATTAGGAAAATAGTTTTATTTACTTACAATATTTACTAAAATAGTAAATATAATATTGTGTAAATATTTCGACTATATACATCGGTTATGAGTTTGGGTAGGAGGGGAATTATGAAAAGTAAAAGCAAGAATTACAGTTCAAATAGTGGAAGAAAGTTGATCACGGCAAAGAGACCGCAACATATTATTTCAGAGCAATTCCGAACAATCCGTACCAATCTACAATTTTCCATGCCAGATAAGGATTTGAAAACGTTGTTAATTACCTCTTCTATTCCGGGGGAAGGGAAGTCTACGAACGCAGCGAATATAGCTATCGTGTTTGCGCAGGAAGGGAAGCGTGTTTTACTTGTTGACGCAGATATGCGCAAACCAACACTTCATTATACATTTCCCATGTCCAATTCTCAGGGACTCTCGACAATTCTTACAAGACAACATGAGTTCATTGAGGCGATTGAAGTTACGGATGTCAATGGATTATTTTTAATTCCAAGTGGACCGATTCCACCAAATCCTAGTGAATTATTATCATCAAAAAATATGGAACTTTTTCTTGAAACGGTCGTTCAAGAGTTTGATATCGTCATTTTTGATGCACCGCCTGTGTTATCTGTTTCGGATGCGCTTATCTTATCGAACAAATGCGATGGTACTTTACTCATAGTGAATTCAGGAGCAGTAGATAAGTCGGATGTTGTGAAAGCAAAAGCTTCTTTGCAAGCTTCACAAGCAACAATTTTAGGTGCCGTCTTGAATAACTTTAAACTTCCAAATAGCAAATATTACTATGACATGTATGGGTATGGCGATAAAAAGGGTAAAAGATAAAAGTATCACAATTATGTTAGGTTTATTAAAAAGGGATTACATTTTGTAAAATATAACCATTTTACAAATCCTATGGTAAAATATTATAAGAGAAAATTAACATTTTAGGGGTAAGTGAACAATGTCTGAGATTCAGGATGAGTTTAAGAAAATATTAGAATACGGGATCCGTCGTGGCAATGAGGATTCTGTGACTGTACATGAATTTGTCAATGACTTGGCTGAACAACTCCGGGAATTGATGGAGAAGATGCAAGGCATTGATCATGTTTGATTGAATAAGAAAAAATTTAATAAATATAATTTTATTCCCCCTTTGTGCAACCGTTGCACGAAGGGGGTTTTTTATCTCTTAAGTTACGATATTACACATTTACGTTAAAAATATATTACAAAGCGTGTCATAAAAGTAGGACCACGTTGCTATTATAAAACTAGGGATATTGGTTACTCGTTGATATTATATGGATGTTTAGTCTAAGAGATTGGTAACAAATTAGTGTAAATACTTCCATTTTTTACAATTTTATTATACTGAACGTAACAAAAAAACTTTCGAGCAAAAGAATATAGTCAACTTTGCCTACATAAAATACTGAGTACTAAATACAGTAAATACTACAAAATTCGGGACTTTTAACAATGTAATGGAATTGTTATTTAAGGTGTCATCACTAGATCTAAAATGGTCAATTAAAATCCCAACTTTTGTAAGGACAAGTGTAATAGTTTACAAATTAAGTTAAGTAGGGCTAGACATATCACATTTCGAGAATTTATAAGTTTAAGAGATTAGGATTTATCATCGAAATGGATAAAAATTTATATCTTTAGTGTTCAAAGTAGTTTTTGAACAATATAAGATCTTGAAAGAGAGTATAGTCCATAGAAAGGAAACTACCAAAATTTGGGGGAATAATAGGTTGTAAAAATTATTTAATAAAAAAAGAAGTGGTGAAGAGATGGAAGAAAAATGGGTATAATCGAGCTTATTTGTGTTTTTAAAAGACGGTTTTGGTTTATGTTCTTTATTTCTATTTGTTTTTCAGGATTAATCATATTTATAGCCATGTATCTTGTAAAACCGACATATGAGTATACTGTACAGGTGATGGTTGGAATATCGAATAATGTAGAAAAGGGTGAAATCAGCAGTAAAGTGGATGAAAATAGGCAATTGGCCACTTCAATTACGGATATTATCCAAAGTCCCCATATAGCAGAAGAAGTTAGCGAACAACTGAATTTGAATCAGTCGGGATACGAATTGCTTAAATTGCTATCTGTTAAGAATAGGGAAAATTCGCAAGTCATTTCAATCACTGTCAAAAATTCTGATGCCCACTTAACTAAAGCTATTGCATTTGCGATTGCTAAACAGTCGATTAATAACTTTAGAGAATATGCAAATGATCAATTAATCTATATTCTTAATGATTCGAATTCAAATCGAGAGGCAAATCTTATTTTTCCAAAACCGGTATTTGTGATCATTATCTCACTGATATTAGGGATATTTGCAGGCATTGGAATGACATTATTCCGAGAATCTATTGATGACAGAATTTACAACATCGATGAAATTGAACAGCTTGGAATTCCTATATTGGGTAGAGTGAGATTAAAGATGAAAAATAATAAAAAATGGAAATACTATAAGCTTTTATCTTTGGAGGAAATAGATGAAGAAATTGGGATTGTCAAAAAAAAATGAGTTTAACCAAGATGACATCTACATTAAAGAACAATTCTATACCGCATATCAAGAAATTGAAATGAGATTGCAGGGTCGCAGTGCAATCTTGATGGTTACCTCCTTTAAACAACTACCAAGCATAGTTCTCTCCACTGCCAATCTTGCTCTCGTAATAGCCGAACAGCAGAAACGAGTACTGCTAATTGATGCAAATTTGCATCAACCTTCTTTGCATCGAGTCTTTCATAAAAAGAATTCATCAGGCTTTGGCACATTGCTATTAGGGGGAGAGAATAAACATAATGTTAAACCCATAAAGGTAGCGAATAATCTATATTGTTTACCTGCTGAGACAACAAGCTATTATCCTGCTTCATTGTTAAGATTTAGAAGTCTTCAAGAAATGATACAAGCATGGAAGGAACAGTATGATGTAATTTTATTTCACACATCTAACTATCTGAATGAGCAGGATGCAAGAATCATCGCAAGACATTGTTCCGCAATAATCTTAATACTGAAAGAGGGTCATGATAAATTGTCTAAGTTACTAGAGGTAAAAAAAGATTTAAAAACTGGCAACGAAATAATTGGTTCTATCGTTATTTCCTAAAGGATTATGACAATGGATAATAATTTGTATATTCAACCTGTGGAAATGGAGTGTCAACCTAAGCTATCCAAAATGTATTCTTTTTATAAGATTTCTACTGACTTTCTTTTTTCATTAATATTTCTTTTCCTGTTATCACCAATATTATTGTTTTTTTGCATACTTATTCCGATTGAATCTGCTGGATCTCCTTTTTATACGCAACATCGCCTTGGAAAAGGTGGAAAAAGCTTTAAATTACTTAAATTGCGCTCTATGTATACAGATGCAGAAATGGATGGACCTCAATGGGCTGGAGTAAATGACACGAGAATCACAAGGGTAGGAAAATTCATCCGATATACAAGGATTGATGAGATTCCTCAATTATTCAATGTTTTAAAAGGGGATATGTCACTCATAGGACCGAGACCTGAAAGATATTATTTTTATCAGAAATTTAATCAGACCGTCCCTGAATTTCAACAACGATTGCTTGTAAAACCAGGTATAACTGGATGGGCACAAGTAAACGGAGGTTATGATTTGACTCCAAAAGAAAAGTTGGCATTTGATCTATATTATATCAAACATCGTTCGATTTCATTTGAGATTAAAATATTTTTTCGGACAGTGTTAATAATATTAACGGGAAACGGTGCTAGATAAATTGGGGGGAGAGAAGTGAAGAAAGTCTTAGTTACAGGTGGATTGGGATTTATAGGGTCATCAGTTGTTGATGTATTGATTCGAAATAATTATGATGTGGCTATCTATGATGATTTATCCACTGGTTCAATAATTGATGCCTATCCAGGTTGTATAGTATTTACTAATCGGGTGGAGGATGCCAATTCACTAGATTTGGCAATGTCCATATTTAAGCCTGAATTTATTATTCATTTAGCTGCACAAATCAGTGTGGAGAAGTCAGTTAATAATATTGTGGATGATGCTTTAACAAATATTATAGGAACAGTTAATATTATTAAACTCGCGAGGATACATGGGGTTAAGAAAATTGTATTTGCATCATCTGCAGCCGTATACGGTAAATCGGATATCCTCCCAATTCCAGTCTCATATGAAGGTCAGCCATTATCACCTTATGGAGCTTCTAAAAAAACAGCTGAGAACTATTTAAAGGTTGCAAAAGAATTGTATGGCATTGATTATGTCATTCTTCGTTATAGCAATGTATATGGACCAAGGCAAACATCGAATGGCGAAGGTGGAGTGGTTTCAATTTTTATGGATCGGTTGATAAGAAATAAACAGGTTACGATTTATGGAGATGGATTCCAAACGAGGGATTTTATCTATGTGGAAGATGTGGCGAAGGCTAATTTAAAAGCTTTACAGTATGGGAAAAGCGGTGTTTTTAATATATCCTCCACAACGAGCACAAGTATTTTAGAATTAATGGGTCTCATTCAGGAGATTTGTATGGACACTCTACCACCTGTGTTCGGACACGAAAGAAACGGTGATATAAAGAATAGTGTACTATGTAATCAATCAAGTATCGATAGTTTAAGTTGGACACCTGAACATTCATTAAAACAAGGTTTGCTGAAGACATATCATTTTTATTTAAGCGAAAAAATGGCGTCTGTAAATGTTTAAAGGATTTAGAAATGTATTCTAGTATTCTAGTTAGAATTGAGTGGAAGACTTGAAAGCAAATTCTATTCAGAAAAATATCATTCATTTATTTTACAGTACAATCTTTGCGAATCTGTTGAATGCAGGAACACTTATTTTATTGGCAAATTATTTTAATGCAAAGAACTATGGGATATTTAGTATATCTCTGGCAATCAGCATGATCATGCACTATTTTACAGATATGGGAGTCAGTAACACGTATCTAAGGGAAGGATCTAAACAGGCGCATGTTGAAGACAAATTTCAATCTTATTTAAAGATAAGGTTAATATGTTTGTTTTTTACACTTGTAATTGTGGGAGTAGGTATACAGATACTTTATGAGGAGCAGCAACTTATTTCTATGATTTATAGTTTAACCTTACCGATGGTCATTGGCTTAACCTTACAAAGTATTGGAATTACTTACTTTCAGCTGACAAAAACAATGCAGTTTATTGCATTCATCAGAATTTTTTCATCAATTGTGCTCATTGTATTCATTTTTTTTAGTATGTATTTCAATTTGGATGTATATTTCTCCGCAACAGCATACGGGTTAGCATATTTATGTGGGGGAATCTTCAGTTTGTATTTATTGAGTAGGAAAGTTTCGGTCAGATGGAAGATACCATTCCAAAGTGAGTTACTGAAAAATTTAGGACCATTCTTCATTAGCGGTTTATTTATTATGCTCATTCCCCAATTAGGTCCATTAATATTAGGGAATACACTATCCCTATCACTTGTCGGTTTGTTTGCCGTGGCATACCGAATTCCTTCTGCCATATATCAGATACCCGGAGTAATAGCAGGTGCATTTTATCCGTTATTATTTCAATATTATAACCAGGGAGAAAAGGAAGAACATACAAGACTGCACATTCTCCAACTTAAATTGATGGGCTTTACAGGAATGTGTTTATCAATTTCATTGTTTTATATGGCGGGATACTTGGTGGATATGTTATTCGGGGAAGCTTGGCTAGATGCTATTCAGCCTTTACAAATATTATCTTTCATTATTGTATTACAGGGATTTAATATTGCTGCAGCTGATAATCTTACTACGAGTGGGCTTCAAGGTTCTCGTGTGTTTGTCCAGTTCATGACCGCCCTAGTTGGAATCTTTTCTATATATTACTTGAGTATCCTATATGGAGTCATTGGTGCGACTGCCGCAATTCTCATTATTGAAATGACGTCATTCATCGGATTTACGCTGGCAAATCCGGAAAGAAAAAAAGTAATATTGCAAGTTATAATTCCATACGGAACTAATTTTTTGGTAAGCAGTATTTCAGTATACTATTTTCTCCAGTCATACCCATTTATTGCGGTAATCGTTACCAATATTGTTGTAATTGTATTAATCTTGCTGTTTGATTGGTCAGTGAGAGATAAGATTATAGAATATATCTGGAAAAATAAATTAATGAGCCGTGATATAAATGGGGGACAAAGGAAAAATGGAAAGATTGCAAAATAATTTACGTATTCCTAATTTTACTGTCTTTTTATTACTATTTGTCATTACACTTAGTCGCTATCATTTATATCTTGGCTTTTCATTAAAAATATATATGATTTTTCTAGTTGTCTTGTTTTGTATCTATTTAAAGTATTTTTTCTTTCGTCCCCTATTTGGTTACGAAGTGGTATTGCTAATATTCTATTTTTTCTATTGCCTTAGTGGAGTTTTTTCTGAGTACCCCAGTTCAAGTATACGTATTTTGCTAGGAGTCGTCATCGTCCTTGGATCGTATTTCATTATGAAGTTTCTATTTGAACGAATCTCAATCACTTCACTGGAAATAACTATTGCAAATGCAGGATTAATTTTCAATGGAATGAGTCTAGTTTGGTATATAGCTGGAATTTTAATAACAGATGGATCAGTTGATACTATTTCCTTTGGATTATTAATAGATAGAGATTATCCAAGATTAATTGGTTTATTGGATGACCCGAACATTTACGTTTTTTTTAATACTTTATTTTTCTGTTTTTATGTGACGAATCTAAAGGGAGTGAAACATTACTCTGGTTTCTTGTTATGTTTGATTACTAGTCTACTCACATTTTCTAGAGGCGGCTTAGTTTCACTACTCTTAGTTTCTGTTTTATATCTGGTACTGTCTAGTTCAGCAAAAAGGATAAAGTGGATTGGGCTATTTCTACCAGTAATCGGTGTCATCTATGCTGTGAGTTATTTCACACCAATCAACATCAATCGAATTATTATAAATCGTATAAACGATTTTACCAATGATCAAGGAAGCGGTAGGTTTGAACTGTGGGAACAGGCATTAGATTATTTTATGAGTAAACCTTTATTGGGAATAGGTGCTTTTAATTTCTCAGATTACTATGCCTTCCACCATCATAAAACACTGTACGTACACAATACCTACCTCGAAATCTTAGCAGAATCAGGAATTCTAGGGTTTACACTATTCCTCTTATTTTTAATCGTATTAATGAAAAAGTTTTATGAGATAAAATTGCACAAAACAAAACCTTATATCGTCCTTACTTTTTTTGGTTTTTTATTTCAGATGATTTCTCTGTCTCTCATCATTAATGAGGCATTTTTTCTATTTCTTGCAATTTCCGCAAGATATTTCGAAGTATATGAAGAAAAGATTTGGCGGAACAAAGAGCAAAGGTGGTGAATCGATAAAGTGAAGAATGTCCTACTATTGACAGATAAGCTCACAATGGGTGGAGCCGAAAGGTATTTCTGTATACTTGAAAACCATCTAAGAGATCTTGATATAGAAATCTATGCAGCAGCTGGGCCAGGTGAGCTGTATAGTCAAATACAAGACAAGCAATATTTCATTCCATTATCTATGAAAAATCATGCTAAGAATATATTGAGATTGCAACGTTACGTCCAGCGATTAAAAATTGATGTTATTCATGCTAATAGTTTAAGAATGTTCCTCTATACGGTGATGATGAAGAAGTTAATGAGAATGCAATTTAGGGTTATTTATACAAAGCATAATGTGACTATCCTGGAGAAAAAGGTGCCATCGGAATTTACAAAAATATTGAATAAGTATGCAGATCAAATTATTACTGTATGCGAATTTGAAAAAGATAAACTACTTCGTTTAGGTATACGTGAAGACCTTATTAGCACCGTGTATAACGGTGTAGATCTTAAGCATTTTTCTTTTAAACCAAAGAAGGAACGAGAAAAATTTCATATCGGAATTTTAGCCCGCCTATCAGAAGAAAAAAACCATGTTCTTTTTTTACGTGTTGCAAATGAATTTGAGAATGATGAAAAAGTTATGTTTCACATTGCGGGAGATGGCCCCGAGAGAGCCTCTATTGTAAAGATGATTCACGATTTTAAGCTTCAAGATAAGGTATTAATGCATGGAAACCTGAAGAATCCGTATGAGTTTATACTTTCTTTAGATGCATTAATCCTAACCTCTTATCGCGAAGTTTTTCCAATGGTAATTATTGAAGCAATGGCTGTAGGTACTCCTGTATTATCAGTCGATGTAGGCGGCATTAAAGAGGCGATAAGTCATCGTGAAACAGGGCTTTTGGTAAAGGAATATTCGGAAAAAGAAATCTCGGAGCAAATTCGTCTACTTATTGAAAATAAAACGCTTAGGAAGGAATTATCAATAAGGGGCAGAAGTAAAGCTGAAAAACAATTCTCACTAAGCCAAATGATTCAAAATACTGCTGAACAATATATTGAATGACAAATTGTAATGCCGTAAATGTAAGGAGAAACAAAATGAAAGTAGTTTATCTGACAGCTAGACCGCCTTACCCTCCACATAAGGGGGATCAATTAATCGCCTGGGAACAATTAAAACAACTAAAAAAAAGTGATATTAGTATCTATTTAATTAGCATTATCTCCAGTACAGAAGAGGAAGAATTAATTCGTGAAAAACTTGCCCCCTATTGTAAACAAATCTATTTATTCAAATTAGGAAAAGTTACGAAGTTATTAAATTTAACCAAGTCGGTTATCAATTTAAAGCCATTACAAGTGAATTTATTTACTAATCGAAAATTGAAACGGAATGTCTCTGAAATATTGGAAGATATTCAACCTGATCTAATTCATACACAAACGGTTCGGGTTGCAGAATACGCTTTGGAAAAAGATATACCGAAGACGTTAGATATGATTGATGCGTTATCCCTCAATATGAGACGTCGTGCTAAAAAGGAAAAATTCTATAAAAAAATAATTCTATCTTTTGAAAATATACTATTAAAACGATATGAATCTAAAGTTTTAAATGTTTTTGAACAAACTTTTATTGTTTCAGAAAACGACAAAAAATATTTAGATAATAACACCATTGTTGTTAATCCAAATGGTACGTATATGACCCCACAGTATCTATCAAATTATCCTACCTTAAAAAGAGAGAAAATTATTTTGTTTCACGGAAATATGCAATATTACCCAAATGTTGAAGCAGCCTATACATTTGCAACTCAAATATGGCCAATTTTTCATAAAGTATACCGTGAATACCAATTTTATATTGTCGGTAAGGATCCTGTTAAAAAAATTAAACAGTTACATGGTATGAATAACGTATTTGTCACTGGTTTTGTAGAAGATATATGTGAGTTACTATGTAGAGCTGAAATTGCAGTTTACCCATTGAAGTCAGGTACTGGGTTACAGAATAAAGTAGTTGAAGCTTTATCCTGTGGACTTCCAGTTATTGCTTCTCCCCTTGCTTTACAAGGGATTGCAAATATTAGTAATCAGGAGGTAGTGACATATACAACAGTCACAGAATTAATATCTTCTCTTCATAATTTGATAAATAACCAAGAATTAAGAAATAGACTTTCGATCAATGGAAAAATCTTTGCGAATAATAACTTTTCTTGGGAAGTGAATTGCTCTAGGTTAGTCTCGGCATGGAAACGTATTGTAAAAGTCTGACAAAATATAAGGAAGGGGTGTTTTCATGCATTTGGTACTTTTATCTGGAGGTTCAGGACAACGACTTTGGCCATTATCAAGTGAGGTGCGACCGAAACAATTCTTGAAATTACTAAAGGATGAAAATGGTCGACCAATGTCTATGGTTCAGCGCGTATGGGCGCAATTATCCAATACTAATTTAAAAGATCAATCCATCATTGCCACAAATCATTCACAAATAGAACTAATGTCAAATCAATTGGGGAAGAATATCCCGATTATTATTGAGCCAGAAAAGAGAGGTACATTTCCTGCTATTGTTTTAGCAACGGTTTATCTACATTCTGTTCAAGAATGCAGTGAGCAAGAGGTAGTAGGAGTACTACCTGTAGATCCATTTGTGGAATACCAATTTTTCCAATATGTGAAAGACTTAGAATCGACACTTATTAATTCCAGTTCTGAATTAGCGTTAATAGGTGTGAAACCAACTTCTCCATCTACTAAATACGGTTACATTGTACCAAAGACAAAAAATGTTGACCAGGAATGGTTAAATGTGGATTATTTTAGGGAGAAGCCGGATGAAATAGAAGCGAAAAAATTGATTGATAAAGGAGCTCTATGGAATTGTGGAGTTTTTGCCTTTCAAGTGAAATATATTTTGGATATGTTGAAAGCAAAAGGGTTACCGACAGAATATGAAAAATTAATATGTTGCTACGATGAACTACCTAATAATAGCTTTGATTATGAAGTTGTAGAGAAAGGAAAAAAAATAGTAGTTCTACCTTACGAAAGATATTGGAAGGATCTTGGAACTTGGAATACATTAACTGAAGAGATGGATGGAAATGTTTTTGGTAAAGGAAAGATTAGTGAAGATTCAATAAATTGTCACATTATTAATGAGTTGGACATCCCTATTACATTGCTGGGTGGAAATAACATAATTGTAGCAGCTAGTTCTGAAGGGATTCTAGTAACTGACAGGGATGCAAGCACCCGTTTGAAAAATTATATTGATGGAAATTTTGATAGACCTATGTATGAAGAACGCCGGTGGGGTTGGTATCGTGTATTAGATCATACAAAATACAAGGAAGGAAATGAGGTTTTAACAAAACGGATTGGTATTAAAGCAGGAAAAAACCTAAGCTATCAACTCCATTATCAACGAAGCGAGTTTTGGACCATTATAAAGGGAGAAGGAATCTTTGTTTTAAACGATAATATGATTCATGTAAGGGCGGGAAATGTCCTGCAGATTCCTCTAGCCTCAAAGCATGCTATAAAAGCTATCACTGACATGGAAATCATCGAAGTCCAATCAGGAGGTAGTTTAATTGAAGAAGACATTGTACGAATTACGTTGGATTGGGAAGAAACGGTGGAATTTTGTAGGAGTCCCCAATTACAACTAAATGATGTTCGGTAAGTGAATGATGTCCTTTGATTTTTTGTTAATATTGACATTGAAAATATTACATTAGAGATAATATAGTCACAGTTATCTCATGACTATGGGTAATTTTAATATGGCTTAATTAAGTATTCTAAATTTTATCTATTTATCTAGAACTAATATGTCTTTTATATGTTGTAATAATAAAATATCGCTTTGAGGTAGGAAGCTTATATAGCTAACTACCTTTTTTATTTATTCATCGGTCATGAATAATGGATAACTTTCCAGATATTAATGTGCATAATTTTTCCATCATAACCCATGTACTACCCACATAGTACTTTCACCCATTGAAATTACTTAAAACATCATAAACTACTAATTAATAACGATATTACTTTCTGCATAACTCCCATAGCAAACAATGCGCACATTTTCAACTCGATAGTTACAAAGACATAACCCTTCAAGTGGATTCTAATTTACGGTTTGCAAAATATTTCCCCTTATGCAGCGCGCGGATGTAAGTGGGCTATTTCGATGGTTTGTTGGATTATGTGTTGTCGTGATATTTTCTATGATTTATGATTTTTATTTGTTTATTAAGTTTAAAAAGAATTATTAAAATAGTAGAAATTGAGGGATGGTATTGTCTTTTCGAAAATCTTTAATTAATAAGATTCCTTTACAGTTAAAGAAAAGTAAATTCTTCAAACGCTATAGGTTAAAGAGAATTATTAAGCATATGAGGGAAAGAAGTGCTCAATATAATGTTCAACCCAATCCGACGATCCCCTATATCAACAAACCTGGAATTGTTTTATCCTTTGATGACAGTTACAGAGTAGATCATTGGACAAAATACGGAAAAGAACTTTTTGGATATTATGATGTCCGAGCAACATTTAATATAAATGGAGTTCATCTTTTTGAAGATAATAGGAATCACACGCAGGAAGAAATTGACGCACTATTAGACTTGCAAAGAAATGGACATGAAATCGTACACCAGGGTTTTCTTCATATAAATTCTGTTGAGCATTCAGAAAAACACGGTATTGATAATTGGGTTAATACAGAAATCATTCCTCTTATCGAATGGATGGAAAAACAATGTCATTCTAAGACAGGTGAGAAATTTAAAATCCCTGTTTCGTTTGCATTTCCTTATAGTTATTATAATGACGATCTTATTTCAGCAATAGTGCCAAAGTATTTTAAAAATGCACGGGGCAACATACAAGGTAATAATCTAACTCCGTTCAACCATACCGGGTTTATTCCTTCTATAGGTATTGACCGTAATTCTGGTATTGCTATGGAACACATTAAAGAAGTGATTAGTATTGCTAAACAAAATGGACTAAATATCGTGTTTATGTGTCATTCTATTTTACCTGATGAGTTGGAATGGAGTGATGTTGGTTGGGGGAAAGAGTCAGAGCAAGCAGGTGAATACAGAATTTCGCCGGATATGCTAAAAGAAATAATTCATGAAGCAAGAAAAATGGATATGGAGTTTTATACTCTTGCAGAACTTTCAGGAGTTGCAACTTTTATAGATAGAGAGTTTGAAAAATACATTAGAGAGTTACTTTCTTGTGATGACAGATGGATCATGATAAAAGATTTAATCTCCATAAAGGAATTAGATTTGAGAAATAAAAATATAAAAAACCTTGATGGAATTCAATATTTTTTAAATTTAGAGAAGATTGATTTAAAAAATACTAAAATTAAAGATTTTCGGTTGCTTAAAAAGCTCCCTCATTTAAAAAATATTGAAATATGAAATTAAAGTATGGCAGAGAAATTTTTCCCTTAAGCCTTCTAAATCAGAATCAAGCAGAAAACAACACTAAACTTCGTTACAGTGTTGTTTTTTGTGACCCGGCATGGCATATAACTTTGTGGTAGTGGTTCACTACTAATGGCTTAAAGTGTGTCCACCAAGATGGAATTTGTAGGAGTCCAGACTGAAATAAAATTGAATTCTCTGGAACAGTTTCTTATGAAGAAATGTAGGAAGGAATTTTTAACACCAGAGGAAATTTGAGCATATTATAGATGAGATTAGACTTATATCGTACGTAATCGTTTTAGCACGTCAGGATCATGATGCTCTAGAAGCAGGAGCTAAATATAGGACATTAAGTAAGTGCTTCAGTCCTACAACAGAAGAGCTTTTTTTGATTGTTTTAAGGGGGGCATAAATCAATGTATAAAAAATTTATAAAGAGGATACTTGATTTCATGTTATCGCTTGTAGCAGTGATTATTTTATCTCCTGTATTTCTGATTATATCAATTTTAGTGCGTGTTAAAATGGGTAGTCCTATTTTGTATTCACAAGAAAGAATTGGTAAACATAAAAAAATCTTTAAAATGAGAAAATTTCGTTCAATGACTAATGAATGTGATGAAAATGGAAACTTACTTCCGAATGAAAAAAGGTTAACAAAATTCGGTAAATTTATTCGATCTACTTCAATAGACGAATTACCGGAATTATTTTCAATTATTAAAGGAGATATGTCTATTATTGGACCGCGTCCGTTGAGAGCGTGTGATCTCCCCTACTTTAGAGAAGAAGAGGCGGTTATTCATAGTGTTAGAGGTGGCCTTATACCTCCTGATGTTTTATCTGGTCAGCCTATTATTACATATGAAGAACAATTCAAATATGAAATGGACTATGCAAATAATGTCTCTTTTCGATTAGATGTGAAAATATTGATTGTTTCAATTAGTATTCTATTTAAAAGAGCAAACGAAGATTATGGTGCTGCTGAAAGACCACATTTAAAAGATTATAGAAGCAATAAAGGAGGTTAAATTCATGAAACTAGATCAACATATCTTAACTCAATTATTAAATAAATATGGGTCTCCTTTATATATTTTTCATAAAAGTGAGTTTGTAAAAAATTATATAGAATTACTAGATTCAGTAAGGAAGATCTATCCAAAATATAATATTGCATATTCATATAAAACAAACTATACCCCTGAAATTTGTAAGATAGTAAAGGATTTAGGCGGTTTTGCTGAGGTTGTATCCGAAATGGAATATGAACTTGCTAAAAAGATAGGTTACATGAATGATGCTATTATTTACAACGGTCCAGTTAAAGGTAGTGGTCTGTTTGAACACTTAGAAAATGGTGGGGTTATTAATGTTGATAACACTGAAGAATTAGCAATAATTGTAGCCCACGCTAATGAAAATAAAGAGAAAACTTATAAAATAGCTTTCAGAGTTAATATAAACGTAGGTCAGAACTATATATCTAGATTTGGAATCGACGCAGATGGAAGTGTATTGGATGAAGCTGTAAGTCAGGTTAAATCAATAAATAATATTCAATTAGTTGGATTACACTGTCACATTGGGCGTTCCCGTGAAATACAATCTTGGGAGAAACGAGTAAAAATAATGCTCTCTTTGGTAGAGAAATATTTTGACAGTCCCCCTGAATTTATCAATTTAGGTAGTGGTATGTATTCAAAAATGGAGCCTACATTGGCAGAGCAGTTTGGAGATTACATCCCAGATTATAGTGAATATAGTAATGTTATTGGAAAAGAAATGATAGAGAAATTTGGGCATTTGTCCTATGAGCAACAACCACTTTTAATTACTGAACCTGGAACTACGGTTGTTTCTAGTTATATAACTTTTATAAGTAAGGTATTAAGTATAAAGAATATTAAAAATAAAAATTTTGCTGTTTTGGATAGTTCGTATGGAAACATCGGTGATATTTGCCGTTTAAAGCAATTGCCAATTACAGTATTTTCAGAAGGTGCCTATCATAAAAATGTAGATTTTGTAGGATATACCTGTCTAGAACATGATGTTATGTATAGAGATTTTTGCGGAAAATTGGCTGCGGGGGATATGATCGAGTTTAGAAATGTAGGTAGTTATTCCAATGTATTTAAACCGCCATTCATTGCTCCTAATTGCGCAATGATTGAAATAGATGAACAACAAAACACTAAATTAATAAAACGTAAAGAAACGTTTGATGACATATTCCAAACGTACCAATTTTAAATTCCTTTTTTATTTATTTCTGTAACTGATGGAGGAAAATCATTGAGAGATATAACTGTATTGATAACTGCATGCGGTGTTCAGTTTTTCCCAGGACTTGTAAGTTGCTTTAGAAATAATGGAGAACGAAATATTAGAATTATCGGTGTGGATATGAATGAGGACTTTTGTATAAATCAAATTGTAGATAAGTTTTATATAGTCCCGTCAGTTTCAGATGAATTGTATGTAGATGAAATAATTAATATATGTAAAAAAGAAAAAGTGGACGTAGTTATTCCTTTTATGTCACAAGAATTGCCTCGATTGTTGGAAAGAAAGTTTGAATTCGAACAAATAGGTACAAAGTTATCTATCTCTGATAATTCTATTTTGATAGCAAACAACAAACTTAAACTGTACCAATTCATGAAAGATCATCATTTACCAGTACCCAAATTCTATCCGGTAAAACATGTTTCAGAACTTGAAAGAGTATGTGAAATGCTCGGTTATCCAGATAAAGCAGTATGTTTAAAGGCAACTGAGGGTAGTGGTAGCAGAGGTATTAGGATTATAGATCCAAAGAAATCTAGATTTGACATCCTTTTCAATGAGAAACCTAATTCATTCTACATTTCACTACAAGAAATGATTCAAATTCTTAGCGAAAAGGAAGAAATGCCAGAAATGTTAGCAATGGAATATCTTCCGGGAGATGAGTATTCGGTAGATCTTTTGGCAGATAAGGGTAATGTCCTATATA
This sequence comes from Ureibacillus acetophenoni, assembly GCF_900220965.1. GTDB lineage: Bacteria > Bacillota > Bacilli > Bacillales_A > Planococcaceae > Ureibacillus > Ureibacillus acetophenoni. The sequence continues at coordinate 136,717 of NZ_OBQC01000004.1, read as the reverse complement.
TTGCTGGAAGAGAGAGTAACTCAATAACGGCAAGTATTCCACAAGAAGCTACTTTAAGAGAAGACCCACGGGCATATTCAATTTCTTGCGATATTGTTAAAAAACTTAAGCTTGATGGTAACGTAGATTTAGATTTCAAATATGATGAAAACGGCAACCCCATATTGATGGAAATCAACCCACGTATTGCAGCAACACTTGCTGTTTTTGCTGCAGGTGGAATGAACTTGCCTTATTTAAGAGTAAAACAACTTTTAGGGGAAAAACTTCCAAAAGTTAATATAAATTATGGAATCAAGATGAAAAGAAAATATTTAGAGATATTTGTAGATGAAGAGGGTAACGAAGTTGTGTTTTAGAGATAGTATTAATGATTACTAAGTTTGTGCATATTTATCACTTAATAATCTAGTTTGTAGAAAAATCAGTATAAGGTAATTAAATTTACAATATGTATTGGGAAGTAGTAAGTGCAAAAGAGGAGTAATTTTACGTGAAAAAAATACTTATTACCGGTTCTAATGGTTATATAGGAACTTCATTTAAGAAATGGCTTTCCCAGTATACAGATAAGTATTCTGTAGACACTATTAGTTTAAGAGCTGAGGATTGGAGAGAGGAGTCGTTCGAAGGTTACGATGTAGTCTTGCATACGGTTGGAATTGCACACGTAGACTCTAATCCCAGCCCTAAATTTGAATCAATTTATTATAAAGTAAATCGGGATTTAACGATAGAAACAGCGGATAAGGCAAAACAAGAAGGTGTTAAACAGTTCATTTTTATGAGTAGCATGATTGTTTATGGAGATAGTAGTCGTATTAATGAGTTTAAAGTGATTGACGAAAATACAGAACCGATACCTGCTAACTTTTATGGAAACAGTAAGCTACAAGCAGAGGAAGGGATAATCCCCTTAGAAAGTAATGATTTTAAGGTTGCCATTATTAGATCACCTATGGTTTATGGAAGAGAATGTAAAGGAAATTATACGAAGCTTGCAAGGGCTGCACGGAAATTACCTTTTTTCCCCGATATTAACAATATGCGTAGCATGATTCATATCGATAATCTATGTGAATTTATTCGATTAATAATAGAAAATAAAGAAAGTGGAATATTCTTCCCGCAAAATGAGGAATATGTTAAAACTAGTGAAATGGTTAGATTAATCGCTGAAGTACATGGAAATAAAATTAGATTAACAAAGATATTTAATCCAATATTATTTGCCCTTGGTAGAAAATTTGGGCTTGTGAATAAGGTATTCGGTAATTCTATATATGATCAGAGCCTGAGCTATTATAAAGAAGATTATAGAGTTAGAAACTTTATAGATTCAATTAGAATAACAGAAAAATAGACTAGTTTATTAAGAGTGTGAAAATTCCATGATGTTGGTGTAGGTTCATTATGTTAGAAAAGGTAGTAATCTGGAGAGGATTTTTAAATGAAAACTTTGTGGATATTAGATGCTCACACATCGGAACCGAAATATGGAGGTATTTCAAGACAATATGATTTTGCAACAGAATTATCGAAAAGGGGATACAATGTCATAGTTATCGCCTCATCTTATTCACATTTTACAAAAAATTATTTTACCGATGACGAGTTTAAAATTAGTGAAATAAACAGTAGGGTTCATTTTGTTTATTTACGAACGAAACCTGAGTATAAAGGAAATGGGTTCGACCGTTTATTAAATATGTTATCGTTTGTCAGTTTAGTTAAAAAACATAGAGCTAAAATAGTTAAGAAATTTGGAAAGCCAGATGTCGTAACTGGATGTTCAATTCATCCATTTGCATGGGTTGCAGCATTCCAAACAGCAAAAAAATATAAAGCAAGGTTTTGTATTGAAGTAAGGGATCTATGGCCACAGATTTTGGTACAAAATAATGAGTTATCTCGGTTTCATCCTTTTGTTATATTTTTAGGATCTTTAGAAAAATGGGCTTATAAAAGAGCTGAAAAAATAATCTACTCCATGACATATGGAGATAAGTATATATGTGACAAATTGGGCTTTAGTAAAGAAAAAACATATTGGATTGGCCAGCCAATGGACTGTGAACGGTATGATAATTACGCGGAAAGTAAAAAGGAATTAATCCCAATTGAAATCAGAAATTTTATGAAAGATTCATTTGTATGCGTTTTTGCAGGTTATTATATAAAGTATGAAGGTGTATATATCATGCTAGAAGCTGCAAAAAAACTTCAAGATAACGGCATTCCCATTAAAATGTTGTTTGTTGGTAGTGGCTTTGAATATGAAGGAATGCTAGATTATGTGAAAGAAAACAAACTTGATAATGTATTTGTTGGTCCACGTATTAATAGAGAATGTATTCCAAGTCTTTTAAAAGCGAGTCAAATCTGTATGGCCCATCTTGCTCATGAGGGAAATCAGGTTTTTGAGTATGGATTATCAAAGAATAAAATAAATGATTATTTATATTCTGGTACATGTACAATTTTTGGCTACGGACAAAAAAATGATCCCGTGGCAACTTCAAATGCTGGGTATGTTATTGAACCAAATAATGTAGAAGCACTATTTAATAAAATAGTAGAAGTTTATAATATGCCAGAAATAGAGAGGGAAAAACTTGGCGAAAATGGTAGAACCTATATTCAAAATAATCATAAGGTACAAATTTTAGGTGACAAACTTGAAAAGATTTTATTTGAATCTATTAATTAATGTTGATCTGTGTTAATAGGGAACAAGAAGGTAGGAAACTAGTGCAACTATATAAAATGAGGAGTTGTTCAATTGAAAAAAATCGTCACCATCGCGGGAACGAGACCACAACTTGTTAAAATTGCAGCTGTTTCACATATACTCCGTCAATCATTCCATGAAGTGTTAGTAAATACTGGGCAACATTATGATTATAATTTGGCTGGCGTGTTTTTTGACGAGTTAAACATACCAAAACCTGATTATGATTTGGGGATTGGTTCTGATACACATGGGCGTCAAACTGGCAAAATGTTAATAGCTGCGGAGGAAGTCGTTGAAAAGGAACAACCAGATGCCATCTTAGTATATGGTGATACAAATTCTACATTAGCAGGTGCACTTGTTGCTAGTAAGTTACACATTCCATTAATTCATATTGAAGCTGGTTTAAGAAGTTATAATAAGTTGATGCCCGAAGAGATTAATCGTATTATGACCGATCATGTTTCCGATTTGTTATTTACGCCAACGGAAGTTGCTGTCCGTAATTTACAAAATGAGGGTATAACAAAAGGTGTATTTACAGTTGGTGATGTGATGTATGATGCTGTGCTAAATAATATGGAACGGGCTGAACAAAAATACAATTTAGCGGATTTAGGTTTAACTCCTAAAGAATACTATCTTGGTACAATTCATAGACCTGACAACACAGATTCTAAGGAAGTCTTGACTGCAATTTTGACATCTTTTTCAAAATTAAAAGAAGCCATTTATTTGCCATTACATCCACGTACTAAAAAGAAAGTGGAACAATTTGGATTAGGACACATTTTAGAACAAGCTAAAAATATAAAAATTGTTGAACCTGTATCATATTTGGAGATGTTACTCTTAGAAAAGAATGCAAAGGGTATTATTACAGATTCTGGTGGAATACAAAAAGAAGCGTATTTTATGAAAGTTCCTTGCATAACGCTTAGAACTCAAACTGAATGGGTTGAAACAGTTGAAACGGGCTGGAATCAGTTAGTTGACCCACTTGTGACAGATTTGGCAAATATTCTTCAGAAAACTCAAAATGGGCAACCGATTGATAATATATATGGTGATGGTAACGCAGCTACTAGAATTACTAAAATACTTGAACAAGAAATTTAGAGAGCCGGTCCTATTTATTAAACAATATGAATAGGACAGTGTTCTAAACTTTACCCCAAAAGTTAGAGTGAAATCTGACCTTTGGGGTGTTTAATTTAGGTATCTATTTTCAGGTGTGACCTTAGCCATAAATTTAGCGTCGACAACTATTGCGAAAATCCCCACAAATAATTGAAAAATCCCGTCATTTACCTAATAATATGCAAATTCTGACAAATTTTATAACATATGTGCAACACCCTTAACATATATTAAACCATTGGATGTAAAGGAATCAAAGGGGAAAGATGTAGATACCTTTCCTACCTTTAAAATCATCCAATTTTTTCATTACAAACTAGATATTCAAACTACTCCGTTAAGATAGGTATAAATTATCAAACTGAAAGGTGGTTATAAGAATGTCGTATTTAGTCGTTGTTGCACATCCAGATGACGAGGTGTTAGGAGCAGGAGCTACAATGCATAAGCTTTCCCAAGCAGGTCATTCTGTAAATGTCTGTATTTTATCAGGAGAAGTAAATGTTCGAAACTTCCGTCCTACTCTCGATGAGCTTTATGAAGATGTAAACAACTCAATGAATATTTTAGGTGTTGATCAAGTTATTACAGGCAACTTTCCAAATATCAAGTTTAATAATGTTGCCCATTTAAAACTTGTTCAGTTTATAGAAGCAGCCATTAAAAAAACTAATGCAACTGTTGTGTTTACTCATCATCCTGCAGACTTAAATAACGACCATTTCCACACTTCTATCGCTTGCCAGGCAGCAGCTAGGCTGTTCCAAAGAAGAAGCGATGTACCTTCACTTAAAGAACTATTATTTATGGAAGTGCCATCTTCGACTGACTGGGCATTAAATAAAGGAATGAACCCATTTTCACCGAACACATTTATAGAAGTTGGAGAAAATAGTCTTGATAAAAAAATAGAGGCTCTTGCACAATACCGTGGAGTTATGAGAGATTTTCCTCACCCAAGAAGTAAGGAAGCCATAAAGGGTCTTGCTGCGTATCGTGGTGGACAATCAGGAATGATCTATGCTGAGGCCTTTGAGAGTGTATTTAAACGTATTAAATAGTTAGGATAGTGAAAATTTGTTATCGGAACTGACAAAATGTTGATTCCTATAAACCTCATTAATAAGGTGGTTTTGAAGAAGATGAAGATATTACATATCAATTCATATTATAGCAATGGCATTTTTTACAAAAATCTATATGAGAAACAAAAGAAATATGGTTTAGATATCGATGTATATGTTCCTATTTCAAATGCTGAAAAAATTACAGATTTAAATTTCGGTGAGTACACTACTGTAAGTGTAAACCATCAAAAGTATGATAGATTACTATTTTATGTGAAGCATAAAAAAATACTTAGAGATGCTATTGCAAAATATAACATTAGTAATTATTCAATTATTCATGCACATTCACTATTTTCAAATGGTTATATTAGTATGAAGTTAAATGAAAAATATGGAATTCCGTATATTGTAGCAGTTAGAAATACAGATGTGAATGTTTTTTTTAAGAAAATGGTTCATTTAAGAAAACTTGGAGTAGATATTCTAAAACATGCTAATAGAATTATTTTTTTATCTGAATCCTATCGTGACCAAGTCATACAAAACTATGTCCCTAATTATTTAAAAGATGAATTCACTAAAAAAATTGTCATTATTCCTAACGGTATTGATGATTTTTGGATAAATAATCGAAGCAACCCTAAAACACTTTCTTCAAAAAAGAAAATTAACTTATTATATGTTGGAGAAATAAGCAAAAATAAAAATATTATTACTACACTAAAAGCAATCAAGTTACTGAATCAGAAACATTTTAATATACAATTTACAGCTGTTGGGAAAATATTAGACAAGAACGTATATTACCAAATTAAAAGCTCACCCTTTGCCAATTATTTAGATCCAGTTGGAAAAGAAGAGCTAATTCATATTTTTCGGGATAATGATATATTTGTTATGCCCTCGATACTGGAAACTTTCGGGTTAGTGTATGCTGAAGCCATGAGTCAAGGATTACCTGTCATCTATTCAAGAGGACAGGGGTTTGATCGGCAATTTAGTGAGGGCGAAGTTGGGTATTCAGTTGAAGCTAAATCAGTAGGAGAAATTGCAGATAAGATACAAAAAGTTATCGAAAGATACGATGACCTATCAAAGAATTGTATTATACAAGTTGACAAATTTAATTGGAATCGTATTAATAATGAATATTTAGATTTATACGAGGAAATTGTCAAAAGAAATGTATAGTTTTTAATAATTAATAATTAACACCTAATCTAATTCAATATTAAACAAACAATTGTTAGAAATGTTTTTGAAATTACATTAAAAACAAAAGGTCATGAAGGTCATTGATAGCATATTATATATGTGATGCCAATAATGAAAACTTAAGTGAACTTGTGTCTTTCGGAATATAAAAACAGCAACAACCGATTTACACAGAAAGCGTATGCAGACTATGTTAGAAGCACCCCTCCACCGCGTATCCCCACCAGCAGTTGCAGAAAAAGTAACACTTATCAATTATCAAAATGTTATCTTGGAATCGTCAATGAGGTTCAAAGCCATACAAAAGAGGTGCTTGATATAAGGATGCCATTGCAAATGTAAAAGACCGAGGAAAAATTCATTTATTGTAAAGGAGCCCCAAATTGCAATTTACAATTGACGCCTATGTAAAATTAATCGAATTGCTTAAATCATCTGATTATAAGTTTTGTTTATATGACAATTGGGACGAAGTTGAAAAATCCGTTATTCTGCGCCATGATATCGATTTATCTCTCGATAAAGCAGTTGAAATCGCGAAAGTAGAAAAAGAGCTGGGTGTGAAGTCAACGTATTTTATCCTTTTAACAACGAATTTTTATAATATTTTTTCAAAAGAATCTTATAACAAAATTATGCAGATCAAAAATCTTGGGCATGTCATTGGTCTACATTTCGATGAAAAAAGATATGCAATAACAACGATTGACGAAATGGAGAATTATATTTTAGAGGAATTAAAAATTCTACGACAATTACTGAATGAAGAAGTCAATGTCATATCGATGCATAGACCTTCAAAATTAATATTAGAAAATGACATCCAAATTAAAGATGTGATTAACTCTTACAGTAAAAAATATTTCAAAGAGATGAAATACGTCTCTGATTCAAGGATGAATTGGAGAGAAAATGTTATAGAAATTATTCAATCGAATCAGTATAAAAAACTCCATATATTAACTCATCCATTCTGGTATTCAACGAATGATGAACCAATCGAAGAGAAGTTAAAAAGGTTTTTACAAAATGCAATTGTTGAACGATACCATCATTTAAATGATAATCTTACTGATTTACATCAACTGATAGAAAAGAAAGAAATCCTTCACTAAAATAATTATTCCCTCCTAAAAATCTACAAAAACTTTGGTTCTCGCCGTGAAGATATTTCGAATTGAAGATCCTCGTTGTTGCTTGTGTACTGCGAAATCTATTAGGAAACTCGAGGTAGTGTCATGACTAATTTGAAATATGCCTTAATAGGTTGTGGTAGAATTTCACCGAATCATATTTCTGCTGCACTCAGTAATAACTTAAAAATTGTCGCCCTTTGTGATATTGACCAAGAAAAGATGGACCAAATTGTAATGGATTTTCATTTACCTCAAGACGTAAAAAAGTATGTAAATTATGGGGAAATGTTAACAATCGAAAAACCAGATTTAGTTGCAATTTGTACGGAAAGTGGGAACCATGGTCAAATTGCACTTGATTCCATAGATGCGGGATGTCACTTAATAATAGAAAAGCCGATTTCACTCTCGTTAGAAGAGGCAGACCAAATTATTAAAAAGTCGAAAGAGAAAAATGTAAAGGTCAGTGCTTGTCATCAAAACCGCTTTAATAAATCTGTACAGAAATTAAGAGAAGCTGTTGAAGGTGGACGATTTGGTCGACTTCTTCATGGAACGGCTCACATTCGTTGGAATCGTGGACGTGATTATTACAACCAAGCGCCTTGGCGCGGTACATGGTCACAAGATGGTGGCGCTCTTATGAATCAATGCATTCATAATATAGACCTGCTCAGATGGATGATGGGAGAAGAAATTGAAGAGGTTGTCGGGTTAACTGATAATTTAATGCACGGTTATATTGAGGCAGAAGATTTTGGTGTTGCTCTCGTAAAATTTAAAAATGGAAGCTATGGGCTAATTGAAGGAACGACGAATATTTACCCAAGAAATTTAGAAGAGACTTTATATATTTTTGGAGAAAAAGGGACTGCCAAACTTGGTGGGAAATCAGTCAACCTTATAGAAGAATGGATGTTTGCTGATAAGTTAGATGATCCACAACAGATTAAGTCTACCTATTACGAAAACCCACCAAATGTCTACGGTTTTGGTCATACGCCACTTTACGAAGATGTAATTGATGCCATTGTAAGTGATCGGGAGCCATATGTAACTGCATTGGATGGTAGAAGGGCATTAGAACTAGTCCTTGCAATCTATCATTCTTCTTTTAAAAAGGAAATCGTCAAATTACCACTACACAAAGGAAGTACAGTTGATTTTAAAGGGATGTTTTGACGTTTTCATCACAAATGGTTGATAGGAGATGACCATGTCTGATCTAGAAAAATACCGATTATTTAGTGAACATGAAAAAACAATTCCACTATTTTCAAAAGGCTGGTGGATGGATGCCGTCTGTCCAGATGAATGGAATGTCATATTAATAGAAGAAAACGAACGAATTAACGCAGCATTACCCTATTATTTGAAACAAGAAATCGGACTAAAAGCAATTCAAAAAGCCCCATTAACCCAAAATCAAAAAGTTTGGATACGATTTCCAGAAGAGCAAAAGTATGAAAAAAAGCTAAGTTATGAAATGAAAATGTTGAATGCTGTAATTGAAAAAATAGAGCAAATGAATTTAACGAAATACCAGCAATATTTGCATTATTCGCTGACGAATTGGCTTCCTTTTTTCTGGAAGGGGTACTCCCAAACAACCCGGTATACGTATGTCATATATGATACATCGAATATGGAGCAGCTCTATAATAATCTTAATTCAAATGTTAGAAAGCTCATTCGCAAAGCTAAAAAACTCGTTCAAGTGAAAGAAAATTTAAGTATAGGTGAATTCTTTGATTTAAATAGAATGACCTTTGAACGACATAACATGGCGATTCCCTATTCATTCGAAATTGTTTCAAGAATCGACCAACAGTGTAAAGAACGAAATGCAAGGAAAATTCTTTATTGTGTTGACGAGAATGACAAAATCCATGCTGCTGCATATTTTGTTTGGGACGAAGAATCTGTCTATTATTTAATGTCTGGTTCCGTTCCAGAATTTCGACATTCCCAATCACTTACTTTGCTTTTATACGAAGGGATTAAACTTGCCCACAAGTTAGGGAAAAAGTTTGATTTTGAAGGAAGTATGAAAAAAAATATTGAACATCATTTTAGACAGTTTGGAGCTATGCAAGTCCCGTATCATAACATTTTTAAAGAGTTTTAAAATTGATTTAAACCGTATGTATTGGCTACTTGGAAAATCGCAAATAAACATCTGGAAATCGCAAATTGAAAGTAGGTTTATGACATTGAAAATATCGGTTCACCAACCAAATTATTTACCATGGATTGGTTATTTCGATAAATTAGATCAATCAGATAGTTTCGTCATACTGGATAAAGTAAACCGAGCTAACAGAGGTTTCCTAAACAGGAATTCTATTTTAACATCTAATGGAAAATTGTTACTGACTGTACCCCTTCAAAAAGGCGAACTTCAAATAAATAAAATTAAAATTGATAACAGTAGTAATTGGAAGGAAAAACATTGGGGTGCGATTGAGGCAAACTATAAAAAGACACCCTTTTGGACATTGTATAAAGAACGTTTTAAGAGTATATATGCTGAGGATATGGATTATCTATGTGATTTGAATATTCAATTTCTTAAACTAAATTGTGAAATTTTGAATATCGATGTGAAAATCTACCGTGAGTCAGAGTTTCATGAGGATTTTGGAACGAGTAGTGAGCGTATAGCAAATATCGTTCAAAAACTGAAAGGGGATATTTATATTTCCGGTAGTGGTGCAAGAGCTTATAATAATCCAGATGATTTCAACAGTAGAGGGATAAAACTTCTTTATCAAAATTTCCAACATCCTCTTTATAGCCAAAAGTGGGGGAATGAGTTCACACCAAATCTATCGATTATTGATTTAATATTTAATCATGGTCCACATTCGATTGACATTATTCGTTCTAAAAGGAAAGAGTTACTAGAAGAGTAGATAGATTACTTTTGGAATTTAAAATCGATGCATCAATTAACATTGGGGATGATCATTTTGCAATTTCGAGATTTACAAGCTCAATATGTTCAATATAAAACGCAAATAGATGCAGCAATTCAACAAGTATTATTAGGTACGAATTTTATCGAAGGGAAAGAAGTAAAGGAACTTGAAGTGCGGTTAGCAGATTATGTTGGAGTCAAACATTGCATTACATGTGCAAATGGAACGGATGCCCTGTCACTCGTTTTAATGGCATGGGGTATTAAAGAAGGGGATGCCGTATTTGTTCCGGACTTTACGTTTTTTGCGACGGGAGAAGTAGTTTCCTACTGTGGTGCTACGCCAATCTTTGTTGATGTATGTCAGGATACTTTTAATATCGATCCAACAAAACTTGAGCATGCAATTATTAACACTCAAAATGAAACGAACTTAACACCAAAAGTTGTTATCCCCGTCGATTTATTTGGTTTACCTGCGAACTACCCTGAGATTGAAGCGATTGCTAAAAAGTATAATTTATTAGTTTTAGAAGATGGAGCTCAAGGATTTGGTGGCCATTTAAACGGAAAAAAAGCATGTAGTTTTGGTCACGCTGCTACAACGTCCTTCTTTCCGGCTAAACCTTTAGGTTGTTATGGGGATGGTGGCGCAATTTTTACTAATGATGACCAGTTAGCTGAACTACTTCGTTCTATTAAAATCCACGGCAAAGGGGCCGACAAATACGATAATGTCCGGATTGGAGTTAACTCAAGATTAGACACAATCCAAGCTGCTATTTTAAATGTCAAACTGGATGCCTTTCTTCAACACGAATTAAATGACGTGAACCGTGTAGCACAACAATATAATCACAGTTTGAAGGATTCAGTAATAATACCTGTCATTCCGAACGGTTACTATTCTAGTTACGCACAATATACAATTCAACTGAAAACTAAAAAAGAAAGAGACTATTTACAATCTCAACTGAAGCAACATTGTATCCCAAGTATGATTTATTATCCAATTCCAATGCATAAGCAACTAGCTTTCTCCCAATTACAATTCAACAATCGTGATTTTAAAGTGACGAACCAACTTTGTAATACTGTCCTCTCATTACCAATCCATCCATATTTGACGAATGAAGATATTCAAAAAGTAATTAAGATTGTTCAGCAAAATACTTAAATTTTTATGTATACCCTTTTCAATAGATATTTCAATTATTTAAAGTATCCATGGACTATTAAATATTTAACAGTGGGGGGCTTCCTTTGCAAAAAGTAATTAATCCAACAATTAGATATAAAGAAGATTTAGATGACAAAAAAATTAGTATTGCGATAATGTCCTCCACAGTTATTCTAACTGTTCAATATTTCATTTTAGTTGTTTTTAATTTTCTTGATACATCAACTGGTACCATTGTTCAACTTGGCTCTAAAGTAGTTGTAGGCATTATTTTTGCATACACGTTTCCCATTGTGTTTAAGGAACAAAAATGGAACCTATTTATCGTTTACTTTATTTCCATTTTCATATTTTTAAGCCACTATTTATTTTTCCCAGATAATCAAAAATATATGGTAGAACTCATCTTTCCTTTGTTTTTTACTTGTTTACCAATGTTTGTATATGCGATGAGTTTGAAAAATTGGAACGTATTAAAAGATGTTATGAAGAAAGCTAGTTTCATAGTGTTTGTGTGTGGCTTACTTTTAAGTTTGATGATTTTGCTTGGAATTGCAAAGATCGATGTATATAGTATGACTTTTTCATACTACATGCTTTTACCAGCCATCATGTACTTAGATGAATTCATCGATCGACTGTCCTTAAAGGCGTTCTTCATATCTTCTGCAACGTTAATCAGCATTTTAGCCATTGGTTCTAGAGGTGCTGTATTATGTGCTGCTGTATTTATTGTATTAAAACTTATTAAACCTGCCGCACAATTTAGATTATCTAGAGTAAGAATGTATCTTATTTTTGCAGTTACGACTATATCTATTTTTATATTTATTAATTTACAAAGTTTGTTATTACTTCTTTATAATTGGCTACTACAATTTGGACTGAACAGTAGGAGTCTTACTCTTTTTCTTTCTGGGGAAGTTTATTTAAGTGGTCGGGATGACTTATATGAAAAAGTAATTTCGGCAATTTACGATCATCCACTTGTGGGAATTGGTATTGCTGGGGATCGACGTGTTTTAGATGGTTTGGGTGTGTATGCTCATAATATATTTTTAGAGTTGCTGGCAAATTTCGGGGTATTTATTGGATTATTTATTATCTTCTTTTTACTCTTCCTGATTATTCGGATGTTTTTTATAAAGGAAGATTTAAGTTACAATCTGTTAATTATTTGGTTTAGCTTAGGTTTTGTTAGTTTGTTTGTGAGCGGATCCTATTTAACAGATTTAAGTTTCTGGACATTTTTGGGCTTGATGATCAGTTATTTTTTTCAGAAGAAAAGAATGAACGAACCAATTGTTAGAAAGTAATTTCCGAATTTCAATCTATTACAAACATCATAGGATCTTGATGAAACGATTCAGTCATTCCTTCAACAGCAAGAGGGTGCACTCAAATTGAATAAGTTTAAATTTTTGCAAGATTCATTGTATAACATCCTTGCGATGGCCATCCCCATTGCAATACTTCAGTTTCTCTCTCTCCCTTTTATAGGTATACAATTAGGAGATGAGGAGTATGGACGGATCGTTACAATCATCAGTCTATATACACTTCTAAGTTTTCCATTTGGAAATGTGTTGAACAATATCCGACTACTTTATAATGAGGAATACAAAAGAGAGAGAACTTCTGGGGATTTTAACTTTTTGTTATCAACGAGTTTGTTTATTTCTACTTTAATGATGATTGTCGGGATTGTTTACTATGTAGAAAACTTTTCTCTTTTACATCTCATCTCTATTTTGCTCATTTCAGGCTTAAATCTAGTAAGAGAATATTTAATTGTCAGTTTTCGATTAGATTTAGATTTTAAAGCGATTTTGTATAATAACTATTTTTTAGGGATCGGCTATATTTATGGCACTTTTTTATTTTATTTAACTGGGAAATGGCAGTTTATTTTTCTATTAGGTTATAGTATTAGTTTGCTTTACATAGTACGAAAATCAGATTTAATCCTCGAACCATTAGTCATTACAAAATTATATAAAAAGACAACCTACAAAAGTGTCATACTTCTATTTTCTTCTCTATTAAAAGATATATTAAATTACGCAGATAAATTACTGATCTTTCCGTTACTAGGTCCAGCAGCAGTTTCTATCTATTATACATCTACTTTAATAGGAAAAATTATGTCCATGATTATTACTCCAATTAATGGAGTTATTTTAAGTTATATAGCAAAGTATGAAAGTTTTAGTACAAGGCGATTTTTATCGATTTTGTTAGTTACAGGAATTGTTGGAGTTGTTGGTTATATATTTTCCATTCTGATCAGTCCATTTGTTTTACACCTTCTTTATCCGAGTTGGGCAACTGAATCGTTGTACTATATTTTTATTACGACTGCAACCGCGATTGTTGGTTTAATGGGTTCTGTTGTTCATCCATTCGTTTTGAAATTTATGCATATACATTGGCAGCTAGTGATTAATGGCTCTAATGTCGTTGTTTATGTAATTTCCTCAATCCTTTTATTCCAGCAATATGGTCTAATGGGGTTCTGTATTGGAATCCTTATCTCCAATGTGTATCAACTTATATTATTGGTTGGGATTTTTGTATTTAAGAACAAAAAGAAATGATTCGATTGCAAAGAGTTTAATAGTTTATTACACTTCAAAATTTGACGTAATTTTCTTCTATTCGAATAATTCCAACAAAACGAAAGTATGTTGACTTAAGGACGTAATAAATAATGTATTGAATCCTAGTATTAAAGGGGGGTTGTAATGGCCAATGCATTAGATCTAAAACATTTCATGAAATTTCTACTGAGGCGTTTTTATTTAATCATGAGTTTTGTATTGGTCGCAGCTGGGATCGCAGCAGTGTTTAGCTTTTTTATTCTTAAACCTGTCTATGAAGCTCAAACACAAATTTTAGTAAATCAAAACAATAAAGGCATCGAAAACATGAGCTGGAGTTATCTCGAAAGTGAATTACAGCTCATCAACACATACAACGTCATCATTAAAAGTCCGGCAATCTTAACTAAGGTAATTGATGAACTTAAATTACCTCTAACAACAGAAGAGTTGTCAAAACAAATCACGATTACAAATGAAAACAAATCAAAAGTGATAAATATCAAAGTAGAAGATGACAATCCAGAACAAGCGGTTATTATGGCAAATAAAATCGCAGAAGTTTTTCAAAAGGAAATCCCTAGTCTCATGAGTATTAATAATATTAATATTTTATCTAAAGCTAAATTGAGTGACGATCCAAAACCCATTAAACCAAATAAATTGCTAAACATATCGATTGCTGCTGTGCTTGGTTTTATGATGGGAATTGGTATTGCGTTACTGATTGAAATGTTTGACTCCACGATTAAGTCCGAAAAAGATGTAGAAGAGATTCTTGATTTACCTATTATTGGAATTATTAGTACGATTGAATCGCCTAAAGAGGTGGGTGACAACAAGAGATGAAAAGGGGCTTGTTTAAAAAGAAGCATACAATTAGTAAGAATCCGCAACGCAATCTTGTAACGTTCACTGACTCCAATTCGATTATTTCAGAGCAATTTAGAACAGTACGTACAAATATTAATTTTTCTTTACCAGATAAAGAATTAAAGTCAATTGTCATTACATCTTCAACTCCAGGTGAAGGAAAGTCAACCAATGCTGCCAATATCGCAGTTGTGTTTGCCCAAGAGGGAAAAAAAGTACTATTAGTAGATGCAGATATGCGTAAACCAACCATACACTACACCTTTCAACTACAAAATTCACTCGGATTGTCGAATGTATTAGCGAATCGAAATAACCTCGTAAAAGTAATTCAAGAATCATTTATTTATAAACTTCATATCATTACCAGTGGTCCTATTCCTCCAAATCCTACGGAACTTCTACTTTCAAAAAATATGGATTTTTTCATAGAAGAAATGAAGAAAAAATACGATGTTATTATTTTTGATGCACCCCCTGTACTGTCCGTTTCTGATCCACAGATTTTAGCTCATAAATGTGATGGTACACTATTAATCATTAATACGGGAGTGACAGAAAAGGAAAATGTCATGAAAGCGAAAGAAATTCTCCTTTCCACTCATGCGAAGCTGTTAGGTGTGATTTTAAATAACTATAAATTGACTGAAAGTCATTATCATTATCAAACTAATTATAAATATGAATAATTGATAGGATATTAAGGCTGTGAAATGAAAAAGTCGATTTGTCACGAAGCGTGTGAATCAAATCGATTTTTTTATTATCCAAAATTAGAGAATTTTGTAAAAAGGAGTGGGGAACGTGATTGATATCCATTCACATATTTTATTTAACGTGGATGATGGACCAGGAACGATTGAACAGTCCATTGAAATGTTGGAAACAGCCGCCAATGAAGGAATCAGAAATATCATTTCAACTTCACATCTTTACCATCCACAATATTCTGTTCCTGCTAAAGTAGTAAAAAATCAAGTAAAACAGTTGCAAAATGAAATGGACCAACGAGGGATCCCTCTGTCCATTCACCTTGGTCATGAAGTTCGATTGAATGAAAAATTGGTGGGTTTATATGAATCAAAGGAAATTTATACCCTTGCAAACTCACGCTATTTGTTGATAGAACTTCCATCGAATACTGTTCCGCATTATACAAAATACATTATTCGTGACTTATTAAGTGTCGGTACTACTCCGATTATTGCACATCCTGAAAGGAATAGGGGGATTGCAGAAAACCCGAAGCGGTTAGAGAGTTTAATTCGCGATGGTGCATTTGCTCAAATTACCGCAAGTAGTCTAGCTGGACACTTTGGGAAGAAGGTTCAGAAACTTTCACTTGAATTAGTCACTAATAATTTAGTACATACGTATGGTTCGGACGCGCATAATTTATCGACGCGACCTTTTTTATTCCGTAAGGGATTAGATTATTTGGAGAAACAAAAAGAGTTGGATTCGATTCAGTTGTTTCTAGAAAACAATCGACGAGTACTTTTAAATCAACAACTGGTTCAATATGAACCTCGATATGAAAAGAAAAAATGGTGGAAATTATTTTAAGATAGAATATGTGTGAAGTAAAAACCATGAGTGTTTCTCATGGTTTTTTCTTTTTGGCTTTTTAGTATCCTAATCCCCACGAATGTGAACTTATTTTTTGAGGCTGAAGCATTAGCGATTAGACCCATTGATAGAATTACATGACATTTGCAATCTAGTTTCTCTCAATAAAGTCCTAATATTCGAGACCATCCTTAATTTCTCCATTTTCTAGAAACAAATACACCTCTTTTGCCTAGGAAACTTTTATTAAAAATAATAGGCATCTATACAGTTCGTTGTTACTAATTTTTATATACTAATCCTAGAATAATGGAAATTTATTTCCTTTTTCCTACCAATCAAATCATGTTTTGAATGTGGGAGTCGCCAAATTAAAAGAGGTGCAAAAAGTTGAATTATCAGATCAGGTATTTCATTTTTTTCGTATTGGACTCACTTAGTGCACTTTCGGCTGTTTTTATTGGATATTGGTTAGTTAATCCTTCACTGAATTTCAATAATTCTTTTATCATTAGCGCTACTTCCCTAATTCTAACTTATCAAATTTTAGCTTATTTCCTTCACTTATTTACAAGAATATGGAGTGCCGCATCCGTTCGAGATTTATGGTCAGTTAGTTTTGTGACTACCTCTTCAGTCATCGTTGCAAGCTTTTGTCAACTGATCCTTCAAGGTACTGTCGATTTCCGTGAAAACTTAATAATATGGTTGCTTCTTCAAGTGTTAATCGGTACTCCTCGCGTTATTTTGCGAATATTCCACGAGATGAAAAGCACAAAACCACGAGGGAATTTAAAGAGAGTATTAGTGGTAGGTGCAGGGGGAGCGGGAACAATGCTCATTCGTAGTATCCAGAGAAATCAGTTAAAAGAGTATGAAGTGGTGGCTATCGTCGATGACAATAAAAATAAGCAACATCTTAGTCTATGGGGAATTGAAGTGTGTGGAACAACAGATGATATACCCCGAATTGTTCAAGAAAAAGATATTCATATTATCATCTTAGCGATACCATCCCTTGATAAAATGCAGTTGAAGAGAATTTATGAACTGTGCAAAAAAACAAAAGCAAAAATTAAGACGATGCCAAAAATTGAAGACATTATGACTGGAAAAGTACAGTTTCATGACATGAATGAAGTTAAGATTGAAGATCTTCTTGGTAGAGAAGAAGTTAAACTTGATATGGAAGCAATTTCGAACAAAATAATGAATAAAAAAATTCTCGTGACAGGTGCTGGAGGTTCAATAGGCTCTGAAATTTGTCGACAAGTAGCCTGTTTTAAACCAAAACAGTTAATTTTATTGGGTCATGGGGAGTTTTCTATTTTCTCCATCCATCTTGAGTTAATGGAGAACCCACAATTTAGCGAAATTGATTTTGTACCTGTTATTGCAGACGTGAAAGATCGAGAAACAATTTTTGAAGTGGTTCAACAATATCAACCAGATGTTATCTATCATGCGGCAGCATATAAACATGTGCCTTTAATGGAATATAACCCGAGGGAAGCTGTGAGGAATAATATTTTCGGGACTCAAAACATAGCAGATGCAGCTCATCATTTTAAAGTTTCAAATTTTGTGATGATTTCTACCGATAAAGCTGTTAATCCGACAAACGTGATGGGTGCTACAAAACGGATTGCTGAAATGATTATTCAAAACTTAGCTAGAGAAAGTGATACAAACTTTGCAGCAGTTCGGTTTGGAAATGTACTTGGATCCCGTGGTAGTGTCGTACCTAGATTTCGGGCACAAATCGCAAAAGGTGGCCCTGTTAAAGTGACACATCCGGAGATGACACGGTATTTCATGACTATACCAGAGGCATCGAAGTTAGTATTACAGGCCGGTGTTTTAGCAAAGGGTGGCGAAGTATTCGTATTGGATATGGGTGAACCCATTAAAATACTTGATTTGGCTAAAAACTTAATCCGGTTGTCAGGATTTTCCGAAGAAGAGATTGGAATTGAATTTACTGGTATACGCCCTGGCGAGAAGATGTATGAGGAATTATTAAACTCGGAAGAAATTCAAGATGAATTCATTTTCCCAAAAATTTATATTGGGAAAGCACATTGTCCCGATGAAAAAAGGTTAATGTCGTTGCTGTCAGAACTAGAAACTCTTGAAAGTCAAGAACTAAAGAGGCACGTCATTGATGTAGCAAATGGTAAAGGATGGAAAGGTTGAAAATGCAATTTGAGTATTTTGTTCGAGTGGGTTTGAGTGAAAATCGGGCATTATTATAATGAATGCGTGACTTTATCACTTAAATCCACCAGTTAATTTTTACCCAAAACTACAATTACTATGAAAACTAGATAGGTGGTAAAATGAGCACTTTAAAAGAAAAGTTATTAAATAAAACCGCCGTACTCGGAGTGATTGGACTTGGTTATGTTGGTCTTCCACTTGCAGTAGAGAAAGCGAAAGCAGGCTATAAAACGATTGGATTTGACATTCAAGAATGGAAAGTGAGTAAAGTGAATACGGGTATTAATTATATAGGGGATGTGGTAAATGAAGATTTACAGGAAATTGTAAATTCTGGCTATTTACGTGCGACATCAGATTTTGCAGAAGTAGCAAAAGCTGATTGTGTTTGTATTTGCGTCCCAACCCCACTCGATCAACATAAACAACCCGACATTAGTTATGTAAAAACTTCTGCTCAAAATATTGTCCCCTATATGCATAAAGAAATGTTAATTGTGCTAGAATCTACAACTTACCCCGGAACAACAGAAGAATTACTAAAACCAATTTTAGAATTATCAGGTTTAAAGTGTGGTGTAGATTTCTATCTTGCATTTTCACCAGAACGTGTAGACCCAGGGAATATATTCTTCAAAACAAAAAATACTCCTAAAGTTGTTGGTGGCGTTACTGAAAAATGTACGGATATTGCGGCCACTTTATATGAAAGCATTTTAGAAGCACCAATTCATCGAGTATCATCTCCAGCCATCGCCGAAATGGAAAAAATTTTAGAAAACACTTACCGAAACATTAATATAGGGCTTGTCAATGAATTATCCATTTTATGTAACAAGATGGGTATTAATTTTTGGGAAGTCGTTGACGCAGCGAAATCAAAACCTTATGGATTTCAGGCGTTTTATCCTGGACCGGGTATCGGTGGACATTGTATTCCACTAGATCCTTATTATTTATCGTGGAAGGCAAGGGAATATGGTTTTCATACGTCTATGATTGAAGCTTCTATGATGATTAATGATCGAATGCCAGAATACTGTGTAGAACGCGCAAGCCGAATACTAAATCAATCAAAAAAAGCGTTAAATGGTTCTAACATACTCGTACTCGGCATAGCTTACAAGCAAGATATTGATGATTACCGAGAAAGTCCTGCGATTCGAATCATTGAGGAATTAGAAAATGAGGGGGCAAATGTAAGATTTTTTGATCCCTTTATCTCTGAGTATAAGTTCCTTGAAGTATTGAAAAAAGGGGAACCTGAATTAACAGAAGAGTTAATTCGTAGCGCGGATTTGGTCATGATTACAACGAATCATTCAAGTGTCGATTATTCTTTTGTGGAAAAACATGCAAAGATTATCTTTGATACTAAAAATGCAATGAAAGAGATTATTAGTAGAGGAAAAATAGAGTTGTTATAAAAACAGGGTCAGTGTAGGGTTCACAAAGAATTTCGTGAATCACACTGATTCTTTATTTTAACAGTATTACAGGTACATAGATAAGTTACTCGGCCAAATGGTCCCCTTCGAACTTAACTATTTCAAATCATACAAAAGTTGATTATAAGCACAGTCATTTGCTACTTCTTATGCATATTTTATGGAGTGAGGTAGGTCTCTAATAAGCTCTAAATAATCCTATAATACCTATGAATCTATAGCTCTTTCGCAACTAAATAGTTCAAGGGGGACCGTGCATTGTGTGGGGTACTATTGATTTCCAACAAATTTATAGAGCGTTAGTAAAACGTATTTTGATAATATTAAGCATTGTAATTGTATCAGTTGGATTAACAGGATTTATCACTCTATTTTTTATGAAACCAGTCTATGAAGCGGAAACGCAAATATTAATTAATAGTAAAAGTAATTCGGAAGTCAATGCTTCTGACCTTTTAGAAAGAGATTTAAAGTTAATTAATACTTATAACGTTATTATAAAAAGTCCTGCCATATTAGATCTGGTAATCAAAGAATTAGAATTAGAGTCGGATTACGAAACATTAACGAAACAAATTTCAGTATCGCACGCGGAAAATTCTAAAGTCGTTAATATAAAAGTGCAACATAAAAATTACGAATTAGCTGTTGAACTAGCAAATACTATCTCCAAAATTTTTAGTTCACAAATACCGACGATTATGAGTGTCGATAATGTCAATATTTTAACAGAAGCAGATATAAGTGCTAATCCTCATCCTGTTAAACCAAATATACTATTAAATCTTGTTATTGGATTAGTAGTTGGTATTTTAGTAGGGATTGGCATAGCGTATTTATTAGAGTTTTTAGATACAACGATTAAAAGAGAAAAAGATATTGAGGATTATTTAGAGCTACCAATTATAGGTGTTATTAGTACTTACCGAAAAGAAATAGATAATAAAATTCCTGATACTTTGAGAAAAAAACGGAGGAGGAGAGGGGGAACTAAGTATGGAAAATACTCGAAGTGATGATAAGCAAAAAACCTCTTTAGGACCAAACAGCTTAATCACTTTTTTAGAACCTAAATCAGTTATTGCGGAACAATTCAATACGATTCGTTCGAACATTAATTTTACATTACCTGATCATGATGTGAAAAAAATCTTGGTTACTTCGTCTACTGCTGGAGAAGGAAAATCAACCATAGCTTCAAATTTAGCTGTAGTGTTTGCAAAGGAAGGAAAGAGAGTATTAATTATAGACGCAGATATGCGTAGACCAACATTACATTCTACATTTGATATAGAGAATAGATACGGTTTATCAAACACATTGTCAAAAAAGGTTACGTATATGGAATCTGTACAAGAGACTTTTATTTTTGAATTATATATCTTGCCTAGTGGTCCAGTGCCTATGAACCCTTCTGAACTACTAGCTTCAAAAACTTTGAACAAACTTATGGAAATATTTGAACAGTATTTTGATGTCATTATTTTCGATGCCCCACCATTACTGCCAGTAACTGATGCCCAAATTATTTCTAATATTTGTGACGGGACAATTCTTGTTGTCAATTCAGGTAAAGTTAACCGTGCTGATGTATTAAAAGCTAAATCCCTTCTAGAAGCTTCTCATGCTAAAATCCTCGGAGTAGTTTTAAATAATTTCAAATTACCGAATAACCATTATTATTATAGTGAGTATAAATGATGATCAATTTAATAAATTCTGTTGAACGCGATTTCAAATGGGATTGCGTTTTTTTTTGTGTTTTTGTTTCCCTTTGCGATCTTTTATCTAACCTAGCGAAAAAATATTATATGGAAATTAATATCAGTTGATTAGTTGAGCTAAAACTGGTGAAAAATAGTGGTAATATTAATTTTCGTGGAAAAGGGTTGGTTGAATGAATGATAAAGGGGTTGTCATGAATAAGCAAACGCAAACGAATGCTGCTGCCACGGTTTCTTTTTGGATTGCCGTTTTAGGTTTTTTCTTAAGTTTGCTTCCTTTTGTCGGTTGGGTGTTTGCACCAATCTGGATGATAGCGATTTTGTTTGGAATGGTCGGATTGGCAAAGGGTCATAATCGCCGGCTTGCAATGTATGGGATTTTGATTGGACTATTTACGTTTGCTTTTAAGATTGTTCTGCTACAAGTTTTTGTTTGAAGTTTTGATTCTGGGAAAGCGCAAGCAGTTCGGGTTTGTGCTTTCCATAAAATCCTCATCAACTCTCACCACGCGGGCCTCAATTTACAATCAAACAACCAAAAATCAATCACTTATGTTAAGATTGTACAAGATTGTTTAATTAGAAAGAGTGATTATATAAATGAAAGTAATTTTTATTGGAGATATTGTAGGATCGATTGGACGAGATGCAGTAGAAAAATATTTGCCACGTCTAAAGAAAAAATATCAGCCTGATGTTGTTATTGCCAATGGGGAAAACGCAGCGGCAGGGCGCGGGATTACGTACAATATTTATCAACAACTGTTGCAAGCTGGCGTTGATGTTATTACGATGGGTAACCATACATGGGATAATAAAGATATTTTTGAGTTTATTGACGATGCAGATTATCTGGTAAGACCTGCAAACTTTTCAAAAGACGCACCAGGTAAAGGGGTTGTGCAAATTGAAAAGGGTGGAGTAACATTATCGGTAATTAATCTCCATGGTCGTGTATTTTTACCACCCCATGACGATCCATTTGCGGTGGCTGATGAACTTGTTGAAGAAGCACGCAAAATATCTCCATTAATTTTTGTCGATTTCCACGCTGAAGTGACAAGCGAAAAAATCGCTCTTGGTTGGCATTTAGACGGCCGAGTGTCTGCGTTAGTTGGAACTCATACGCATGTGCAAACAGCGGATGCTCGCATTTATCCGGAAGGGACAGCATACATTACAGATGTAGGAATGACCGGTCCTTACGATGAAGTTCTTGGAATGACAAAAGAAAGTGTAATTTATAAATTCCAAACGAACATGCCTTCCCGCTTTGAAGTTCCGAAAAAGGGTAGAGAAGTGTTAAGCGGATTTTTTGTTGATATTGACAATAAAACAGGTAAAGCTAAATCGTGTGAGCGAATTTATATAAATGCGGATTATCCGTTTGAGGCGTAGAATATTGCGGTAGACCACCCTACATATTAGGGTGGTCTTTATTTTTTTGCGGCTAGCGGTTTCGGAATTCATTTTTTATAAAAATAAATTTCCTAATAATACAAATTACATTTTCTTTTGATTCTATTTGACTAATGAGCAGCATAAAATGTGATACGGACACAAACTTAAACGTCCTTTGAATGAACGAAACCACAAATACCGTTTCATTCAACAAACACATAATAAAGCTCTATGGGGAGGAATAGTTGTGGATTCATTAAAAGTATCGTCTCGCTCTAATCCAAATTCTGTTGCAGGTGCGCTTGTTGCTGTTATTCGTGAGCAAGGTTACGCAGAAATGCAAGCAGTAGGTGCAGGTGCATTAAACCAAGCAGTGAAAGCAGTAGCGATTGCGCGCGGCTTTGTTGCACCTAGTGGAACAGATTTAATTTGCGCTCCAGCATTTGCAGATATTACGATTGCTGGTGAAGATCGAACAGCATTGAAACTTGTTGTTGAAAAACGTACAAGATAATCGTTCAAAGGTTCAAGGGGTGGCCCAAAAGCAGAATGTGCTTTTGAGGTCATCTTTTTCTTTTGGGACTGAAAGATGAAGGTTGTTCGGGATAAAGATTTAGAAATATTGGAATATAGAAGTGTTGAATGTTATTAGGTATTAATATTTATTTTCATGCTATAGTTTCCTAAGAAAATAGTTATTTTGGAGGAAATTATGAAGAAATTATTTTGCCTATTATCATTGTTCATGAGTATCTTTTGGCTTTCTGCTTGTGGTGATGAAATGACGACTGAAGATATCGATCGACTTACAATCAATCTAACTTCACCTAAAATAGAGAAATATATTGCCGAACCATTTAGTAGTGTGATCGGCGGCGGTGATGATAATAAATACATAACGATTAAAACGGATGCTAGTGATGAATTTATTAATTTAACGGATCAAGAAAAGTTCATCGTATTTTCGAACATTATTCGGAAATTAAATGAACTACAATTAACATTATTACATTCACAGCCAGTTCGTGGTTATATTCAAACCGATCTTTGGTGTGGGGAGAATATTAGTTGTACGATTAGCCTAATTGAGTTACATTTCGGTGATGATGTGTATACCTACGATCCAAGTTTCCCATCTAGCTTGTATCTGAATGGGGATGAAATCTATGATTCTAGTCGTGATATGTTTGATTTTATGATGGAAAAGTACGAAGAGCTTACTAATGATGGACAAGTGTACGATCCTCTACTACATGACATCATTGTCGCGAAGTTAGTTAGTGTCAAATATAACATGGATGAAGAAGAAGCTTTGAAATGGGCTAAGGATACTGCAAATGAAATTTTAGAATATCAAGCAACTGATCAACTTATTGAATTATAGTATAGTTTTATAAAAGACGGTTCGCTCAAATTTAGGCTAGGTTTTGTCTTTTATAAGGGGTCTAAATGACATTTGGAGCGGGATTTCCCTGAGAAATGTCTTTTATAAGGACTCTAAAAGACATTTGGAGCAGGATTTCCCTGAGAAATGTCTTTTATAAGGTCTCTAAAAGACATTTGGAGCAGGATTACTCTGAGAAATGTCTTTTATAAGGTCTCTAAAAGACATTTGGAGTAGGATTACCCTGAGAAATGTCTTTTATAAGGACTCTAAAAGACATTTGGAGCAGGATTACTCTGAGAAATGTCTTTTATAAGGTCTCTAAAAGACATTTGGAGCAGGATTTCCCTGAGAAATGTCTTTTATAAGGTCTCTAAAAGACATTTGGAGTAGGATTTCCCTGAGAAATGTCTTTTATAAGGACTCTAAAAGACATTTGGAGCAGGATTACTCTGAGAAATGTCTTTTAAAGGGTCTCTATCAGACATATGGAGCAGGATTACTCTGAGAAATGTCTTTTATAGGGTCTCTAAAAGACAATTCGCCTAGGTTTTCCCTTAGTAATGTCTTTTATAGGGTGTCTAAAAGACATTTGGAGCAGGATTACTCTGAGAAATGTCTTTTATAAAGGCTCTAAAAGGCAATTCGCCTAGGTTTTCCCTTAGTAATGTCTTTTATAAGGTCTCTAAAAGACATTTGGAGCAGGATTACCATTAGATTTGTACTTTATAAGGTTTATAAAAGACATTTGGCGAAGGTATTCTTTAGATTTGTCTTTTATAATTTATCTGGTTACGCCTTACCCAGAATCATTTATCGAAACACCAACATTTAGAAATAAAAGCCTATGAAATTTTTATAGAGTGAATTTCATAGGCTTTGTTATTTATTCCACCGGGAACCATCCAGGCACGTTCATAATTTTATGCCATAAACCATCTGGAATGACTAATTCCTTTTGATTGTTTCGGTTAATTTTTGTGATGATTTCATTTTCTCTACCTTCTTGGATTTTTTGAACCCAGTCAGGATCTACGATAATTCCTCGCCCGATTGCCAAAAGAGCAACGCCAGTATCCAATGCTTTCCGCGCATCATCCGCAGTTTGAATGGACCCAACACCAATAAGCGGAACTCGGTTATCAATCGTTTCTAGCAAATATTCGACTCGCGTTTTCGTTAAATCATCTACACCGACTCTTGGCGTTGAGAAAAAGTCTCCTAAAGAAACGTGAAGGTAATCTAATCCTTGATCAGCGAGGACATCAACGAATTTTAGCGTATCAACCATTGTGATTCCTGGTGTTTCAGCTTCTTCAGGTGAAAAACGGTAGCCGACAATGAAAGGGGATTTCGCATGAGCTGCTACGACACTATTAATTTTATCAATAATAGCTAATGGGAAAGCCATTCTTCTTTCTAAGCTGCCACCAAATCGGTCTTCTCTACGATTGGAATGTGGTGAGAAAAATTGTTGAACGAGGTAGCCGTTTGCACCATGTACCTCCACACCATCATAGCCCGCTTCGATTGCACGTCGCGTCGCTTCTCCAAAGGCATCAATGATTTCTTCAATTTCTGTTTCAGTAAGTGCACGAGGTGTTTTAGCACCGGGTCTTTCAGCTGGGATTGCGCTTGCGCTGACAATATCACCATTCGGTACTAAATCCGGAGGGCTCTGTCTACCACCATGGTAAATCTGTAGAATCGCTTTTGCCCCTTGCTCTTTTATGGCTGTAGCAACCTTCCGTAAACTTGGAATCAATTCATCGCGGTCCGCACCAAAATGATAGAAAAAGCCTTTACCATTCTGAATAACATAGGTACAAGCAGTAATCACTGCACTCACACCACCGGAACGACGGGCATAGTATCTTAACTCATCTTCAGTAACCGTCCCATCTGGATTCGATGAATAGTGAGTCATTGGTGCAATTACTAATCGGTTTTTCAATTCCACACCATTCGGTAATGTTAAAGGTGAAAATAAATCCTTATATTTCTCATTCATAACTTTCTCCCCCAATCTAGTCAAATCTCCTATTTAACGATACGCTTAGTCGTTTTAATTTTCAAATAGGTTGCTTTGTTTCGTGGAAATGGAAATAAGGGGGAGATATTCCATATAAGATTGAGAAATATCTGTATTTGCCTACAAATAAGAGGAGTTTTTTCATTTAATTTTTCAAAATTCCTGAATTTCGACTAAATATGAACAGTTAAGCAGAAAATCTCCCTCTATTTCAAACTTTTTTGCCCCTACCAAATACAATAAGTGGAATTTTTCCCGTTAATATAAAAACGCATGGCAAATTCCTTTACCATGCGTTCCAATCATATTCCCTTCGTCGAAACTAACTTATGCACTTTCCACGAGCCGTTTTCTTTCTTCACTTCCACAACCGTTTCGTATCGGTTTTGAGATTCTCTTGTAGGATAGAAGATGATGAATTCTTCGTGTGTCGTCACTAAGTACGAGCCATCTCCGTGATCTACCACATCCACAACCTCAGTTGAAACGTATTCTTCCGTTATTCCCGCATTTTCTAAGTAAGCGATATAATCTAACGCTTCCTCATAGCGAGGGCCGTCAGAAGTGAGATAAGGGCTCATATGCGAAATGTCACGGAAGTTAATTGCATCCACACTTGCAATTGTATAAGCTTCCATAAACTCTTGCATTTCCGCTCGAAGATCAGTTCCCGAAACTGTTATTGCTTCATCACTTGGTGCGTAAACCACTTCAGAACCTTTCAAAGTATCCGTTGGGTCTACACCTTCGTGATTGTCAGCTTCAATATAGCTTACCTTCCATTCTTGCGTTGATTCGTCGTAAGCTAGTCCAACAAATGAATGAAGTTCGTAATCTTCTAAAGCAGGTGGTTCTTCACCAGCTTCGAAGAATGCGTAAGAATAATCAAACATGGAATGAACTACAACTAGTCCATTATGTGGCCACATGTTATCGGCATTTAATTCAACTTTATTTAATTTACCTGTGTAATAAATATTTTCACGAAGGAGTGGGTCAATTTCAAAGTATAAGAAATCATCCCTCAATATATCTGTAACACTTGTGAAAACGTCTGTTGATAATTGAGCTTTTGCATCTTGCATTTCTTCACCAAATGTAAGAAGAACCTCTTTTATTTTTTCTAGTTGGTCACCAGAAACTAACGATGCATCCACTTCGATGTAATTTGAATCGATAGAATAGGATTTTGATTCCACTTCACCCCAAGGATAGTTCGCAACGACTTTTACTTCCTGCGAACCATCTAAGAAGAGGGGACCGAAGTTGCCGGATTCTCCGTTTTCATCAATTTCGACTTTATTCCCATTCACCAGTAAATGGCTTTTGGACATTAATTCGCCATCGTAATTTACTACATTGACACTTGCTACACCAATTGGAAGCTCGTCCATCGAAACTTTTTCAGAAGTTGAATTCGCTAATGTGACTTCAATTTCCGTAGTGGATTTACCGAATTCATTATCTAAGCTGACATTCACTGTGTAAATACCCGGTAGAAGGGGACCGTATGTGATGCCATCACTATCTTTTTGATCTTTTATTTTCGAATTATTGAATTGCATTTCAAGACCTTCAGTTGGTCCACTATAGTACGCAAATTGGTCGATAGCTTGTACTTTATGCTTTTGGAATATACCAAGGAATTTGCCATCAGGTACAACATTTACTAAACTCTTAAGTTCGTTTTCTTTTAGATCATCCGCTAGTTTTATGAATGCATCCAGTTCATTTTTCGTAGCGGTAGAACCGTTTTCGTAAATTAGAAGTTGCTCTAATTGTTCGGAATCTTTATTTTCAATCGCTTTGTAAAATCGATTTTCTGTAGAATCTTTTGAGAAGTATAGGTTTGCCCAAACTGAAAAGCCTATTATTAGGACAGCCAATGCCCCAACAACACTGATGAGAATCTTTTGCTGTTTTGACATTGGCTGTTTTCCTTTTTGAGGCTTCATTTCTGTATTTAATTTTGTTTGAGATGCAGATTGTTGCTTATCATTAATATCAATAATTTCTGTACCACAATTAGTACACATAATATCAGTGGCTTTTGCTTCATGGCCGCACTCTTGACAGAATTTTTTCATAGTTGAAACCTCTTCAATTTTTATTTTAGAAACTTCCAGGACACTACTACGTCTTATTTACATAAAGAAATCCATATATTTTCCTACTGTGTTGTTCCAAACGATTGTATTTAGTAAGTAAAACAGGATTGAGAAAATAACAATATACACTAAATATGAGTAAAATGAATCTAAACTTTTTGAGCGAATTGTTAAAAGTTTTGTGATAATGAATAACGGTATTGCAGAAATGATTAAAACTAATGAAATTAAAAATAACCAATAGCCAAACTCATACGATTTCACTAAGAAGAAGAACAGTGAAAGAATTGCTAAAAGGATTGATGGAATACTAAGTGTACCTAGTAAACTGACGATTTCTTTCCATGACGAGTCTGGACCAAATAATTTTGCTACGATGAGTAATGAAATGACGATTATCGCAAAAATTGCAAGGGTAAAGATTAACCCTCCACCAAATGCGTTAAAGAAAATCGCACCTGTGTCTACAAAGAATCCAGCAAGCGCATTTGCAAAAACAAATAAAGAAAGACCAATAATCAATGAATAAATAATTATTGAAATAAGTCCGTTTGTAAATTGACGTTCACCTGTACCAAAGATGGATGAAGGTTGTTTTAAATAAGTTAGAAAATAGTTAAAGTACATTTTTGATTGGTCTTTTACCTTTTCAATGTGCACATTTGGTTGTGCTGGCCCAGCTTGTTGGAATTGTTGATGTTGCTGGTGTTGCTGATATTGTTGGCCAGGTTGCTGAAACGGTTGTTGTTGGAATGGTTGGCCTTGTTGTTGGAATGGCGGTTGTTGAAAGTTTGGTTGCCCCGGTTGCCCTGGCTGACCCGGTTGACCTAGGTGTCCTGGCTGACCCGGCTGTCCTGGTTGACCAGATTGAGCTGGTTGCCCCTGCTGTTGGAAGTTCGGCGTTGGTTGACTAGGTTGAACCGGATATCCTTGTTGCCCCAACGGTGGATTTGGATTTTGATTCGGTGCACCACCGGTATTTGTCGTAGCGGCTTCGGTTAATGTACCACCACATTTAGCGCAGAAATTCCCAGTTTCCTGGACGTTCCCACATGCGAAACAATTCTTCATTTTAGTTCTTCTCTCACTTTCTAAAGTATTTATTCAATTATATGAAACTAAAGATAGAGATATATGAATAAAAGTTCAAAATTACTATTTACCTAGAACTTTTTGGTAATATCTCCTATTTATCTATGATATATTGCCAATCATGAACAAACAATGCTTTTTCAATTAAAAATTAAAGTGAATTTTTTCAGAATAATGAAGTGGGATTTATTTTATTTTCATTTGTTTGAAGGAAATTGTTCATACTATTTACAAATTCGTGAACACACCATTCGGTCAAAGGTCTGAATTTGTTTTTAATAGAAGATTTTCGATTACTTACCGAACATTGACATGTTATATTTATGTAGGAAATATTAAAGATGGATTTTAAGGAGTTGTTATCATGTTACATCAGCTTTCGTGGAAAGTCGGTGGGCAACAGGGGGAAGGTATTGAGAGTACGGGTGAAATTTTCTCAATGGCAATGAATCGTTTAGGCTATCACCTATACGGTTACCGTCATTTCTCTTCTCGCATTAAAGGTGGCCATACGAACAATAAAATTACAGTACGACCTACTCAAGTCCGTGCAATTGCGGATGATTTAGATATATTAGTTGCTTTCGATCAAGAAACAATCGACGTTAACTATAAAGAATTAACTGAAAAAAGTATTATTTTAGCGGATGCAAAATTTGAACCGGTAAAACCTGAAGATTCAAAAGCACCGTTATTTGCTGTACCATTTACGGAAATTGCTTCAGAACTAGGTACTTCATTGATGAAAAACATGGTAGCAATTGGTGCTACTAGTGCTTTATTAAACTTGGACAATAAAGTATTCCAAAGTGTAGTAGACGAAATCTTCGGCCGTAAAGGCGAAGAAGTGGTTAAAAAGAACATGGAAGCGATTCAGCGCGGTCACGATGTGATGAGTGAACTGCTTGGAGAGCGTGTAGGTGAGTGGGAATTAGAGCCTGCTGACGGAAAACGTCGTATGTTCGTCATCGGGAATGATGCGGTTGCCCTTGGAGCTTTAGCTGCAGGTTCTCGCTTCATGGCAGCTTACCCAATTACACCAGCTTCAGAAATTATGGAGTATATGATTAAAAAGCTTCCTCAATTTGGTGGAGCAGTTATTCAAACAGAAGACGAAATCGCTGCTGCTACAATGGCAATCGGTGCAAACTACGGTGGTGTTCGTGCATTTACTGCATCAGCTGGACCTGGTTTATCGTTAATGATGGAATCCATCGGTCTTTCTGGTATGACAGAACAACCATTGGTAATCTTTGACACGCAACGTGGAGGTCCATCAACGGGTCTTCCTACGAAACAAGAACAATCTGACTTAATGGCGATGTTCTATGGTACGCACGGAGAAATTCCAAAAGTAGTAATTGCACCGTCAACTATAGAAGAAGCGTTCTTTGATACAATTCAGGCATTTAACATTGCAGAGGAATTGCAATTACCAGTTATCGTGTTGACTGACTTACAATTGGCACTTGGTAAACAAACTGCTGATCCATTTGATTATTCTAAAATTGAAATCCGCCGCGGTAAAATCGTTGAAAGCGAACTACCTGAGCCGGAAAATAAAGATTACTTTAAACGTTTTGAAAATACGGATGACGGCATTTCACCACGTGTATTCCCAGGTACGCCAAACGGAATTCACCATGTAACAGGTGTTGAGCACGATGAAACAGGTAAACCAAATGAAGCACCAGGTAACCGTCATATCCAAATGGACAAACGTTTCCGAAAATTAGATTTCTTAAACTTTGATACACCTGTGTATGTGAACGCTCCTCATGAGGAAGCGGATGTTTTATTAGTTGGATTTAACTCAACTCGCGGGGCAATCGAAGAAGTTCAAGAACGTTTGGGTGCTGAAGGCGTGAAAGTGAACCACGCACACATTCGTTTATTATTCCCATTCCCTGCAGCTGAGGTTGCTCCTTTAGTAGCTGGAGCGAAAAAGATTGTTGTTGTGGAAAATAATAAAACAGGCCAACTAGCAAACATTTTGAAAATGAATGTTGGCGGTCACGATAAAGTGGCAAGCATCACAAAGTATGACGGTACGCCGTTCTTACCACGTGAACTAGAAACTAAAGTAAAGGAGCTGCTTGACTAATGGCTACATTTAAAGATTTTCGTAACTCAGTGAAACCTAACTGGTGTCCTGGCTGTGGCGACTTCTCAGTGCAAGCAGCGATCCAACGCGCTGCAGCAAATGTTGGAATTGAACCACATGAATTAGCAGTCGTTGCTGGGATCGGTTGTTCAGGTCGTATCGCAGGATACATTAATTCATACGGATTCCACGGAATTCACGGCCGCGCATTGCCGTTAGCGCAAGGGTTGAAAATGGCAAACCGCGATTTAAACGTTATCGCATCAGGTGGTGACGGTGACGGTTTCGCAATCGGTATGGGTCATACAGTACATGCGATCCGTCGTAATTTAGACATTACTTATGTTGTAATGGATAACCAAATTTATGGTTTAACGAAAGGGCAAACGTCACCGCGTTCGGCACAAGGTTTCATTACGAAGTCAACACCAGGTGGAGCAATCGAGCCTTCATTGAAACCTCTTGAAGTGGCGTTATCTTCTGGCGCAACATTTGTTGCACAAGGTTTCTCAACAGACATTAAAGAGTTAACGGCTTTAATCGAAGCAGGAATTCAGCACAAAGGATTCTCATTCATCAACGTATTTAGCCCATGTGTTACATACAACAAAGTAAATACGTATGATTGGTTCAAAGAACACTTAACGAAATTAAGTGACGTAGAAGATTACGACTCTTCTGATAGAGATTTGGCAATGCGCACAGTCATGGAAAAAGAAGGTCTAGTAACAGGCATCATCTACCAAGACAAAGAAACTCCATCTTATCAAGAAAAACTTTCTGGCTACGCTGCAGAACCGCTAGTTGAAGCGGATCTATCTTTAAGCGAGTCTGATTTTGAGGCGTTGGTTAAGGAATTTATGTAATGGATTGGGCACGCTCCTTTGATGGGGGCGTGTTTTTTATTGTTATACAAGGAATAATGGACAATACAGATGAAAAAATGTAGGAGAATTGTCCATTAAATAGGTGATAATGGACAAAACCCATGGAGAAAGTAAGGGAATTGTCCATTAACTAGGTGATAATGGACAAAACAGGTGAAAAAAGCAAGGGAAATGTCAATTAACTAGGTGATAATGGACAAAACAGGTGAAAAAAGCAAGAGAATTGTCCATTAACTAGGTGATACTGGACAAAACCCATGAAAAAAGCAGGTGAACTGTCCATTAACTAAGTAATAATGGAGCAATAGCACCTGCATAAAATAGAAAACATTTTAATTATACATTTTCCCACGTTTTCTTCCTTCTGCACTTAAGTTACTTTCCAAAATCCTTTGAATCCTCTTCCTCGATTCCACCACACCCCCACACCAATCATACACTCGACTCGTCGTAACCTTCTCACTCGGAAACAGTAGCCTAAACTCCCTCACACAGCGCAGCACTGCTGAAGTAACCGACTCCCGATGACTGCACCCTATGCAAACGCAACTGCGACCTTCAACAGTAACTATAAACGAACCGCACGCCTCACACGGAATCCCTTTCTTCAACTGATCGTACTCAAATTTAGGAATCTGTTGAAAAGGCTTTTCCGATAAGTGAAGAGACATTAATTTTTCCGCAATCGCCCTATGTTTATTCGTAATCGTAGATGATTTTGCACTTAATTGATTAATAAATCTTTCTATTTATGTTGGTAAAATAAAAGGTTTGTCCATAGGGGCTTGATATAATGTAAACTGTGGATTAACAAAAACAACTGTGGATTTGATGGGGAATCTCAATCCAAAACTTTCTAGTAATTGGCGTAACAACGTATCAGAGCGCATCAACTGCACGAGGGGGTTCACGATGTCAACGTTTCTCGTTTTGGGGAAGAGTTGATCCGACGCCGAATCGTAATAATAATCGCCTTCAAAATTTTTAACCTCAAAAACATGAATACAATCTGATGTAATTAACAAAGAATCAAGTTGAAAAGTCTTTTGGTTCATTTGCAGAAGCAAGTCGTTCAAGATTAAACAATCGCACCTAACCTGTTCCAAGTAACGATCAAACAGCACCTCACCCTCGAATCCCTTTCGTAGATTGTAAAAATTTAGCATGTCCTTTTCCGCTAATTTCATCCGATTATTTAGAGATTCGAAGATCAATAATTCAGTAGACTTCTTCCTATTTTTTATAATCAATAAAATTTCACATCCTTTATCATCCTTTACTCACTATTCTATTAAAATATCCATATATTTCAAGCGCGATAAGTTTAACAAATTCTTAACCAACTATTTACATCTACTCTAAAATATTCCGCTAAACTCTATCTATCCGAGTTTGTAGAGGGGAAGTCATCTAGTGAAATTATCTCGATATATTAAGGTTAAAGACCGGTTAATTATGCTAATGATTGTTTGTATCATATCAAACGTTATTTTAGTTGTGTTTAGCATGGATTATTTGAGGAAGATGGAAAACAATTCGGTCCTCATGTACGAGCAGCGCCTTCTTGCGATGAATGCTTTTACTGATTTTGATCTCGCTATCGACCAAGAGGATTATGAAAAGGCAAATGAAATACATAAAAGTTTAGGCGATTACCAATTTGATGCCAAAATGGAGTTATACATAAAAAATATAAAAAGCGAGCTGGACAATCAAAATAAAGAAGATATTCTAGCAATCTCCGAGGAAACCCAACTTTATATTGTCGATCGCGCAAAAAGTCAAATCGAAGCATATAAGGAAGATATCTCATTTGGTTACGGACTGCTTATAGCAGTGTCGCTTATCATGATTGCCATCGTGGTTTATTTCGCTGTAGTTGGGACAAGGGCTGTGAACAGGCCGACCCGCGAATTAAAGAAACTGCTAATCTCTGCTGGACAGGGGGACTTTACGAAGTCAGCTACATATGATTCGAAGGATGAGCTCGGCGAAGTAATGCGCAGCTACAATCAGATGGCGGCCGAAGTGAAAGAGCTTTTGAAAACTGTTCAAAAAAGTGCAAAATCCGTTGACGAATCAAACCTACAATTACAAAACGCGTCTGAAAAAACAACGCAGGCTGCAAACCATATTTCCAATGACGCGACTGATTTAACGAGAGCAACAGAGCGTTCTGCTGAACAATTAATGATGAATACAGCAGCCATTCAGGAAATTTTTACGGGGATTGAATACATTGCAGAAAAAATGCAATTGATTGATACTAGCATGAAAAAGACCGAAGATGAGGCCAATGAAGGGGTTCAATTCGTTTTAGAACATAAGGAAAAAATGAATGAAATTGAGCTTGCCGTTCAAAAAACGAATAGTAAAATGCTAGATTTAGCGAACAATTCAAAAGAGATTGGCCAAGTGATTCAAATTATTAATTCTATAGCGGAACAAACTAGTTTGCTAGCTTTGAATGCAGCGATAGAAGCTGCTCGCGCTGGAGAATACGGGAAAGGCTTTAGCGTAGTTGCCGCGGAAGTGAGAAAACTAGCCGACCAATCTGTACAATCGACAAAAGTCATTGAAGGTATTGTGCAAAAAATCCAGCATGATTCAACAGAATCGATACATTACATGGATCATGCAATTCAATCAGTACACGTAGGCTTTGAAACAACTGTACAAAGTGCAACGAAATTTGAGCAAATCGTTTCTGGGGTCAATGAAATTGGTCCACAAATTGAAGAGGTTTCTTCAACGATTAATCAAATCAAACAAAATACAAAAGAAGTGGCTGACAACTCATCCGAATTAAGTCATTTATTCGACCATAATACCGCGAGTATAAAGCAAGTTTCTGATTCAACGGTTGATCAATTAAATTCTACCCGGGACATGCACGAAGAAATCCAAAAAATTACAAGAAACATTCAATCTCTGAAACATGCAATTCAAAGATTTAAGGTGAATAGTTGATAGTAATTTAATAGTTTGCTAAAATTTTAGAAAATTCAGGGTTCCTATTTGTTTTAGGAACCCTATTTTATTAGCAAAAGAGGCGGAAATTAAATGAAAAAAATTTTATTAACTGGTTTCGAACCATTCCTAAATTTTAAAATGAATCCAACAATGCAAGTAGTAGAAGCACTAACTGGAAAAGTGATAGAAGATTACGAGATTTGCGGTCGTATATTAAAAGTAGATTTTAAAGAAGCCGCAACGCAATTGAAAGAACACATCAACGAGATTCAGCCGGACATCATTATTTCATTGGGCTTGGCTGGTGGCCGCTATAAAATTACCCCTGAGCGAATCGCCATTAACATTCAAGACGGAGAGCCTGACAACAACGGATACGCCCCGGTTGATGCGAAGATTAGTGAAGAAGGCGCCGATGCGTATTTAACGAATTTACCGATCCGTCGCATGATTGATAGATTAATTAAAGTTGGCTACCCATCCGAAATCTCTAATACTGCTGGAACTTATCTTTGCAATAATATTATGTATGAAGGACTCGCGTACGCAAAACAGAGGGGAGATGTGTTGGCTGGTTTTATTCACATACCTGCGTCATTCGAGTTAGCAATCCAACACGGCAAAATCCCAGGTTGGAATCTTCGGGATTTAATTGATAGTATTGAGCTTTGTATAGAAGAAGCAGTGCACGAGCACAAAGACCGTTAATCAATCCATTCATCGTTCTACTTTATAATTAATGTAGAGCGATGTTTTTTTAGTGCTTTTTAATTGAAAAACCAAATATAGAGAATAAACTTGAAGTTAGGATGAATCCCCCAAAAGTCGCGAGCTGGGAATCTAACGTAGAAGTAGGTATAAATATGAATAATATTATCGATTTTCTTCAATTAAAACAGAAAAAACAAACGGCCAAGCTAGAAAAAGTATTTTTGAAAGCAAACTCACTTCAACAACCAGAGCTCATTAATCAATTAGTGGAGGATAAAGAGCTAGCTGTACAAGATCATAAAATGTTTTTGGCATTTCTTACTTATCTAGAAGAAAAACAAATTGAGCCCGCAACTATTTTCAATGCAGTTTTAACCTTGCCGAAACATCAATTCGAAGCCCAGTACGGTATGAATTGGCATTCGGTTGTGCAACTATGTTTTACTTTTCTAACAATCTTAAAAGAGAGCGATCCAATCCAGTACGAACAGTTTATTTCACAAGAACAAATTTAATTTCTACCTTTCCAGATGCAATCCAATGTAAATTATGTCAAATCCGCATCTTTTCAAGTAATCATATTGTTCTTTTCCGTTGTTTGTCGGTATAATAATATAATGGAATTCGAATGTGCAAATCGCAAATTTTAACTCAATTCGCAAACTGCATATGTAAATAAAAATAAATAGTTCGAACCCCATTTGAAAGGAGTAAAATGTTCGATGAATGAAGAACAACGTGTAGCAAGTCAGCAAGTGAATCAACCAAAACCTTCAAATACAAAAACTGAAAAAGACTATAGCAAATATTTCGAGCGCGTTATTACAGCGCCTTCCTTAAAAGATGCAAAAAAACGTGGGAAAGAAGAAGTAAAATATCATAAAGATTTCGCTATCCCGGAAGAATTCAGAGGTATGGGCGAGGGGCGTAAGTTTTTCATTCGTACATACGGTTGTCAAATGAATGAGCATGACTCAGAAGTAATGGCTGGGATTTTCATGGAGCTTGGCTATGAACCAACTGACAATATAGAAGAAACAGATATCGTTCTATTAAATACATGTGCGATTCGTGAAAATGCGGAAAACAAAGTATTTGGTGAACTAGGATACTTACTAAAATATAAACGTGAAAATCCAGAAATGCTCATCGGTGTTTGTGGCTGTATGTCCCAAGAAGAATCTGTTGTGAATAAAATCCTTACTCAATACCAACACGTTGATATGGTATTCGGTACGCATAACATTCACCGTCTACCGAACATTTTAAAAGAAGCGTACATGTCAAAAGAGATGGTTGTGGAAGTTTGGTCAAAAGAAGGGGACGTACTTGAGAACCTTCCGAAAAAACGTAATGGTGCCATTAAAGCTTGGGTAAACATCATGTACGGATGTGACAAATTCTGTACATACTGTATCGTTCCTTACACTCGTGGGAAAGAGCGTAGCCGTCGTCCAGATGAAATCATTCAAGAAGTTCGTGAACTTGCGGCTCACGGTTACCAAGAAATTATGTTACTTGGCCAAAACGTAAACGCATACGGAAAAGATTTCACAGATATTGATTACCGTCTTGGTGATTTAATGGATGAGTTACGCAAAATTGATATTCCGCGTATTCGTTTCACAACGAGTCATCCACGCGACTTCGATGATCATTTAATTGAAGTGTTAGCAAAAGGTGGCAACTTAGTTGAACATATTCATTTACCAGTTCAATCTGGATCAAATGATGTTTTAAAAATTATGGCACGAAAATATACGCGCGAACATTTCTTAGATTTAGTTCGCAAAATTAAAGAAGCTATGCCAAATGTTGCATTAACAACTGACATTATCGTTGGTTATCCAAATGAAACAGAAGAACAATTCCAAGAAACGATCGATTTATATCGTGAAGTTGGGTTTGAGATGGCGTTCACTTACATTTATTCACCACGTGAAGGTACGCCAGCTGCTAAAATGGTAGATAATGTACCAATGGAAGTGAAAAAAGAGCGTCTTCAACGATTAAATGCAGTGGTGGAAGAATTCTCTTCAGCTGCACTGAAAAAATATGAAGACCTTGAAGTGGAAGTATTAGTTGAAGGAACAAGTAAAAAACGTGATGACATGCTAGCTGGTTATACACGTCGCAATAAATTAGTAAACTTTGCTGGGCCAAAAGAGCTTATTGGTCACATTGTAAAAGTAAAAATTACGGATACAAGAGCGTATTCATTGCGCGGAGAATTTGTTGAAGTAGTAAAACGACATGAGGTGGAAGTATAATGACGACAAAACTATACACAAAAGAAGAAATCGTAGAAAAAGCAAAAGAAATCGCACACATGATCGCGAATACTGAGCAAGTTGATTTTTTCAAAAAAGCAGAAGCGCAAATTAATGAAAACCAATTCGTTCGTGAAAAAATTGCTTCACTAAAGACTTTACAAAAGCAAGCGGTTAATTTCCAACATTTAGGTAAAGAAAGAGCGTTAAAACTAGTTGAAGGAAAAATTGAAGCAATCGAAAAAGAGATTGATGAACTACCAATCGTTCAAGAATTCAAACAATCTCAATTCGAAGTGAACAATTTATTACAATTAGTATCGAACGCAATTGCAAACAGTGTGACTGATGAAGTGATTGAATCTACTGGCGGCGACGTTTTAAAAGGTGAAACAGGTTCAAAAGTGCGTAACAGCCAACCTGGAAGCTGTAATTAATTCAATGAACATAGGGCTATCTTGAAATTTTAATTTCAAGGTAGCTTTTTTTATTTTTCTCCATTAATGTCCCAGAACAATTTGAAACTTCAACATACATTAAATATTGTTACGGGAGGTGAGAATTATGTCATCAAACTTCGTTGGTGGAGCGTATAATAACAATGGGAACGGATTCGCTTTATTGGTTGTATTATTCATTCTTTTAATTATTGTTGGTACAGCTTTTGCTAAAAATTACTACTAATTAATTAAAAAAAACCGTCGCTATACAACTAATAAATGAACACCTTCAAAGACTAGGGCAAATTGCTCTGGTCTTTTTATGTTCGATTTCCTTGTACATATATTCAAATCTCTTCATCAATCTCTGAAACGAAGTATAAATCCATCAAACATTAACAAACTATCTTTGAAAGTAAATTGGATAGGAGGTTTTTTGAATGAAGCAAAATCCACAACGAAAAGTTCAAAAAACGAATAAAGATTTTATTCCGAAAGAGGAAATGATCAGAAATATTGAAAAAAATATGGAGACTGCTGAAATCAATATGGATTATGCAGGTAAAGAAGAACTGGAACACTTGCAAGAAAAAAATGAACGTCGCAGGCATGAAATTCAAAAGTTAAAAAATGAACCTTTAGACTAGAATCCCACCTGGTTTATCTAAATATGTAACAATAAAATTTTTGCACCATCATTGCTTATCAAAGCCAATGATGGTGCTTTTTTAATTGTCTAAATTGTTTGTGCACCTGGTACTTAAATTTATTTATTTTTCTCGAATAATTTTGCAAAAAAGAAAAACCATCTTCCACCTAGCTGCATACAATACATCATGTGAAGTGCCCAAAGCAATGCTTCGACATCTACTATTAAAAATCGCACTCCCTCTATGGCGTTTGATTTTCAATAGAGATGGTGCCTAAATTAATTTCTCCTATCATTTCACCAATTAGGCACATGTCGCATACTATAGGTCGACTAGTACAAAGGAGGAAAGAATTTGAAACGTTTGCGTCAAATCGTGACAAAAGCGGTTGTTGCTAAAGGGAAAAAGAGAATTGAATCGAGTGAAGTTTTACGTCCACCACATACACCAACAAGTATTCTAGGATGCTGGGTGATCAACCACCATTACCATGCTAAAAAACATGGGAAATATGTAGAAATCACTGGTAAATTCGATGTGAACGTATGGTATGCATTCAATAACCATACAAAAACAGCAGTTTACACAGAAACAATTAACTACAAAGATCGTGTGAAATTACACTATCGTGATGAAGATGTAATTGATTCGGATGATGTAAAAGTACGCGTATTACAACAACCAAACTGTATCGAAGCGATTATTACTCAAAACGGTGACTGCTTCAATATCGTCATCGAACGCGAATACTTAGTAGAAGTAATCGGAGAAACAAAAGTAGTTGTTTCTGTACATCCAATCGAATACGAAGAAGAGTGGAAATTCAACAATGACGACGATGATGAATCATCTTCAAGCTCATCTTCTTCAAGTTCTTCATCTAGCTCATCATCAAGCAGTAGCAGTAACGACGAATCATCATCATTTCGCAAAAGATAACTTTTGAGAGCGCCTTTCTACGCCAATGTGTAGATTATAGGCGCTCTTTTTTCTACTTTTGTTATAATAAAGTAAGGTTATTTTAAAGAATACGACATCACTTTTATATACAATAAAATAGTTGTAAAATGTACCTTTACTAGATTTGAAATTACGAGAAGTTACCTTAACTATAAAGTTTAAGGTTAGGTAAGAGAGGAATACAGTATGACAACATATACACCAATGATGCAACAATATTTATCCATAAAATCAGAATATGAGGATGCTTTTTTATTTTATAGACTTGGGGATTTTTATGAATTGTTCTTTGATGATGCCTTAAAAGCATCTCAAATTTTAGAAATTACGTTAACTGGGCGGGATGCAGGTATTTCTGAACGTATCCCAATGTGTGGCGTACCGTATCATTCTGCTCAAGGGTATATCGAAACCCTTGTTTCAAAGGGCTACAAGGTTGCTGTATGTGAGCAAACAGAAGATCCGAAGCAAGCAAAAGGTGTTGTAAGACGTGAAGTGGTTCAGCTTATTACACCAGGGACAATCACAGAAGGTAAAACAATCGATGGCAAATCAAATCATTACATTGCAAGCGCTGAGCAGTTCACTGAGAATTCATTTGCCTTTGTTTATCTTGACATTTCTACGGGGGAAGCGAATAGTTCGATTATCGAAGGGGGCGTTAAAGCTCTTCTTCAACAATTGCAAACTTATAATATTCGTGAACTTGTTGTGACAGAACAGTTGCAGATTTTATTAGCCGAGCAAGCGAGCCAATTAGGAATTGTTTTGTCGGTGGAAAAAGAAGAAATGGATACAGAAAAGGCGAGTCCTTATTTAATTCATTTACCAGATGCGTTGAAGGGTGTAGCAAAGAGTTTATTGCAATATATTGAAAGAACACAAATGCGCTCGTTATCCCACATTCAACCTTTCACTTATACGGAATTAAAGCAGTATTTACGAATCGATTCGAACTCTAAGCGAAATTTGGAGCTTTTGCAATCCATCCGTGGCGGTGACCAAAAAGGAACGCTTTTATGGTTGTTAGACGAAACCGTTACGGCGATGGGTGGACGTAAACTAAAACAATGGTTGCACCAGCCGTTAGCTAGTGAGGATGCGATTAATAAACGATTAAACATTGTGACGGATTTACTGGATGAATTTTTTGTTCGAAATGAACTTCGTGAGCTTCTAAAAAGCGTATATGATTTAGAGCGCTTAGCAGGGCGTGTAGCTTTTGGAAGTGTCGGAGGACGTGATCTTGCGCAACTTCGTGAGTCCTTGCGTCAAGTACCCATGATTCGTGAACAGTTAGAGGAGAGCGGGAAAGAGACGTTAGCCGCCCTCGGAGGGAGTCTAGATGATTGCACAGAATTGGAGCAACTATTATCTCGAGCGATTACTGATCAACCGCCAATCTCTGTAAAGGAAGGGGACGTAATCCGCGAAGGCTATGATGCAAAACTTGATGAACTACGTTTTGCATCCCGAAACGGTAAGGATTGGATTGCTTCATTAGAGCAAAAAGAACGTGAAATTACTGGCATTAAAAACTTGAAAATCGGATATAATCGTATTTTTGGTTATTTTATTGAAATAACAAAATCTCAACTTGGGAACGTAGATTTATCTCGTTATACAAGAAAACAAACGTTAGCGAATGCTGAGCGATTTATTACAGAGGAATTAAAAGAAAAAGAAGCGATTATTTTAAATGCGGAAGAGCAAAGTTTGGCGTTGGAATATGATTTGTTCGTCACGTTACGTGAAGAAATAAAAGCGTTCATTCCACGATTACATGCTCTAGCATCGGCGATTAGCGAACTAGATGTGTATATTAGTTTTGCGGTCGTTTCCGAAAAATATCGATTTGTAAGACCCGTATTCCACGGTAGGCGCGCTCTGAAAATTGTGAATGGTCGTCATCCAGTAGTAGAGAAAATGTTACATAAGCAAACTTATGTGCCAAATGACTGTATTTTGACGGAAGATAAAAACATGATGTTAATTACTGGACCGAACATGTCCGGTAAAAGTACATACATGCGTCAAGTAGCATTGATTGTAGTGATGGCACAAATGGGTTGTTATGTACCGGCTGATGAAGTGGCGCTTCCTATCACCGATCAAATCTTTACACGCATCGGTGCAGCGGATGACCTTGCAGCTGGCCAATCGACGTTTATGGTTGAGATGTTGGAGTCACAACATGCGATTACAAATGCAACGGAGCGAAGTTTGCTGTTGTTCGATGAAATCGGGCGCGGGACATCAACTTATGATGGGATGGCATTGGCACAATCAATGATGGAGTATATTCATAACGAAATTGGTGCAAATACTTTATTCTCAACTCACTATCATGAATTAACCGCACTAGAGAACGAGCTCGCTCGCTTGCAAAACGTTCACGTAAGTGCAACGGAAAAAGACGGTCGAGTAGTTTTCCTTCATAAAGTGAAAAAAGGCGCAGCTGATAAAAGTTACGGTGTCCATGTGGCGCAGCTTGCTGAAATGCCAGCGGAGATTATTGAGCGGGCACAGGTTTTATTAGACGAGTTCGAGTCAACTAGTCGAGGTAATGTAGGTGAAATTAAGGCTAGGGAAACCGAGTCTGAACTACAATTGTCTCTATTTGAAGAAGTGAGTACTACGAAATCAAAAACGCCTGTCTTGGAGCTTTCAGATGCAGAACAAAATGTCTTACAACAACTTGAAAAACTAAACATTATGGGGACAAGTCCAATTCAAGCTATGAACATTTTATATGAATTGCAGCAAGAGTTGTTGAGTAAGAAGTGATGAGGCGTTAATTTGAACTAAAGACAAAAATCTTTTATTTCTTTGGAAAAAGTTAAGAAGAAGCGACTATCTAGACAAAATTTTTTGATTTTCTGAAAAAGTGTCAAGAAGAAGCTGCTATTTAGACAAAATCTTTTAATAATCTGAAAAAGTGTCAAGAAGATGCTGCTATTTAGACAAAATCTTTTGATAATCCGAAAATATGTCAAGAAGACGGGTCTATTTAGACAAAATTTTCTAATACTCCGGAAAAATGTCAAGAACACGTGACTATCTAGACAAAATTTCTTGATTTTCCGAAAAAGTGTCATAAAAAAGCAAAACCCGAAACGCAAATAGATAATAAAACAAAAGGAGGCGATCACCCATGGGCAAGATTCAAGTAATGGATGAATGGTTGTCGAATAAAATTGCTGCTGGGGAAGTGGTGGAGCGTCCTTCTTCAGTGGTGAAAGAATTAGTGGAAAACGCAATTGATGCGGGGAGTACATCCATCGAAGTTTTTCTTGAAGAAGCTGGACTAACATCCATTCAAGTAACAGATAATGGAAGTGGGATGGATGAAGAAGATGCTCTTTTATCCTTTGGACGTCATGCGACTTCCAAAATTTCGACTGAACGGGATCTTTTCCGCATCAGAACGCTCGGGTTCCGGGGTGAAGCACTCGCCTCCATCGCATCAGTTTCCAAAATCACATTGAAAACATCCGATGGGGAGACGAGTGGTTTGGAAGTGCAGTTGGAAGGTGGCCATGTCATCTCCAACACGCCCACTGCATTTAGAAAAGGAACCGACATTACCGTGTCCCAATTGTTTTTCAACACACCGGCGCGGTTAAAATATTTAAAAACAATCCAAACAGAACTTGGGCACACAATTGATTTAATGAATCGTCTAGCACTTGCCTATCCCGAGATTGCGTTCAAACTTGTACATAATGGAGGAATTCTTCTTCAAACGAATGGTAGAGGGAATGTGCAGCAAGTGTTAGCCGCGATTTACGGTATGCAAAATGCGAAAAAGATGATTTCATTCCAGACTGCATCAAATGACTATAAAGTGCATGGAT
Organism: Ureibacillus acetophenoni; assembly: GCF_900220965.1. GTDB lineage: Bacteria > Bacillota > Bacilli > Bacillales_A > Planococcaceae > Ureibacillus > Ureibacillus acetophenoni. The sequence goes on along the minus strand of NZ_OBQC01000004.1, from coordinate 92,019 downwards.
TTATTTCATTGCCGGAAGTGACAAGGGCTTCGAAAAATTATATGTCGATTTTTGTAAATGGCCGATGGGTAAAACATTACTTAATACAAAAAGCCATTGTTGATGCATATCATACGTATTTACCGATTGAGCGTTATCCGATCGCTGTCATCTATGTAGAAGGTGATCCACAATTAACGGACGTCAATGTGCATCCAGCGAAACTTCAAATTCGATTAAGTAAGGAACAAGAGTTATTGCCTTTAATTGAGAAAGCGGTTCGCGAATCCATACGTAGTGCGATTCATGTTCCTTTAGCACAGAAAAAGGAAAAACCTACTCGTGTGCCTAGTGAACAACTGAACATTTGGAAAAATAATACGTCATCATTTAATGAGAACAAATTAAATGAAATCGTGCAAAAATTAAATGCGGATAAACCTGTAGTGAAAGAAGTTCCTGATACGGATTTTATTACGAAACCTTATGAACCGAGTACACCAGAGTTAGATCTTGGTGAAGCGGTTATTGAAAATAAAGTAGAAAGTCCCGTTGAAAAAGATACTACTTTCGAAATTTTCGATGACCATCAAAACAGTGAACCTGAAATCAGCTCTATTGAAGAGAAAAAAGAACCATTCCCGGATTTAGAAATCGTTGGGCAAATACATGGAACGTACATTGTTGCCCAAATGGAAGACGGATTTTATTTAATTGATCAACATGCCGCTCAAGAACGAATAAAATACGAATATTTCCGTGATAAAGTAGGGGAAGTCAATCCAAATGAACGACAATCTTTATTATTGCCGTTAACGTTTCATTACTCAGCTGACGAAGCATTGATCCTAAAAGAGAATCGTGAAGCACTAGAAAATGTCGGTGTTTACTTGGATGATTTTGGCCATTCTTCATTTGTAGTGCGTGAACATCCAACTTGGTTTCCACAAGGTTTTGAGCAAGAAATCATTGAGGAACTGATCGAACAAGTATTACAAACAAAACGCGCGGACGTGAAAAAACTGCGTGAAGAAGCAGCCATCATGATGAGCTGTAAAAAATCGATAAAAGCAAACTACTTCTTAACAAAGGATCAGATGGTTGCATTACTTGCCGATTTAAAAAAGGCCGACAATCCATTTACTTGCCCCCACGGCAGACCTGTCATGATCCACTTCTCTACCTATGAAGTGGAGAAAATGTTCAAGCGCGTCATGTAAATTGTTTGTGTACCAATTGTTTGTGTACCAGGTACACAAACAATTGCGAATATTCAGAATTGTTTGAGTGACAGGTACCCAAACAAATTCACCAATTTTAAAAACGAAGCTTAACATAATTAATAAAGGAGGTAAGATTCATGTATTCATATAAAGATCGAGCAGATATATTTAACACCCTCAATAGTTACTCGTTTGATGTTCTTGTCATCGGTGGGGGGATTACTGGGGCAGGAATTGCACTAGACGCAGCTTCACGTGGACTGTCGGTTGCCCTAGTTGAAATGCAAGATTTTTCAGCTGGAACATCGAGCCGTTCGACGAAATTAGTACACGGGGGTTTACGTTACCTAAAACAATTCGAAGTCGGATTAGTTGCCGATGTTGGCCGTGAGCGGGAAATCGTCTATGAAAATGCTGTTCATGTTACAACACCTGAGTGGATGCTACTACCTATCTATAAAGAAGGGTCCCTTGGTTCAGTCACAACCTCAGTTGCTTTAAAACTTTACGATCGACTAGCGAATGTGCGAAAAGATGAACGTAGAAAAATGCTCTCCAAAAAAGAAACGTTGGAAAAAGTGCCTTTCCTGAAAGAAAAGGATTTAAAAGGCGCGGGCTACTATGTTGAATACAAAACAGACGATGCTCGCTTAACTATGGAAGTTATCAAAAAAGCGATTGAATACAAGGCGATCTGTATCAATTATTCGCGGGTAACCGATTTTATTTACAATAAGAAAAAGTTAGTAGCAGCAAATGTGAAAGATGAAATTACAGGTAATAAAATTACGATCCACGCTCACCAAATTATCAATGCAACTGGTGCTTGGATTGATGAATTACAAGCACTTGATCAAAAACAAAAGAAAAAACAACTTCGCCTGACAAAAGGAATTCACATCGTTGTTGACCAATCTGTACTCCCGCTAGAACAGGCATTGTATTTTGATAACGAAGATCGACGGATGGTATTTGCGATTCCAAGAGATGGGAAGACGTATGTTGGTACGACAGATACGTTCTATGAAGAGGACCCGATTAATCCGGTAGCAACAAGTTATGATGTTACTTATTTAATCAACGCACTTAATCATATTTTCCCAGAACAATATGTAACTGTAGAACACGTGGAGTCCACATGGGCTGGGGTTCGTCCGCTCATCTATGAAGATGGAAAAAATCCATCAGAAATCTCAAGAAAAGATGAGATTTGGACTTCGAAAAGTGGATTAATGACAATTGCAGGAGGGAAATTAACAGGCTACCGCAAAATGGCAGAAGAAATCATTGATAAAATTGTGAAGAAACACCGATTCAAACATGCAACACAATGTATAACGAAGGCATTAGCGTTATCCGGTGCGAAGGGGTTAAACTCTAAAAACTTCGAAAGTTATATTAAAAACAAAGCTAAAACTGGAGAATCGTTTGGCTTTACTTATGAAGAAGCGAAACAATTAACTGCGAGATATGGTACGAATGTAGATGACGTGTTTATTCATGGTAAAACATATAATACTGATATGGAATTACCTTTAACTTTATATGCAGAATTAAACTACGCCATTGAAAAGGAAATGGTATATACTCCTTCAGATTTCTTTATTCGCAGAACTGGAATGCTTTATTTTGATATTGCTAAAGTTGAAAAGTATAAAGATGCGGTTGTGAAACTTATGAATGAAATAATCGGTTATTCTGAGACGGAAAAATTAATTTATCAAACTCAGCTTGAGCTATTTATTGACGATGCAAAAAATCCGAAATAACCCTCAGGATTCCATTTTTTGAATTTCCAACCATTAATTAGTACAATAAAGGCAAATACAACGGTGAGTGCAAAGCTAGGAAACATCAGAACAACAAAAGCTGCAAGTAAAAACGTACTAGGGGGAACTAGATTGACTAAGCGTTCAATGGAGTTATTGATTAGTGATGGCCATCGTATCTTTGTTCGTATTTATGAACCAGCTGGCGAAGTAATTGGGCGTTTTCACATTTTACATGGGATGGGGGAGCATAGCGGGCGTTATGATGCCTTTGCAACTTTGCTAAGTGAACTTGGATATTTCGTAACACTTCACGATCATCGAGGTCACGGAAAAACTGCAGAAATAAATGGTAAATTAGGCTACTTTGCAGATGAAAATGGATTCAATCGAGTTGTAGAAGATGTTTATGAAGTCATACAAAATGTTCGATATGATTACAAACCTGTGCCAATCTACATTTTTGGCCATAGTATGGGTTCATTTATTGCACGAAGATTTATCCAGCTTTACAGCGATATTGTTGATGGTTGTATTTTATGTGGTACTGGAGCGACTACATCTTTGCACAAACTTGGAAATGTAGTAGCGAAAACAATGGCTAGAACAAAAGGGAAAGATGCAAAAGGTACGCTCATGAATGAGTTATCTTTGGGTGGGTTTAATAAGCAGTTTAAAAATACAAAAACTGGCTATGACTGGCTAACGTCAGATCAAGATGAAATTCAAAAGTACATTGATGATCCTCTTTGTGGTTTCATTGCAACAAATCAGTTTTTTGTTGATTTAACAGATGGCTTATTACTCATTAACCAAAAAGAAGAAAATGAGCGAATCGGAAAGGATTTACCGATTTTATTGATTAGTGGTAGTGTAGACCCTGTAGGGCTTAACGGAAAGGGCGTCTATAAAGTTGCCAATCAATTAAAAAATGCAGGGCTACAAAATGTTGTCATCTATCTGTTTGAAGGCATGCGCCATGAAATATTAAACGAAGTAAATCGAGAGCAAGTATATAATGTAGTTACACGGTGGTTAAAAACAAATGACAAATCAAAAGCAATTTGAGGTAGTAGCCATCGTTGGCCCCACTGCTTCAGGAAAAACAGCATTAAGTATAAAAATGGCCAAAGAATTTAATGGAGAAATCATTAACGGCGACTCTATGCAAATTTATAGAGGTTTAGATATCGGAACGGCGAAAATTACTGAAGAAGAAATGGAAGGCGTTCCGCATCATTTATTGGACATAAAAGAGCCTACAGAAAGTTTTTCCGTCGCTGAATATCAAAAGTTAGTGCGCGAAAAGATAGCTGAAATTCAGGGGCGTGGGAGGCTTCCTATTATTGTGGGAGGAACGGGTTTGTATGTGCAAGCGGTTCTCTTTGATTTCCAATTTACTGAAGAAAAAGTGGATGAAGAGACGCGACAGGCGTACTACGAGGAACTTGAGCAGATCGGTCCTCAAGCAATGCATGAACGGCTTGTGAAACTTGATCCGGAAACGGCGAAAACGATTCATCCGAATAATACAAGACGTGTCATTCGTGCCCTTGAAATGATAGAGCTTACTGGTGTATCGAAGGCTAGAGAGGAATTTAACCGCGGGTCGATCCCGTTATACAATCATTTGATCATCGGGCTTGATATGGACCGTGAAAAGCTATATGAGCGTATTAATTTACGTGTGGACATCATGATGGAAAAGGGTCTACTGGAAGAAGTGAAGTCGTTATATGACCGCGGCATTCGCGATGTACAGTCGGTTCAGGCGATTGGCTACAAGGAATTGTATGCGTATTTCGATGGGAAGTTAACCTTAGACGAAGCGATTGAGGATTTAAAGCAAAACTCTCGGAGATATGCGAAAAGACAGTTAACGTATTTTCGAAATAAGATGGATGTTCAATGGATTGGAAATAACTGGAGTGAAATAATAAAATTTTCCAAATTATTTGGATATTAAGAAGGAATTTCGTCTATAATTGTAGAATGTAAACGAACAGGTAAAATCTGTACAATACTATAAGGAATTAATGAGGTGTATGTATGAAATCAATTAATCTACAGGATACGTTCTTAAATACTTTGCGTAAAAGTGGCACTTATGTAACCGTGTTTCTATTAAATGGATTCCAACTAAAGGGCCAAGTAAAATCATATGACAATTTTACAGTTTTATTAGAAACAGAAGGCAAACAACAACTGATCTACAAACATGCCATCTCAACATTTGTACCAGCTAAGAATATCTCCATGAATGATAATGTTGAAGAAAATGCATAACCTCTAAATCGGCAGTTTTATAACTAGCCGATTTTTTTTATGGGGAAGGGATATGGGATGTTGGTGTGGGGATGGTACCAGGTACACAAACAATTTAGAAAATTCAGAATAGTTTGTGTACCTGGTACCGAAACAATTTGAAGTTAACTTTCTAGCCGATTTACGTACTTTTCATTATAATGTCTATAGAATGTGAAAGAGGGGTTTTTATATCATGAAAACAATGACAACTGAAGAAATTATTAATTTACTTGATGCAAACGAAGATCTAAATATTATTGATGTTCGTGAAGATTTTGAAGTCGAGAACGGAATGATTCCTGGAGCGATTAATATTCCATTAGGTTCGATTCCTGAGAAAGTAAATGAGCTGGACAAATCTAAAGAATACATCCTTGTTTGTAAAGGTGGCGTTCGTAGCGCAAACGCTTGTGAATATCTTGAATCACAAGGTTTTAACGTAGTAAACCTTGAAGGCGGCATGATGAGCTACGATGGAGAATTAGAATTTAAATAATTCAATTGATTGGGCACACAGGAGAGGTAATCTCTTCTGTGTGCATTTTTTGAAATTGTTTGTGTACCAGGTACACAAACAATTCTGAATATTTGGAATTGTGTGGGTACCTGGCACCCACACAATTTTAGGGTTCACGTAAAATCGGAAGTGTACAACAGCGGAAGGAGCCGCCTGATTTTATGATTTCCGTTATATCTACTTCTATGACTTGGAAGCCCCGGTCGCGAAGTTGTTTATTAACATTTTCGTTAATTGGGAGGCTTAAAACCCGTTTGTTTCCGATGTTTAATACATTTGTACCTAATTGAAATTGTTCTTCTTCAGATACTTCGATAAGTTCATAACGACTTGCGAAATAGTCAATGTCTTTTTGCGTCAGGGCATTTGGGTAAATTAGTGCCACTTCTGGTGAGACAACATTAAATACACAATCTAAATGCAGATACTTTTCTTTAAAATCGATTGGAATAACTTCGTATTGAACTAATAGCCGCTTTAATTGTGCTGCAGCTTCTTCATTTGTTCGATCACTTAGTCCAACATAAATGGTATTTTGATCGATCATGACGTCTCCGCCTTCGATCCGTTCCCCAATCAAATTATAGTAAGAGATTTCCTCATCTTCGAGCCATTGTTTTAACACGTTTTGCTCTCCAAAACGAACGTCGGTTGCCATTTCAGCAACGAAAATCGTTTGACCAAGAGTAAAACCGATATCCCTTGTGAAAACTTGTTCAGGATATTTTTTATGGTATGGCAATAAAATAACTTCCACATCATTTTCTTTAAGAGTTCTTACCAATACGTCATGTTGTTCAAGTGCACGCTCAATGTGAATACCTTCATTTTCAAAATGTTTTTGTGTTTCATTAATCACATCGCGGATATTCATATATTGCGGCTGACAAAGAATGACTCGTTTTAAAACATCATATTCACTTTTACAAAATGTCTTATAAGGATTTTCTCCCATGTAATATCCTCCAAAATCTCTTTATTCTCACTTTCATTATTTTCTCCGAAAGAGGTGTGATTATTACTCTGAATAAAAATAGGTTTTTAAAAGTTTTTAGGTAAATATAATAAAGGAAAAATTTCGCTTATTGTATAAAGTGGGGTTAAAAAGGGATGAAATAAGGAGAGAAATTACCCTTAACTCGTTTAAAAATGGCAAAATCCAATGATTTGGGGAAAATAAGTGGAAAAGCTCCACTTATTTTCAGGTAATTTACACAATTTCTAAATATAAAGGGAAATTCTCCGCTTACGTTCATTCCTTTTACTACATGCGGAGCTCCCACTCGAAAATCAATCAACTTCTATTTAAAAAAACGCAAACTACTGATATGATGTTATAGGAATTCATTTAGAACGGAGTAATACATATGGCATTTTTATCAACATTAACACCAGATACACTCGCATTAGCGAAAAAAATAGAAGAGAAAGTTCGTCCTTACCACGAAAAGGTCGACCAAACGGCTTTCTTTAATCAGCAAAAAGTTTTAACAGCATTTAAAGACAATCAAGTGAGCGATTATCATCTCCACCCATCAAGTGGTTACGGCTACGACGATGAAGGTCGAGATAATTTAGAGCGAGTTTATGCGCAAACATTCGGGGCAGAGGCAGCCATCGTGCGCGCGCAAATTATTTCGGGAACACATGCAATTACTTTAAGTCTTTTCGGCGTTCTTCGCCCTGGGGATGAGCTTGTATACATAACAGGAAAACCTTACGACACATTGCAATCGATCGTTGATGGCGGGGAGAAGGATACGGGTTCACTAAAGGATTTTGGAATTGGTTACTCTCATGTTGACTTAATCGACAATCGTGACATTGATTGGGATGGCGTTTGCGAGGCAATTAACGAAAATACAAAAATGGTTGCAATTCAACGTTCAAAAGGTTACGCTACTCGACCATCATTTACCATTGAACAGATCCGAGAAATGTGCGAGAAAATCAGAGAACTCAAATCGGATGTTGTCATTTTTGTTGATAACTGTTACGGGGAGTTTGTTGAGGGGCAAGAACCAACGGAAGTTGGGGCAGATTTAATGGCCGGTTCCTTAATTAAAAACCCTGGTGGCGGCTTAGCGAAAATAGGTGGCTACATTGCAGGGCGAGCAGATTTAGTGGAGAAGTGCGCATACCGCATGACTTCGCCAGGAATTGGTGCAGAAGCTGGTGCTTCATTGAACACATTGGCAGATTTCTACCAAGGCTTCTTCCTTGCGCCACACGTCGTAGCGCAAAGCTTGAAAGGTGCAATTTTCACCTCAGCTATGTTAGAAGAGGTTGGAATGACGACTTCGCCACACTATACAGATGTTCGTACGGATTTAATTCAATCAGTTTCTTTTCAAACTGCTGAACAAATGGTCGCATTCTGTCAAGAAATCCAAGCAGCTTCGCCAATAAATGCCCACTACGCGCCAATCCCTGCATATATGCCGGGCTACGAAGATGACGTAATCATGGCAGCGGGAACGTTCATACAAGGTTCAAGTATTGAGTTAACAGCGGATGGCCCAATTAGACCACCGTATACAGCGTTTATCCAAGGTGGGTTAACGTATGAGCACGTGAAGTACGCGATCTGCAGTGCGGTGCAGAAGTTGGTATAGATAAATGAAATTGGAACACTCCTCCGTTACTGGGGAGTGTTTTTCGATTTAATCCCGAAGATGTATTAAATATCCCGATCTTAAACGATTTATTTAAAATGTCACATCCGTAATGTAATTGATAATCTCACAACTACATTGTTCGGTAAATTTTACTAATATCCCCCAAACTTTTGAAATATAGTAAGTAATAAAGAGAAGATTGGGGTTGAATATGGTTTACGCTGGACGCAACAGAAACGTTAATACGATTTTGCAACATTACGCGGTGATGTGGGGGTTAACGCTCATTGGTGTGCTGTTTGGGACGTGGTTACCATCTTCAATCGTGACCCCGTTGTCCTTAGTGTGCTTTGTATTGATTGTCGTTTCTTGCTTTATTAAACACATCAAGCTACCGGATCCGATTTTGTATATCATTCCATTTTTAACCGGCATTATGTATCTTTGGATATACCTGTTCCTAGTTGATTTTCTGGGAGAAGATTTGTTAATCACAGTTTTTATTAGTACTGCAATTATTTTTATTTTACTTACAGTAGCTGGTTTGAAAATTCCTGGAGATGTTACGGAAACCGGGAGCATCATTTTTACGGCGCTTGTCGTTATTTTTGTCTTCTCAATTGTATTTATGTTCTTTCCGGTAGAAAATACATTTTTACTTTTTCTGGCTGCAATGTTCGTTCTCTTAACCGCTATTTACACGGTTTATGAATTTACAATTATCTGTTCCAATTATGTAAGAGATGTTGAAGTTATTGGCGTCGCTGTATATTTATATTTGAGTTTCTTTAATCTACTGGCAAATATAATTGCGGTTGTGAGGCGATGAGGGCTAAATGAATATCGTAAATTTTTTAATATACACCACATAAACTACAGATTATCCGTAAATTTTAGCGGATCTGTAGTTTTTTATTTAGAATAAAATAAATTACTCATGTCAGTTTTCCTAACATGTAATTGACAACGAAGCTACCGAAGCGTATATTTATTTTAAAGGGGAGGTGGATGTAGTGAGTAGTGAAAGCAAAAGATCTAGTGAACTGCGCCGTTCAATGCCGCTTTTACCGATTGGTACGGTGATGCAATTAACAGAATTAACAGCAAGACAAATTCGCTATTACGAAGAACACGAGCTAATTCAACCGCACCGTACAGAAGGAAATCGACGTATGTTTTCCTTAAATGACGTTGATACTTTACTTGAAATTAAAGATATGCTTGAACAAGGGGTAAACATGGCTGGAATTAAAAAAGTCTTCGATATGAAGAAAAATTCTAGCATGTTAAAAGCTCAAGCGAATGAAGAAATTTCTAATAGTGAACTTCGTCAAATTTTACGTGAAGAAATGAAATTAGCGCAGCGATCACAAAAACCATCCTTAAGACACGGGGATATGTCACGTTTCTATCAATAAAAATCTAATCTAGAGAAGCAAGAGAATTTAGGAGAGTGCAATCTGTGGGTAAATACACAAAAGAAGACATTAAACAAATCGTAAAAGATGAAAATGTACGATATATCCGTCTTCAATTTACGGATATTCTCGGTACAATTAAAAACGTTGAAATTCCAGTTAGCCAATTAGACAAAGCATTAGACAACAAAATGATGTTTGACGGATCATCCATTGAAGGTTTCGTACGTATTGAAGAATCTGACATGTATTTACATCCAGATCTTGATACTTTCGTTATTTTCCCTTGGACTCATGAAAAAGGTAGAGTGGCACGTTTAATCTGTGATATTGCAAATACTGATGGTCAACCGTTTGCAGGGGACCCTCGTTCGAATTTAAAACGTATTTTAAAGAAAATGGAAGAGCTTGGATTTACAAGCTTTAACTTAGGGCCAGAGCCAGAATTCTTCTTATTTAAGTTAGATGAAAAAGGCGAGCCAACATTAGAAGTAAATGACCATGGTGGTTATTTCGACTTAGCACCGACAGATCTTGGTGAAAACTGCCGTCGTGATATCGTTTTAGAGCTTGAAGAAATGGGCTTTGAAATCGAAGCATCACACCACGAAGTAGCACCAGGACAACATGAAATCGACTTTAAATATGCAGACGCTATTACTGCATGTGATAATATACAAACATTTAAATTAGTAGTAAAAACGATTGCACGTAAACACGGTTTACATGCAACGTTCATGCCAAAACCATTATTTGGTGAGGCAGGTTCAGGTATGCACTTTAACGTTTCTTTATTCCGTGGAAGTGAAAATGCATTCTTCGATCCTAACACAGAAATCGGTCTTTCTGACACAGCAATGCAATTTATGGCGGGTGTGTTAAATCACGTACAAGGATTTACGGCGATTACAAACCCAACAGTAAACTCATACAAACGTTTAGTTCCTGGTTACGAAGCGCCGTGCTACGTTGCATGGTCAGCTCAAAACCGTTCACCTTTAATCCGCGTACCGTCTGCTCGTGGTGCATCAACACGTATTGAAGTACGTTCTGTTGATCCATCAGCAAACCCATACTTAGCGATGGCAGTTATTTTAGAAGCAGGATTAGAAGGAATTCGTCAAGGATTAGTTCCACCAGCTCCAGTTAACCGTAACATTTACGTAATGACTGAAGCTGAGCGTAAAGCTAATGGTATCGACAATTTACCACCTTCATTAGACGACGCACTTCGTTTACTTGAGCAAGATGAAGTCGTAAAAGAAGCGCTTGGTGGCCACATTTACGAAAACTTCATGGAAGCAAAAGAAATCGAATTCGAAATGTTCCGCTCCCACGTACACCCTTGGGAACGTGAGCAGTATATGAAGATGTACTAAAAGGGTACCAGGTACACACACAATTCAGAAACAATTCTGACAATTTTAAAAGCATTGGGAGAATTTACTTCCCCAATGCTTTTTTCTATTTTTGCCATGTAAGTATATTTGTAAGTTGCGTAATCTCAGCGCGGTGTTCTTTATCAAATATTTGAATTAATACGCGTGTTAAATGATCTTCAGTCTCGTGAGGTTGTACGCTTAATAATATGTAAAAATCCGATTCATTATTTACTTTCTTCTCGTAGATCGTAGTAGCCTGATCCTTTTTATTTTCCTCGTATCCTAAACTTAAAAGTGCCTCTTGTTGTTGACTCAAACTATATTCAGGAGAAATGGTAGAAAGCTCATTAAACTCATTTTGTGCTATTGCTGAAGCTGCGTCCTTTTCTTCTTGTGTGAATTCAGCTTTATTGAAATATTGATAATAAACCCCTAAACCGCCACCAAGCAATAAAAGGAAAATCAGAACATACGCGATAATCTTAACGGAAGAACCGCCTTTTTCATTGCGAGCGTTTTGCATAAAAGGTCTCATTGAATGCACCTACTTTATAAAGTTAGTATCTTGCACCTCTTAATACTTATAATTTACACTAAAACGCTTACAAATACTGTGACGAAAAAGGGAAATCAGTTAGGGGGTGGAAATAGTAGAGCGACCATTACTAGTGAGGGGGAAATATTAACATCACATAAGATGAACAGGGGGGTTAGGCTGTATAAAACGAAAGAATTGAAAAAAGAGATTGCACACAATATGTGTACAATCTCAATAAAATCCATCTCAATTCATATTTATTAATTCTATGAATTTCTAGTTATATCTATATTCTTCTTTACTAATAATTGGCAGTCCCCACTTCCACTGTGGAATTACTCCCGGATTATTTGAATCCCCCTCACAAGCCTTATTATTTCTGTCGTAAAAACTTACATCTGTACCGTTTGCATTTCCACTTCCAATTTCACCGTAACTTTTTGCGCATATTTTACCAGTAGACTTATTATAATTTTTAATCGTTGCCTCTCCCAAAACCTCCAAAGTTATATTCTGGGATCCGTTAAAGTTTCCTATCGTTGCATCTTTTTTTACATGAATTTTCATATTGTCATAACTAGAATTACCATTATAATCAACTAAGTTTTTAGTAACATATAATAAATTGATATTACTTTTTAACTTATCATAATAAATATCACCTATTATTTTAAAAATTGTTTTATCCGAATTACATTTAATTTTACCATCTACGTAACCTTTATCACCATTACTTTTATCGACTAAATCATCGTAGCTACATTCGTATAACAATTTATCATCTGGATCAGGGTCAAGAATTAAAGGTGGAACAGCATAATTTTCTTCACCTGGTTGATATAATATCATTTTAGAGAAATCTATTTCTACTTTTCCAGTAATAATTGTTTCAATATTTTTCGTATTCCCATTTTCCATTCCAATGCTATCGAATGTTATTGTAACTATATCGTTTTGTAAGGGAGATATGATTACATTGTCTATTAAGAACTTTGGTTTAGAAATCAAATTACTTATTATTTTTTCGCGAGGAATACCAGTTGGTTTTGTTATTCCTGTTAAATATTGATATGCTTCATTAATACCAATTTCTCTTGCTTTCATGATTATTTCTTCGGTAATTTTATCTGGGAGAAATGGATTTATATAATTACTCTGAGCTCTTTGTGCTTTTTCTGACATTACAAAGAATTCATTTTCGATAGCGGTCATATAATACTGGCTACCCATTTCAGCTAAAGCAGCAGATTGAAAATTATCTTGCACCACATCATTCTGTTTCTTACTATTAGCAGTTTGCACTGTGAAAGATAAAGCAAGAATAGAGAAAACTGCAATACATAGTACGACTATGAAAAGAGAGTATCCATGATTATTTGAAAGAATTTTTTTCATATAATTAACCCCCATTTTTCAATCTGTGTAACTGAATATTTACTTCTATTGTATTATTTTTGGTACTATTATCAGATATTGAAAGTGGTAACCTGATATTAGTGTGACTTTTAATTACAGTGGTTGTTGGAATTGTATAGCACATTTGACTATTTTTTGTTTCAAATATCTTATTATGTCCAGAGTTTAAAACTTCAATTGTACAATCACTTGAAGAAATAGTGTATTCTTGGTTTTTTTGATGAATCTTTGTTAATGTAGATATAATAACATTTGCTTCCTGATACATTTGATTTTTTGTCATTGCATTTTTTGAATAATTTGTTCCCTGAAAAAAAATATTCCAAGCTAGTAAACCAACAATAGAAACTAATATAAAAGTAGCCAATATTTCAACAAGGCTAACCCCATTTTGATTTTTAATAATCACTCAAATCACCCTCTAAAAAAATACATATCCGTAATTAGTACTTAAAGGCATAGAACCACTTACAATAGAACCGTTTTCTATAGAATTTTGTTTATAAATATTTATTTGAATTAAATGCGCTTCTTTTGGTAATTGACTCATTCCAGGTTCAATTTTGATATGGTTAATATTTAAATCTGATACAGTATTTATTATTATTTCTACATCGAATTCATTAGACATTGTATTCATTGAATTTGTACTACTAGTTAATATTTTAATAGAATTCTCATCCTTTTGAACTATATCATCGGATCCTAGTGTCGGGTTGTTCATAAACTTTTTATTGATTATATTTTGCCAGTATATTAACTCTGAACGTGCTAAATTTATTGCTTGTTGCTTCTCGCCGGTTTGATTATTGGATTTCCCCATAATTGGAAAGAAGTTCATAAATGAAATTAAGATAATTGTTAGTATTAATAATGAAGCAATAACTTCAATAAGCGTAATACCTGATTCATTTAAGTATTTCTTATTTTTTACGTGGTTCACATTCGTTCACCTACTATTATATTCTAGTTTTTATGTACTACTAAAAATTGAATTATATGTAATTATAAATCATTCAAACTAAGCATGCTATAAAAGTCACAGTTAATATTATATTAAATTTGTATAGTTTATGAAATTAGTAAAAATAGGCTATACATTTTATTTGAAATTTAATATTTTTATATTGAGGATTAAATTACAAATTATAGAAGTAAAAGGTTTGAGTAATTAGTAATAACTAATATAATTCCATTTTTACGTGAAATACATAGTTTTAATACAATTACTTAAGAATACTCTGATAATCTAATTATTTATATTGATAAAAAGGTCACTTTTCATATAAAAATAACCTTAAAAATTTTCATCCAACTTAGTAATAAAATCATATACTTTGTTTTCTTTTTTGTGTATTCTATGCTTAATGATACATTAGTATTATATAAGTCGTTTAAACACTATTATTTTTAATAAATTATATAATAGATATAGAGCTTTATATATAGAAATTGGAGTGATGTTTTTGAAAATTCAGTATAATAGGTTCACTCTTGCAATTTTATGTATTCTACTAATTTACTTAGTGTTCTCAGTGAGTAATTTAACAACCGTTTTTGCAGATGACAAAAGTAATGGGTCTTCCATCGCAGGTGTTAATGTGAATGGATTAGATTCAAAAGAAATTGAAAAAGTATTAAATGAAGCTGTTAATGAGTGGATTTCTGAAGATTTAATAGTAAGTGGCGGGGGAGTGGAACTCCTGGTAGACCCTTCAAAACTTGAATTTGACATTCCTGCCACAATTGCTGAATATCGAACTCTAACAGATAAATCTTGGTATGCTTTTTGGGAATCAGAGCGAGTGGTACATATACCATTAAAGGTTGCGGATCGTGGGGATATTCAAAGCGAAATCTCAGCAGTTGCAACTTGGGAGACAGATGAAACCTACAATCAAGTAATGTCACAAGCTTCCTTTTTAATGGGTCACGAAATTGAGGCAACGGTTAGTAATTTAGACATTTATAACAATGAACGTATTGCGTTATCAATTAGAGAAATTCCTACTAATGCCTTTGGACTAGATAACCTAGTAACTCTCTTAGATGGAACAATGGTGAATCCAGGTGAGGAGTTTTCATTCATCAACACAGTTAACGAAAGCGCAACAAAAGCTAATAGTGATGCGATTAACTTTGTCTCTTCCTTATTATATGACGCAATTTTACAAACTGAATTTGAAATTACTGAACGCCATCAGGGGAATGTGATTCCAACGAACCTTGAACTAGGGAAAGAAGTTGCAATTAATATCCACTTAAATGAAGACTTAAAGTTCCGAAACAATACAGATACAGTTGGAAAAATCCATGCAACTGTTGAAAACAATTCACTGAAAGTAGAAATTACCTCTAGTAAAAAAGAGACGGAAGTTTATGTTTCGGTAGATAAAGAGATTCTTTCACCTCGAATCGTTTATCGTTATTCAAAAGATCTACCAATTGGATATGAACAGGTAATTCAAGAGGGTAGTGAGGGGTATCGAGTGCTTGTGTCCCGAACGATTTCTGGTAATGGTCGAACAGAAGAACAACTGGTTAGTCGTGATTACTATCCACCGGTGAATCAGATTGTTTTAAAATCTTCTAAATCACCAGAACAAACTGGTACTAACTCAGATCCAACAAATACGACTGATCCAAACTTAGAAATTGATATGGACGGGGACGGTTTACCTGATATTGAAGTGCCAAACGATAATTACGATGTAGAGTCAGCACCTGAATACGACAAAGGTGGTAATATAACTTCATTCAGCAAAGGTATTCCACTTTTATACATTGTGTCATAATTGCTTCGAGATTATTATTCTTATTTACATTCGATAGAATGAAGTTATAGCCTCTGGCGGATGCCACAAATTTTTAAAGGTTTAATAAATGAACTTAGACTAAGAGCGCCACTTCCTGTGGCAACGTCTAAGTGACCAACATCCTGTTGGCCTAAGCTCGATAAAATCTGGGCGCAAATACGCCAAGGCGTATTTGATTTATACTCCATAGAAAGGAGAGATAGTGATGCGTGGGACAATACGTAAACGACTTGGGGACTTGCTTACAGAAGCAGGGGTAATCTCAAACGAACAGTTAGATTATGCTTTAAAAAATAAAAGTTATGATGAAAAACTAGGGGATTTCCTCATTCGAGAAAACTTTATCACTGAACAACAACTGATTGAAGTACTTGAGTTCCAATTGGGAATTCCTCATATAAATCTAAATCAATACGCAATTGATCCGGAATTACTGCAATTAGTTCCAGCCGAATTGGCAAAACGTACGAAAATCATGCCAATAAGACGCGATAAAAATAAATTATTTATCGCTATGGCAGACCCAATGGACTATTTCGCTATTGAAGAAGTTCGAATGGCAACGGGTTGTCAAATTGAGACAAGTATTGCTGCAAAAGATGATTTATATCGAACAATTACAAAATATTACGATTTGCAAGAATCAATGGAAGCTGCGCTTTCAGATTTAGGTGTAACACCAACAGAAACACAACCAGAAATTACTGACGAAGACTCACCTATCGTACGCTTGGTGAATCAGATTATTGCAAATGGTGTAGCTCAAAGGGCGAGTGATATTCACTTTGACCCACAAGAAACAGATTTTCGTGTTCGATACCGTGTGGACGGAATTTTAAAAACTGAACGTTCTCTACCAAAACATATGCAAAGTATGATTACGGCCCGTATAAAAATTATGGGGAATTTAAACATTACGGAAAACCGTATACCTCAAGATGGCCGTATTAAATCAACTGTTAACTTCAAACCAGTTGATATTCGTTTATCTACTTTACCAACTGTTTATGGTGAGAAAATCGTAATGCGTATTCTTGACTTAAGTAATGCATTAAACGATATTTCAAAAGTTGGATTTACAAAAAGAAATGAAGAACTGTTCCGTAAGATGATTTCTAGACCAAATGGAATTGTATTAATTACAGGTCCAACAGGTTCTGGTAAATCTTCAACACTGTACGCAGCTCTCAATAATTTAAACGAAGAGGGCGTTAATATTATCACTGTAGAAGACCCGGTGGAATATCAACTTGAAGGCATTAACCAAATTCAAGTGAAAGAAGAAGTTGGACTCACATTTGCTGCTGGTTTGAGATCGATATTACGTCAAGACCCAGACATTGTGATGATCGGGGAAATTCGAGATTTAGAAACAGCAGAAATTGCAGTACGTGCTTCATTAACGGGACACTTAGTATTAAGTACGTTACATACGAACAGTGCTGTTGAATCCATTTCAAGATTAAAAGATATGGGCGTGGAGCCATTCTTAATTTCTTCTTCTTTAAATGGTGTAATGGCGCAACGTTTAGTAAGACGAGTTTGTCGAGACTGTGGTAGACCGTCTCCGGCAACAGAACGTGAGAAAGAAATCTTCGCAGAAGCTGGTTTCAAGGTTGAAACGGTTCACCGTGGCCTTGGTTGTCCAGCTTGTAGTCATACAGGATATAGAGGTCGACTTGCAATTCATGAGATATTACCTGTTGACCGTGAAATAAAAGATCTGATTTTACAACGCGGAAGTATATCTGAGATTCGCGACTATATGAAACAACAAGGATATCCTTCTTTATTACAAGATGGACTTCAAAAAGTACTAGACGGCGTCACGACAACAGAAGAAGTTTTACGTGTAGCAACCTTTGATTAGGAAGTGAAATCATGAGTAAATTTTCAATATCAGCATTACTTCAAAAAGCGTATGAGGAAAATGCTTCTGACCTTCATATTACTGTAGGAATTCCGCCCGTTTATCGTATTAATGGTCGTCTGCAACAATATGGACAAGCCACCGTGGAACCAGATGATGTGAGTGAAATGGTGAATGAGATTTTACCGCACCATAAGACAGAGGAATATGAAGTAAAAGGGGAAACGGATTTTAATTATTCATTAGCAGATTTATGTCGTTTCCGTGTGAACGCTTATCACCAAAGGAATGCTGGAGCGATTGCGTTTCGTTTAATTCCATCAAAGATTCCAACGATTGAAACTTTAGGAATGCCAAAGGTCTTATATGATTTGGCGGATAAACCACAAGGGCTCATTTTAGTAACAGGGCCAACCGGTTCAGGGAAATCAACGACGCTTGCAGCAATGCTGAATTATATAAATGAAACAAAATCAAAACACATTATTACGTTAGAAGACCCGATTGAGTATTTGCACCATCATAAAAAATCGGTTATTAACCAACGTGAAATCGGAATTGATACACAAGATTTCGCGAGTGGCTTACGTGCATCTTTACGACAAGATCCGGATGTAATTCTAGTAGGTGAGATGCGAGACTTAGAGACTATTTCGACGGCAATAACTGCAGCTGAAACTGGGCACTTAGTTTTTGCGACACTTCATACATCGAGTGCACCGACGACGATTGATCGTATTATTGACGTGTTCCCACCGCATCAACAAGGACAAGTTCGTATTCAATTAGCGAACGTTATACAGGGGATTATTTCTCAACGACTGTTTGCTAGAAGAGATATAGAGTCACGAATTGCTGCAACGGAAATAATGGTTGCTGTTCCTTCGGTGACGAATTTAATTCGAAATGAAAAAGTTCATCAAATTCCAAGTGTCATGCAAACGAGTAGAGCCCTAGGTATGCATACTTTACAAACATCTTTACAGGAACTTGTTTCTAGAGGGAAAGTTGCTTTGGAAGATGCAAAACCGTACTTGAACGCAGGTGAGTACATTTGACGGTTTATAAATACGTCGGTCGAACAAAAACTGGTGCCCCTTCCAAAGGAACGATTGATGCTGCGAATAAAAATGCTGCTATTGCAAAGTTAAGGGAGCGCGGAATTAACCCTCGGGAAATAAATGAATCCAAAAGCTTGCTGCATATGGAAATCAATCTAGGTGAAAACAAAGTAAAAAACCAAGATTTCGTTATTTACTGTCGCCAATTCGCTACGTTAATACGTGCCGGAGTTTCCATTGTTGAGTCAACAAACATTTTAGCGCAACAATCAAAAAGTAAGCCTTTGAAAAAAGCGTTACAACAAGTAGAAGAGGATATCCGATCGGGGATTCCATTTTCTGAAGCAACTGTAAAGCATCCTAAGGTTTTCCCTGCTTTATTTACGAATATGATGCGTTCGGGGGAAGCGACAGGGAACATTGATGATACTTTGGAAAGATTAGCCAATACCTTTGAGAAACAATATAACTTAAAGAAAAAAATACAATCAACCTTAACTTATCCAGCGGTGTTGCTTGTAATAACGATTATCGTTGTATTTTTCTTATTGATTTTCATCGTGCCGACTTTCGTTTCAACGTTTGAAGAGATGGATGCGGAGTTGCCTTGGATTACTGTGTTTACTGTGGGAGTAAGTGAATGGTTGCAACAGTTTTGGTGGTTAGTTATAGGATTTACACTAATTGCAATCGTTGTCTTCCGGATTCTTTATAAAGGTAACAAAGAATTTAATTATTGGGTTCACTACGCTGTTTTAAGAGTGCCTGTTTTTGGTCCTCTACTACAAAAGTCTGTGATTGCTAGATTAATGAGAACACTATCTTCATTATTTAGTAGCGCAGTACCTATTTTAAATGCTTTGACAATATCTGAGAGAGTAGTAGGAAATCCAGTTGTGGGGAAAGTAGTTTTAGAGGCTCGGACAAGCCTTGAAAAAGGGAGCTCACTAACAGAACCATTAAAACAAAGCTGGTTATTTCCGCCACTCGTAACTTCAATGACGGCAATTGGGGAATCTACAGGTTCACTCGATTACATGCTAGAGAAAATTGCTGATTTCTATGAAGCTGAAGTTGATCGAGCAGTGGATACATTAAAGTCGTTAATTGAACCATTGATGATTCTTATTTTAGCTGTGATTGTTGGATTTATCGTCGCAGCAATTATGATGCCTATGTTTAGTCTATATGAACAAATCTAATAGAATCTTTAAGGACGTTTTGCAAGGAGGTGGAGAAAGTGCAACAGACGTCCGTGCAAAAACAAAACAAATTTAAAAATATTAATCTGGGAGGATTTCAAATGAAAAAGTTTTTAAAACAACTTTTAAACAAACGTCTTAACAATGAAAAAGGTTTAACTTTGATTGAATTATTAGCTGTTATAGTTATATTAGCGATTGTTGCAGCAATTGCTGTGCCTGCTATTGGAAACATAATAGAGAATTCTAGAATTAAAGCATTAAAATCAGACGCAGTAACTATTATTAATGCGGCACAAATTTACTATACCGATGGAAAAACTGATGCTTTCACATTAGGTGGAGATTCAGCTACTGGGACAGAATATGTACAGTTATCAAGCACTCCAACTGATATTGAGGTTACTAAAACGGGTGAAATTTCAGGTTCTCTTGCAAAAGATGGATATACACTTACATTTACAAGTGCAACAGTAGCAGAAATCAATGTTGAAAGTCCTGACCCTGAAGAGGGGATAGTGGTTATTTCTAAGCCATCTGACGAAAGCTAAATTTTCAATAAATTAACTTTTATACCTTAATTCTCTAAAAGACAACTAACAAATTTAAATTGTTAGTTGTCTCATTAGGCAATTAAATGTATTCAAATTCTAATATAATTTCATTAAGGAGCCCACCCACATGTTCAAACCAAAAAACAAACAATCACACGTCTCCATAGAAATCAATGATTACGTTCTTCGCGCGCTTGTGATGAAGGGCTCGTCATTGGAGCAAGCGACTATTTTTGAAATGGAGCTTCCAAAGGGAATTGTTGATGAAGCTACTGTTAAAGATGAGATGGAGCTTTTTAATTTATTAAAATTGAACTTACCTAAACTTGGTGGGAAAAAGCAAAGTGCTCGATTCTTTGTGCCTGATCCAACGATTCTTTTAAAATCATTTCCACATCCAAGTGATGTGGAGTCTACAAAATTAAAAGAATATGTTGAAATGGAGCTTGGCCAATCAATTCACTTGCCATTCCAAGAACCGTTAATCGATGTCTATGATCCTATTGAAGGCGATGGTCAGGCGATGATGTTTGCAGCCGCTCCTGAGGAAGTACATAAAATTAAGAATCTACTTTTAGATATCGATTTAAAACCTGATGCTGCAGATATCCGTGCCCTATGTAATTTACGACTACTTGATCATATGCAATTGTTACAATCCGACAAGACCTATTTAATTGCAAATTGGTTAATTAATGAATTATCCATTTGTATTTATTCCAATGGGCATGTCGATTTTCTACGCTATCAGCCAATAGAAACGGATTTATCCTTATGGAAAGCTACTAATATTTCAGAATCGGAAGTTGATTTCTCTTACACGGGTGAAAATGAAGATTACCGAATGCTATTAGCAGACCAGGTTTTAGAACTGGATCGTATTATGAATTTCTTTAAGTTTTCATTACATAAAGGGGAAAAATCCGTAGACGAAATTGTCGTTATGGGAGATAATCCATTTTTAGCACAAATTCAAACCGTTTTACAAGAGAATTTACCATTACCTATTAGGATTGTGAATAGTGGGTTAATCGAACACCATTTCCCTGGTTTCAGAGCAAAACATGCCAGCCTGTTAGGTCTTGCATTAAAGGTGGTTTAACGAATGATTCCTGATATAAACCTTATACCGAAATTAGAAAAAGAACAGACTGCACCCACCTTGCTATATTGGATACTTGGAGGTGTTGCCATTTTAGCACTAGCTTTTTTTGTATGGCAATATATTGGTGCAACGAACTCTATTACTTCTTTAAAAGCAGCAGAGTCATCATTACAACAAGAACGGGATCAGTTGTTCGCTAAGTTAGAAGAATTGAATTCTAACGCGAACCAAGGCTCAATTGAGGAATTGGTTGATTATATTGATTTAATTTCTTATCCTGTACTACCGTTAATTAATGAGATTGAAGGCTTGCAACCAAATAATGCATATTTAAGAGAATACTATTTTGGTGTTGAAGAAATTAATATTTCGGTAGACTTTGAAACATTAAGCGAAGTTTCTAAATATGTGACTCGCTTAAACAATAGTGACTATTTCGTCGATGTTTTAGTCAATGATATCTCACAATACGATTTAGAATCTCTTATTGCTGAAGAAGGGGATTTGACAACCTTTAATGTCATTCCTAGACATACTGCGAATATGACCTTGTTTATTGATTCTGTTTATTTAGCTACGGGAGGTGTTCGATAATGAAGCTTTCTAGTAGTAAAAATACTCAAGTGATTTTGCTTGTATTGCTAGTGGTAGCATTACTCTTTGCTGTATATTATTATTTAGTGTTGCCAAAACAATCGGAAGTAGATTCTTTAAATCGATCTGTTTCAAGTTTGGAAAATGAAGTTTCAACTTTAGAGACTTCGATAAAAGAAAAAGGTACAATAACAGCTAATGCATCTGAGAACTTATTTGCTCTTGGTAAAAAAGTGCCTCAATCTCGAGAAATTGATAAGTTGTTGTTAAATATTGAGGAAATCCAATATGTAACAGATTCTATCGTGATGTCTATGAATTTTAGTGACTATGATTCTTCTGCAGAGGATGCTAATATTGGAATCCATATTCCAAATGAAGATGGAGAAACGACTACAGAAGACCCGAACGTAAGTAAGGAAACTGTTAATGAATCACCTCTTGCTAGTTTAGGCGGTACTTTACCACCCGAATTGAAGTTAATCACTTTTAATCTTGAAGTGTTATCACCAGATTACAATAAACTGTTACAATTCATAGATGAACTTGAAAGTTTAGAACGTATTATGCATGTAGATGCGATTAGCTACTCACTTCCTGGTGAAGAAGCAGAATTTGATGAAGAAGCTTTAAATAATGTTACTGCAATGATTCAAGTAACGACTTTCTATTATGAAGGACAAAAATAAATTTTTTGTAGAGTTAGGTTAGGAGTTGGATTTTGTGGAAGTAGTGTATACGATATTTGCGTTTTTATTTGGGATGGTTTTTGGATCGTTCTTCAACGTAGTTGGATTGCGAGTTCCTCTGAAAATGTCAATTTCATATCCGTCATCGCATTGCACGAATTGTATGCACCGCTTATCGGCTCTTGACCTGATCCCGATTTTTTCGTATATCTTCCTTAAAGGAAAATGTCGCTATTGTGGGCAAAAGGTTTCTCCTATTTATATGGTCACAGAAATTTTGACCGGGATTTTATTTGCCTTTGCTTACTGGCAATTAGGTTTTACACCAGAATTAATCGTTGCGTTGTTATTTATTTCATTGCTTGCAATTATCGTAGTTTCAGATATTGCTTATATGATTATCCCAGACAAAGTATTATTGTTCTTTTTACCATTACTTGCATTGGGTCGAATAATTGCCCCATCAGATCCGTGGTGGGATAGTTTGCTTGGGCCTGTTGTAGGGTTCACTGTTCTATTTTTAGTGGCGTTATTATCTAAAGGTGGAATGGGTGGGGGAGACATTAAGTTATTCTTCCTTATCGGTCTTGCCCTTGGAACGATTGGTACATTGGTGACATTATTCTTTGCGTCAGTAATTGGTATGATCGTTGGAATTGTTATTTTAAAGGTTCGCGGACAAGATCGAAAGCAGCCAATTCCATTCGGACCTTCAATTGCTTTAGCTGCGATCATTGTTTACTTTTATGGGGATCGAATTATTGATTGGTACATAAATATTTTATAAGAGTTATCGAGCTTAACGAATTGTCGTTAGGCTTTTTATTTTGTACTGTTTCGTCATTATTAAAATAATTCTAGCAATTTAAAATAGTATGAAATATAATTTGATATATTATGATTTTTACTTTGGGGGTGTTCGTTTGAAACCGGTTATTGGATTAACTTTAAGTGTTGAAAATGATACGAGTTTTATTAATTGGCGATATACGAAATCGATTATTGAAGCAGGGGGCTTACCAGTAGGGATTCCACTATGGGTGGAGGAAGACGCAGAGCAGCTTGTTCAAATGTTTGATGGTCTTGTTCTATCAGGCGGTGGGGATATACATCCACATATATTTGGGGAAGAGCCGCATCAGAAATTAGGTCCTGTTAACAGTGATCGCGACCGTATGGAGTTGGCTTTAGCTAAGGCGGCTATTAAGCAGGGGATTCCAATCTTTGCAATTTGTCGCGGACATCAAGTGCTGAATGTGGCATTAGGTGGGACGATTTACCAAGATATATATTCACAAAGGAAAGACATTTACTTACATAGTCAAACCGCTCCAAGACATGAAGGAACGCACTTTATCTCTGTGAGTGAAAATAGTTTACTCTATAAATTATTAGGAAAAGACAAAATCGTCGTGAACTCATTCCATCATCAAGCCATCAAAGATGTGGCTCCAGGTGTGAAGGTAACAGGGAAAGCGAATGATGGCATAATTGAAGCCGTAGAGATTAAGGACTATCCGTTTTGCTTAAGTGTACAGTGGCATCCAGAGGAAATGGGAATGGGTGGAGATGAAGATTCTAAAAAGTTGTTTGCGGCATTTATTGAAGCTAGTAAGAAAGTAGAAGTGGGAAGTAAATAAGTGTGTGAACAGTCACTGGGGAAACTCGGTGGCTTTTTTTGTTAGGAGGAAGTGGAAGAGGGGAACTCTTAACGAGACACTTTTTTGGAAAACTGAAAAATTCTGTCCAGAAAACCGCATTTACAAGATACTTTATCGGAGTATCGCAAAATCTTGTCCAGAAACTTGCATTAATTAGACAATATTTCATAGAACCGTAAAATCTTGTCTAGAAACTTGCGTTTATTAGACATTATTTCATAGAATCGCAAAATCTTGTCCAGAAACTTGCATTAATTAGAAATTATTTCATAGAACCGTAAAATCTTGTCTAGAAACTTGCGTTTATTAGACATTATTTCATAGAATCGCAAAATCTTGTCCAGAAACTTGCATTAATTAGACATTATTTCAGGGAATCGCAAAATCTTGTCCAGAAACTTACATTAATTAGACACTATCTTATAGAATCACAAAATCTTGTCCAGAAACTTGCATTAATTAGACATTATTTCATAGAATCACAAAATCTTGTCCAGAAACATGCATTAATTAGACATTATTTCATAGAATCGCAAAATCTTGTCCAGAAACTTGCATTAATTAGACATTATCTCATAGAATCGCAAAATCATGTCTAGAAACTAGCATTCTTCTTAGAACCACTCAATCGTGTCTAAAACTCTAACCCCAAATCCTCAACATCATGTAACTTTTTCAGTCCATCCAATCACTTTCCCAAACCAAAAAAGCCGACTCAGAAACACCTCTGTTCCCAAACCGACTTTCCATATAATTCTATTATGTTAATTTTAATGAATACGACGGTACAACCCAACGACTTTACCTAAGATCGTTACTTGGTTTACATAGATAGGATCCATTGATGAGTTTTCTGGTTGTAAACGGAAATGTGTTTTTTCCTTATAGAAGCGTTTTACAGTTGCTTCATCTTCTTCCGTCATTGCTACGACAATTTCCCCGTTATTAGCTGTTGACGTTTTCTTTACGATCACATAATCTCCATCTAAAATGCCGGCTTCAATCATCGATTCTCCCATAACTTCTAACATAAACAATTGGTCCTCGCTAGTGCCATAAGAATCTGGTAGAGGGAAATAATCTTCAACGTTTTCAATCGCTGTTATTGGAAGACCTGCCGTAACCTTACCGATTAAGGGTACATTTACAACATTTTGCTTTGGAACAGGAACCTCTTCTTCCATATCTAAAATCTCTATCGCACGAGGTTTCGTAGGATCTCGGCGAATTAACCCTTTACTTTCTAATCGAGCTAAATGTCCGTGCACAGTAGAACTTGAAGCAAGGCCAACTGCTTCACCAATTTCACGAACAGATGGCGGATATCCTTTTGTACGAACTTCTTCTTTTATGAAGGCTAATATATCTTCCTGCCTCTTAGAAACTTTTTTCAATCTATCTCACCTCTGGAATGAATATCTATCAATACTAGTTACATATAGTATAGCAACAGGAATTGGAAAATGCAAACATAAGTTCGAATAAAACTATTGACAAAACGTATGTTCGATTTTATAGTAAAATTATACATACGAACAAACATTCGGAAAGAGGTAATTGAAATGAATTGGTTACAAAAAAATAGTTATGTGAAAGTTCTATT
Organism: Ureibacillus acetophenoni; assembly: GCF_900220965.1. GTDB lineage: Bacteria > Bacillota > Bacilli > Bacillales_A > Planococcaceae > Ureibacillus > Ureibacillus acetophenoni. The sequence goes on along the minus strand of NZ_OBQC01000004.1, from coordinate 65,697 downwards.
AACAGCATTTTTATTTATTGCAGGATACGTATTAATTACAGATAATGGTGAGACAACATATAAACAAATTGAAGTACAACACGGTGATAACTTATGGTCATTAGCGGAAAAATATCGAGGCAACATGCCAACACATGAATGGATTAAAACAGTTCAAATTGAAAACAACTTAGACGGGGAAGTTATTGTAGCTGGACGAGCGTTAACAATTCCTTTATCAGCGGATGCTGTTATAATTGCACAAGATGTAGAGATAGAGGAATCCGAAGTAAAGGTAGCGACATATAATCAATGATGAAGAAAACACAAAACGCAGTAATATACGCAAGAGTAAGTACTGAAAAAAACTCACAAGAAACATCCCTGGCTCGTCAACAGGAAGAACTTCAAAAATATGCACAACAGATGGGTTATCATGTAATAGCTACATTCCAAGACCAACATAGTGGATATGAAGTAGATCGTGAAGGTCTTCTTGAAATGATGGACTTCATTAAAGAAAACAATGTACAAGCTTTGTTTATACAAGATGAAACACGTTTAGGCCGTGGACATGCTCGGATGGCGGTGATCCATTTGCTTCAAAAATATGAAACTACCATCTACTCATTAAGTGATAAAGGTCCCATTGCATTAAACGAAATGGATACAATGTTGCTAGAAATCTTAGCAATCGTAGAAGAGTATCAACGAAAAATTCACAATGCAAAAATCCGTCGTGGTATGCGTCGTGCGGTTGAAAATGGTTATAAGCCACAACTAAACTTAAAAGACCGTGGAAATCATGAGGGAAGAGAACGGATTGACGTTCCAATAGAAGAAATCGTCAACTTACGAAACAAAGGTCTCACGTTTAATGAAATTGCCTCCACTTTACGAGGTCTCGGCTTCCAAGTTAGTAAAGCCACAGTACATCGAAGATACCAAGAATATACTGAAAGACTTGAGGGCTAAAAACTTACATCTCAAGTCTTTTTCATTTTTTTTAAACTTACTTACGGATCAAAATATAATAGCAACCCTCTAGTAAAATATCTATTTATGAATTATTTCTATTGCCAAAATTATCATCTCCAATATTATAGTAATATGGGGGGCGATTGTTATTCTAAAATTAAATAAAGTGTCTGAATTGAATTACATAAATTATGATTTTATTAATGGAGATAAAAAGATAGGATACGCGGATGGGAAAATAGAAGGTAATACTTTTACATTTGATTACATCTATATCTATAGCGAAAACAGAAAATTAGGTTATGGATCAACTGCATTAAAATTAATTGAAGAAGATTTGAAATCCTTGAATATACAAAAAGTCTCTGGTGATTTTATTGCCCAGGACGGAATAACTCAACAAGAACTATACGATTTTTATGAAAAAAATGGGTACAACATTACCGATGGCGTTATAGTGAAACAGTTGCACTATGTGAATGCATCATTTGGATAACCTTAGATCAGCACTCCTGCAACAGGGTGCTTTTTATTTTTAAACTTTATTTACGAAGGAGAATCATTGCTATTAATCGCTATCCTCCTAAGCAATTGCCTTTACTTTTTTAAGCACTTTTACTTGCATCTCAACTCTTTTTTCCTTACCTTTTAAGTATTGGTATTTAGAAAGGTTGGAACAATCATGTTATCAAAGGAAAAAATTGCACGTATTAACGAATTATCAAAAAAGAAAAAACAAGGCACTCTAACAGAAGCTGAGGCAAAAGAACAAACAGCTCTTCGTAAAGAATATCTAGATTCATTCCGTAATTCATTCCGTGATACGATTACGAATGTTAAAATCATGGATGCTGCCGGGAATGATGTTACCCCTGAAAAAGTAAAACAATTAAAGCGTAATAAACCGTTAAATTAACTAGAATGATATAACACATTTGTAAAATGTATGTCATATTTCCGAAATTGTCATTAGATAGGATTGTTTTATTAGACAATTTTGTCTAAACTGAATAAGAAGAAAAAGACACGAGAAAGGAAGTCTACCAATGACAGTAAATGCGGATCTACAAGCAATTAATGCAATCCGAACTTTATCAATTGATGCAATTGAAAAAGCAAATTCAGGACACCCTGGGTTACCTATGGGTGCCGCACCAATGGCATACACTTTATGGACGAAACAATTAAAACATAACCCTCAAAATCCAAAATGGTACAATCGTGATCGTTTTGTACTATCAGCTGGACACGGGTCGATGTTATTATATAGCCTTCTTCATTTAGGTGGATATGGCCTTGATATGGAAGAAATTAAAAACTTCCGTCAGTGGGGGTCAAAAACGCCAGGTCATCCTGAGTATGGTCATACAGTTGGTGTAGAAGCAACAACTGGACCACTTGGACAAGGGATTGCCATGTCTGTTGGTATGGCAATGGCTGAACGCCATTTAGCTGCAACTTACAACAAACCAGGTCATGAAATTGTAGACCATTACACATATGCATTATGTGGTGACGGTGATTTAATGGAAGGTGTTGCAGCAGAAGCCATTTCTCTTGCGGGTCACTTAAAATTAGAAAAACTAATCGTTCTTTATGATTCAAATGACATTTCATTAGACGGTGATTTAGCAAAATCATTCTCAGAAAATGTTCAAAAACGTTTTGAATCTTACGGTTGGAACTATCTACATGTGGCAGATGGTACTGACATCAACGAAATTAACTCAGCTATTGAAAAAGCAAAACAATCAAATGACAAACCTACATTAATCGAAATTAAAACAGTCATTGGCTTTGGTTCACCAAACAAATCAGGTAAAGCTGATGCACACGGAGCTCCACTTGGTACAGATGAAGTTACATTAACTAAAACTGCATACGGATGGGGACATGAGCCATTCCAAATTCCACAAGAAGTATATGATACTTTTAATGCGGCAGCTGAACAACAAGGTGCAAAACCTGAAGCTGAGTGGAATGCAAAGTTCGAAAGCTACAAAGCAGAATACCCTGAGTTAGCAGAGCAATTCGTAAAAGCTATGGATAATGAACTACCTGCTGATTTCGATGCAGAAGTTCCTGTTTATGAAGCAGGAAAATCAGTTGCGACACGTTCTTCATCAGGTGACGTAATTAACGCGTTAGCGAAAAAAGTACCTTCATTTTTTGGCGGTAGTGCGGATCTTGCTGGTTCAAACAAAACTACTATTAAAGGTGGCGGCGACTTCTTCGCTGAAACTCCAGAAGGCCGTAACATTTGGTTCGGTGTTCGTGAATTCGCAATGGGTGCAGCACTTAACGGTATGGCGTTACATGGTGGTTTAAATGTATTCGGTGGTACATTCTTCGTATTCTCTGACTATGTTCGTCCTGCAGTTCGTTTATCTGCATTAATGGGATTACCTGTAACTTACGTATTCACTCATGATTCTATCGCGGTAGGGGAAGACGGCCCTACACATGAACCAGTTGAACATTTAGCTGCATTCCGTGCAATGCCAAACTTATCGGTTATTCGCCCTGCGGATGCAAACGAAAGTGCGGAAGCTTGGAAATTAGCAGTTTCATCAAAATCAACGCCAACATTACTCGTTCTTTCTCGTCAAAACTTACCAGTGTTAGCGAACTCAGCAGAACTTGCTAAAGATGGCGTAGCAAAAGGTGCATATGTTGTATCACCTGCAACAAAAGAAACTCCTGATGCAATTTTAATCGCAACAGGTTCAGAAGTTTCATTAGCTGTTGAAGCACAAAAAGCTTTACTTTCTGATGGAATTGATGCTTCAGTAGTTTCAATGCCTTCAATGGATCGTTTCGAACAACAATCTGCTGAATACAAAGAATCTGTATTACCAAAAGCAGTAACAAAACGTTTAGCGATTGAAATGGGTGCATCTTTCGGCTGGCATAAATATGTTGGTTTCGAAGGCGATGTTCTTGCAATTGATCAATTCGGTGCAAGTGCTCCAGGGGAAATCGTAATCGAAAAATACGGTTTCACAGTTGAAAATGTAGTAGCGAAAGTGAAAGCCCTATAAAATTCATATACTAATACTTAAAGTCGATTTGTTCACAAGTAAATTTGTGACAAATCGACTTTTTCATTGTTCTAAAGTGTAGTTATAAATATCTATTTGTGAAAGTATTAAAAACTTTCAAAAGAATTAAATTTTGTGTTAAAATATTCCTAATATACTAAAATATCTAATTATTAAATATCAGAATAGTTTACTAACGGGGACGGGGACGCTACATGAAATTAACAATTGCAAAAAAGTTATGGTTAGGATTTAGTACAATAAATGTATTACTATTAATTGCTGGAGCAATCACTGTTTTTTCTTTCTATACTCTAACAGGAAAATATCAATCCATTGTTGATGTGAATATTGAAAAAATAAATTTAGCAACAGAGATTGAAAAGTCTCAAGTTGAAGCAGAAGCTAATTTATTAGCATATATATCCTTCAGTAATGCCGATGTTGTAAATGAAATTCGAGCATCTCTACAAAGTGCCACAACGGCTTTTGAAAAACTTTCTAGTTTTGAAAATGATGCAAAAACAAACGAACTAATAGAAAAAGTGAATACGAATTTTAAAGTTTATTTAGAAACGAACAATAAAGTAATTGAAATGAAGGAAAAGGGGAAGCCGTATACAAGTTCATTAGCCCAATTGAAGACGCATAATGATCATATTGTTTCGTATTTAACTCAATTAGTTGAAATTCAACATGAAAATGTTGAAATTGCAAAAGCTGAAATTAATACATATCAATCTTTCATCTTAACAATTATCGTGATCATCATCATTGCAAGTATTGTTTTAGGATTAGGTATTACGGTACTAATTAGTAGAAATATTTCAAATCCTATTAAAAAAGTAACGAATGGATTAGAACAAATCGCAAATGGGAATTTATTAGCCGAATCGATTCATATTAAAAATAAAGATGAAGTGGGCCTTATGGCTGAAACCTATAATAAGATGTTGGCAGATTTAAAGAGCATTGTAGATAAAGTGAGAGACTCTTCATCACAACTAGCAGCAAGTGCAGAACAATTATCTGCTAGCTCTGAGCAAAGCCTTGCATCTTCACAAATGGTTGCTAGTTCCACAGAACAGCAACTTTCAACAAGTGATCGACAAGTTAAGTTAATGACATCTTCGGTTGACTCGATGCGTGAGTTAAATAACGGAATGAACCAAATATCACTGAGCAATGAAGAAATGCTAAATGCATCTGATAATGTTCATAAACTTGTTTCCAAAGGTTCAATGGTAATTACAGAGGTTGTCGAACAAATGGAAACGATCCATCAAACGTTTAATGAAACAAACGAGATTATGACTGAAATGGAAAAGCATTCTAACGAAATTCAAAACATCACTTCACTCATTACTGCAATTTCGGAACAAACAAACTTACTAGCTCTAAACGCTGCAATTGAGGCAGCACGTGCTGGTGAAGCTGGAAAGGGATTTGCAGTAGTAGCCGATGAAGTAAGAAAACTTGCGGAGCAATCGAAAAATTCTGCAGACGAAATTCAAAAAATGGTTAACCAAATTCAAAAGGCAAGTGGCGCTGCTGTCCATGCAATTACTGATGGTGGAACAAAAGTGAATGAGGGAATTACGAAAACCAATGAATCATTGCACGTGTTTAAAGAAATTGAAACGAGTGTAGAAGATGTAATTGGTAAAGTAGAAACTGTTTCATCTGCGATTGAGGAAATTCATGCCATTGCAGACTCAGTAACAGAAAGTGTTATACAAGTAGAGTCACTAGCAAAAGATGCAGCTGCATATTCTAACGATTCTAGTGCAGCAACAGAAGAGCAGTTAGCAGTAAACCAAGAAATTTCATCAAGTGCGAATGCGTTAGCGGACCTTGCTGAAAAACTTCAACAGGAAGTTCGTAAGTTTCAACTATAACCCTATCAATTAAGGCCTACAACTTTTGTTGTAGGTCTTTTATTATTCTAGTACAAATGTACTTGCTATTTTTACTGAAAATTTCTAAAATTATAATAACTGTTACGCGAGGGGTGTGGGGGAATTGAAGTTTTCAATTCGTAAAAAACTATGGTTCGGTTTTGGATTTGTACTTTTTTTACTAGTAACAATAAGTGTAGTTTCGTTGTTTACTATTAATGATCTTTCAAATCGATATCAAAATATACTTGATATAGAAGTGGAAAAGATCAATCTCGCAAAAGAAATTGAAGTCTATCAAAATGAAGCAGAAGTATCCGTATTTGAATATATCGTGTTAAATACCCCTAGGTCTATTGTAGAAATAAAAGATTCACAGAATAATGGATTTGTAGCAATTGCTACTTTAAAAGCATTAACGAAAGATAAAAACATATATGATCTAATAATATCTCTCGAGTCTTCTACTAGTAAATTTTATAAATCTGCAGATCAAATAATCTCACTGCATTCTAGTGGTCGTAATTTAGACGAGGCTTTAAATACGATGAAAGATAATAATAACATTGTAACAGAGCAAATTAATCAAATAATTGAGCTAGAAAGTCAAAATATCGCTCAAGTTAAAAGTGATATTGAATCACACCAATTAAGATCATTCTTCATTGTACAAATCATTACAATTACTAACATCATACTAGGTCTAGCAATTGCAACTGTTATGGGCTTCTACATAACGAACCCTATAAGAAAAGTAACATCAGGCCTTGATGAAATCGCCAATGGGAACTTATCCATCGAACCACTTCATATTAAAAATAGCGATGAGATTGGTTTAATGGCACAAACGTACAATAAAATGCTTACTGATTTACGGAACATCGTCCAAAAAGTACGTGATTCTTCTGTTCAACTTGCATCAAGTGCGGAACAATTGTCGGCTACCTCAGAAGAAACACTTGCTTCCTCACAAATGGTCGCAACATCAACTGAAAAACAGCTACTAACGAGTGAACAACAAGTACAATTAATGGAAACATCTGTAGAACAATTGAAAATGCTTGATTCAAGTGTCCATCAAATCGAAACGAGTAATGAAAAGATGATTCATTCAACTCAATCAGTTCATCAATACGTGGAAAAAGGTTCGGAAGTTGTTTCTGAAGTGGTCACTCAAATGGATTTAATCCATGAAACGTTTAATGAAACGACAGAAATGATAAAAAATATGGAAAGTAAAACAAATGTCATCCACAATATTACGTCACTAATTACGGACATTTCAGAACAAACGAATTTACTCGCATTAAATGCTGCAATTGAGGCGGCGCGTGCTGGGGAATATGGAAAGGGCTTTGCCGTAGTGGCGAATGAAGTGAAAAAACTAGCGGAGCAGTCGAAAAATTCTGCAAGTCGAATTAATGAAATGGTAAAGGAAATTCAATTAGCAAGTAAAGAAGCAGCCAATTCAATTACGAATGGTGGTTCTAAAGTGAATGATGGAATCGTTAAGACACAGGAATCATTACAAGTATTTACTAAAATTAAAGATAGTGTCCAGGATGTCATCACAAAAGCTGAAACGGTGACAAATGCAATTAAAGAAATCCAGGAACTTACAACTTCCGTAAGTGGAAGTATTGTACAGGTACAAACCTACGCAAAAGATGTGGCTTCGCTTTCGAATGAGGCGAGTTTTGCTACGGATCAACATTTAGCAGCAAATGAAGAAATCGCATCAAGTTCTCAATCTTTAACGAAATTAGCGGATACGCTACAAACAGAAGTAGGGCACTTTAAAATTTAACCCCACCAAAAAACGGATGCATAAATATGTGCATCCGTTTTTGTCGTTTAACTATTTATTTTTCACTAGTCCATTATGAAACGCATAAACCACTGCCTGTGTACGGTCTTGCACTTCAAGCTTTGCTAAAATATTGCTAACATGTGTTTTAACTGTCTTTAGTGCAATAAATAATTCATCTGCTATTTCTTGATTGGTTTTTCCTTGGGCTACAAGAAGGAGAACTTCCGTTTCACGATCAGTTAATTGATCGTGTAAAGCAGCGGTTGTATTGGAACGCATTTTTTGCATCATTTTCGTCGTTACTTCAGGCTCTAAAACAGATTCACCTTTCATCGTTTTTCGGATTGCATCGGCAATTTGTTTCGCATTGGATGTTTTCAATATATAACTTACAGCACCTGCTTCTAAAGCAGGGTATACTTTATCATCATCTAAGAAACTCGTCACCATCATAATTTTTGCTTCAGGCCACTGTTTTAAAATTTCAGCTGTCGCTTCAGCTCCAGTCATTACTGGCATAACGTTATCCATTAAAATTAAATCTGGACGAAGCTTTAAAGCAAGTTCCACCGCTTCTTTGCCATTTTCTGCTTCTCCGACAACAGTCATATCAGCTTGTGCGGAAAGGTAAGCGGAAACGCCAATGCGAACCATTTCATGATCATCCGCTATTAATACATTTATCATTTTGTCACCCCAATCATGTAAGTGATTATTTAACTATCTTCGGAAGCATTTAAATCCGCTGCCTCTGAAAGTTCATCAGTATTCTGTCTCATCTTTAGAGGTACCTTCACTTCAACAATTGTTCCTTCCCCAGGAACAGAAACAATTTTATAAATACATCCGATTTCGACTGCACGTTCTGCAATGTTTTTTAATCCGTAAGATGTTGTTTGATTGTCTTCTTCTACATTAAACCCACGTCCATTGTCCTGAATCCGTAAGATTGCCACATTGTCAGGGGCAATTAACGTTAACTCGACTTCGGTCGCCTTTGAATGGCGTAAAGTATTTGATAATGCTTCTTGTGCTATACGGAATAAATGATCTTCTTCCGCTTTTGAAAGTTCAATTTCTTCAATCTTATAATCTATATCGAAATTTACTTTCTGCTTTAATTCGAGAACGAGTCCTGTCAATCCTTCTGCTAACGTATTATTCCGCAGTGCAATTGGACGTAAATGTAATAGTAAAGCTCTCATTTCTAACTGTGCTTGTTGAACGATTTTCTCAACTTGTTGTAAAGTTTTTTGAGATTTTTCATCACCTTGTGCCTGTTCGGTCAGAGCAGACAATAACATTGAAGCCGCAAATAATTGTTGTGAAACAGAATCATGTAATTCCCGTGCTAATCGTTGTCTTTCTTGTACAATTCGTTCTTGAATGATGGCATCGTTCGAATCGACGCGTTCATTCGTTAACTTTTGTAAGCTTTTACGCTGGGTTTCAATTAATTCATTTGTTTGAAGTAATGCTTTTTTTAAGGATCTTGGAATATTCTTTTTCTTTTCCAGCGAAAATTCTGGGTCTACTAATTGTTTCACATATCGAATGGCAACGGATTCTCTCGTTTTTGAGGCAATCGCCATCCAAATACTAATAAAACAACTAATAACAAACATTGCTATAACGAAATAGGCAACAAGTGGAACGTTCTCATGACGCACTTCCCAGAGTGGTTCAAAGGTTTCTTCAACAGGCTCGCCAAGAAGGAAATAAAAGAACATAAACACCATCGTACTGAGTAACATAAACATTGTAAAAGTTCGGACGATAAATGCAATCATTGGCGGACCACCTCCACATCACCAAGCCAAGTTGCGACGTGGATGACTAATTTACGTTTCGCACCCTCAGTTTCACCATCGTCAACGAGTATATTTTCATTCATTAAACGCTTTGAAGGTGTTTGTGGAAGTTTTATCTCACCTAAGATTGTTGAGTATTGTATTCGGAACGGAATATCATAGGGAACTACGACCGTCACTTTTCCGATAGATTGGCGAATTGTAATAACGGATGTACCTACAGGTAGAATCGTTTGGGTTGTATCAATCGTTATATCTCCTAGAAACCTCTGAATGTGAACATCTTGCCATTTGTATGCTTCAAGAGGAGTAGAAGTTGTTCCAATCAAATCATTTTTATGTATTGATCCTTTTTCAAATGCTTCTCCATCCACAACGATATCATCTTGTGGCTTTTTATATTGTTTATAAAGCATGTAAATAAGAATGGCTATAACAAATAGTCTTAAAGTAAAAACGTTTAAAACCGCTAAAAAGGCGAAAAAGCAACCAATCCAAAACATGGTTTTATTGCGCTTTTTAAAACTATAATAAAATAAAAATCCTGTAATGATGAGTAAGAAGGCACCGCCATTATTAAAAACAGTAAGCTCAGCGAATACAATTAAAAGCAAAATAATTAGTGCAGTAGTTAGTTGATCGGTTGTAAATTTGTTCATCATTAGGTACCTCCTTTGCATCGAGTTTGATGATTAACGTAAGAAGAGAGAAAGCGATAGATTGCTTTCTCTAATTCTTACCTATTATACCATTACATAGTTTCTACGTCGTTTGATATAGAATTTGATTTTTTATTCTTTTCAAGGTGTGCTAGACGTGTTTCAAGCATCGTTACTTCATATTTATTATCAATTTTCGTTGATAAGTGGTCAATATAAGAAGATAGGTCTTCAAAGCTCGTCTCGTTTTTCGATTCAATAATGTGATCCATTTTATGGTGTGCGCGGACTACATTTTCTTTGCCCATCAATTGTAATTGGCGAACTTTCATATCTTTAATTTTATGTTTCATCGTTTCATATTTAGTCTCAAGTTCAAAGATTTGAACTTTTGCAGTTTCCAAGCTAGTTTGAATTGTCGATTGACGTACTGTATAAACTTCCACTTCTTGTTGTGCGAAGGCAATTAAATCTGCTTCATTTGCTTCCGTTGCTAATGATAGCTGTGCTGTACGTTTTTCTAACATTGCAGTTGCTTCTTTTAATTCGCGATCTAATTTTTCTTTTAATTCCACTTGTCTTTGAAGTAGTTTTCCTGTTTGTTCTGTTTGTTTTTCTGCCTCACGAATGTATTGGTTAAGCATAGCGATTGGGTTTTTGTTTTCCTTTTTGTCGAAAAATTCGTGTAAGTCCGCTTGAATTTGGTATTTAAATCTTGTTAATAAACTTGTCATTTTTATTCTCTCCTTTAAATTTGAATATTTGTAGAGGGAGGGGATTCCTCCCTCGGGGTTTATTTTGTTATGTTTGACCATTCTCTTTCAAAGTTTGTGAATGGGTCATCTGTTTTACTTGATGTTGGAATACTCAGTTTTACATCTTCGTCTTTCCATTTTTTATAAAGTACATAAAGGATGACGATTGCAACAATACCGATAATTGCTGGAATGTTTGAGATGGCTGATAAGATACCGACAATCCCAAGAATAATCCACATGACTTTTGAAAATGTTGTCTTACTTTTCACATAGAAGTGCATTGCTAGGAAGACTAATAACGCCGAGAACGCTAGACCAATGATTGGACCGACCATGGCAAGAGCGATGATAAACGTAATCCCACCAGCAATTAATAGTAAAAGTTTTTTCATTTTGTTTAGCTCCTTTCGAATAGCAGATTAGATCTGCATAAGTGCAACTAGGCTAATCACCAATTGGATTGGCGCTCAGCCAAGTTTTACTAATACCCTAATGTTACCTTTCATCTATTTTTTCTAAAACGGACTGGAAATTGATTTTCAACTAGGTCTAGAGGCTGAGGTGGGGTAGGAGTAGAGTGCTATTTATGCGTATTTACTCTTTTTTGACAAAAATAGAACTGGTATGATGACAGTATGTGACAAAATATTCAGAAAGTTTTAGGTATAATTGCAAATATGGAGAGGAGGACGAATATGAGAATATATTCAATATTTAATATTAGAAAAGAATATCAATCATTTATATTTGGTAGAGAACGCATGCTATTAGAAATGGTCCGAACGCAAGACAAAGCACAAGAGTCCTCTGTAAGCAAGCAACTTAGTTTTATATGTGAACCTTTAGAGGCGTCAAATGTAAGAGGGCAAATCTTTGAGCATTTACAAAAACGTTTTCCAGATTCAACATTTGCGGAAGATACATTGAAAATCGAACATCAAATTAAAGGTGAAATAAAAATTAAATTGCGTAAATACTATATAGAAGCAATTTGTGAAGGATCACGCATGCTGGATTTAGACTTGTTCCAAACGCTTGGCAAAATTAATGATTCATTCCTAGCCTTTAATAAAGAAGAGGCTGAATGCGGTTGGTTAAAGCCAATTAAGCACCTTACGTACTAAAGCACTATTACTTTTTCCTGTTGAATATTAGAAAAAACTTTTGAAATGCTAGAAACGATAGAAGTTATAGTGTATAATCCTTCATGGAGAGTTTTTCTCGAAGACAAGCGTTATTGTGGAGGAGGTTGGCACAGCATATGCCTTTATGGTTAGGAATTTTACTTATCGTAGTAGCGTTAATAGGGGGCACTTTCTTAGGTTTCTTTATGGCCCGTCAATATATGATGAAATATTTAAAAGAAAACCCACCAATTAATGAACAAATGATCCGTGTAATGATGTCTCAAATGGGACGTAAACCATCAGAAAAGCAAGTTCGTCAAATGATGTCTCAAATGAACAAATTACAAGACAAATAACAACCAACCTAACAACAGTTTTGACAGGAAGCTGTTGTTTTTTATTTTGCTTTTTTTAATTGTGTGTGTACCAGGTACACACACAACTCAGGAACAATTCAGAATTGTTCGGGTGACAGGTACACAAACGATTCTGAATGTTCAGAATAGAACTTGTACCAGGTACACACACAATTCAGGAACAATTCTGAAAATTTAAAGGTGCTCCAGGATAGATGGAGCACCTTTTGTTTATCGTATTAAGATTCGGAAGTGGACTGTTGATTTTTGTTATAAACATATTGCTCTAAAAAATCTCTTACCGTCTTTTCATACTCTCCTGGGTTCTCATTGAAAGATTGAGCATGGGCACCTTTTTCAAAGAGCTTTATCATTTTTGGCTCTTTTTTCACTTCGTACATTTCTTCTGACATTTCTGGTAAGATGAATTCGTCTTGTAAGCTATGGACAAAGAGGACTGGTGTTTCGATATTTGCCACAGCTTCTTTAGGTGAGACGTCCCATATTGAATAACCATCGCGGATTCGAAGGAAAAGATTCGCTAAATGAACAGGTAATTTCGTACGGAGAGCAGTTTGCTTCTTAATAACGTGTGTAACTTGCTTTGAAAAATCTGAAAACGCACAATCAGCAATATAAAAATCTGCATTGTCCTCAAGTGACCCCGCATATAGTAAAGTTGTTGCAGCCCCCATGGATTCTCCGTGAACTCCTAGAATGGCATCATCGCCAATAATCGAACGAACCGTATTCACAACTGCCTGTAAATCAAATTTTTCATAATGGCCATAACTTGTCGTTTTTCCACCTGATTCACCATGTCTTCGGTGGTCGAAAACAAATGTATTAAAGCCAAGACGCTCATACATTCTTGCATATTTCATTGAATTTAATTTATTTTCAGTTACACCATGACTAATAATCACAGTATTTTTTGTATCCAGTGGTTGTAAAAATACACCTTTTACTTGGTAACCATTTGGAGAATCAATAAGCATTTCTTCTTTTCGACATTTGTTGTACCAAACTTCATCAAAACGTTGTGCTTTTATTTCACGGTCGTAGATGAATTGATCGTCCTTCTTTTTAATATACATTAATTTATTCGTTACAAAAATGCCGAACACAGTGGTTGCTGCGGATATCGCGGTTGTAAAAATACTTGATAATATAAGAACTTTCCGTCGTTTCATAAAAACACCTCGATTTCCTATAATTTAAATAGACTTCATGCACCACAAACAATAACTTATTTTAGCACGGGATTGTAAATAAGGTATTAAATCAAATTCGACTCGAAATAAAATGGAAAATTTGTTAAAATCGCATTACGAGACGAGAAAAATTACGCACAGTCTTCTTACTACTATTTTACGCAAAAAGCCCGTAAGAAGTTCTCGATGACTCGTCTAAAAGTAGCTGATATTTATGAAAAGTAGGTGTTTATCATGGCAAAAAAGAAAAAAATGAACCAAAAAAATGTAAATCAAAATTCGAATACAAAACAAGAATCTCTTACATTACAAGATCAGCTAAATAGCGATGTTTTAACAAAATTAAAACTTGCGAAAAAAGGCTTAGTGGATGAAGCGGAAGCAAAAGAAGCGGAACGCCAAGCCCAACTCGCTTTTGAACGTAAACAACGTGAAAAAAATATGAGCTTTGAAGAATTACTTGAAAAGTACGGAGATCAAGGATCGAAGTTTTAGGTGGATTGTATAATAAAAGTAAAGTAAAGGCGCTCTTATTGACAAATTCGGACAGAGTTTTGTCGATAGGAGCGCTATTTTACTTAAAAGAATAGAAATTCATTTATAAGGTCACAAATAATAGCGATATGTGCCCGAACAGTATAGAAATTTAAGTAAAAGGTAACATAGAACGGCCCTATGTTACCAATTAGGATAAAACTCCAAGTAAAAGGTAGCATAGAAAGGCGCTATGTGTCCAAACAGGATAGAACTCCAAGTAAATGGTTACATAGAACGGCCCTATGTGCCCCATCAGGATAAATATCCAATTAAAAAGTAACATAGAACCACTCTATGTGCCCTAACAGGATACAACTACAAGTAAAAGGTCACATAGAAAAGCACTATGTGACCTTACTATTATACAAAGATTTAATCCCGACGACCTAATACTACCTTCTCGTTTTCCGCATCCCATACATAAAGAACAACAAAATAAACCAAATCGGCGTAAGCAATAACGCTGGGCGCGTATCATCAGAAACAAACATAATCCCTAAAATCGTCACAAAGATTACTAAAACCACATAGTTAATAAATGGCGTAAGTGGTGCTTTGAATTTTGACTTCCTATGTAAATCAGGACGTTTTTTCATATAAACGATGTGCGAAATTAAAATAATACTCCAAACCCATATGAAACAAATTGCACTGATCGTTGTCACGATACCAAAAGCTGAATCAGGTATTGCGTAACTCAATAATGCACCTACTGAAACAACAACTGCAGAAGTGAAAAGTGCGTTACCAGGGACATGGTTTTTATTTAACTTACCAAACGATTTTGGTGCTTGGTTATGTTTACTTAAGTTAAACATCATACGACTTGTGGAGAACAATCCACTGTTCCCAGCAGAGGCTGCTGACGTTAAAACAACAAAGTTAATAATACCAGCAGCTACTGGAATCCCAACCAAAGTAAATACTTGTACAAATGGACTACTTGCTGCATTTAATTCTGTCCAAGGATTAATACATAAAATAACGAACACCGCTCCAACGTAGAACAACAAAATACGAACAGGGATTTTGTTAATCGCAGAAGGGATATTTTTAGCCGGGTTTGACGTCTCCGCAGCAGAAACCCCAACTAATTCAACCCCAACAAATGAGAACACAACCATTTGGAAAGCGAATAAAAACCCAGCCACACCATTAGGGAAGAATCCACCGTGTTCCCATAGATTAGATACCGATACATAACCTGTATCTGTTTGGAAACCAATAACGATCATTACAATCCCGATAATGATTAATGCAACAATCGTGATCACCTTAATAATCGCAAACCAAAACTCTAATTCTCCGAATAGTTTTACAGTTAATAAATTTAACCCTAGTAAAATTACTAAACAAATTAAAGCTGGTACCCACTGAGGGATATCAAACCAGTAACGAGCGTAAACACCGACAGCAATTATGTCTGCCATAGCTGTCATAATCCAGCAGAACCAATAAGTCCAACCTGTTATATAACCTGCCCAATCCCCAAGATAATCTGACGCAAATTCAGTAAAAGATTGGTAGCCTTTGTTCGATAATAATAATTCACCTAAAGCCCGCATTACAAAAAACACTGCAACTCCAATGATTAAATAGACGAGTAGAACAGAGGGACCGGCTTTTTCAATTGCAGCTCCAGAACCTAGAAATAACCCAGTTCCAATGGTTCCGCCAATTGCAATTAATTGAACATGCCGGTTTTTTAAATCGCGTTTTAACTCTTGATGTGCCATACATAAAGCCCCCAATAATAGAATATATAGTTAAAACCTCAGACTCATCTTGGAATAGAATACATGATCTATTTCCAACATCCTTTTTATAAAACAAAAAAGAGATGGCCCGGGAGCCATCTCTAAAAGTAAAGGGAAAGAGAAAAAAATAATAGCAATAGTAAACTATTTTTCCTTAACTGTTCCTGTCCTTTTGCCTGAGATTGTGAACCCTTCGGCGCCGCTTATGCGGACTCTCCAGAAATTGCTCCAGCTATAGTTGACCCATAGCCTTCATTGCAAGATATGTAGTTTTTTATAAGATTACAACAAAAACTTTCAATTAAAAGTTTATAAGAATAGTAACAGTTCTTCTCTTAACTGACAAGAGTGGGGAAGAAGTATAGAATTAAAATTAATAGAAAAACAATGTATGTTTTAGAATGGTTTTTATATAGAACAGTAAATATTGTAATAAATAAGAATAATAAAAATAGTTTAACAAGTCAGAACAAAACAAAAAAACTGACATCAAATGTCAGTTTGTATAGGATTTTATTTTTCTATTATTAATTATTTCTCTAAAGATAATCATAAGTTTACACAAAATCACAAAAGTGATTGCGCCTGCCGTATCGATCATTACATCGTGAAAATCTCCTGTACGACCAGCTAGAAAAGTTTGTCGATACTCATCAATGCAAGCAAGAGCAAATGTCGTTAAAATCGCATAAATTACTGCTAACTTCATCTTGAATTTTCTAAATACGATATAAAATAAGCTAGCTAACAAACCAAAACCGATAAAATGGAAACTCTTTCTTATTAAAAATTCAACAAAATGATAATAACCGCGTGTTTCAACGGAAATAGTCGTATCCCAGTATCTCAGTTCAATGCGGCTTAACAAATCGTAAAATGGCTTGTCCGCTAAAAGTGTTCTTAACGATGGAATAAGCGTTTGCTGTTGATAAGTCGTATTTGAAAATATGATTAAAATTGCCAAGCCAACACCTAAAAGGATTAAATATTTTTTCATCGATGCTCAGCGTAAACGTCCAATTTAACGAAATTTTTTATGGACTCAATATTGCTAATTTGTTGTGCTTTTTCATATGACGACAGATTTTCGAGGAGCTGTTTTTCATTTCTTGCTCCAATAACAGTAGACGCGATTACCGGATGACTTAAATTAAATGCTAATGAAGCTGCATGAACGTCACCGAATTCCTCTTCAATACGTCGTAGTACTTCAACTAATTCCTCTTTCGAATAACTCATATATCCATTAGAGTTTTCACTACGTGTTTTCCATTCATTTGTTAACAAACCTTTGGCAATGGAACCACGTGTCACAACAGATGCACCAGAGTTTTGAATTGATTCAAACCACTCTTCTGCACGACGATCTAAAATACTATATTGCATCATGTTCGAAATGGCAGCGCTATTTTTAAAGAACGGGTTAAAAACATTCGGACGAATAGAAGAAATTCCGTACTCTCGAATCAATCCTTCTTTTTTCAATTTCTCAAAAGCATAAATAATTTCATGCCATGAATCATCAATTGTTCCACCGTGGAGCTGGTAAATGTCAATGTAATCAGTTTTCAAACGAAGCAAACTTTCTTTCAAACCTTCCTCGATGTGCGCGGGTGACGCATCCCAATGCCAACCATTTCCGTCCGGGTTCCACACATTGCCAACTTTTGTCGCAAGGACAATGTTATGGCGATAAGCCTTCAAACATTCTCCGACGATTTCTTCATTTCTTCCTTTGTCGTATAAATCCGCAGTATCAAAGTAATTCATTCCACGATCAATCGCAAGCTCGATGACTGGTTTTGCTTCATTCACATTTGTTGGGAGGGACATGCATCCCAAACTTAGTTCTGAAATTTCAATCGTACTATTTCCAACTTTTCTATTCCTCACAGCATGAACCTCTTTTCTATTTCTAATTATTATCCATAATAATGGTACAATGAAACAAAACATAACGACAAGTGAGGGCACTTTTATATGAAAAAGTTTGAAGAAAAAACGATTCATTCTGAACCAATTTTTAAAGGGAAAGTAATTTCGGTAAAAGTAGATGATGTTATTCTTCCAAATGGCAACGAGTCGAAGAGGGAGATTGTAAATCACCCTGGAGCTGTAGCCATTATTCCTATCACTGATGACGGTAAAATTATTTTGGTGGAACAATATAGAAAAGCTCTTGAAAGATCCATTATTGAAATTCCTGCAGGTAAGTTAGAAAAAGGGGAGGCACCTGAAACGACAGCTAGAAGAGAATTAGAAGAGGAAACAGGTTATGGGTGTCATGAACTTACCTATATTCAATCTTTTGCTACTTCACCAGGCTTTGCAGATGAAGTGATTCATCTCTATGCTGCAAAACAACTTTTCACAATTGAAGATAAAGCAGATCTAGATGAAGACGAGTTTGTCTCACTCATGGAAGTAACCCTTGAAGAAGCTGAAAAAATGGTTCAAGAACAAAAAATCTACGACGCAAAAACCGCATTCGCCATCCTTTGGCTAAAACTCGAACAATCTAAATAATTTCAGAATATTTCGAATTGTTTGTGCACCTGGTACACAAACTTTTTAAATTTTCAGAATAGTTTGCGTACCTGGTACACAAACTCTTTCGAATTTTAAGAATTGTTCCGGTGCCAGGTACTTTTATAAAAAGAGGAAATAATCCAAAAAGTGCTAGTTTTTCTGGTGAAAATTTAAACTATTAAAATATCATATTGATAGAGAACGAGCATAAGATGTATCAACGAAAGGAGAATGCTTATGTTTCGTTCTACTATACTTATACAATATGCGGTTATTTTAGCGATTAGTTTTGTGAGCGGTGTAATTATATTTCAGGCGTTTGCCTTGGACAAGTCCATCCAACTAATCGAATTGATCGATGCTAGAGTAATTGACCCTTATAATGTATCATTTTGGCAAACAATTCTTCCTCTAGGAGTATCTATTCTTTTAGTTCTTCTTTTTGCAACACATCCGTACATTCCTTTTGTTGCCCAATTTGTTGTGGCAGTTAGAGCAACATTCTTTGGGTTTAGTTCGGTATTTTTACTAACACAACAAGAGTCAATGGCAGTATATAGTCTTTGGTGGTTTCCGTTTCAGTTAATATACTGCATACTACTACTCATATTATGTTCGGTTTATACATCGAAAAAAGTAGGGCCAAATCGGAGGCATTTTTTCGCCCAAAATCTATTTGTCATGCTATTAGTAGGTTTTGTAGGGTTATGTATACTAGAAGTTATCGTTATATCATATGTCTTTTAACGAAATCGTCACTATATAAGCATTTTTGAATAAAACCTCCCTTGTAATCACTTTTACTCATTTGGTATAATGAGATGAGTTTAGGAGGGCGTCGTATGGAAAGCCGTATCGATCGTATAAAAAAGCAATTACATAGTGCTGGCTATAAACTGACGCCACAGCGAGAAGCGACAGTGGCAGTGCTATTAGAACATGAAGAAGATCATTTAAGCGCTGAAGATGTATATTTACTAGTAAAAGATAAAGCACCAGAAATCGGGTTAGCAACAGTTTATCGTACATTAGAGTTACTGACAGAATTGAAAATTGTCGATAAAATTAACTTTGGTGATGGGGTTTCCCGTTATGATTTGAGACAAGAAGGTGCCAAACATTTCCACCATCACTTAGTATGTATTGAGTGTGGATCTGTTGATGAAATTCAAGAAGACTTATTAGACGATGTGGAAGCTGTAGTAGAACGACGATGGAACTTTATTATTAAAGATCATCGACTAACATTCCACGGAATTTGTTGGCGCTGTACTGAAAGTAAAGGTAAATAATCGTAAATTGGTAGAGTACTGTATTGAAAAAAGAATACAGTACTTTTTAATTGTCGAATTTCCTCGAAAACAACAAAACGATCCTTCATAAATTCTACAGAAGGATCGTTTTTAACTACTTATAATCCTATTTTTGTTTTATTTACCTCTTTAATATCTTCAATATTTGCAATTCGTAACATCCCATCAACGTATTCAAGCGTATAACGTTTTTCACGTTCGTAATACCATGTTCCATCTTCTTCAGAAGTAAACTCAAATGTTTCCAGTGAATCTAATGTTAAACTATTCGCTGATAGTGGCTGTACATCAACTACATCATTTGAAATGAAATAATAATAGTAGAAGCCCAAATCTTCATGCTCGACTACAAATTTTTCATAATCCTTTTTAAGTTGACTACCCTCGATGAAATAATCCTCAACATAGCTAAAGTCTGCTGAATTTACGGCGTATTCATAATCCCATCTGAAATTATAAAATAATTGTTCAGCATCCCAACTGTAATAATCATAGAAATCTTGAATAGCATACTGTTCTTGAACTTCAGCAAAATAAATATGCGTATCATATTCAGATAAATATAAAGTATCGGACTGAATCGTTTCACCATTACCATTCGTTGCTTCAGCATAAATTTCTACAGAACCATCCAGTGGTGCCGCGATTAATTCGATTTCACTTGCAGTTTTGCCCGTGCTTTTACCATTAATGTAAATCGTTGCTTCCTCAATATCAGAAGTTAAATAAACTAATTGATCACTTAGATCGAAGGTTAAATTATATTCATCACCTTCTAAATAGATTTCTTCTGTTAATTCATCCTCAAAATACTCATCTTTATAGTGAAGGGTATATTTATAGTTTCCAGGGGCAAATAATCCCACTTTCACTTCTTCATCATTTAGTTTTACTTTGTCGTGTCCACCAATTTTTAGCTCCATTTGATAGTCAGGGTTGTAATTATTAGCTATTACTTCAACCGGAACTATTTCAAAAGCCATTTTTTTATAAAGTAGTAGGAACGGTTCTGAAGTTACCTTAATAATTTTTCTACCGTCTGAATTTTTAACAGATGTTTTTCCTTCTATTACGGCATCTTCTAGGTCATCTAAAATCCATTCATTATCATCAACAAATTGATAAAAACTTTTTGCATCTACATATGTATTTTCAGGGAAGATGAAGGAATCCATAAATTCTTTTTCATTTTTTTCTTCAAAATGCTTCGTAATCTGATCAACCTGCCCTTTTGGATCAAACATACTTTGTAAAACGAAATGCGTCCCAATAATAAGCCCAATTAATACAATGGCAGAAATAATACCGATTTTTTTGCCACGACTTAACGGTTTTTTCTCTTTCTGTGGTGGTTCATTTTGCGAACGTTTTTGTTGTAGTTCGTCATTTACAGGGCCGTAGCCAGCAAATTGATTATGACTTTGTGGGATTTCTTGTAATGGCGTTCCACATTCTAAACAGAAATTACTAGGTTTGATAGGAACCCTTCCGCAGTTACTACATATTTGTTGTGGTTGATATTGCTCGTTATAATGTGTTGGTTGAGTCTCTTGTTGTTGATACGAATTGTTTTGATCACTAGGATCAACGTTTGGTTGGTCATTACTGTTTAACGAAGAGTTTGAAACTACTTCTTGATCTGTAGAGGGATCTAGTAAATTTTCACCGAGTTCTGGCAGTAGCTCTCCACAGTTAATACAAAACTTTTCATTTTCCGTCGATTCATGACCGCAATTTGTACATGTTCTCATTTTTAACTCCTTTTTCCAATTAGTAAACTAAAACTATAGTACCATGTTATTTGGAAAAAATTAATCCCTGATATTAGGTTGCTAGAATCATAGATGAACCATTAGAATTAATATAGAAAAATAAAATCGGAGGATATTTTAATGGTAGAAATGACTGAACAAAGAAGTCTTGATATAAGAGAACTAAAGCAGCAACTTACAACTGCAAAAGAACAAAGAATGGATCTAGTCATTAAATTAGGTGAATTGACGCATGTTCAACTAAGAAATAATGATGCGAATCTATCTATATTAAATGATTTATCGAATGAAATTATACATAGAGATGTGATCATCTATCAAACTCAAAATGCAATCTCGAAATTATCTGCCAATCAACTTCATTGTACAAATTGTCAACATTCAATAGAAGAAAGTGCGAAATTTTGTGGGAATTGCGGAACATTAAATGCGAATTTTAAAGATTTTAATGGGGTACAAGTTATTTGTAATACTTGTGAACAGCTAATAGAGGAACAGCACATGTATTGTCCTTGCTGTGGTGTGAAACAGGAGGGGAAATAATGCAGTGTAATTATTGTGGGCAACAACATCCCAGTTATTTTGTTTATTGTCCAAATACTTCAAACTTAATAGATTCAAGTAATGCCAATTCATACACCTATAATACAAATGAGTTTTGTGCGAATTGTGGTAAAAGAAATGAATTAGGAAATTCTTATTGTGTCAATTGCGGACAATCTTACCTAGCGAAAAGTACAAAGAAAAACTCATTCAATCGAATTGTTGAGGATACCATTTCAACGATCAAAATACCATCAAAGATAAATATTAATACTGAAAAAATAAAAACCAGTTCCGCTGAGAGCTTTAATTATATTAAACGGAATAAACTAATTTTGGTTCCGATTTTACTATCGATGATCATCATGATCCTTGGCGCATTTTGGATTAAATCATCAGCACTTTCATCATTAAGCGATGAAATTGGTTATTACGATGAAGAAACAATCGTTTTTGCTGCATTGCTTAAACCGGAAGTGCTTGAAGAGATGATTTCCGACGAATTTGGAGTAAATGTAGATGTACCAAACTTTACGTCCTACCCAATGATGATGGCGTTAATTCATAACGCAGATTTAGATTTTAATATGACAGTAGGAGCCATGGGCGAACAAGAAGGGATAAAAGTTTCCCTGAAAAATTTATTTACCGGACTATTACTGATCCCAATTATTGCGTTAATGATTGGCGGAATCGTGTACGGCCGAATGGCAATAAAAAATAATTGGCCAATTTATAAGGGGATTGTTTATTCCGTATTAGGATACACGATTGTTATGGTCATCTTTTCAATTTTTGCACGTGTTTCATTTAGTAAAACTGTTGATGCATACTTTACAGCAGCATCTTTAAAAATTAATTTATCGGCATCTTTTATTGATATTTTCCTAACTTCTATTATTCTTTCTACGTTAGTCTTTGGAAGTGCTGCAATGGTTTCTTATTTTGGGAAGTCAGTTTTTACAAATGCAATTCCACAATCGAAAATTGTAATCTATGCTTTTTCAGCATTTGTGGCAACTTTCGTTGGATTAGTGATTAATTATCTCTATTCACTAGTATTTATAATGGAAGATTTTATGAGATATGGACCGGACATCCCGCATTTTATTATGGCAATGTATACAAGTATTGCTACTTGGCTTATGTCCATTCTTGGGCAATTCCAGGTAGGTAATGGTTATGAAACATATTCTTATCGTGCGCTGTTTAATGGCCGTGGAAATAAAGAGATGATAGATATGTTCGGAACGGATATTTTATTCCATAATATGTTATTCCTATTTTTAATTTCTATTATCATCATAGCAGTAGTAGGATACTTTACGTATCAATTGCATCAATTAAACATAAAAGACGTTGCGATTTTTGGCGTGCTATTTACAGTAATCCAATTTTCCATTGTAAATGGCTTTAGTATTACGATTGGTATTGATTATATTTTTGACAAAAACTCTATAACTTTAGGATTTGAATTTGTTAGTACGTTAATTTTTGCCTTTATCATATCCTTTGCTAGTTTCTATGGCGGAGGCTATTTAAAAAAAGTATTAATTAAATAATTATTAGTAGACGGTCAAATGTTGGCCGTCTTTTCATTTTTGTGTTAGTTTTTTACTGTTAATGAACATCTTTGAAGGATAAATCTTGTACACCTGCCAGAAAAAAACTATGATAAATGTAAGAAGAAGGTTAGGTGATAACTGTGAAACGTTCAGTAGATGCATTGTTAGATTATATTCACTTTCTACGAGTGGAAAGACAACTTTCCGATAATACTTTAGCCTCTTATCGAAGAGATTTAGAAAGTTATATCGAACATTTACATAAAGTACAAGGGATTGAAAATTTATCAGAGGTTATGCGTTCGAATATTCTGCTTCATCTAGATGACCTAAGAACAAAAGGGATTTCAGCAAGGTCTATTGCGCGGCATATATCGGCAATTCGATCATTTCACCAGTTTTTATTGCGAGAAAAGGTTACGGATTCTGATCCTACCATACATTTAGATATGCCACAAATCGATCAGAAGCTTCCTAGAGTACTAACAATAGAGGAAGTAGATGCTTTAATTGCTACACCAGATCGAAGTAAACCACAGGGTGTTCGTGATGTTGCGATGTTAGAATTGCTTTATGCCTCAGGAATGCGTATTAGTGAATGTATAGGTTTAGACGTAAATGATGTCCATATTACGATGGGATTTGTTCGTGTATTCGGTAAGGGAGGAAAAGAGCGTATTGTTCCTCTTGGCAAAAGTGCACTAAAAGCGTGTGAACTTTATTTGCAAACGGCACGAGATCAGCTGCAAGGAAAATATCCGAAAACAGATGCGTTTTTTATTAATCAAAGAGGGAAACGCTTAACAAGACAAGGTTGTTGGAAACTTTTAAAAGCACATGCGGAAAAAGCGAATATAAAAAAGGAAATTACACCCCATACTTTAAGACATAGCTTTGCAACACATTTAATTGAAAATGGTGCAGATTTACGTGCAGTTCAAGAAATGTTAGGTCATGCAGATATTTCAACAACACAGATTTATACACATATTAGTAAAACGCGACTATCGGAAGTATACAAACAATTCCATCCAAGAGCATAATTTTATATACTTATTCTTGCGCTTTACTAATGCTCTTAAGAGAATTACCGGTTTTTCTATTTCAAGTCAAAGATTATCGACTTCAAAGTAAAGTAAACATCATAGGAGGAAACAGAATGAACCCTTTTAAAAAAATACACTTAGTTGTTATGGATTCAGTAGGTATTGGAGAGGCACCGGATGCTCGTGATTTTGGAGATGAAGGGTCTGATACGTTAGGACATATTGCAGAGGAAATGAATGGACTAACAATGCCTAATATGGAAATGTTAGGGCTATCAAATATTCGTGAAATTAAAGGAATAAATAAAGTCGACACACCAAAAGCCTTTTACGGAAAAATGCAAGAAGCTTCAGTTGGTAAAGATACAATGACAGGTCATTGGGAAATTATGGGGTTGAATATTGATAAACCGTTTAAAGTTTACCCTGAAGGTTTTCCACTTGAACTTATCCGACAATTAGAAGATAAAACAGGTCGAAAAGTAATTGGAAACAAACCGGCTAGTGGTACGGCAATTATTGATGAATTAGGTAAAGAACATATGGAAACTGGAGCAATTATTGTTTATACATCTGCCGATCCTGTATTACAAATTGCTGCTCATGAAGAAATTGTTCCATTAGATGAGCTTTACAAAATTTGTGAAATTGCACGTGAAATTACGTTACAGCCTGAATTTTTAGTAGGTCGAGTTATTGCTAGACCATTTATCGGAGCTCCAGGCAACTTCACACGAACTTCTAATAGACATGACTATGCTTTAAAACCATTCGGTCGTACAACGATGAATGAATTAAAAGATGCAGGACGTGACGTCATCGCTATTGGTAAAATTTCTGACATTTACAATAATGAAGGGGTAACAGAAGCCATTCGTACGAAAAATAATACAGACGGAATGGATCGTTTAGTGGAAGTTGCAAAACGTGATTTCCATGGTATAAGCTTTTTAAACTTGGTAGATTTTGATGCAAATTATGGTCATCGTCGTGATCCAATTGGATATGGTAAAGCGTTAGAAGAATTTGATCGTCGTTTACCAGAAGTGTTAACTGAATTAGATTCTGATGATTTATTAATTATTACAGCAGACCATGGTAATGATCCAACATTCCCAGGAACTGACCATACACGTGAGTATGTACCATTACTTGTGTACTCACCAAGATTTACAGAAGGAAAAGAACTTCCGCTTCGTAATACATTCGCTGATATCGCAGCAACGATTGCGGAGAACTTTAACGTTTCTGCACCTCCTTTTGGCACGAGTTTCTTGTCAGATCTAAAATAATGAAGTTGAAGATAAAACTATCTTTATAAACTGAAGCGAGTAAGGAGGCCACTCAAAATGAGAATGGTAGATATTATTGAAAAAAAGCGAAACGGTGAAGAACTAACGACAGAAGAAATTCGCTTTTTTGTTCAAGGTTATACAAAAGGTGAAATTCCTGATTATCAAGTAAGTGCATTAATGATGGCGATTTATTTCCGTGACATGTCGGAAAGGGAAAGAGCTGATTTAACAATGGCTATGGTTGAATCAGGTGATCAAATTGACTTATCTAAAATTGAAGGCATTAAAGTAGATAAACACTCTACAGGCGGTGTAGGAGATACAACGACATTATCACTTGCTGCAATGGTAGCTGCATGTGGTGTTCCAGTTGCGAAAATGAGTGGTCGTGGACTTGGTCATACTGGTGGAACAATTGATAAACTTGAAGCAATTGAAGGTTTTCATGTAGAGCTATCTAGTGACCAATTTGCAAAACAAGTGAATGAAATGAAAATGGCGGTAATAGGTCAAAGTGGGAACTTAACGCCAGCTGATAAAAAGTTATATGCTCTTCGTGATGTGACTGGAACAGTTCCAAGCATTCCGTTAATCGCAAGTTCTATTATGTCTAAGAAAATTGCTGCTGGTGCAGATGCGATTGTCCTTGATGTTAAAACTGGTGACGGGGCATTTATGAAAACGCTTGAAGAATCAGAAGCTCTTGCCCATGCCATGGTGAAAATCGGTAACAATGTTGGCCGTAAAACGATGGCGATTATTTCTGATATGAGCCAACCATTAGGATACGCTATTGGTAATGCATTGGAAGTTAAAGAAGCAATTGATACATTAAAGGGTGAGGGTCCAAAAGATTTAGAAGAGCTATGCTACACACTTGGTGCCCAAATGGTTGTTTTAGGTGGAAAAGCAAAAACAATCGAAGAAGCTAGAACAATGCTTGAAAAGGTTATTCAAAATGGTGAAGCTCTTGAAGTGTTTAAGAAGTTTGTTGCTGCTCAAGGTGGCGATCCATCTGTAGTGGATGATCCAACGAAACTACCTCAAGCGAAATACACAATTGATGTAGCTGCAAAAGAAACAGGGTACATTCAAAAAATGGAAGCAGACGACATTGGAATTGCTGCAATGTTACTAGGTGCAGGCCGAGCAACGAAAGAATCTACCATCGATTTGTCGGTAGGTCTTGTCCTACAGAAAAAAGTAGGCGATACTGTTGCAATCGGAGACACACTCGTAACGATTCATACAAATCAACTCGATATTGAAAATGTCATTCAAAAACTTTATACGCATATAGTTATTTCTGCGGAAAAGGTTGAAGCACCAGAGTTGATTAAAAAGGTAATTACAGAGTAAATAGTAGGGAGGTTATCTAATGCACATTGGATAACCTCCTTTCTGTTGTGGAGCCATCTTGGACGCATTTTCTTTCCAACTTCCTAAAAGTGGAAAGGATAGGTATCAATATTATTAGTTTAATAATAACCTTCCAATATGACTCTATAAAAATATATTACTGGGACTATTGTTATATAACAGGGATAGTGTTAAAATTAAGGTATAAATCACACTCAGGTCAAGTGGGAATAGCTATAACTTAAATGAATATCGCCTACAGATTCTCTCCCTTTATGGATCGATTAAGACGACTTTTGAAGTTAGTAGCGTATAACAATTATTATATGCGACTAACTTTTTATGTTATTTTTGGGAAAATATGCTAGAATAAGGTTAATTTCAGAATTTCAGCGTTTACGAGTAAAACCGTAACGTAAAAGAGAGAAAACGAAATATTATTAAAAGAAGGGATAAAATGGATAAATTTTGGTCGGGGAGATTTGAAGGGTATTCATTTAATTTATTTAAGAAGGATTTGCTATCCGGAACGATTGTTGGTATTGTAGCAATCCCACTTGCCATGTCTTTTGCCATAGCGTCAGGTGTAAAGCCAGAATACGGAATTTACACAGCTATTATTGCGGGTATATTAATTTCCTTACTTGGCGGGTCTAAGTATCAAATTGGTGGACCAACTGGCGCATTTGTTCCTATTTTACTAGGGATAGTTATTGCCTACGGTTATGAGAATCTATTAATAGCTGGGTTAATGGCTGGTGTCATGCTAGTCCTTATGGGGATCTTTAAACTAGGAGCACTTATTAAATATATTCCTAGACCAGTAACAATAGGTTTTACAGCGGGAATTGCAGTAATTATCTTTACAGGGCAAATTGGAAACTTCTTCGGACTAACGGGTATGGAATCACATGAATATTTCATCGATAATTTACGTGAAATTGCGACACATTTCAACACGATTAGTTTCTATAGTGTGATCATTGCACTGATCTGTTTAACTGTACAATTGTTAACACCTAAAATCTTACCTAAAGTTCCTGGTGCGCTCGTAGGTATTGTTGTTTCTTCTATATTTGCTGCTATATTTTTTAGTGGTGAAGTTGCAACAATTGGTTCAACCTATGGTGCAATACCAAGTACACTACCAGAATTCCAAATTCCTGAAATCACTTTAGAAAAAATCTATGTATTACTTGGACCTGCTTTTGTTATTGCGATGCTAGGGGGAATTGAGTCCCTTTTATCCGCAGTAGTTGCAGATGGAATGACAAATAGTAAACATAATAGTAATAAGGAGTTAATTGGACAAGGGGTTGCAAATATTGTGACACCTTTATTTGGTGGGATTCCAGCAACTGGTGCAATTGCACGAACTGCAACAAACATTAAATCTGGTGCGGTTTCCCCAATGTCTGGTGTAATTCATGGACTAGTAGTTCTTTTAACTTTGTTAGTCTTTGCACCATTTGCTGTTCATATTCCACTTGCGAGTTTGGCTCCAGTTTTAATGATTGTCGCTTGGAATATGAGTGAACGAAAACATTTCGCACATATTATAAAATTAAAATCAGGTGATTCTCTCGTTCTAGCAATCACATTTTTACTTACTATATTTACTAGTTTGACAAATGCCGTTGTCGTTGGTTTATTGCTTGCGGTTGTTTTATTTGCAAAACGAATGAGTGAAATGCTAGTAGTAACAAAAGTGCTTCCAGATCACGAGGATCGTAATGGAAAAGTTCTCCCTCATGTTGTAAATCCAAAACATGACTGTCCACAAGTAAGTATTTATACAATTGAAGGACCATTATTCTTCGGAGCTGCACAAACCTTTGAGCAAAGAATTCTTTCTAGCATCAATTATCAACCGAATGTGTTAATCCTACGTATGGGGAAAGTTCCGTTTATGGATACGACGGGGGAAGAATATTTCCGTAATATTGTTAGAGATTTTAAGAGTAAAGGTGGAACTCTCCTTGTAACAGGAGTAAATCCTGAGTTGAAAAAAGTTTTAGACCAAAATGGATTAACTAAAAAGATTGGCGAGAATAATTTTTATGACCGTACTGGGGATGCAATTAATCGAGCAATTGGTAGTTTAAATCGAAATGCTTGTATTGGTTGTAAACATTTTGCATTCCGAGAATGTACAGAATTGTCGTCTCAAAAAATAAGTTAATCAAAATTTATATAAATGACAATAACTATCTTTCGAAATGGGAAATCATTTTGAAAGATAGTTTTTTTATTTTGATTAAAATTTGACCTATTTAACCATACTAAATGATGGTAATGTTTTTTTCTATTGTCCATTTACATTTGAAACTTCGGGCAAAAACAAAATAGAAAAACCTGGAGTTTTGACAGTCAATAATTAACAAGTAGAAGAGATTAAAATGTCGTATTCACACTACTTTTAACGAATTTTTTCTACTATTGTCAGACAGAAAGGAAAATAGAGTGCGATGTGGAATAGCCAATTGTAAGAGGAGGCGAATACCATACATGAATTATGAAATTAATATGCACTTGGATACAATCGCAGTGATTCGTTTATACGGCGAGCTAGATCACCATGCAACAGAAAAAATCCGCGATCAAATTTCTAGAACCATTTTACAAGGAAGTCTCAAAACGATTATTTGGAATTTAGAGAAATTAAACTTTATGGATAGTTCTGGAGTAGGTTTAATTCTAGGACGTATGAGAGAACTGCGTGCAGTAAATGGACAAACTATTATATTAAATCCATCAAATACGATGAAGAAAATCTTTCAATTTTCAGGAATGTCATCGTTAATGATGGATGGAAAAGAAAAAGACGCAATAATGCATGCAAGGGGGATTGTGAATGGATAACGAAATGACGCTTTCATTCTTAGCTGTAAGTGAAAATGAAAGTTTAGCGAGGATGGCTGTAACAAGTTTTGTGTCTCAACTTGATCCAACCATTGATGAACTTTCCGAATTCAAAACGATTGTATCAGAGGCAGTTTCGAATGCAATCATTCACGGCTATGACGAAGATGGCAAAGGAATTGTTACGGTACGGGCTGTGCGCGAAGGCGATATCATTTCGGTCGCTGTTAAAGATGAAGGAAAAGGCATTCCTGATTTGAAAAAGGCAATGGAGCCATTGTACACGTCAAAGGCTGAAATGGAGCGTTCTGGAATGGGCTTTACAATTATGGAAAGCTTTGCAGACAACTTACAAGTTGAATCTGAGCCAGGTGTAGGGACAGTGGTGACGTTCTCTAAAAAATTTCTCTCTGTAAAAATGCCACAAATTTCATAATTTTGGACGCGAATACGTTAAGCGTATTTGATAGAAGTAAGGGGGATGAGGACAATCGAACAGCCGTCCAATGTTTTGTTGACACAGGAGGAAATGCGTGAGCTCATTGCTCAAGCGCAAGCTGGTGATATTGACGCGAGAAAGCAAATGATTGAAGGCAACACCCGGCTCGTTTGGTCCATTGTTCAACGGTTTGCTTCTCGTGGAGTAGAGCTTGAGGATTTGTTCCAAATTGGTTGTATCGGACTCATGAAATCTGTTGATAAGTTTGATTTATCTTATGATGTAAAATTTTCGACGTATGCTGTTCCAATGATTATCGGGGAAATTCAACGATTTCTTCGTGATGATGGAATGGTGAAAGTGAGTCGTTCGATACGAGAATTGAATTATAAAATCCGTCACGCAACCGATGAATTTTTAAAGACCAATGAAAAACCGCCATCTATCTCGGAACTAGCAGATATGCTAGGTGTAACTAAGGATGAAGTGCTTGTTGCCACGGATGCAATGAGAGATCCAGCTTCGTTACATGAACAATTGTTTGAAAGTGAAGGCGATTCCATCACATTAATGGATCAAATGAAAGATGAAAAGTCAGAACTACCTTTTCAATACGTTCCTTTAAAAGAAGTGCTAGCAAAGCTTGATAAACGCGAACAGGCAATTATTTACTTGCGTTATTACTTAGATTTAACCCAAACCGATATTGCAGAACGGCTTGGCATATCTCAAGTACAAGTATCAAGGTTAGAAAAGAAGATTTTAGCACAACTTAAGCAATGGATGGATACAAATAATTCTACATCACGATCTACTAAAAAGACGGTGAATAAATGACAAACAAGATTTTTACATCTATAGACGAGGCAAAAAAATATTTAGAAGGTCAATTTGGTAAAGACGAATCATTTGATTTTCTTATGAAAGAAGCATTTGTAAGGGACTTACCGGTGCTTCTTGTCTACGTTAGTGGGCTTATTGACTCAAATACATTAACAATTCAACTAACTCCACTTTTCTACGAACGTGAAGAAAGTGAAATGATTACGTTAGACAATCGGATTGAAGACGAACCTGATTATTTTGATGAGCATTTTAACTTCTTCGGAAAGTCAGAGCCAAAGGACAAAGAAGAATTTGTTCTATCCGTTTTAAGTGGCACTGTCGGGATAATTACTTTATCTGGTTATGCGTATACGCTAGAATTACGTAATTATCCTGGCCGTTCCCCTGAAGAGCCGGATAATGAGAAAGTAATTAGAGGATCTCGTGACGGCTTTGCAGAAAATATCATTATTAATGCCGGGTTAATCCGCCGCCGCATTAGGAGTCCTCAATTACGATTTAACCTCCATAAACTTTCGGATATTGGACAAACCGATGTTGCAATTGTCTATATGAACGACATCGTAAACGATAAGCATTTGGAGTGGATCAAGAAAAGGTTTGAGCAAATTAAACACGATGGTCTTACGATGACCGATAAATCGCTCGAAGAATGGTTATTTAAACAAAGGTTCCATCCAATGCCTTTTGTTAGATATTCGGAAAGGCCCGACATAATTGCTGCGCATTTACTTGAGGGGCATATCGCAATCGTGGTGGATACGTCGCCATCGGTCATTATTGTACCTGTGACGATGTTCCATTTATTACAACATGCAGAGGAGTACCGTCAAGCACCGTTTATAGGTACATCCGTCAGACTACTTAGGTATATAGCAGCATTTTTAAGTCTAACATTGTTACCGATTTGGTATTTACTAGCCACCAACGAATATCATGTTCCTGAGGCATTGTCCTTTATTGGAGCTAAAGAGGATAACCATATTCCTTTATTCCTTCAAATTATTATTGCGAGTTTAGGGTTAGAATATTTACGACTCGCTGCAATACACACCCCTACGCCACTATCCACCGCAATGGGGTTAGTGGCTGGTGTTATCATAGGTCAAATCGCGATTGAAGTTGGATTATTCTCTTCAGAAGTAGTACTTTATACAGCGGTCGTGGCCATTTTTTCATTTGCGATTCCTACCTATGAATTGAGTACAGCGTTAAAATACTTCCAATTTTTCATTATTATTTTAACAGCGCTCTGGGGAGCAAATGGATTCTTTATCTCATTATTTATAACCTTGTCTTATTTCTGCCACTTAAGGCCAATGAATGTACCATATATGTGGCCATTAATACCATTTTTCCCGACAGCATTTGCACGCGTCTTTATCCGATTCCCAATGGCTGATGATGCAATTAGACCATATATTGTCGGAGCAAAATCTCGAAAACGTGCATGATTGTACCGTTGCGAAACGATGGTTCCTATGTTAAAGTTCACATATAAGTTTTTGTTAAACGAAAGGAATTTTTCCTTTGAACATAAGGAGTGATCGTTGATGCATTTATATGGTACACAAACAATAACAAAAGACGGTCATTTAATGATTGGTGGGGTAGATACAGTCAATTTAGCAAAAACGTACGGTACCCCACTTTTCATCTATGACCTTGAACTAATTAGAAAACGTGCAAGAGGATTTATTGATACTTTTAACAAAATGGGCGTTAAAGCTGAAGTGGCTTATGCATCAAAAGCATTTTCGTGTGTAGCTATTTATCAATTAGCAAATGAAGAGAATCTATCGCTTGATGTTGTATCCGGTGGGGAGCTTTATACAGCGATTAAGTCAGGATTCCCAGCTGAAAGAATTCATTTCCATGGGAATAACAAATCTTATTCAGAACTTGAAATGGCATTTGATACGAAAATTGGTTGTATCGTAGTAGATAATTTCTATGAAATTGAATTACTAAAAGAGATTTCAGAAACTAAAAAACAACCAATGCGAATATTACTTCGTGTTACTCCTGGGGTAGAAGCACATACTCATGACTTTATTACAACAGGTCAAGCAGATTCAAAATTCGGTTTTGATTTAAATAATGGTCAAGCAGATGAAGCGTTCCAAAAAGTTGCTAACCATCCTTACTTACAATTATTAGGTTTACATTGTCATATTGGATCTCAAATTTTTGAAACTGATGGCTTTAGTTTAGCAGCTGGAAAGTTAATGAAGAAAATTAGTGATTGGAAAGAACAACATCAATTCGAATGTACAGTGTTAAACTTAGGCGGTGGATTTGGTATTCGTTATACAGAAGAAGATCATCCATTAGAGCCGAAAGTGTATGTTGAAGAAATGATTAAAACAGTTCAAGATCACGTGAAAGAATATAAGTTATCTATGCCAGAAATTTGGATTGAGCCAGGTCGTTCTTTAGTTGGAGATGCTGGTACATCCCTTTATACGATAGGGTCACAAAAAACAGTACCTATGATTCGTGATTATATAGCGGTTGATGGAGGAATGAGTGACAATATTCGTCCTGCTTTATATGATGCAAAATATGAAGCAACAATTGCTAACAAAGCAAACGAAAATAGAAACTTTACATATACTGTTGCAGGTAAACTGTGTGAATCAGGCGATAAGTTAATCGTTGATGCAGAATTACAAAAAGCAGAGTCTGGTGACTTATTAGCAGTATTTTGTACTGGTGCCTACGGATACTCAATGGCGTCAAACTATAACCGTGTTCCACGTCCTGCAGTTGTCTTTGTTGAATCAGGTGAACACCAACTAGCTATTCAAAGAGAAAGTTATGAGGATCTTGTTCAAAACGACCTTCCATTTTCTTTGAATAAGGTGAGTGTAAAATGAGAGAAAGTTCAAAATGGTGGTTGCTAGGTGTTATAGTAGCAGCTTGCATTATATGGGGATTAATCTATTTATTTATTATCATTCCAAACTCATCTTTACAATAATATGACAAGTTTTAGGTAAAAGGAAAATTTAAGATCTGTTTGCTTACTTAAGTTATTTTGTTTAGGGAAATTTAGTTTATGTAAAGATGACATGTAAATAAAAGAGGGAATGTTATAGATGTTAGTTCGCTATAAAAAATCATTTGAAAAAATAGCAATGGGCCTGCTTTCATTCATGCCTTATGAAAAAGAAGTTAAACATTTGATGGAAACGATGGAGAAGTATGAGCAGGACGATTGTTGGCATTTGTTTTTATGGAAAAAGGGTGAAGAATATATTGGAATTGTAGGGGTTGCTGTTGATGGAAATATAGCCACTGTACAACATATTTCTGTCATCCCTTCTCATAGAGGTGAGGGTGTTGCACTAGCAATGCTCCAAGAGCTTTCAAAACAATATAAGGTTGTTGCAAACGAAATAACAAAATTATTTGTAGATAAATGTTTAACAATTTTAAGCGAAGCAGAAGGTACTAATTAAAGTACCTTTTGCTTTTTTCTTTCAACTTGAATATTGTTAACTATGGTAATCTTTTTGAATTTCTTTTTAATTCTCTTGCAATTAGAATATCTGAGCGATCACGAAGCATATGTTTATTAAGTAGAAAGTGATATGAATCTTTTGGTAGTTCAACAATACGTTTTTCTACCAAACTATTTAGTTCTTTATTAACAATTTGTAGTTGAAATGCTTCAAATGGACAATTTTGCTTTATCTTCTCAATAGATTTAATGCAATAATCACATAAATGGTTGAAATTTACATATTCAAAAAACTCGGAGTTTTTATTTTCTTGAAAAATACTATAAGCTTTCGTTAAAATTCGTAGTGCGCCTTTTTTGTTCTGTCGTCTCCAATGATACAAGCCTGTAGCCAACTGAATATATCCTACTAGTGGATGTTTTTTATCGTTTGGTGAATGTTTTTTCCAATATTCTTCTAAAACTTCATGACATTCAAAATAATCTTGAGTGCCATTAAAATGTGAACAATAATCTACAAACAATGGGTGAAACAGCGGGTGCATTGATATCCTCTTTCCTATATACTATTTAATGTTATAAATTTTGAAATTCTCAAATGGTCATTACAAATGGTACTATTGTAGAATGCAATAATTTTATACAAAATCGGATTATTGATCGAATAAATTTATCAGGTGGTACAGTTATGTCTTATGAAGTAAAATTAGATGCCTTCTCAGGGCCTCTTGATTTATTATTGCATTTAATTCATCGTTTGGAAATTGATATCTATGATATCCCAATGGCTGAATTAACTGCACAATATATTGACCATATTCATGCAATGAAAGTGTTAGAACTTAATGAAGCGAGTGAATATCTAGTAATGGCAGCAACACTTCTTGCCATTAAGAGCAGAATGCTATTACCAATCCATGAAGGCGAAATGGAAGAAGCCGAGTTTGAAGTGGAAATGGAAGACCCACGAGAGGAATTAGTAAACAAGCTTATTGAATATAAAAAATATAAAGAAGCAGCAATTGAATTAAAAGAATTAGAATCGGATCGATCATTAGTATTTACTCGACCGCCTAGTGACTTATCTTCAATGGTTCCTGATACACAACTTGCTTTATTTGATGCAAGTGTAAATGTATTCGATATGATTGGAGCCCTACAGAAAATTTTACGCCGTAAAAATTTAAGAAAACCATTGTCGACTCGAGTTGCAAGGCAAGAAATATCAGTTAAAGACCAAATGTTTGCGGTTGTAGATTCTTTAAAGGTTAATGGAGGAAAAACCGCCTTTTCAAAGCTTTTCCCTTATGAAGATAAGACAACGATTATTGTTACATTTTTATCCATTTTAGAACTTATGAAAAGACAAGTTGTATCAGTAGAACAACAAAATAACTTCGAAGAATTATACGTAATTTTAGACAAGGAGGCTCCCGAAGATGAACTCAGAACTATTGATGAGTAAAATTGAAGCTCTTCTGTTCGTTATGGGGGACGAAGGAATTACTGCGAAACAATTAACTCAACTGCTAGATGCAGAACTAATGGAAGTTGAAGCTGCTTTAAGTGAGCTGAAAACAAATTATGAACAATCAAATATTCGAGGAATTACATTAAAAAACCTTGCTGGTACATACCAATTAACAACAAAACCAACAATGGCTGAGACAATTAAAAAGTTAGTTGAAAATCCAACTAGCAATGTATTATCAGCAGCTTCACTTGAGGTTCTCGCAATCATAGCTTATAAACAGCCAATTACTAGAGTTGAAATTGAAGATTTAAGAGGTGTAAAGAGTGATCGTCCAATACAAACTCTCGTTTCTCGTGGCCTCATTCAAGAAGTGGGCCGTGCGGAAGGGACAGGCCGTGCAATTCTATATGGCACAACAAAAGAGTTTTTAAATTATTTTGGATTACAAACTATCGAAGAGCTTCCACCTCTTCCAGAAGAAGCACTAAAAGATGATGAACAAGAAACAGATTTATTTATGACAAAATTCCAAGAAGCATTTTCAAGTGATGAAAATTAAATTAAATCTAAGTATGTTGAATTGTCAACAACATGAATACACATACTAACTAAGTCGGATCAATTTTCTTTGAAAGGTCACAATTAAATAATTATTGGATTAATTTTACAAAGGAGTGCCTAGACTGAAAAAACTTGTTAAAGTGATTTTTGTTTTAGCATTTTCACTCACAGCCTATTTTGGAGTAGCAAAAGCTGCAAGTGCTTCTTATGCAGTAATTGATGCTGATTCTGGAAGGCTATTATTTGGAAGTAGTCCTCATGTGAAAATGCCCATTGCCAGTCTAACAAAAATGTGGACTGCCCTTGTAGCTGTTGAAAATGCTGACTTAGATATGGAAGTTACCATTTCACATGAAGCAGTACTTGCTGAAGGGTCATCTATTTATTTAGAACCAGGTGAAAAGGTAAAATTGGAAACCTTACTTTACGGGTTAATGCTGCGTTCTGGTAACGATGCAGCCCATGCTATTGCCGAAAGTGTAGGAGGATCTTTAGAAGGTTTTGTAGATTTAATGAATGAAAAAGCGTTATTATACGGTTTGCAAAATACTTATTTTACAAATCCATCTGGCTTACATCATGAGTATCATATATCAACTGCATACGATACGGCACTGATGCTTAAATATGCAATGGATAATGAGAATTTCCGTGAGATTGCAACTACTATAACGTATAATTCAACAGATAAATTAACACATGGTACAAACTGGTTAAACAAACATCGTTTACTAAGAGAAAAAGTAGGAGCGATTGCTGGTAAAACTGGATTTACGAAGGTTGCGGGTAGAACTTTAGCTACTTATTTTGAACAAGATGGAAAAAGGGTTATTGTAGTAACTTTAAATGAATCAAATGATTGGCAAGTACATAAATACCTTGCACAAAAAGCGTTTGATGAATATAAAGCTGTAACGGTTGCTGAAAAAGGAACTTATAATGTAAATAAAAAGATATCTGTTAAATTAGAAGAGCCCATTAGACTATTATTAACTCCTAAAGAAGAAGAACAGTTAAAAAATGTAGTCTATTTATCTAGGAAACAAAGTGAATTTGGTATTTGGCATGTCTTCTTAAATGATCGAAGTGTATTTACAAAAAAAGTAGATTTAGAGACGTGAAATATAATTTTAGATATTTGATTTAAAGGCTTATTTAGAAGGTAAACTTTCTAAGTAAGTCTTTTTTTATGTGGAATTTGGTATTTAAATGAAATACTTGCAAACTTTTGAACAAATAATGGCACATTGTGATAATGCTTTATTACTATAAGCAATTTTCCTTTAATATTGGGTTAAAATATGACATAATTTTCAACAGACTTAAGAATAATTAGTATGTAGTTATTTCGTAGTTCTATTATTAAAAATGGGATATTGAAAGGACTTATTTGGACAAATTAAAATTCTCAAAAGCCTCGTTTCGAAGTTAAAAAGATTTAAATAATGGAGTGAACATTAAAGATGGAAAGATTACAAAAAGTAATAGCTTATGCTGGAGTAGCCTCAAGGCGAAAGGCAGAACAACTAATTTTAGAAGGTAAAGTAAAAGTTAATGGGAAAACTGTCAAAGAATTGGGAACCAAAGTATCTAACTCTGACGTTATAGAAGTGAATGGCGTCAAACTTGAAAAAGAAGACAAAGTGTATTATTTGCTTTATAAACCGAGAGGCGTTATTTCAGCAGTAACAGACGATAAAGGGCGCAAAACTGTAACAGATCTATTTAATAATGTACCTGAACGAATTTTTCCTGTTGGACGACTAGATTATGATACAACTGGACTTCTCTTATTAACGAATGATGGCGAATTTGCATACCAAATGACTCATCCAAAATTTAAAATTGATAAAACTTATGTTGCGCGGGTTAAAGGTGTACCTACAATTGATGGATTAAAAAAACTTCAAAGAGGAATCAAGTTAGAGGATGGTAAAACTGCACCTGCAAAAGTTAGTATGACTTCATTTGATGAAAAGGCTGGAAAAGCGATTTGTGAGATTACTATCCATGAGGGGCGCAATCGTCAAGTGAGACGTATGTTCGAGGCAATTGGAACACCTGTCGTTAAACTTAAACGAGAAAGATTTGCATTTTTAGATTTAACGGGGCTAAATCCTGGAGAATATCGTCAGTTAACAAAACATGAAGTGAAACTTCTAAGAGTACTAGCTGAGACAGGTAAAATAGATTAACGCTAAACAAATAGTGAAAAGTTCGAAAATCCTTCAAAATCGTTAAAAGTACTAAAATAGATATTTGTTATAATAGAGAAGACTGTTAAAATTGGGGAGGTAATGCTCAAATGGATAAAAAAAGAAAGCGCTCTATTATTCGTGGTGTAATTTTAGCTGTATTAGTAATTGCTATAGGATTTACTGTTTACAGTTCATTCACGAAAGATAAAGTGGAATTATTAACAGAAGGAGACACTGCACCCGATTTCGAACTTGTTGGCTTAGACGGTAAAAAGCATCGTCTTTCAGATTATAGAGGTGAAGGCGTCATGTTAAATTTTTGGGGAACATGGTGCGAACCTTGTAAAAGAGAAATGCCTGCAATGGACCGACAATATGATGTATTCAAAGATCAAGGTGTAAATCTACTTACAATTAATATTGCACAATCCGAGTTTGAAGTTCAAAACTTTTTAAATAATCTGGGTGTCGATTTTCCTACCGTTATTGATAAAACAAGAGATGTAATGACTGCTTATAATGTCATAGATTTACCAGCATCTATTTTTATCGATCCTAATGGTAAAGTAGTAAAAATTAAAACAGGTGAAATGAAAGAAGCAGACATCATTTCTCATATGGAAATGATTAAACCAGAATAGGAGTTCTGAATTATGAAAAACGTTGTTTGCGTTTGTGGTCATGAAAACCCTGTTGGAACGAAAATCTGTGCAAACTGTGGTAGACCACTAACGGAAGAAGCTAAATCTCAAAAGGTTTTAGATATGAAGTACGACGGTTCTGCTATTCGATCTAAAACATATAACAAATCGATAATTGACAAAGTATGGAATTTCTTTTCTAGTGTAAAAGTTGGTGTCGCTTTAATAATCATTACATTAGTTGTATCTTCCATTGGGACAATTCTTAAACAAGAAGCGTTCGTTGAAGCAGGAAACGAAGCAGGTAGAGCTGCATTCTACGAAGAATCTTATGGTAGTTTTGGTAAGCTTTATTATAATTTAGGTTTCTCGGATTTATACAACCAAATTTGGTATCTCGTTCTTGTCGCAATGTTAGGTATTTCAATTATTGTTGCTAGTATCGACCGTGGAATTCCTCTACATAAATCATTAAAAAATCAACGTGTCCGTCGTCATGAAAGTTTTATGAAGCGTCAACGTGTCATTGCTGAAGGTACTGTAACAACAGGTGATTCTTCAAATACAATTGATGCAGTAGAAGAAAAAATGAAAAAATTAAATTATAAAGTTCGTCGTGAAGGAAAGGCACTTCTAGCTGAAAAAGGAAGATTTTCCCGATACGGTCCTTATATTAACCATCTTGGTTTAATT
Source organism: Ureibacillus acetophenoni (assembly GCF_900220965.1). Classification (GTDB taxonomy): domain Bacteria; phylum Bacillota; class Bacilli; order Bacillales_A; family Planococcaceae; genus Ureibacillus; species Ureibacillus acetophenoni. The sequence continues at coordinate 25,170 of NZ_OBQC01000004.1, read as the reverse complement.
ATTTTCTTAGTTGGTGTGTTATTGCACAAGTTTCCAGGAATCTATGTGGATGAGTCAATGTGGATACGTGAAGGTGAGACTCGCGCGATCCCTGGTATGGACGGTTACTTTTTAGAAAATAAAGAGTTTATATTCGAAACGCATGATAATGACCCGACAACTGCACAGATTCAGCAAGGTGTGAATGCGGTTGCAAAAAACTATCAAACGGATATTGTGTTATATAAGCAAGCTGATGATGCGGTACCAGGTCAAACGGATCAGTTAGAAGTGGTGAAAGAATATTCAATTCGAGTAAACCACCCTTTAGAGCATGATGGTTATGCATTATACCAAATGGATTTTAGACTAAATGAATTAAAAGAAATGTCGTTCCAGTTAACAAATAAGGATACTGGTGTTTCATTAGGAGAAGTAGCTATTGATTTAAGAAATCCTAAGAAAGAATATATCATTGATGAAAATATAAAAGTGGAGTTAATGGAATATTATCCTGATTTTTCTGGATTTAATAATGAAGGTGCTCCACAAACATTATCACCGAACCCTAATAACCCGGCATTTATTTTTAATATGATAACACCTGAACATCCTGATGGTGAAATAAGTTTTGTAGCTATTCAACAAACAGTAGAGCCAACTGGGGATAATACTTATAAAATGGCGTTTTCTGGTATAGATACAGTTAATATGTCAGGTTTAACAATCCGAATGGATAAAACAATTCCAATATTATTTGTTGGTGGATTTATCTTCTTATTAGGTCTAGCTATTGGATCTTATTGGAATCATCGTCGAATTTGGATCGAACAATTTGAAAATGGACGCATTCGTCTTGCAGCACATACTAACAAAAACTGGTTTAGTATAAAGAAAGATCTTGATGCAATTACAGAATATGCACATTTACCACAATATATTGACCAGTTAGATGACGAAAAAGAAACTGAAAACGATGAAGATAAAAAAGAAGAATCGTAATAGTTTTAATATAAAAAGGGAAGGTGACTACACCTTATGAGTTTAATTGATTTAAGTGGCACTTTGTTAGAGGTCGCGTTTATAGCATATTTAGTTGCTACACTTTTAATTGGGGGATCTATTAAGAGCAAAAAACCAGATGGTGCACAAAATAGAGCGAACAAATGGGGACGTATTGCGATTCTAGTAACAATCATTGGTTTCCTTGCACATTTAGGATACTTTATTACACGTTGGATTTATTCTGGCCATGCGCCTGTAAGTAATATGTTCGAATTTACTACAGCATTTGGGATGTTCCTAGTTGGTGCATTTATTTTAATTTATTTTATGTACCGTGTTACAGCTCTTGGACTAGCTGCTTTACCAATCGCTTTATTAATCATAGGTTGGGCTGCAATGTTCCCACAAGAAGTTACACCATTAGTACCATCATTACAAAGTCACTGGTTAACAATTCACGTTATTACAGCTGCTCTTGGTCAATCGATCTTGGCAATTAGTGCAGTTGCAGGGTTAATCTATTTATTAAAAGATGTAGATACAAAGAAAAAAGGAAAACAACGTTTCTGGCTTGAAGCTATTCTATACTTCTTAGTTCTTATAGTAGGTAATATTGTCGTTTCAACTGTGTTTAATGTTGCAGGATATGAAGCACAATATTCTTATGTTGATAAAAACGGTATTGAACAACAAATTATTTATAATGTTCCTGCGATTTTCGGTATGAATGAGTCAACTACTTTAACTGAAGGCGCAATGGATCCATTAATTGAAGTACCAGCATTTATCCATGGATTAAAATTAACGACAGTTGTTTGGTCGATCATTGCTGGTACGATTATCTATATTTTAATTCGTTTAATTACTAGAAGACGAATTGCTGATATGCTTCAACCGTTAGTTAAGAAAGTAAATTTACAACTATTCGACGAAATCGGTTATCGTTCAGTTTTAATTGGATTCCCAGTATTTTCACTTGGAGCGCTAGTATTTGCAATGATTTGGGCGCAAGAAGCTTGGGGCCGATTCTGGGGCTGGGATCCAAAAGAAGTATGGGCTCTAATTACGTGGTTATTCTATGCGGCATTCCTTCACTTACGTTTATCTAAAGGTTGGGAAGGAAACAAAAGTGCATGGCTTGCATTAATTGGTTTTGCAATTATTATCTTTAACTTAGTTGTAGTTAACTTAGTAATAGCAGGTTTACACTCTTACGCTTAATATCCTATTAATAGATTGAATAGAAAGTTCTTCTTATTTTAGGAGAGCTTTCTTTCTATTTAACATTTACATAGATATTATTAATTAAGTAATATGGCACTATTGAAATAGCATTTAAATACTGACAAAATGACTGTTTCGCTTTATAATCTTTTCATTTTTTTGCATAAATAGTACAATAATAGTAGAGAAGAATGAGAGGGGTAAAACCTATGTCTGAAAATATTTCTATATTAGTCGTAGACGATGAGGATAGAATTCGTCGTTTGTTAAAAATGTATCTAGAGCGAGAAGGATATGAGGTAGATGAAGCTGAAAATGGCGAAGTTGCTCTCTCAAAAGCATTTGAGAAAGAATACAGCTGTATTTTATTAGATATTATGATGCCAGAGAAAGATGGACTTCAAGTCTGTCAGGAACTGCGTGAAAAGAAAGTAACACCAATCATTTTACTAACTGCAAAAGGTGAAGAAGCAAACCGAGTACAAGGATTTGAGTTAGGGGCTGACGATTATATCGTTAAACCATTCAGTCCTCGTGAAGTTGTATTACGTGTTAAAGCGATTCTACGTCGCTCAGCAGCATTCTCACCTGTCTCAAATACATCTGCTTCAAAGGATTTAGTAGTTTTTCCACATTTAACAATTGATCACGATGCACACCGTGTAACTGCAGATGGAACAGAAGTGAACCTTACACCGAAAGAATATGAATTATTATACTTTTTAGCAAAATCGCCAGATAAAGTATTTGACCGTGAGCAATTACTAAAAGAAGTTTGGCACTATGATTTCTTCGGAGATTTACGTACGGTAGATACTCATGTAAAACGTTTACGTGAAAAACTAAATCGTGTCTCTGAAAATGCTGCAAAAATGATTGTCACTGTATGGGGCGTTGGCTACAAATTTGAGGTAGTCAATGACTAGAATATGGAATAGTATCGTCGGGAAGCTATGGGCAACCATATTGCTTCTCGTTTCATTTGTATTGTTCATTTTCACGGTTTTAATCTTAGAGTTTTTCGATAATTACCATAAAGAACAAGCTAAATCTTCAATTAGTCATACAGCAGCAACAATCGCAAATATTGTCGATGAATACGAAGTAGATCGGTATTTAGACGAAATTATTGCTGACTTAATAAGTGATGATATGAATGCTTTTATTGCGAAAAATCGAACTGAAGTATCATCATCATTTCAAACGGGATTGAATCAAGAAAAAATCCAGCAACAAATCTTATCAAATGAAGCATTTGATAAAGTTTTTGAAACAGACGAACAAATCATTAATGAAATCATTCTTCCGTCACAAAAGGAAGAAGGTACCCTTGAATCCTACGTCGTGTTAGGTTATCCGCTTAAGAGTGAGACAGAGACTCACGGAGCAATTTTCATCTTCCAAAACCCGGATGCGATTCATAAGACAACTAGTCAAACAACAAAAATTGTTTTCTTGTCCGCAGCAATCGCTTTCTTGTTAACGACGTTCTTTGCGTTTTTCCTATCGAGTAAAATTACATTACCGTTAAGAAAAATGCGTGAACATGCCTTTGAGTTAGCAAAAGGAAGATTCGATAGTCAATTGCCTTCAACACAAAATGATGAGATTGGTCAATTGGCAGTTGCGTTTAACCAAATGGGCCGTCAATTGAAACATCATTTAGAAGTGATTAACCAGGAAAAAGAACAATTATCAAGTATTTTAACGTCCATGACAGACGCGGTTATTACGTTTAATCGTGATCGGACTATTTTATTGAGCAACCCACCGGCTGAAAAATTACTTCAACAGTGGTACTTAAAACAAGATGCTAATAATAATAGTCCAATACCTGCAGAAATATATCATATGCTTGATCATGTTCTTGAATTTGAAGATAAGATCGAGGAAGAACTAGATATAAATAGATCTAGTTATAACATTTCAATTAGCCCCTTGAAAAATAATGGCCAATCAATCCGTGGAGCCGTTGCTGTCATTCGAGATATGACGGAACAAAAGAAATTAGAAAAATTACGTTCTGATTTTATCGCAAACGTTTCACATGAGCTTAGAACACCGATTGCAATGTTACAAGGTTACTCTGAAGCAATTATTGATGATGTTGTTTCTAGTGAAGAAGAACGTAATGAAATGATTCGTATTATTTACGATGAATCCCAACGTATGGGAAGACTTGTTTCTGAATTGTTAGATTTAGCAAGAATGGAATCGGGTAATGTTACATTATTTAAGGAAAATATGCCAATTGTACACGTTTTGGAACGAATCACTCAAAAGTTTGCACAAATTGCAAAAGAAAAGCACGTTCATCTTGAATTTGAAACAGATCTTTCAGATGATCTTCATGTTGAGTTTGACGAAGACCGGATTGAACAAGTATTAACAAACTTAATTGATAATGCTATACGACATACACCACAAGAAGGCAGCGTTACTGTTTCATTAGAAATAGAACTCTCCTATGCAAAAATTCAAGTTTCTGATACTGGTGAAGGTATTCCTCAAGAAGATTTGCATTTCGTATTTGAACGATTTTATAAAGCGGACAAAGCAAGAACGCGCTCAAAAAGTGGTACTGGTTTAGGATTAGCCATTGCAAAAAATATTGTAGAGGCGCATAAGGGAAATATTAAAGTGGATAGTGTAGTAGGTAAGGGCACAACATTTACTTTTTATTTACCGTTATAATGGAATAGTTTACAATAGCAGGGAATGCATTTTCCCTGCTTTTTTAAAAGGTTTAGGAGAAACTTTTCAGTTTTTAAAACGACAAATTTAGTAGAGTGGGAGTTGTTATGGATGAATGAATCCATTTTCCATCGATTATATGATACTTACCATCAGGACGTCTTTCAGTTTCTAATTTATTTAGTAAAAAATCGATCAGTAGCTGAAGACTTGTCACATGAAGTTTATGTAAGAGTGTTAAAATCTTACGATCGCTTTGAGGGCAAGAGTTCTGAAAAAACGTGGCTTTTTGCTATAGCGAAAAATGTAGCTATTGATTACTTTCGAAAAAATTCTGTTAGATCATCTCGTACGTTCGATGCATTTGACTGGGAAACGAATCAACTCGTATCTAATACAAAATCACCTGATGCATTAGCTGAATTAAATGATGATATGAGGGAATTACTAGAAGCGTTAGAAAAATGTACCGGTGACCAGAAGATGGTCGTAGTGATGCGCTATTTTCAAGAACTATCTATTGCAGAAACAGCAGAAATATTAAATTGGACTGAAGGAAAAGTGAAAACAACGCAACATCGAGCGATTAAACATCTACGAGAATTACTGACAAAAGAAACAGCAAAGGAGGCGAAGTCACATGAGTCAAAATAAGTGGGATGATGACAAAATAGAAAATCTGCTTTCTTCTGTTCCGAAAATAAAAGATACCCGCACAAAAGATGAGATCCTACAACGACTTAAAGACGATGGTGTGTTTGATGATAAGCCTTCACAAAAACCTGTAACCATTAAGAAAAAACGTAACTGGATACCTCCTCTAATCGCTGTAGCTGCAATCGCTTTATTTGCACTGATGATTCCTTCATTATTGAATCAAATGGATAGTGAAAATATGGAGTTTTCAACTACATCAATGGATTTAAAAGAAGAGTCTAATGATTTGAATACATTTAGTTCAGAGTCTGCAGAAAGTGAAATAAGCCAAGATTCTAGGGAAATGAGCATTATGGCCGATGATTCTGGGGCACATTTAAGAACTTCTGTTTATCCTGAGGATTTGGAAGGATTTACGGTTTTCCATATAGGTTTAATAAGTGACCAAGTGGATAGTATTCCAATTACAGTTTTAATACCAAACGAACAAGTAATGGAGGATTTGGGGAAAGCTGAACCGACTAGTGTGGAACTATATAATTATTATGCTCCATTGTTTGACGAAGGGGCAATTGGTTTTGTTGATTATCACCCGTATAAAGGGGTTATATCAGAAAATGGGAACCAAGTAATTCACACGTTACCAGCTGGTCATGGTTATGATACTGCCTCAGCTACAATTGCTAGTTATACTGGATCCTTAATTGATACCTTTAAAGATTATGGTGAAGTTGTATTTTTAAACGAAGATGGTACTCGTGTTGTGTTTGACCAAGTTGGGGAAGAAAGTGAGCCATTACCGTTGCACTCTGAATATACTCAATTTAATTATTTTAAAACTACTCAAAATGATGGATCAGTATATTTATCAACGAATGGCAGAAGGTCTTATGAAACTGTTGAAGAAGCCCTTGAAGACATGAAGATTGAGGATAATGATATATACCAATCAGTTATATTACCTGGAGTAGACTATACAGTTTCTGTTGATGGAAGCACTGTAACGGTAGAATTTACATCTCAGCTAGATTTAGAAAACTTTAATCCAATGGAAGCAATGCAAATGGTTGAGGGGATTTTATTAACTGCTGCAAGCTTTGACATGGATGTGAAGTTTGAAAATGTAGTTCAAACGGATTGGGGAGGATTTGACTTTACAAATCCTTTACCAATACCAGTCGGGCCGAATAAAATTCCGCTGGTTATTCAATAGTAGTGTACAAATTAAGAGAACTCGCGCGCTTGCGCGGGTTTTTTATTTTTGTAATGAAGCATAAATTTTATTCAAGAAAACCGTTTACGATAACAGAAACTTGCTACTAATAGTTGAGCGAAGGATAAATTCTAGTGAAAAGTAAAAGAAAAGCATGAAATTCTATATCAAATTACCAATATGAATTGTTATTACTATTCTGAAAGTCTCGAATTCGAACAAATATCTTTACAGAAACAAAGTTACAATATATAATGAAATCATAATAAAAAATTAAATATGATTCATCTTCGGGGCAGGGTGAAATTCCCGATCGGCGGTAATAGAAGTTTGCAATTCTGACCATTCACTTGGAGGAATATGCTACCTAACTTTTTCAGCCCGCGAGCTCGTTTAGAGCAGGATTTGGTGCGATTCCAAAGCCGACAGTATAGTCTGGATGGGAGAAGGTGAAGGTACGGTCGTCTTTCGTGAACTTTAATGAAAGGTAACTGTATGTTTAAGTATTGTTGTGTAATTTTTACATAACTGTGCTTATTTAAGTATATCTAAATTCCGATTTAGATTGCTTTTAACATACATTTAACCCGGATAGACGTTTATTTAACTATACCTATTCTCCCTTATGCTCTTTTTTGCATAAGGGTTTTTCATTTTAGGAAACGAAAATTAGACTGTCCTTTCTTCTTGCGAGTTGAATCAGCAAAGAGGAGAGATTCGTTATGCGTAGTCAAAACATGAAATTACGATCTTACGTAACAATCGGGATGTTAAGTAGTATTGCATTTTTATTAATGCTCATTAAATTCCCACTACCTTGGTTCCCTGTATTTTTACAAATTGACTTTAGTGACGTACCGCCATTAATCGCAGCGATTACTATGGGACCAATTGCTGGTATTTTAGTTGAATTCTTTAAAAACTTACTAGACTGGATTTTCTCAGGTGCACCTACAGGAATTCCTGTTGGTCATATGGCTAACTTTGCAACAGGCATTTTATTTATCCTACCAGTCTATTATATCTATAAAAAATTTACTTCCATAAAAGGGTTAACAGTTGGTTTAATCGTTGGTACATTAACGATGTCACTTGGTATGAGTGTGTTAAACTATTTCGCATTCCTTCCAATGTATGCGGCATTACTTGGTTGGGAATTCAATATGTACGAAACTGTTGTACTAGGAATTTTACCTTTCAATGTAATTAAAGGGATTCTCCTAATGTTTGTAGCAATTGTATTATTCCGTACAATGAACAAATGGATTGCAAACCAAAGAGCTCAATATTTATTATAAAATTAATATGTTAATATAAATAAGGTCGACCTAAATTGGTCGACCTTTTCATTTGGAGTAAATTAATAATACAGTCCTTTAGTATAGAGCGTAGTAATATTTCTAGCAATTTCGCTGACGTCAAAATCCTCATTTTTTATTAACTCCCAAAGCATTTGTTCATTCATATGAAACCAGCTTTTCGCAATTATTGCTGGTATTATTTCTTTCTTTGCTAATCCCTGCTCTTGAACAAATCGAATATCTCTTTCAATACTTTGGGTAAATTCATCCCGGACATTTTGCCATTTTTGATGAACAATTGGAGATAAACCGATTGCTTCTTCAATAACTAGAAATACTTTTTTCTTACTTAAGCCTGCAGTTAAAAAATTTAATGTTTGGTGATAGATTTGATCGATTGCTTCATCAGTCGAAGTAGGTTGAAAAGGAATATTGGCTACCTCTTTCATTTCTACTACTATATGATCAATTAGTTCAGCAAAGAGTGTGTCTTTATTTGGAAAATAGACATAGGCAGTACCGTAGCCAACTTGAGCCTTTTTTATGATTTGAGTCATTGTACACTTTTGAAAACCATGTATTAAGAACATTTCTGAGCCTGCATCTAAAAGTTTTTTTCGTGTTTGGTAAGCTTGTTGTTGTTTTTTTGTTAAGTCACCAGTACGTTCCATCGATATCCTCCTATGTTAAGTAAAAGCGTCCTTTTTAGCCCTTTAAATTCTATTTTAAAATATTAAATTCAAAAGCACCATTCCAACTTTTGAACCGCACCTTATGCTACAAACCAAAATTAGATTTTGTTTTATATTTTCCACATATATACAAAAATACATGAAATAACCGAGAAAATATATACATAGTATTCCAATAATATGTTGACACGATGTCAACATATGATATATAAATAAATTACAGAATATTCTAAAAAGGGAAGGTGTTTAAAATGACATTAAATCTATTAACTCGTAATTACGCTGAACAGCTTGATCAACAAGACCAACTGAACAGCTTTAAAAATGAGTTTTACATTAGAGACGGTGTTTACTATATGGACGGGAATTCATTAGGATTACTATCGAAACGATCGGAACAAACGTTATTATCTCTATTAAACTCTTGGAAGGAACATGGAATTGACGGTTGGACTAAGGGGGAGTATCCTTGGTTTTACCTTTCAGAAAAGCTAGGAGAAATGTGTGCACCATTAGTAGGTGCTAAAGCTGAGGAAGTGATTATGACAGGATCTACAACAAGTAACTTACATCAGTTGTTAGCGACTTTTTATAGCCCGAAAGAAGGAAAAACAAAAATATTAGCGGATGAATTAAACTTCCCTTCAGATCTTTACGCAATTCAAAGCCAGATTCGTTTGCATGGTTTTGAAACAGATGAACACCTAATTCTCGTAAAAAGTGAGGATGGTCATACTTTAGCCGAAGATCGAATTATTGAAGCGATGAACGACGAAGTAGCAGTAATTGTTTTACCGTCTATTTTATATCGTAGCGGTCAAATATTAGATATGAAAAAGTTAACAGAAGCTGCACATCAAAAAGGAATCATTATTGGATTTGACCTATGTCATTCAGTAGGTGCCATTCCACATTCGTTGCACGATATTGGTGTAGACTTTGCATTTTGGTGTAACTACAAACATTTAAATGGTGGGCCAGGGGCGGTAGCAGGTCTATTTGTACATGAAAAACATTTAGGGAAAACTCCAGGATTATTAGGTTGGTTTGGCTCTGATAAAACAAAGCAGTTTGATCTTGATATTGAAATGACCCCAGCTACTACTGCTGGTGCATATCAATTAGGTACTCCGCATGTTTTAAGTTTGGCACCATTATATGGCTCACTTGAATTGTTTAATGAAGCGGGGATTGATGCGATCCGTGAGAAATCTATTAAATTAACAAATTATATGATGGAGTTAATAGAAACTGAGGTTTCTGATTATGGATTTACATTTGGTAATCCATCAGATGATGTATCACGTGGGGGACATATTTTTTTAGTTCATGAAGAAGCTGCACGAATTTGTAAGGCGTTGAAAGAAGAAGGGGTTATACCAGATTTCCGTGCACCAAACGGTATAAGATTAGCACCGGTTGCTTTATATACTTCTTATACTGACGTTTGGGAAACTGTACAAATCTTGAAATCTATTATGGTAGAAAACAAGTATAAACGTTTTGAAAACCAAAGGGATGTTATTGCTTAGGATAATAAAAACGGGGGTGGTATTATGGATAATCAATCCATTTCTATGTTACATGAAAAGTTGAAACAGGAAAAAGGAATTCATACAGACTTTAAAAATGATATGACTTATGGTGAATATTTAGGGTTAGACCAATTGCTATCAAGTCAGAAATTACTTTCAAATCATCATGATGAAATGCTCTTTATCATCATTCACCAAGTAAGTGAATTATGGATGAAACTCATTTTACATGAATTGAAGAGTGCCATTACGGCAATTCAACAAAATAAAATGCAACCCGCATTTAAAATGCTTTCCCGTGTAACGAAAATTCAAACGCAAATTATTCAAGCATGGGATGTACTATCAACGATGACACCTTCAGAATATTTAGAGTTCCGCGATAAGTTAGGGAAAGCCTCTGGTTTTCAATCTTATCAATATCGTCTAATAGAGTTTGCTTTAGGGTATAAAACAAAGCATATTTTAAAAATTTACGAAAAAGATAAAGCGCTTTCACAAGTGTTAGATGAAGCATTCAAAGCTCCAAGCATTTATGATGTATCAATTCAAGCATTAGCAAGGGAAGGTCTTCCGATTAATAAAGAATTACTAACTAGAGATTTTAGTATAACGTATGGAGGAGAAGAATCCGTTGCGGCAGCTTGGAAAGAGGTATATTTGAATGTAGATAAATATTGGGATTTATATCAACTTGGTGAGAAACTAGTAGATATTGAAGATTGGTTACAGCAATGGCGATTCCGACATATGAAAACGGTAGAACGAATTATTGGATTTAAAATTGGAACTGGTGGATCTTCCGGCGTGAATTATTTGAAGAAAGTATTAGATCACCGTTTCTTCCCTGAACTATGGGATCTTCGAACAAATTTATAATTAAAAATGTACTTCCAAGTAGTCCGTGTGTGTGTTTTAATGAATTCTAGTAAGAATTTAGTAATTTGTAAGAAATGTTATAATCTACTAAATTATGATCGAAAGAGAGGTTAAAGTTTTGAATTCAGGTCAATGGACGGGTAAGGTTGGTTTTATATTAGCTTCTGCGGGTGCTGCAATTGGACTCGGGGCTATTTGGAAGATGCCATATGTTACAGGTCAAAGTGGTGGTGGTGCGTTCTTCTTAATTTTCGTACTTCTAACTCTACTAATTGGTCTTCCAATGTTATTATCAGAATACATTATTGGACGTAATACTCAAAAGGAAGCCGTTACAGCTTATAAAATATTATCACCAGATAAACCGGTTTGGTCTTGGATAGGGAAATTAGGAGTTATTGGCTGTTTCTTATTATTATCATTTTATAGTGTTGTAGGCGGTTGGATCTTTGTGTATAGTGGCGCTTCACTTACAGGAAGCATTATTGATCCAAACGTCAATCCAGGAGATTTCTTCAATTATGTCATTGGTACGCCGTGGGTTACATTAGTTGGTTTGGCGTTATTTACACTTGTTAATGTTATCATTATCTCTTTAGGTGTCCAAAACGGTATTGAAAAAGCGAATAAGTTTATGATGCCGCTATTATTCATTTTATTTATTATTCTAGTTGTTCGTGCATTAACATTAGAAGGTGCTGCAGAGGGGCTGAAGTTCTTCTTGTGGCCAGACTTTTCAAATACAACAGGCGAATCGATTCTATATGCATTGGGGCAATCTTTCTTCGCTTTAGCTGTCGGATTCTCGTGTCTTGTAACATATAGTTCTTATTTAAAGAAGGACGTAAGTTTACCACAGTCAGCTGGTTCAGTAGTTATTTTAAATATTTTCGTATCTTTACTTGCAGGTTTAGCTATTTTTCCAGTCGTATTTACATTTGGGATGGAGCCTGCAGAAGGTCCGGGATTATTATTTATCGTATTACCTGCTGCATTTAGTCAATTGGGGTTCGGTGAAGTATTCTTAGCGATGTTTTTAATACTATTCTTATTTGCTACTTTAACGTCATCATTCAGTATGTATGAAATTATTGTAGCAGCACTTATTGAAAAATTAAAAATTTCACGTGTTAAACTAACGGCCATTTTAGGCGTGATTGTTTTTATCGCTTCCATACCTTCCGCATTAACTTATAGTGTATTAAGCGATGTATCTATATTTGGTAGAAATATATTTGATACAACAGACTTCTTTGTTTCAAACATGATTTTACCAATAGGAAACTTATTAATAGCAATATTTATCATCCATGTGATGAAGAAAGAATTAGTACGAGATGAGTTATTGCAAGGAAGTGCGATGGGTATTGGATACTACAAATTATATAGAACTTTAATGACATACGTTGTGCCAGTAGTCATTGTAATTGTTTTAGCATTCTCATTAATGAGTTATTAGAAGGTGACGAAATTGAAACAACATTGGATCGATATAACACAACCATTTCGAAATACGATTGCAACATGGCCTGGGGATACTGCGTTCCACTTTGAATTGGCTTATTTGAAAGAAGATACAGGTTCTGTTAATATAGGACGGTTTACAACTAGTACCCATACTGGGACGCATGCTGATGCACCGTACCACTTTGACGTAAATGCACCTACCATTGAACAAATGGATGTGAACATTTATATTGGAGAAGCTCTTGTTATTAATTTAACGGAATATAAAGAAATAAGAGTTGAACATTTAAAATCGATTGATTTTCGAGAAGTAAAGCGTGTGTTATTTAAACTAAAAAAGGAAGTTGAAATTGACCGATTTCCGGAAAGTGTGCCAATACTCCATCCTGAAATAGCATCATTTTTAAAAGAAAAGGGAATCGTATTACTAGGCGTTGATATTCCGTCAGTCGATCCTCTGGATAGTAAAGTATTAGATACCCACCACGCGCTTTATCGAAATGGCATCCAAATTATAGAGAATTTGATGCTCCAACATGTAACACCTGGATTGTATGATTTTATCGGATTACCATTACACATCGAAGGTGCAGATGGTGCACCGGTCCGTGCTGTTATTAGAAAAATTGAAGATTAATAGTTAAACACGAAATTCGCGTAAAGTGAATTTCGTGTTTTTTTATTGTATACACGTCGATTTTGTTAGATATTCTTACATATTTCGTTTGAATAAATCTTTAATTTCATTGAAAATAGGAGGATTTTTATCTAATAATGCGATTAAATGTATCTAAATTTTATATGTTATATTTTATAACATCAAATTGAAATTATACATAACATAAAGTAAAATAAAAAACATAAAAGGGAGGAGTTGTTAATGAGTCCAGAAGATCGAAGAACAATGCCGTTACTCCCATTAAGTATGGTTATGCAATTAACCGAGTTAACAGCAAGGCAAATTCGGTATTATGAAGAGCATAATCTGATTGAACCCGTACGATCAGAAGGGAATCGTAGGATGTTTACATTAGATGATGTTGATTCATTATTAGAAATCCGAGAACTTCTTGACGAAGGAATTAATATGGCAGGAATTAAGAAGGTATTTGCTATGAAAAGTAATTGTGTAACTAATTCTAACATCGCAACAATATCCTATGCGAAATTTCGGTCAATACTCCGTGATGAAATACAACAAGTGATAACCGTGCAAAAAACATCGTTGCGACAAGGGGATCTATCCGGCTGAATGTGTAAAGTAAAATGACTAGATTCATAGTTTGTAAAATTTTAAAAGGGAGTGAATGGAATGAGTAAGTACACAAAAGAAGACATTAAACAAATCGTAATGGAAAAAGGGGTTAAATTTATTCGTTTGCAATTTACAGATATTCTTGGGACGATTAAAAATGTTGAAATCCCGTTAAGTCAATTAGATAAAGCGTTAGATAATAAAATGATGTTTGACGGATCTTCAATTGAAGGGTTTGTACGTATTGAAGAGTCAGATATGTATTTGAAACCAGATTTAGATACATTTGTGATTTTTCCTTGGACAGCTGAAAAAGGAAAAGTAGCCCGTCTAATATGTGATGTTACAAATCCAGATGGTACTCCTTTTGCTGGTGATCCACGATCTAATTTAAAACGATTATTAAAAAATATGGAAGAATTAGGTTTTACAAGTTTCAATCTCGGACCAGAACCAGAGTTTTTCTTATTTAAATTGGATGAAAAAGGCGACCCAACGATGGAATTAAATGATTCAGGTGGATACTTTGATTTAGCTCCAACCGATCTAGGTGAAAATTGTCGACGTGATATTGTGTTAGAACTTGAGGAAATGGGCTTTGAAATTGAAGCATCTCACCATGAGGTTGCACCAGGTCAGCACGAAATTGACTTTAAGTATGCGAACGCAATTGAAGCATGTGACAATATTCAAACTTTTAAATTAGTTGTTAAAACAATTGCTCGTAAACATGGACTACACGCAACATTTATGCCGAAACCGTTATTTGGAGTAAATGGTTCAGGTATGCACGCCAACCTTTCGTTATTTAGTGGAGACAAAAATGCGTTTTGGGATGAAAGCGCGGATTTACAATTATCTGAAACAGCCCGTCAATTTATGGCAGGAGTTATGAAACATGCCCGTGGCTTTACAGCTGTGACAAATCCACTAGTAAACTCATACAAACGATTAGTCCCAGGTTATGAAGCACCATGTTACATCGCTTGGTCGGCACGTAACCGATCTCCGTTAATCCGTATTCCTGCATCTCGAGGGTTATCTACTCGAATTGAATTACGTTCTGTAGACCCTTCAGCAAATCCTTACTTAGCTATGGCTGTTATTTTAGAAGCAGGCTTAGATGGTATCCGTAACGGCTTAACTCCTCCAGCAGCAGTCGATCGTAATATCTATGTTATGAGTCCTGCTGAATTAAAAGAAAATGGAATCGATAACTTGCCTGGATCATTAGCAGAAGCATTAACAGAATTAGAGAAAGATAATGTGATTAAAGAAGCTTTAGGTGAACACATCTATTCCAATTTTAAAGCAGCTAAAGAGTTAGAGTTTGATATGTTCCGAGTTGCGGTACACCCTTGGGAACGTGAGCAATACATTCAAGTCTATTAATCTTAAAAGATGATGCTAGTGTTTATGCTAGCATCTTTTTTTCGTTCCTCACACCCTCTACTGCATCTACTAAAAGTTTTCATGATGTCAGATTGAAGACATATATTGAAAAAAGGGATAACTTTAGGATTTAGGTTGAAAGGGGAGGGAATCTTGCAAAAGAAGTGGATGAATTACATTCTAGTTACAGTTCTTATAGGTGCTTTTATATGGACGATTTATTCTAATTTATTTCAACAAAAATCTTCTAGTCATCAACCAATTGCGATTGGAAGTCATGGAATTGAAATAGCTGAGGAGGATCATTCTGAAACGACTGTTCTTCCAGAACTAAACGAGATAGAAATTGATACCCATGAGGAAGAAAGCGTACATGATCATCATCAAGAGAGTCCAATAGATAGCCATTCAGATTACGGTCACGAAGGGCATACACATGAATTAAATACGACAGAAGTGATTGATGTAAGTAACCAAGCGCCACAATTTATTACGAAAACATTAGATGGTGAAACAGTCCAACTTTCCGACTTTTTAGGTAAAAAAGTCATTCTTAACTTTTGGACAACTTGGTGTCCGCCATGCCAAGAAGAAGTACCCGAATTGCAAAAATTCTATGAGGAATCAATGAATGACGAAGAAGTAGTATTACTTGGTTTAAATATAACAAATGATGACCTTGGTATAGATGTCATTCGTGAATTTAGAGAATACTATGGAATTACCTATCCAATTTTGTTAGATGAGAAACGAGAAATTACTAATAGTTACGAAATTTTAACAATCCCAACTACTTATATTATTGATGAAAACGGAAATCTCGATAAACAGGTCATTGGACCACTTACGAACGAAATGTTACATGAACTCATCGACAATTAAGTGAACATAAATCAATAAAAGCACCTTCCACATTTTACTGTGTAAGGTGCTCGTATTTTATCCCATAATGTTGTATCCAGAGTCTACATAAATAATTTCTCCAGTAACACCGCTTGATAGGTTACTTAACATAACCATTGTCATATTCGCAACTTCATCAGAAGTTACGTTTCGTTTTAATGGAGATTTTTCTTCAATTTGATGAAGGATTGTATTGAAGCTTGGAACACCTTTCGCCGCTAACGTTCGGATTGCTCCAGCTGAAATTGCATTTACACGAATCCCTTCAGCACCTAGGTCGTAAGCTAAATAGCGAGTTGATGCTTCAAGGGCTGCTTTAGCAACACCCATTACGTTGTAACCATCTAACACACGTTCTGCTCCTAAATAAGTCATCGTTACAATCGATGCACCTTCGGACATATAAGGGCGAGCTGCTTTAGCAACAGCAACTAATGAATAAGCACTCGTATCTTGTGCAAATGCGTAGCCATCACGAGTTGTTTCAACAAAACGATTGTGTAAGTCTTCAGCGTTTGCAAAGGCAACAGAGTGTACTAAGCCGTGAATAACTCCGTATTTTTCTCCAATTTCATTAAATGCGTTTGCAATGCTTTCATCACTGTTTACATCACACTGTACTACGTCAGTGTTATATTCTGTGTAATCTGCTAAAACTTTTTCAATTTTTCCTTTTGAACGTTCTTTACGATATGTAAAAATAACGTTTGCCCCAACTTCTAATAGTTTTTTGGCAACTCCCCAAGCAATGCTTCGTTCGTTTGCAACGCCCATTACGACGATGTTTTTATCTTTTAATTGTAATAAGTCCATTTAAATTCGGCCCCTTTATGATCAAATAATATCAGTTATTAGTACCAACTACTAATATAAATATTAACAGTAAATCCTGTAAATATCAATAGAATTGTAGTACCTTTAATTCGGAGGGATACAATGAAGTTAACTATAAAACAATTAATAGAGCAGAATAACGAAAAACGAAAATTATTAACACCAGACAATGAATCGTATTTTAGTGATTTGCTTATTTATATTAGAATGAAACCATTTAAAAATGAGAGAGCAACCGAAGAATTATTACTAGATTTGTTAAATCAATTATTAGATGCACAACAAGAAGGAAAGTCAGCTAAAGAATTGTTCGGTTCCTCACCGAAACAATTGGCAAATGAAATGATTCAATCACTTCCACAGGAAAATACGAAAAGTATTGTAGAATTCGGTCTTGAAATTATTTTCACGTTATTTGGATGGTTCTTAATAATATGGGGGATTTGGCCAGTTGTGAAAAAAGAAGATCCTATTATTCATATAGGTTCTGCTGCTATATCCGCTATATTACTCATCGCGAGTATGATTTTATTAGTTTATTTAATAATTAAAGTATTGAGAAATAGTGCATTCACAGATGAAAAGAAGAAGAAAGTCGCTACATGGACTCTTAGTATTTTAGTGGGTCTTCTTTTTGCAGTAGGGTTCTTAATTAATTTCCTCGTAGAACCATTTGGCCCTGAAATGACAATTACCTATTACACTCCCTTTGGATTGGGATGCTTTTTCTTACTAGCAAGTTATATATTGAAAAAGTATAGAGAAGCATTAGTATAACATCAGTTTGACCCAATATAGGTCAAGCTGATGTTATCCTTATGCGGATTACCAACAAAGATATTAATCCTATCCGCAAATAAAAAGGACATGGGCAACCATGTCCTTTTATTATTCATATTTTAATGGATCTCCATCAAATGACTCGTCTGCAACTTTAATAGAATCAGTTGGACAGCCTTCAAATGCGTCTTGCATATCTTCTAGTAGATCTTCTGGAACTTCTGTTGTTCCCGTGTTATCATCTAAAATAACGAAGGCAATACCTTCATCATCATAATCATAAATATCTGGGGCTGCAGCACCGCAAGCGCCACAAGCAATACATGTATCTTTATCTACAATTGTAAATTTTGGCATTTCTTTCTCTCCTTTTTTCCGTCAGCTACATAAGAGCACACTCTTCATTCTAAATCGGATTAGTCGACTTTTCAACATAATACTATAATTTTGGAGGGTTTGAATTTGATATTTCAAACTTTAGTCTTAAATTTACTTGGTCAATTCAACGGTGAAAGAACCGTTTCGGCAGTATTCCATCTGTTGAGAGGCAAGCGCTCAGGCCAAACAATTCAAGATGTAGGGATATTCAATTTACATGATTATTTTGGTATATTACCAAAATTAAATAGAAAGCAATTTGATGAGCAAATAGAGCGTTTATCAGATCAACAATACATAACTATTTTACCTGAAAATCGGTATGTCATATCTGAATTAGGACAAACATTTTTAAATCAACCTATGAAACTCTCTTTCGATGGTTGGCATTACAGAGGAAATGAACATATCTTTTTTGCCCGCTTGTCACTAATTGTTCAAACATTATCTTATCATACTATTGGAAACATGAAATTTGCTCCCATACAACAGAATGATCAAATTCAACTGTGGGTCAAAAATTTTTTAGTTCGGCACCAATATCAAAATGGGGAATTACAATCTAAATTATTGGAAGAAATTATTTCAAGTTTGGAAAAAATCGAAGTAGATGACCGAGAAAAATCAATTGTTGTCAATAGATTAAGTGGTGTAAACCAACCAGGATTTACGTGGCAACAACTAAGTAACCATGAAAACTTAAGTGAAATGGACGTTCAATTATTGTACATTTCATGTTTACAAAGTTGGATCAATGAAGTTTCATTCAACGAAACAAAGTTTCCTCTTCTTTCAGAAGTTGCTACACAAGTCCGTATTGAACTGACGTTAACTGAATCAGCAAATACGACAGCAAAATTATTCAAAAAGGGATATTCAATAGATGAAATTAGTGCGATACGAAATTTAAAATCGAGTACAATTGAAGATCATATTGTTGAACTTGCAATGAATGAGCGGAAATTTCCGTATGACCGATTTTTAAGTAAAGAGGATATTGAAAAAGTATTGCAAGCAATTGAGGACTATCAAACGAAGAAACTGAAAGTATTACATGAAGTAGTACCGAATTTATCGTATTTTCAATTACGACTTGTTTTAGCAAGAGGTGATAATGACACATGGAATTAGAAGATATTTTATTTCGACATTTTGGTTATCGTTCCTTTCGGCCAGGTCAAAAAGAAGTAATTGAGCAAGTAATTAATGGACGTGATGTAATTGCATTGTTACCAACAGGAATGGGGAAATCCTTATGTTATCAATTACCAGGTTATTTTTTTAATGGTTCTGTATTAATCGTTTCTCCATTATTATCTTTAATGCAAGATCAAGTTACCCAAATGAAGCAATTTGGGGAAAAACGTGTCGTAGCCTTAAATTCATTTTTAACTGTGCAACAAAAACAAGCGGCTTTAAATTTGTTACATCATTATCGTTTTATCTTCATTTCACCTGAAATGCTTTTGCAAAAGCAAGTAAGTGAAAGATTGAAGCAAGTAAACCTTTCTTTAATTGTTGTGGATGAGGCTCACTGTATTTCCCAATGGGGGTTTGACTTTAGACCAGACTATTTGCGAATGGGAGAACTCTTCCATTATGAAAATAGACCACCAATTTTAGCATTATCGGCAACTGCGACAAACAAAGTTCTTGGAGACATTCAAACTTATTTAAAAATGGACGAGCCCTATCAATATATACATTCAGTTGACCGAAAAAATATTCATCTATCTAGGAGAGAATTTCAGACACAAGAGGATAAGGTAGATTGGATTGTTCAGCACGTTTTAGAGACTGATGGACCTGGCGTTATTTATACACAATCACGTTCTAAAGCAGAAGGTATAAGTAATCGACTAATTCAATCTGGAATTCAAGCGGCGAGTTATCATGCGGGGAAAGAAGCGCTAGACCGTCAATTTATTCAACAACAGTTTATAGAAGGATCAATTAAGTGGATCGTTGCAACCAATGCTTTTGGTATGGGGGTACACAAAGATAATGTGCGCCAAATTATTCACCATACCCTTCCTTCAAATATAGCAAATTATATGCAGGAAATAGGTAGAGCAGGTAGAGACGGGCAAGATGCTTTAGCAATTTTGTTATTTGTTGAGGGTGATGCAAATTTTGCGAAGGTACTAGCTACTGATGATTTACCTACAGATCATCATATTGGACTTTATGAAATTTATCGCTCGCGAGGGGAAAATCCTTTAACAATGTTTCACAACGGTGAAATCTCAGAAACTGCTTTTCGTGTACTAGATTACTGGATGAATGAGCACTCAAGTGAAAAAGTCGGTCAGTTATTACATAAAATGCGAATTGAAAAAATCCAAGCTGTCGATGAGATGACGAAAATTGTTCAAACGGAAGATTGTATGAGAAAAGTGCTTGTTCACTATTTTGGACAAGAGTTAACAGATCGCCCGAACAACTGTTGTGAATGCTGTGGTGTTCATTACGAAGAGATAATTGAACCGAGAAAAATAGATGAAATTCCTGCCCAACTTGATTCGTGGCAGAGTCGTATTAAGAGCATATTAATTGGAAATTAAAACACGCTAGTCTTTATTGATAACTTCAAATGTGGAGTTATCTTTTTTTATCTAATTTAGATACTTAGTTTCTTTAACTGAATTAATATACCGAAATTCACTTACTTTATGCTTATTTAAAAATTTTCCAATAAAAACTTACAGAAAATCGTTATTGATTAGGAAACATTTTACCGACTTTTCGAAAAATATTGATTATTTAAAATATTGACTATACAATTTCAATAACAGTTGTAAGCGCTTATTTAAGTTCAATCAAGTAGATTTTAATAATTATTTGCAGTAAAGCAAAATAATACGGGGTGATAGTAAGGATGGGGTTGAGTTTTGTTCGTTTTAAGATATATGATGAACAATTTTTTGGTGTTTTAAAGGAGAAGAAATTTATAAATTGCACTCTAATCCAACAAATTTTGAAGAATTTTTAAGATAGACAACATGCATTAGGAAACTATTTAAATGATGGTGATGTGATTGAAGCAACAATTGCATCTGTTGATGGCTCGATTGACTTAGGTAAGCAACGAAATGTCGTGAAAAGTTTACAATCAAGCAATATATAACTAAATTCGGTGTCCGGTAGTTGTTGAACTGCGACTTCAATGTTCAATTCATATATAAGGGGTGTTTTATTATGACGATTTTAACGCGCAAAGTAAAAACAGGTAACTATGAAACGTTACTCCATGAAGGCGGTACACAAAACGAAGAAGTAATTATCTTTTTACATGGTAGTGGTCCTGGAGCGAGTGCAAATTCGAACTGGAAAGACGTATTACCACAATATGTTGATAGATATCATGTGTTAGCCATTGATTTAGTAGGATTTGGAGAAACAGATCATCCTACTAATTATCCAGCCAATGGTGTGGAGTGGATGAATTGGCGAGTCCAGCAAGTGATCGATTTAATGGATACTTTGGAAATTAAAAGAGCGAATTTAGTCGGTAATTCACTTGGAGGGGTTATTGCTTTAAATCTTGTTATGGTCAGTCCTGAACGATTTAACCGTATCGTACTTATGGGTGCAGGTGGCGGTTTAACTGAGCCAACTCCGGAATTAGCTAAATTAGCAAACTTCCATAAAGATCCTACACCTAAAGCACTTAAAAATCTACTAAGTTGGTTCTTATATGACATGTCAGGAATGGAAGATAAGTTAGATTCGATTGTAGAAGAACGTATGGAATTGTTTAACCGACCTGAAGTAAGAAAATCTTATGAAGAAAACTTTACGAAATCGCATCTGTCAGATATGTTAGTTCCTCCATCGGCATTAAAACGTATGAACAACGAATTTTTACTAATCCATGGTCACCAAGACCGTTTTGTACCGCTAGCGAGCAGTTTATACGTTCTTGATTATTTGGAAAATGCAGAATTACATGTGTTTAAACGTTGTGGACATTGGGCACAAATCGAACAAAAAGAACAATTTATTAAATTAACAAAAGACTTCTTTGATAGAACAAAAGTTGCTAGTCCGGTTTAATCGAATATTAAAAATCGAATAAGGGGTGTGGGGATATGGAACAAACATTGACGGATACGAGAAAGATGCTAGTCGAACGGGCAAACAGTTTAATTCCACTACTTAGAGAACAAGGGTTAACGATCGATCAAAAAAGCGAATTATCAAAAGAGATAATTGAACAGCTACGATCAAATGGCTTGTTAAAAGTGTTACGTCCACAAATGTTCGGCGGATATCAAACAGATATGCGGACGTATATCGAAGTTGTTACGGCAATTTCAAGGGGAAATGGCTCGGCAGGATGGTTTGTGGCGTTAAGTAATATTCGTGATTATATGATTTCATATGCTTTTGGTCGTGAAGCGTTAAACGATATTTTCGGTCCAAATCATAATAATGACGTAATTTTAGCGGGAAATTTTAAACCTATCAAAATTGAAATGAAAAAAGTAGAGGGCGGTTATTTTATAGAAGAGGCGCAATGGCCTTTTGTTTCAGGTAGCCCGCATGCTGATTGGCTATACTTTGGATTCCCTGTGGATGATGGTAACGGTGGGATAGAGATGGCAATCATGGTAGTCCCAATTCAAGACGCAATCGTATTAGACGATTGGAATGTTATGGGGCTTAAAGGTTCAGGAAGTAACAGTGTACGTTTAGAAAATGTATTTGTACCTGAACATCGTGTATCCCTTGATCGTTTAGCAACGAAAGGTCATTACATGATCGAAGAGTTACGAGATGTTCCGTTATATCAAACACCATTTGTACCCTCTCTTACGTTGTCCATTGTAGCACCTGCATTAGGAATTACTAAAGGTGCAATGGATTTACACATGGAACGGGTTAAAAAAGCAGGTATTGGTAATACATTCTATACGAAAATGAATGAGGCACCTGTAACACATTTACAAGTTGGAGAAACGCAGATGAAAATTGATCTTGCAGAACTGTTATTACATCGAGCGGTAGATATTTTAGATAACTATTCTTCGAATGGTCAAAAGTTAACGGTTGAAGAAAACATTAAAATAAAGGCAGATTTTGGATATGTAAATCAACTTTGTAAAGAAGCTATTGACTTAATGACTGCTGGAGCAGGTTCTGTATTTTCATACAATAATAATTTATTCCAATTATTCTATCGAGATTTCTTATCAATGCATTTGCACGGGTTTATTACACCTTCGAGTTTAGTAGAAACATATGGTCGCGTTATGTGCGGTTTAGAACCAAATACGTATTTCGTCTAATGTACAATTAATAAGGGGATATATTTTCAATTCATATTTAAGGGGGATGTAATATGAGTAACGAAGTTAGAACACCTGAAATTGCAAAATTAGGACACTTTGGATTAGTATCGAAAGATTTAGAGAAGTCTCTATGGTTTTTCAAAGAGGTTGTCGGTTTAGAAGAAACAGAAGTGAAAGATGGGGTTCATTATTTACGCGCATGGGGAGATTTTGAACACCACACAATGACACTTCGTCAAGGGGAAGAATCACACGTAGACCATATTGCATGGCGTACGAAAAGAGAAGAAGATGTTGATGCTTTTGCGAAAAAGTTAGAGCAAGCAGGTATTGAAATTCGTTGGGTCGATGAAGGAACAGAAGCAGGGCAAGGCAAAGCATTTCGTTTTGAATTGCCAAGTGGACATACTTTCGAAATTTACTTCAAGATGGAAAAAACTTTAGCTTCTCCAGAGTCACGTTCTGTATTAAAAAACCAATCTCATAAATCGTGGGCTCGTGGTGTATCACCAAGAAGAATTGACCATGTAAATATTTTAACTTCGTTACTTGCAAATGATTTATCGGACTTTTTACAAGACCAATTAGGGTTTAACCTAAGGGAATGCGTTCAAACTCCGGATGGTAATTTAGTAGGAGCATGGTTAAGTGTAACACCTTTGGTTCATGATATTGCAATTAGTCACGATCCATTTGCTGCATCCACTCAAGAAATTCACCATGTATCATACTGGTTAGACAACTCACAGGATTTATTACGTGCTGCAGACATCTTAAAAGAAAATGGTATTTTCTTTAAAGGTCCTGGTAAGCACGGTATTTCTCAAGCGATGTATATTTACGCGATTGACCCTGGAAGTGGTGTACGATTAGAACTATTTACAAACGGTTATTTAATTTTTGAGCCAGATTGGGAGCCAATCGTTTGGAGTATTGATGAAATGGATATTGGTTTCACATATTGGGGAGACCAAATGGATACGAAACCTGAAAACAATCCGACAATTAAAGTGTATGACGATAAGAAACCAATACGGAGCTAAGCATTTAGCTCCGTTCATTTACTAAAAGGAGGGTTTACCATGGACGATCGTCTATTCCGCGATGCGATGGGGAAATTTGCAACTGGGGTAACTGTTGTGACAACTCAAGACGAAAATGAGATTCATGGAATGACAGCTAATGCCTTTATGTCTGTTTCTTTGGACCCTAAATTAGTTGTCGTTTCAATTGGGCATAAAGCTCGTTTTTTACCAAAAGTACAAAAAAGTAAGAAGTTTGCTGTTAACATTTTAGCAGCAGACCAGAAAAAATATTCAATGGCCTTTGCTGGACAACTTAAAGAAGAAATTGAAATTGTATTTGATCAACTAGCTGGTTTACCTGTTCTTCCTGGTAGTCTTGCACAAGTGAGTTGCGAAGTCGTAGCTGAACATGTAGAAGGTGATCATACGCTATTTATCGGTAAAGTTTTAGATATTAACGTAACTGATGGGGATCCGTTAATCTTCTATAGTGGCAAATATCGAGAATTAGTAGAATGCGAGATAAAAACAGTTTAATTCATACAAAAAATATAAAAGTACTTGAAATAAGCACAGTGGTGAAATGTCAACCTAGAAAAACATCAAAATTGGAAATTCATTAAGCATTCAACATCTCAATTTCCTTTTTTAAGCGCACTTAAA
>NZ_OBQC01000036.1 GCF_900220965.1 Ureibacillus acetophenoni | reverse complement strand
AAAATAGAGTAGGGTGACCATTTTCATGGCCACCCCCTCATCAAACCGTACGTGCCCTATTAAGGCATACGGCTTACCAATGTGTTTAATTGAATTAATAAGTTGCTAATCTATTGGCGTAGTTCATTTTCCTTACACGTTCAGGATTGAAATATTCTTGACCTTTTTCCTTCGCTCTTTTCAGAGCGTTTTCATATTTCTTTTTCCCTTTTTGTTTCATGTAACTAATGTAATCCTCAGTTGTATGTCCATATTGTTGACCGTAATAATATTGGAACGATGGTACTAAACCTATGCGTGTGAAGTATTCAATGGTCCATTTTGAAGACATAGCCCAACCTTTACTTTGACTAGGATGTTTGTGTATCATGGCTACTCTAAGTCTTCTTCTAATATATCCATCAATTTGAAGTAACTCATTTTTGAATGTGTTAAAGAAACATCGAGAGTTCATCCCATACTGTTTGTTGGCTTGTATAGCTTTCCAGATAGTTAGGAAATAATTCACTTTTCCACGTATGATTGAATTTACTCGTTTCACCCATACTTCTTGGCTGAATGTTAAATATTTCTTAGTCTTTTCCTTAATCTTAGTTTTGAAATCCTTCCAGGTTTCATTCTTGGGGTGTGCAAGATAGTAAGGACTGCCGTCCTTCTTACGTCTTCTCCAGTGCCCAAAAGTAAATCCTAGAAAGTCAAAGTCATCGTGACGAAAATCTATAACCCTAGTTTTCTTCACAGAAATTTCTAGACCTAATTCTGAAAGTTTCTCCTTTGTTGCTTTTTCTGCTTTTAAGATAGTTTCTTGCGTTTGGGCAAAAATAAGAAAATCATCCGCATATCTTACAAATCGGATTCCCTCGAGGCTATCTAACATCCAGTCAAGTTCATTTAGGTAAATATTAGCTAATAATGGAGAAATCACTCCTCCTTGCGGGGTGCCAGAGTCATTATTGTTGTATTTTCCTTCCTCCATATATCCTGCTTTTAACCATTTCCATATCATATCGAGGACAGTGCCATCTGCAATATATTTATTTAACACTTTCATTAGCTTTTTATGCGGGATGTTATCAAAGAAACCTTTAATATCGCAGTCATAAATATGATTGAAACCTTGTTCGATATTCCACATGATAATTTGCATAACTCGCTCGGCGCCTAAATTCGGTCTATATCCACATGACCATTTATGAAAAATTCCTTCTTCAAATTTTGGTTCTAGTACGTTCACTATTGCCTGTTGAACAATTCTATCCTCAATATTTGGTATACCCAATGGTCTTCGGCTTCCATCTTTCTTTGGTATATAAACTCTTCTAACCGGTGAGGGTAAATACTCTTTCTTTCTCAGTTTCGTTAGAAGGTTATCAAGCCTTTCTTCAGCTTTCGCTTCAAAGGTTTCGATTGTTTCCCCATCAATACCGCCGGCTCCATTGTTCGATTTAACTTTTGTCCAAGCTGTCATCAGTTTACGGTCAAACAATATTTGTCCATAGATACTGTGCCATTTAAATTTCAACTCATCATTCAATTTCATTCCACACCTTTCATTATGTACATTCAGTTCGTTTATACCGAAGTATCGTTTTCTGTTAACATTACACACATTTAGCAATGTGGAGCCACAAGGTCACTCCCCTTCCGTTCCATACATGTTTGGTCATATATGTACTTCCGTACTATGAGAGTGTCTGACTTCTTCATTTATACAGTCAATTTCGGATGCCCTTATATGTCTGTATCCTTTCGGTTGAAATGAAGACCTCACGGGGTTATTGCACTATCCTTTCGAACATACCCAGTACCATCACTCGATAAGCTACAACAATCCGGCTGATTCATTGAATTGTCATCCCAGTAGGGGTTTCCTGTTATTTACGGACAGTCACCAACTTACCTAGCCGCCGTACTTCACACTTATTGCATTTGGGTCTGCTCGTCCGACTACGGGTCTCTCGATTTTCCGTATCTCCTTCAAACACCACCTCACAATGGTGCCCTAGATTAGTCTTCTTCGGTTATATCAGCATTCCGAAGGAAGGACTTTCACCTTCGAGATGATAAACATTCTGGGATTCGGGAGTTGTTATTACCTCAGTAACATCCTCCAACCTTTAACAGTTTATCCTGTGCTGTTATTGCACATGGTGCAACTGCCCGTCGCACATAAAA
>NZ_OBQC01000010.1 GCF_900220965.1 Ureibacillus acetophenoni | reverse complement strand
TACGCTCCTAACTCTATGAAGTTAGGATTATTTTCATATAAAAGTGGCTCACTTTTCAATTGCTATGGTGGCTCAGTTTTAGCTTATCAAATACATGAATATACTCTATATCTTTTTGAATAATAAAATACA
This sequence comes from Ureibacillus acetophenoni, assembly GCF_900220965.1. GTDB lineage: Bacteria > Bacillota > Bacilli > Bacillales_A > Planococcaceae > Ureibacillus > Ureibacillus acetophenoni. The sequence continues at coordinate 149,676 of NZ_OBQC01000010.1, read as the reverse complement.
AATATATGATTACATTAACAACCATTCCTATTAACCAAAACCAAAATGTATTAACTTTATGAAATGGTAAGATGATTGGATTTTTCCAATCAGGTTTTTCGTTATACCAAGAAACCTTCTTATTAAAGAAAAGATGGTTAAGAACGATTCCTATTATGATAAAAACAAGGAAAAAACGATTAAGAATTACTTTTAGTTCCTCTGGAATATTCATTGTCCCAACGAAATCATTCGAAACCATAAAGATCACAAAACCGGTTAGAAACGATAACAGCAGTGATATAACGAATCTTTTTTCTTTATTGATAATTAACATAGTCAATAATCCAACAAATATAAATAAGGTAAAAACTTCTTGGTGGTAGGAAATAGAAATAATCCCTAGAAAAAACGCAATAATAATTAACAACAAAAGAATTCCCCATTTCCTTACTTTTGTATATATAGTTTACTAAATTCCTCTAGTAAAGGGGAAATTCCTTTCTTCAACTAAACTGCCCCGTTAGTTAAATCTGTTTCCTTCTCGATTATTGCTAAATAGATTCTTTAATACTGATACACATAACCAAATAAACAAAATATAAATAAAACTTTCTAATAAGCAAATTACTAGATCAAATATCAAGAGTCCAAAATCTTCAATCTCAGAAAACCCATATCGTTCCCATTGTGAGCTCGAAAAAATTCTATTGCTAATCATCCATAAAAAAATTGGGATCATTAGAATCCAATAAATCTTTGGCACAGAATGACCTTTTACTAACAAATCTTCACCCCTTACATTAAATTAATAGACAACTACCCAGTTAGTAAAAAAAGGGACTGCACTTTTCTGCAATTCCCAGTTATGTATCGTTTTCACTTTTAGTTTTTATTAGCTATATCTTTTAGCAAAGCAATGATTTGTTTATTTTGTTCAATTTGAATTTCACTATTTACTCGGAGAATTCTAATCCATCTCAATACTAATGCAATTAACAAGATTGGTATTAAGGCAAAGAACGTTCCTATTAAACTTACCGAATCCATTTTGGTACCCCTCACTTTCCGACTCAATTTTAACATAGAAATGCTGTATCAACTCTAGAAAGAATCATCTCTATTTTTAAGCCCCCGTTAACATCCCAAATATTATTACGCCAGAAAATAACCCAATTACGATCCAAACACTGAGCTCTTTGTTAATACGTTTATTTAGAAACTCAAAATGTAGTTCAGCCTTCCTTTTTAAAAATTGAAGTAAATAAAGTAGAATCATAAAGCCTAAAAATCTTTGCCACATTTCTACTAATATAGCTTCAATATAATAAAAGTAAACGCCAAAAGATAATAAGAACACAATAAGATAAAGTAAGGAAGATATTCTCATATATATCATTCATCCCTATAAATAATATTTTAACTAGTCCTGTTATTTTCTACCCCGCTTATGCAGTAAGGTTGAAGAGTCTAACCTCCCCGTTAGTTGAAGTTGACATTACTTAATGGAATATCCAAAAGTTTTACATATTTTAGAGGTTCAACTTCTTGATAAATTCTAATAAAATTAACTTCAAATGTTGGGTATGGGGTAAGCTCCTCTTCCGCTAATTTTGCCATATCATTTAGATCTTGTTTTGATAAACCAAAGTATGTTTTTCCCAATGTCATATGCGGTATATAGTCGTCAAGTTCAAAATACTTTTTAATTAAATCATCAGATGGTAATATTTTTTCAACTATTTTATTGTGGAGTTCGTACAGTTCTTTTGAATTTACACTTAAATAAAGAATATCCTCACCAAAAAACATTGGTTTACTAACTGAAATATTAAATGGTGAGAATTGATTGCACACCTTCTTCACCTTTCTAATCCACTCTTTATCTGGTGTTAAGCCCCCTTGTGCCTTTACTGTAATATGTGGTTCAACGACATCAGTAATCCAGTGATTTTTCCATTTTTGTTGAAATGCAGTTACTTTTTGCTTGTATTCATCTGAAGGAACAATACCAATAAAATATTGCAAAATAAATCCCCCTAAAGAGAAATTTTATAAACACCCTCGTTGGTTGAACAGTAACTAAAATTATGCTATTGAACAATTCTAGTAGGTTCCAACAAGGCAGATCATTAAAGCAGCGATGAAAATAAATGTTAAAACTGCTCCTAAAAGATTTTGGTTATGAGTGCTTTTTCCATTTTTTAAGTTCTTCAAGAACATAGTGAAATTTAAAAACCATAAAGTACCTAATAACGGTACGATAAGCAAAATCATAAATAGCATTAAATTAGTCCTCGCCTTCCCTTATACCTGTATTTATTGAACATGCCTTCCTCGTTAGTAAAGTAGTTCAACAAAAAAGCCGTTAATCCCTTTTTGGATCAACGCCACCGAATTTTAAAGAATAGAAAGTCATGTTGAAGATAAAATAAATTAAAACCCCGAATTAATTACAAGCAATTCGAGGCTAATACAAGTTACTATTTATTTGGAATTTTACAGTTGTTTGGATTAAAATTTGCTTCATTTATAAGCTCTTCAAGTTTGCTTGCAGCTCCGTGACTGTTACGATTGAAGTTTGATTCTGCAGCAAATTCTTCACGATTATTCACACCTTGGTTGCGATTATCGTTAGCGTTTGCTTCGCTAGCAAACTTTGCTTGGTTGTTACGATTGTTAGCCATTTCTATCTCACCTCCATAAATATTGTGAGGAGAAATGTCCTGTTTATACTTTTAAAAATGTACGAAAATAAAGCGCCCATTTGTAGGAGTTCATTATTCCTAAAGCCACGCTAATAAGAAAATTTATATGATCTTACCAGTGTACTTGAAGTTTATTACCATTTGGATCATAAAAGTGGAAAAAAGCATGACCATTATCTTCTTGTATTTCCTCTACCTTAACTTGATTGTTAATTAGATGTTGATGAAATTCAGATAATTGTGGGCTTGTAAAGCCGATACTGAAAGCTGATTCCTTATTAACTGTAAAATGTGCAAATGTGTCATCGACAGTTGGTACTAGGATAAGTAAAAAAGGTCCGTCATTTACTTTCATAATCGCAAATGGATCATCAGTAATGCTTACTAACTGAAACCCCAATACATCTCTATACCATTGGGATGACTGTTCTAAATCTTTTACAGGAATTCTAAGATAATGCACTTGTTGAATGAATGAATTACTCATATTAAGCTCTCCTTAATTTAATCTGGTATATCAAGTAATTCTCTATATATTCACCTATACCTTTTCTAAATTATTAAATTTTTCTGCAACGTTATCACAGACGAATTTCTGCGAAGTAGAGAGCTTAGAAACCGCATTTGAAGAGATAATGATTTATCAAGAATGCATACTAAGGAAACCACGTGACAAACTAAAATCATGGAGGTGTATAAAATGAGTACCAACTCAAAGAAAAATAAATTAAGTGGTAGCGTTAGTGATGAGCAAGCAGTAAGAAAGAATTTATCAAGGAAGCATGATCATGAATTTGCAAATGAACCCTTAACAGCGGTTGAGAGACTTAATAATAAGAAAACTAAGAAGCGACAATAACTTAAAATGATTAAATACAAAATAGCCCCCACATATAGTAAATTGGGGGCTATTCTTAAAAACTTTTCAGTGGTAACTATTTCTTCTGTCGTTTGTTCACTTCCATCGTAATGAACTCTGGCAAATAGTTTGGAGTACATCCTTTTGATACGAAATCACCTTTGTAAAGACCCGTTTTCTCACCTATTTTAATACAACGTTCACGATTCTTTTCATCATAAACGCCTATCCAGCCTGCGGTGAAATTCATAGCCCATTGAACTTCCGGTACTTCCTGCGCAATACTCGCTTCTATTGCAGATAGTAAATCTTCTGTGTTTTCAGGTGGTGTTTGTCCAGTCCATCTCAATCGCGCTTGATAATACCAGAAAGTTCGTCTTTGTAGAGCAGAAGGGCTATTTTCCCATGACTCCAGCAATGAAATTAACTTCTTGTCTTTCATAAGCTGATTAGCCATTAACCAATCCATCAAATTATTTCGCTCATCTACAGTGTGAATTTGCATATCTTGATCAAGTTGATTTAGCACATCTTGTGAAAGCAGTTTTTTATCCATAATTAAGATTGCTAATAGTCTAGGCAAATATTCTTCGGTTGACCAAAGTTCCATAGCTAGTTCGTGGTCTTTTTTGATTTCTTTCGCAATTTTACGTAAGTCGCCTAGTTTTGTATTGCTATTGATCTGAGATAGAATGTTTTCTGCTTTTGATGAGCGTTTTATTTCAGTAACTTTATTTTCACTCATTTTATACAACTCCTTTTCTAAAGCTCTGTTTCAATCTGCCCTTAGTGGGATGTATCAAGATTATTCAATCTTGGATATGAAAAGAGCATTCCTTTTTAAGAAACGCCCCAGTTATCATTTTTGTTAAATTATGGATTTACAACTTTTTTTTAATCCAAATTTTCCAATCTTCAATTCCTTCTATTTCAATAATATTTAAATCATCAGTTTCGGAATTATTACTTTCGATATAACCTACTTCATATCCAAATTCGTCATTAGTAACTACTGTTTGAATGTTACCCTTTCCTTTAAACGGTCCATTCATTTGAACTATTTCTTTTGCTACCCATTGACCATCATCTTTATGAACATCAGCAATCCAGACATCCTTATCATTCATTACCCCTCTAAAGACAAATAACACTAAATCTTCGTTTACTTTATGAGAACCATATATAATTATTTCTCTTTCTTTGTTACCAACTTCTATATTTTTCAAGGCATCTTCTGGATAATGAGCTGTTTCTTTACTAATTTCATTACAACCAACAAGTAAAAAGAGCAATGATAAAATTATTAGCATTAAGTTTGATTTCATATTTTCTACCTCTTCAATTTATTTAACTATAGACTGGAATATTCTGTTACATTAAATTACCTTGTTAGTTCAATAACTTCAACACAAATGGGGATTAATCCTTCTTAAATCAAATAGTACGACTTAACTTTAAGTCTACAAGATATATGGGGAATGGTATGGATTCAACTAATGAAGGAGAAATTAACAAATGAATCCCAAACAACGTAGGTAAATAAAAAGGGCTATGATAAGTTGCAAAGTGGTCTAAATCTGAAGAATTTTTTGTTAATTATTTGGTGAAAACGAAAAAGTAATTAGGAGCGAGACAAATGGACAAAACAGTATATCTGGTCAGACATTGCCAGGCTGCAGGACAAGAGATGCAGGCGGAATTGACTGAAGAGGGAAAAAAACAAGCGAAAGAGCTTATGCGCTTTTTTGAAAAGCGGAATATTAAGCACATCATTTCTAGCCCTTTCACAAGAGCGATTCAATCCATCCAGCCAACAGCAGACAGCCTAGGCCTTCAAGTAGAAATTGATGAGCGGCTTTCTGAACACAAACTGATTTCGAAAAATTTAAACGACTGGCTAGAACGCATCAAAGAATCCGTTTCGGACAGGGAGCTGAAAATGGCAGGAGGTGTATCGAGCCGAGAAATTGCCAAAAGCGGAATGGAAGTTTTTGAGACAGCAAAAGACGGCACTGTGTTGACTACACATCGCAATACATTGGGGCTTTTATTGATGCAAGTTCATGGCATGCAGGGGCTAAAAGAATGGGCAGGATTTTCGCACCCAGATGTCTACGAAGTGAAGGTGAAAAATGGTAACTATTATGTAAGGAGGATCTGGGATTAGTATTTGTAAAAAAAGAACCAATTGATATCTTTTAAAGTGTATCAATTATATGCCTCGATAGTTCAATAATTTCAACAAAATGGGCACTAATCCTTCTTGGATCAATGCCTGATCCCAGAGGCTGTTCTACTTCCTTCATTTCTACTATAAAAAAGTAGTACGAACCATGGCCTTGGTTTGTACTACGAATGTTAGTATGTTTAGTTTCTTGATATTGTCAGGTTTAACCATCCAAAAATTATTGTAAGGATTGGGCTTAGTAAGCAAAAGAACGCAAAAGGCAGATAGTCGATTACGGAAACGTTAAGCATCGAGGCAATAAATAAACCACAAACACTCCAAGGGACAAGCGGATTAACGACTGTACCTGCATCTTCCATTACCCGGCTTAAATTTTTCGGATGTAAGCCTAGTTCTTTATATTGTTGCTTAAAGGCATCCCCTGTTAATAAAATCGATAAATACTGTTCTCCAACTACAATATTAATTCCAATTGCAGTAAAAGCCGTCCCTGTAATCAATGCACCTATTGATTTTAATAAACTTTCAATTTTGCTAAGCAAAGTTTGAATAATACCTAAGCCAAACAATAACCCACCCATGCTCAGGCTAAGCACCACAAGCATAATTGTAAAGAACATACTACTGATTCCACCACGAGTTAAAAGTGAATCAATTACTTCAACCCCAGTTTCAGAAACATAACCACTATATAAAATGGCACTGTAATCACTAATTGATAAAGATGTATGAAATATTGATAAGAAAAGCGCTACAAGGGAACTAACCGTTAGCGTTAAAAATGCCGGCACTTTTTTGAATGTGCAAACAATCAAGACTAGGAGTGGCACGATCGCATACCAATGGACAAGATTTGTAGCTTGTAAACTAGTCTGATAGAAAGCAATGTTCGTATTATTTACACCTTCAACTGAAGGGGATAAAACCGCATATAGGACACCGCTAATTAAAAACGCAGGAATCGTTGTCCAACTCATATTTTTAATATGTTCAAATAAATCAATATTGACGATACTCGCTGCTAGATTTGTTGTGTCTGACAATGGAGACATTTTATCGCCAAAAAACGCTCCGGATACAATAGCGCCAGCCGTCAAGACAAGCGATGCATCAATGGCACCTGCGATACTTACAAAAGCAACCCCAATTGTAGCTACAGTCGTCAATGAACTCCCAATCGCTGTACCGATAATTGCTGTAATAATAAATACAATCGCATAAAAGAAACTAGCCGATACGAGAGAAAAACCCATATATAAAAGCGTTGGTATCGTACCGCTTACAATCCAGCTACTAATCAGAATACCTATTAAAAAGAAGATATAAATAGCTCCTATTCCTGTAATGGCTCCAGATCGCATACTTTCTTCCAACACTTTAAATGGCACACGTTTAAGCAAACCGTAAAAAATGAGAAGAATGATGGAGAAAAGGATCGGGATATGTGGTACACTACCAAGCTTACCAATCGCGCTAGAAATAACTGAAATGACTATTATTACAATGAATAATGCTTCGAATACTGACGGTTTTGATTTTGCCTCAATAGAAAACATATGCTTGCTCCTAGATGTTAATTTCACGCTTTAAACTTCAACGCTTCAACGTGACAAAGTTGTTTTTTCATTCTAGCACGTAATTGCATAATGTCAATAACGATAGAGATAATTAAGGATTAAAAAAATTCGAACAATTCGAGCTTTTATCTTACTTCAGACAGAGTTTTCATACATGACAACAAGCTTGGTAATTTGACTAAAGAGTAAAAGCGGCAATAACTTTATCTATTAAATTTATTGTCCATACAAAGTAATGCTATTTATATATAGGGTGAAAACTAATTGTTCTAGGTTCTAAATTAATAGTAATTAAAGCATGAATAGAACTATTTTTTCTTCGTGGTTTTTGAGTAGTTGTGCTATATTCAAATTGTCAGGAGTGAGTGGATGAAAAAGTTTTTAACAATTACCGTAATGATTCTTGTTTTACTCGGAGCAGCTGGTTATGCTGTGTGGCATTTTGGAACAAATATCGCTTCCGAAAAAATAATCGATACAGTGAAATCGAATTTAACTACCGAAGATTTAGAAGAAATAAAATCTTATATTGAGAATGATCCGAAGCTTCAAGAAGTTGTAAATGAGGTAGCATCTACAAATCCGGATACTCTTCCCTTCCAAACGAAGGAAGAAGCTACACGTGTGGTCATAAAAAAAGTAGGCGTTAATCGTTTACTTGATATTCAGGAACAAGCCCAAAATGGCTCAATTAATCCGGATGAATTATTATCAGAAATCGAAGGTAAACTGTCCGAAGATGAAATTTCTGCTTTAAAATATGTTTTATATAAGGAATTGTATAAATAAAAATAGAACTACCCATTTTTGGGAGTTCTATTTTTAAAATATTTACTTCATCCAAAATAGAAAAAAACGACTATGAGTAAAACCATTATTAAAGGCTGTACCTTATCGATTATACGTGTCTTGATGTTATATTTCTTGTTGTACCACGTTACTCTAATGATGGATATTACCAAAACAAGGGTTAATACAGGAACATAGTAAACAATATAAACTTGATTAAAGTCACTAAGGTTATTACCTATAATGAATGCTATTATAAAAAATAGTAGTATAAACAAAAATTTAATAAATCTGTACTTATTCTCATTAAATAGAAAATCTAGAATTTTCTCCTTCATTATTAAATCCCCACCACTTTCAGTTTACTCGCTTCATTAAAGTTTTGATAATCTACACTTTACATTAACATAAATATCTAACTTTGATTAAGTGCGCCAGGAGATGTCCCGATTATTGAATAAGAGCTAAAGACGATTCTTTAACTAACCTGCCCCGTTAGTACAATAACTTCATCAAAAAGGGCATTAATCCTTCATGGATCAACGCCCTCGTTAGTTTAAGTGCAATCCTTCACAAACCAACTTCAATTACTCGAAATAAATTAAATATTAAATTAGAAATACTTCAAGATTAGTCAAGCCCCTATCTATTGAAAAAACGTCTCCACAGATTGTAGAAACGCTACCGCCAGTTTATTAAGCAGTAATTAAAAATCCTATTACAACGAAAATTTATAAAACTTTTTATCAACATTTAATACTGGGAAATTTTCAGGTAACTCTTGCTGATCAATACTGGTAAAGCCGTTTTTTTCGTAAAATCTATGGGCAGCTAAAAATTGTGGTGTTGTTCCAAGATAGATTGTTTGTACTGAACGATTTTTTGCCCAATTGATTGCATTATGTAATAAAAGAGTGGCAGTCTTAAATTTCGATCCTCTGAATTCTTTATCTACAAACATTTTTCTTAATGCAACTTGATTATTTCCTATGTCTAAAATACTGATTGTACCTACTACTTTTTCATCATATAAAGCCACCCAAAAGTTCCCATTCCCCTTCTGGTAAAAATCTTCTATCGTAAACAAATCAGGTTGGTCATCCTTCGTAATCTCGATGTTATATTCTTGTTGCTGAATATGAAGAATTAAATCGACTACTTGAATTTGGTACTCATTTGAATATTGTTTCACAATGGGATAGTTGTCCATTACTTTACACCGCCTATAAAATTTTTCTATTATTACTTCAGTTTACTTTTAAAGCCTAATTTTTCAGTATTCTTGCCTCGATCGTATAATAAATTCAAAAAAGATCCTTAAACCTTCTTGGATTAACGCCTCAGTTGTTGAAGTTTAACCTTCTCAAAATGTTCTACTGTTGGAAATGGGTCATAAAAATGATGCAATTGGTTTTTCCACTCTTGATACTCGTTTGATTGTCTAAATCCGACTGTATGGTCTTCTAATGTTTCCCACTTTACCAGTAGTAAATATTTCCCCTCAACTTCAATACAACGCTGTAATTCATGAGATATATACCCTTTCATAGAAGATATAATTTTTGATGCGGTACGAAATGCTTCTTCATATTCTTCTTCCATGCCTTTCTTAACATGGAGTAAAGCAGCTTCTAATATCACCAGAATTCCTCCTTTTTGAAAGTATAACATTTCTATGTAATTGATTGACGGATTGTTCAACTACTCTAGTTGAAGATACTTAAAATTAAGCCTAATAGGATCATTAAAGTAATTCCACCGAACATAAAATAGCCTATTATCTTAATCGGCAAAGGGAGATTTCCACCTTTACTAATAGGATAGCCCTCTACTCTGTTCAAATGTTCCATTGCATCATTAAATGGTTTATCCCGTTCTGAATTATAATTAGGCATTATTAACTCTCCCCCTTCTTGAAGTAAACTGCCTGGTTAGTGCAACAACAACTACTTCGTATTTATATAGTAAATAAGATGATCCGTCCATTGGTCATTTTCATAAATAAACCCTTCTCTTATACATTCAAATTGCATGCCAACACTTTCAGCTAATTTAATGGAAGGTGTGTTATCAAGGTTAATGTGTGCTTCTATCCGATGGTAATTTAGCTTTTCAAAAGCGAGCTGGAGCGTTGCTTTTACCGCTTCTTTTCCGTAGCCTTGTCTCCAAAATTGGTTATGAATTGTATAACCAAATCTTGCCCATTGAAAACCATCCCTCATCAGTGTGGAGAAATCTATTGATCCCAAATGAGTATGATCCTCTTTTCGAAAGATTCCAAATACATATACTTTATCGTCCATCGCCATTCTTTGATGGTTATCCACTAGATCTTCAAACCATTCTTTAGTACAAATACTCATATCGATTTTGCCTTCATCGTATTTGTGTTGCGAAGGAAGTCTATTCTCAAACTCTGTTAACCAGGTAGTATAATCCTCTTTTGCAAGAGGTCTAATTACTAGTCGATCTGTTTCCTTGTAGTAGTTGAATTTATTCAAATTAACGCCCCGTCTTTCATTCTTTAATTCTATTCACTAAAAGCCTTCTGGTGCATAACTTCAACAAAAAAGACATTAATCCTTCTTAGATCAATGCCTCATTAATGTTTCTATTTATTTTCAAATTTTTATCCCACGAGATTATTGCAAAAACCATACATCGCAGTGGGAATGCAAAGAGCGTTGGATTCAGCAATCGGCTTGTCCAGCATGTCAACCAGTACGGCGTGTATGCTTTTGTTAGTGATGCCTCCAGATGTAAGCAGAAATTTCATAACTTCACTCCTTGTCTTTGTTGGTATTGTCAAGTTTGTTCTAACTTCTAAGATAGCAGCCCTATTGTTAATCCGATATACAGCTTGTTTATCGATTCCGATTTCTTCTCAATTTGCCCCGGTTTGAAATTTATTTATAATAATCAGCATTTATACCCATTTCAGTGGAGAAATAACTCATAAATTATTTATTGTAAGGGGGTGAATTTATGTCTGGTTATGATAATAATGTAGGCGGTATTTTTGATCGCAATGACAACAAAAAAGAATTTGTATTATTAGTTGTGCTATTCATCCTGTTAATTATCGTTGGTGCATCTTTCATGAAAGATAAATATTAATTTAAAACTTTCAACGTTTAGATAATTTATTATCTTTTAGTTGTTTCGTCATTCATTTGGAGTCGAATTTATTAGAATTCGGCTTCTTTTTAATTTTATAAGATGGTTTGCTTTTATTTTTACAAGAAAATATCATTTCTATATTCACAATTAAAGTTAATAAGCTACCAATATATTGATTTAAAAACAGGTTAACTTTTTGTCATAATAAATTTGCATTTTAATATTATGATTGTGTAACACTAAACTTTAAAGGGAGATGGATATTTGGCAAAAGTAATGGTGATGTATGAAAGACCTACGAACATTGATGAATTCGAAAAGTATTATCAAGAAATACATTTACCTATGGTAAGTGAAGTGCCGAATCTTAAAAACGCGTGTATCAATAGAGTCTTACAAACTCAAAACTCCCCTGAACCTCTTTATTTAATCGCAGAACTGGAATTTGAAAACATGGAAGTTCTGCAAAACGCATTGTCTTCAACTCCAGGGCAAAAAGTCCAAAATGATGTTGTAAATTTAATTAAATTTTTACCAAAACCACCGATTGTATGTATTACTGAATGACCCCTTCCCCCATCAGATTAAATTAAATTGTTAGAGTGTATTCCATCTGTCTTGTTAGTTCAATAACATCAACAAAAGGGGCATTAATCCCTTGTTGGATTAATGCCTCCGTTAGTTTGAGAACCTATATTAACAATTAGCCTATCATTGCTTTACCAATGCGGATAATTCACCTTCAAACACTTTATCTTCTTTATCGTTGAAAGTTAATAACTGTACGGTGAGGACACCAGTTTCATTCTTTATTGCTTTCTTATCAATAACCTTAATAATTACATGTAATTCATCATCAGGATAAACTGGTTTTATAAATTTAATATTATTCAGTTTTGTTCCAGCAATAACATCATCACCGTATCTACCTTCTTCGACCCATAACTTAAATGAAATAGCGAGTGTATGTATTCCAGAAGCTATAATTCCATCAAATCTTCCCTGTTTCGCTTTTTCCTCATCTAAGTGCATATATTGGGGGTCAAATTCACTCGCAAACCTCATAATATCTTCTTTTGTTAATCTATGTGATTTAGTTTCAAACACATCTCCTATTGTAAATTCATTTAATTTCATACAAAACACCTCTTAGTTGTTAGTGAAAAAAAGTATATAACTTATTTTAACACCTGTTATTAAGGGTTGTTACTAATTTTACTTATTTGTTCAACTAAACTGCCCCGTTTTAATACAATAAGGATTTTTATAAATAACCTTTCATCCTAATCACTTTTCCATCAACTTCTGGGCCTACTTCTACCATTCCAATTTTTTTATAAAACTTAATCGCATTAATATTTGAGGGGGAAACTCTTAGGTGATATTCTCTAACTTTATTGTTTTCAAAGAATTGCATTACATAATTGTGTAATTCTTTTCCTTTCCCTAACCCACGCATTTCGGGTATTAAATAATACAAATTTACATAACCAATGTCATTACCTTCATATTTTCGGATTGTTAATTCAAGTTGCCCGATATATTTACCGTTCTCTTCAGCTAAAACAAAACCTTTTGGAAGATCCCTTATTTTTTCTTCTAACCAACTTAGATACTCTTCTTCTTCACCCAACCCCGAAGTATCTCCAAAACTTACTCTAAATGAGTCTTTCCGAAATTTAACGACTGTATTTCGATGTTTCTTAATATCAATTTGCTCGAAGTTCAATATAATCACTCCTTGAATAGATCTTAACTATAGACAAATCACGCCCATTGTATAATAGTGTATCTACGAACATAATCTTCCAGTATAAGTGTAAGTAGATTGATATGTTAATAGAAACCAATACAAATTAAAAAGGGGAATAAATAATGGTCTTAAAAAATTCAACACCACCATTAACTCCAAATTCTCAGACACAGACGGTTAAGAAGAATAAGTCTAAAAGGCTCGCTAAATTTGGAGGTATATTTATTATTATTTTAGCCTCTATTATTCTAGGTTTATTGCCAATTCGAACGCCACAAATAGTTAGTTCAAATGCATCCTTAGATATGTTTTCAGCAGAACGTGCACTGACACATCTTGAAGTCATCGCTAAAGAACCTCACCCTACTGGCTCTGTTGCTAATTTTCAAGTACGTAATTATCTTATTTCAGAACTCCAAAAACTTGGACTAGAGCCTGAAATACAAAAGAAATACGTTGTCTCTAACTTCTTTCCAAATCATAGTGGCACTATTGAAAACATTATGGTGCGTATACCTGGTTCTGATAATAGTAAAGCAATCATGATAGCTGCTCATTACGATTCTGTACGAACGAGTCCTGGAGCTGCAGATGACGGTGCTGCTATTGCAGCGATGCTCGAGATGACTCGTGCTTTACAAGTATCAGGCGAGCTAAAAAACGATCTTATATTACTTATGACGGATGGTGAAGAAATAGGCTTGCTTGGAGCTCAAGCGTTTGCTACAGAACATCCTTGGGCCGAAGATGTAGGACTTGTACTGAATTTTGAAGCTCGAGGTAATCAAGGTCCTTCGGTGATGTTTGAAACGACTGATCAAAATGGATGGATTATAAAAGAATTTTTAGAAGCTGCCCCACAACCTCTTGCTTACTCTTTACTCTATAATGTTTATAAACTAATGCCGAATTATACAGATTTGACCGTGTTTCGAGAAGGTGAAGCAGCGGGGCTAAACTTTGCCTTTGGTATGGGGTTAGATTCATATCATAGCCCAATAGATACCCATGAAAATTTGGATTTAGGAAGTTTACAGCACCACGGAGAATATATGCTGAATTTGACAAAGCACTTTGGTCATTTAGATTTAAATGAAATCAAGCAGGAAGATAGAATCTATTTTAATGCCATTGGATGGAAAATGGTTCATTATCCACAATCTTGGGCGCTTTGGCTTATGATTGGCGGAGTACTGCTGTTTATTGGAACTTTGTGCCACGGGATATATAAGAAGAGAATGAATTTAACAGAAATAATTACTGGGTTCCTATTTACATTGCTTACTATTGCAGCTATTTTCGGGATTGTTACCTTATTGTGGAAAGTTTTGGAATCTATTGTATCGGAAGAGCAATATGTACGGATTATTACAGAACTACAAATAGGTATCTATTATTTAATAGCATTATTATTACTAACAGCTTTTGTCACATTCTTTTTAGTAAGATGGGGTTCTAGATTTTTCACAAAAGAAAACATATCCATAGCCACTATGTTCCTATGGATTATCATTACTATCGTGATTTCCTTGTATCTTCCTGGTGGAAGTTATTTATTCATATGGCCATTAATTTTTAGTTTGATTGGTATTAATTTAGCTTTATTTATGCGTGCCGATGCATGGGAATGGATCTCTGTTCTTTTCGCAATCCCAGGATTTGTCTTATTTACTCCTATTTTCTATATTATTTTTCACATGATGACACTCCATATAGCTGGGATTTTGTTAACAATTTCTGCACTTGTCTTGACGCTTATTTTCCCTGTGTTCTGCTCGCCTATCAAGTATTCAAAAAGGAACAGTTAGCACTTATCAAACTCTACGCTCCGTTTGTTGTCATAAATATCCCCTACCTCTTATGATGAAGAGGTAAGGGGGGAAACGAATGGATAATAAAAAAAATTGGCCAAATACATACTCTCTATTTAGTGCTCCCCTCTTCAATCACATCCATTAATCCACTTGTATGAAACAATAAGTTTGAAAGTGTAAGTCTATTAGATACTCTCCACCTTTGTAATCACATTTTTCATAATCATAGGTGCTAGTATGCCGGGCTCGTTAAAGAAATCGATCGTTACTCAATTTTGCCAAACTTCTCATGTAGTCTTTCAATCGCTTCATCCCAAGTAGGAATAACATCTGCTTCCCAATTAATTTGATCTAACTTATCTGCAATGTTTCGTGATACTTTCATTGCTTTTAAATGGTTACCTCTATTTCGATAGGTCATCATATGTTCTTTGCTTTCCCAAACTGTAAGAGTCCAGTAAGTAAGCCATCCATCTCTGTTAAAAGAAGAAAATTTCAATCCTTCTGCTTTTTTTGTTTGAATAATCGATTTAATTGTATGATAAAAAAAGCTAGGAATCTTTCGCTTACTTTTTAAATGCAACCTACCTACTGAAATAAACATGCTGTCTCGTCCTTTCCGATAAAATCCAGTAATAGCGGCAGATACCAGTTCCCTAGTTCCATCGGTAATATGTATATGACAATATTTTCCAATAAATAACGAAGAAATTAGAAAAGTGCATTATCCTTCTGGATAGGCCTGCCATATTAATAAATCATTTGTTATTTTCACTCTTAATTCTTTTAAGTTTTTTAGGAATGGCACCCAATAGTGATCGATGTAAACTTAATAATAACGAACAAGTCATTATTAAAGAGCTCCTTCCATTACTTCAACTAACCTGCCCCGATAGTTTATTTGTTTCAACAAAAAGAGCATTAACCCTTTTTAGATTAATGCCCTCGTTAGAATCTAGCAACTTGCTATTATAAACTGTCTATTATTGAAATTACTCCTATAATAAATAAAAAAATCCCAATATACCGATAAAACTTTATAGCACTATCACTTGGTTCAGCGTCCTTAAATAACCACCCTACTGCAAAAAACCACACCATTCCTGGGAGTTTTGCTACAACAATACCTACTATTAGTAATAATATACCCGCCCCCATTTTAATTACGTTCCTCCCAAATATACTCCTAGTAATTATAATGCAGGATAGATTTAGATAGTGTTGGTTATATTTTCCGTAAAACATATATATCTTTTTTTAAACAAAATTGCCGCTTTATTAATTTTTTTTGCTTTATTACTTCTTTATCTTCTATTTGCTCCTCCGAAGTAATATGGTAAGTAATAATGTAAAACAGCAAAAATTTTTCTGGCCATTAACACTTTTCAAAAAATGTTGGAAAAAAATGTTTACAAATAGGATAAAGATGGATATAATTACAAAGTAAATAAAAAATCTTAAGGAGGTCGAATAAAATGATCGTTATCGTTAAATTACATTCATTAGTAGATACAACTTCAAAAATGAAAATCACAAATTCGACCAGATCGGAATGGATCGCTTAAGACTTTTTTTTAATTAAGCATACCCATACTGTAGGGAGAATTGTGTCCCTACGGTATTTTTGTGCCTTTTTTTAACCGTAGGGGGATTCTCTCTACGGTTTTTTTCCATTTTTAGGGTATTTTAAGGAGGTGATATATATGATATTGCACATTTTTTCGCTAACAATCACAATTACAAAACGTGAAATTTCTCTTGAGAAAGCACTTCATAATGAACGTGTGAAAAAAATCTTTGAAGAGAACCGAAGCAAAGTAGAAAATTATTTCCGTCAATTTTAATTTTGTTCATAAAAAAAACATGAAAGGTGGAGATTGAGATGATTTATATGATTCAAAGACGTTATGCAATTTTATGGGTGGAGAAAGACTCAACCTAGCCAAAGGATGAAGGAATATAGAGTGACAATATAGCTCCTTAATTTTATGATCTCAGTAAAGCTAACCCGTTCTAACTAGGACGGGTTGCTTCTGAAAGTTCTTCCTTATATTTATTTAAACATGTTTTACATATACAGTGTTTTCTTTTACTTTCTTCAGGAACTAATTCAAAGATTTCTTTAGGAAATTCTTCTGCGAAGCACCAGCAGTTCCCCTGTTCATCGACACTTGTCATACACCTGTTTTCCTCTTTACATATAGGGCAATATTTTTTATCCAATTATAATCACTCCTTAACTCTAAAACTGATAATTATGTAGATTTTAGCGGACTAATTGCTAGTCTTTCTGTTTCCTTTTGGTAGTTAATTTTATTCAAATAATTCCCTCTTCAGTCTCTTTTACGAGAAAATGTTCAGCCTTCTGACTGAGCTCTGTCAACCATGTGTTAGGATACAATTCAGTTAGTTGGTGGGCTTGGTATTTTTAACTTGTATAAGGGGTTGGGCTTATGAAAGGTATTATAACAGATGCACGTTTCCGATTAATCCTCATGGCGAATATTGCATCTTCTATTGGAACCGGAATTACGATGATTGCCGTTCCTTGGCTGTTAGTAACAAGTGAGAATGGGAATGTTTTATTTGGTTTTATTACTTTAGGTATGACATTACTAAATTTTATAATTACACCTTATATTGGTACGTTAGTGGATCGGGTTTCTCGAAAAAGCCTTTTGTTAACTAGTGAAATGCTATGCCTATTGGCAATCTTAATTTTTGCGATCTTAGGATTTGCTGGGCAAACTTATACTATTTGGCATTACACTGTCATTTTTATGATTGGGAGTCTTTATTACACAATTTTTTACCCTACGATGTTTGCCATGAATCAGGAAATCTTTGATAAGAGTCAATATAAGTCATTGAACGGGACGATGGAGGTGCAAGGGCAACTTTCAAGTATGATTGCCGGTGCGGTAGCGAGCTTCTTGCTGATCCATTGGGAGTTGCAGTCTATTTTATTACTGAATGTTGCATCTTACGCAGCTGCAGCTTATTTTTACTTACGTTTACCTTACCAGAAAATGAAGGTAACGAAGAAAGTGAATAAACGTAAAAGTGGCTGGGATGGCTTACTGTACTTGAAGGAAAGACCCGCGTTGTTCATTTTCCTCTTTTTCTCTACAATGCCCTTCTTGGGGGTAATGATTACAAACTATTTGTTTCCGGTTTACTTATCAGATGTAATGAAAGTGTCGGGCGACATTTATGCGTTGGAGAATATGATTTATGCAATTGGGGCAATCACTGCGGGAATGGCAATACCGGTCATAGCTAAAAAATTTGGCAATGAATCTACCATGATAGTAGGAGTTGCTTTATATTGCGTTGCCATTTCACTCATCGTATTTGTTTCACTACCGATCTATTTATCTCTCATGTTCTTCCTTGCACTAGGAAACTGCGGGACGCGTGTGGCCAGGAATTCGTTCATGATGGATCATATTCCAAACGAAATCATCGGGCGAGTAGATAGTTTATTCAGAACTGCAGGGTTATTATTTAGGTTAATCGCCCTTGCGCTATTTACGAAAATGATTTCTTCAGAAATGATTATTATCTGTTTTCTAGTTTTGAGTGGAATGTTGATTATAGCCGCGCTTGCAGTATTTGTATCTTCGAGGAAAGGTTTAGTTAAGGTAACGGAAGAAAAGTTGTCGTAAGTTTTATTAAGCACAAGGCACCCAAAAGTCTGTTGATTTCTAACTTTCGGGTGCTTTTATTGCGCGAGTAATAGTGTTTTGTGACACATTTTTGGGGAATCGCATTTTTTTGTCCAGAAACAAGCGGTTTCTTGACACTTTTCCGGAGATTCCCAGATTTTTGTCTAGAAACAACCGGTTTCTTGACACTTTTTCGGAGATTCGCAGATTTTTGTCTAGAAACAACCGGTTTCTTGACACTTTTCCGGAGATTCGCATTTTTTTGTCTAGAAACAAGCTCTTATCATTTGGGGTTGATTAATTAAAAAAGCTTCACTCCTTCTTGAAGTAAAGCCCCTGATAGTTCATTTTATTTATCTGATATTCTCAGCCAACTCTAATATAATTCCCTCTGGACCACGGCCGTAGCATAGCTTATAACTTTCTCCATTTTGCTCTATTTCACTAAAGGTTTCTATGCCCTTCTTTTTCATTTTCTCAACGATAGCCTCAATATCTTCAACGTT
Source organism: Ureibacillus acetophenoni (assembly GCF_900220965.1). GTDB lineage: Bacteria > Bacillota > Bacilli > Bacillales_A > Planococcaceae > Ureibacillus > Ureibacillus acetophenoni. Next base: position 130,715 of record NZ_OBQC01000010.1, on the reverse strand, counting down.
AAAGCAAATATGTCTAATACCTAGTGTATTTGCAGATGGTTTCTGGCTAGCATTTTCATCTTCTGGCGAAATAAATGTAACTAGCTCTAACCATGCCTGGCCATCTGGCATTCCCAATCCGACACACGCGTTTTCACACCATGAATCCCAACGATTCTGTCTAACTGTTCCCCCTCCAATTCCCATTCCGCTTTAACTTCAAGTCCTAAATCAACAAAAAATGCTTTAGCCGCTACAAGGTCATTTACGTTGATACTGACATGATCGATTCTATTGATTTTCATACGTTACACCTCCTATGTTCCCTAAACAATTTATTTTGAAGACCTCAATTTTTTATCTTGTTGATATTTTCCCATTCCCGTTTAAACATATCCGAATGACCGTTAAAAGGGTTTTGCAGAATAAAAGAGAGCGAAAAATAATTGATTAGATTCCCCCCTAATTGAAAATTCAGATAAAAAGATACGTAAATTCTGTACATACAAGAATTTACGTATTGTTTGTGAATGAGGAAGATTATCCCCAATATTGTCTAGCTAATTGTTGTCCTTGCTGAATTTTTGCCCACTGTTCAGCTTCAGTTAGTTCATTTCCTCCATCACAAGAAGCAAAGCCACATTGATGTGAAAGAAACAGACGGTCTTTGTCGATAATGTTTGATGCTTCGTCGAGCATTTTTAGTACACGTTCCTCGTTATCTAATGAATTAGTTTTAGATGATAATAATCCTAAAACAATTTCTACATTTGGTTTGTCTTTGAATACAGCCAATGCTTCTAATGAACCCGCACGCTCATCATCCCACTCTAAGAAGAATCGGTCATAGTTGAGCTGTTTTAAAAATAGGTTGGCGATTTTTACATAAGATCCTGCACCCATATTACGTGAATCGTAGTTTCCACGGCAATTATGTGTCCACATTTTTAAACCTAGACGATGCCCTACTTCAATAATTTGATTATTAATCTCAATAAATTCAGTTGCTAATGCTTGAACTTCGTCTTGATTAATATGTTCGCCCGTAAATGGTGAGTTCGGGTTATCATCAGCAAAAAGTTGCCATAAGCAATCATCGAATTGTAATATTTCTCCGCCAACTGCTGCGTATTCTTCTACAAATTCTGTATAAGCTTTAGCTAAGGCCTGTTTTAAATCATCCTTTGTTTTATAGAAAGCATCTGGTCCGAAATTATCTGAGAAAGACAACTCACCCAAAATATGTGATGGTGACGGGATGCACAGTTTAGTTTCGTGATCGCCAGCACTTTCTTTCAGTTTTTTGTAGATTTCGATAAAGTGGTGGTTTTTCCCGCTTAGTTCACCCGTAATACGTAAACCAATATCTTTGCGTGTTTCATAGTGAGAATTTCCATCGAAGTCTTTAAAGAAATAACCATGATCTGCAATATAGCGCTCGAATCCTTCTATACCCCAAACAAAATCCAAGTGCCATAATGATTTCGAATGCTCGCCATCTGTCACAACCGAAATATTATTTTCGATTTCTTTTCTTACAACATTTTGAATAGAGGCTAACTCTACTTCTTCGTAACCTTCAAAATCATTATAAAAAGGATAGGTAATATCATCACGATGTTCAATTTTAATTTTGTAATCTAATAATTCTTGAGGGCGTAATAAACTACCCACGATTTGAAATTTTTCACACATTTTCATTTCCTCCTTGACACTCAACTTATTTAAGTTGAATTCATCATATCATCGGAATTTAACTAAAGGGAAACACGTAAAAAGTATCAGGTGGTATAGGTAAAAGCTATAGCTCGGAGCAATTATACTTTTAGTTCATCATGAATCGTTTCTTTTAAATAATTTATATAGACAGTGGCGAGTTTACTCATTGTTATATGCTTATGTACGATATAGCCAACAGTCATCGTTTCATCGACTTCAAGAGGAATTGAGCAAATATTTTTATTTAACTCTTGACTAATAACCCCGGTCGAAATCGTATAGCCATTTAGACCGATTAACAAGTTGAATAGTGTCGCCCGATCACTTACTTTAATATTTTTAGGGCGTGAAACGGTACTTAAAATTTCCTCTGAAAAATAAAAGGAGTTAAATTCGCCTTGTTCAAAGGATAAGTAGGGATACGGATGTAAATCCGCTAGTGTGACGGAACGATAGTGTGCAAGCGGATGCCCAACATGGATAAATACGTGTGGGTTCGCTTTAAATAATGGATAGAATTCTAAATTGGCTTCTCGTAAAAATTTTCGAATAACCTTTTCGTTAAATTCGTTTATATATAAAATTCCAATCTCACTTTGTAGATTTTTTACATCCTCGATGATTTCATAGGTCTTAGTTTCCCGTAACGTAAATTCATATTCATCTCGATGATAATCTTCAAAAAGCCTTACAAAAGCACTAACTACGAAAGCGTAGTGCTGTGAAGAAACAGAAAAGTGCTGTTGGGACGGTTGGACAGTTGCATACCGTGCTTCTAATAGTTCAGCTTGTTCGACGACTTGTCGTGCATAACCTAAAAATTCAGTTCCTTCAGGGGTAATGGTAATTCCTTTACTAGTTCGTAAAAAAATCGTAATGCCTAATTCTTGTTCTAGATCCCTTATAGCATTCGAAAGGCTTGGTTGACTAATAAATAAGTTTTGAGCCGCTTTAGTAATAGAATGGCTTTTTGCGACTTCAATGGCATACTTTAATTGTTGAAGTGTCATAATCGTTTCCTTTCATTGTTAAATACTGTTATTGTTATTCACTAGTGTAGGCCTAGATTGAATTATATATTTCTTTTTTAGATCAATCGTTGTCACGCGGGAGGAATGACTGAGCTCACTAACAATATAAAGAAAATTAAGCCTACACCAAAGTAAACTAGGGAAGCAAAAAACACAGGCCCCCTCTTAAATACAAAGCTTTCTCTTTTTTGAATGATTCCTGTAATGGCTGCATTTCTCGCTGTAAAGAAGTCTGATACAGAGCCGCCTCCACTTGTTAATAAATAGATTAAGGCACAAATTACTGCGCCGAGAATCCCCATTACTTCAATAAATCGAACCGAGAACGCACTTGCGACTAAAAAGGTGATAACTCCCTCGATAATTAAGGTTAGGAAAAATAGTAGACTATTCTTTTTACTCATACACTTCAACTCCCCTTGTTTTTATTTAGTGACATTTTAGTTATGCTAGTCTCTATACAACTCCCCATATTTTTCATAATAACTGTTAATCCACTCCATATCGATTGGACCGTTTACTACTTTAAAATATATTTTTCCTCTTCCGATAACTTCGTCTAAAGTAACTGTATTTTCCGATACCCCAACGAATTTTGATTTTTCTCTAAAATTGTATATTGCGAATACAAATCTCAAGTCATCGTTCGCAATTTCGTTGAATTGAGTCTCATTTACCTTTTTCACATCGTATTGACTTAAGAAACTTATCAACTCTTCCATTGGCTCAATGTCTGACGTGACCCAGTCATTATGGTCCTCTTCTTCCAGAACAGTTTTAATAGCCGTTAAAGATTCATAATCCTTTTGATCATACTTCAGTTCATCAGCTAAATTTCTTTCTCTATGATCGTAAAAAGATTTAAATGATAATAAAAGTCCAATTACAACAATGCCAATTATATAGGATTTCGATCTTTTCTCTTTCACTAAATCCCCCTCTATTTTTCTGACATATTATCTAAGTAGCTTTATAACTTTAAAAGGTACTTCATTAATCTACAAATATAAGGAATAGGAAATAACAGCGACAATTAGTATTAATACACCTGATCGAATCCAAATGAATTTATTACTAATTCCGGCCTTCTTTTCAAGACTATAAATATAGTTAATGACTATGGAAAAGCCGATTACAGATAATAAATAACCCTCTACATCGAAAGTTAATATTGCAAATCGGATTCCCCCTAGTGCAAATAGGATCATTCCAATAGAGCCAAGAATCATAGATAGGTATAGTTTTTTCTTTTCTGTATCGATAACCTTCCCTCCCTAATCAACCTTTTGAGAGATTAATAGAATTTTTTATCCACAGAGCGGTCGAGAATTTCTAATATTTCTCCAAGCTCTTTTGCTGCTTCCACTTTTTGCGGATCATCATTTTCGTAGGATGCCACTGCAGCTTTATAACGTTCTAAGGAGAAACGCGTTAAAACATCTTTTACAATACGGTATTCCAACTCTGTCCAAAGTTCTTCATACTGTTCACCTAGTCTCATTGAGATATAACTTGGGTTTGTAAAAATATAATCCCCTTCTTCATTTTTAGTTACTTGTAGGTACGAATCTTCTGCTAGATAAGGTAATTCCGGTTGTGGATCCATTGGTTCTAGTCGTTCTGGAATTCTCTCTGAAAGTTTCATTAACTGCAATTGTGAAATACCGGCGAGTTCTAAGTAGTCCATTTTCGCATCCATAAAGTAATAGCCACCATCTTCGTCTAAACCAATTCTTTTATCGTACATGTCATTTTCAAGCAACTCGTACTCTTTATTGACTAATAAATAATGTTCAATATAATCTTCTTCAGTAATACGAAGTACGTGGAACATCTTATTAAAATAATCATTTAACGCTGGATCCTTTTTGTCATACTCGAATGTCCCTCGAACCCATTCACGCATGCGGTCACGACGAGCCTCATCCATTTCATAACCATGTTTATCCAAATGGTGGAAAAGTGCATATTTTTCAATCGTGTCACTTAAGCTAAAATACTCAACTTCTTCAAGGGAATAAAATGCTGGAGTTCTATGGAACATTTCATATTTCGTAATTTTTACTGTTCGATCATCAAACATTCGAAAGTTTTGTGATTCTTCTACTTGTTGGGAGTCTTGAGTATCGGCCACCTGGTCGATTTCTCCGGATTCCACATGTTCATTTGTTTTAAGTAGATTCATTGACAGTAGTGTTACACCTACCGCCAAAATCGCTATTCCAATTACTGAATAAAATATGTATTTTCTCTTTCGAGATTTTTCGTTATGTAGCTTTTCTTTCATTTCTATCACCCCTAGGTTATGTTCGACTTTTTTCTCCCCTAGTTCTTATACGGATGGAATTAGTTAAGGTTCCAATTTTGGTAATTTTATCTAAAAACAAACTTTTGCTCAATAAAAAGGCATTTCTCCTCTAAGAGAAACGCCTAATTCATTGTGTTTATTATTTTGCTAAATCCAGTTGCCAAGATACACCGAAACGATCCACGAGCCAGCCAAACTTGTTACTAAAACCATAATCGCCTAAAGGCATAAGAGCTCCGCCACCATCACTTAGCTTCTCATAAAGAATGTCTATTTCTTCTTCAGTATCGCAATTAATAAAGATTGAAAATGAAGGTGTGAAGGTAAATTCATGTTTTATATTGCTATCAATGCACATAAATTCCTGACCTTTTAATGAAAAGACTGCATTCATTACAGTCCCTTCTTCACCGCCTTGATTGGCTCCATAGCGAACGATGCTTTTTATTTCTGAATCCTCTATTAGCGATGTATAGTAATTCATTGCCTCTTCTGCATTTCCTTCTTGGAACATTAAAAATGGTGTTACTTTTGACATTGTTTGTCCACCTTTCAATTAAATGATATTAGTAATGCCTCTATTCAGGGCATTTAATTTTTGCAAGCTTACGAGCAAGTTTAGCCTTTTTACGAGCAACTTTTCATGAGATACGAGCAACTTCAGGATACTTATGAGCAACTCCGAAAGCATAGGTTTGGTTATGAGCAACTTTTGTAAGTTTACGAGCAAGTTCAGCCTATTTACGAGCAACTTTTCATGAGATACGAGCAATTTCAGGATACTTATGAGCAACTCCGGCGGAAAGGGTTTGTTATGAACACGAACACCATTGTCTATGAAGATTAGCCTTTGTAGCTGATTGATCCCGTTTCAACAAGTTCTTTCAGACCCATGAACATTAAGTTCCAACCGTGTTCAGAACCATCATGGTATTCACCAAGAGCTTTTTCAAGATCTGCTGCTGTCCAGTTTTCTTCTTCTTCAACGTGGATTAGCTGGGTAAACGTCATTTCACAGCCTGCAGAAGTTTCTTTTAATTCAACCGTAATAATATCTTGTAATTCACTAAATTGAGGCATTTTAAAAGTGAATACTATTTTGTTTGGTGGGTCGATTTCAAGGTACTCACCTACTGCTCGATAGTCTTTTCCCCCTCGGTGGTCTACGATTTCCCATGTACCACCAACTCTAGCGTCATTTTGAGCAACTTTGTTCGTTCCTTCTAATGTGAAAAACCATTTTTTCATCATTAATGGATTCAACCATGCATCAAAAACTCTTTCAGGTTGTACGTTAAATTCTCGTTTCATTGTTAATGTTGTTGTTGAAATGTTCGTCATAAAGTTCTCCTTCAATGTTTAGTTTTCTTTCTTCTTCGCTTTCATTAACTCGTATTCCAGTAGATCAAAACGATTGTTCCAAAACTTCTCATAAGTTTGTAACCACTTAGTAGCTTGAGATAATGTTTCAGTATTTAATCGACAGATGTGAGTTCTTCCATTAATACTCCTTTCCACTAAATTTGCTCGTTCAAGAACCTTAATATGTTTTGATATTCCAGCAAGGGACATCTCAAATGGTTCTGCTAATTCAGAAACCGTCCTTTCTCTTTCCGCCATCATCTGAACCATTTCTCTTCTCGTTGAATCAGCTAAAGCATGAAAAATTTCGTTTAATTGTTCATTATTTTGGTTAACCATATGGTTGAATATAACAGATAGTCTTTTAATATTCAACCATTTAGTTAAGTATTATGCTACAACAAAAAGGACATTAATCCCTCTTTGGATTAATGCCCGCTGCAATCACTCTATATTGATTTTAAGGACAATTTTCCCCTTTGTGCGGCCGCTTTCAATATGTTTGTGAGCCTGTATAATCTGATCTAATGGATAGCATTTCTCTATAACAGGTTTTATTTTCTCTTCCTCTACAAGCAATCGCAGGAAATCTAAATCTTTGTCATTAGGTTTTGCGAGATGGTTCTTCGCTTTTTTGCCACCAAATAAAGGACTTATCATTAACTGAAATGGGTGGTACTTGGGGGTGAGTGGATTTTCAGTAATGTATACACCTTTCTCAGTTAAAGAACGCCTACTATTGAAAAAGGTACGCTTACCAACCGCATCCAAAATAACATCGTATTTTTTTCCGTTATTAGAGAAATCTTCTTTCGTATAATCAATCATGTGTTCTGCCCCAAGATTTTTAACCCACTGAAGATTCGAAGTACTACAAACTGCGGTTACTTCAGCTCCAAAGTATGTTGCAAGCTGAACAGCAAAATGCCCAACACCACCTGATGCACCATAGATCAAAACCTTTTGGCCCTGCTTTATCTGTGCTACATCTCTTAAAGCTTGTAGCGCTGTTTGAGCAGCACATGGTATAGCAGCCGCCTCTTCAAAAGTTGCGTTTTTCGGCATAATACTTAGAACTCCCTCGCGAGGACAGACAAATTCAGCATGAGACCCAACACAACTCCCGAAAACACGATCTCCAACCTTAAATTTTTGTACATTTTTGCCGACTGCTTCAACGGTTCCCGCAACATCTATTCCCAAAATTAGAGATTTGGGTTTTGAAAGACCATTCCCTAACCTGGTTGGCAAATATCCCTTTCGATACAGATTGTCATATGGATTGACCGAAGCATTATGCACTCTAATCAACACCCTATCCTCATCTTTGATGGTTGGCCGTTCAACATCTGTTATCTCCAGTACTTCCGGTGGGCCATAGGATTTATAAATGGCTGCTTTTATCTGTTTTCCTCCTTATATCTTTTAGTAAATCCTTTTTGGTTATTGGGGAAATAATCTATTAAGCCTTGTGATAAACAGTTGAAATACTTTTCCATTACCATAAAAGCTCTAGTATTGCTAAAACGATACAGAGTAGAGCCAAGGAAGAGAATACTCTAAAGTGCATTCGACTTCTTCTCATCTTATAACCGTAGGCACCAAAGAAAACAGCTGCAGCTAACTTAGCGAAACTTTGTAAGTAAGGTTGGGATTCGAAGAGGAAGCTACTAAAGAAAATTGAGCTAAACAAAGTGGCGATAATTAATAGCTTAAACCACCATGGCTCACTTAAAAAATGTATAAAAAAGTATTTAATTGAACGCATTCATTTCCCCGATTCTATTTGTTTACTTTATTTAATCTATGTACTTAATTTCTAAAGTTTCGCGGGTGAAAAAATAAATCCTTTTCTTACCAAGGGAAGAAACTTTATCTAATTGTCATAATCGCTTTCTCCTTGATTCAACACTGTCGCCGCGCCTCCTTGAATATCAATAGTTTGTGTGAGAGGATTTATTGAAACAGAATTGAAGGTAGATGACAAAATGAAAAATTACGAGATTATCATTTTCGATGTAGATGACACGCTTTTTGATTTTGCGAAATCTGAGCAAGCAGCTTTTCATAAAGTTTTTGATCAGTACAATTTAGTCGGTAGCTTGGCGCTGTACAAAAAAAGCTATAAAGAAATTAGTAAAGTATTATGGGGAGAGTTAGAGAATGGAAAGATGAACCTGGGGGAACTAGGTTCTGAAAGATTCCGAAGATTATTTGAGGAACATGCACTTGATTTGGACGCTAGTTTATTTAATCAAGAGTATTTAAAGTTCCTTGGTGAGCAATCGCACCTCGTGCAAGGTGCTGAAAAGGTTGTTAAGGGGCTATCTCATAAACGATTAGCAATTATTACAAATGGATTCACAAATGTACAAACAGCAAGAATTAATAATTCTCCGTTAAAAGATGCTTTTGAACAGATCATTATCTCTGAATCGGCTGGATTCCAGAAACCGCAGACGGAGATTTTTGATTATGCCTTTGATCAGTTACAGATTACAGATAAATCCAATGTGCTAATGGTTGGTGATTCATTGACTTCCGATATTCAAGGTGGCAATAACTTCAGGATTGATACTTGTTGGTTCAATCCGACACAAAAAGAAAATCATACTTCTATAAAACCTACTTATGAAATCAATCAGTTAGAGAGTTTGTTAGAGATAATTAAGTAAAAGACAGAGAATCATAGGACAAGGGGCAGTTCCTTGTCCTAACAATTTATTTAAAATAATGTTTTTTAAAGTCTGGATAAATAGAAAACTTACGACGTAAATTCACTAGGTTTTCTCCAAAACTTTCTTCCATCAGTTCTCGATGTTTCTCCATAATTTCCATGAGATATAGATCATGAATGATGACTTCTGTTATGGGCATGACTAAACCGACATGCCTTGTCCAGGCAGCACGGCTATCCTTCCCAAGAGAGACAATGCCTGCAACCACTTCTGAATCATCTGCACTTACAACAATCCATCGCCCACCGTACTCATCCGTAATTTTATCTCCCATGTAATGAAGATAAACATTTGCGAAATCAGAGGCGATTTTTCCATAAGCAATAATCGTTACGTTGACTCCACTATTTGCTGCCTTTCTAAGATCTGGCTCCAGTTCTTCAAATTCCTCTTTCCAAACTTCTATGAGAATTCTTTTCTTGGCAGATGCTATACACTGTTTTACTTTAGCGAGTATTTCATTGCTTCCCGTAATATTCCAAATATTTTCACGGTCGCTTGCAGAGCGTTCGAACTCTGCTAATGATTTTTCCGCTAATTCGAAGTTCTCTTCTGCTACTCTACGGCGGTTTTTAATTAGCTCCTTTGCAGGAACAGGAGTATATTGTGGCGTGTTTCCTGGACTAACCAATATATCTCCTCGTACAGCAAGACTATCTAGAACTTCATATATTTTTGACCGTGGTACACCAGAATTTTTCGCTACTGCATATCCAGTTAACGGAGATTCTTCCAATAAAGCAAGATACGCCTTCGCCTCATATTCGGTAAAACTAAGATTCTTTAATGTTTCGAAAATGGTTTCTTTCATAGATCCTCCAACAAAATAATAGTCGCTACTTTAGTAACTATTATTTTAACAAACTTATTGAAAATTCCAAAATCCCTTTGATATACTCATTATAGGTAGTTACTTTGGTAGCCACTACAAAAGGGATGGGAGAAAAAACATGGAAGGCTTACTAACTTACATTTCAATTGCTACAATGATGGTTGTTATTCCTGGAGCAGATACGATGTTATTAGTGAAAAATACGCTCAGTTATGGTCCAAAGGCTGGCCGCTATACAGTTCTTGGGATGGCAACGGGACTTACATTTTGGACAGTGATCGCTATTCTTGGTTTATCTGTCGTTATTGCAAAGTCTGTATTTCTTTTCAGTACAATTAAATACTTGGGAGCAGCATACTTAATTTATCTAGGGATCAAAAGTATTTTCGCTAAAAGTGTATTTTCTTTAGAGGAAATTAAATCGCAAGCAAATACACTAACCAATTCTTCAACTCATCACAATAGAGAATCCTTTATGCAAGCGTTACTTAGTAATGTTCTGAACCCAAAGACAGTGTTGGTTTATATAACAATTATGCCTCAATTTATCGATTTAAACGAAAACGTAAATCAGCAATTGTTCATGTTAGCAGCAATCTTAACTTCACTAGCTGTATTATGGTTTCTAACCCTTGTTGGCATAATTGATTACGCAAAGAAATGGCTTAATAGCCCCAAATTTCAAAAGGTATTCCAAAAATCAACTGGTTTAATTTTAGTAGGTTTTGGTGTTAAAACTGGAATTTAACTGTGGAATAATGGGTGAGACCCTTGTGCCCAGCGGTTCGGCATAAAGTCAAAAAAACACTACTAACCTGAAAATAGATTAGTAGTGTTTTCATTATTGTTTATTTTTACTGCCAATTGACCAAATTACAACCGGGATCAGTAACAATGCTAAAATCCCTCCAGCAACTGATAACGTTTCGTAACTTGAACCAGCAACAACCATTCCTGATAAGACTCCCCCAGTAGCTCCGGATAGAGCAACTAAAACATCCACTGTTCCTTGGGTTTTCGCTCGTGTTGACGTTTCCGTTGAATCCACAATAAGTGCAGTTCCACTGATTAACCCAAAGTTCCACCCTAATCCTAGTAAAGAAAGGGCAACTACTAGTAGAACAATAGAATCCCCTGGTGCAAGAGCAGCTACGATACCTGCTAGAAGTAAAGTAATTCCTGCGGATACCGCCATTTTAATGCGTCCTAACTTATCAACAAGGAAACCTGTTACTAAAGAAGGAAGGTACATGGAGCCTATGTGAAACCCTATTACGAGACCGATCTCACCTAAACCATGTCCATGGTGTCTCATATGTACAGGAGTCATTGTCATCACTGCTACCATGACGATTTGCGTAAGTACCATAATTGTAGCGCCTGCAAAAATGCCTTTTTTATTAACTACTTGTTCAATTGTGGCTGTATGTAATTTTTCAGGTTGTTGTGTTTTGGACTCTTCAATTGTCTTTGCGATGAGTAATGGATCTGGACGAAGCATGATGAAAAGCACTAAACCTGCAAGGATATAAGCGGCTGCCGATAAAATAAATGGTCCTGCAAGTGAAGGAACACCAATAGAAACAGCTACATTCCCCATTACATTTACTAAGTTCGGGCCGGCAACTGCACCAAATGTTGTGAAAACCATCGTTAGACTAACTGCTGTCGCCCTCTGTTTAACGTTTGCTAAATCCGTCCCTGCATAACGAGCTTGTAAATTGGTTGCTGTCCCTGCCCCATATACAAGTAAAGAAAGAAACAATAGAAATACATTACTTATGATTGCTGCAATGATGACCCCTATCGCACCTAGCCCACCAAGCAAAAATCCTGTTGTCAGACCGGTACGCCGACCAAAGGATTGAGAAAGTCTTCCGACAAGTAGAGCAGCCCCTGCTGACCCTAAAGTAAATAAGGCTGTGGGAAGTCCAGCATATGCATTCGTCCCGAGCATTTGTTGCGCAAGAAGAGCTCCAACTGTAATTCCAGCTGCTAATCCTGCACCACCAAAAACTTGCGAAATACTAACAACCATTAATGTTCGTTTGTATAATGATTGTTGTTTTTCTTCGGAATCTATATAACTTTCATTCAATTGAACAATTTTACTAGACATAGGTTAACCTCGATTCTTTTTATTCTTCAGAAAGGCTTAATTATTTAGTATCATACAAGTTTTTATTGTTTCATATATTGTTAAATATAGGAAGTATAATTATGATAGAAATAGAAACTATTAGGAGGGCTAGCATTGGAAAATAAAGAAAAAACCTCAAAAGGTAACGATAAAGCAAGACAAGAAGTAACGGTTAATAACCACTTTAGTTTTTCTATCAATTTTGGTGATGTATTAAGCTTACTTACGCTAATTGCAGGGTTCTTTCTTATTAAGAATTTTTTCGGTCAAGATAAGGTAGAGAAGAAATTGAAAAAGAATAATTGATGAAGGAGCAATAAATTCTTTTGGATTTTTGCTTCTTTATTTTCATTAACTTCTGTGCATTATTATTTATACGATACTACTTGATGGAAGATTCGGTCTTTCTTTAGGGAAATGTCCCATTACCAATTAAGCTCCCGGGCTTTTTCGTAAGCTAAATTAAGGATTTCGATTCTCTTTGGGTTGTTTGGTTCCAATTTCGAAATCATTTGCTTCGCAGTTTCGAAATTAAAGATGACATAGCCCGTTTTTTCAAAGTCAAAGGAATACGGTAAAAACTGATCTACCTTCACCAAAAACCAGATTGTATATGTATCCGTCGATTCCCAGTACCAAGCGGCAAAGGGGATCTTTTCAGCATGTAGGGTCATCCCTACTTCTTCAAAGGATTCACGTTCTAACGCTTCTTCGATACTTTCTTCCCCTTCTAGTCGCCCACCAATTGTCGTCAAAATTTGCTCCTCTTTATCCCAAGCCATTACAATACAGCCATTTTCCGTTATTGGAACACAGTGCACCCCGGCGATTTTTTTATCTTTTGGTAAATCCGAGATTGCTTTTAACATGTGGTCACTCCCCTTTTGTTGAATAGTTCAACAAATGGTGGTGTTAATCCTTTATGGAAAAAGTGTACGATCTGTGAATGGGCTGGTTCATAGTTGAGAGGTTTTGATAAGCACGAACCTATAGTTGGGGATTATGGACAGTAGGCTTGGTAAATGAATGGCTTTTGTCCATTAGAGCGGTGTTTATGGACAGTTCGCTCGGAATTTGAATCCGTTTTGTCCATTAGAGAAGTGTTTATGGACAGTTCACCCGGAATTTGATGCCGTTTTGTCCATTAGAGCAGTGATTATGGACAGTTCGCTTGGAATTTGAAGCTGTTGTGTCCATTAGACCTGTTATTATGGACAGTTCGCTGGAAATTTGAAGCTGTTGTGTCCATTAGAGCAGTGATTATGGACAGTTCACTCGGAATTTGATGCCGTTTTGTCCATTAGAGCAGTGATTATGGACAGTTCACTTGGAATTTGAAGCTGTTGTGTCCATTAGAGCAGTGATTATGGACAGTTCACTCTAAATTTGAAGCTGTTTTGTCCATTAGACCCGTTATTATGGACAGTTCGCTTGGAATTCGATGCTGTTTTGTCCATTAGACATGTTATTATGGACAGATCGCTTGGAATTTGAAGCTGTTTTGTCCATTAGAGCAGTGATTATGGACAGTTCGCTTGGAATTTGAAGCTGTTTTGTCCATTAGACCTGTTATTATGGACATTTCGCTCCGAAATTGATGCCGTTTTGTCCATTAGAGCAGTGATTATGGACATTTCACTTCGAAAATGATGACGTATTGTCCAATAGACTTGTGTTAATGGACATTATCCGGAGAATTTAAAAGGGTTTTGTCCATTATGCAACCGCTACTGAACAAAACCCTTTAATTATTTTATTTGACCTTGTATTGTTTCCAATAACTCAGTAATTGGCCAATTACTCAACTTTCACTCGTCTTCTCTTTCACTGTAACAAAAATCATCCCTGGCACCAGTACAACTGCAACAACCAGTAACCCTATCGCCATTGTACTCATATTTGCTACGCTCATACCTGTAGCGAAGGCCACACCGTAAATGCTTGAAGCTAAAATATTTCCAATAAAGCGCGATGTCATCAAGAGACCTGATGCAATTCCACTTTCCTCTGGCGCGATGTAAGTGTACAACAAGTTTTGCAGACCAATATTTTGTATTCCGTTACTAATCCCTGTAACCGCAAGAACGACTCCCACCCAGATTAATAAAGAATCATCCTTCACGGTGAATAATAAGATCACTCCTACTAATCCAACTAGAACACTGGCCAAAAGCGGAATTCGAAATCCTGCCCGCTCCATCCATCTCGTAGCGACCGGTGTCATAATCATTGCGAAAATAGAAAGTGACAGCATCACGATTCCCGCCATTTGAGAGCTTTCCCCTAACACGATTTGAATGAATGTCGGGAAACTTAGCAGCACGGCAAAGAAGATGACTGTTGATAATATGTACTGCCCATAAATAACAGTAATGTTTAAGTTTTTTCTGAAGAAATTCACATCAATAAACGGTTCTTCTCTTCTTTTCTCATACATGTAGAAAACAACCGTTAATCCAATGGCAAGTATTAATGTTACAAATTGAACGCCGTTTTCGAGTCCAAGTAAAAAGATCATCCAACAAGTAATAAATAAGCTAAATAATAAAATTCCAATGATATCTAACTTATAAGATGTAGCCTTGTTTTTCTCATCTTTCGGAATAAACATCAACGTTAAAACTATTCCGATGGCAAGAATCGGCAAGTTTACGTAAAAGATAATCGGCCATCCACCGAACTGGACGAGCACTCCACCTATCGTAGGTCCGAATGCAGCCGAGGTTGTTGCAAATACAGCTAATGTCCCGATGACGCGATTTTGATTGTGTTGAATGGTATTACGGACAATCCCCACACCAGCTGGGAAGAGTGCTGATGTCCCAATTGCTTGAATTCCGCGCATTGCAAGGAGCATAGGCAAATTCGGTGATAGCGGTGCTAAAACCGAAGACACCACGACTAGTCCAAGACCTATTAAAAAGATTAATTTCCTTCCATATATATCACTTAATTTCCCTATTAACGGTGTAAAGATTGCACTGATAATAAAGTAGGAAGCAATTAACCATGAAATATTTGTTGCGCTCAATTCGAAATCCTTTTGAATAGCTGGCAACGCGACTGTAATCATCGTCGTATTTAAAGGATTTAGGATAACACCCAATGCCACAGCTAATATAATTAATTTTTCATTTTTCCTTACAGTCATTCCGATGTCTCCTCTATAAAGGTACTACTTATCAATAGTAGCACAATAGAATCGTAAGCTAGGTGAAATTAAGCTTGAAGTTTGTTGTGGCTTGTGGACGATTTTTTGGGGGTTACGGGCGACTTTTAATCTCTTATGAGCAACTTTCTGAGGATTACGAGCAACTTCTTGAGGATTACGAGCAACTTTTCTTCACTTATGAGCGACTTCATGTGGTTTATGAGCAACTTTTCATAGCTTATGAGCAACTTCTTGAGGATTACGAGCAACTTTTCTTCACTTATGAGCGACTTCATGCGGTTTATGAGCAACTTTTCACTTATGAGCGACTTTCTGAGGATTACGAGCAACTTTTCATTTATGAGCGTCTTCTTGGGGTTTATGAGCGACTTTTTATTACTTATGAGCAACTTCTTGGGGGTTACGAGCGACTTTTTATTACTTATGAGCGACTTCCTGGGGTTTATGAGCAACTTGCGGATGTATATGGGAATTTGAACAATAAAAAAACACCGACCCTATTAGATCAGTGTCTTCACATTTTATTCCGCAATTAATACGCTCAATCCACCAGATATTCCAAAGGGGATTTCCTCTTTTCCATCTTTATAATATCCTCTTAACTTAATATTTGGATATTCAATATCTAGTAAATCCGTATCCCCAAATACCTCTTTTATAGGCGCATCAATTAAAAAGGTCATTGTCTCGCCAGATTTCAGATTGACGTGTAGATCTGCGTTAACTGGTTTTCCTTCTATCTCGTACGGATTACTTTTTGAACCATTTAACTCTTTAATTGGATAACTTAAATTAAAGATTAAGTGAGTTAGCTCATATCCAGTATTGTTTGCGATTTCGAATCTGTAAGATTCATACTCTGCAGTTGCTTCTTTTTCAACAATATAGAAACTAATATTTCTATCATCAAAGCTTTCTTTATTCGCCGAACAGCCAAATAGTGTGCCGAGTAAAATCACAAAAAAAATTAAACAAACATTTCTCTTCTTCATTTTTTCCTCCTACTTAAGCTTCAGCTTCATCCCCTCGTGTGTCGCTTGAAAGCCTAGCTTTTCATAAAATCTTATGGCATCAGGTCTTTGTTTGTCTGTTGTTAGTTGTACTAAGTGACAACCACGTTCTTCGGCGCGTTGAATGGCGTAGTTTATTAGTTTCGTTCCGACACCCTTTCCTCTTGAAGAAGCAGATGTTCTTACTCCCTCGATTGTCGCACGCCATCCACCTTGATGTGTTAGATAAGGTGTAAAGGTAATTTGTAGAACGCCAATCACTTCATTGCCATCATCTGCTACAACTAACTCGTTATTCGGATCAGCTGAGATTGCTTTAAATGCCTTTATGTAACTTGTAGGAAGCGGCAACCCGTAACGCTCACGTTTACTTCCGAGTACATCATCTGCAAGCATGGCAACAATCTGTTCTAAATCATTTCTAGTAGCCAATCTAAAGTTTATTTCTTTTTCCATTGGAAACCCTCTCTTCTTATTAATCTAGAATGCTATACTATTAAATGAAATAAATTACACTAGTGAGCTGGAAATCTAGTTGAAGGTGGTAGAAAACATGTTAATGACTTTACGGGTTATATTTTCGATTCTAACATTGGCATTAGCCGGTTATGGATTAATTACTCAAAACTTCAGATATCAAGCATATATGATGCTATTTTTAGGTTTAACTATGTTGGTGACGGGAATCCAAGAAATGCAAAAAGGAAGAAAGATAATGGGTTGGTTATTAATCGTCGTATTTGCATTTGCACTCTATGTATCTATTCAAAGTTTTATGTTGATTTAGGTTAATCAAGAAGAGTATTCGAATAAATCGACTACCCTTCTTCTTTTAACTAAGTCATTTAATACTTCAATAAAAAGAGACATTAATCCTTCTTGAATTAATGCCCCGGTCGATCTATCGATTATCTACTTACCTTGCGATAAAGTAAGTACACACTAAGAAGGAAAAGTAAAAACGGAATTCCTTCTACGGCTAAGAAAATTAACCAAAATCCTGCTGCGCCCCCTGTCTGAGTCGCGATTGCCCCCATAAAAAATGCAAGTAAACCAGTAAATATATTTACAACAATCATAACTAGAAGAAAGAATAATTCCTTATGAAACTCGGGGACCATCTTCTTTATTCCAGTATAAATTACGCCTCCAATTAGAAAAGCAATGAGCAATAGCCCAACTATTGTGTAGTCCATCCCTAAACTCCTTTATATCTAGCCGTTCAAAATTATAAAATAATTATAGATATAAAAAAGAAGAATGAACAATGGGATTATTTACTTAATCTCTGAAGATAGTGTATTTAGACTAGTTCTCCGGAATTACAGGATGATGTTTTTGACAAGCATTTTAATAGTTTCTGCGGATCTTACAAAGTTAAACCCATTTATACATAAGAATGTCGTCTACGTATTCATTTTCATTTAACTTAATTTCTTTTATTTTACGACCTTCCTCTACAAACCCCATACTTTTATATAAAGAAATCGCCCTATGATTTGTTGAGAAAACTCCAAGAGATACTTTCTCAATTAAAGGATTTCTTTCTGCCCATTCTAATAAAGCCTTCAATAGCATTTTTCCAATCCCCATACCTCTGTAGTTTTTTAATATCATCATTCCAAAGGAACCGGTGTGGGCTAATCTAAGTCTATTTTGGCAAAGAAAGACGATCCAACCAACAAGTTCACCGTTCGCTTCAGCTACAATTAACGTTTCTCTATCATTTTCTATTAGCTTTTTTATCCATTCCCTTTGTTGAGCAGGTGTTTTATTAAACTCTTCCGTAACAGTTATTAAGTATTCACCTTCGGATATAACTGAATTCTGTACGGCTAAAACAGCTTCCGCATCATCTAATCTTCCAGTCCGAATATAAATTTTTGTATTACTGTTTATAGTGGACATTCAATCCCCCCTAGTAATCCCTTTGTAGTAAAATATCTTACTCATTCGTACCGTTATTAAACTTCAATAAAAAAAGCATTAATCCTTCTTGGATTAACGCCCCCGTTAGTTCAATAAAAAATTAGTCCCATATTTTTGGACGTTCAATCCCCATTGTCCTCATATAGTCTAATAGCTGACCTGTGTGAACAGATTCGTGATAAGCAATTCGGAGTAACATATCCCCAAGTTTTCTAACATAACCCACATCGGAACGGTCTATTTCAACACTCTCCAAATCACTTACACTTAACTTTTTGATATAGTCTATGAAATCGTCACGATAGGGTTTGGCAAAGATAATCTCATTATCCACAGTTGTAAATTCTTTTCCATCAAATGGATTAGTTATATCGGATAGTGCCTTGCTTCCACCTCCAATTAGAACTTGATGGTAAAGAAATTCACCTTGTAATATATGTCTAATCATTTCCGCACAAGTCATTGCATCTTCATCAGGTTTCCAATCTAACATATTGCTGGGTATTGCTTTCCATACCTTTATACTTCTACGTCTAATTTCTTCAAAGTTTAAAATTATTAAATCGTTCACATTCACTTTGTTGCTCCCCCTTTTTATCTCTTATTTATCTAATTCGACAAATTAGGAACATTTCCTTGTTCAACAAAATTGCCCCGTTAGTACAATAAGATCAACAAAAAAGGAAATTAATCCTTCTTGGATCAACGCCTTCGTTAATGGAAGAAGGCTATTATTCAAAAGAATTTCGTTAGAAAGGTTCCGAATCAACTTTTTTGATAAAAAGATACCACTTTGGAACGAATGTCGATATTAAGGCAACAAAAGGAATCCATAATATTATCCCCTTTAAAGGAGAGCCACATAACAAATTTATATTGTCTCCTTTAGCTAATTCTATTTCATATTTTTCACTCTTAACCCAATCTATTGTTATATGTAATTGATGACTTCCTGCTCTAACAGGTATGGAAATTTCTTCTCCATTTGCTATATCATTTATATATTGATTATCCAGGTAGACCTTAAATTTCCTTGCTCGATTGGCAAATTGCGATGTTCTTTTTAATCGGATAAATTCTTTATCTAAAGTTGATACCAATAGTATACACCCCTTAAAATTAACATTAATTCCTATCCCATTGTTAAACTAACCCTACCCCGTTATCTATTCATTACCAGATTTCAATGAAGATACGGTAATCAAGGGCTGTTGTTCGGTTAATACATCAATAAAATAATTTGCAGAAATATACAAATGATGTTCAATACAGCAGTTTTGAGGCGAAGGTAAAGATGGATCCATCCTTCTATACCAAGATAGAAATCTAGAATTTTGTACTTTATAAAAAGTAGGATTATATGTTAACGTCGGTAAGCCAGCTGCAGCCCTTTCTTCTCGTTATAAATCTATTAGCGTTTCATAATTAGTCCAGCAAAATTCTTCAAGCATACGAAAATGGCGAATTGCATAGAAATTTGCTTCATCTTGCTTATAAGTGAAATGATACATCCTATTATTCTGGTGATCTAAAAAGGATAATTCGAAATTGCCATTCCATTGCAGTGTTCTTAAATCCATCACGTTATAAAATCGCTCGAATGGATTATTTTTAATGGGTTCCCAAAGGATAAGTTTTTCATTTTCCAAAAATCTTTCCCCCTTGATTAATTATGGTGTTATCAATCTTATTAAGCTACCCTCATTCTTGTACTAAAACCTTCGTTCGTTTATTAACCATTTATTGTGTATTGATATACTCACTACTTTATTTTTATTACTTTTTTAATTACCTTCACTAAATATTTCGTAGCAAAGTAAGATAATGGAATTCCTAAAATCAAGACAAGATAACTCATAAAATGATTGTCAAAAAAGTACTTATCTGACAGGTAAGCAGCTAGTTTAAAGTATTGAAGAAAAAGTATTATTGCTAATACTATTAAGCCTGCTTCTCTCATCATTATTTTATTTTCGTTAACCTTTCCCTTGCCATTCCAATTTTCTTCCATAACCGAATCTCCCCCTTTTCATTTGATTCTTCTCGCATTACCTGCCCCGTTAGTACAATAAGTTCAATAAAAAGGGCGCTGAATCCTCTTGGATCAACGCCTTAGTTTAGCTTAATAATAGCATTATTGAAATGGATGACTTTATCGTGAGGAATATGCCAAATAGACAACAAATAATACCTCCTAAAGCTTCTAACTTTCCACTTTGTCTATAACGGTTAATTTGTCCTAACCCAATAACACCAAAAATCAGCCCAACAATCCCAAGTATAAAGCCTACTGCTAAAAAAGAAGTTGCAATTGAAAGAACACCAAAAACCAGTGATACGATACCTTTGTTATTCATCTTAATATTAGCCTTAATATCAATATCTCCTATTAAATTAACATTCCTTCTCCATTGTCAAACCTATAATTAAAAATATATATCTTGAAGAGATAATTACCTATACTAAAGATTATGAGTAAAGCTATGAAAATAGAATCCCAAAAGGATCCTTTTATAAGTTTCCATATATTTAGTCTTCAAACAGCGACTTTAATAAACCTATTATTACATCTTGTTCTTGTTTAACTAACCTGCCCCTTTAGTTCAATAAAAACTACTTACTATAATTATGAAGTTCGAATGATTCTTCAAAGTCATTCCATTTCACATTTACTTTTATTACTGCATCTTTAGCTATTTCCCCCCCACCTTTTGAACTTCCTGAAAATGTTAATGTAGATGGAGGTTCCGTGAATTCTTGAGATTCATAAACTCTCATATCAAAAGTTTCAAATGTGTATTCAATTTTTTGTAATGATGACATTTCTTCTAAAGAACCTTTATAATGCAATTTGAACTCATAACTATCTGTATCCTCTCCCCTCCATTTCACTTTTCCAATATAGGAGTATACCGCTTCCCAATGTTCACTTTCTCCATTAAACGTATAACCGTTAGTCGTTTCTGAACAAGCTGTTAAAAGTATCATTGTTACTAATAAAACAACTAATTTCTTCAAATCAACTCTCCCAAAAAAGTGAATTTAGTCATCTCTATAAATATATTATTTGGATATTCTCTTTCATCTAAAAAATGCGAATAAGATTTAACAACCTTTTCATCTATTTAACTAATAAAATAGAATACCTGCATACTAAACTATATTCCCTCGTTAGTAGCTTCTTATAATTAATATTTCATTGCTAAACGTTCTTTAACTCTTTCGACCATTTCATGGTGTTCATCATGCATTGCTTTGTAGAAGTCTCGGTCACTTCTTATTTCTTTTAGGTCCATGGTTATAAATTTAGTTGCGTATAGTGCTTGATTTAAATCCTCGATATCTACTTCGGATAACGTAGAGCCATATAAATAATCATTTATATATCTTTCAATATCATCTATTCGATATTTCCATTCACGATGGACATTGAATTCATAACCGTTAGAAAGCAGCAAATTTGCTGTGCGTGAAAAATCTGCAGAAAGGTGTGTAAAATAATCGACTTCTGCATCGGTTAGCGGTTGATTATAATTCCATTTAATTAATTTATCTACCATTAAAAATAAGTATCTGTTTGTATCTTTATATTGATGAACTGCACCCCAATTGTTAGACACACATCTAACAATTGGAGGTGCATTTTTTTATGGCTAAATATACAACAGAGGAAAAAATACAAGCAGCTCTTCGCTACTTGGAAGGCAAAGAAAGTTCATATGAAATTGCTAAATCAATTGGAACTAATAATTCAGCAATTCTTAAATGGGCGAAACAAATTGAGTATCACGGTGTAGAAGCATTTGTAAAACGGTATACAAATTATTCAGCACAGTTTAAACTAGATGTACTAAATTACATGATTGAACACGGTACATCCTCGCGGGAAACAGCAGCTATCTTCAACATACCAAGTCCTTCTACACTTGATAGTTGGAAAAAACAATTCGAAACAAAAGGATTTGGTGCCCTTCAATCAAAGAATAAGGGGCGCCCATCCATGAAGAAAGAAACATCTAAACAACCAAAACAAACTCCAATAGAGGGATCACCAGAAGCACTTCAAGCAGAAATCAACCGTCTACGTATGGAAAACGAGTATTTAAAAAAGTTGAACGCCTTAGTTCAATCCAAGGAAAAATCACCAAAGAAGACAAAGTGAAGGTCATCTATGAATTAAGGCATAAATACTCGGTGAAGGCGCTTGTGGCATTCGCAGGCATTCCACGTAGCACGTATTATGATTTAGTGAAGAAGTTGAATCGACCAGATCCAGATATCGAGCTAAAAGTTGAAATTCAAGCCATTTATAACGAACACGAAGGCCGTTATGGGTACCGCCGTATTCGAGATGAGCTAGCTAATCGTGGGAAAAAAGTTAATCATAAGAAAGTGCAGCGCATTATGAAAGCCTTAGGCTTAAAAAGCATTGTTCGAATGAAAAAGTATAAATCTTATAAAGGAACAGTTGGTAAAATTGCCCCGAATATTTTAGATCGTAATTTTAAAGCTGATGCACCAAACGAGAAGTGGGTAACGGATATTACGGAATTTAAATTATTTGGTGAAAAGCTCTATTTATCGCCTGTTTTAGACTTATTTAATGGAGAAATAATTACATACACAATTGGTAATAGACCAACCTATTCACTTGTTTCAGATATGTTAGAGAAAGCATTAGGAAAGCTGCCAGAGGAACATCAATTATTAATGCATTCGGATCAAGGATGGCATTATCAAATGAAGTCATATCGTCATGCCCTTGAATCAAGAGGGATTACTCAAAGTATGTCCCGTAAAGGAAACTGTTACGACAACTCTGTAATGGAGAATTTCTTTGGCATTATGAAGTCTGAATTTCTGTACTTAAAAGAGTTCGATAGTGTCGAGCATTTCAAAAAGGAACTTGAAAACTATATAACGTATTACAACACGAAACGCATGAAGGCAAAATTAAAAATGAGTCCGGTACAGTACCGAACTCATTTTAACCAAGCTGCATAAGTGAAATAACCGTGTCTAACTTTTAGGGGTCACTTCATGATAACCAATGCCTTTTTCTAATTCTTTTACTTGTAGCTTCGCTGGATGAACCAACCATACGATGCCACATAATGCTATAACAACTACTATATTCACATATGGTTTCAACCTAGCCACATGATCACTCTCCAAGACATATTTAATGATTGCCATCCATCCATGATGCACACTGCCCGTTAGAAACTTTTAGCATTATCGCATTTTAATACTATAGTATCGCATCCCCTTCGGAACACCTTCCATATCAAAGATACCGTCAACGATTAACCGTCTGATGCGATATTCGATAAATTGGTCGCCAACATACTGATTTAAATGACCAATCACTTCTCCTATTATTCGAGCTGATTTTATAAAATCATTGTGTTTTTTCTCCTCATGAACCTTCTTCACTGTCTGAATAATGTACTCATCGTAGAAAGTCTCTGGAACACTTATTATTTTGTCAGTTTCCCAAATTCTTAAAACATCCTGATCCTCGCAAAGTTGCACCCACTGCTGCTCCAATGCATGACGTTCCGTTTGAGTGAATGCATGGCTACTTTTCTTCTTTTCATAGATTTGTTTAAGTAGCTCAGCCGAAAGTTCACCCGTATGTAATGAAGTAAATTCGAATTCAGCTCGATTAAAATGAGCTTTATATGCCTCATTTGTATTGATGATGACCATTTCATTTGTTTTCTCTTTTAATAGATAGAGAACAAATCGTAACCCTGTTTGTTCATGCGCGTTGTCTCCAGTCCAGATAATAATCGGGTGGTGACTTGGCGTTTGTTCGATGTTTCTATCGTTTGTTTAAACTGATTTTCATAATGTAAAAGAACTTCCTCATCTATATTTATATGTTTTCTTAACCATTCAAAACGATTCGCAACACCTTGTGAATCATGCAAATTCCCAATTGGACCGATTGAAAATAAGTCTGAAAGGTTAATTATTCTTTCTTGTTCATTTAAACCTAACTCTTTTAAAGCTAGCTTCAAGCTACCAGCAGACGAATCTCCAAAAACTATATGTGTAGTGTAAAATTGTGCTAGTTCGGCTCTTGCTTGATTTTTCTTATACTCTAGCAGTTCATTGTATGTATTTTTTATATCTAAGAAGAATTGCTCTTCAGAATAGCCCTTTCGTTCCTCAACAGTTTGCATACGTAAAAAGAATTGAAGTAATAAAGATTTTGATTCTTTTTCATCCAATTGGTTAATCACATCTTTTATTTCATCTAACAATCCTCTCGCCTCCTACTAGAATATTTTACCATAATGTAGATAAATAACATTATTACAGTATTCCCCGGTAACCAAAATTTGCTAATATATAACTAATAGAAAATTCGAGCAATGAGTCTATTAACTGTTCTTAGAAAGGAAGTGGATTTTATGTTTCGTCATTTAAAATACCCAATCATCCAAGCTCCGATGGCTGGTGGGATTTCTACTGTTGAGCTAGCACTGGCAGTTTCGGAAAATGGTGGACTTGGTTTTTTAGCAGCTGGTTATAAAACGCCAGAAGAAATCGAACAAGAAATTGTACAATGTAATGCATCAGGATTACCATTTGGGGTGAATCTGTTTGTTCCACAAAATGATACGATTGATGAATCCGTGCATTCGTATAAGGAACGTCTTGAAAAAGACTATGACATTCAGTTGCCTATTCCAGAACCGAATGATGATTATTGGAATGAAAAACTAGAGTTAGTCATGAAATATAAAGTTCCCTATGTTTCATTCACATTCTCTTGCCCTTCCAAGGAAATCATTGAACAAGTTAAAAACAATGGAAGTCATGTCATTGTTACTGTGACGAATTTGAAAGAAGCGAAAATCGCAATAGATCTAGGTGCGAATGCGATTTGTTTACAAGGTGTGGAAGCTGGAGGGCATCGTGGAACATTTGAGAATGTGGATGAAGAAACGAATGTTTCATTAAATGAATTAATTTCCACTATTCGTAAGGAAATCTCAATCCCAATTATCGCTGCTGGTGGCATCATAAACGGAAAAGATATTTATCTTGCTTTACAAGCAGGAGCGGATGCTGTGCAACTTGGAACAGCATTTCTATGTACAGAGGAAAGTGGAGCGAATGCCGCTTATAAACAAGCTCTTCAGTCTGGTGAGTTTTCTGAAACAGCCCTTACAAGAACATTTTCAGGCCGCCTTGCGCGAGGATTAAAAAATGACTTTATGGCTAAGTATGAAAGTTTCGCACCAGCAAATTATCCTGCCGTCAATTCATTAACAAAGCCGATTCGTGCGAAAGCATTAAAAGATCAAAACCCACAAGATATGTCACTTTGGGCAAGTACACGTTTTAAAGAAATTAAACAAGGTACTGTGAAGGACGTATTCGAACAATTAACGAAGGAATTGCTATCATATCAATCATAACGCGAAGGTAGTTATGGTAAACCGTTGCTGAATTTACCTCTATGCATATAAAAGAACCTGTTCAGATTTAAATTGAACAGGTTCTTTATATATAACGAATTAGTTAATCGTAAATTCTACTTTTTCAAACTCCACTGTACCTTGAAGAAGAGGCTAGCTGCTATATCCCGGTTCAATTTACTGGCAGTGGTTGATCATTAAAAACAATTGCACCCGCGCTATTGTATGCAATAAATTCAGCTTCATAGATATCATCGATTTCCGTTCTAAATAATCCAAATTTCTCCTCTGAATCTTTCGAACGAAGTTGATATTTATGAATGGTTTCCCCTTCTTTAACGATTTCCACGCGATCAATTTCTTTATCGAATACTCTTAGCAAAACCAAATGAATATCTTCTTCATTTGTATAAGGCGAATTGGAAAAGGAAAGATGGATTGGTTTAGTGATGCCTTCTCTAATAAAAGTAAGGTCTCTTATGTTCTTCCAAGAAAACAACGATTTTTCAAGATAGACTTCCCTTTCCTCACCATCAGCTGTATGAAAGAAAGCAACTGATTTATTGTCCTCAATGACTTCTATATGCTCTATGTATACCGAGTTCCAATTGTTATGGATGACTCTTGCTATTTGTTCATGATCATCGCCTCGAGTGAACAATGGTAAAAGGATAAACAATAGAGAACTTATTATGAGTGTGATTGTTACATTCTTTGGGAGTTTCACTACTTCTTTTCCTTTATACCACCCTGAAAATTGCAACTTATTTCTATATAAAACAAAAATCAATAGTAAAATGGCGATTGTCCCAAGCCAATAATGAGATTCATTCACTGTATTTAGTGCATAAAAATTCCCTATTATCCCCCAGCCCAACGCAAAAAGGATTATTAAGATAAGTACAATACGTAGTAATTCTAAAAATATGGTCATTTTATTAATCACACCTATACGGAGTTGTGGTTTCACTGCTATGTAAGTATTACTATAAAAAAGCATATGGATTCGTTTTATATTCCATAGTTTCTTAAATTCATTAATATGAACTTTTCGGTTATAGCCCTTACCATCGTCATTACAATTCACTAGATTCTTTAATGATTCTGAAAGGTATATAAAGTGTAAATCCTTGTTAGATCAACGCCCCTCGTTAGCTTAACAAGTAAAAACAAATTTTCAACTATTTTGTTCTCTGTTCCATTTACAATTCTCTTTATATTTTGTCGATGTAGAATGATTATCGATACGCTTATTAGTAGAGAAAGTGCTATGATAATTTTATCTTCAAATATAAGACTGTAAATGAATAATGCTATACTAGCTAACATTGAACTTAATGAGACATTTTTAGTAAATAGCAAAGTTAACACAAACACAAAAAAACCAACTAAAATCCCCAATGGAGTCAAAAACAAGAAAACTCCAGTTGATGTCGCAACTGCCTTACCACCTTTTAAGCTAGCAAAAACAGAAAATATGTGCCCTAATATGGCTAATAAACCACATACAATAGGGTTAATTGTAGAACCAAGAATCAGGGGAAGTAAACAAGCAAAGGTACCTTTTAATATATCAGCAATTGCAACAATTACTCCTACTTTTATAACTCTATAAGCATTAGTTGCACCAAGATTACCACTACCGTAATCACGAATATCTTTTCTTATAAAACATTTTACCTATTACTAAAGCAAATGAGATTGAGCCAATTAAATAACTTAGAATCAAAGTTATAATGTTCAAGGTATTACCTCCTTCAGTTTCTTAATTAGCAACCCTGTGTTCTTGAACTAGCCTCCGTTAGTTCAAGAAGTATGAATAGATTTTAGCTTTCTTCCAATGAAATTAGCAGGTACAGGGTTGAGTTCTAATTCCCTTGACCAAACAGAGAGTTGACCAATGTGGTGAATCTCATGAGCAATTATATGATGTAATATTTCTTCAACCGTATATTTATCTTCGTCCCAAGGGACACTAACAACTATCTCTTTTAGTTCATCTGAATTTTTTAGAAATTCAGCTACTTCATTTTGATATCTATCTGAAAGAGATTTAACCTTCTCAGGCGTATCATAATCAGCGAATTCAACTACTATATCTTCTTTACCTTGAATACCACGAACCCAACTATATTCAACATCAATAATGTGAAATAGGGTATATAAAATACTTCCTACTCCTCCAGTTCTATCTTTTAACAACTCTACATTTGGCAGTTGTTTGCACCAATCAAACCATTCATCTCTTACTTGCCAGTTATACTCAAAAAAATTTAGCAATATAAATCCCCCTAATAATTGTTTACTTTTGTTCCCTAAATCTTCTTTTTATTCAAGTAAACTGCCCCGTTAGTACAATAAGTTCAACAGAAAGGGCTTTAATCCTTCTTGGATCAACGCCTCATTAGCTTAATGATAATATTATTGAAATGGATGACTTTATCGTAAGAAATATTCCAAGCAGACAACAAATAATACCGCCTAAAGCTTCTAACTTTCCACTTTGTTTAAGACGGTTAATTTGTTCTAGCCCAATAACACCAAAAATTAGCCCAATTATTCCCAGTATAAAGCCTACCGCGACAAATGAAGTAGCAATTGAAAGAACACCAAAAACCAGTGATACCATACCTTTGTTATTCGTCTTAATAGCAATATCTCCTTTTAAATTTATCTACCTTCTTCAATATCTAACCTATTATCTAGAAGAGAGAATTCCCTATACCAAAGATAATGAGCAAAGCTATTAAAATAGAACTCCAACAGAATCCTTTTTATAGATTTCCATATATTTAATCTTTTAACATCGACCTTAATAAACCTATTAGTACATCTTGTTCCTCTTTCACTAACCTGCCCCGTTATTCATTAACAACAA
This sequence comes from Ureibacillus acetophenoni, assembly GCF_900220965.1. GTDB lineage: Bacteria > Bacillota > Bacilli > Bacillales_A > Planococcaceae > Ureibacillus > Ureibacillus acetophenoni. The sequence goes on along the minus strand of NZ_OBQC01000010.1, from coordinate 102,181 downwards.
AAAAAGCATCAATCCTTCTTGGATCAATGCCGGGAATGCTATCTTAATGGTTTTCCAAAGACTATATGCCAATGGAGATGTTTGGATTCCTGGTAATCTCCTAAGTTGGTAATCACTCTGCAGGCACCGTTTTCTTCAGTAACCATCGCTGCAACCTTTTTAATGACTCCCATTAGTTCTAGTAAAAGTTCGTGATCACTTTCTTCTAATGTAATTAAAGAAGGGATATGTTTCTTTGGGATTGCAACAATATGGACTGGATAGAAAGGTTTTGTATGATAATAGGCTAAAACATTTTTTGTCTCCAACACTTTATTTACTTTTGTTTTACCACTTAATACTTCATCGCAATAAAAATCATTCATCACAATGAGCTCCCCCTTATTCTATCTTTTGTTCAACCATACTGCCCGTCAATACAGTAATCCTCCATTCCTATTGGATGAATGTCTATAAACTATTAGTCTTCTTTTAACGTTTTAATCAATTCTTCAAAGTTTTCATTAAATCTGTTTAATTGGTATTCGTACTCGTAATTACCTGTATGCGTGGTTTTCGTGTCTCTTATGGCATCTGCTATCAAATATGCAGAAAATAGTATACTGATACTTAAAATAACGATTGCCCCTGTCAAAGGCAATTTCTGTTTTTTCTCGTTCATCACTATTCCCCCTTGTAAATCTACATTTATCAACTTTAAGTGTAGCATCCATATTTACGAATTTGAGAGATGTTTTCCAATTTGCATGAAAAGTCCTAAAAATTCGACCACGCATTTGATAAGAATGAAATATCCTCCCTTTTGCTTGTAAGCTGTTAACATTTTATTCATATTACTATGAGAGGATATGTTGTTAGGAGTGATATACATGAAGCGACCAATTAAGGTTTTAACGATAGAAGATGATCCAAATATTGTTGAATTGATCCAATTATATATAGAGAAAATCGGTTTTACTTCTGTTTGCGCAACAGATGGTGAAGAAGGTTTGAAGCAATTTTACAAAGAGTCCCCTGATTGCATCATTCTCGATTTAATGCTGCCTAAAATGAATGGATGGGAAATTTGTAAAATGATTCGTTTAGAAGATAAAAAAATCCCAATCCTTATGCTGACAGGAAAAGGCGAAACTTATGATATCGTGAAAGGTTTAGAAATCGGTGCAGATGATTATATTGTTAAACCGTTTGACCCTAACGAGTTAATTGCACGTGTTAAATCTGTGTTAAGAAGAACGGTTTTATCTGAAAGCGAAGAAGGGATTCTTCAGTTTTCCAATATCGTTATTAATATGAATGAATATCGAGTGCTCATTGATGGTAAGCAAGTGTTGATGGCACCAAAAGAAATGGAGTTATTTTACTACTTAGCCATGAATCCAAATCAAGTCATTTCTAGACAGCAATTACTGGACCGCATTTGGGGGTATGATTTTAATGGTGACCCGCGCACAATTGATGTACATATTAAACGCATTCGAGATAAGTTAGCCCTACATCATGCCGATTGGTCGGTTATCACCATTCGCGGGGTCGGCTATCGATTTGAGGAGAATCCACATGATTAAAAGAAAATCAATCTTTTCAAAATTGTTTTTAAGTTATTCCTTCATCATTGTGACTTCCCTTTTATTGTTCATTGGTGTGTTTTTCTACTTATTCCACCTTACACTTTACGATGAATATGAGGAAACGTATCAGCATCAATACAAACAAATTGAAAAACAGTTGCAAAGTCACGAGAATTTGGAATGGCGTAATCCTGAAACCGCCGAGAGACTTAGTTACTCTTTAAACCAGCCAAGTTATCACATTTATATTATTAATGAAGAAAGTAGACAAATTTTTGGCCCAGATCCGAATCAAACTTCAGAAATGATTGATTTACCGGATAGAATTATGAAGCAAGTTCTTGCGGGCGAAAAAGTATCCGAAGGAGGTTTTAATAACGGCGAACTTCGATATATTGTCGCCTCCACTCTTGACTCTACTATTAATGGTGTTAACGTGCCTATCATGGTCATTATCTTTCATGATTTGAGCCATGAATATCAACAAGTCATTTATATGATTTTATTTACATTCGTTATAGCCATTGTCTTTGCGGGCGTGATTTTATGGTTTATTTCTAAAAAGATAACGGCTCCATTACGAGAAATGAATGACATTGCAAGACTTTATGCTAAAGGTGATTTTTCAAAGTCTGTACAAGCCCCTTCCGATGATGAGATTGGTAAGCTGGCGAAGTCATTTACGTATATGGCGAAAGAATTGAATCAATTGGAAAACCGACGTAAGCAATTTATTTCGAATGTATCTCATGAATTACGTTCCCCTTTAACTTCTATTAAAGGGTTTATCATTGCTTTAATGGATGGAACAATCCCCGTGGAAAAACGGATTCACTACTACAGTTTAATGAAAGATGAAACCGAGAGAATGATTAAACTCGTAAATGACACATTGGATATGAATCAGCTGGAAGAAGGGCATAGCAAATTACTAAGAGCGGATTACAATTTAACAGAACAAGTAAAACAGATTATTCATAAGTTTGAACCTCATTTTACGAAGAAAAATCTAGAGGTTCGTTTAACTTCGGATTCTGAGTACATTGTCTATGCCGATAAAGCGCGAATCGAACAAGTTATCGTGAACCTCTTACAAAATGCGGTTCAATTTTCTAAAGAGAACGATCGTATTGATGTTACTCTTACGAAGGATCGTCAAAATGTAAAAGTGAAGATTCAAGATTATGGTGAAGGTATTAATGAAGAGCATTTAGACATGATTTGGAGTAGATTCTTTAAAGTGGACGAAGCTCGGACGAATAAATCTGGAGCGGGTCTTGGATTAGCAATCGTCAAATCGATATTGGATCTCCATGAAACAGACATTCAAGTTCAATCCAAATTAGGTGAAGGCACGGTCTTTTCGTTTACCCTTCCCCTTGTTGAAAATTCATAAAACCAAGTGGACTATCGAAATTTTTCGGTAGTCCTTTTTTATTTTCTATTAAAAAGTTTTGTTAACGTTCCGTTCATATTTCATTGCTATGATTCAACATGGTAAATAAATAAGAAAGGATGTCGACTATGTATTCTCTTTATTACATTCTTCACATAGTAGGTATTGCGGTATGGATTGGTTCATTTCTAGTACTTGGGTATCTATTAAAAACATTGGCAAAAGAACAAAGAAGATTAATAGACCTATCCCCTGTCATAAAGAAAATTCAAAAATGGGTAATGGTTGGAGTTGTGCCAAGTTTGGTGCTCATTCTTGTATCTGGGTCATTTATGATTTTTGAATTTAACCGAGACTCGATGCCACTTTACCTAAAATTGATGGAACAAGGTGGAACATTAATTATTCTATTAACGATTATTTTTGTATCCATTTACAGTGTGAAAATCACGAAAAAACTACAAGGAATTCAGTTAAAGAAAGATAAATCCCTTGCCCAACTAACAAAAATCTATGCGAACTATCTATTAATCTCGACTTTATTTGGTATAGGCGTTGTGATTGTAGTTGGCTTAAGACTTGTTTAGGAATTAGAGAGGAGAAAAATAATGTTTCTTGCAACAAGGGAATTAAAACATTCGAAATGGCGTTTTGCTATGATTGGCATGATTTTAGTATTGATTTCATGGCTTGTATTTATTTTAGCAGGACTTGGTAATGGACTTTCCACGTTAAGTGCTGCCACTTTTAAAAATATGGATGCTGAATATGTAGCCTATGAGGAAGGCTCTCGCCATTCGATGTCACGTTCAGTTATTTCTGAGAATCTAGTAGAAGATTTGAAAGCTTCTGGAGATGTAAATGATGCTGCAGCAATGGGTAGCCATGTAGCAGTTGTGTTAAAAGAAGGCGTTGAAGATGATAGTGAAAAAATAGATGTTTCAATCCTTGGCGTTGAACCGGGTTCATTTTTAGAGCCTGCTGTCGTAGCGGGTAAACCTTTAACACAAGGTGATAATTACCAAGTGACTGTTAATAGTTCGTTGAAAGATAAAGGAATTGAAATTGGAGATACGTTAGAAATTGAAGGATTTAATGAAACCCTTGAAATCATCGGGTTTGTTGAAGGCGAAACGTTTAACCACTTACCTTCCATTTTCATCGACCTAGAACATTGGCGTGCGATTCATTTTGCTGCACCTGGTTCTGATATGGGTGTAGAAGCCCCTGTTAACGCGATTATGTTACAAGGTGATGGGATTGAGCAGGACAAGCTTGCCAACGCATTAGATGGCATTGAAGTTGCTACGAAAAAAGAAGCAATCAATGGAATTCCAGGTTATAAAGAAGAAAATGGAACGATTATGATGATGCTAGGATTTTTACTTGTCATCTCAGCTTTCGTGATTGGCGTATTCTTCTACGTTCTTACATTACAAAAGGCAAATCAATTCGGTGTAATGAAAGCAATCGGTGCAAGTAATGGATTTTTAGCGAAAGCGATCATTTCACAAATTACGTTATTAGCAATCATTAGTATTGGAATCGGAATCATCCTTACATATGGTACTGCAGCAATTCTTCCTGCAGGTATGCCGTTTGCATTAGATTCTACGTTAGTGTTTAGCTATGCCATTATTCTATTAGTAGTTTCTGTACTAAGCTCACTTGTTTCTGTAAGAAGAATTACGAAGATTGATCCGTTACAAGCAATTGGGAGGGTAGAATAATGAGTGGAATTCAGTTTAAAAATGTAACAAAATATTATCAAGATGGTGCAGGTACGAAGTTAACAGTTTTAGATAATGTTTCATTAACTGTCCAGCCAGGCGAACTTGTAGCAGTTATTGGCCCTTCTGGTTCAGGAAAAAGTACTTTCCTATCGATTGCTGGTGCACTCTTACAAGCTTCAAGTGGTGAAGTGATTATTAATAATACAAATCTTACTCAATTATCATCAAAGCAAGTATCTAAATTACGTTTAGATGAGATTGGTTTCATAGTGCAAACATCGAATCTTGTACCCTATTTAAATGTTCTTGATCAATTACTCGTTGTGAAGAAGATGAAGGGAAAAATAACAGCGGCGGACAAGGCGTTCGCAAAGGATTTGCTCAAAGGTGTTGGCTTAGAGGGCAAATTGAAAAAGTATCCTGAACATCTATCTGGAGGCGAACGTCAACGTACTGCCATTGCTCGTGCATTTATGAACAATCCAGACATTATCCTTGCCGACGAACCAACTGCGAGTTTAGATAGTAAACGAGCCTTTGAAGTCGTTGAGCTAATAGCTGATTTTGTTAAGACAAGAAATAAAGCAGCCATCATGGTAACCCACGATGAACGAATGTTTTCTTATTGTGACCGAGTTTATCATATTAATGATGGTAAGCTGAAATTGGTAGAGAAATAATTAATGCGAGATCAATAAATAATACTAACCTATCCAAAAAGCGACTCAGAAAATGGTTCTGAGTCGTTTTTACTTTTCGCGAGATTAGTTTTGTTGTTGTTCGGACATCAGTTGGGTCCTTAGTTGTTGAACCACCTCATCCGAAGCTGGCGCTGCAGGTTTATAGTGTCCCTTTTGAAGAGCATACATATATAATGTTCGTTGACGTGACTCATCCTGATTTCTCAAATGTATTAATGTCTGTCTGAGATCTGAATTATTCGTTTGGGCAATGATATTGGCATAACCTGTTAAGCTCGCATTTAATCCAGCTAGATAATCATTTACCATTTCTTTATCTTGAAACATGGGAAACCTCCTTAATTTAAATAGGCCATTAATTCTCGTTGGGCTTGTTTAGCTGCTTGTGCATCTCTTTCTAAGATGGTTTTTAACTCAGGATCTGTACAATTTTGTGCATACATTTCTAGTTTTTTTGATAGATTCCCATGGCCACCGATTAAACTTCTTAAATGCTCCACTTCAAGTTCCGTTAACTGATAGTTCATACCTCATCCTCCTTTACTATATAAATTCTCCATTTTATATAGTTACATACATTTCTTTATAATGAATTAGCCACACCTATACCTTTGGAAGGTTTAGGTATTTGAAGGCAAGTCTGGGTTCTAATGGACAAAACTTCGGTGTATCGCTGCTCTAATGTCCTTTATACGCCTTCTTATGGACAAAACTTTGGTGTATCGATGCTCTAATGTCCTTTATACACCTTATAATGGACAAAACTTTGGTGTATCGCTACTCTAATGTCCTTTATAGGCCTTCTTATGGACAAAACTTCGGGAAATCGCTGCTCAAATGTCTTTTATAGGCCTTCTTATGGACAAAACTTTGGTGTATCGCTGCTCTAATGTCCTTTATACGCCTTCTAATGGACAAAACTTTGGTGTATCGCTGCACTAATGTCCTTTATAGGCCTTCTAATGGACAAAACTTTGGTGTATCTTGGCTATAATGTCCTTTATACACCTTCTAATAGACAAAACTCCGGGAAATCGCTGCTCAAATGTCTTTTATAGGCCTTCTTATGGACAAAACTTTGGTGTATCGCTGTTCTAATGTCCTTTATACACCTTATAATGGACAAAACTTTGGTGTATCGCTGCTCTAATGTCCTTTATTGGCCTGCTTATGGACAAAACTCCGGTGAATCGCTGCTCTAATGTCCTTTATAGGCCTTCTTATGGACAAAACTTCGGTGTATCCTGGCTATAATGTCCTTTATACACCTTCTAATAGACAATACTCCGGTGTATCGCTGCTCAAATGTCTTTTATAGGCCTTCTTATGGACAAAACTTTGGTGTATCGCTGCTCTAATGTCCTTTATACGCCTTCTTATGGACAAAACTTTGGTGTATCGCTGCACTAATGTCCTTTATAGGCCTTCTAATGGACAAAACTTTGGTGTATCCTGGCTATAATGTCCTTTATACACCCTCTAATGGACAAAACTTTGGTGTATCGCTGCTCTAATGTCCTTTATAGGCCTTCTAATGGACAAAACTTCGGGAAATCGCTGCTCAAATGTCTTTTATAGGCCTTCTAATGGACAAAACTTTGGTGTATCGCTGCTCTAATGTCCTTTATAGGCCTTCTAATGGACAAAACTTCGGGAAATCGCTGCTCTAATGTCCTTTATAGGCCTTCTAATGGACAAAACTTTGGTGTATCGCTGCACTAATGTCCTTTATACGCCTTCTTATGGACAAAACTTGGGTGAATCGCTCCTCTAATGTCCTTTATACGCCTTCTAATGGACAAAACTATGATAAATTCAGGCTCTAATGTCCTTTTTCAGCCCTCTAATAGACAAAACTCCGGGAAATCGCTGCACTAATGTCCTTTATAGGCCTTCTAATGGACAAAACTTTGGTGTATCGCTGCTCTAATGTCCTTTATCCCCCCTCTAATGGACAAAACTTCGGTGAATCGCTGCTCTAATGTCTTTTATCAGCCCTCTTATGGACAAAACTCCAGTTAAATCACGCCCCTAATGTCCTTTATAGACCTTCCCCTCCCCCCTATTCAGAAGTTAAGTCACTTCTACTTCACAACATGACAGAATAATAGTTTTAATTATTTGAAATTTCTAAAATTAAAAGTTAGCATTTAAATTATATGGGGAATTTCAAAGGGGGAAATGATTTTGACAACTGAATTGGCTTATAAGTCGCTAAAGGAATTATCGGAATTAATTCGAGAGAAAAAGTTATCACCAGTGGAGTTACTAGAAAACCAGATTAAGCGGATTGAAGAACGAAATCCAAGTATTAATGCTTTTGTTTTTACAGATTTTGAAGGTGCACGTAAAAATGCAAAGCAGATGGAAAAGGATATTTTAGATGGAAACTATCAAGGACCGCTGCACGGAATTCCGGTAGCTATCAAGGATTTATTTGACTTTAAACCAGGCTGGCCGACAACTTTTGGTGGTATCGAATTATTCAAAGATAATATTGCCGATCATTATTGTATGTTTGCGGAACGTGTGGAAAATGCTGGTGCAAACCTTGTTGGTAAGACAAACAGTCCTGTTTTAGGGTTCCGAGGTGTGACGGATAATCCATTATTCGGACCGACACGAAATCCATTCGATCTAAGAAAAAATAGCGGTGGTTCTTCGGGTGGTAGTGGTGCTGCTGTTGCGGACGGTTTATTAGCATTGGCTGAAGGTACGGATGCAGGCGGTTCGATCCGAATTCCTGCTGCATGGTGTGGCGTTTATGGATTTAAGGCTTCCTTTGGACGAGCTCCTTTTGTCACTAGACCGAACGCGTTCACGACAGGCAATATCTTCATTCATGAAGGAACAATTACAAGAACTGTTGAGGATGCGGCAATTGCTCTAAATTTAATTACTGGAATTGATCATCGCGATCCATTTAGTGTAAGTGATAAATTAGATTATCTATCTGCACTTGGACAACCTTTAAAAGGAATGAAAATCGCGTATAGCCCTAATTTAGATGTTTATCCTGTGGATCCAGAGGTAGCTTCAGTTGTTGATTCGGCTGTGCGATTGTTTGAACAAGCAGGTGCAACGGTTGAGGTCGTATCCCTAGGGTTAAAACGAACACATAAAGAATTAAGTGACTTATGGTGTCGTTTAGTGAGTATTTCAAGTGTTGGATTTATAGAAGGATTAAAAGAAGATGGATTGGATATTTTGAAAGACCATCCAGATGCTTTACCGCCTGAGGTAGTTCATTGGGCAGAAGATGTGAAACGACTTGGTGTTTATGATTTAATCAAAGACCAACAAATGCGTACAGAAGTTTACGATGCCATCCAAAATGTCTTTAATAATTACGATTTACTTGTAACACCAACAGTGGCAAGTCTTCCTGTAGATAACAGCGATGACCGTAATACTGTTGGACCTCGAAGTATTAATGGCGAAGAGGTGGATCCATTAATCGGTTGGTGTATGACGTACTTTACAAACTATTCTGGTCACCCAAGTGCATCGATTCCAGCAGGATTATCTTCAACAAACTTACCTGTGGGCATGCAAATCATTGGAAATCGATTTGCGGATTTGGATGTTATTAAGGCTAGTGCCGCTTTTGAAAAATTAAAACCGTGGCATGATACTTATAAGATTGTGGAGAATCGAAAATTAGAAGTTTTGAAATAAAGTTGGGCTCGGCTTGAGCATATTCCAGTGCGATGGTACATGATTTCCATCGTACTGGATTTTTTTGTCTCTCTTATTAAAGTCTGTACTTTCCATCATAAGGTTTAAAGTGAATAAAACGTAAACGTATAATCTAAAATTATATTGGACATTAATACGTGAGAGTGATATTTCATTAAACGAGGTGAAAATTGTGAAAAAATTAATATTTGGTGCGTTCACAACAATCCTGTCTACAGCTTTATTGTTCGGGTGTGGTACACCGAATGATGAGCAGGAGCCAGATCCAACAGAAGAACCTTCTGAGCAACATGAGGATCAAAACCAATAAATTATTTAAGCAACGAGAGGATTGAAACCGGTATTGAACCTGACTCAATCCTTTTTATTTCATAATAAAAAGGGCTACATTAGTGTAGCCCCTTCTCGTCGAATCAATTAGTTATTAACTTTTTCCTCTTCGAATAACATCGTACCTTTTTCTTTTAGGTTCGTATGGAATTTGAATGCTTTTTCAAGAATGTGTGGTGTGTGACCGCCCACTTTTTCTTTTGCTTCTTCGAAGTACGCACGTAATTGTGGTCTGTATGTTGGGTGTGCGATTTCGATTAATTTTTCTGCACGCTTCACTGGAGGAAGTCCGCGAAGATCCGCATATCCTTGCTCAGTTACGATAACGTCTACATCGTGCTCTGTATGGTCAGCATGTGAGACGAAAGGAACGATTGCTGAGATTGCTCCGTTTTTCGCTAAAGAAGGTGTTACAAAGATTGTAATTTTTGCGTTACGAGCAAAGTCTCCCGATCCACCAATTCCGTTCATCACTTTTGTTCCGCTAATGTGAGTTGAATTTACGTTTCCGTAAATATCTACTTCAATCGCAGTGTTGAATGAAATAACACCTAAACGGCGAATCACTTCAGGGTTATTTGAAATTTCTTGAGGTCTGAACATAATTTTGCCTTTGTATTTCTCTAAATCTTCAGCTAGAGAATCTACACGTTTCTTAGAAAGTGAGAATGCCGTACCAGCTGCAAATTTAACAACACCAGCATCAATTAAGTCAAACACACCATCTTGTAATACTTCAGAGAATACCTCGATATCTTTAAATTGAGAAGTTTTCATTCCGTTAAGAACAGCGTTCGCAACAGACCCTACTCCAGATTGTAGTGGAGCTAGTGAATCTGTTAAACGTCCTTCTTTAACTTCGTTCGCAAAGAACTCTAATAGGTTATCTGCGATTTGTTGAGTTTCCTCATTTGGCTCAAATAATGGTGATGGAATATCAGGTTGTTCTGATAATACGATACCTTTTACTTTCGCCGGATCTACTTTAATACCGATTTCACCGATACGATCGCCTACGCTGTAAATCGGAATTTCTTTACGCTCACCTTGCTCTTTTTGTACGTAGATATCATGAAGACCTTCGTACGCGCTAGGTGCTGTAGTGTTAATTTCAATGATAACGTTTTCAGCTTTTTCAACAAAAATCGGCGAATTCCCTACAGAACCTGTTGGGATAATTAAACCGTCTTCCGTGATTGCAGCTGCTTCAATAATTGCATAATCGATTTTGCCTAAAGTGCCTTTTCTTACCTCTTCAGCTGTATGTGATAAATGTTGGTCAATATAATAAAGTTCGCCAGCATTAATTTTGTTACGCATAACAGCGTTACCTTGGTAAGGAACACGTAAGTTAATAATTCCTGCTTCTGCCATTGATTGGTCAGCAGTTGGTCCTAATGAAGCACCAGTGTAAAGGTTTACTTTAAAGTTTTCTTTCTCCCCACGTTTTGAAAGTGCTAGTGGAAACTCTTTTGGCTCACCGAAAAGTGTGAATCCACTCATTCCAAGGTTCATTCCGTCTTCAATCCAAGAAGCTGCTTCTTCAGCAGAAACAACCTTGTCTAAAAACGCTTTGTTTCTGATGAATTGACTTAAATCTTTTCCCATTAACAATCACCCCGAATTATTTTGTTTTTAGTATCTACAATATAGCTTTTGGCAATCCTAAATATTATTGCCAAAGAGCAATCCCCAATGCGTGCCGATTCTCAGTTGTCCTATATTTATTGTATAGAGTAGTTCTTGGAATGTCTATTAGGTCATTTCTATGATAATGATAGATAAAACCTATAATACAGAACGATATAATGAATGAATCGCATCTTTCTCTGTGTGAAACTGTAGCTTCTCTATCTCACTGACTAATAATTTAATAAATTCCCGGGCCGCATAATTTACAATACAATCTTTTTTCCTCACAAGATAAACTCCCCTAGTTAAAGTAGGCTTTTCAATCTGTTGAAAATATAGATCTGCCGTATCATAAAATTCGAATAATGTTCGGGAAACAACACTTCGTCCAACACCACTTCTTACAAGATTTAAGATTGATTTTATACTAGAAGTTTCAACAATCGGCTCTAGTTTTTTGCCGATTTCATTGCTCGTTTTGTTAATGATTTTTCTACATTGATGTTGATTTGGGAATAATATTAGTGGCTCCTTGACCACTTCGGCGAAGGCTACTTTTGATTCTTCATTTTTTTGATTACTAATGAGATAAAATTCTTCCTCATACAACTTCGTTACTTGCAGTTGGTCGTTTTGATTTAGTTGGAAACTAATGCCGAAGTCCGTTCGGTTGTCGAGCACTGCCTTTTCTACTTGATCTGTCGTTTCGATGGACACTTTGATGTTTGGATAAAGCTGGTTAAATTCAATACATAAAGTCGCTACGAGGTCCGTGATTTCTCCCGGTAACACAGCGATTTTTAATTCACCGAGATCCCCTTTTGAAAAGGCGGAAATCTGGGATGAAATATTTTCGATGGAGCCTTGGATTTTCAGTGCTTCTTGTTGAACAATTTCCCCCACCTTCGTCAGCTCGATTTTCTTGCCAACTCGGTTAAAGAGCGAATAGCCAATTTCTTTTTCTAGCATTTTAATTTGTTGACTTAAAGTCGGTTGTGAGATTCCTAATTTTTCAGCTGCTTTTGTAAAATGTAGTTCTTTACTAACCATTAAAAAGTACTCTAAATGTCGTAATTCCATACTACATCCACCCCTTTTAGTGAAAACACTCATCTCTTACACGTTATTAATCTATGTTTAACAATTATTTCATTTAATAGAATTATCACACAATTATGTCGGTAAAAGCAAAGGAGTTGGATTGGAATTTATTTTAAGGTTGTTTGGGAATGGATTCAATGAATTTGGTTGGAATGTTTTCGGCGTTCGTTAATGAAGTTCAGAGTATATATATTGGGTGCGGGAGATAGATATGAGCGTTTGTTAGTTATTTTATTCGGGGATTTTATGTGATCCGCATTGGGAAGGACATTTATTTGGGATTGAATTTCACTTCCAAATTTACTTCGTAACCCCTGTGATAGACATTTCGTATGGATTTTCACTTTCAAATGTCTTTCATCATCCTTATGAAGGACATTTCGTATGGATTTTCTCTTCCAAATGTCCTTCATTACCTTTATGAAAGACATTTCGGACTGATTTTCACTTTCAAATGTCCTTCATCACCCTTATGAAAGACATTTCAGTTGGATTTTCTCTTCCAAATGTCCTTCATTACCCTTATGAAAGACATTTCGTATGGATTTTCTCTTTCAAATGTCCTTCATCATCCTTATGAAAGACATTTCGTATGGATTTTCTCTTCCAAATGTCCTTCATCACCTCTATGAAAGACATTTCAATTGGATTTTCTCTTCCAAATGTCCTTCATTACCCTTATGAAAGACATTTCAGTTGGATTTTTTCATATAAATGGGCTTCATTAAGATTATAAAAGACATTTGGACTTGGATTATTCTAAGTTTTGTCCTTTACAAGGCAGATAAAAGACATTCGAACCGGAAATCTCCTTTGTTCTGTCCTTTAGAAGGCCGATTAAAGACATTCGAACCTGGATTACTCTCAGTTTTGTCCTTTAGAAGCTCTACAAAAGACATCCGAAACAAAATCCCCCTCTATTTTGTCCTTTAGAAGGCCGATTAAAGACATTCGAACCTGGATTCCTCGTAGTTTTGTCCTTTAGAAGCTCTATAAAAGACATCCGAGCCAAAATCCCCCTCTATTTTGTCCTTTAGAAGGCCGATTAAAGACATATGAACCTGCATTCCTCACAGTTTTGTCCTTTAGAAGCTCTATAAAAGACATCCGAGCCAAAATCCCCCTCTATTTTGTCCTTTAGATGGCCGATTAAAGACATATGAACCTGCATTCCTCACAGTTTTGTCCTTTAGAAGCTCTATAAAAGACATCCGAGCCAAAATCCCCCTCTATTTTGTCCTTTAGATGGCCGATTAAAGACATATGAACCTGCATTCCTCACAGTTTTGTCCTTTAGAAGCTCTATAAAAGACATCCGAAACAAAATCCTCCTCTATTTTGTCCTTTAGAAGGCCGATTAAAGACATTCGAACCTGGATTACTCTCAGTTTTGTCCTTTAGAAGCTCTATAAAAGACATCTGAACCAAAATCCCACTCTATTTTGTCCTTTAGATGGCCGATTAAAGACATTCGAACCTGGATTCCTCGTAGTTTTGTCCTTTAGAAGCTCTATAAAAGACATCCGAACCAAAATCGCCCTCTATTTTGTCCTTTAGATGGCCTATAAAAGACATCCGAACCAGAATCCCCCACTGTTTTGTCCTTTAGAAGGCCCTATCAACGACATCCCGACCAGCTTCCCCCTCTGTTCTATCCCTTAAAAGTCCAATTGAAATCTCCGCAAAAAATTATTTTCCCAAGGGGTCTGAAGGTGTATTGTATTTGCAAAAAGACGTGATAGAATCAAAGAAAAAGCAGTTTTTTGAAAATAAAAAAATCTACATGAGGGTAGAGGGACCGTTGAATGCCACATCAGCTAATGTTGCCGGATTTTAATCTTTTATCAGATGAGGAATTGTTTAAAAATGTCATGCAAGATACTGCCACGGAATTAGGGCTAACTATGGAATTCTTATACGATGGTTGGATAGTGCGATTTACGAATCCGTACGATCCATCTAAACGCTACGAGTTATTAGGATATGACATCGGACTCAATAGTAGTCAATCTTCGTTTATCGCAAAAGACAAGGCCATGTGTTTTCACTATCTATTGGAAGCTGGTGTGCCTGCCATTGAGCATTTTCTGTTGAAACCTAAGGATTATAAGTACTCCAACGAAGATGCAAAAGTGACATTAGCGAAAGTGAAAAGTCATTATCACTTTCCTTTTGTGGTGAAGCAAAACAACGGCGGTGGCGGGAAAAATATATGTTTTGTCGCAGATGATTCCGACCTAACGTTTGCGATTGCTGAATTTTCATCGGAAAACTTAGAGATCTCAATAAGCCCTTACTACGATTTCCCGATTGAGTACAGATGTACTTATTTAGATGGCGAAGTGTTAATGTCTTACGGAAAGACAAAAGGTGAGAATCTACAAAATAACTTGTCCAAAGGTGCACGAGTTGTAGAGGTGCCAGAACATCTTAAAGAAGAATTGCACGCAATTGCTATCAAAGCAGGAAAAGCAGTTGGTTTACGCTTTGGCAATATCGATATTGTCGAAACGAATAAAGGCTTAATGGTCTTAGAAGTGAACGCGTCTGTTGCTCAAAAACGAGTTGCCCGCTATTCGCCGGAACTCTATCATCAATCGGTCAATGTGTATGTAACTGCGCTTAGAAAGTTAATTGATTTAGGATAATAAATAAACAAGCTAGCAGCTATTCATTAGTTGCTAGCTTTCTCATTTTATTTTCTTTCGGATAGCTTTTCTTAACTTTCATTCGGTAATCCCCAACATGCCCCAGAATGCATTTTGTTAAAATTAGGTTATTGTTAATTGGCAAATTTTATCACACCATTGCGTCCTGCGAATAAAAAAACCTTCTAAGCGGACCGTTCGTCAACAATCAACTTAGAAGGTTAAGCGTGATTTTATTTTAATTCCCAATAACCTCGCCAGTAGGGATCGTCTGGGAAAAACATGATGCCGACTTGTACGAAGCTAAATAAAAATAATGCGATACTCGGACCTAGCATAAATAATGTGACCATCGCGACTTCAATGACTACGTGTAATGAAGAATATCTTTCCCCACTTCTCCAGCCCTTACAAATTCCGATAAAGTATTTTAGGAGTAATACCGCGAGAATAAAAGTTATGGTCGCCCAAATAATTGTAGCAATGTAACGGATTACAATCACAATATCGGGATTCCAACCCCATTCTTCAAAGTAATCATATCCGCCACTGATTAAGAGAAGAAAACCGATGATGAATATAAATAGGATGAAGGGGAAAATTCTCCAGAAGAGAGGGTTTTTTGTTTTATTTTTGTGCTTTGGCTTTCCCACAGGGGTCCTCCTAATTTTTAGGGCATTTCAATTCGCTTTATTCACCCTAGTGATTTTCCACAGTAATTACAATATAGGGCGTCGGCTGAGTTCGCCTTTTCGCAATGTGCGCAAGTTTTCGCTAATTGATCGCCGCACTGTTTACAAAACTTAGAGTCGCTTGGATTTTTCTCGTTACAGTTTTGACACGTGATGGAATTCGCTGGTGCTTGGGCTGGGGCTGTTCCTTCTTTAATAGCCTTAGTGATTTCTTTTACCCCGGTAGTCGTTTCAGATGCTAAATAATTAAATGTGTCCTTTGCAACTGGCGCATATTCTCGACTTCCATATCGTGCAATTGCTCCAGCATATCCTGCATTCGTTAGTACAAACCCAATGAAAAGAAGAGGGATCCCTACAAAAAATAACCAAAAGAGCTTCGGTCCTCCAAACCCATCCATTTCCCCGAATGCTCCAAATCCCGTGTCGAATGGGTCGTAAGTGAAAAAGTCAATAAATGCGATAATCATACAAATAGCCCCTGCGGCTAGAATTATAGGACCTAGCGTACGAAAGGTCGTACGTGTTTTTTCATGTTGTTCCGTAACAAACTTTTTCTTTTCCAAAGGACAGTCCCCCTTTTATTTACCTTCAGTTAATGAATATACGGATAAACTCGGGGATAGGTTCCACTTTTTCACAAAATTAGCATAGGAGTCTATTAACCTGTGCAAGATTTTACTATGAGAATAAATACGATAATCATCACGATGGAACCAATATTTGTTAAACAACTGCTACTGGGTGAACCTATATGTGCTTGACCAATTGCATCGTTTAAAGCACCTCCAGGGTTTTTGCTTAGTTCTTTTTGTTTTAGCCTTTCGCGCTCAAGTTCTTGATCGGACATTGGAAATCCTCCTCGCTTAGTTATAGTGAAAAATCATCGATAATCTCAATAACTTCAATCGTTCCATTGATTAACACTTCGGGAAGTTCGTTTTTTATGTTGCCCTTCCAATACTCCCGCGCCTGCTCAATTTTCTGAGAGAATGGTACTCCATCTTCTTTCGGGAGAAGGTTGCCATCTCCAAGAAATGTTTGCCCTTCCACTCGAAGTTTTACAATCTGTAATACTTTACGATTGTAAGATTCAAAGATTTGTTTCCATTTTAATGCATCTTCATAGGTTTTGGCTGCGTATAAACAAGACAACCGTGAAGGATACTGCGGAAACTCTTGCAGCCTAACCATTTCCACAATCGTTTCTCGCGCGGCTCGAATGGTTTGACTTATGTATTTTTGGGCTACGTCGGAATCTTCTTTGTTCAGGTGCAAGCCGTCCTCTGTGTGATTCCCGTATAGAATCTGAATAAAATCTTCACCCTTGGAATTGCGTTGTTCATTTTCGAAAAAGAAGCGATATAGTGTATTCTTTTGATCCTGATCGAAGTGAATGATCTGGCCGACGTTCATTTTTTTTCTAGTAACAACGTGATAGAAAATGTGCTCGTTCATATATGGCGGTCACCCCTTTTATTTGTTTCTATGATTTTACCAAATAAAGGATTCTCAAGGACATAAAACTAGAAAAATAAAAATAGTGTCCTCGACGAGCTGTCTCGTGGACACTAATTCAGGAAAATCGTAAAATCTGTCCTCGACAAGTCGTCTCGTGGACAGTAAATCTTGAAAATCGAAAATTTTGTCCTCGACAAACGTTTTCGTGGACATTAAATTCTTAAAAATCGAAAATTTTGTCCTCGACAAACGTTCCTGCGGACACTAAATCCTAAAAATCGAAAATTTTGTCCTCGACAAACGTTCTCGTGGACATTAATTCTTGAAAATCGAAAAATCTGTCCTCGATAAGGGGTTTCACCATTCTTCTCTGGACACTTTACCGGAGTTTCTTCTTTTTGCGTGACAACTTTTTGGGGATTTTCTGTTTCTTGTCACGCAATTTGATTTTGCGTGACACTTTTACGGAGATTCTTCATTTCTTGTCATGCAATTCAACTTTGCGTGACACTTTCCCGGAATTCCCCATTTTTTTGTCATGCAATTCAACTTTGCGTGACACTTTCCCGGAATTCCCCATTTTTTTGTCATGCAATTCAACTTTGCGTGACACTTTCCCGGAATTCCCCATTTTTTTGTCATGCAATTCGATTTTGCGTGACACTTTCCCGGAATTCCCCATTTTTTTGTCATGCAATTCGATTTTGCGTGACACTTTCCCGGAATTCCCCATTTTTTTGTCATGCAATTCAACTTTGCGTGACACTTTCCCGGAATTCCCCATTTTTTTGTCATGCAATTCGATTTTGCGTGACACTTTCCCAGAGTTTCACGATTTCTTGTCACATAAATCCTTATAACTAATAAAAAAGCATTGAATCCCCTGAATCCAATGCTTTCATTTCATTTATTATCCTCTCGATGCTGCCTCTCTTAATGCAGGACGATTAATTGAGAAGATGGAGATGTCATGTTCCGTTTTGCCTGTAGTGACGAGTTGGCTTAAGGTTTCGCCAACGACGCTGGAGAATTTGAAACCGTGGCCGGAGAAGCCTGCTGCAATCGCGACATTGGAGTACTCAGGATGCAGGTCAATCACGAAATGCTCGTCCGGTGTTTTTGTATAGATGCAGACGGAGCCTTTGATCAGTTTGCCATTGGCACCAGGCATGTACTCCGCCAAGAACTTCCGAAGATTCGCTTCATCTTCGGAAAAAGCACCAAATTCACGATTAATCGTATCGGGATCCCCCGCCTGACCAAACGTATGGTAGCCAACTTTCAGACCGCAGCCCCCAAAGCTTGGGAATCCATAATAAATTCCGTTAGTCGTGTCCACCATGAATGCCGGAAAATCCACGTTGCTGCTGTACAGCGATTCATCTGCTTCAAAGAAACCAACCGCTTGTCGATAAGGCTGCAAAGGAATCGTCACACCCAACTTCGAAAGCAGTTTACTGTTCCAAGCGCCCATGCTAACAATCAACTTCTCTGCAGTATAGGACCCCTTCGCCGTATGAATAGTCACCAGATCCTCAGTCACTTCGAAATCCTCAACTGCCGTATTCGTTAAAACTTGCGCGCCATTCGCTTCAGCGAGCTCGCGGTAAGCACGGATACAATTTTCGCTGAATAAAACCCCGGAGTTCGGCTCGTAAATTGCATTAAAATTGTCCGGAACCGTGATCCCAGGCCAGCGCTCATTTAACCCCTCACCTTCCAGTAAATCGACAGTTAATGAATGAACTTTTGCTGCTTCCATCGTTTCCGCTACAAAATCAGATTCACCTTTAGGACCATAAACGAGCACACCCGTTTGTGTAAAAATTTTATGATGTGTCTTCTTCTCTAGCTCGTACCATAATTCCTGACCCCTCAATGCAAAGGGTACATACTCTCTCCCCTCACCATACGCATGACGAATAATCCGCGTTTCCCCATGGTGACTTCCTTTCGTATGGGGTGGATCAAATGCGTCCAC
The DNA here is from genome assembly GCF_900220965.1 of Ureibacillus acetophenoni. Classification (GTDB taxonomy): domain Bacteria; phylum Bacillota; class Bacilli; order Bacillales_A; family Planococcaceae; genus Ureibacillus; species Ureibacillus acetophenoni. Next base: position 83,236 of record NZ_OBQC01000010.1, on the reverse strand, counting down.
TAATAAAGTTTTGATTCCTTGCTTGGACAAAAAGTATCCTGCCGCCATCCCCATTGACCCAGCGCCGACCACAATCACATCAAAATGCGTGCTTATAACAACCCCTCCATTTCGGATAATAAAATCCCTAATATATCGTTTTTATATAATACGTGGGGGATTTTATTTATAGTACAGGCAGTGATGATAGATTTAGAAAATCAAATAAAAATAAGAGCTAACCCCGCCTTAACTCCGGCAAGGTTAACTCTTCATTTATTTTCTCGCATCTTGCTTTTTAATAATAATCGGTGCCACAACAAGTGCAAACATTAAAAACAGGCCTAGGTAACCTATCAATGGATAGAAATAGCTGATAAGGTCAGTGAATCCGACATAGCTTGCTAGATACCCAACAGCCATTGTGATAACAATAATCGTTTTAAATTTTTTCGTTCCTGACTCTGCAAAACGGGATGTAAATGCGAAGAACATACCAATTGCCGTGTTGTAGATCATTCCAAAGATAACCAACGCCATCACAATCCCTAAAATCGGTGAAACATTACTTACAATCCCAAGCATCGGCATATCTAACGTGCCCACTTCTTCGATTTTAGAGAAAATCGCTAGATGGATTAATATGATCATAATCCCTAAAACAAGACCACCAACTAATCCGCCCCATGCTGCAGTTTTTGGATTCTTCTCTGCTCCACCCATGACAATCGCCATCGAAGCTCCAACAGCCACATTAAATGAAACATAATTCACACTGGAAATAAACCAGTTCGGCAGCGTCGTTGGAATCGACTGTGCAACCTGGTTAAGGGAAGCAAATGATCCATCCATCGTAACCAAACTATATATCGCAATTAAAATTACAAAAGCAATAAGAACCGGCGTAATACTACCAATAATGGAAACAACTCGATTTACTTTTAAGAATCCTGTTAAAACAACAAGAAGCGTCATCAAGGTTGTCCCAACAAAGAACGGCAGACCAAATTGCTGATTAAGGTTAGAACCTGCACCCGCAATCATTACTACCCCTACTCCAAATAACGTAAATAGTAGTATGTAATCAATCACTGTTCCTAGATATCGTCCGCTAATTCTAAATATGACATCTTTATGTGAGGTTGTTTGCGTATGACTTCCAAGCCACACAAGGATCATTCCTAGATAAGAAAAAAGAATCGTTGCTACAATAGCTGCAAAAATTCCGGGTATGCCAAAACTAGTAAAGTACTGCAAAATCTCTTGCCCAGAGGCAAATCCAGCACCTACTATCACCCCTATAAAGGCACTTCCGATTCGTAAAATATTTCCCACACATTTCTCTCCTTTCTGCTACATTTAAGCCTCGTTTATGTCATGAATAATGTAATGAATATTTACAAATTCATCGTAACAATTTGATAGACTAAATATTCTAAATTATTAATTTGTACATTTTATCATTAAATTGATAATTCTCATAGTACTGAACATAAGAAAGGACTCTTGACCTATTTACGTACAAAATATTGGCATATTGGAAAAAATTGAAACTTAGCGATAACCAAATCGTATATTAATTAAAATAAAATCTTTCAATCAAAGGAGGAAAGCCAATGGATATAGTACAATTCATCGTTATAACTATATTATTTATTCCACTCTATGGTCTTTTAATATGGTCCTACTTTGATCCTAGAGAAGCTCTCCTCTTCGGAAACCGTTGGAAATATAAAGAAGATCCGGAACCATCCGAAAAATTGATTCGTTATACGAAGTTTACGTCGAAGTGGGGCATGATTGGAATCCCTATCCTTCTAATTAGTTTATTACCTGGCATTCCCCTACTAATTCGGCTTTCGCCAATTGTCATTCTTTTTATCATGATCATGGGGGCATTAAAAATTTTTGCTTCGGAAGATGAGGTCTAGACCCTTACTATAAAAGGAGGCTTATCCAATTGTTAACGGCAATTGAGCCATTATTTATTGATAAGTTAGTGGAACATGCAGTATCAAAGAAAAACATATTTGGTGCTGTATTTTGTGTGGAAAGCGGAGATAATTCATTTTCCTACATATCAGCAGCTGGAAATCTAACACCTGACCAACCCTACTTCATCGCAAGCGTGACAAAACTTTACGTCACGGCGGTCATACTGAAATTACAATCAGAAAATCGTCTCAACTTACAAGATAAAATCTCCCAATACTTTTCTGATGATATACTCCAAGGACTCCACGTCTATAAAGGAAGAGATTACTCCAAAGAAATCACCATCAAACATTTACTGTCCAACACATCAGGAATCCCAGATTACTTTTCCTCGGATGCAATGAAGGAATTACTTGCAGGAATGGATCAGCGCTGGGGTTTCGAAAGAGAATTAGTCAGCGTGAAGCAAATGAAACCAAAATTCGTGCCCGGCCAAAAAGTTCAATATTCGGATACAAACTTTCAACTGCTAGGCAAGATTATCGAAACCATCACGAATAAAGACATCCATTCCGTGTTTAAGGAATTCATTTTCGATGAAATAAAGTTGGAGAATACGTACTTATATGAAGATGCGAACGATTCGCGACCATCCCCTTTCTATTACAAAGAGAAGAAAATCCACCTACCAAAATATATGTCATCGATCGGGCCAGAAGGTGGCATTATCTCTACAGCGAAGGAATCGATGATTTTCTTAAAAGCATTTATGAATGGACACTTCTTTCCAGTGGAATATATCGATGAGTTAAAAGAGTGGAAATTCCTCTTTCTTCCTGGGACATTCTTTTATGGTGTGGGGATCGCCAACCAACCCATTTCATTTAAAGACTTAAAAAATGGATTAATCGGCCATTGGGGACAAACCGGTGCTTTTGCCTTTTATCATCCGAAAACTGACCTCTACTTTACTGGAACGATGAATCAGTTTTGGGGGCAACGGGTTGCGGCTCAGATAATGTTGAAGGTGATTAAGCAGGTGAAATAAAGGAATTCGGGTTAAAGCCGAATTTCTACTATATAATTTCCAAAACGATCGCTACGAACATGAAGGAAACAAACATAACCCCGATTGTTATGGACTTAAATCGTTTTTGATACTTCTCCGATTTTGTTGATAAAAACCGTAATTTAGATAGGCCATATCTATAAATCGATTCCGCTAAAACGATCGCAATCATAAAAACTAGTAATTCAATAAACAAAGAAAATCACTCCAATAAAATAAACTTAAAAGATTATAACATATCCTTATGATCCTATTATGAAACAAAAAGGAGCCATCCAAAAGTCCTTTCAGATGGCTCCTTTCATTTATTAAATTACACTTAACTCTGAATCTATTAAGTCACTAATGAATATCTCAAACACCCTTCCCGTTTAAAAAAGTGTAGAAAAATTATTAATTAATGTATAAACACTCAAAATAGCCATTATTACTACAACAAAGGCCCCTGTGATTGTTAAAACTTTTGGATGTTTATATGTTCCAATAATTGATTGTTTATGTGCTGCAACTAACATAATCCCTAAAGATAACGGTAATATTAACGCATTCAACGCTCCAACAACTACTAATATCTTAACTGGTTGACCAATCGTCGCAAAAACAGTTGTAGATACAACAATAAATCCGATAATAAACCAGTTATGATATTTTTCAATTACTGGATGGAATGAACGAATAAATGAAACTGAAGTATAAGCTGCCCCTACAACAGAAGTAATTGCAGCAGCCCACATAATCACACCGAATATACGGAATCCTGCTTCACCAATAGCAAGTTGGAAAACCGATGCAGCCGGATTTGACATATCTAACTGTAATCCTTTAGAAACGACACCTAATACCGCTAAGAACAATGCAATTCTCATAATACCAGTGATTAGAATCCCTGAAACTGCGCCATTAGAAATTTGTTTTAGATTTTCCTGACCTGTAATTCCTGCATCAATTAATCGGTGACCTCCAGCGAATGTGATATAGCCACCAACAGTTCCCCCTACTAAAGTAACAATGGCTAATAACCCTAAATCTTCTGGCCAAACAGTTCGAACGATTGCTTCACCTACTGGAGGTGCTGTCGTAATGGCAACATAAAGCATTAGGAAAATCATAACGAATCCGGCAACTAGTACAACACGGTCCATTACTTTCCCAGCTTCTTTAAATAAGAATATGATTATAGCAAAACCCGCACTCACAATTGCACCATAGATAGGATCCACACCTAACATTGCATTAAGTCCTAATCCAGCACCACCGACGTTACCAATATTAAATGCTAGACCACCAATTACTATTAAAACTGCTAAAACAACCCCAAGGCCAGGCAATACCTTATTTGCTACGTCCTGTCCACGTAATCCAGAAACACCAATGACACGCCAAACGTTAAGTTGCGCAATGACGTCTAAAATTAATGAAACTGCAATGACGAATCCCATACTTGCTAGCAACTGATTTGTAAATACAGTGGTTTGGGTTAAGAATCCCGGACCTATGGAAGAGGTAGCCATTAAAAAGGCTGCACCTAACAAGGCACTACGTTTGGATACTACTTTTCTTCCTTTTGGATTGGGCTTATTATTGTTGCCCGTCTCCTCCACTTTGTTCTCTACATCAACATTCCCCATTCATTTCCCCTTTCTATTTAAATGCTTGTACTTCTATCCCCTTACTTTGTAACTCCCTTTTTATATATTTTGCAAAGTCTACAGCATGTTCACCGTCTCCATGAATGCAAATAGAATCTGCACGTAACGTGACATCTGTTCCTTGTACCGTTCTCACTTTCCCATCAGTCACCATACGAATCACTTGATTGGCAGCTTCCTCCTGGCTCGTAATAAGAGCATTTGATTGTTTACGAGATGTTAATGAACCATCCTCTTGATATGTTCGATCCGCAAATACTTCATGGGCAGTTTGAAGGCCGATTTTTTCTCCAGCCTTTGTTAACTCGCTAGATGCTAGGCCAAATAAAATAAGGTCTTGCGAAACATCATATACCGCTTGAGCAATGGCTTCTGCGATTTTTGCATCTTTTGCAGCCATATTATAAAGAGCACCATGGGGCTTTACGTGTTGCATCTTTACTCCTTCGATTGTTAGAAAAGCCTGAAGAGCACCAATTTGATAAACAACCATGTCATAAGCTTCTTGAGGTGTGATTGCCATTTCTCTACGTCCAAACCCTACTAAATCTGGAAGCCCTGGATGTGCACCAATTTTCACATTATTTTTTATCGCAATCTTCACCGTTTCACGCATCACAGATGGATCCCCTGCATGAAAACCACATGCAATATTTGCTGAAGTCACATGACCTAAAATCTCTTCTTGATTGGCAAGCGTATATCTTCCAAAGCTTTCACCGATATCACAATTTAAATCTACACGAACCATTTTATTAACCTCCTAAAAGTAAATAACGCCCAAAATCTATTTAATTAAATGTATATTAACACAAAAAAATAATATGATAGGATATATTTAGAATATTAAAACAACTCGGAGGGCTATCCATGTCAATACACTTTAAACCTCTTGGAGATAGTGCTATTTTAGTAACTTTCGGCGAAGGCATATCGGAAGAAATTCATTTATCTATAAAGAAGTTTTTGAAAATACTTGAGGATCACGGCTTTACGGGTTATATAGAAGCAGTTCCAAGTTATACGAATATATGTATTTACTACGATGTTTATCAGGTGAATCAATGGAAGTTTGAGGGTTCTTCACCTTATGAGAAGGTTGTAAATTATATTAAAATTTTATTGCAAAAAGAAGAAATAGAAGTAAATGAAACTAATAGAATCATTGAAATACCTGTATGTTACGGCGGTATTTATGGACCTGATTTAACTGAAGTTGCTACATATAATAACTTATCAGAGCAGGAAGTTATTGATATACATACAAAAAATGAATGCCTTATTTACATGCTTGGGTTTGCACCGGGATTTGCTTTTATGGGAGGCATGGATGAAAAGATTGCTACTCCGCGGAAGGAAACACCTCGATTAAAAATACCGGCTGGTTCTGTTGGCATTGCTGGAAAGCAAACGGGGATTTATCCGTTTGAAACACCTGGCGGCTGGCAAATTATTGGACGAACTCCGTTAAAGTTATTCCTACCAGACCAAAATCCCCCAACACTGTTTCGAGCAGGTGATCGTATCCGTTTTGTTGCGATCTCTGAAGAGGAATATAAGAATTTGGCAGGTGAAACAAAATGACAATGACTATTTTGAAGCCCGGCTTATTAACAACCATTCAAGATATAGGAAGAAAAGGTTCTCAACAATATGGCGTCATTGTAAGTGGTGCAATGGATGCCACGTCCTACCGTCTTGGAGAAATTCTGTTGCAACAACATCCTTCTGCAGCGATTGAATTTACTTTAGTTGGGCCTACTGTGCGGTTTAATTGTGATACTGTTTTTTGCTTAACTGGAGCTGACTTTCATCCCCTACTAAACGGTGAAGCGTGCGCTATGTGGAAACCAGTATTCGCTGAAGCTGGAAGTATATTGAAATTACAATCTTGTGTGAGCGGAGCGCGTGGATACTTACACATTAAAGGCGGTATTCAGGTTGAAAAGACGTTAGGCAGTTACAGCACTTATATACGTGCAGGGATTGGTGGCTATAAAGGGCGCCCTCTTCAGAAAGGAGATGTTCTTCCAATTTTGGTGTCAGCCCCACCTCAAAATAATAATTGGGCGATTCATCCAAAAGATTGGATCTCGACTTCCCAAGATGCTATCATTCGTGTGTTGAAAGGAACCGAGTACGAACGATTTACAGATGAAAGTAAGGCGGCCCTTGAAAATACAACATTTACCGTGACCAAGGACGCCGACCGCATGGGATATCGTTTGGAGGGAGAACAACCTCTTACTTTGGAAGAAAAATTCGAGCTATTATCTGAAGCCGTGACATTCGGAACCATGCAAGTTCCTTCAGGTGGTCACCCGATTATTCTAATGGCCGACCGTCAAACGACCGGTGGATATCCAAAAATCGCGCAAGTTATTTCAGTTGATTTACCAAAACTAGCTCAACTTCAGCCTTTTGCGAAAGTTCGATTTGAACTGATTACACTGGAAGAAGCGCAAGAATTGATTATTAAGCAGGAAAAGGAATTTGGGTTGTTGAAGAAGATAGTAGATGGTGTCGTTTAATAAATACCTCAATACGCGCAAACCTTTGTCATCCTAGGTTTGCGCAATTTGATTATTGGAGGAAATTAAATGATCGAAAAGCAAATAAAATCTCCTAGAGGCACGGTTTATTACTGGACAAACACGCTGACTTCCCCTCAAAAAATGGCCATTGTATTTTGCCACGGACTCACCGCAGACCATACCCTTTTTGATAAACAAGTGGAGTACCTATCTGCTCACTTTAAGTTAATCACTTGGGACTATCCCCTTCATAGAAAATACAGATCTTTTCAAGATTTCTCCTTCGCCAATGTAAATAAAGAACTGCTAGCCATTCTCGAACAGGAACACATTGAAAATCGTTTTAGTGGGACAATCCGCAGGTGGTTACATTGCCCAATCCTTTATTTCTGACCATGCAGATACGGTCATTGGTTTTATAGGAATTGGCACTACCCCCTTCGGAAATAAAAAATCGGAACTTTTCTGGATTAAACACTTCGCCACAATTGCAAAGTTTTACCCGTATAGTTATTACTGCAAAACGTGCGCAAAAGCGATTACTGTAACCGAAGAAGCAAGGAATAGTATGTACGAATCATTAATACGTTTAGGTAACAAGGCATGTTGAAAGCAGCGAGTGCGGTATACGGTGAGTTTTTGAAAATTGAGGATGAGGTGCAATTTAACTTAGTGAGCATGAAAATACAGGTTAAATAAAAAAGTACTGTGAGAGTTGGGCTGAAAAGACAGTTTTTACGAAGAAGGTTATTCCTAACTCCTCACATAATGCAAATTACGACAATTATGAAGAATTCAATGTACTGCTCCTTTCTTTTGCACAATCAATTATTCATTAATTAATAATCTTAATTCAGGAATTAATTTTATTAAACCTAAAATTAAAATAATTAATTTTTAGACTTTATTTTCTGAATATTCTGTTGTATAATCAAATTAACTTAAAGAAAGGAATTTGATTATGGCCTATCAAGTAATCACAACCTGTCCTGTCTGTAGCGAAACGTTAAAAATTACAAAATTGCAGTGTACCCATTGTCATACGACGATTGAAAATGAGTTTGAGCTATCAAAGCTTGCTTCTCTATCAAAAGATCAACTACATTTTGTGGAAGTGTTTTTAGCTAGTAGAGGTAGTATTAAAGAAGTTGAAAAGGAACTGGGGATTTCTTACCCAACAGTTCGAGGAAAGCTCAATAACATCATTTCAGCACTTGGTTATGAGCAAAAAAAGAAAAATGAAGTTGATGAGAAAAAGATTGTCACGATGTTGGAAAATGGCGAAATCACAGCAGAGGAAGCCATTAAACTTTTAAAAGATGAATAGGAGGAAAGTTCATGAAAGATGAGATTACAAAAGTGTTATCGATGGTTCAAGAAGGCAAAATTGATGCCAACCAGGGAGCGGAATTGATTCAAGTGTTACAAGAGAAAGAAGCTACTAGTAATACAATTGTTAAACCTGCTAAATATTTAGATAAGACATTAAAAGTTCGTGTAGTATCTGCCCAAAATGATAACGTCACAGTGAATTTACCTATCAAGCTTGTAAAAGTCGCTTTAATGGCTGGCTACAGCATCGCATCGACAATTCCTCAATCAGAAAAATACGTAAAAGACCTAGACATCGGGATCATTATCGAAGCAATTGAAAACGAATTAGATGGACAAATTGTTGATGTGAAATCGGCAAACGGAGATACCGTTGCAGTCTTCATTGAATAGCGGGTACGGCCTATGATGCGAGTAAAAGTTAGGTCAAATAAAGTTCGGCTATCCATCCCAATTCCATACGCGTTTTTTAACATTGCGATTTCCATTCTGTCTTCAAAGCGATTTCAGCGGAGAATTAATAAATTGATTCATGAAAATGCCGAAAGAAAAAAACAAGACGTTCCCTTTACCTTCCCACAAATAGACAAAAAAGCATTAAAGCCTTTCGCGAAGGAATTGAAGAAGCATAAGGGGCTAGTGCTAGTGGATGTTCGAGCGAAGGACGGGTCGGAAGTAAAGATTAAATTATAATGTATGTATGAGGTCCCCGCCCGGAAATTCGGTCGGGGTTTAAATTTATGCGCCTGATGAAAGTTCATGGATGGAAAATAAGCGGAATTTTTACCCTTAAGGTATCAATGAGTGCTCGTTTCGGGGTAAATAAGGGGAAATTTTACCCTTATGCTAAAAAATTCTGCTCTTTTTCTCGTTTTTCTAGTTAATAAGGGGAATTTCTACCCTTATATCGGTCATTTTTGGGACTTTTTATTAAATAAGCGTAATTTCTACCCTTATTGTCCCCTCCCCCGCATACAACATCGAATGAAACCTCGTCCGGAACTTAGGACGGGTTATTTTTAATTCGGATTTGAATTCAACGTTCTCTACCTGGGTAACCTGGGGCAGAACGTTTGATTATTTACCCTTGACGAGCAACTAAAAAGTTGCATATAATTGACGAGCAACCAAGTAGTTGCGTATAATCATAACTATGAATTGGGACAAAGACATTATATTTAAGGCTCTAGCTGACTCGACTAGACGTCTTATATTAGACGAATTATCAGAAACGAATGAACAGAGTTTATATGAACTTTCGGCCCGTCTGATAATGAAGCACAACATTTCCATTTCTCGGCAAGGGATTGCTAAACATATTTCCCTATTGGAAGAAGCAGGCCTTATCAATTCGGAACGAAAAGGAAAATATCGAGTACTACTATTCAATAACGAACCACTTAAAGATTTATTGAAAGGATGGGTAGATTAGTTTTTACAGTAATAGAAATTATGATTTCTACTTCTTGGAGAAAATCATCCGTAGCAACAATTAAAGGAGGCAAAACAATATGAATATTATTGTTACAAGTATATTTGTTCAAGATCAAGATAAAGCATTAGATTTTTATACAAACACATTAGGCTTTGTAAAAAAGCATGACGTTCCTTCAGGGAAATACAGATGGATTACTCTTGTTTCACCAAACAATCCGGAAGGTACCGAACTTTTACTGGAACCAGACGAACATCCAGCTGCAAAAGAATACCAAAAGAAGTTATTTGCCGATGGAATCCCAGTAACGATGTTTGGGGTTGAAGATATTCAAAAAGAATACGAGCAACTAACAGATCGCGGTGTAACGTTTACGATGAAACCAACTAAGATGGGGCCAGTTACTATCGCCATCTTCGACGATACGTGCGGCAACCTTATTCAATTAATTCAGCAGTAATAATTCGATAAAATTTAGTCAACCTCCCCTATTTTTGGGGTGGGGTTTTCTTTTTAATGCGAAAATAACAGTCGCATATTAAGCTCTTTTTATAAAAATACAGCCCAAGTCGTCGCTCCAATTATTGAATCCAAAAACATTGGTTATAATGTTTACGTACAAGGAGACGATGAACTATGGCAATATACAAATATTATTCCATTATTGATTGGTGCGAGGAAGATCAAACCTTTAATGTAGACTTTCCGGACTTAGAAAATGTAATTACAGATGGCGACACATTACATGAAGCCATCACAATGGCTGAGGATACTCTTGGCGTAATGTTGAAGTCAAACGAAGATGACAATATTCCTTTTAACCCACCGAGTCCCGCTAAGGAAATCCATATACCTGAAGGCGCTAGCTTAGTGCTGATTACGGTTGACACGGATGATTTTAGGGATGATGAGGAAGATTAGTGGAGTGAATCCGCGCTATGCCGGCGAATAAACAAGAAAGCATTGATTCCTTTTGGGATCAATGCTTTCGTAATTTCAGTAATTCATTTTAAATATTAAAGTTTCCCACCAAACGAACGCTCATCTAATTTAAATCCATATTCATTGTCATATTCGGTAATATATAACTTCGCTTTCCCGTCATTTTTATGGATTTCACCATCCATCTCGTACTCTTCAATAAGATGAACTAATACCGGGAAGAATTCTAAGCCATTTCGCTTTTTAGGCTCTTCTACTGGTATTTCAATGAACTCAAGTTCACTTTTTATTATCTTCGTTCTTCCTACACTGCTTTCCCAATCATCAATAAAATCCTCTTTTTTAACAGACGAGTCATTTTCAAAATAGATCATTTCGTACATCTTTTCTGCTTCGTTGGCTGAAGCTAATTCATCGAGGAATTCCTTTAATGCTTCTACATCAACATCAGCGGCAGTTATCGGTTTATCTACATCCCCAATATATGTAAATTCACTCTGGGAACCATCCATGTCATTGATTTTTAACGTGTATCCATCATCCTCAATTTTAAATGGCGTTACATGTTCACCCGTATTTAGGAAATTCATAACCAACTTATCACCTTTTATTTCAAATGTGCCACGTTTCTCATCATCAAATCTCGTGTGAAACACCGTTCCATCATACTCGAACACATATTTCTCAGTATATTGATCATTCGCCCATATTCTATAGAGCTCTTCAGGTGCCGATTGTTCAGTTTCTTCTTGAGTTGTCTCATTAGTGATTGTGCTTTCGCTGACTTCTTTATCTGAACAGGCTGATAAAATCAATAGCCCTGCAAATAAAAGCATCAATGTTCGTTTTTTCATTTTCTTTCTTCCTTTCACTAAAACAATAGTACTACTCAATTGTGACATATTTCCTAGATAAAGTTCACCCTAAGTTAAGTAGAACATTGCTCGTTCGTACATCGAATTGGAAAGAATGCACTAATCCTAATTGAACAATGTTTAGTATCTTCAAAAAAACACGCTCAATATGAAAGATGAGTTCAATGTTAAACTAGGTTAAAATATACTCATCAATTGAAAGTAAAGGTGAAATAAAGAATGAAAAAAACAGTCCACGTAGTCGGAGCAATTATTGAAAATGAAAACAATGAAATTTTCTGCGCATTAAGGGGGCTGGAAATGTCATTGGCAGGATATTGGGAGTTTCCTGGTGGAAAGATTGAGGCTGGTGAAACACCGGAACAAGCACTAGCTCGTGAGATCCGTGAAGAATTCAACTGCTCCATTGAAGTTGGAGATAAAGTAGAAGATACAATTTATGAATATGAAAATGTGATTGTGAGACTAGAGACGTATAAAGCGAAATTAATTGAGGGACAACCTGTTGCGGTGGAGCATGCTGATACGAGATGGGTGTCGCGCAAAGAAATAACAGGATTGAATTTTGCGCCGGCGGATGTGCCGGCGGTTAAGAAAATAGAATTTGGTAACTCGTAGAGAATAAAAGCTAGCAACTATATTTTAGTTGCTAACTTTTTTAGTTATTTCAAAGAAATTAACCTAATTTTCTCTGTCTCGGTCTAAAGTTTGCATTCAGAGTTCTACGTTCTAGGTTTCTTCTCATTAAACTCTGACTCTTCTCCATTAGTAACATTACAAATTCATATGTCCCGTAGTTTGCTTGAATATCAAGTGTTTCTTCACTTGTATGCTCATTATTGTAACCAGTAGATAGATTCACACTGTTGATGCCTTGCTCTGCCCAGATGCGTGTATCACTACTCCCACCAGGTACTGTTTGCCAACGCCCTGGATGTACAATTCTGCCGATTCTTTCAACTTGTCTAGCGAATTCGGCTGAACAGAAAGGAAGGTAGCCTCCACAAGATGTCACAATATCACCAGTGCCACGGCGATCGACCACGAATGCCATATCCACGTCCCAAAGGAATGATTTAGCTACTTTACTTGCTCCGCGCAACCCGATCTCTTCTTCCACTGTGAAAACAAATTTCACTGTTCCATTAAAGTCCGAATTTCGAATCGTTTTGGCAATTGCTAAAGCAACACAGACTCCCGCTCGGTCATCTGCACCTAACACCCCTTCACTGGAAGACCAAATGCTACCGTTTTTTAATATCTCACGGTCCTCTACAAAATCATAAACTGTATCTAAGTGGGCATTAATTAAAACTGTTGGGCCATTGCCTTTACTTATTTGAGCTAGCACATTTCCGTAATGGTCGACTTCAAGGTGATCGACTTCTTGCGTCAGATTTTGGGTCACGAACTCGCGAATCTGTCCCTCTTCTCCACTGACACCATAGATAGAAAGCAATTCTTCTAATAAACGATAATACTCTTGCTCTTTCAGCAATGTACTGTTCTTATCCATAATGTCATCCGCCTCTCCTTTTGACAATTCAGCTAAGCCACTCACAAACTTTGGCAGTTCATAACGTTCATTTCTAATTTTCACACTTCTATTTTCCAGTCGACATGTTAAACCAACATGTTCTAAAAGAAGTTTCGCTTTCCGCGCCACACCTACTGTTTCAAAGTAAACTTCTGCTCTGCGGCGGCCGTGTCCATCACAGCTATAAGTTGTGGAACAACCTAAACAATTCAACTGCATTACCAAACCGCGCACATAAATGTCTACGGTGTGAATTGCTAGCTCATTTGTGTGAAATAAACTCTCCCCTGTTGATTCAAAGAAATCTTCTAAAATAGTAATAAAATCTTCTTCCACCATTTCACCATGAAGGGTAATCCCACGTTGTTTTAACACGGCTACCACATCCATAAAGTGTTGCTGATTGTCTAAATTGGAATCAATACACAGAATCCCATCAACTCTTGCCTCAACTAAAAATCCGAAACGCACCATTAACTCGATAATTGATAATTTGTTCATTGAAAATCCGCTCCTTAGATTATGTGATCCGCCTTAATAAACGGTATAGATAAGTTATAGCACGGTGTCCCGGACAACATTGTCCAACACCGGTATATCAACACTTTCTAGAAACAACCGGATTTTTGAACGTAAAAAAGCAGCAAACTTTGCTCGTCTGCTGCTCAAGTATTATTCTTCTTCATCAATATTTAATGAAATAAAATTAAACTGTTCGGTTTCTCGATAGACATAAATGTAGTTATCAGTCAGAAGCTTTACTTTTGCGGCTTCTCGATTGGAACGGTCTAATTTAAATAATTCAAAGTCATCTTCATCACTTAATGGCTTGCATTCTTCATGAATTTGATCAATTTTTCGTCTAATTGTATCAGCAGTATTTCGTCCTTCTAACAATTCTTGTAGTCTTTCAACCGTAACATTGCCATCCTCTGTAATTTCTTGCATAATAACATGCATTAACCTTGATAACGCAGGTCGAAAATCTTTCGTTTTCCACTCACCTAATTTAATAAAGGTCGGACCTTCCACTTCGCTAATGAACAAACAATCCTCTTCTAACACTTCTTTATACCGCAAATATTCGGTTAAGGAGATGGCCCGTTTTTCACCATTCACAATGGCATAATATTGTTCACGTTCATTCATAACCATAAGTAACGCCTTTGTCATAGACCGTCCTTCAGTTTCAAATGACTCAAAGTCTGGATCAATCTGCCCCAGCTGCTCTAAACTATTCTTTAACAACTGGCCACCACAAAAGCCAATATACATATGAGCTTTAACCTTTTGTGCTTCTTCTAAGGGGTTCGTACAATTGGATTTGTTATGTATTCGTAACGCCTCTTCAAGAAAACGGATTGCCCGAGAAAAGTTCATCTCCTCCATATGAAAATAACCATATCGATAACGAACGACTGCATTATTCGGTTCATCCCTCATAATCTGGCGAAACTGATGTTCAAGTTCTTTACGCTTTTTCTCAATGATGGGTCTTTCAGAACTTCTTGAGTTATGGCCAAAAATTCGTTCACGTAAAGGGCGACTTTGGGGATCCACTTTTCTGAAATATTCCTGTTTCGAACTCTGAAGCCGTTGCATTCTCTCTTTAGCTTTCTTCTCATCTCTTTCTTGTGAAGCTATTTCAAGTTCACTCAAAACTTCATGGAATCGATGGTCTTCATTAGGCTCAATATTAAACTGTTTGCATAGCCGTTCATACGCGCGTTTAAATTTTTCAAGATCTTTGTTCATGGTGGACCTCCAAGTTCCTCTTAAGGATAAAACTTATGCACTTTTATTTTATTACTATATACTTTCCCTTCCCAACACGTTCAAAATCATTATATACAACCTGATGATTTCTTGGTGCATTCTTACAACACCTAGAGGTAATTTGTGTTCTTATGGTCGACTCTTTATAAGTAGTTCCTTTTAGTTTCATGTAATCTATTATTTCAGATATTGTAAATTCTTTATTATTTCGAATCCTAGTTATATTGTAAGCTGCATCCAGTATTTCTTCTCTACACCCCACTTATTTAGCCCCCCATCATCTAATATCGTTTAAAATCATTTAACTTCGGAAACTTCTTATGATTCCTAAATTCATAATACTTTCTAACAGCATTTTGATAAACACCATTTTGCTCGTTCATCCTCTTTGGGATTAGGGTTAATAATTCATATGTTTTGTTATCATCACAAACAATACTATCCAAGTTTACATTTAAATCTCTCTCAACTTTTAATGCCTTTGATATTCTAGACCTTACGGCTTTTTCCTTACTAGAAATATTTGAACTATTTTCTAAAAACTCTTTAAATGAAACTTCATCCATAATTATACATCCCCCTTTTCGATATAAGAATATCATAAAAAGTGTTGACTGTATCTTAGCAAATTCAGTGCTATCAACGGTTAATTAGCTATTGGAAGGTTAACAAAATAATAGAATCTACATATATAAAGAGCCAGCAACTAAATCTTAGCCGCTAGCTCACTTAAAACTTTAAATGTATTTTCTCTGATTTCTGTTAAAGGAATTTCTTCTATAGTCTCACCATACTCATGGAGTAAGGAATTACTTGTCCAAGTAAATATATGACCGCGCAGTTTGAAGGATACAATTCTAGAATTTCCTGATATTGTTTTCGTGTTCAATTTAATTTCAACATCCGTTGATTTTTCTTTTAGCATAATCCAAAGCTGACGTTGTTCATTCGAAGTAATTAACATTTCCGGTAGAGTCACAGCATCATTATAGACATGTTCTTCGATTAGAACCGGTTCACTAATTGATTGGTCATTTGCAATTACTGGATTGAATCGACTAACCCAGGCTTCCACATGGAATACAATATTGTTAGCTTGAATTTCCTCGCTTTGGATGACGCCTTCCTCTACTATTCCGTTTGCATTGGCTAAAGCAATTTTCTTAGCTTTTGCCCATTTCCCGGGTAGATTAATTTTTGCTACTTTCACTTTTCGTTCAATAATGATATTTTCAAATGAACCACTAACAGGAACAATCAACACATAATCTTTGTTGTCATCATACAAGAATTCCTTCGTACCCTTTGGCAAGATCCCCTCTTCTTGTAATTCATCCGCTGTTTTATTTAATAAATTATCAATAATCCCCTCAACCAATTTCGTTGCTTTCGGTAAGAATGGCAGACCACCAATATTCACCTTCTCAATACTTTTGTAGAGGTGGTGTTCTTCGTACCTATCTAAGTCATTCCAAGGGAATAAAACATAGGCACCAAAGGCAGTTCGTTCGTATCGGCCATCACTTTCTGCAATAATCGCATCGCGATAACGGTGCATGGTATTGATATCGTCTTCCATTGGTCCCGGCCCTGTTCGACTTTCGTCATTTCCAAAGTTGATACGATATTTTGCATCGAAAATGTACATATAATCATAGTCTCTACCAAGTTTTTCAATGATAAGCATTGTGTCAGGAATTTGCGTTACTGTGGCAGTTTCCTCTTTGCGAGTTGAATACTGATAATGAAGTCTAATAGTCTCCCCAGTTGTTTTATTACGGAAAGTTCTCTTAGCTCCGCCATCCAAATTCAAAGTTAAACCATCACTTTTTACCTCAATCAAATTATGTGATACATCCTCACACTTATCTTTCAGTATCTTACCTAGTTTTAAGAAAGTCCAATATTCATAGAGTAATGCAATATCTTTAATGGACATCTTGTAGATTTCACCAGTTAAGACAATCCCCTTTGAAAGGGTTGCATAGATTTGGTAAACATCACGATATCCTGTAGCCATCTGTAAAACAACACTCATGACAGACCGGTCTAACCTACCAATATTTTTCCAAAATGGCTTCTTTAATTTCTTTGAGATTGTATCCGTCATTCTATTTAGGATATTGATAACCTCTTCATCAGGTTTTGAATTAAACTTGTATTTTGCCTTTTGAATACTTTGGGATAACGTTTCGATTCGAATAGAAAGCCGTTCTAAGGTCATTTTTACATAACGATTTTCGTGTGTATCATACGTATGTACCTTTTTAATAAGCAGCCCTTTTTGTGGCATCATCTGTCTACCATTTAGATGAATACCCTTCTCCACTTCGACAAACAAACTCGCATTTTTTCTTAAGTAAGCTCGTCCAACAGAGTCCTGCTTCCGCAAACGATCCCCACGTACTTCTTCATAAGTTGTTTCTAATCTTCTATGTGGCTTTTGCTCAACAAAATTCACTGCCTTCATATAATCATCGAAATTTTTTTCTAGCAGTCGATAGAATTCCACACCAGTTGGCTCTTTATATACTTTTTCTGAGCCGGTTAAATATGTTCTTCTCAAAAAGTCATAAGCAAGATTATAAACGATATCACTTACTTCATCTAATAACGCTTGATAATCTTTTTTATAATCTAACTTAGTAGGATAGACCTCAATGACAACGGAAAGTAACGTGTTTCCGTGTTCATCTCGAATTTCGAAATTACTAAAGCCAACTTCATTCTGGAAATGAAGAGTACCACTTAATATGTTTGTTTTCAAAACAGGACGAACGGATTTTTTAAAACCCTCGTATTCATGATGAAATTGAATCTTCTTATCTTTTAGTGGCATCACTTGCACTTCATATCTTCCATTTTCAAAGAAAATAGGTAAGAAAGCTTGGCCAGTTCGTTCAACCAATTTCATACTCTGGATATCGAAAATTTCTACTTGTGCATTTTTAGAAGTACTTGAATACATGGAATCATTATTTTCGATAAAGGATTTATAACTTTCTTGCCTGTAACGGTTTAAATCAAGGTCCCCAGAAATCACTAAGTAAAGATCATCGGTTTTGATCGTTAGCAGTTGTTCATTTTTAAGCATTCCAGAAGGATACGAAACCATCAATTTTTACCCTTTCTAACATTTGTTCCACTTTCGCTTTACTCTTTGGATACTCTTTTAATTCACTTTGTAATTCTTCTAATACCGGCTGCACTATATTTTGTGTACCACCTATTCGTGGAAGAATCTTTTGCATAATACAGAAATCCATCGCTTCAGTTTCTGTTAACAGCATTCCTGCTTCCGTGTTATGCGCCATGTAGAATGAAACCTCGTCTCGAACACGGTAACCAACCTGTGCATAGATAGGTTCCAATTGTTTATTAATTGTATTTATGATCTCTGAAACTTTTCGAATCAGCGCTTCATGAGTTTGGAATGCATCTTTCAAATGAATGTAGGTAGATTCAAGTACATCGTTTGAAACTGTAAGTGGCTTATCTGATTCACCTGACTCATTAACCATCATGGAATCAAAATTTAATAAGTCAATTTCATTAAATTCAATGGTATTAGCACGATCCAAGACCTTCTTACTGAATGGATGTGTTGTTTCATCCATATTCACGGTACCAATGATATACAAGTTACCAGGTAACGTTAGATCTTCGTTATACTGTGGAAGCAACGGTGAGGATGTAAAATTCCCTTCCTCATCTTTTTTACGACTCTCCATTACACTGAGGACATCACTAAAGTAATACTCAACACGAGCCAAGTTCATTTCATCTAATAAAACAAAATGCGGTAATTGAGGATTAGCTAATGCGTTTTCAACCATTTCAGTCAATGGACCTTTTATAAAATCCCCTTTAATATCTCTGTAGCCAAGTAAATCTGAACTGTCGCTCCAATCAGGACGGATTGAAATTAACTTAAATTGACCGTTTTTCTCTGTTGCTCCAATCGCTTCGGCAAATAATTGAACGATTTTTGTTTTACCAGTGCCTGAAATCCCGGAGATTATAGCAAATGGTTTTGAACGTAATGACAGATAGAAATTTTTAATATCCTCTTCTGAATAATTAAAACCTTTAGCAATTAAGAAGTTATTTATATGCCTAATTATTTCACTGTTATCTAAATCATCTAAAATCAATTCTTTTTCATAACTAAAATCACTATCAACTTCACCAGAATATGCACTAATAGATTTTATAAACTTATCAACATCTTTTTTCAAATTTTCTACATTTGAATATTTCATGCTATATAAAACGTTTTTATTACTAAGATTAAAAACTGTAAAAAAATCACCAATTGAAATTATATTAAATTTCCAATGATCTCCTCCTGTTGATGTAGATTTCATATCTTCTTTTCTCATCATTTGAGTAGTAAAGTCATTTAGGTCTGCAATTAGAAAGTAGGTATTATGACGAAGCAATAAAAGGCCCTTTTTTTTGCTGTTATAGAATCTCTCTATATTAATTTTCCTTAAATCAAACCAGTTAGATCCATTTTGTATTGAAGGGGAAATTATAAATAACTCTTCATTTTGAAAAACAACTTCTGCACCTTTTCTATCTACCTTTAATTTCTCCTTAAGTACATCAACATTTACATTACCTACCTCAGAGCTATATGCCATTAAAATTCATCCCCTTTTGCATTTCATTTCTATTTTATTAGGGGAAAAAAGGATACTTCCCCACTATTTAAAATATTGCCAACAACCCTCAATAGAACTCTTTTATGATACTATTATTTAATATAGTGTTAATTTGGAGGTAGATATATGTTTGAAATTAATTCACCAGAATACATTGAATTCTGGGAAAATGAGTATTTAAAACAAATATACCACGTCTTGAGTATTGACCTGGAAAAAATGTTAGATGGGTTTAGCACTAAAGAGGAAATACGCAATCAGTGGGAACAATATTTAGGACAAGAGACTTCCGATTTCGCTGTAGGATCTGAACGAATATTTTATTGGTTATTCAACCAATTCGGACAGCCAAACTCATCCCCTATTGGATCTGATATGTTCTTTGAAACTTATAATGCTTATGTACACATAGATATTAAAACAGTAACAACAGATAATATTGGAGATATTACTAAAAATATTTTCGTTGGTGATAATCAAAACAGTTATGAAGGTTTTATTAAAGTAAGAGGGAAAGAGGATCGTCCCTATAAAGGTAACCTACCACCTATATACAGAAAAACAGATGGTACTTTAAAACCTTGTTTTACTTATTTTATATGTATTTTATACGATAAATCTGGCGATATTCATATGATTCATTTAACTTGTATGCCAAATGGAATTCTAAAAGATGTATATAATGACGAACCTTTAGTGGCAGGTAAAAATCCTGGTAAAATTCGTTTTAATTATACAAAATGTCATCAGTTTAAGCTTCTGAATAATCAAAGTCGCTTAAAGATAATTCTTTGGAATGAAAACATGCCTGAGGATATTAATAATAAGATTAAACATATTAAAGAATTAGTCGGTCCGGATAACATTCTTTATACAAAGAAAATATAATTTTGTATTTGTTAAAAAACCCGATTAAGATACAATTCAGTTGTATCCATAACGGGTTTTATTATCTATTTAAATAAGTTGAAAATTTACTGATTTAGTTGTAAAATAAGAACAAACGTTCCCGCCTAGTGTTTTTCAGTTAACATTTTACTTATCATAATCTCAGTTTGCCTATGTTGCATTTGCGGTCAAATTAATGTATTATAGAAAAGTAAATAGAAAAGGGTGAATAAATATGCCACAAAAAACACTTATCACACTATTTTCTGGAGCCGGAGGTATGGATTTAGGATTTAAGAAAGCCGGATTTGATATCTTATGGGCCTGTGATTTTAATAAAGATGCTGTAAACACATATAGAAAGAATATTGGAGATCATATAGATCTAGTTGATATAAAAACTGTAGATTCAAAAGATATTCCTGGGACTCCAAAAGAAGTGGACGTTATTATTGGCGGATTCCCCTGCCAAGGATTCAGTGTTGCAAATAATAATAGAAGCATGAAAGACGAGAGAAATTTTTTATATCTCGAAATGCTTAGAATTATTAATGATAAACAACCAAAATTTTTTGTAGCAGAGAATGTAAAAGGTCTAATTTCCATGGCTGGTGGAAAAGTTATTGAGATGATTATTGAAGACTTTAAAAAGATTGGTTATAAAGTAGAATATAAATTACTTAATGCTGCAGATTACGGAGTACCTCAGGCTAGAGAACGTGTTATCATTATCGGAAATCGTATTGGAGCAGAAAATATTTTCCCAGAGCCAACACATGCAGATTTATCAAAAACTACAGATTTATTTTCATTCGAAAAAGAACTTTTACCCCATATTACCGTCGAAGAAGCTATTGGCTACTTAGCTGACGTTGAAATTCAAAATGGTAAAACGAGTGAATATGTACTAGTTAATGGCGAAAAAATATATAATCATATCGCTTCTACTACAGTTCACGACACTTTCTTTGGAAGAAAATATGAAGTAGATCAAGCTGAAATTTGTGATTACTTAAAATACTGGCGTAGCAAATCAGGTTGGTCAACTAAAAGAATTGATGAACATTTTGGTTATAGACATACTGCCGGCCATTGGTTTAGAAAAGATAATAAATCAGGAAGCATTCCTAAACCATCAGATTGGTGGGAATTAAAAAGGCTTCTTGGTTTCGACGATAAATACGATGAGGTTGTTACTACATTTGTTGAAAAAGAAATTAAATTTGAACAATCACTACGTATAACAAACTGGGATCGACCAAGTGATACAATAACTGCAACTTCTCCTGAAATCCATGTGAATCGCCAACGTAGATTATCTGCACGTGAATGCGCAATTCTACAATCGTTTCCAAATGATTTTATTTTTACAGGAAGTTTAAACTCAATGTATAGACAAATTGGGAATGCTGTTCCAGTATTATTGGCAGAGAAAATTGCAACGAAGATTGTTGAACAAATAGAAACTGTAGAATTGGTGACTGTATAAATTATAAGCTCTCGTCTTACGGCGAGAGCTTATTGTATTTATTTGGAAGTAATGTTAATGTATATGTAAATATTTCTTAAAGGAGAATTACATGGAGCAGCTAAATAATCTAGAAAAATACTATTATTTTAAACTCAAAGAAATACTAGAAAGTAACGGAACTACCTTCTTTAAAAATCTTACCTCACAATTCCTCTTTAATGATATTGAAGAAACATATTCAGGGAAATCTGCTGTAGCAGATGTTATGGAAAGAGTTGTTCAAACTATTATCAGTAACAACACTGATTGGGAGATTTTCTCTCACCCAGCAAGTTCGGACAGTTCATTTCTTACACCAAAAGCCGTAATACATATAGATTGTAAATCTACACTTGATACCGATCAAGATGCTATAGGACACAAGGTAGATTTAGGAAAGAATCAAACGTCATATGCTTCAATTGATCCAATTGACTATCTAGGTACCCCTTTTAAATCTAATTTACCCACTGTATATGACCATCAATTATATGGAGAATTATATACACTAACTTACATTGTAAAACTAGTATATAACTTAGATAGTGGTATAGATTCTTTACGGAACTTTGAACTATACCTTTGTTCAATTCCAAATGGTTTAATGCGTGACGAGTTAGGTTTAGATTTTGTACAGGCCGGTAGGACAATGATTAGACCTTTCTTTACTACCTTGGATAATGTAGAATATACTAACCTTTATAATACTTTAAATTCTACAGAAAAAGCCATATTTGATCAAAGTTATCAACAAGATTCTAATAACAATTATCTTTTACACGATTGGTTATTATTCAATGCAAATAGTTTAGATGAAACCAAAAAGGAAGTAAAAAAGCAATTAACCAAAGTATATAAGGATAATAGGATAAATCAACAAAGAGAAAAACTAAGAATAAATTTTAATGATATGCAAATAGACAATGATAACGAATATAAATGGAATAGATATGAGTTATTATCGTTAAAATAACACAACTAGACATTATAGGTCTATGGATAGTTAATTATCAGTACTAAAAAAATACTAAGCTAAAGCTTAGTATTTTTATTATTCCCCTCTTCTTTATAACGGTTCAATATCCTTCTCTATTTATATACATTCTAGGTACTCTACTCCTGATGAAAAAGATGACTCAGAAAAAACCAAGTCATCTTGTAACCAAATTCAAATTCCTTATACTAGTTTTTCTCTAATTCATACTCCCAGTAACCATAAACTCTCTTATTATCATCATAAATGTTTCCGATAAGATAAGCTCGATTTAGATCTTTATTAAAATGTTCACAGGAAATTTCGTTAATGTTTATACATCCTAAACAAGCGCCTTTATCTTCTATACAAATTGGATCATAAAGGCAATTGTCTGCATTTTCCAAACTATTTATTAGCCATTTATCTAAAAACGCTTCATACAAATTAAACATTGCCCCCAATTTAAACCCTTGAGCATTATGACAATAAATAAATACTGACGGTATTGCAGGGAATATATATTCTGAGATGGAGTCGATGCCTAAACCACATAATTCAGCTGCTTTTTTCATCAATAGATGTGAAATTGTATGGATTAAGGTATATACATGCTTAGTCACCTTGTATTGTTCATCTATTTCTTCATGTCTGTTAATAACATTAGGATTTATATGTGTTAGGAACCAGGCCTTAAGAGCTTGATCATCATTAAGGTCTTCTGGTACATTGAATGCATCTCTATTGATAATTTTATTTTGTAATAACCACTCTATAATTCTCTTTCTATCAAATTCAAACAAAATTCCCTCAGTTTCTAATTTTGTACCGTATATAGGTTTTTTTGAAGTGTTTTCTAACTCCCTATCTTTTGGAAAACCTCTTAATTTTACCTTAGTTGGACTAGAGTTTCTTCTAACGTATCCATAGGATGAGAATAACATTGGTACACCAGAACACGCCTGCACATTAATGAATCCCTGTCTCTTAACTACCTCTCTAAATTCATCAGGTTTAGATGAAGAAGATAATATTTTAGCCTTTTCGATCGCGTCTTCAATTGTTGAAACAGACTTACTATTCTTAACTGCATGATATTCTAATAAATTTAAAGAATTTTGATATAGTTGTTCTGATGTTGTATGAATAAAAGAATTTACCTTTGACTCAATTTCATCTAATTTATTATCAGGATTATTAACTTTCAATGCGTTTTTCGCGAATGTTCTGGCTGAATCCTCATCCATACCATAACTAATAAATTCAGCTATCTTTTCATTTAATAAGGTTTCAAAGTCTTTATTATCTCTTTCTTCTTCAACTTGATTAATAATTTTCCTAACTTCCTCAAGATCAGATATTCCTAGATAATTTGCATGTATTAATTTTTGTACATACTCCTTTTCTAAGTATCTTTCTTCTGGGTCCTGTTTGAATACATGAGTAGTGGTTTGGTCTGATCGAATTAGATCAATCATTGCTAATGTTTTTGGAATATAAACATCAGATTGTCTAAATGGTGAAAGCATTAATCTAGTTTTGCAATCAGGACAGAATTTGATTAAAGGTTTTTCTTGTCCACATTCGTTACATATCCATCTTCTTTTACTTAACTCTTTATGATCTTTAAATTTCATATGTTTAAAACCATGCTCTTTATTTCCACATGGGGAGATTTGAATAGGACCAGCCCATCCACATTCACAAGCATACATCAGATCAAATTGCTGTAGTTTACCTGAGCATTTTTCACAGCAATACTTACTTTTAGTTTTCTTTTTCATTTGTTCTACATTTTGATAAGAATAACCACTTTTACATCTTTTGCAGTAGAATGTTAATGGATTTGCTTCAACGTAGATATATTTGGGTTCCATTATCTCGTAATCTTCTTCAGATAGAGTATCTAAAAAGCCACTTTTATTAGAAAAAACTTTTATTTCATTCTCTATTCTTTTTATTAGTCTTTTTTTATTTATTCCATGTAATGGTCTAGAATCCCACTTTGTTACTTTAGCAACTCCATTTCCCGAATCAAAATCAATCCAATTCTCAGGAAGATATCTAAAAAGTGACTGAAGTATTCCTCTAGACATTGTAATTTTTGCCATCTTGATCCTCCCGGTTTTCATTACTTTCTCATTAATTCTGCATCTGGATCTTCCATTATTATATCTAAAGGTGTGTCAGTATCTCTCAAACTTCTCATTACCGGAAAGCCTATTTTACTTAATGCATTTGTTATAAAGTAATCATTTCGTTCATTTACTTCTTCTGACATTAATCCTTTAATAATTCTCTGTGTTAATTGAGCGATTTTTTCCTTATATAAAGCACCGAAAGTGTCCTTATCTGCTCCATAAGCACTACATAAAATATCTGATAGTTCTTCATGATTTGGTAATTTATCTGCTCTAATAGCTTCTTGAAACCCTGATAACATATAAATCTTATAACCTTCTTTTGATAGATGATAATCATAATGATTTAACATTAGGGCTGATAATAATCCAGGAAGAGTTTTTTCAACAGCATTATTTGCCCACCTATTTATCGGGACGGGCTCAACTAATAGATCTTTATATTCATTAAACTTTACAAAATGTTGATTATAACTTGAATCCTTTTCTCTATTTGAATTAAATACCATCAAGACTAGTGCTGGATACTTTCTACCTGCGCGTGAGTAGGCTTGAATATATTCAGCAGTATTTTTTGGTACTCCGAAGAAAATCATAAAGTTAAATGTGTCAGCATCGACCCCGTGAGAAATCATACTAGTTGCTGCGATTAAGTCAATTTCAGATTTTTCACCCGTTGGTCGTTCAACTTCGGATAAAATCTCTCTTACATCTTTAAAGGTATCGTCACCTGTCATCGTTTTTACATTCTGATCTGAAATACCTTGACTTTTTAATCTTTCGTTAATCATTGATCCTATTGAGTTTACTATCTGCATTCCTTCATTTTTAATCTGGTTATACTCAAGGATTACCCAATAATCTTTTAAGACCCTTTTGTATTGTTCACTAGATAGATCTGGCATATTATTAATGCTTATTCTTGAGTCTTCATTGTGCCATAGTCTGTGTAACTCTTCTCTATAGTATTGAATAACATCTAAAATACTATAAACTGGTGTTTTCCCATACGGTGCAATTCCAACAATGACTCTATTCAGATCCTCATAATCAGTGTAGGCATAAAAGCTTTTATCTATATAAGGCGATGGAGCAGGGAATCTAATAGCCTCCTTATGATACAAATGATAAACTTGTTGCTCATAATCAGAAATTGTTGCAGTAGCTGCAATAAATTTAATTGGTCTTTTAAGTGATGAAAATTCACTTAAAAAATAGTTAATAAATGTTTCATAGTGAGCATTAAAAGCTCCAAGAGATTCTCTTACTAAGTGCAATTCGTCTTGTATTATTAAACTTGGACTCGCATCATAAATCTCAACATTTTCAAGAGCCTCATCAGCAAACTTACACATATCCCCTTCTGATTCCAAACATTTACCTTGGCTAGTATAACCATGGAGTAAGCATTTTTTATGGAAGTTTCCAAATATATTTCTAAAGTTTCTTTGCATTCCTATTAATGCAGATTTATCAAGTGTACTGACTATAAACGTTGGTAAATAACGATATACTTCTCGGTCAATAATATATAATGGTAAAATTCCTTCATTACAGTTTTCATTTTTACATACATGCACTAATCTTCTTTCATTAACTAAAACGTCAATCGAAATTTTATCACTTTGGCAAAATGGACAACGGTCAATAACTAGAAATTTATCAATACGTTCTTGTTCACTCATCGCCTGAATAGAAGGTATCATATCTTCTTTTCTATCAGAATCATAAAGTTTGTTAGGAGTGTTACCACTTCCAACAAAATATCCAACTGTAAACGGCTCGGTACCCTTCATATCACTTTGGTTTCTTCTAATCAACTCTGCTTGTGCAGTAATATCTGTTGCACGTTGAAGTTGTTGTAATGAAAGTAATCTGAGGGGGAATTTAATTAGAGCAGTTGTTCCGGCATTTTTACCTCGAATTCGATCAAAAAACATATTAAAGATTACTGTACCCAAGTATGTTTCAGTTTTACCTCCACCTGTTGGAAAATAAATTAGATCAACTTTTTCATATTGTGCTAGTGGTTTTATTTCTCCAATTTCTCTACTAACAATATCTGGTATCATTGAGACGATGAAAACAATCTGGAATAATCTCCAGCTCTTGTAACCCTTAGATGAATTTTTAAACGTCTCATTCATTAACTTAAATGGTCTTAAAGCTAAATCTGGATAATTTTCAAGAACAGAAATCCCATTGGTAAATCTTTTTATTTCGTTTTTAAATCCATCTATTTCAGCATTAAACTGTTTAATCGCCGCATCACTATGTAACTTAATATTTTTATCGTTAATCCAATTTTCGATTTCAGTTTCCATTAATTTTTGTAAACTCTTCAGTACCTTTATTGGATTATCTATTAACTTTTGAAATTCGGCTTTAAACTTATCATCGTCTGTTTTTAATCGATACTGTTTATAGATAGGAAGACTACTAGTTTTTACTTTTGTGATTTTTTCTTTGCTAGGGCTTATATCCTCTACACTACAATTCTTACCTAGCGCTATTTGTGTCTTGTTGTACTTATAATCATCCTTTAATGCCTTTAATTCAATGGGTTCTACCATTGTTTTCAACAATTCAACTGTTAAAGAAGTATTGAAAAATGTATTAACAATATCTCGTTCCTTTTTTATATCCTCTGTATTATTAATAAAAGAAATCATAACTCTACAGTATTGGTCATTTTCTTCTTTAATTTCCGCCAATATTTTGCAATCCCAATTTTGGACAAATGGTCTTTTTGCAGTACGTTTAATAAAGTCTAACCATGTCTCTTTCGATTTCAAATCATTAAATGTTACTTGATCATTGATTTTTCCATATCTATTTGAAATTTCATCTATTTTATTATCAAGTAATGTTAAAATTTGATCTCTAACGTCATTTAAGTATTTTTTTCCGGAATAACCCTCACCACAAATTGATTTTAAATTAAGTTCAAAATCAAAGTTATCTAGGTGAACTTTATTGAACACTTGAATTACATCGCAAGAATATGAAGGAAATTGAGTGACATTATCGATTAATTCTTTGAATGTCTCAACTTTGTTGTCTGGATACCTATTATTGAATTCATTGATATAATGTTCACATTGTTCTTCGTATGTTGGATTTACTTTAACGTAATAATCACTTGAAATTTTAACAACAATAGTTTCTTTAACTAAGTTCTTTTTGGAGATTCTAAAAGTTAATCCAATTTGTTTAGGCTCAGATTGACTGAATTTATTATTTAAATCTGCTTTATTTCCTGATAATCTACCAATAAAAAATAAATCTTCTGGGTGTGAACCATCATTAAGTCTAGTGATAGATTTTCCACTTATTCTATCTGACAAGTAACTTTGGAGATGATTTACTAAGGCTACCCTGGCTTCGTATTCTTTCTTTTCATCTACTTTTTGCATGACCAGCATTAATTCTCACTCCTTTTTTTAATTTTTCTAATCTTATTCAACTTTTGGATCATCACTGGTGTATCATCAATAAGCTTAATATAAGGGTTATCCTCTCTATCTAAATTAACAACTGATAGATATTTAGATGGACGTGTAATCGCAGTATAAATAAGATTCATATTTTTTTGATATTCATTTTTTATGTCTGTAGAAGAATTTCTAGTTATTTTAGAAGGAAATAATCCATTTAAACCAAAAAGAATTATCGCTTGAAAATCTAGACCTTTAGATTTGTGAATTGTAGAAATCACTACACCTGTTCTATCATAATAATTAGAAATGTTGTCACCTAAATCTGTATAACTGATTTTATTATCTTCTAAAGCTTTAATTAAATAATGGTAAGGGTAATATTTCTTAAGATCATTTTTCCTATTTGGATATAAAATAGCAATTTCAGATAGAGGAATTTTCTTGTTGTAATGCAAATCATTTAAACACTCTATTACTTTATGAATTTCCTCATCATATTTATCTACTTTATAGATAACAGGGTACTCACCTTTTTCATTAAAGTGAGTTTTCGACCTAATAAATAGCTCCTCATCATCAAAATTATTTATATCATATTTCTTTAAATCCTTTTTGCTACCTATACCAAATGCAATAATAAAATTATTCAATCTGGTTGTATATCGGAAATTTGTCTTTAGGATTTTCTTATTTCCATCGAAATTAATCCCTTTTACCTCTTTCCATGGTTCACCACTTTCATTAATTATCCCTCTAATATCTTGTGTTTTATCCCCGCAGATATTAATGAAATACTCATTCTTGTTTTCTATTAACTTAGTCAAAAACCGATACCATTCTGGTTTAAAATCTTGTATTTCATCTATAAATATTCCATAGAATTTGTCTTTAATTTTACCTTCATCCAAAGCTTTTTGAGCTGTTTCAAATAGCTTATCAAAATAAGTATCATCACCTGTTCTATGACAAGGAATACCATTAGTCTCTAGTAGATCAATTAATAAACCATGGAATGTTCTATTTTTCAAATTTCTTAAGCGCATTCCTGAAGTATTAATAAATAAATTAACACTTTCAGATAACGGGGCATTATAACACGTTATTAATATATTTTTATCCGGAAATGCTTTCGCAACCCTAAAAGCTCTTGCAGTCAACAACACTGTTTTACCACTACCCGCGCCTGCTAGTAGTAATTCATGTCCATATTCAATACCGTTAACCATATTGATCTGATCTTCAGTTAGATCAAGTGTTTTTAGTTGGCGATCTAGTTTCCTATTTTTTTGTAATTTAAACTCCTTATACATATTCGAATTATCGAAACTATCATCTACTTCAATGAATTTTGGAATAGTATACTCTGGACATATTGCTAATTTAATATTTTCTAATTGAGCATCTGTAAAACCCTGAAAATGACTAAATTCATTTAGAATGGATTTTTTTAGCTTACCTTTTAGATCATCATCATTACTCCATTTATTGAAATCATTTTCAAATAAAAAATAATTATCGACAAAATTAGAAGTAGGAAAGGAATCTTTATTAGTTCCTTGAAAGTAAAATAGTATTCCTATTGGGAATTTTATTCCACCCTCATATAACGTCCTAAAACTTGAAAGCTTCGTTTCTATTTGACTTATATATTGTTTGATTATTATATTTTTATAGACATTAACGATTTGCTCATAATTATCTACATTAGGTGATACTGTAATAATTAAAACTAATCCAATTTGATTATCTATTAAACAAAAATCTAATTTAACATTGTTTACAGGTTGAAGCTTGAGAAGAACAGTCGAATTTAAATTAAATTTTGTAAGTCGATTAACTAATGCAAGCTCATTTGATGTTAGACCGAGAACATTAGATGTTTCATAATTATTAGGGACAATTTTCATAAAAGATCACTCCAAAAGAAGTATAATTTATATATTAATCTACCATAATCTCACATAACCTATGTTCATTTTACCATAATAAGAACTTTTTAAATGGAACTTTTTAACTATAAGAAACGGATTGACAATAAATTTTTGCATATATAAAAACTCATATTAAATACTACGCAATATTATTCTATCAAATTCTCATATTGTAGTAATTAACAGTTGTAGGGTTAGATGAAATATACTGATTAGTTCAAAAATTATTTCAAAAATTTTGGAGATTAATAAGATAATACATTTAGCAAACCTTAAAATTTAAGAGACTGTTTCTGAAAACAGTCTCCTTTAGAATAAACTATAGCATCTGCTATTAAAATTACGTTCAATTTTATAACTATCAATAGTTATTACTTATTAATTCTTGTAAGACATAATCCTGAATCCTAAATACCTTTCTAACCCTTTTTTCTACTATCTCTTTCACTTCATCCTCTTCTAGTAGATCAAGCACCATCGCTCCACCAGAAATGTTTAGAAACTTTGTCGATTCAACAAAATGATCACGTTTAATAGTAACACCCTCATCCCGCAGCCCAATCAAAGCACGCAATATCCCTTTCGTAATCGCACGATTTGACGTGAAGTTACTTGAAAAGAACACGACACAACGTGCTGAGAAGTCAGCTGAGCAGAAGAATTCTGTTAGCCAGTACGGATTTTCTTGATTGTTCTCGTCATATGTCATGTACCCTACCCACCAGAGGCGTGCTAATGCATGAACGAACAATGAACGTTTCGCGCCGTTTTCAAAGAACATCGCCGATTTGATACGTGTATCGTTTTTCTTTTCGATGTCTTTTTCAATTCGATAAAAGATGTAATCACGGAAGTACACATGGGCAATGCCAGACCAGAGCTTTTCTTGAGTTGCTAAAGAAACAGGTAGACCTTTCAATGATTCATAGATGATCTTCACATTTTCATAATCACTGACTAAGTAATCTTCACCCTTATGTAGTTCAGGCTTCTCAAACTCAATTTTCGACTCTAGCAGTCGCCCTTCCTGGCCAAAATACTCATCAAACCAAGCATCATCCCGTTTATAGTAGTGCTCTTTATAGGTTTCGAAGTTTACACGAAGGTCTTGTAAGGCGTCTTCAGATAAAAATTGGATTTTCATTGATTATTCCATCCCTTCGTTTAGTTTTTGGATTTCGTTGAATGCTTTTTCTAATGGGTTTTGTAGAACCATTTGAGCAGCACGAAGAACTGGAATTGTTCCATCAATGACTTGCGTTAATGGAATGTTGTTCTTTTTGAAGATTTGCTCAAGGACTTGGTACCATTTGTATTCGCTGTAGTCCGCGCTATCTTCTTTCAATGTATAGAACACTTCTACTAGACTTGGTAGAATCACAATTGATAGGATCGTTTCCTTTAGTCTAGAACCTGCATTGATTGCGTATTGATCGTAAATCGCTTTTGGTAACTCAATTATTATTTGTGGTGAGTTTAGGTATACGACCAGTTCTTTCGCGCTTTCTGAACGACGAATTGTTACGATTGAAGGCAAGTTTTGAGATTCTAAGTCTTCTTCAAATAGAGTGACCTCTACTGCTTCGCCAAGAGCTAGAATATTTCCCTTCTCATATGTGATGGATGTACCGTTGTAGAAGTCATTTAGTTTTGGATTGGTATATCCTTCAATTGTTTCGTTGGCCAAGATAAATGGATGTACATCGATTTTTCCGCGCAACAGGTTCTCAGGAATGGCTGCCACAATTTTTGTTTCTTCCGATTGATAGATTTTACGGAAACTTGTTTGCGGACACTCTACATGTAAAGCGTATTTAGCTTTCCCTTCATTTATAAGGCTAGCAATCTTACTGTCTTGAAGATTACAGTTTAAATTGATATACAGTTGACCAAATGTTTTCTGTGCTTCAACTGTTGTTTCAAACTTCGAGCCAATATAATCGTCGTTCTCTACTGAGAGCACTGGGTATGGGAATGAATTATTAAATTTCATATAGGTCCACCTCCATCACGCAGTATTGCTCGTAGTCTACTTTTACTTTAATATTTTTTAGTTTCTTACCTGTTAAGTTGATAAAACGTACTACATTTTTATCAATACTTATCACTTGGATGTCTGGTGATTGAACATCAAGGATTGGCAAGATATAATCACTTTGCTCACCTGATACTTTGAATTCTAGTTTTCCTTTTTCAAATTTCTTCTCAGGTTTGATGTTTACGCGATACAGCCCTTCATTCTTTTGCAGGCACACGTAACGTTTTTCCACATCGATTGGTTTATTTTTTTCTTTTTCTCCTTTACCTTCTTGCGCTCCACCAGTTCCTTCATCCGAAGGACCTTGTTCGCCGTGAGTATTGCCAGTTCCGCCCCCTAGGCCAAGACCTTCTTCACGCTCTTCATCGGAATGGCCGGCTTGATCGCCCTCAGGAATAATCCCTGCATCGGCAAGAGTATCTTCAAATTCTTCATTTCGTTGTTTTTTCTTCAATTTCTTCTTAGGCTTTTCTTTTTTCTTTTGGGCAATAGATTTGATTTTCAGTGTAAGAGATTCTTTTTTATCGTCCCCTTCACCATCCACTGTCGTCGTGTCAGGTAGGAAGTCGCTTAATCCAAAGGCATCCATTGTATCCGTTGTTTCAGCCTGGAATGTTTGCTGCACTGTTTCGCGAACGAATCTGCGTAAATCTTTAAAGGCCGTATCTGCTTCTTTCGGAGCTTCTTCAAATCGGCTCGGCTCCCAAAGAGTATGAGCAGGGTTTTCCATCTTCTTGAACACTTGGTTCATGTGCTTACCAGTGATAATGAGAATCCCTGTAAATGAAATACTACCACTAATGCGATTTTGTTCAAATAGACGCATCCCTGCTTTACGTGTCATTAACACACGGCGATTCAGGTCTTCACCCTTCATGATGAATAGAGTCGCTTCCCCCTCTTCGAACTTACCAATCTTTTTATAAGACTTCGCTGGATACGGAATTTGAATACTATCCTCGGAAGTTAGCAATCTAAAGTAATTCTTCACATGACGATAATCTTCATTCGTATCATCAAGCTGCGCAATAAATGAGCCGATGTTTTCATGCGAAATAACCTCATCATCCACTTTTACGACAAGCTTGTTTTGCCAAATTGTGATGAAGAAGTTGTAAATCACTGAGTTGCGAATCGCTTCCACCCAGTTCATATCTTTCGGTTCGAAAGCTGACACGAAAATGTCAGTTCCCGTTTCTTCACGGTTGAACCCTGGGTCTAAATTGATAAGACCTGGTATCGCATTTGAGTTTTCATTGTTTGTAAAATAACCCGTTCCCAATGTAATTTGGCCAGGCTGCTTTTCAAATGACATAATGTTTGCCACACCAATGTGAGATTGGTAGTCTGATAAGTCTTGTGATGAGTAGAATAAAATCCGTAGTTTTGAGTTCGCAAAAGGTGCGGACTTCCCGATACCGAAGCTACCTCCAGAGCTGTCTCCCTTGTTTGAAGATCCAGCTTCTCTTACAAGTGAGCTCCACGGCGAACCAAGTTCCCCTGTTTGCGCTCCTTCTAATCCTTTTGTATTAAAATCGCTAATTCGTAGGAATGGTATTTCCTGTTCATTTAATATGTATTTTGCTTGATCAATAAACTGTTCGGATTTTGGATTTTTACCTTTCCAAGTTGTTTCACATTTGTTGAATGCTTCTAATAATTCCGCGCGTTGTGGAAATTGATTTCGTTGGAGTTTAAAACTTTTGAACTCAACCACTACCGGTTTCGATTCATCTTTAATCGCATCCAGTGAGTTCTGACAAATCTCACGCGTCAACGAATCCAATTCATTTCCTTTAAACGTCTCAATCCCCGCATTATTGATGGAATTAATCGTCCCACCAGCCGCCGCCGGGAAATTCCAATATGATTGCATGCCAATCCCCTTTCCTATATACCTATCGTACTATGTCTATTGTAATATTATAACAGGTTTGGATCTTATGTTGGTTGGTGGAAAAAAGGGTGGGATGGGAAAAGATGCAGGGAAAATGATTGAGAGGAATGGGTAGGAGATAGAAAATGTTTAAAAGAATAGCCTATTCTGAATAACTAATATAAAAACATACAAAAAAAGTGGCACTAATGGCCACTTTTTTGTGTTATGAAATTTCGAGTCCTTTTCGCTCTAGAAATGCCTTTTTGAGAATCTTGATAGCATTACGGTAATATTTAAAAGTAGAATAATGGCGGGTTCTACCATATTTAGTGACAGCATCTTGAACCCAAATTCCATACTTTGTCGTTTTTATGTTCAATTCATTTGCTAAACGACCTACCATAATACCAGTGCAACCATTTCCAATTATTTTTGCTATTTCTTTTGCATAAAAAGCTTTTTTACTTTTCATAGCTTATCACCTCATAATTTTATTAGGCACAAAAAGCCTCTTTAATTTTTTGTCGAGAGTTACACTCTCATATTCGTGTGCTTAATTTAGAGGTGATTGAACTGCTGATTTTTTATAGCCCAGAGGCTTAGGGCTTCAACAATTACTATAATCATATTTTTTAGTGTTGGAGAATAGAACTAATATCTTTCAAAACAATCAACATTATTAATCTAACTTACTAACCATCTCATCATAAACTACTTTTAGCTTTTGTAAGATTTCCTGCAGATTTTTATTGTTGTATAAATTATCAGAGGTATTTTGTAACTCTGCTTCATTTAAACCTTGTATAGAAACGGTTTCAGTGTGTATTCGATTATATTTAGCTTCTTGTGTGAGCCCTGTTTTCCTAAACTTTATCCCTTGTTCCTGTAGGTTCTCCATTAGTAAAACCCTTTTGTCAACTTCAATCGGCCCAATTTCTAACGTAAAGTAGAGTGTATCAGGTCTTATTTCCATCCAAAATAGCATTGGTCCATTATCCCACCACCAGTTCTCTCTTGTTTCGCCCAATTTTTCTTTGTACAAATCAAACAGCGGAATTTTAAACGAGAGATGTTTTGATGACACTCGGTAATTTGATTCAGGGATATTTTTAGCTTCCATCCATCTTTTGAATGCATTTTGTATTTGAGAAATCCATGATTGGTTAAAATTATCTTTTACTTCAGGGTTTATCTTTTCATCGGTAACTGGTAACCAACCATTCAAGATGGCAGCCATTTGTATTCGTATTAAGGTAAATTCCGATGAATTATATAATTCTGACATCGCTTGTACCAGTTCATCCATATCATCCCACTTATTCACATCAATCTTTTTCGAAAAAAATCGTGTATACTTTGCTTTTTCTAGTTTAGAACTTTTCTTAAACGATAATCCTACTCCTTCTAATTGTTCGATTATTGAAAGTCGAGCTGAATATTCTATTGGACCAATTTCAGCAATCATCCGTAAACGACTATCTTTTGTTTGTTCAAACCAGACCACTAAGCCTTTTCCAAACCAATAATACGGATCTTTTATATGAATGTTGCTAATAGCTTCCCATTCGGGTGGTAATAAGTAAGGTAGTGTTGGATGTGCTTTATACAGGACCTCATCATTAAATTGTTGGTTGATAAAATTTTCGAAACTATAAGCTAAAATATTTTGACCATGTTTAAAAATATAATTAATTGTATTTTTATATTTCGTTATAAATTCAAAGTGGTATCCTGATTCAAACTTCAGTTCCTTGTAAGAAGTAGACGTTTCTTCAAAGAGTACATCAATCGTTTGTTTATGATTGCGATAGATGTCGATGGCTTGTAATATCTGATTCTGATTTGGATAAAATCTTTCTTTTAGTACCTGGTCGTAGTCTTCAATAAATTTATGGACATTATCATTTAATTGATCTTTATATAGCATAAGAACTGTATTTAATATAGATTCAATTCGCTCATATGTAAGGATAAAATATTGTGAGTTCGAAGGCTCTTCACCATCAAGCGTTAAATAAATCGGGATTACTGTATACTCCTCAAATGAATGTTGAATATAATCCAAATAATCATCTAATTGATTTTCAGACTCAGTGGAATATAATTTATTCTCAATCAGAAAAACCGTTTTTAGTTGTTCATTTACAATGAGTAAATCAATAAAACGGTTCATATTTGTTTTTACTTCTCGATAGACATGGCTATCCATTAGAGAATAGTTAAGTACTTCACTAACTTTTTCATATTGAGGATTGCTACTGTTTTCATCTATTAAAATTAGATGCTCCACTACTTTACGTAAAAAGTAATCACGCAGACTGTGGTTTTCTTTTGGATTTAACAACCAAGATAATATATTGGAATGACGTATTTCATGGTTTTCCAGTTTTAATATCTTTAGTACATTAAATGAATTCACATGCTGATTAAGTTGTTGAAAAACAGTATCATTTTCCAATTCAAATAAGTCTCGAATATCCATCTTATTTTGCTCCGTTTCTATCATTAATCTATAAGGTGTTCTTTCATTTTTATACATCTTAGCATTTACAGCATCTTTTGATTGAATGAATTGTTTCCTCAATGGATAAAAAATAACCCATCATTGAGTTGAATGCTCGATGGGTCTGTTTATGCTTTAGGCAATTTTATTAAGTAGGCTAATACTCCTTCAAAATACAATAATTATAAGTATGATATAACTACTGATTCTCCTTAAGTATTTTTTTAGCCTCTTTTAGATCTATTTTAGCTTTATGCCCATGTTTTTGTAACAAGTGAAGAAGATTATTTCCATTCAATAGTGTTAAAGGTTTGTCTTTCGCAAAATTATATGCATCTGGTCCATAGTCTGCAGTTGATACTAAAATCCCTTTTGTAGCACCTTCATTCATTACCGTACCATACAAATCACGGACTGCTGATACGCCTACTACATTCGTATATCGTTTTGCTTGAATTACTATTTTTCCACCTCTTATAGGATCAGGATCAAATGCAACTGCATCAACTCCTCCATCTTTACTTGCTTGTGTGATTTTAACCTCTCCGCCTGATTGGTTAAATTCCTTTTCAAACAATTCCCTTATTAAGTGTTCGAAATCTTGCCAGTCCATTGCTGCTAGGTTTGTTGATTCATCTAATGTCTCCGCTACATCATATGAGGATACAAATCTATCATCTTCCTTATTAATCTTAATTATTGGTGCTATCGGTGCAAGACTATGAAGTTTGCTACTTCCAACTCCCTTTAGATTTTTAAAACAAACTTTTGGGTCTACCAATGCTAAATTTATTTC
The DNA here is from genome assembly GCF_900220965.1 of Ureibacillus acetophenoni. Taxonomy (GTDB): domain Bacteria; phylum Bacillota; class Bacilli; order Bacillales_A; family Planococcaceae; genus Ureibacillus; species Ureibacillus acetophenoni. The sequence continues at coordinate 45,407 of NZ_OBQC01000010.1, read as the reverse complement.
TTCGTATTCTGACTTTACGGTTTGAATAGATAATATACAGGCAGTTATTTCTTTTCCAGTGCCCTTATCAATTGATTTTACCCACCCGTTAAATACAACAGAATCAATAGAATTAATATCATCTGCTTCATATAATTCATGAATTGTTCTTAATGTAATTTGATATAGTAAATTATCATACATTTTATTAAATGCTGATTCCGATAGATGATTCTCTTTAAATTCATCTTTTGATTGAACATACTTTACTTCTTTCAGACTCGGAACTTGTTCGGGAGCAGGTAATAAATAATCAACAATCAATGTTTTATTAAGCTCGTTATAGTCTAAATCATATTCTTTTGGAAAACTTTCTGGGTAATTGGAATTGGATAAGACCATATCACAATACTCAATTATTGAAGAGGGAACACCTCTTAAGTAACTCTCTTTTTGAGTTTCAATTGCCTCATTTTTTTCCTTTTGTTCTTTAAGAAATTTTTTCTCTGCCTCTTTCCATTTCTTCAATTTATCCTCGTATTTTTTATTGTTTTCTTCATTTAAACTTTCAATTTTTAATTTTTCTCTTTCCCATTGTTCATAATCCTGTTGATATAATTTGTTTGATGCATCAATCTTCTTATCTTTTTTAGATGAGATTAACTTGTCAATTAATCCTAGCTTTGGCTGATATCTAATATCATTTTTGTTAGGCTCAGTTGGAATTTGCAGTAACTCAACTTTCTTCGGTTTTGGCTTACTAAATTTAGATTTATCTTTGAGTGAGTCCCAATCAATTTTGTCATCTATTTCTAAAGTATATTTTAATATTTTTTCAATTTGTTCAATTTGTTCAATAGCTTCGTTTGTCAATTGATCAGCTAAAGCCTTTTTCTCTTCTTTTTCTTTAGCAGCTTTTTGTTGATATTGTTTTTTTCTTTCTTGCTCTTGCTTTTTTTTCCACATTTCATCCCAAGTTCTCATTTGCATTTCTGCTTTTTGATTCACTACATATAAATCGGATCCCTTTATAACCCTATATTTGTTTAGCCCATCATGCTTGATTTCTACTTCGTACATTTATCACATTCCCCTTTCTATAGTTTTATAAATATTATATTCGATGGGTAAATATCCCTAATTTAAATATACAGAATAATTAAAATTATTTCATTGGATATGGCCAAATAACCATCTATTATCTATTCATCAAAACATAGCCGTGATAACTATTGGTTGAATTTTATTAAGATGGTTTTAGTATTGTGAATTTCTTAAGTATTTTTATATTTCTCTCGTTAGCCTACACTTCGGATAACTACCACACCCATAAAACGAACCATACTTCCCCTTCTTAAGAGACAACTCACCTCCACATTTCGGGCAACGATTTTGCTTTATACTCTCGGCTTCTTTCACTCTTTGATCTTTCAGATTGGTTTTCAATGATTGGACATGTTGTTTTTGTAGATGCTTCTTTTCTTTCTTATCTTCAATGATTAAGTTCTCAAGTGCTCTATTGATTTGTTTCAACTCAAATTCACTTATTTTGATTTCATTCCATTCTTTGATGACTTTTAGTAGTTGTGGGAATTGGATGACTCTAGCTGATTTAAAGTCTTCTTTGAATTTGAAGGTAGATTGTGATGAAAATGCGATGATGGAGTGGATAGGTTCAAAATCTTCTTTGTCTATGTATTTTTTTAAAGCTTGGATGTGGCCATAGTTTTGCCAGATGGGATTGTAAAATTTCTCTTTCCGTTTATAGATGACTTGGGTCCAGTATTTTTGATTTTCTGATCCAAGTATCCAGCCGTCGTAATGTTTGGTTTCAATGACGAAAACGCCATAGATGGATGTAACAATGTGATCGACTTGTGTTGTTCCACCCTTGTCATTTGGGAGATATAGATCATGAAATACTCTGTAGCTTGTACCAAGCTCACTTAGCTTTTTATTAACAAAACGTTCACCTACCGCACCTTTGATGGCTGGGAATTTTACTCTGAGTATGGTCATTGCAACAACCATAACAACTACAATAATTATGAGTAACTCCATATAGTTCCGCTCCTTTCTAATAGATCCAAAGGTGTTAGTTTTACATTTATATTCCAATTATATAATATAAAAGCATGGTGTACTATCTGAAAATTCGCCAAAATTCTACAATATAATTTAAGGGTAAACTACTACTTCAATCCTTAATCGAATAACAGAAATCTATTAATTAACAAAGTAAAATTGCACAAATGGAGTGTTGAAATTGAATTATTTAATAGGATATAAAGATGCAGATAAGAACTTTGGTCATGAAGACCCGATGCTGAATGAATTCACATATGGAGAATCTGGTGGGAATACAGTAAATCTATTAAAGGTAAATAAGGGAGATTACTTATTCTTTCATAAAACAATTTTTAACAAACGATATATAACGGCTTATTACGTAGTTGAAGAAGTAATGTTTGTAAGTGATGCAAAGAAAAATCAATTAATATCTAATAAATATGACAACCCACATCTAAAAAAGGACATAGGAAAACTAACTGAAAATGAATGTATTGCATTTGGAAACCCAATATTCTCAAAAGTGCTTCAAGTTCCTTTGGAAATTACACCTGATTTACTAAGTAAACTATCTAAACCAGCAAATCTTAATCCTTGTCAATCTTTACTAGCTGCAATTTCTTCTTCACTTCGTACTTGGAAGGAACTGAATAGCGCAGATATAGACTATCTTTTGGATTTAATTAAAATAAATGAACAAAAAGGGAGATTAACAGAAAACATTCTTTCTTCTGAAGAAGTTTTCCAGTTATTAGAGAGAGACATTGAAAAGTATATTGCTAACAACCCATCAATCTTAGATCCTAACTACATATTAGTAAAATCCCAGCATATCTTTTCAGATGAATCTCGTCTTGATTTGTTACTTAAAAATGAAAAAAACGACGAATATATTGTAGTAGAAATTAAAAAAGGTCCCATCGATCGGAATGCTTTGAAACAAATTAAACATTATATGAAGCTTTGCGAAAAGGAATTAAATTATCATACTGTCAAAGGAATATTGGTTGGTAATGGGATATCCCCCTCATTTGAAGATGAAATTATCAGTGCTGAAAAAGATGGTATAACAGTTCGAAATTATGGTTGGAGATTTGCTTTAAGTTAAGTTTTTAAAAAAAGGGATAATGATAAAGTTAAACTCTTAAAACTTAAGCCACTGTTGAAATTTTGAAATCCCTCAACTGGCGAAAAAGGCATACGACATATCCAGAATTAAGCGCAATTGCACATAATTTTGAATATGTCGTATCTAAATTTCGGTAATCAAGAACTTAGTTTTTAAGATTAAATGGTGATTTTCAGTGGATAACTTTTACATTTAGGTGTAAATTTAACTTGGTAGCAAAGAGAACGCAGTCAATCTGCGTTCTTCAACCATTCCTATCTCTTTCTCACAATCCCATTCAACCACATTTCATCTCCGCGCCCTACTCTAACATCAGGTGTGACGGATGTTTCCAACAATTCCAGTTGTGTAAAAGGCTCCAACAACTCTTCTAAACTCTGTTCCGTTTGATTCGTAAAGTATCTTCCGTTTCGTTCCCCCTCGAAGTCCCCATGTTTAAAGGAAACATAGAAATAACCGCCTGGCTTTAGTGCCCTTTCTATATTTCCAATCACTTGAGGTAAATCGGTCGACGGAACATGTAGAATAGATGCGCATGCCCACACTGCATCAAAGGCTTCCACTTCATTTAGCTCATGAAACTTCATACATTGCACTTCTTGACCAATATACTCACTCGCAATCTTACACAATTCACTGGATCCATCTATGGCAGTCACTTTATAGCCTTTTTGGAGAAAGGCTTTGCTATCGCGCCCTGAACCACAGCCGAAATCTAGAATATGTACATCTGGTTCAAGGTATTTTAGGAGAACATTTTGCTTTTCATCGAAGTCTACTGCAACGGTGTCTGAAGTAAATGCTGATGCGTTCTGATTATAATAATTTATTGTTTTGTTAGTAGATTGATTTGTCAAAGGGATCATTCCTTGTTAATTGATTTCTATAATTTTCTATTCTTTAAAAGAGCCGATTCTCCCTTTCTAAATTGGAAAATAGTTGCTTTACTCTATTTTACAATTGATCATATAGTTGGGATTCATAAAAACGAACGTATGTGCTACAATTTATTTGTAATAGTTTGGTAACTCAAGGGTGGTTGGCTCACTCCTCTATTTAGAATGGGGGTGAGACCATGACAGTATTTGAAGCACTAATGCTAGCAATTGCTTTTACCACATTAGTACTATTAATCCTGTCTTTTAACTATAAAAAATAACCCATCCTTGAGTTTGAGAGCCTAGGATGGGTTATTATACCTTATTCGGCCAATCCCCTTGACGGGACCGACTATTATGTTGACTACTTGATGCTAGAACATCAGGTAGTCTTTTTTACATTACGCTATTTTTTCCTTTATTATACAAGAATTTTATGGTTTGAACAAGAATGGCTCCTATAGTTTATCCTTTACGATATACCTCCCCCACAAAGCAAGGAAACTCCCTAGCCCCCTTTATCAACTCCCGAAAACTCTTATACTGCTTCATCTCAGGAAAATACAGTGAGTCATCAATCATTTGATTATAACAACTGTACACCTTATTCACCCACCGCCCATAAATCCTGTAATGAAGTTCCCTCGCATCCAGCGCATTTTCAGCTAGATAGAATGCATAAGAACGTTCGCTACATTGAATGGCGTAGATCTTCACTGGCCGCATGTTGAGCACGTCTTTTATTCTTAAATTCTTAAACTCTAGTTCCTCTTCGTCCGTAAGTATTATTTCATCGAGTTTGCTGACCGGATCTTGTAAATTGATTTTCTCTTTTTTCTGAAGGTAGTAAATGAGATGCGCTGTATATGGCTCGTCATAAAGAATGGCGTCTTCATATAACGCCTTTATATTTGCGTGCAAGCTCATGCTACTCTCCTATTCAACTTTTTTTCTCCAGAATCACTAGGGTTCGCGACTCTCCCCTACTTCCCAACAACTCGATCCGTGATCTGCCCAGTAGTTTTGCGATAATTCACAATAACACTCCCTGTCGGACCATTTCGATTCTTAGCGACAATGAGTTCCAGTGGTTCATTTCCCCTTTTATCCACATACGCTTGCGTATCAGCTTCCTCACTCTCATACTCGTACTCTTCATTCGCATTCTCTTTCAATTCCGCGTAATAAGAATCCCGATACAACAGGATAACGACATCTGCGTCTTGTTCTATATTGCCGGAATCCCGGAGGTCGCTCATGAGTGGGCGTTTGTTTTGGCGGGATTCGACGCCTCGGTTGAGTTGGGCGAGGCAAACGACTGGACAGTTAAATTCTTTTGCCATTCTTTTTAGTTCCGAGCTGATTTGGCCAATCATGTAGGTTTGATTTCCTCCGCGCGTATCGTTTGAAAAAATAATCTGTAAGTAATCTATAAAGATAATTGGTTTTCGCTCTGGATTAGTTCGGATAATGCTTCTTGCTTGTGCACGTATTTGATTAACAGTTAGTCCAGCACGGTCATCGATATGGATTTTTGTTTTATCTACTTCTGTGAGCGTATGTACCCAGTTTTCCTTTTGTTTTTCTGAGAAGTATTTGTAGGGGTCTCGCATTCTTAATCGGTTCATTTTCCCTGTCGTTGCTACGAGGCGATGGATGAGCATCGTGCGGTCCATTTCGAGTGAGAATACGATGGGGAGGAATCCTGCTATTCCCGCGGTATAGGCAAAGTAGTTCATGACATCTGTTTTCCCCATGGAGGGCCTTCCTGCTACGATGGTAAGTTCCCCGTTTCTAAATCCGACTAACATGCGGTCGAGCTGTTTTATTTTCGTTGGAACTGCAGGGATTTGTTCCATTGGCTTTTCTGGAAGTTCGTACATGGCTACTAAATCATTTGTGATGCTTGTGTCTATTCTTGTGGTGTTCGTTTGGAGCTGGTCCAATGCCTTTTGTATATCTTCGATGGACCAGTTCCCGCTTTGAGCATGGAATAATAATTTCTGTTTTTCCCTTTCCCGCCAAGCGTCCAAGAACATTTCGTAATAGGAGTCGAATTTCTCTGAGTCAGCGAAGTTTTGTAGATTTGCTAAATATGGTGCTCCCCCTGTCTCTTTTGGATCCACCATTGTCAAAATCGTTATGTAGTCAACCGGTTTATCCTGGTATGCCAAGTGCTGCATCGCTCTGAAAATAGAGCGATGCACCTGTGATTGAAACATATCTGGTGTTAAATCTGCATCTAGAATCAAGAAGTTTTCAACTAACATTGTTCCTAGTAAGCTTCTTTCCATGAGTTCGTAGTTTAGTTGATTAGCCATTTGTTCTACCTCCAAACGTTTAATCTTCCTCGCCTAACGTGAAATCCAATTCAACTGGTTTCACTTCACGTCTTTTCCGCTTTATTGGAGTTTGTTGTGACTCAACTAAGTAGTTTTCAAAGTTTGTAGGGTTAAATAATGTGCTTGGTCGTAAGAAGCTTTTCATTTTTGGATCGTGTAACCATTGTTTTACTTTGAAATCAATGACACTTATAAAGTCCTCAAACTTATAACCGTCATTAAATCGGCCATTGATAAACCTTCTGGTTGAGTGACTATTCAATCGGTAGTTACGATTTGTTTTTTTGTTTAAGTACTGAATGATTTCAGCCGCAACGTCGTGATTCTTCACGACAATATCTTTTTTATATTCTTCTTTTAATTCTTCTTTTATAGATGCACCATCTGTGTCATCCTGCGTAAACAAAGTTTGACATGTACCCGACGTTTCTCCCGTGTTAGTGGTACTGCCAATTTGCGGGTTATTGGCAGAATCATTTAATGAATCGTGAATGCCATCTACATCAACAGCGTAATACGGGAATAGTTCTTTTGGGTTAAAATTAATTATCTTTTGGCTTTTCGGGTCATATTCAACCCCAAGTACGCGGTAAAGATTCTCGTAATCGATTCGATACCATTTCGTTTTTATGAGTTTATATGGATTGTATTCTTGGGTTGAAACGATAATTTTGTCGTTTTCTAAGTTGAGAATCGCTCGACTAATCGATCGTTCCGAATAGAACGGTAACTGCTTCTGCCAGTCGGTGTACGTATGTTTGTACCATGTATAACCATCTCTTTCATATGGTGAACTCAAAAGACGGTAATGGAGCTGTTGTAGAATTAGTGCTTCTTTAAGACCAAGTTTCAAAACAAGTGTAGGCAACGTTTGTAAAGGTGCTTCAGGGATTAGTAGTTTGTCTTTCATTGTGCATTCCACTCCTTTTCACAAATACGGTAAATATAAAGAGCCTCTAATTGTTTCGTTACATTTTCAAGTATGTGGACGGCCTCTTTCAGTTCTTCTGATTCACTAAAATGGTAGTAAACTAAATTCACATACGCCTTCCAAGCTTCAAGCCCAGATAGTAATTCTGCATGCTTGTACATTCCTTCGAACGTCCATAAATACGGAGAACTACATTCAACAAATTCATACGGAAACTGTGCTTCTAAAAATTCAAGTTCCTCAGCCGTTAATTGATAAAAATGAACTCCTTCAACAAATTCATCTTCGTGTTCGAGGAAATTCCAAATCAACGTTTCCGCAGGGCACTGATACATCTCCCCTAATCGATAGGTAGTAACAACAAATACATCTTGGTATTCCAACTTCATCTCTCCCTTTTGAAATAATGTCTTCATACATTTAAATAGTTTGAAAAAGGAAAAAAAGAGACATCGTGGATGAAAAAATTTTTATGGTGCCAGGTACAGAAACAATTCTGAATTTTTTCGGTACCAGGTACACACACAATTTACACACAATTTAGGGTTGATTTGGGGAATAAAAAAATGCTTAATTAAACCTTGGTTGGTTAATTAAGCATAATCAAGCATATTGGATTATCAGTCAAAAGGCGGTTTTGGTTGGCCCTTGCGTATAATTTCTAAACAGTAAGGGTTAATGTTGCTTTTAGACTCCCTACTTATACTAACTCTAAAGCTATATCGATCATCTTTGTAAATGAAGTCTGTCTTTCCTCTTGTGTTGTTTGTTCATGTGTAATCATATGGTCACTTACTGTTAGAATGGTTAATGCTTTTGCTCCGCTACTTGCAGCATTTAAATATAAACTTGTCGTTTCCATTTCTTCTGCTAGTATTCCCATTTTCGCCCACTTTTCTGTTGCAGTTACATCAGCATTGTAGAAAACATCACTACATAGTACATTTCCTACATGCACCTTGTGATTTTTTTCATCCGCTACTTTTTTAGCTTTCTCTAATAATTCAAACGATGCGGTAATTGGAAATTGACCTGGAAGTTCAAATTGATGGGCAAAATTTGAATTGGTTGCTGCGCCCATTGCAAAAATAATGTCATATAACTTAATATCTTTTTGCATAGCTCCACATGAACCTATACGAATTAAATTTTTAACTCCAAAAACATTAATGAGTTCCCACGAATAAATCGCCATGCTTGGTGTCCCCATACCGGTACCCATAACAGAAACTTTCTTTCCTTTATATTCTCCTGTGTATCCCAGCATCCCTCTGACTTCATTAAAAAGAACTGGATTTTCTAAATAGTTTTCAGCAATAAACTTTGCACGAAGTGGATCGCCTGGCAATAGAATCGTTTCTGCTATTTCTACTCCATTTGGCTTAATATGTGGTGTTTCTTTTAATTCATTGTTTTTCATCTGATTCTCTCCTTAATATCTTAAATTATTGTCAAACTGTACCTTTTGTAATCGAGTTTTTTTTCTATTTTTAAGGGGAATTCATTTATTCGATTTATTTTCTTGTATTGTTAATGTAAAAAATCAAGGCGTTGGAGTTCATTTCCAACACCTTGAAAAGCCCTAAGGTCAGAGTATCTAATTAATAAAAGAATGGTGCAACTAATAAGATTGAAAAGGCCGCTATTATTGGTAATAAAACAGAAGTTACAAACGCGTGTTTATAGCCCTTTGCATACGCAACTCCGCTTAATGTGAACATAACTACAATTACAGAGTTCCACGGCATTGAGTCAAAGCCTATTGCAGTTGTAGCCATCAATCTATGAATTAATTCAGGATCATATCCCCAAGATAAGAATTCCGAACCAAATAAATTAGTGATCATCGTTAAACTTCCCGAAGAAGAACCTGTCATTGCAGATACGACGGATACAGTTGACATAATTTTCAACATACCGTTTATTTGTAATTCTAATAACGTAGTCTTCATCACTTCAAAGAAAGGAACAGTTTCAACAACTTTTGCTACACCAACTACTACCGAAACATAGATTAACGGTAAAATACCATTTTCTACTCCTTTACTTACTGTAGTGCTAATATTATTTAATGATTTCCAGAATAGCAGTAGCCCAACTATACTAGCGACTAGAAGTCCCATCACGATATCCATTTTGAATATATTTATTAATAGTAAGGCTGTTAAAATAGGTATAACAGATAGAATCGCATTAGGTGCTTTTTTTGCTAAAGCTTCCTCGTCAATATCATTTGCACTAATACTTTGGAATTCTTTAATATCAAAATGTTGGTCCGCATTTTTTAATAAAATCTTTACAAATAATGCTGCACCTAAGAGATATACGATCGTTGCCACTATCCCTACTCCTGCACCTGCCATTAGGTCTGTACCAAAATAGGTTGTTGGGATAATATTTAGTACTTGTAATGAGCCTGGTAACATACCTACAGGAGGGATTGTACCAATTAAGGCGATACCTGGGAAATAAGACCAAGGTATACGTAGTTTTTGGAACAAACTTTTACCTATTGGTAAGATAAAGAACACAATAACGAAAATACTTACACCGCCATACAATAAGATCATTGTTATGGCAACTAATGCTGGTATGGACCATTTGTCTCCGGCTTTCGTTGCAACAACATTTGCTAACCTCCAACCAGCACCACTATCTTCCATAATTTTTCCAAACATTGCTCCAATTACAAACAATAATAAATACTGACTAGCAAAACTAGTGAATCCTGACATATATGGACCTGTCCATGTTTCAGCAATATCTAATCCACTAAAAACAGCAATAATTGCACTAGTAATTAATGTGACAATTAATAAATTTATCTTTTTCCAGGAACCTATCATAAGGAAAATAAACCCTAATAGAATTCCTAAACCGCTAAGTGCTACCATAAAAAACCTCCATATCTTGTTGCATAATCTAAGATGTATACTGTTTTCCCCTATAACCTTAATTCAATTATTGCTCAATCTACTATTCATTTTGTTAGTTCCATCGATGATTTGTAAACGTTTTCATAAGAACTATACCTAAGCGATTATGACATAAATTTGACACTATTTCATATACTTTTCTCGTTATAATTGTTATTCCAAAATGGTTATATGTATGGTTTGGAAGACTATTTATCACTTAGAACTACACCTTATTAGTAATCTAGAACGTTGCTAATGAACGTTCTTAGTGGTTTTTTATAACAATCAAAAAAATATCAAAATTATCATTGAATATTATTTGAATATAAATTAAAATAAACTGCATAAATATTCAACTCATCTTAGATTAGACATAAAGGAGTTTATATATATGAATCACGAACAGACAAAAGAGACAAGTAAGAACAAAAGAGTTCTTAACATAAACGCGTTTGTTTTACTATTTTCTATTATTGTTATTGCGGCAGCCCTCACACATTTTTTACCTGCAGGTGAGTATGAGCGAATTGAAGAAAATGGTCGAACTTTAGTCGTACCAGGTTCGTTTCAATATACAGAATCGTCACCTGTTGGATTTTTAGATATTTTTAGTAATATTCATATTGGGATGATCAATGGAGCGGGCATCATATTCTTCGTTTTAATTGTTGGAGGAGCATTTGGAATTTTAAAATTTACAGGTGCCCTCGATGCTTTTATCATTACAATCACAAAGAAATTAGGAAATAGAGAATTACTGCTAATTCCTGTGCTTATGCTCTTTTTTGCCGTAGCCGGGGCTTTAATGGGATTGGCTGAAGAAACGATTGTCTATATTGCCATCATTGCACCATTAGCTGTATCGTTAAAGTTGGATGCTATTGTTGGATATGCAATTGTTTCATTAGGTGCTGGGGTTGGATTTATGGCTGCAGTTCTCAATCCGTTTACTGTCGGAGTTGCACAAAGCATTGCAGAATTGCCTACATTCTCTGGCATTGGCTTAAGAATCGCGCTCTTTTTTGTATTGTATTTAGCTGCCGTACTATACGTATGGCGATACGCGAAAAAAGTTAAAGCCAATCCAAGCATAAGATTTTTAGGTCACTTTACAAATGAAGACGAAGCTAAAATAAACACAGATGTCATTTTAACTTTCCGTCATAAAATCATATTAATATTATTCTTACTAAACTTTGTTGCTTTAATTTTTGGTGTGATCAAATATGGATGGTATATTACTGAAATAGCAGGATTGTTTTTATTATTTGGTATTTTGTTTGGGATTGTAGGAAAGTTATCCCCAAGCCAAATTGCGGATAGTTTTATTGATGGAGCAAAAGATTTAGTTGGAGGAGCTTTAATCATTGGTTTTGCTCAAGCCATTCTCGTCGTTATTCAAGATGGAAAATTAATCGATACGATTCTTTTCTCTGCCTCTACTTTACTTAGTCAACTATCACCTTTTTTTACTGCCATCGGAATGTTCTTTTTACAACTTTTCCTAAATTTCCTTGTGCCGTCTGGAAGTGGACAAGCAGCACTTACAATGCCCATTATGGCACCATTAGCTGATCTTGTTGGCATAACAAGACAAACAACTGTACTTGCTTATCAACTTGGAGATGGTATTTCGAATTCCCTATTCCCTACTTCAGGTGTCTTACTTGCAGGACTAGCTGTTGCTGGAATTCCTTTTACAAAATGGATTAAGTGGGTTATGCCATTTATCATTATCCAAATCATTATTAGTATTATATTTTTAATTATTGCACAAGCCATTCAATATGGCCCATTTTAGTGGAGGTACTTTATGTTTCAATTACACTACGTTGACCAACAGCTAATTGATTGGTCGATTAAACAACGCAGACATTTTCATATGTACCCCGAATTGTCGGGACAAGAATATAAAACAGCGGCTTACGTGAAGGAAAAATTAGGTGAATTCGGGATTCCAATAATGGAAAAATTCTCAGAGCCTAACGTTATCGCATATTTTAAAGGAACAGATGGTGAAAAAACGATCGCTTTGCGAGCAGATATGGATGCTCTTCCCGTTATTGAAGAAGGAGACAAGCCCTATACTTCAACAGTTTCTGGCGTCATGCATGCATGCGGTCACGATGGTCATACTGCTACTTTACTTGCAGCTGCCAAGTGGATGAGTGAAAATGCACATTTAGTAAAAAACAACATTGTTCTTATTTTCCAAAGCTCTGAAGAAATGTCACCAAGCGGGGCACAACAACTTGTAAAAGAAGGTGTATTAGATGATGTTGATGCCGTTTACGGTATTCATTATATGTCCAATATTCCCTTAGGCAAAATTGGGTTTTCAGTAGGGCCTTTCATGGCTTCAAGTGACGACTTTGATATTGTTATTGAAGGTAAAGGTGGTCATGCTGGTAACCCACATGAAACGGTGGATCCTATTTATATTTCAAGTCACCTTATACAAGGATTACAGTCGATTGTTAGTCGTAATTTAAATCCTATACACGGTGGCGTGATTTCAATTACTGGATTTCAAACAGGCATGTCCTACAATGTTATTCCTGAAAAAGTGATACTTTCAGGAACAATAAGAGCCTTAACGCAAGAAGGTGCCGATATAATGCTTCAAAGAACAGCTAAGTTAACGGAGTCCATTTGTGAAAGCTTTGATGCAAAAGGACATTTAAAGTTAATCGAGGGAACTCCCCCACTATACAATCACCCAGAAGCTTGTGACGTTGCAAGAGGAATTATCGAGAAAACCTTTGGCAAAGAAGTCTTTTCATTAATTGAACCTGTACTTGGGGCAGAAGATTTTGGTTTCTACTTGAGGGAAAAAATAGGAGCATTCATTCATGTCGGGATGAAAAGCGAAATCAGCGCGTACCCACACCATCACCCCAAATTCGATTTAGATGAAGCTGCGATTCCAGCGGGTATAGAACTGATGATTCAACTTGCTGTGAATGCGTAATTAACCATCTTCAAAGAACAATTTTCTAATCATAAACTAAATTAAAAGATGAAAAAAGCCTTTGGTGAATACCAGAGGCTTTTTCAATGTTTAACTAATCTAACCACTGATTATCAAGCTCAGTTTCCGCTCTTTGTGGTACGGTTCACCGAAATTAATGTGGGTTGGTTTTTATTTTATTTACATCTCAATATTTTTGTTATAGTAAACATAGAACAAATCTGTTATACTAAGCATATAACAAACATAGGTATGTTAATAAGGGGGTAATGATATTGAACTTCAACTTTGAAATTAACTGGGCTTTGCTCGCTCCGCTCATTGTCATTCAGGCGATTTTATTAATTATTGCTTTGTTTGATCTTGTGAAAACTGAGAAAACGAATGGACCTAAATGGATGTGGGTACTGATTGTTCTGTTAATCGCTACTTTTGGTCCGATTTTGTATTTTGTCATTGGGAAAAAGCGTGATTAGATAAATGTTTCCTTGAAAGGTGTGGGATGGATGAAGCTGATGGAAGTACAATCCTTAACGAAGTCATTTGGAAAACATGTGGCCGTTAATGATTTATCTTTTTCAATCGAGGAAGGTCACTGTGTCGCGTTGCTTGGTGCAAACGGCGCAGGAAAGACTACTACGTTAGAAATGCTCGCAAGTTTGCAAAAACCAACAAAGGGTTCGGTATCCTTTTTAGGTGTTGAAAAAAAGGATTTCCGGGAAGATATAGGCTACCTGCCACAGTACCCTGTTTTTTTCTCTTGGATGAATGCTATGGAATACCTCGTGTTAATGGGTGAGCTTTCTGGAATGTCTAAGGCCAAGGCGATGGCCCGTGCTGATGAGTTACTTGAACTTTTAGGCATTGCCGATGCTAAAAAGCGTAAGATCGGTGGGTTTTCAGGAGGGATGAAGCAACGTCTCGGAATTGCACAGGCACTGATTCATGAACCAAAATTGCTCATGCTGGATGAGCCGGTTTCGGCACTTGACCCTGTTGGACGTAGGGAAATCCTTGAATTGATGAAATTATTGAAAGAAACGACGACGATTCTGTTTTCGACTCATATCCTTCATGATGCTGAGGAAGTTTGTGATGATGTCATTATGATTCATAAAGGTGAACTTGCCGTATCGGGGTCCCTATCGGAGCTACGCCGAAAGCATCAGGAAGATGTTATTGTCATCGCAGCGGATGAAAATCTAGATGCGTGGGCTGGGAGCATTGAAAGTTGGGATGTTGTTTCAAAAGTGATTTCAGCGAATGATAAGGTTGAAATTTATGTAAAAAGTGTTGCCGAGGCAAGAACTCAACTTCTAGCTGAAATAAACGAAAAGCAGCTGCCAATTACAAGCTTCACGGTAGGACAAACAAGTCTTGAAGGCCTGTTCATGGAGGTGGTGGGAAGATGAAAAAGTGGTTCGTTCTTCATCGAAAAGAATGGCTTGAGATGACCCTCAATTATAAAATCATCTGGATCCCACTTATATTTGTATTGTTCGGACTTATGCAGCCGATCACAAGCTACTATATGCCCGAAATCTTGAAAAACGCAAGTAACCTCCCAGAAGGGTCCATCATCCAAATTCCAATGCCTACAAGCGGAGAAGTCTTAACACAAACTATGGGACAGTTTAACCAGATTGGGGTTCTCGTTCTTGTTCTTGCTTTTATGGGGATCGTTTCTTCTGAACGGAGAAGCGGAATGATCAAAGCAATTCTAGTAAAGCCTGTTAGCTATCCATCGTATATTACCTCTAAATGGATGAGTGTTGTTCTACTTAGTGCAGGATCAGTATTCCTAGGCATGCTAGCTTCATGGTATTACACAGTATTATTAATCGGCGATTTTCCATTTATAGATATGGTTAAGGGTACCCTTATCTATTTCATCTGGATATTGTTTATAGTTACATTCACTGTTTTTCTTAGCAGCTTTTTGAAAAGCAGCGGATTTGTGGCCGCATTTACGCTTGTTTTGAGTATTTTATTATCACTTTTAACATCACTTTTCGAAAAATGGATGGAATGGAGCCCAGCCCAACTAACGAATGCCGCAGCTTCCCTATTCATGGCTGGGGATATTGAAGGACCATTGTTGCTCCCACTTATCACTACTGTCATTCTTACAGCCCTTTTCCTATACCTGGCTACTAGTCGTAAATCAAGTGTGTAACTGATTGGGATATCTGATAAATAAGGGGAGATTTTACGCTTAACGGTCATAACCGACGCTTAAAAAGCAAAAATAAGGGGAAAATTTACCCTTAACAGTTCAAAAAAAGGCAAAATCCACCGATTTAAATAAAATAAGCGGAAAAACTACCTTTATTTTAAAAGAAATAGAGGTAGTTTTTGATTTAAAGGGAATTTCTCCGCTTATTTTCGATAATAACCAACCTCAACTATGATTAGAGAATTAGAACCCACATTTAGGAAACTTTTTTAATAGAAGTACCCGAGTGGATTTTTATTTTTTCTTCTCTAACTGATGGTAGTTGAGTAGATTGATTTTTTATGAAATCTAAAGTAAGTTGATTGAATTCTAATGGTTTTTCTATGTTACATACGTGCCCACACTTATCAATTATGTATAAATTTGAATTTTTTTCATTTTGAACGTGAGATTTAATTCCGTCTATAAACATATGATCCTCATTTCCACATATATAGAGTTTCGGAATTTCATTAGTCAATTTACTCAGCTCATTATAGATCTTGTACGAGTCTCTTATAACAAAAGCCCATCGAAGGTAAGATTGTTTGCTCAGTTTATTGGCCTCTCTGATAAAAATCCCTCTAGATTTTTTGTGATTAACTTTTGGCATCAATATATATGCGAAGGTCACGTAGGGCAATTTATATGGAAGTAAATTTCGTATTCCTTTTGCCAACGTTGTTTTGCCGAGTATCTCTCCCCACTTACGCCATTTACCAGATGCACCTGCTAATACCATCGATTGTATTCTATTAGGAAAATGCATGGCTAAATACTGCATCAAAATTGTACCTGATGAGACTCCTACAAAATGTGCAGATTCAATATTCTCTTTATCTAAAATATCAATTACTAGTTTACTTGTTGCATATAATGTATTTGCTTCTTCACTAGGTAAATTACTCGACTCTCCATGTCCAGGTAAGTCAATTAAAAGTAGATTATATTGTTCTTTTAAGGTTGGAATTTGTTTATAAAATATCGAGCAATTTCCACCTAAACCGTGGAACAAGACGATCCATTCTTTATGAGCATGGTTTGTTATCGTCTCATAATATAATTCATGTTTATTGGTAAAAAATTCATTCGTTTCATTTGAAAATTTATTCATTATCTATCCCCCTAGGAACATTCAAACTTAACCATAACATCGCCTTCCTATTAGGGAACTAGATAAATGATAATTCATCTAAAAACAGTATAAACTTACTAGAAATTTGCGGAGTATAATAAATTCAAGAAAATCTATGAATTACTTTCTCAATACTTTCGTCAGTAAATAAAGATTAACCCACCTTTGAGTTCGTCGCTCTGATGGGTTAATCCTAATTATGAACCAATCCCCCTGTTTAAGTATGGTTAATCCCTAATTACAAATGATTAATCTGTCTCCACGTACGCACTAAACCATCCACGATTGGTTCAATTACTCGCATATCAGTTAGATAGGCTGTATGGCATAATGGGTTCCAACTTGTTAAGAAGTTACCTACCATTACTACTCGATCTTCGTCAACAGCGGCATGATAGTTTTCATTTACAGGCTTTAGTGGAAAACCTAACACATCATTTTTGCTGTAAAAGTTGAGCCATTCTCCATGTAATCCGGGATAGTAGTTTTGGAGGTTTTTTGAAGGAATGTGAATCGGACGGTTAAAGTTTGTATATCGTAAACTCCATAATGGGAGGGATGTACCCATTGTATAGAATAAGGTTAACGTATCGCCTTTTTCCAAAGGGGAAGAATTGTTAATGATTGAAGTGACTTCATGTCGTTTAAATTGTAAATCATAAAAATAATTAATTGCCATTACCGATCCTAAACTATGTGCAATGACACATAATGGTGCATTTTCTCCAGCCTTTTTAGAAAGGTTGTTCAGACCTTCCCCTATTTTCTCATGTACTTTCTCATAATTATGCTTTGCCGTCTCCACAGGTTGATAAGCAATTGCATCACCTAAATAATTGATGAGGAAACTCCTTAGTCCTTGATAATTTAATTGATTATCCCGAACCAGTTTATTAAACAGATTTTCCTCACTATCTCTAAACACTGTGGCCCACAGAACCGGTTGAATGACAAGTTGGGAAGCAGGATCTTCCACAAGATGCTTCATTTTTTCAGTGAATATTTTAGTAATCTTGGCAATCGTTTCGTTTGCAAACCCTTCTTTTTGATTTCCCATACCATGAATAATTGCTACGGCTACTTTTTTATACATTGCCATCCCCTCTAATAGAAAATATCTATTTCTTTATGACAATATATTCAAAGGTTGATAGATTTGAAACGACGATTTCACTACACCGTGCAAATTTTCTAAACTGCGGGCATTATTACTTCTATGTAATTTCTAATCTCACTTTCGATCGGTAATCACCTACCTTACAAGCGAATTTTAGCGAAATAAAAATGCTTAATTAAACCTTTAGAAGGTTAATTAAGCATTTTTACTATAAATTACGGCTTTCCATTACATTGCTGTTAATCCACCGTCAACGACAAATTCAGAACCTGTTGAATAGCTAGATTCATCAGACGCAAGGAATAGTACCATATTAGATACTTCTTCAGGTTGTGCTATACGTTGATATGGAATGTGTTTTGCAAACTCTTTTATTTGTTCTACTGCATCACCTTGTGTAACCATTGGCGTTTCGATTACACCAGGATGTACAGAGTTAACACGAATTCCTAATGCACCGAGTTGAAGCGCTGCTGCTTTTGTAATTCCACGTACAGCGAATTTTGTGTCTGTGTAGCCTATTGCACCACCAACAAGTCCATTTATAGATGAGATATTAATAATTGAACCATTTCCTGCTTTTTGCATGGAAGGAACTACCGCTTTCATGCCTAAGAATACAGATACTTGGTTAATATCAACGATTTTGCGATATTGTTGTTCTGTCATTTCCATTAGTGGAACACTCATACTGATCCCAGCATTGTTTACTAATATATTAATGGGACCAAAAGCATTTTCTGCCTCAGCAATTACATTAGCCCAGTCATCAGCATTGGTTACATCTTGCTTCACAAATTTAACGTTTGCACCTAGTTCATTTGCTAAAGCGTTTCCACCTTCTTCATTGATATCCGTGAAAACTACTTTTGCACCTTCTTTTACAAAAAGTCTTACGTGAGACGCTCCCATTCCTTGTGCGCCACCAGTAATTACTGCAACCTTATTGTCTAATCGACCCATAATAATTCCTCCCCATTCTAATCGGGATTGATTCCTAATCATCATTCCCGTAAATGTTTAACAGTATAAAATTGGTTACCACTACTTCATCCAGATAAAGTAATGATAGTTTAACTATCATTACTCAAATTGTAATTGAAGTTTGATATAATTGCAAAATAAATAGATCATGTATGACTAGAAATAGTTTTAACCAAAGGAGATTATTATGGACCTTTCCAACAAAACTGGATTAAGAGAAAAAAATAGAAACAAACGTTACCAAAGTATTGTCAATACTGCTGAAGGATTATTTGCAAACTTTGGATTAGAAAACGTCAAAATGCAAGCAATTGCTGATGAAGAAGGAATTGGCATCGCTACCTTATTTCGATACTTTCCAAAAAAGGACAAATTGATTGTCGCAGTTGCAACCTCAATCATGGATGAAGAACTTTTCCAATTTCAACGAATTGCCGATGAGCCAATCAATGCGTATGAAAAGTTTAGTAAGATATTTGATTACCTAGAGGAGAGTGTTACCCAACCCTCCATCAATTCTTCGAGGTTTATTGATGCATTTGAAAATTATGTAGCTACATCAGCGCAAAGCTTGGAAGATATCGAACTATATGACGAAGTGAGAGAAGAAATCTATGTTTTGATGTTAAGCATCATGCAAGAAGGAGAACTCGATGGATCTATTCGTAAGGATATAAATATAAAGGAAACCTTGATAACATTCATCAATAGTTTTGGATTATTCTCTAGAAAGTTAGCCCTTATGAAATTAGTTAACTATTACGATTTAGAGGTTAGCCCGAAGCGACAATTAGAGATTATGAAAGAACTTTACTTATCACATATTAAAGCTTAGGAAGCGTTGATGATGCACTATTGTAAAGTGACTCATACTCATTCCTTTGATTTCTATTATTATGTATTCTTTAAAGGCTCCGATTCTCCTCTTCCTATAAAAAAAGTAAGCTTACTCTATTTTTCAATTAGGAGTATAATTGGGATATATAAATACGACATACGTGCTGTAAATTAGTTGTAATAGTTTGATAACTCAAGGGTGGTTGGCTCACTCCCCTTAATAGGAAGACAGACTAAGAGCACCACGTCCTATGGCAACGTCTGCATGACCTGCATCCTGCAGGCCCGGTGTGATGCAAATGACTGTATATGAGGCATTAATGTTTGCAGTAGCATCCGCAGCGTTAATTGTATCAATACTTTCATCAAAGCATAAAAAATAACCCATCCTTGAGTTAGCCGCTCAGATGGGGCACATACATACCACTGTAGCCAGTCCCCCTTGAAGGAATCGACTTCTATGTTTGACTACTTAATGTTAGCGCATCAGGTAGTCTTTTTAACATTACGCTATTTCTTCCTTTACTATACAATTACTATACAAGGATTCTAAGTTTGAACAAGAATGGCTCCAATAGTTTGCCCGTAGCCAAGGATTTTAGCTAATTCGCATTTTTGCAAGCTATATGTAATCTCATTTTATTTCTTTACAAAAAACATCAAAAAAAACCTTCATAGCAATGATTGCTAGAAGGTTTAGGTCTACACTTTGTAAGTCCACATGCCGGGAAAGATTACTTGACTTATATTATCCCAATATATTTTTCCCGTCCGTGACTTACCCTCGATTGTCTCTCAAGATCATTTCTTTACTACAGGAAAATTGTAAGTAGGCTTCGGTGGATCGATCGCAAGAATATTAACACCGTTGATGCCTATCCAAATATATGAGTGATCTACTTCTACACCCGTAGTATTTGTAAGTGTGTTGTGCAGGCTCTCTTGTAATTCGAAAGTAGTTGTTGCTGTTTCACCAGAGAATGTAGGCAGGAGATTTGAATTTAGGTTAATGTGAATGTCTCCACTAGAATCATAGGCAGCGCCTGCAGTACCAGCAAAAGCAAATGTAAGCAATATCGTAGAAATAATACCAATCGTAAACTTTTTCATCTAATTTCACCTCCTTTAACATCACTAAGAATAGCAATAAAATGGTCCACTACCTCGGGATGATAGAGCGTCCCTCTTCCTTTCAAGATTTCGGCAGTTGCCTCCTCATGTGTAAGTGCTTTTCGATAAACTCGATCTGTCGTCATCGCATCAAAGGAATCTACAACAGAAACTATGGCAGCAGCGACGGAAATTTCCTCGCCTTGAAGCCCTTTCGGATAGCCAGTTCCATTAAATCGTTCATGATGTTGTTCCACGATAGCAGCAACTTCTAAGAAAGGAAAATTAGCTTCCTCTAAGACTTCTTTTCCGTAAGTAGGGTGCATTTTCATGACTTCCCACTCTTCTGAAGTTAGTTTTCCTGGCTTATTCAAGACATTTTCGGGAACTTTGACCTTCCCGATGTCATGTAGAAATGAGCCTAAATTAAGTTGATAGAGTTCAGTGGAATTAAGCTTCATCCGCTCCCCGATTGTCATGGATAATTGCAAAATGCGTTTACAATGGTCCGCCGTGTAGCCATCCTTTTCTTCCACTTGAATGGCCAATTCTCGCATCCCCTGCAGAACATTACTATAATGATAAAAAACCGGCTGCGATGTAACATACAGAAATTCGGTCTCTTCGTTGGCCTGAAAAAAGCAGTCATGTGTTAGCAAACTTGCATTAAGTGAATCGCCTGCTTTTAAGATCCTAATATTATCTTTTACTTTGACACTCATTTCTCCTGCTAATAGGAAAATAAATTCTGAACCAGTCCACCCCTCTGATGGTCCTATTGCCCAACTACTTTCAGCTCTAAGCCGGTGATGAATAATTTCCGTACCATCATAAGAAGAAAGTAATGCAACGTCCATGCCATCAGTGGATACTACTTCCAAAGCCTGTCCTGCAGCTAAGAATCGTAAACCAAAGTTATCTAGCATATGTGTACCTCTTTTTCCAAATATTATAGTTTTCGTTTTATCTATTTACTAGTAGTGTGTTAGTTTAATAAACACTTAGATTGCAAAACGATTAGTATTCACGTGAACGTTGATAAATATGTTAATAATGAAACTTCAAAATATTGTTCTTCTATAATTTCAGCAATTTTGTAGATTTTTTCAATCTATTTATTTTATATTTATAAATATTTCGAATTTACACTTAATACATTTATCCTAAATTATATACTATTAAAGTGAAAAAATAACTATTTCAATTTTCTAATCTTATGTTCAAACTATATTAATTTTACGTTTTGGTTACTATAGTAGATTTACACACTAACTATTGATTATGTAGAAAGGATGGCTGAGGCTGTACCCTGAAACAACCCCTGTAACGAAAATTGATTCCACACAAAAGCACCATTTTTCAACTAGTGAAAAATGGTGTTTTCGATTTTAACCTATTCTATTTTCCATTCTTAATTCCTTGAAGTAGGGTCTTTGATTGGGTTGGCACTCTCTGGAATTTCATCGTATACTTTTGTATCGACTTCGTGTATTGAGCCATCAGCCAGACCTTTGAAAACGGCCATTAAAGGCTGAGTAACTGTTTCTTTTAACATACCAGACTGCTTTTGTCCTAGCGTCTGACTTTGACCTTTAATTTCAATTAGCATAATCGACGTGTCGTTTAGAGCGAACGCACCAAGAGCAGTACCAGGTAAATTCACATTAGGATATTTTTGAACAGCGCCAAAATGTGAATTTCCCTTTTGTAGAGTAAGTGCTGATAGAGCATTTACTTGTTTTGCAAGCGTAAGTACATCTTCATCTACTTCATACTGCTTCCCTGTAAATGGATCTGTATATGGCTCAGCTACTACTGCTGCAAATTGGACAGGCACAGAGCGATTATCCTCATCAGATACTGTGTTGAAACCGCGGTGATGAACATCTACAAAGACATCCGGTTGGAACTCTTGGAATACACTTGTAACCGTTCGTGCTTCTGCTGTTACATAGAAGCCACCATATCTACTGTTATTCGTCGTTCTCGAGTTTAGGAATGAAGCAACTTCGTCGAGATTATGATTCTCTACTCTAAAATCTAGATTCGGATTGTAATCCCTGTTCTGATCATACCCTGGAATTCCGTAAACTACGCGGCCTTCATTATTTTGCGCTCTTTCACTACCATCTTTATTGTAGTACCAAGGGGCAACTGTATCCGCTGGTAACCCAATGTTTTCAGGCAGCCAAGTCTGGTGCGTATAGCGAGTCGGATACCACTTACCTTCGTATAAATTATCTGCGCCTTCTGGGTTAATGCGTGGCATGATCCAGATTGATACTTTATCTAAAATCTCATTAACTTCCTGCCCATTTGATGAAAGCTTCTGAATCAGATCGATCGCAGCTTCCGCACCAATTTGCTCATTTCCATGAATTTGAGCGGTAATTAGAATACGCTTCTTATTCGGATCGTTATCACCAAACTTAACTAAATAGATTGGTTCACCCTTGTCCGCTTCCGTTTGATATCCATCTGGTGCAAGATTGGAATAGCCAGCAATTTCAAGCTTCATCTTCCCATTAGCAGACTTTTCAAGGTTTTGTAGTTTCTTTGCTAAGTCCTCGTTTGACATAAAACTTGCTAAAGAATTGTTTTGATTGTCTTCGATGTATGGTCCGTTAGGTGTAGACTGCGGTGTTGCAAAAGCGGCAGAAGAAACTCCTAATGTGAGTGCCAATGCCGCTGGTAAAATGACCGTTGAAAACTTCTTTTTCATGAAATCCCTCCATATGATTGTCCAAATCTAGCAACCTATAAAAATGCTCTCATTATCTTTGCGTTTCTAATGTATCCCAGAAACTAGTATCAACAGTTTCAATTGAACCATCCGCTATTGCTCGAACTGCAGCATCAAGTGTCGTAATCGTTTGTTTGATTAAGTAACCATTACTCTTTTGACCAATGATTGCCCACTCACCTTCGTGATCAGACATTCCGCGCATTTCGAAAAGTAATGTGGAAATATCGTATTGAACTGCGGCACCATTTCGGCCAATATTCTCACCACTACCGCCATTATATTTTGCTATATGTCCCCATCCAGTAGAATCAACAGCATTAAATACAACTGCCCCTAGTTTTTTCGATTTCTCTAATACTTCTGGTTTCACATTACTATTTGTTGGATAAAGCATCGAACCTGATACTAATTTCCCATCACGTCTAGATTGAGTACCTTGATGATGTAAATCGATCATGTAATCAATATCATACTTTTGTAAAACATTTTCATGAAGGGCTTTTGTTTCAGGATGCACTTTAGCAACGTGATCACGATTTAAGTCCGCTCCTACTGCATTGTAACGTGTTAAATGACGTCCCCCGTCTGCTATATAATCTTCAAGAGAAAAATCTACATCCCCCATCGCACCATCTGCATTCAACATTGGTAAAATAAGAATATTGACATTATCAAGTACGCCCTTTGTTTTACCTGTACCAAGATGTTTGATGAATTCTAATGCACCTTCTGTAGTTAATTGTTCATTCCCGTGCTGTTGTGTTAAAAATAGAATCGTTGGGTTGCTTGGGTCTGAAATATATTTTGCTAGGTGGATATCTCGACCTTTTACCGTTTGACCAATTACCTCAAGTTGCATAGCGTCTTGCTTAGCATCTTGCGTTTTAAGGAACTTTACCATTTCATCGTAAGTATAAAGATTAGCAGTTTGAATCGATTCATTTCCACCATAGTTAGGTCCTTCACCTACAGCATAGGCAGGTAATACTGGCGTGACAGCTCCCAATGCTAATAATCCAGTTAATGATAGTGCTACTACTTTCTTTTTCATAAGACCCCTCCGTTTTCTTTTTTCGAAATTATTAAAATAGTTTGCATATTTAGAATATCTATTATTACTTTAATGGTATATAGAGGGAATCTATCAATTTATATTCTTTTAATTTGGGGAAATTGTTATAACTTAATAGTTTCTAAGTATATTCATTTACTTACTTTTTCGATTTTTATCGCATGTTTGCATAGAGTAAAAGTCACTCACATAGTTAGAGAACCTGTTTAGTATATGACTCGAATTTATCCCCCTATTTAACTTAGTGAAATTCATTGTAAATATAAATATCTGGGACAAAATGAAAAACACCATTTTTCTCAAGGCGAAAAATAGTGTTTTAGTAATATTGATTTTTGTTCCAGGGATCTATCTCTACTTCAAATAAAAATAACCCATCCGAGCGTTGTGAGCTCAGATGGGTTATTTTAATCTCTTTTAAATGGAACAATGTTTATAGTTATCTATTTGATACCTTATTTATAATATTTCAGCATATTTTCAAACATTGTTGCTGTTTCTTCTGCTGTTTTACGGATGATAATTTGACTACCTTTAAACTCTTCTTTAATCGCCTCTTCTACTTCTGGTGTATGATAAAGTTCAGCGATTTTCAAGTAATCTTCATTATCTGCTTCTTCTGCTCGTGCTGCCATAATGTTAATATATGGTTCAACCGTTTCTGACTCTGAATTTTCGTAGTAAATTGCATCAGTAGTTGGTGTTAAGCCTGCTTGTGCTGCAATACCATTGTTTATTAATGAAATTGTTACATCAGGTAGTACACGTGCTGTTTGTTGTGGTTCCATTGGGATAATTTCAAGTTCAAGTGGATTTGACGTAATTTTCGTTTCATCTCCAGTAATACCAAAATCATCACTTAGTTCAAGCACTCCTGCCTCTTGCAATAAATTTAACGCACGTGGAAGAGTTGATGCATCATTAGGAATAGCAACTTTATCGCCTTTTTGTAAATCGTCTATAGAAGTAATTTTGTCTGAATAAACCCCTAATGGTGCAAATACAGTTGTACTAATTGGAACTAAATCTTCACCAGACTCATTAACAAAGTTAGAGAAAAATGAAATTGTTTGGAATGCATTTAAGTCGATATCACCAGCTGCCAATGCTTTGTTCGGCAAAATATAATCAGTAAACTCTACTACTTCTAACGTGATTCCCTCTTTTTTAGCTAATTCAACCATTACTGGCCATTGAGCTCCGTCTGCTCCGTTTACACCAATTTTAATTACTTTATCTGATCCTTCTGAATTTTCATTACCGCCACATGCAGCTAAAGCAAGTGCAGCAAGTGCTGTTAAAGCTAATAATAGTAATTTTTTCACTTTTATTTACTCCTATCGTCTCATTAGTTTTTTTGCAATTGTATTGCCTATCCATTGTGCAATTTGTACTAAAATAATTAATATAACAACTGTTACAATCATGACGCTCGTATCGAACCTTTGATAACCATATGTAATGGCTACTTGGCCTAAACCACCGCCACCAACATAACCAGCCACAGCCGAGAAGTCGATTAAGCCAATTGATACGAATGTTAACCCTAGCACTAAAGGTCCAAGTGCCTCTGGAATTAACACAGTGAAAATAATTTGTAGTGGGCTAGCTCCCATCGCCTTTGATGCTTCAATTACTCCCGGATCGATACTCATTAAGTTTTGCTCCACGATACGTGCAACACTAAATGTAGCCATAATGGCCATTGGGAATATGGCTGCCCCTGTCCCAATCGTTGTTCCCATAACTGTACGTGTCACAGGCATTAAGAATACTAGAAATACAATGAATGGGATTGGACGAATGATATTAATGATGAAGTTCAAAATACCAAAAATCCATCTGTTTTCTAATATATTATTTTGACGTGTAACGAATAGCGCCAAGCCAACCGTTATACCGAAAATAGAACCAAAAATTAGCGTAAGGGTCACCATGTAGATTGTTTCACCAGTCGCCTCAATAATGTGCTGGTAAAAGGTACTCCAATCAACTTTCATCTAAGATAACCTCCTTAATGTCAACAATTGCTTGTAGTTCTTGAATTGCTTTAGATACTTTATCTTGATCTCCTTTAAACGATAAAACTAAGTTCCCCAACAAATTTCCTTGGATTTCACGAACTGAACCATAAACAATATTGAAATGAACATCGTATTTTTGAGTCACCTGCGATAATAATGGTTGGTTAGTAGCGCCACCTGTATATGTAACTTGGTATATATGTTTATCACCTGCAGCATGCCACTCTTTTAGTAGTTCTGCAGAAGGTAAATCTTTGTTAACCGACTCAATGAAGCGTTGTGTCGTAGGATGTTCAGGTTTTGTAAACACATCAAGCACATCCCCTAATTCAATTACTTCACCATTTTCCATTACTGCAACGCGATTACAAATCGTTGTAATTACATTCATTTCGTGTGTAATCAATAGAACTGTAATACCTAATTCTTTGTTTACCCGCTTTAATAGCTTTAAAATATCCGCTGTCGTTTCAGGATCCAGCGCAGATGTTGCTTCATCACATATCAAAATTTCCGGATTCGTTGCTAATGCACGTGCAATCCCAACCCGTTGCTTTTGTCCACCTGATAATTGCTCCGGGAAGTTTTTCGCCTTATCTGATAAACCAACAAATTCTAATAGTTCTGCTGTACGACGTTCGATTTCAGCCTTAGGAACGCCTTCTAACTTCAGAGGATATGCTACATTTCCTGCGACAGTACGTGATGAGAATAAATTAAAGTTTTGAAAAATCATCCCAATTCTACGTCTTAATTGACGTAAATCTTTCGCAGACAGTGAAGCTAAATCTGTATCGTTAATTTTGACCATTCCAGAGGTTGGGGCCTCTAGTAAGTTTACGAGCCTTAATAATGTACTCTTCCCTGCGCCACTAAAACCAATGACACCGAAAATATCGCCTTTGTTTACTGTTAGTGATACATTTCTAACAGCATGAACTTCACGTTTAGCTATTTTAAAAGTTTTAGAAACATCTAAAAACTCTATCATTTTTATCCCTTCTTTCTCAAAACCGCTGATTCCCAAAAAAAAATCATTTCTTAGAAGCTAAGAAATGAAAGATTGCAATGGCTCTCATTCTTATCTTTCAAGTGAATTACTTGCAGGATTTGGCACTGGCATAAAGCTGCTGCCGAGACTTCAGTGGGCCTGTCCCTCCGTCTCTCTTGATAAGAATCTATTAAATTTTGTAAAATTTAATTGTTTCTAATTTTAATAATATTAAATCAGTTTGTCAATATAGTTTTTTTAAATAATGATTTTATTCTGAAATTTACTTTAATTCGGATTCTCGATGGATATAATTATTTAATTCTCCTAAATATTGTTATACTGGTATATCAGTCCTATAACATAATAAAAGACGCAGAGAGACAGGCTCCTTGCCCACGAAAGTTCAGTTCGGCCAGGATGCCTGTCTCAATATCGCATTTATATGAATTTGCTAAAGATATTACATTTATATAGATTGGTCCAAACGTACTAATGTATCAAATAAAACATTTGTAGCAATTTCACAATCATCTATTGAAGAATATTCTAATGGATTGTGGCTAATGCCATCTTTTGAACGAACAAAGATCATACCCATTGGGCAAATTCTTGCTAAGTTCATGGCATCATGTCCGGCCCCACTAACAAGGGAAATCGGTTTAATTCCTTTGGAAACAACGGCTTCTTTAATAGTTGCTTGCATAGCTGCATCTGCTTGCACAGAAGATACTGTTTGCAATTCGACAATCTCAGACTCCACATTACGTTTTTGGGAAACTTCTTGGATCATTTCACTAATTTCATTCACAATCTTTGCACAACGCTCATTATCAAGATCACGAACATCTAGCGAAAATGTAACTTCACCAGGGATTACGTTAACACCATTCGGTTTAACTTGTAATTTTCCTACCGTTGCTACTGCATCCTTGTATTTAAACGCAATCTGTTCGATATTTAAAATCATTTCACTCGCAGCAACTAGAGCATCTTGACGAATTGGCATCGGTGTTGCCCCCGCATGCTCACTAAGGCCTCTTACAGTAATTTCCTTCCAACTTGGACCAGCAATTCCCGTTACAATCCCAACCGGTACATTTTCACTTTCTAATACTTTTCCTTGTTCAATATGTAGTTCAAGATAAGCGGCTACTTCGCGAACTTTTGCTTCACCTATTTTTTCAGGGTCATATCCATTTTGAGTCATAGCCTCTTTGAGGGTAATCCCTTGATCATCTCTTCCCTCAAGTTCTTCCTCTTTTAATATACCTGTCATCGCACGACTTCCGAGTAATCCAAACCCAAAACGTGTTCCTTCTTCGTCTTTAAATGAGACGATTTTAAGAGGTGATTTTAGCTGAATACCTTGATCTTTTAAGCTTTGTGCCACTTCAATTGCCGCAAGTACCCCAAGGGCTCCATCAAATTTCCCACCATGTGGAACCGTATCAATGTGCGAACCAATCATAATTGGTGCCTTTTCTTCTGTTCCTTGACGTTCACCAATCACATTTCCAACCGCATCAAAGGAAACAGATAACCCAGCTTCCTCCATAAGTTTTTCGATGTATTCGTTCGCTTTCGCCTCTTCCTCAGTAAATGAAAAACGATTTATGCCACCTGATGATTGCATTCCAAACTGACTAAGTTCTTCGATATGTTTTGCTAGTCTTTCTCTATTAATCATGGTCGTTTTTATCTCCCTTTTTCTCTTTAGCAGTTATTTTAACACACGGAATAAATCGGAATACGATAAAGTTTTAAATATTATGTACATTAACCATTTTCTAATAAATTGTGTAAATGAAAAAGGATGCGCACAATGCACATCCTTTTCCACTTCTATTTTTCAACCAAATGGACAATATCTTAAACTATTTAGTTTGCACTTTTTTTATTCAAAAACAGTTTCATTATTAATGGGTAGAATAGGGATAAAACTGTTAAAATCAGCAATACAACAGAAATCCACGAAGAGAAGAAAATACTTACACTACCATTAGACGATACTAGTGCCATCCGGAAATTTTGTTCCATATCTGCTCCAACTATTAGTGCTAATACAAGTGGAGCAATTGGGAAATCCATTACCTTCATTAATAGTCCTATTACACCAAAAATCAATAATAGATAAAAATCAACCGTACTGTAACTTAATGTATAAGTCCCAATAAAGGCTAACATGATAATTAATGGATAAAGTACCTTGGCAGGTGTTTTCAAAACTTTCACGAGCAGTCCCACTAAAAGGATATTAATGATCACTAATACAATATTCCCAATAAACATACTGTTAATGAGACCCCAAATCATTCCTGGGTCATTTTCAAATAACATTGGACCTGGTCTGACACCTAGCATGATGAGAGCACCAAGCATAACAGCCGTCGTTCCTGATCCAGGAATCCCCATTGTCAATAACGGAATCATTGCCCCAACTGAAGCAGCGTTATTCGCAGATTCAGGTGCTGCAAGCCCCTCAACTGCTCCTTTTCCGAATTCATCTGGTTTTTTTGATATTTGCTTTTCCGTTGAGTAACTAATCATCGATGCAATGGATCCGCCAGCACCAGGAAGAACCCCGACAATAAAGCCTAATGGCGCACTTCGTAATATTGGCCACTTTGACCTTTTCCATTGTTCTTTAGAAAACCAAACTTTCCCCATATTGCTTTTCTTGTCTTGCGATTTCTTTTCTTTATTAATCGTTAAGAAGTTATAAAATACTTCACCTATTGCATAGACCCCAATGATAACTATTAGAAAATCAATTCCTTCACTTAAATGGGGATTGTCCAATGTAAAACGATGAATTCCTGTTTGCGGGTCTATCCCAACAGTACTTAGTAAAAGACCTAAACACATAGCGATAAACCCTTTTATCATCTTACCGATCGAAAGTGATACAATCGCTGAAAGTGTTAATAACATCAATAGGAAATACTCGGCTGGACCAAATTTTAATGCAAAATTCGCTAACGGTTGTGCTAAGAATATAAAGCCAAACGTTGCGATAATCCCCCCAATAAATGATGCGACAGCCGAAATTGCCATTGCTTGTCCAGCTTGCCCCTTTTGCGCCATTGGATAACCGTCAAATGTCGCAGCAATTGCCGAACCGTCTCCTGGTGTATTTAATAATATCGAACTCCTAGACCCTCCGTACATCGCTCCATAATAAATAGCTGCCATCAAAATAATGGCACTCGTTGGATCCATTCCGAATGTCACAGGGATTAGGACGGCAACTGCTGTTGCTGGCCCTAATCCTGGAAGCATCCCTACCACCGTTCCTAAAAAACCACCGAGAACAATCCAGAAAAGATTAATCGGCTCAATAGCGGTCAAAAGTCCTTCCATAAACCCTTCCATACTATTCCCCCTTGTTCTACGGTAAACTTACTCCTAATAATTGACTAAAGCCGTACCAAGTAATAAATGAAAAACTAATAGATACTACGATGTTAATAAGCCATTTTTTCATTCCATTTAAATAGAATAAAAGTACCCCTAGAAATAGAAGAGTAGAAACAAAAAATCCTACTCTTTCAAAAATGTTAGCGTAAATAACTCCTAGTATGATTGTAAACCCGATTAGACGCAGTGTTTTTTTGTCCATTAAATCCTTAATGCCCTCATGAAATGCCTTAAGAGTCTTCAGTTCATTGAACAAATAAACGATGCTTAAGACGAGCATAAGGACACTTAACCCAATCGGAAAATACGAAGGACCATTCGGATTACCAAGTGTGGCTTTTGGAATAGCAAAAGAGCCAATTAAAAAAGTTAAGCTTATCAAAATCATTAATACGGGCATCCCGATTTTGATCCATTTCATCAACATCGCTCCTTTACTGAACTAATCCAGATTGATCGATTAATTCTTTGTACAACTTCTCTTGTTCAGCCATAAACAATCGAGTTTCTTCACTAGTTTGATAGAATGAATCCCAATCATTATTTTCAAGTAGTTGCTTCCATTCCTCAGACTCTACCATTTTTGATAATTTTTCATCCCAATACTGAATTTCTTCTTCTGTCATATTAGGTGGTCCCATAATTCCTCTCCAGTGTGGGAACACCATGTCCAACCCTTCTTCTTGCAATGTTGGTACATCTTCTAGCTCTTCTAATCTTTCATCAGATGAAACTGCTAAAATTTTTACTTTTCCTGCAAGATGATGCTCTTTCACTTCTGATAATGAAGTCGTCACTGCATCTACGTGTTTCCCTAAAAGCGCTGTAACAACATCCCCACCTCCACCATCATATACAAGGAAATTCAGATCTTTTGCTTGAATGTCTTTCATGCCAGTTGCTTGTACAAAAGACAAATGGTCATCGTTCCCTAGTCCAGGACCTACCCCGATTTTTACAGATGTTGGGTCTTTCTTTATTTGTTCAAATAACTCATTAATATTTTGATATGGCGAATCCACCGATACGGCGATTGCTTGCCATTCTGTTGCTAAAGTCGCTAAAGGTGTAAAGTCTTGGTGCGTTAATTTACTTTGACCTAGTAAATTATTAGTTAAAAGTAAGCTTGAATTAACAGCTAAGTAATGGCTATCTTTTGTATTTAAATAGTTCCAACCAACTTCACCGCCGCCTCCAGGCTTATTAATTACGTTTATATTATTCTGTACAAGCTCATTATCCTTCAAAATTTTTTGAACCGAACGTGCTGTTAAATCCCAGCCTCCCCCAGGCGATGCTGGTGCTACAATTTCAATATGTTTGTTTGGATATGCAGAACCTCCAGACGAATTTTTCGTAGTTCCACAAGCAGACAATAGTAATACCAAACCGAGTATTAGTAAAAATCCCCTTTTTTTCACGATCCCCACTCCCTTTTAATTATTCTGAATTTATAATAAATTTAGAATAGATATTGTGTAAACGTTTTCTAAAATTTGTTTTTTATAAACATTTTGGTAATATTGTTCATTTTGTTCATATGTTAACTAATTCACATGCGATTTTTAGTCAATGTAAATATAAAAAGGAAAGGATTATAGATACCTTTCCTTTTGTAATTCCTTATAGAAATAATTCCTTTCTGGACGCCCAACTACTCCGTACGCTTGTTCAACATATGCATGATCAATACTTACTAAATACTCTAAATACCTTCTTGCAGTTGTTCTAGAAGCTCCCATCATTTCACCGACTTTATCTGCAGTTAACCCACCTTCTCCATTTTTGAGTATATTCCTTACCTTTTCTAAGGTTAAATAATCGATACCAGAAGGAAAATCCACTTTTTGCTTCCCTTTATTTTCAACTGTAAAAAAATAATCAATAACATTTTGATTGATCTCTGTTACAGAATTCAATACTTGTCTATTTTTTTTATATTTTTCAATTGTATTTATAAAAACTTCCATTGGAACAGGTTTAATAAGATAAAAAGCCACTCCGAATTTTAAAGCCTTTTTTAAATATTCCATATCTTTTGCAGCAGTTATGAGTATTACATCAAGCATCGGGAATTTCCCCCTTATTTCGCTTAATAACTCAATCCCTAATTGATCAGGCATATAAATATCTAATAGTAATAAATCTACAGGTTGATTACTAAGTAGTTTCATTGTTTCTTTTGCATTTAGTGCTTTTCCTATTACATTCATCCCTTTTATTTGGGATAGATACTCTTCGTGAATTTGAGCAATTCTGAAATCATCCTCTGCTATTAATACATTAATTATATCCACTACATCAACTCTCCCCTTTTGGTAAATACACTGTGAAAACAGTCCCCTTTTGCAATTCACTGCTATATTCAATAAACCCCTTCAGTGATTCAACTTCTATCTTTACGTTAAAAAGACCAAATCCTCTATTTTTACCTTTTGATGAAAGACCCTTTTGAAAAATTTGATGTTCAATTTCTTTTTGAATCCCTTTACCGTTGTCATACACTTCAAAAATAATATCATTCCCAATATCAGTAACGAAGAAGCTCACCTTTTTTTCATCTTTCTCTTTCACAGCATCAAAGGCATTGTTGATGAGATTCCCTAAAATGACAATAAGGGAAGATGTTGGGATCTCTTGAGGTATTTGAGTAAGTGTGCTTTCTTCATCAATAACAAACTCAATTTTCTTTTCAGATGCCTGAGCAATTTTCCCCAATAAGATTGCTTGTACTCTTTCATCTTGAATCTTTGTAAATATTAAATCTTCATTGATTGTATATAATTGTGTTTCACTTTTAATTAATTCAATTGCCTCTTCTTTTTTATTCAGTTGAAGAAGCCCTAAAATCGCATAGAGTTTATTGGAATATTCATGGGATTGGGCTCTTAAATCATCCGAGTATTGTTTTACTTCGGATAGTGCATCAATCATATGTTTAATTTCTGTTCTGTCACGAAAAGAAGCAACAGTACCAATCCTCATTCCATCTTCTACTATCGGCTGTGTATTAATGATCATTATTTTCTCATTGTATTGCATTTCAACATTTACAGACTTTTCGTTGCTACTAATGATCTCTAGTAATTCGTTCGATTCTATGACATTTGAAAGTTTCATGCCCTCTGCTTGGTTTTCGATATCTAATAAATAATGGGCCGATGAATTCATCATTGTAATCCATCCATCCTTATCTACTGCTAGAATTCCTTCCTTTACGGACTGCAAAATTGCATTTCTCTCTCTGAACATTGTAGCAATTTCATAGGGTTCTAAATTTAACGTGTCCTTACGAATACTGTTTGAAAGTAGATAACTACCAATAATTCCAATTAGTAAAGTAATCAAAGACACATTTAGCACTTTCTTAACGGAATCCCAAATGGATGAGTAGAGATTAGCTAAATCAAATAGTACGACAACTGCTCCTTCGATTTTATAGTAATCTCCATAATCAACCTTTATAGGGGCAACTGCTTTTATAAAGGTTTTATCGTCTTCCTTCGTTTGGATCACATAATAACTTCCAAAAATTAAAGCATTACTACTTTCTTCTATGTTGAATGTTCGATTTCTATCCTTATCATCTGACCATGCCAAAATTGAACCATCTCGGTTTTGAATAAAGAATGTCATTGGTTCAACCTCAGACTTTACATGTTCTATGAATTGATCCAGACTTTTATTGTCCCGATTTAATTGATAGCTTTCGTGGAGTGCAGGCATGTATGATAGGGCTTTTGCTGTTTGTAAAGATAGTTTCTCTGCTTTTACTTTATCTTCATTTAGTTGTATATAGATAAACATCAAAGTTAATGAAGCAATAATGAGACTAATTAATAGAATTACTAAACCGAGTATTTTTACTTTTAATGTTACAAATCGGGATTTTTTCATCATCCTTCTCCCTGGCACAGATGTTTTAGTTGATCCAAGCTATTTTAAATACAATCATCATTTTTCATAAATTTAATAAAGGCTTTTACTACTGAAAGATCCAAAGAATGTTCATTGAATATTAACCAGGTATTTCTAACCAGCTGTTGCCCTTCTAAAGTAAGCTCATATTTTTTTAAATGTTCATAGCCTTTTAAACAAATTTCCGGTAAAAAGGCATACCCTAACCCATTTTCCACCATCTCTCGGCATGTATCTATTAAATCCACTTCCATCGTAATTTTTGGTGGGGCTTCAAACGTTCCTTTCCACCACGTATCAATGACGTTCTTGAGTGAAAGATCTGTATTGTAATGAATTCTTCTTAAGTTAGGCAAATCACTTAGCTCAATCTCTTCTTTTGAAACAATATAAATTTTTTCTTTGTCTAGTAAGATTTTCGGTCCCTTCCAGTCATAAGTATCCCGTACAATTCCAATATTCGTTTCTTCCTTATTAATCATTTGAATGACTTCATAACTAAAACCAGATTTAAGTTTAATATCCACCTCAGGATATTCACTTAAAAACTCTGACAAAATGACTGGCAGCTTATAACGTGCATACGTTTGAGAGACTCCTAGACGTAGCGTTCCTTTAATTTTTCCATTTAAATTCGCTAAGTAGTCCTTCAGTTCATTTAATCGATGGAGCATACTAATCGCATATTGTACAAGGTACTCCCCTTCTACGGTAAAATCGACTCCTCTTTTTCTTCTCGATAAAATTTTTACTCCTAGCTCTTGCTCGAGTTGTTGAATTCGATAAGTAAGGGAAGGTTGTGATATATATAGTTGTTCCGCAGCTTTTGTAATATTTCTTTCTTCATAAACCATTTGCAGAATACGCCAGTCCTTTTCATCCATAGGCAGTAGCTCCATTCAAGTTATAGAAATTTTCTATCGATGAGTATCGATTTTCAGTATTTTATTAATTTATTAATTTCAATTATATTATTTTTAAGAATATTGTAAATATTACTATAGGTGGAGGAATTGATTATGACTAAAAGTTATGATGTTGTCGTTGTTGGGGCAGGAAACGCCGCTTTATGTGCTGCCATTTCTGCAAAAGAAAATGGGTCTAATGTACTTGTACTTGAAAAAGGTCCCGAACATAAAAGTGGTGGTAATTCCTATTTTACAGATGGTGCTATTCGTTTTGCATATAATGAGCTAAAAGATATTCGAAAAGTCATTCCTGCGTTACAAGATGATGAAGCTGACAAAATTGTAATGCCAGAGTATAGTGCTTCTGATTATTATGAAGATTTAATGAGAGTGACAGATGGGCAAAGTCATCCTGAATTGGCCAATCAGTTAACTACAAAATCTTATGAAACGATTGTTTGGATGAGAGAAAATGGGGTTGAATTTGAACTGAACTATGATAACCAATCCTTTAAACAAGACGGAAAAATTCACTTCTGGGGTGGACTTCCGGTTAAAACAAAAGATAAAGGTATTGGCTTGATGAAACAATTATTTAAACGTGCCAAAGAATTAGAAATTGATATTTGGTATGAATCGCAAGCTACTAAACTACAAGTAAACGATGATCAAATTACAGGCGTTAAAGTACTTCGCCAAGGTGAAGAAGTCACTGTTGAAGCAAAAAGTGTTGTGTTAGCATGTGGTAGTTTCGAAGCGAACAAAAACTTGCGTTCAAAATATTTAGGCACTGAATGGGAAGCTGCGATCGTTCGAGGAACAGAATTTAATACTGGTGATGGAATTGAAATGGCACTTGAAGTTGGAGCACAAAAATTTGGTGAATGGGATGGATGCCATTCAATCGGTACAGACTTCAACGCACCTAAGGTTGGAGACTTTACAAAACCAGGCGATATTTTCAAAAAGCACTCCTACCCTCTTGGAATTATGTTAAATAATGACGGAAATCGCTTTGTTGATGAAGGTGCGGATTTTAGAAACTATACGTACGCAAAATATGGACGCGAAGTGTTAAAGCAACCAGGACATGTTGCATATCAAATTTTTGATGCTCAAGTTCGCCCTCTTCTACGTAAAGAATATAATTTAGAAGAAGCTACTTTCTATGAAGCGGATACACTAGCTGAGTTAGTAGAAAAATTACCTGTAAACAAAGAGCAATTTATTAAAACAATCGAGGAGTATAACAATGCCGTACAAGACGGTGAATACAACCCTTCTGTTAAAGATGGAAAAGGAACAAAAGGAATTAC
Organism: Ureibacillus acetophenoni; assembly: GCF_900220965.1. Classification (GTDB taxonomy): domain Bacteria; phylum Bacillota; class Bacilli; order Bacillales_A; family Planococcaceae; genus Ureibacillus; species Ureibacillus acetophenoni. Next base: position 8,396 of record NZ_OBQC01000010.1, on the reverse strand, counting down.
TCCTCCGAAAACAAACTGGGCAATGAAAATTGAACAAGGTCCATTCTATGCCTTCCCTGTTACTTGCGGTATTACATTTGCCTTTGGTGGTCTGCATGTTAACAAAAACGGTGAGGTATTAAATAAAGATGAAGAACCAATCAAAGGTCTATTCGCAGCTGGAGAAATGGTTGGCGGAATCTTCTATAAAAACTATCCTGGAGGTTCTGGTTTAATGTCCGGCGCAGTATTTGGAAAGATTTCAGGGGCTCAAGCTGCAAACTATGTGAATGAATTCCATAAGATATCAAAATAAAGGTCAGCTCAGTAAAAAATGCTTAATTAAACCTTTGAAAGGTTAATTAAGCATTTTTAATTCTTGTTTTCGAAAAATTTATGATTTCTACACTTATCAGATGGGACATGCTAATATCTCATACAAATTTGGTAATTAGGACAATGTAACTGCCCCACCTTCGTATTTCAAATCTCTCCCCTTCGCCTTATACATCGCTTTATCAGCCTCTTTCAGCATCGTTTCTAGTACCGCCTGTGAAATATCTGTTGTGTAGTAAGTTCCTATACTAGCGGAAACATTGATTGTTTGTTGATTTAGGAACATTGGTGTTTCCAGGGTACTCTGGATTCGATTTTTTACGATGTCGAGATTTGCATTGTCAAGATTCGAGAATAGTATGACAAATTCATCGCCACCTAAACGGCATAGTAAATCTGTGTCTCTCACTTCACTTTTTAACCTTGAGGCGATTTCCTCCAACAATTGATCGCCCATTTCATGACCATACGTATCGTTCACTGTTTTAAAACCATTCATGTCAATGAACACGAGTGCGATGGATTTGATCTTTGTCGTCTTTAGAAAATTAAATTTTTCCTTTAGCAACAACCGATTCGCCACCCCAGTTAAAGGATCGAGATACGCAAGTGCCTGGAGTTTATCATTTGCCTCATTAATTTTTCGAATAAAAAATAATAGCAAGCTCGTAACCATAACTCCAAACATTACTAGAAAAATAAAATCTCCCTGAACGACATTTGGGAATAACTCTTCATGAAGGTAAAAGAACGCGTAATATGTAAGAACGAATGAAGCAATACCGGCTAACACAACCACTCGCGAATTTAAATAGATAGCACAAAGCGGTAGAGCTAACCACATGAAAAGATAATTTACCAAGTACGGAGAATCATTTAGTAAAAAGTAAAAATAAATATACACACTGCTGACGATTATATACATTGTAATCTTTGGGTTTACTCTTTTGTAGATGAAGATTGTCAGAATCGCACCCAATACGATAAAAAGATAAGATGGTGGAAATATACTTTCCAAACCTTCAACCAATATATTGATTGTTATATGTATAAAATAAAAAATACTTATTATTAGTAGTAGTATGGAATTCCGTTTATGTATTAATTCATTACTAACCATAGCAATCTCTCATTCTCTTTAGGATGCAGGATAATTTGTTTGGATGGATGATTCCAATACTTACAAATCATCACATTATCTTAATTATAACTGATACAGTGTATAAAACTTTGTAAATTAATTGAAATTTTCTTTTCTAAAAGATTGCTAGTTTTAAGTTCTTTTTCCATGAAAACTGATCTCGAGCAATAAAAAATGCTTAATTAACTTTGGAAGGTTAATTAAGCATTCTCTAAGTTAAAATGATATCCTTACCAATTCTACGGGGCGTTTTTATTTGGCCTCAACCATATTTTATTACAGAACTAAACCTACTGGGCGAACTGTTTCACCTTGACCTCGTTGGCCACTTTTAGCTCCTCGCCGTCGATCTCATTAACGATATTATCCACCACATTAAGGTCGTCACCTGCATCAATCCTAATACCATTGGCGGAGTTTCGGATGACATTGGACTCTATTTGGATGCCTCTAGGGATTCCATTTCCTCGTCCGCCATTACCACTGTCCTCACTAAGGCGGATTGCCCAGAACCCGTCAGATCCTCCAGTGATATGATTCCTTTGCAACTTCGTGCCCGGCGCATTTCGTACCTCAATGCCAGCCTTTGAATCCTCCCTTGCAAAAATATTGTTATTCTCGATGAGAGTATCAGGAGTTCCTAGTATGACGAGGATTCCCTGACGATTTCCTATCAGGGTGTTGGAATGCACCCAATTCCCAGATCCTGAGGCGTCGTGCTTGTTCTTAGAACCTCCGGAATTGCCCAGAGCGATGCCCGCCCTCTGACCACCAACGATTGTGTTGTCGCGGATTTCATTCAGATATTCACCTTCACCATGTAAGTCAATGGCATCGAGGTGACTACCGACAATGGTATTGTCCGCCACAAGATTATTATGCGTAGGAAACTGCAGTAGTATGGCATGTCGAAGATGCCTACCATCAAATGTATTGTCGATGACAACGTTGTGCCTAGAATCGTTGATGGCATCTGGATCATGTTGATCCCTTGAACCCTCGATAGCGATGCCGTAGCCCTGTCCGCCCGGGCCAACAGCAGTTGCCCCACTAATGTAATTACCAGAGAGGGTCACTTCCCGGCTAGCTTTGACAGAGATGCCATGGCGTTCGAACATGCTGATGCTCAGGTTCTTCACCAGAACCTGGGAGCTAGGCTGTCCTTTGTCGGTTCCGATGTAGACCCCGTACATCGGACCTCCACCCATGTTACCATCGTCGGGATTTTCTCCGAGTGGACCATTGTGACGGGAAGTGATAGTGAAATCAGCGACAATGACATCGTGGACGCCGGAGCCACGGATTACCCGACTGTCATCTTCGCCGTCAAAGGAGGTCAGCAACACCGTTCTCTCCTGGTCTTCTCCGCGCAAGTCCACGCCGTTGCGCAACACAATGTTTGCCGACTCGTCTGCCGGATCAGTAGAGCGCAGGTCATATGTGCCGGCTGGTAGTACGACCTCATCTCCTGGTTCTGCTGCTTCTAATGCTGCCCGAATAGCTTTTGCATCATCAAGTGAATCTGGACTCGGATCTGCCCCAAAGTCCGTAACGTCAAGGGTCTTGCCCGTGGCTGGAATAGGCATCGGTACATCAATCGGTTTACCGGATTGATCCACCAAACCCGGAACCTGCCAGTCGCCTTGACCGGACGTGGCAGGTTCCACGGCATTATCGTTTCCAACGGACTGATCAGGTCCCTTAACTGCGCATGCAGATAATAGTACCGCAAGCCCAATGGCTATCCACCAAAATTGAGTCTGACCTCGTCTTCTTTTCTGAACGAATCCCTTCATCAAAGTTTTCACATCCTTCTTTGTCTTTTTTGCCCACTTTCCTCATCAATAAAAGTATCCAGAATAATGGTGAGCCCGCGAGCTCAACGATTCACGCCGAGGCCCGCGGGCTCACTATATTAGGGATACCTTACGACCTAAATAGGGTCGCCAATATCATCCCCTTGATAGAAGCCTATCATTAGGATTTGTTGTTCCCGTTATTTTTTCCATTGTTTCCTTTTCCCTTGTTCTTGCCGTCTTTAAAGTTCAGAGGGACATCCTTTTCCAATGGAGTATCTGCAGAGGAACCACCAACGTGAACGCGGTACTTTCCGTCAACAGTAGCCCACTCACCATCAGCCCAGTTCGCTAGGTTGTCTGGCTCTTCTGGAATAAAGTAAGAGAACGGATGGTTAGAGTCAGCATGGTTAATACGCACAGTCACACGCTCGCTCTCACCAGGCTCAAGGTAAACCTTCTCGAAGTTAACAAGACGCTTAGTAGGCTGTCCGGCCTCGTTCGGTAGAGTCAGATAAACCTGTGCTGCCTCCTTACCAGCAACATCACCAGTGTTCGTAATCGTGAAGGAAACGTCAATACCAGCCAACGAGCTGTTGTTACCATTGCCACCACGGACTTTCTTAACTTTAAGGTCTTCATACTCGAAAGTCGTGTACGACAGGCCATAACCGAATGGGAAAATCGGCTCTACATCGTTTGCCTCGTACCAGCGATAACCCATTTCTAGACCCTCTGTGTATTTAGCAATTAGCTGATCGGAACCGTCACCGTAAGGGCCTGGTCCACCTGGCTTACCAGTATCTTGACGAGTTCCAGGGAACTGCTCTTCCGTAGCGAAGGCAGCTTCACGCTCAGTAGCACCCCACGTCATAGGTAATTTACCAGAAGGATTCACTTTACCGTAAAGCAGGTTTGCTACTGCATTACCATCCTCCATACCTGGGTACCAAGCTTGAAGTACTGCAGGTACCTCATCCAACCAAGGCATAAGTACCGTACCAGAAGTCTTCAGAACTACAGCTGTGTTCTCCGCATTGGCTTCTAGAACTGCATCGATTAGCGGTTCCTGCTCTACCCAGTCTTCACGGTCCTTATGTTCGTCAAGGTCGATGGCTGGGAAACCAAGCGTATCGCGGTCCACAGTCTCATGTGGGTTGTCACCAATCATTAGTAACACGACATCAGACTCAGCAGCAAGCTTAGCAGCAGCCTCTGGGTCACGACCATCGTTATAAGTTACTTCAGTGTCGTAGCCTAGCTCTTCGATAACATTTTCTAATCCTTCTTGCGGAGTAACCGTGTAAGGAGCATTTACGTTCTCGTTATTGTCTCGTACAGAACGTGGAGACATTTTTGCCTCTTCACCGAACCACTCAAGGCCGATTAGTGCTATAGTCTCTGGCTCGCCGTCCAATGGTAGGAAGTTATCGTTCTTTAACAGTACAGAACCTTCCTCAGCCATCTTCCGTGCGCTTGCACCGTTTGCAATCGGATCGAAAATTTCAGGCATGAATTTATCGTAAGGCTCATCCATATGTCCGTACTCAATCATCTTGATGTAGCGTGGACGAAGAAGATTGTCAATGTCTTCCTCTGTTACTGCACCAGAATCAAGTGCATCCTGGATTTTTTCTTCAGTGTAGTACTGTGGTGCCCAGTCTAACTCAACATTCGTACCTGCCTTGATGGCAGCAACTGTGTCGTGAATTGCACGACGGTCACTCATAACGTAACCATCAAATCCCCAGTTACCACGTAGGGCATCTTGTAGTAATTCAGAGCTATCACAAGCATAAGTACCGTTAACATCCGGGAATGAACACATCACTGAAGCTGGGTCAGCATCTTTGACAGTCATTTCGAAAGGCAACATGTACAACTCGTTCATTGCTTGAGATGGAACTTGTACACCCATTGTCCATCGCTCAGTTTCTTGCTCGTTACCAGCCAAATGCTTAAGCTGGGCCTGAACTCCTTGAGCCTGAATACCTTTGACTTGCTCAGTCGCTAGTGTACCCGTTAAGTACGGATCCTCACTAAAGTATTCATAGTTACGGCCACCGTACGGGTGACGTATTAAGTTCATGCCCGGCCCAAGCAACACGTGATGCGCGAAGGCACGAGTTTCTTCGCCAAGAATTCGACCAGCCTCATAGTTCAGCTCACGGTCGAAAGTTGCGGCTAATGCCGGAGTAGATGGCAATCCTGTTGCCAGCGGGTCATTACCACATGATCCACCTTTTACACCCGTACCACCGTTAGTCATACGGACTGTAGGAATTCCTAATTCCTCAATTCCACGGATTTGACGACCAGTATCCTGCCAATCACACCCAGGCAGAGTACCTTCTGGAGCAAATTCTCCGTTTTGATACTTACTAGTACCGCCCCTTTTGATAACAACCGGATCACCTGTGTTGTTCTCATTAAAGCGCGAGATGGCGATTTGCTGAATCTTCTGTTCCATCGTCATCTCATCGAGAAGTAACTCTGTACGTTCCTCAGCAGACAGCTGTGTGTTCATCCATGGACCGATTTCTGCTTTTTCATTGGCCAGCGCATTCGCAGGAACTAACGAAGTTAAAGAAATCGTAGCTGTCAAAAATATGGAACTAATGCGTTTTTTCATCTAATATTCTCCCTTCTATTTACTTGTCAATTAGTACTGTACTGAAATAATTCGTTCTATCATTTCATCGCTTCCTAACGACTTTCACTTGGATTAGTATAGGGGAAAATTATTACCCTCGTATTACCCTGATATAACTATTAATTACAGATCATTAACAAACTCCGAGAGAATATTAAGCCGATAAAAACTCTAAAAATGTATACAATTACTACAATATTCAATGATTTGCACTGTAGATTATTAAAAATAAATACACTAAACGTGAAATGTTCTTAATCTTTCTAAAAACACTAAAACAAGAAGTTGTAATACTGCAAATTCATTAATATTCTAAAAGTTATTTGAGCACCGATCTCGAGAACAATTTTTGTGATTTTTTAGTCCCGTAGAATCAATCTCAAGAACAATAAAAAAGCTTAATTAACCCTTTAGATAGGTTAATTAAGCTTTTCTTTTAGAGTTTAGATTTTTAATTAGTATAGATTATCGTCTTTTTTAGTTGAAACTCCAATAACCCAATCTCTTGATACAAGTTATTCATGTTCTAGTGACAGTTTAAGTAGTCTCTAAATAAAAAAAACACGACAGTCGATATGCTGTCGTGTTTTTTTACTTATGACCCGTACGGGATTCGAACCCGTGTTACCGCCGTGAAAGGGCGGTGTCTTAACCACTTGACCAACGGGCCGTGGCTCCGAAGGTAGGACTCGAACCTACGACCAACCGGTTAACAGCCGGTTGCTCTACCACTGAGCTACTTCGGAATAAACTTATATGGTGGGCCTAAATGGACTTGAACCATCGACCTCACGCTTATCAGGCGTGCGCTCTAACCAGCTGAGCTATAGGCCCACTTATGTATGTATGGAGCGGGTGATGAGAATCGAACTCACGACATCAGCTTGGAAGGCTGAGGTTTTACCATTAAACTACACCCGCAAATGGTGGGTCCGGACGGAATCGAACCGCCGACACTTTGAGCTTCAGTCAAATGCTCTACCAACTGAGCTACAGACCCACAATTTTTTATATAAATGGCGGTCCCGACCGGGATCGAACCGGCGATCTCCTGCGTGACAGGCAGGCATGTTAACCGCTACACCACGGGACCATTTGGTTGCGGGGACAGGATTTGAACCTGCGACCTTCGGGTTATGAGCCCGACGAGCTACCACTGCTCCACCCCGCGATAATAAAATAATATTAAATTTAATAAAAATGGCGGAGGCGGTAGGATTTGAACCCACGCACGGTTTAACCCGCCTGTCGGTTTTCAAGACCGATCCCTTCAGCCACTTGGGTACGCCTCCGTTATTATATGGTGGAGCCTAGCGGGATCGAACCGCTGACCTCCTGCGTGCAAGGCAGGCGCTCTCCCAGCTGAGCTAAGGCCCCATAATAATTATTTCAATTATATACAACTTCATGGTCGGGAAGACAGGATTCGAACCTGCGACCCCTTGGTCCCAAACCAAGTGCTCTACCAAGCTGAGCTACTTCCCGTAAATATGGCGCGCCCGGCAGGAGTCGAACCCACAACCTTCTGATCCGTAGTCAGACGCTCTATCCAATTGAGCTACGGGCGCATAATAAATATGTTATTTTAAATGGTGCCGAGGACCGGAATCGAACCGGTACGGTAGTCACCTACCGCAGGATTTTAAGTCCTGTGCGTCTGCCAGTTCCGCCACCCCGGCACATTGGAAGCGGAAGACGGGGTTCGAACCCGCGACCCCCACCTTGGCAAGGTGGTGTTCTACCACTGAACTACTTCCGCATGTGTTTTAAAACTAATGCGGGTGAAGGGAGTCGAACCCCCACGCCTTGCGGCGCTAGATCCTAAGTCTAGTGCGTCTGCCAATTCCGCCACACCCGCTTAAATGTTTCATTATTAAGATGAGCCATGAAGGACTTGAACCTTCGACCCTCTGATTAAAAGTCAGATGCTCTACCACTGAGCTAATGGCTCATAAAATGGTGGAGGGGGACGGATTCGAACCGCCGAACCCGAAGGAGCGGATTTACAGTCCGCCGCGTTTAGCCACTTCGCTACCCCTCCAAGTAATGATGCCGGCGATAGGAGTCGAACCCACGACCTACTGATTACAAGTCAGTTGCTCTACCAACTGAGCTACACCGGCATATATGGTGGAGGATGACGGGCTCGAACCGCCGACCCCCTGCTTGTAAGGCAGGTGCTCTCCCAGCTGAGCTAATCCTCCACGAAAAAAACAAGCGAAGCGACGTCCTACTCTCACAGGGGGAAGCCCCCAACTACCATCGGCGCTAAAGAGCTTAACTTCCGTGTTCGGTATGGGAACGGGTGTGACCTCTTTGCCATCATCACTTCACTTATTCAATTGAGAGTTCGTTCTCTCAAAACTGGATAAAGACATTGAAAGCGTTCAAGTTTGTTTTGGTTAAGTCCTCGATCGATTAGTATTCGTCAGCTCCATGTGTCACCACACTTCCACCTCGAACCTATCTACCTCATCGTCTTTGAGGGATC
>NZ_OBQC01000023.1 GCF_900220965.1 Ureibacillus acetophenoni | reverse complement strand
CGGGAGTTGTTATTACCTCAGTAACATCCTCCAACCTTTAACAGTTTATCCTGTGCTGTTATTGCACATGGTGCAACTGCCCGTCGCACATAAAAGGATGACTCGTAATTCGAGTCATCCTTTTATAATTATGAATCTATCGTACACTTTTTCTACGCGTTCAAATAGACAGCAAATTATCCTCTTCTAGCTCCACGGCCACCTCGTTTTGATTCAGTCGCACGTTTTAGAGTTGAAAGACGTTCATCACTATCTTTTAGGAATCGTGCCATTTTTTGCTCAAAACTTTCTTTTGCTTGGTGTTGATTACGATCATTTGAACGATTGCTATTATCGCGACGTGGACGTTGTGGTCGTTCAGGTCTTTCTGGTTGAGGCTTTGCCTTACGGATCGATAAACCGATTTTCCCGTCAGCTTCAACATTCATCACTTTCACTTCAACTACATCGCCAACTTTTAAATGTTCGTTGATGTCTTTTACATAGTTATCCGCAACTTCACTTATGTGAACTAAGCCCGTTTTGCCGTCTGGCAGCTCAACGAATGCTCCAAAATTTGTGATTCCTGTTACTTTACCTTGTACTTTGCTGCCTACTTCAATTGACATAAAAAAAATGATCCTCCTTAAAATTTAAGCGGCGAAACTCGCCATGTAATCTAAATAATGAACGTGCAAAAAAATCGCTCGTTTCTCTTTATTATAGCTAACAAAAAAAGAGTGTCAACAAGACAACTCTTTTTACTGTATACTAAAATAAATAATTTTTTTCTGTGTCTTATAATTTTTCATTGTATTTTTCAACTTACCAAACCTGTTTTATTCGTCTTCTTTGTCAGGAATTGTAAAGATAATTTCTCCTTCATCTGAAAGGAAATATTCTTTTCTAGCAAGTTTAGCGATATAGTCATCATCTTCAAGCTTTGTAATCTGTAAATTTAACATTCTTTGTTGTTCTTTAACTTGTTCTAACTCTGCAAGGACATCTGCTTTCTCTTGTTCTTTTTTTGTAATTCTTTGATCTTGAGAAAAGATTGTACTTACAAGGAAAAACAAAACGATTATTGCAAAAACACCAAAGGCTACTAATCTTCTACGGAAAAGTATTTTCTGCCGATTTGTAAATTTAAGTTCTTCTTCTGTTGTACGGACATAGTCATTGTGAAGCGTACGTACAGTATTTTGTTTTTCATGCTGCCTATGACGCTTGGCCATATCCGTCACCTCCGAATTCTTCTGTATCTTTAATTATACTGTTATACTAGCTTTTTTTAAAGATGTACTTACCAAATTTTGAGTGAAATTTAGAATACCATTTTCCAAATAATTTTCGAAAGGGACTTAAGATGAATAGAATAATTCTCACAATTATTAAAAGAATTCTTTTAATAATTGATATAATGAATTTAAAAATGAAGATTATTGGCTTAAAAACTACATAAAGAACAATTTTTCCTAGGAAACGGAAAACTGGTTGGAACATAGACTCATACAATAGGATGCCCGAAACTTGAGCAATTGGGTCAACTAAACGCCATTCTCCACCCTTTATTATATATAAAATATAAAAAGTCAGAGCACCTAAAAGTGCCCATATGACAAGTTCTATTCCAATTGTAAACCGCTTTAAAAATGATTTTGGTGACACGGCGTCGATGGTAACACGCAAACAATCTATAACTGCGCCTACTAGAACGCCACTTGCCATCATTATTAAAATGCTTACAAATTGTTGACTAACCGTCATCCAAACAATTTATGGAGGAAGCCTTTTGATAACCCATTTTCTTCGTCATCATATTGTAGAAGTTTTACATTGCCTTCTAAAGTTAATAATCCCTTATCAACATCTAGATGTACAATTTTTAATTCCTCACCACGAATAAGCAGGTTTCCTTGTGAAGTTTTTACGTAAAATTCCTCTTGATCAAAACGCTCAATTTCCTTAACTGCAGTCATGTCCATTCTCTTTTTGTTACGCACTGTCAAAAGATGATCTCCTGTGGAAATACTATAACGATTACTTTCTTGATGTAGTGTCATATTCTTCCTCCTTTAGTGATTCTTTCTTTTCACTTTATGCTCTAAAAGAAAAAAGCATGACAACAAAATGTTGTTCATGCTAATAATTTTTATATTTTCTTTTAGTTAGTTACGAGAATTTTTTATACTTACTCTTCATCATCGATAAATTGTGGTTCAATTTGGTCAAGCTTTTCTTCTTTTAAAATTGTAAATAACTTAGCAGCTTCTTCTTTACGAACATTTTCTCGTAAATCTTCTACTCGAGCAGTTACTACCTTTTGTCCAAAGCGAATAGCTAATTCATCACCAATTTTTACTGAACTACTAGCTTTTGCAACTTTGCTATTAATAGTAATTCGCCCTTGCTCTGCTACTTCTTTTGCTAATGTTCGACGTTTAATTAAACGTGATACTTTTAAAAATTTATCTAAACGCAATTCAACTACCCCTTTTCATGTCTCTTTGCTTCATCCCAGAATTCATCTAATTGTGCTAATGTAAAATCACTAAAGGATTTCTCACTTTGTTTTACTTTACTCTCAACATATTGAAATCTTCTAGAGAACTTTTCATTGGCATGAATCATCGCTTCTTCTGGTGATATTTTATAAAATCTAGCAATATTTACTAATGTAAATAATACATCACCAAACTCATCTATGCGAGTTTTCGCTGAACCATTTTCAATTTCCTCTCTAAATTCTTGCCATTCCTCTTCGAACTTTATCCAAACATCTTCTGCATTTGGCCAGTCAAATCCAACCGTAGCTGCTTTCTTTTGATAATTGAAACTTGTTTGTAAGGATGAACTTGCCCGGTATTCATCTTTAAGAATAGAACCTTCTTGTTCGCCCTTTTCTAACCTTTTAATCTCTTGCCAGTTAGCAACAACTTCTTCTGAATCATTTACTGACACGTCTCCGAATACATGGGGATGGCGACGGATCATTTTCTCACTTATTGATGCAAGAATCTCTTCTAAGTTGAAATAGCCATCATCTTCACCAATCTGCGCATGTAAAAATACTTGTAAAAGAATGTCACCTAATTCTTCGACCATTCCGAAATCATCTTCTTCATCGACAGCTGCAAGAAATTCATGTGCTTCCTCTATTAAGTATTTCTTCAGGCTTTCATGTGTTTGTTCTTTATCCCACGGACAGCCATTAGGACCTCGCAATGTTGAAATAATACTACGGAAAGTTGTCCAATCTTTTAACGCTTCTTCTAAACTGTTTACTGGTGGCACATAAATTGTAGTTAAATTATTTACTTCTACTACTTGATCGAGTTCATATAAAGGGACTGTTTTTAACTGTTCTGATGAAGAACCTGCTGCTGTTACAACTGTAACAGGATAATCATCGTTATACTTCTCCATTAATGTTAACTTCACTTCCGATGCACTATACGCATCATATACTTGCGCGATTAATAGATGTGCTCTCATATTTACATCGTGGATAGAGAGGTTCGTTCCATCAAATAGTTGAAATCCTTCAATTGGATCAATTTTTAATGATGCAAAAGTTGAATCTAAAAAGCTTTGCCCACCTTCGATTTGAAGCTTTACTTCTCCATTTTGTTCGGCAGCAATTAACAATTGCACAGTCTGTTCTGCCACTAAAGGGTGTCCAGGCACAGCATAGATTACTTCCTGTTTCTTTGACTCTTGAATTAATATATCAACAATCTCCTCATAGACAGGTTGAAAAGTATCATGTTTTTCATAGATTTTATCAAAGCTTTCGAAGGAGACCCCTTCTTGTTGTTCTAATTCAGATATCACTGGATGATCTTTTGTTCGTACATAAACTTTATCCATTGCTTTTAACTTCTTATAAACGCCTAAAGGTAGCTGATTAATATCACCTGCTCCAAGGCCAATCACAGTAATTGGATTCATCTAACCTACCTACTTTCTCTTATTTAACCATAATTGATAAACGGCCATTCTTCGACCAAAGGGAATTAAAAACCATTCTTTCTCTGCTAATAATCTCGTTTTCCCTACTACCGTTAAAAACACAAATGCACCAATTCCTATTAAACACATACCAAATAGAAGAGCTTCAACTCTAGTTGAATCAATTAACACATCAAATAGTTGTAATATACGCTCCACCACAAATACAACTACGGTCATCGTTAAACATGCCGTAAATAGCTTTATGTAAAATCCTATTTGCGCCAAATGGATTGACGTTAACTTTTTTAGATAAACAATTAATAATAATGCACATAAATATAAACTTAAATCGCTAGCAATAGAAGCACCAAGTACATTCAAATGCGGAACTAAAATAACATTTCCTATCCCTTTTACTACCAATGAACCTAAAATGATGATAGCAGGCATTTTTAGCTTTCCCATACCTTGTAGAATGGCAGTAAGAGTTAATATGATCGATAACGGAATAATTTGCAATGCAATTACCATTAAAACGTGGGATAAATCATCCGTTTTAAACAACATCGTATTTACATAGGGCATGACAATTACTAGTCCTAGTGATGCTGCTACCCCAAACATTAATGAGCTTCTGTATGTAAGCTGAATAAATGGCGTTGCACTTCGCCCACCACTTTTTTTCATATGATGTGCAACGAGAGGGACTACAGCAAGAGATAACGACGAAGCAATCACAATTCCTAATTGAACAAGTGGCTGACCTCGGTCATATATCCCCTTCTGCACTTGGGCTACTGTTTCTTCCATACCATGACTTACCATTAATGAGTAAATTGTAAATGAATCGACTAACTGCATAGTTAAAATTAATAAACTACTCATACTTACACTAATACTTAATAGTGTTACTTCTTTAATGATCGGCCATTTTTTAAGTTTAATCTTTTGAACCTCTCGTCGAGGTAATTTTCTTTTTAAAATGTTATACAGCAAAAGAACTCCAGCAATCTCACCAAAAACTGTCCCTAAAACAGCCATATTTCCTGCCATATAAAGTGATTGTGAAGTTTTCATAATTATAAACGTTCCAATTAAGATCAATGATACACGTATTGCTTGTTCAAATACTTGTGCATATGCAACAGGTGCCATTTCTCCTCGGGATTGAAATATTCCTTTCATCAGCGCTAACATTGGCATAAATAATGCAACAAAGGAGCCTGATTTAATGAGTATGGCTAAATTTCCATCCCCCATTAAGTTTGCTAACCATTCTGCTCCAAAAAACAAGAAAACAAAGAATACTAATGAAAGTAACGATAAATACTTAAAGATTGTACTAGCAACAAAATGCTTTTGTAGTTTCGTATCTTGACTTATATCTAAATCCGCTAACATTTTTGAAATGGCAACTGCAAATCCACCTGACGTCCAAACGACGAAAAACGAAATAAAAGGATACACTTGTTGATATATATAAAACCCTTGGTCACCTACTAAATTTTGAAAAGGAACACGATAAATCGCACTGAGTACCTTTACGAGAATAGCTGCTATCGTAAGGATTAAAGCCCCTTTCATATATCCTTTCATTCCAAAATTACTAGACATTGTAATTTCCTCTTTCTTAAAACACTTTAGCGCAATTATAACAGAATTATAAATTTCCTGAGGATTTGAACTAACATTTTTTCTCGTGTTTAAAAGCAAAAAAGTAGGCCGATCTCATATTATTTGAGTCGGCCACTTATGTTAGTTTTCCATTTGTTTTGCTAGGAAATTTGCAGCAGTTTCGGCTGCTTTCTGTTCAACATCTGTTAAGAAGTGTACTTTTGATATTAAATAGACAGCACCGATTGTATCACCATTTGAAATAATAGGTGCTACGCAATAAGATTTCACCTGTTCAAATTGACCAGGTACTAATTCTAAATTATCCTCATTCTTTTCTAAAACAACAGATCGTTGTTTCATAAAATCTTCAGCAAATGGGGATAGTCGTCTATTTACATAATCCTTCTTAGATACACCTGCTACAGCAATTATTTCATCACGGTCACTAATTAATGCAGGAGTACCAATTGTTTCATAAAGGGATTCTACATACTCTTTTGCAAACTCTCCTAAATCATTTATGGGTGAATATTTTTTTAGAATAACTTCACCTTCACGATCAGTGTAAATTTCAAGTGGATCACCTTCACGAATGCGCATTGTTCTTCTAATTTCTTTCGGAATAACAACGCGACCTAAATCATCAATACGTCGGACAATTCCTGTTGCTTTCATTCATGTTGCCTCTCTTTCAGTATCAATTTTATGATTCACTGATAGTATGGTTAGAAATTGGACAATGTATGCAAAAAGTGTATGAATAGGATAAATTTTTGAAGGAAAAAAAATAATTTGCCTACAATAATTTCTAGGCATTTCGACCGATCAAAACTTACTGTCCCTTATTTTTTAACTAGTGATTTCTTAGCTTTTGCAATAATTTCTACCATTTGCTCTAACACATCAAAAGGTAAATGTTTGCCACATTTCTTTTCGTCAATCGTTACAGTGAGTTTTTGACCATCCATGCTAAATCCTACAGCACGTTCAAATTTCATTGATTCTGAAACAATTTTACTTCCATCAACACTCGCTGTACCTTCTTCTGAAAAATGAATAGAAATCACTTTTTGTTTTTCTTTTATTGCTGTAATACCAGCATCCATAGCCCAAACTTTCATTCGAGCAATTCGTAATAAACTCACTGTCTCATCTGGTGGGTTACCAAAACGGTCAATCATTTCATCAAAAATTTCATTATAATCATCGATTTGATCCATTGATTTAATCCGTTTATACATCTGAATTTTTTGATATCCATCAGGTATATAGGAATCTGGAATATAGGCATCGGTATGAAGAATAATTTCAATTTCAGCCTTTTCCTCTGGTTTTTGCCCTTGGCGTTCTTTAATAGCATCTTCAAGCATTTGTGAATACAAATCAAATCCAACTGAATCAATAAAGCCATGTTGCTGAGCACCTAGTAAGTTACCAGCACCTCGGATAGATAAGTCGCGCATGGCAATCTTAAAACCTGAGCCTAATTCAGTAAACTCTTTAACTGCCTGTAATCTTTGCTCTGCAACATCTGTTAGCACCTTATCTCGCTGATACATGAAGTATGCATAAGCAATTCGATTTGAGCGTCCTACACGACCGCGCAATTGATAAAGCTGAGATAATCCCATTCGATCGGCATCATGAACAATTAAAGTATTCACATTTGGCATGTCTACACCTGTTTCAATGATTGTCGTTGTGACTAAAACGTCATATTCTCCTTCTAGGAAGCTTAAGATAATAGACTCCAGTTGGGATTCTGTCATTTTACCATGTGCATATCCAACCCTTGCTTCTGGTACAAGCATTTGAATTTCTTCTACTTTTCTTGTCATATCCTCGACCCGGTTGTACAAATAGAACGTCTGTCCACCTCTTGCCATTTCACGTTCAATTGCTTCACGAACTAACGCACCGTTAAATTCCATTACATAAGTTTGTACAGGGAATCGGTTTTGAGGAGGTGTCTCTATGACCGATAAATCACGTACACCTACCATCGACATGTGTAACGTTCTTGGAATTGGTGTTGCTGTTAAAGTTAAGACGTCTACATTCGTTTTTAACTGTTTAATTTTTTCTTTATGTGTTACGCCAAATCGTTGCTCTTCGTCAACAATAAGTAATCCTAAGTCTTGGAACACGACATCCTTGGATAATATTCGATGAGTACCAATGACAATATCAACTGTTCCTTCCTTTAACCCTTTTAACGTCTCCGTTTGTTGTTTTTTCGTTCTAAAACGGCTTAGTAGACCGACGTTAATTGCATATTCTTCAAAACGTTGAACAATGGACTCATAATGTTGCTGTGCCAAAATAGTGGTTGGTACTAAAAATGCAACTTGTTTTCCATCCATTATGGCTTTAAATGCCGCACGAATAGCCACTTCTGTTTTTCCATAACCAACGTCACCACAAACGAGTCGATCCATTGGACGTTCTCTTTCCATATCACGTTTTACTTCGATAATTGATCTTAATTGGTCTTCTGTTTCTTCGTATGGGAAAGCCTCTTCAAAAGATCGTTGTTCATCCGTATCTGGCGCAAAAGCATATCCTTTTTCCGCTTCTCGTTTTGCATATAGCTTTATCAAATCTTCAGCAATGTCCTTAACAGCAGATGATACTTTCGCTTTTGCCTTTTTCCACTCTGCGCCACCTAATTTATGTAACTTAGGCTCTTTTCCTTCAGAGGCAACATATTTTTGGATTAGATCGATTTGTTCAACAGGGACGTATAATTTATCATCCGCGCGATAACGTATATGAAGATAATCCTTATGTGTTCCATTTACTTCTAATGTATCAATACCTATATACTTCCCAATTCCATGATGTACATGTACAACATAGTCTCCGGGTTTTATTTCTGTATAGCTTTTAATGCGTTCTGCATTCGACATTTTTTGAGGGCGAGCTTTTTTCTTTTTCGCCTGTTGTTTAAATAGTTCGTCATCCGTTACAACTGCAAGTTTTTGTAATGGTAGCTCAAAGCCCGTTGAGAGCTGACCCTCTACTAAATAAATTCCTGCATCTTTTGGCGTTCCTATTACACTTTGAATATTGTAATCTTCTAACGTACTTTGAATTTTCTTCAAACGCTCGGGACTATTACCGATAAATAAAACAGTGAATTTTTCATTCTTCCACCGTTCAACTTCATTTTGTAAAACTGCAAGTTGTCCATGGAATTGTTGCATTGGCTTACAAGAAAAATTGATTGTTTTTGAAAACTTAATGCCAGAAAACGTTCTTGTAAATAATGCAAAGTAGATTTTTTGTTGATCGGTCATTGCTATTATTTCTTTAAATGAAAAGGAAGGTTTCACTTCATGTACGATTTTCCCATCTTCTAACAATGATATAAACCATTCTTCCTCTTCCTTTTCCCAAGCATCCATTACTTCTTGAATACGACCAATCTCATCGAATAGAACAATACCGTCTTTAGAGAAATAATCACCCAAAAATGCTGGCACTTCATAAAGTAGCGACCCAAACTTTGTAATATGGTTTGGTATGTTGCCTTGACGAAGCATTTCGATATCATATTGGATATTTTCTAAAAGCGTTTCTTGGACTTCTTTTTTCTTGATCTTTTTTAGGCTAGTTGCCAATGCCTTTTCTAACCTTTCAGCTAGAGCATTACGTTGGGTTGAATCAAATAGTAAATCAGTAGCTGGTAAAACCCGTACAGATTGTAATTTTTGAATAGAACGTTGATCATCAGCAGAGAACTCCCTTATGGAATCTACTTCCGTATCAAATAGTTCAATACGAATAGGTGACTCTGCATACGGTGGGTAGATATCTAAAATACCTCCACGTAAAGCAAACTCACCAGGTGTTGTAACCATCTGACTTCTCGTATATCCCATAGATACAAGTTTTGATAACCAATCTTCTACTTCTATATCCTCTCCTACTTCTGCTTTAAGGAAACTTGACTTCCATTGTTCAACCGGTGTCATGATCTTTCTCATACCTGCTATAGGAATGACATAAACAGCTACGTCATTGTTTATTAAATGTCCTAAAGTAGAAATACGCTCAGCACGTAATTCAGGTGAAGAAATCGTTAAATCCGCAGCAATAAACTCTTCTGCCGGGTAATAATGGACATAGTCTTCACCTAATAGAATTGTTAAATCATCTACAAGTTTTTGTGCTTGTAGTAGGTTAGGTGAAAAGATATATAGCGGTTTTTTTAATTCTTTAAATAATGAATGAATAAGAACTGGCCTTGCGCTACCCGTCAATCCAGTAATCAATTGTGAATCATATTGTACATCTGCCATTTGTTGAATAAGACTATTTATATGTTTATCTTGAGAGAATAATTGATGTAATACGTCCAAGTAAAAACCCCCTTCCATTACTTTTCGTCCCCAATGTTTATGTATACGTTTATAAGTATGACATATAGACGAAGGAAATACTTTTGTAAGTTAATTCTTAAACTAAGTAGAAAAAGGCCTTGGCCCCGTAACCCGAGTACCAAAGCGTCTTCCTATCCTACTACTTAATTTTATTTAAGATGCGTGTAATTTATTATTGTAACCATTTTTTAAGTGCATAGTAATCTGGAAACTGTCTTAATGAATCTTCACAAGATTCACATATACAATGTACAGTTGTTTGGCCACTTGCATCCTTTTCGATGTAATCATCTATTTCTCCAACTTCAAACAAATGAAGTTTACGGATAGTTTCATCTGCATCAAAAGGTAAAGTCCCTATTTCAGTTTCACAATGTCGACAACGATATTTGACAGCCATGAAATCGTCCTCCTTTTAGTACTATCGGCAAATCCCTATATGTACTAAGAAGTATAGACGTAATCTCACTTTTTTATGCACTTGTCTACTGCGCGTTAAATTCATTCATAACATCTAAAAACTTTTTAGATAAGGATGTTTCAACTGCATCAACTGTTTTATTTATAGCATCATTAATAATTGGATCTTCTTCTTTTGAAAACTTTGATAGAACGTAATCAGCAACTTTCATACCTGCTGGTGGTCTACTAATACCTACACGAATTCTATTAAATTCTTGCGTCCCTAAATGTTGTATTAATGATTTGATTCCATTATGTCCACCAGCACTTCCTTTTTGTCGTAATCGAAGTTTACCAGTTTCTAAATCTAAATCATCATATATCACAATTAAATCTTCAATTTCTATATCAAAATAGTCCATAATAGGTCGAACACTCTCGCCAGATAAGTTCATATATGTTAATGGTTTTAATAAAAGTACTTTTCCTTCTGGACGATGAACTGTAGCATACATTCCATTGAATTTCATTTGATTTAACGGTGCATCCCATTTTTTTGCAAGTGCTTCAATACATTCAAACCCTATATTATGTCTTGTATGCTCATATTGTTTTCCTGGATTGCCCAGTCCGACGATTAATTTCATACTATTCACCCTTTTATTCACTAATAGAGCTTATTTTAACATATAGAACTAATAGAAAGCACATGAAGTATTTGTTTATGATTTACAAAATAAAAAAATGTATGAGCTTTTTGGGCTCATACATTTGTTAATTTTCGGATTCAGGTGCTTCTGTAGCTTTAATGTCAGCATTTTCTGTATCACCTTGTCCTGCTGTATCATCTTTAGCAACTCCAGGAGGTGTGACAGTAAATAACGTATCTTCATCTGCATTTAGTATTTCAAAGTTCAGATTCAAATCTCTTACAGAAATAACATCACCAATTTCTAATGATGAAACATCCACTTCAATTTGATCTGGCATTTCTGCTGGTTTTACTTTAATTTTTAGTTCACGGACAGGCTGATTTAATACGCCACCCACCTTAACTCCAGCGGATTCACCAACTGCAACAACTGGTACTTCGACTTCAAGCTCTTCAGACATATTAATCGATAAAAAGTCTACATGCTTTACATGGCCTTTTAAAGCACATCTTTGAACATTAGTAATGACTGCGTTCACTTTCTTCCCTTCAACTTCAAGTTGAAACACACTTGTTCTTCCATACTTCTGAACAGCTTTTGCCGTCTCTTTATAATCTAAAACAACAGGAATGGACTCTGTATTATAACCGTAGACAACAGCAGGTAACATTCCATTATTTCTCATTTTTGATAGTTCTCCACGCGGCCCTTTGTTTCGTCTTGTCGCTTGTAATAAAACGCTCATTATATTTGACCCCTTTTCTCTAAAAAATTTACACTATTTAGTATGTGTTATTTTCAGAGAAGCTAATCAAAAGGTTTGTTTGAATTTAAATAATGGATTAATTCATAGGTTAGGGTTAGTAGATGCGACTTATTACATCGGATGTAGCAAATTTAATAGTTTAATATAAAAAAGGAACTACCTTAAATTCATATAAGATAGTTCCTATATTATTAATCGAATAATGTACTTACTGATTTGTTTTCGTAAACACGTGAAATTGCATCTGCCATTAAATTAGCAACAGAAAGTTGTTTTACTTTTGGAGAGCGTTTTTCATCAGAAAGTTGAATAGTATTAGTCACAATAAGCTCTTTAATAACTGAATTCTCAATTCGCTCAATTGCAGGACCAGATAATACTGGGTGAGAACAGCAAGCATAAACTTCTTTCGCACCATTTTGAATTAGGGCATTTGCACCAAGTGTGATCGTACCCGCTGTATCAATAATATCATCGATTAAGATACATACTTTTCCTTCAATATTACCAACGATGTTCATAACCTCAGCTACGTTTGGTTTTGGTCGACGTTTATCGATAATAGCAATTGGAGCTTTTAAACGCTCTGCCATTTTACGAGCACGAGTTACCCCACCATGGTCAGGAGATACAATTACAATATCATCAGGGTTAAGGTCTTTTGTTTTAAAGTATTCCGACAAAATAGGAACAGCTTGTAAATGATCAATTAAAATATCAAAGAAACCTTGGATTTGTGGAGCATGTAAATCTAATACGATTACTCGGTCAGCACCAGCAGTTTCTAATAGATTTGCTACTAATTTTGCTGTAATTGGCTCACGTGCTTTTGCCTTTCTATCTTGACGTGCATATCCATAATAAGGGATAACAACGTTGATTGTTTTTGCTGATGCACGTTTTACCGCATCAATCATAATTAACAGTTCCATTAAATGTTCATTTACTGGAGCAGACGTAGACTGAACGATGAATACGTCACATCCACGAATACTTTCTTCAATACTAATTTGAACTTCTCCATCACTGAAATGTTTTACAGATGATTTTCCAAGCTCAACTCCCATAATTTCAGCAATTTCTTGAGCTAGAGGATAGTTTGAATTTAGAGAAAACAGTTTTAATTTTGAGTTAGCATATTGATACGCCATGATGGCCTCCTACAGTTTTGCGATATTTTATTTCAACTTTTTTGCATAATCTAATTTATTTTCTTGTCTTGCACGAGCAATAGCAAGTGAATCTTTTGGAACTTCTTTTGTAATTGTTGAACCTGCGGCAATAAATGAACCTTCGCCAATTTTAACAGGTGCAACTAAATTTGAGTTACAACCAACGAAAACATTGTCTTCAATAATTGTTTTGTATTTATTTTTTCCGTCGTAGTTAACCGTAATTGACCCACAACCGATGTTTACATCGTTACCTACTTCGGCATCACCAATATAACTTAAATGAGAAACTTTTGTATCATTTCCTAAAGTACTCTTCTTCACTTCAACAAAGTTTCCGATTTTCACATGATTTCCTAATGTTGACTCAGGACGTAAGTGTGCGAACGGTCCGATTGCTGTATCTTCTCCTACACTACTATTTAATACAACTGAGTTTGTAACAGTAGTTCGATCACCAATCTGACTTTCAACGATGTGACTATTTGGACCAATTATACAATCTTCGCCAATTACTGTATTCCCTTCAATTACAACACCCGGTTTTATAATAGTATCTCTGCCAATTACAGCCTCTATACTAATATGAGTATTTGAAGGATTGATAATTGTTACACCATTTCGCATATGTTTTTCATTAATTCGATTGCGCATAATTTCTTCAGCTTGTGCTAAAGCAACTCGGTCATTGACTCCTAATATTTCTTCGAAGTCATCTGTTTTAAATGCTGATACAATTTCACCTTGTTGTTGTAATATTTCAATGACATCTGGTAAATAATATTCACCTTGTGCATTATGATTTTTTACTTGTTTAAGCGCTTGGAATAAGGCTTTGTTATCAAAACAGTAAGTACCTGTATTGATTTCTTTTACTAATTGTTGTTCTTCACTAGCATCCTTTTGTTCTACAATTTGTTCAACTTGACCTTCAGCATTTCGAATAATTCTTCCATAACCAAAAGGAATTTCTGCAGAAGCAGTAAGGATTGTAGCTTTTGCATTTTGTTGATGATGGTATTCATACAAAGCTTGAAGCGTTTCAGGACGGATTAAAGGTGTATCACCACATACAACTAAAGTAGTGCCTTCTAATGTACCTAATAGCTCTTCTGCTTGTTGCACAGCATGAGCTGTTCCTAATTGTTCTTCTTGAAGAACATACTCACTTTTTTCACCTAAATGCGTTTTTACCATCTCAGCACCGTGGCCAACGATTGTAACAATTCGGTTGACATCTAGTGTACGAACATGATCTACAACATGTTCGACCATAGGTTTTCCACATACTGGATGGAGCACTTTATATAATTTGGACTTCATGCGTGTTCCTTGGCCAGCAGCCAAAACTACCGCAAAAATGTTATTCATGGTAAGTCCTCCATTTGAAAAGTTTCTCTTATGACTATATAGTAAATTCTTCGGTTTTTCAAGGTATCTAGACTTGACAAAACGGTTACAACCTTTTATTCCCAACTAGAGAGATTGTCTTCATCTTACCCTCTTAACCTATTTATGCAACAAAAAAAGAGCCTATGATTTTAATTGGCTCTCATTTAGTAAAACTATTAAACATTTGCTTCTTCTAATTCAAGAACTTCTTCATTAGCTGCATGGTATGCGGCTAATACTACTTCTTGAATCATATTTCTTGTTTCAGAATTAATTGGATGTGCGATGTCTCGGAATTCTCCATCAGGAGTTCTTTTACTTGGCATCGCTACAAATAGGCCACTATTTCCATCAATTACTCGAATATCATGTACAACAAAAGCGTCGTCTAATGTAATTGAAGCAATTGCCCTCATTCTCCCATCAGTTTGAACACGTCTTAATCTTACATCTGTAACGATCATTCTCTTTTCACTCCTCTCAATCTATGATGCTGTATAAAAAACTATAATTCTACAATATTTTCAAATTTCCTTCTTATTTTATCTAATTTTCAAAAATATTTGAATTATTTTTATGAATTATTTAAAAATTTTGAAATATCATTATAAAAAAAGAGAGAATTCTAAAATAAGAGAATTCCCTTTTTCTATTTTATTCAACTACGGCAATTACTTCTATTTCTACTTTAACATCTTTTGGTAACCTTGCAACTTCAACAGCAGAACGTGCAGGTTTATGATCACCAAAATTTTGTGCATACACTTCATTCATTGTAGCAAAATCATTCATATCACTTAAAAATACAGTAGTTTTTACGACTTTGTCTAAAGAAGATCCTGCTTCAGCTAAAACCGCTCTTAAATTTTCAAAAACTTGGTTAGTTTGAGCTACTACATCACCTTCAACAAGTTCTCCATTTGCTGTTAGGGGAATTTGGCCAGAGCTAAAAAATAATCCATTAACTACAATCCCTTGTGCGTAAGGTCCAATTGCTGCGGGTGCGTTCGTTGTTGATACAGTTTTCATGTTACTTTCTCTCCTTTGAAAAATAGTTACCTTCTGTTAATGCGATTGTTCGATCTTTTTCATTGACTTCGTGTAGTTTAACCAATGAATAGTAATCATCTACTAAAGATTCGTCTGCATGCTCTGCTTCTACCAATACTGCAATACCAGCAAGCTCACAATCAAATTCTTCTAATAGATTTTTCATACCATTCAGTGTCCCCCCTACTTTCATAAAATCATCTGTAATGAGAACACGTTGGCCACTTTTCATACTACGCTTTGATAATACCATAGTTTGGATTCTACGAGACGAACCTGAAACATAATTAATACTTACTGTAGATCCTTCAGTTACTTTACTATCACGTCTAACTACTACAACAGGTACGTTCAAATGTTTTGCAATTGAGTGAGCAATTGAAATACCCTTTGTCGCAACCGTCATAATTACATCAATTTGTTGATCGGAAAACGCACTAGCAAACACTTTTCCTACTCGGTTTATTAGCTCTGGATTTCCTAGTAAATCTGTCATAAATAAATACCCACCAGGTAGTAATCGATCAGATTTACTTAGTTCAGAAATTAATGTTTGTATTACTTCCTGAACTTCATCGTCCTTCATTTTTGGAATATATTTAACACCACCTGCAGCACCTGGTACTGTTACTAATAAACCAATTCCTTTTTCTTCAAACGTTTCTTTTACAATCGTTAAATCTTCACTAATAGATGATTTCGCTGAATTGTACAGTTCAGAAAAATATGTTAGTGGGATCAGACGATGTGGATGCTCTAGTAAATAATAAGTCATATCTACCAGACGTTCGCTTCTCTTCCATTTCATGTGACCCTCTCCTAAAAGATTAATTACTTACATTATTTAATCGTTAATATATAACTTAATAATAATCATTTCCTAAGTACATATTATCATTGAAAGCCGAATGATTTAAAGAAAAAGTAACATAATTGTACGATTTTAAGCAAGAGAATTTCTCTCACCTAATAATCGTACTGCATATACTTCATCACAAAATCCTCTTAATCCATTATAAATTCTACTAATACGCAATTCACTATCTACAAGTCCAAAAACAGTTGGACCACTGCCACTCATTAATACCCCGTCAGCACCAAACTTCCTCATTTGCTCTTTAATCATAACTACTTCGGGATGTAGTTTAAATGTTACAGATTCTAAAACATTGCCTAAACTTTTACACATCAGTTCATAATTGCTCTCTTCAATAGCTTGTATCATTTGTTTTGTATTTGGATGTTCAACCTCACTTAAATTCAAACCTCCGTATACAGAAGCAGTTGAAACTCCAATTTTAGGCTTAGCAAGTACAATCCAACATGGTGGAGGAGCTGGTATTTGTTGAATTATTTCTCCACGTCCTGTTGCTAGTGCTGTTCCACCATACACACAAAAGGATACATCTGATCCTATTTTTGCACCAAGTTCTGCTAGTGTATCTAAAGATAAATTGAGATCCCAAAGTTGGTTTAATCCACGTAGTGTCGCGGCTGCATCACTACTCCCACCTGCTAGTCCAGCAGCTACTGGAATTTCTTTATCGATTGTAATTGAAGCACCCTTTTGGACCTTATATGTATCTTTTAACAACATGGCTGCTTGATAAGCTAAATTACGATCGTCATTAGGGATAATACTACTAGACGAAGAAAGTATAATGAGTTCATCATCTCTTAACTCAAGACCAATTCGATCGGCTAAATCCACCGTAGTCATAATCATCTCAACCTCATGATAATTATCAGGTCGTTTGTATAAAACATCTAATGTTAAATTAATCTTTGCAGGAGCTTTTACATAAAGCATTTTAAATCCTCCTATTTCAGAAACCTCTTCTTTAAATTGTAATTAGTTAATGTATTTGGATTAGCGCATAATTCAATACATCATCCTATGTACTTCCGATTTTGCTGTCACTAATTGTAACATACTCCTGTTAAATACGTCTTGACGGAATTGCTATTATATGTAGCGCATTTAGCTTACTCATGAAAATTAATTTATAGCGTCCAAGTAATATTAACCTAATTTAAATTAACAATAGCTTATCAATTGAAGTCTGTTCATGATTTCAAAATTCTAGTATCAATTTAAAAAAATAAGCCAACAATAATCGAATTTGATTATTGTTGGCAATTCGTCAACTACTACTTATTTGTATTGTTTTGGTTCGCTTGCTGCTCAAGACCTTGTTCGGCCATTTCAATTGCTCGCTTTACCATGTTCCCTGCATCTCGGGCTCTAATTCCGCCCCAACCTTCACGTTCTACTACATCATAAAATCCGAGCTCTTTTGCAATCTCTTCTTTTAGACGATTCGACATGATACCTCTTCTTCTTGACATGCAGTTACCTCCTCAGAATAAGTAGGTTGACGTTCGTAGTATGTGCAACATTTATTAATTCAATCGATGGTTATTTATCCAAAAAATAAAAAAGGCCGACTAAAAGGTTTCCCTTCTAGACAGCCTTTAAAAAATATAGAAATAAGTACTAGAGATTATTTAGCCATCGCAATTTGCGAATCGTCTAAAAATGTGATCTCTACTGCTTCTGTTAAAATATCTGTGTAGCTGTAAGAAACACGTTTGCACGCGTTGTCTTCTTGGTCGAGTTCAACAACGAAAACTGCGTGATAAGTATCACTTAGTACACCAGCGCATTCTACAGTTTTTTTACGACCACCGTTTGCCTTCAATAACAGGCGTTTCCCTAAATTAACATCTAAAGATTTTTTAATGTCTGCTAACGTTTTTGGCATCTCTGCATACACCTCACTATATATCAGTATAGCCCAAGATTTCCTGAATGTCAACAAAATATAATATTTTAACAGCAGATAATAATTCCTGTCAATATTTTTTCCATAAAAATATTGTTTTTTTAGTATTTTTTAAGGTATGTTCATGAAATTATTGTTTGAAAAAGTAGGGATATAGTGCATCAGCTAGTTTTCCAAACTCTTCAATCGATAATGTTTCACCTCTACGTGACGGGTCAATACCGCTTGATTCTAGTGCATCAAGAATATATTGCTTCTTTTCTTTTCCCTTTGTTAGGCCTGACTGTAAATTATTTAGGATTGTTTTTCTTCTTTGTGCAAATGAGGCCCTTGTTACTTCAAAGAAAAACTCTTCAGTGATCACTTTAACAGGTGGTTGATCGTGTTTAATAATTCGAATAACAGCAGAATCGACGTTAGGTTGTGGCATAAATACTGTTTTCGGAACGATCATCGCTACTTCAGCAGTACCGTAATATTGAATTGCAATAGATAATGAACCGTAATTTTTTGTACCCGGTTGTGCTGTAATTCGATCTGCTACCTCTTTTTGCATCATTACAACTAAACCTCGTATTGGCAAATTTTCAGTTAATAATTTTATAAGAATTGGCGTTGTTACATAATAAGGGAGATTAGCAACAACCATAATGTCCTTTAAATCAGGCATTTCTTGCTCTATAACTGATTGAACATCCGCTTTTAAAATGTCAGAATGAACTACTCTCACATTATTGTATGGACTCAGTGTATCTTCTAACACTGGCAATAGACGTTGGTCAATTTCAAATGCTACTACCTTTTTAGCAGCTCGAGCTAAATGTTCTGTTAATGCCCCGATTCCTGGTCCTACTTCAATTGCTCCACTTTCTTCAGTTAAATGTGCATGTTGTACAATATTCCTTAAAATATTTGGATCAATAATAAAGTTTTGTCCTAAACTCTTTTTAAACGAAAATCCATATTTATTTAGTATTTCTTTAGTTCGAATGGGTGTTGCGATGTCTTTATTCATTTGACTCCTCCTGGTCAAGTTGCATTACTGCATTAGCAAATTGTTCTACCGTAATTTGAAAAATTAGTAATCTTTTATGTAGTTGTTTACCATTTGTCATACCTATATTTAATAATTCACCTAATCGATATCTTCGCATTTTTGATTGAGGGTGTCCTATTAAACGAGCTGTCATTAAATCCTCAAGTGTTATCACTTCAGATGGATCTCCCTCACTAGGAGTGTAGATATTTTGTAACGCTTCACGAATATCCTCAACATTAGCGTGTTCGATTCCTAAACCTTTTCCGTTTTTAGCAATTGTTTTTTCTTTCGAAAGAAACGCATGCTTCACTCCTGGTACATGTTCTTCAATTATTGCTCTTATACGACGACCAGGGTAATCTGGATCAGTAAAAACGATGACCCCTCTTTTCTCTTGGGCATGTGCTATTCTTTTTAATGTTTCTTTTGAAATGGCAGAACCATTCGTTTCAATGGTCTCTGCATTCACAGCCCGTTTTATAGCAGTCGTATCATCTTTTCCTTCTACGACGATAATTTCTTTTATATCCAAAATACTTCCTCATTTCACATTACTCTTGACTATTTTAGCATACTTAAATTGAATAGCTCTCATTTCCTTTTCATCATAAATAAATATTAATATAAGTATTCCCAGAAAAACTCTTGTAAAACTAAAAAGCTTTCCTGAGTAAGTCAGGAAAGCTAAAATAATCTATTGGAAGTATTATTTTTAATCTAACACTTTAACTAGAACCTTTTTACGGCCCCATTTATATGCTTCAGATTTTGTTTGTACAAGTACGTCGATTTTATTTCCTTTAATAGAACCACCTGTATCACCAGCAATAGCATAACCATAACCTTCAACCCAAACTTTCGTTCCTAAAGGAATTACATCTGGATCAACAGCAATCACTTTTAAGTCAGAACTTGCTCTTAGGTTAATGCCTGTTGCTGAAGTACCTGAACAACCATTACAATACGGTGTGTAAGCTGTAGCTGTGGCGTAAAACTCTTTACTACTTGTTTCTGGTGCATCATTACGGGATACATTCGCAGTAACAACCTTTGTCCCAACAGAAACAACTTTTGTTGTAGGTTCTTTAATAACCTCTTCAGATTTTAATTCTTTTGCTACTTCTTTTCCGTTTTCTTTTGTTACTTCATAAGTACGAGAGACAATACCTTCCTCGCCTTGCGTCACGACTTTTTCTTGACCTTTTAGTAATGAAGAATCGGATTTAGTTTCAACAGCAAAATTTAATGGTTCTTCCACTACATCGGTAACTTTTTCTACTCGAACAATTGTGATTTTTTCTTCAGGAGTTACAACTTTCTCCAAATCATTTTCGACACGATCAAGTTCATTGAGTTTAATGTCTTGTTGCTTTAAAAAGTTAGCGACCGTAGTCGAAGTGGACCAAACCTTTCTTTCATCTAGTCCATCGACAAGCGTTACTTCAAACGCTTTTTGAATTTCAATTATATCATCTTCTAGAGTTTCGTCTAAAGCAACGGAAATATCGTCGTGCTCTGAGACTTTAATATTAGCTTCTTCCAATATTTCTTTTACAACATTTTCAGTTGTCCAAACATTCGTTTGTTCTCCGTCAACTGAAATTTTAACTATTCTTGCTTGTTCCCAGTTAATCGCCATACCTGCTGCGATTTCTGTATTCAATGAGGGTGATACTTTATCAAATTCTGTTATATCTATATTATTTTCTTGTAGTAGATCTTCTACTGTGTCTGCGTGTGTGAATATTTGTTGTTCTTCTCCGTTTGCTGACAGTACAACCGGAGTTTTCGTCCCTTCAAATAAAACGAACGAAATAACTGAAGCAAACAATACTAGTGATAGTATTCTTATAGTTGTTTGCTTACTCCTCAATGATCCAGAGAACAAGTTTTTCATGGAGAATTTTGACATGAAAAAACGCCTCCTCAATACTCGTTGCATTATACGTGCTTCGTTTTTGAAAGTCAACTTTATAAAAATCTTAGGAAAAGCACCGTAGCAGAAAATCCATATAAGACGCAGTATAGGAGACGTTTTGGTAATTTATACCGAAAGCTTAAATATTTTAATTGCGTTTGCGGAAGTTGCTCTTCCTACTTCTTCAACTGAAATCCCTTTTAAACGGGCAATTTCTTCAGCTACAAGCGGTACGAAAGATGGTTCATTACGCTTTCCGCGATATGGATGTGGTGCTAAATATGGTGCGTCTGTTTCAATTAATAAATGCTCTAACGGAATTTCTGTTGCGACTTCTTTTGGTGTTTTAGCATTTTTAAATGTAACAGGACCTCCTAAACTTATTATAAAGTTCATAGCAATACACTCTCTTGCAGTTTCAACACTGCCACTAAAACAGTGCATAATACCGCCGACAGATGCTGCGTTTTCTTCACGTAGTATTTTTACTATATCTCCTGTTGCTTCTCGATTATGAATAATTATTGGTAGATTTAACTTTTGTGCTAAACGAATTTGTTCTCTAAACAATTTTTGTTGGACATCTTTTGGGGATTTATCCCAATAATAATCCAATCCTGTTTCTCCAATTCCGACTACTTTCGGATGACTTGACAGCTCTTCAATCCACTTTAAATCTTCTTCTGTACAATCAATTGCATCAACAGGATGCCACCCAATAACGGCATAGATAAATTCATATTCATCCGCCAATTTCATGGCTCTTTCAATTGTTTTTCGATCAAATCCAACTACAATCATTTTTTCAACTTTTGCTTCTAATGCTCTTGTAATTACTTCTTGCAAATCCTCATCATACTGATCTGCATTTAAATGTACGTGTGTATCTATAAACATTTTTATTCTCCTAGCATCAATTGTATTGAAATTGTCTATTACTTATTTCACATTCAAATTACATTTCTATTACAAATTAGCCCTAATTAGAGTTTTGTAATCAATTTGTAATAATGTCGAATTCTTTACTTTGTCATAATTTTGGTAAAAAAATCTACTACAGTTAATATTTGGATAACCTATTTAGAATGAAAAACCTGCTGAACAACTCATTGTTCAACAGGCAATCTTCTATATAAAGTCTGTTATTTTACTTTTGCACCGTTTTGTAATTTTGAATCCACAGTTGCTACTGATAATAGACCTTCATGCGAACCAGCTAAAATCATTCCTTGAGATAGTTCACCTCGAAGTTTTACCGGTTTAAGGTTCGTTACAACAATTACCTTTTCTCCAATAAGATCTTCTGGTTTATAGTGGGCAGCAATTCCTGAAACCACTTGTCTTTGCTCATAGCCAAGATCTACTTGTAGTTTTAGTAATTTATCCGCTTTAGGAACAGGCTCACAAGCCACTACTGTTGCAACACGAAGATCAATTTTTTGGAAATCTTCAATTGATATTTCAGGCGTAGTAGGTATCTCTACAGCTGCTTTCTCTCCTTCTTCCTTCTGAGGAGTTTTAACAGATGATCGCATTTGTTCTCGAATATATGCAATTTCCTCTTCCGCTTCTAAACGAGGGAAAATTGGAACGCCTTTTTCAACTACCTTTGTTTCCTCAGCAATTACATTTCCAAAGTTTTCGATTGATTCCCACGTCAAATAATTATTAGATAATCCCAGTTGTTCTGCTATTTTCTTTGGTGTCGACGTCATAAATGGCTGTAACATAACTGCAATATGACGCAAACTTTCGGCTAAATTCGCCATAACTGACGCTAATTTTCCTTTGTTGCTTTCGTCTTTTGCAAGTACCCATGGTGCTGTTTCATCGATATATTTATTTGTTCTTGAAACAAGAGACCAAACATCAGCAAGTACGACACTAAATTGCATTTTTTCCATATTTTCTTCAAATTTACTTTTCGTTTCGATAGCATGAGATTTTAAGACGGCATCAAATTCCGTCTCTTCTAATCCCGATGTTGGAATAACACCATCGAAATACTTATTCATCATAGAAACTGTACGGTTGAGTAAATTTCCTAAATCATTGGCTAAGTCAAAATTTGTACGTTCAACAAAGGATTCAGGTGAAAATACACCATCAGATCCAAATGGCAACTCACGAAGTAAGAAATATCTAGTTGCATCTAACCCATAACGTTCAATTAACATTTCAGGGTAAACAACGTTCCCTTTTGATTTTGACATCTTACCATCTTTCATCATGATAAATCCGTGAGCAAACACCTTTTTAGGTAGTGGTAAATCCAACGCCATTAGGAATATTGGCCAGTAAATCGTATGGAAACGTACAATGTCTTTTCCTACTACATGCACATCTGCTGGCCAGTATTTATTGAATAATTCTTCGTTGTCCGTTCCGTACCCAAGTGACGTAATATAGTTCGATAATGCGTCTACCCAAACATAAATTACATGTCTTGGATCGCCAGGTACTTTAATACCCCAGTCAAATGACGTTCGAGAAACAGATAGATCTTCTAAACCAGGCTTAATGAAATTATTAATCATTTCATTTTTGCGTGATTCAGGCTCAATAAATTCAACATTATCTTCATAATATTGTAACAATCTATCCGCATATTTCTTCATATTGAAAAAATAGGATTCTTCTTTTACTTTATGAACTGGTCTACCACAGTCAGGGCAGTTCCCATTTTCTAATTGCGTTTCAGTATAGAAAGATTCACAAGGTGTACAGTACCAACCTTCATACTCACCTTTGTAAATATCCCCATTGTCTAAAAACTTCTGGAAAATTACCTCTACACTTTTCACATGTCGTTCTTGTGTAGTTTGGATAAAGTCATCATAAGAGATATCCATTTGAGCCCAAAGTTTTTTAGCTGCTTCTGCAATTTCGTTTACATAGTCTTGCGGATGTTTTCCAGCTTCATTTGCTTTTTCTTGAATTTTTTGGCCATGCTCGTCCATACCTGTTAAAAATCGAACATCATATCCACGTAATCGTTTATATCGTGCCATTGTGTCAGAGGCAACTGTTGTGTATGCCGTACCAATATGGAATTTACCGCTTGGATAATAAATAGGTGTCGTTATATAAAATGTCTTTTTTTCGTTCACTAGAAAACTGCCTCCAATTTATATTCATATATTATTTATTCTAACTAAGTAAGAAAATGGTTTCAATGAAAGAATATTAAGAATGGTTTCTGACTAATAATAGTGTAAATATATTATCAAATTAGGGAACAATACAATATCAGATATCGTTTTATATTAATAATCTAACTTTTTTATATTATTTAAACAAATTGTCACAAAAAATTAGTTATTTAGAATTTGCAATATGCTAATTAATTGACGTTTATGGTATAACTTGGTATTATACTATTCAGACAGATAGAAATATGTCGAAACGTGGCGAATAATACGAGACAATTTTAGGAGGAAAATATAATTTATGAAATCAACTGGTATCGTTCGAAAAGTAGATGAATTAGGGCGCGTTGTAATACCAATAGAACTTCGACGTACATTGGGAATCGCCGAAAAAGACGCATTAGAAATCTACGTAGATGATGATCGCATCATCCTTAAAAAATATATGCCAAATATGACATGTGCTGTTACAGGTGAAGTTTCAGAAGAGAATTTCCGTTTAGCAGATGGAAAACTGATTTTAAGCCCTGAAGGCGCAGAAATTTTAATGAGAGAAATCCAATCTAACTTAAAAAAATAGATAAAAAAGCGCTACTGCAGAATCTAAATTTCTATAGCTAGCGCTTTTTGTTTAGATGTTTTGATGATATTGTTGGTAAACATCTCTTTTTGGAATACCCCTTAACTTTGCAACCTCTTTAATAGCATCTTTTGAAGTGCAGTTTTCGTTTTCTATTAGGTAATCGATATGCTCCACTACACTCATATTATCCCAATAGGTTTGTTCCTCCTCTAACTCTTCAACGGAACTTCCTTCAATAATTATACAAAATTCTCCTCGAATTTCATTGTTTGTAGCCCATTCAACTGCTTCTGAAATGGAGCCTCGTAAAAATTCCTCAAATTTCTTTGTAAGTTCCCTAGCTAAAACAATTTGACGATCGCTACCTAATACTGATTCCAAATCTTTTAGTGTTTCTTTTAAACGATGTGGAGCTTCGTAAAAAATAATCGTCTCATCTTTTCTTGAAATTTTTTCAAGTTGTTTACGACGTTCTTTTTTTTGTCGATCTAAAAACCCAAAGAAATAAAATGGTTGTGGGGAAATTCCTGAAGCAATCAATGCTGTTAGTGCTGCATTAGCCCCTGGAATTGGAACAACTGCAAAATCTTCTTCAATAGCTTTAACAACAATATCTGCCCCAGGGTCTGAAATACATGGAAGACCTGCATCACTAACAAGTGCAACAGACTTTCCCTCTCTTAAAAATTGAAGAATCTTCTCTCCACTATGCTCTTGATTATGTTCATGATAACTCACTAGAGGTGTCGTAATTTCAAAATAGTTGCAAAGCTTTTTAGTATTACGTGTATCTTCTGCAGCAATGATATCTGCTTCTTTTAATATTCGTAGTGCACGCATTGTGATATCTTCTAAATTGCCGATAGGAGTTGCCACTAAATAAAGACAACTACCTTGTTCATGTTGGCTACTTTTTTGAGATTTCATGTTGTCCTCCAATGTATTGTAGTTTTGCACGTCGATCTAATTGTTTGAAGGCGTATTCTGCACGCATCGCCTCTTGTTTAGTTTCGTATGTCTCATAATAAACACACTTAACGGGTGTGCGTGGTTTCGTATACTTCGCACCTTTTCCTGCATTATGAGTGGCAATTCGTTTTTCTAGATTATTTGTATAACCTGCATATAAAGAGTCGTCCGCGCATTCAAGTACATAGAAGAAATGTTTAGGCTTTGTCTCCATATAATATCTCACTCACTTCTTGTGTATACTGATTTTGGTCATTATACACATATAATGGCGGTAAAACTTTTAAATCTGGTTTACCATCTTTAATTCCTTCTATTAATAATGTGTTTGCTTCTTTCCCCATTTTAGGATACACAAATCGTATACGCTTTGGCTCTAGTCGATTTTCCCTCATAGCAGTAACGATATCAAGTAAACGACCTGGACGGTGAACAAAGGCAGCTTTTCCACCTTGCTTTAAAAGACGACTGCTCGCTTCAATCGCTTCATTTAATGTTAGATGAATCTCATGTCGAGCAATTGCATAGTGCTCACTCGCATTTTTATCGCTAAGTTCATTGGCCGTAAAATAGGGAGGGTTACAAGTGACAACATCATACTTTTCAATCCCTAAAGTTGGTGGCACCTCTTTCACATCACCATGAACCATAGATATTTGCTGTTCTAACTTATTATATTTTATACTCCGTACAGCCATATCATATAGTCGCTCTTGTATTTCCACACCAATTAAATTTGCCTTTGTTCTAGCACTTAAAAACAATGGAATAACTCCATTCCCTGAACAAAGATCTACGATGTTTCCTCTCTGTAAAGGTACACTAACAAATCTAGATAAAAGAACAGCATCTAACGAAAATGAAAAGACAGAGGGACTCTGAATTATTCGTAAATCTTCCGCTAATAAGTAATCAAGCCGTTCATCGTCCTTTAACCACTGTTCCAATAACAATACCTCCTATCTTCATAAGAAAAGACTGAATCCCACAAACTAGTGGTTTCAGTCTTTAAAATTTCTAAATTTAATAAAGCCAAAACATCTAAGATTATGGCTCGCCTAGTAGCAATCTAAATATGTACAACTAAGCTTTTCCAAAACATTCTTTAAATCTGTCGCATTACTGGAAAGGTTAAATTTCTTCGTATGGGACTAATCCATAGCCAAAGAATTAACCATTTTGTTTGTTTAAAAATGAGAGACAAAATAGACAATCTTCACCTTTTCGCAAACTTCCAAAATGGACATGACAAACATGGAAGCCTTCATGATACAAACGGGCTAAATTATCATATCCTTCACCAATTTCTATAGCTCTACCTGGTTTATCATTACTATTTTTATCAGACTCATCACCGTTCTGAGATAACAGTTCTTCTAAACGCCGACGTAAGTGAAGGTTTTCCGTTTGAAGGGTTTGATGGTCTTCCACCATATGTGCAACAAATTGTTTTAGTTCATTATATTGTTGCTGTAATAGTTCGAGCTGTTGTTCGAACTCCATAACAGAATCTAAAAATTTACGGTCCTTCACGAAAAGCCCACCCCACTTAAGATTAATCAATCAAATTTGCCTTGGCATATCTGTACCTGTTTGTTTGGCACAGCCAAAACATCTGCGACTGACGCAAACTTTCGTAGCATTTAATGTTTATAGTAAAACATTAGCTAAACCTATTACTATCTATATAAAGTTTTTCTCACATTCAAGTATTTCTTCAAGAGAATACTCTGCAGTTCTTTCCTGCTCTTCTAAGTATACTTGAATGATTCGTTCAAGGACATTGATTCCTACTACTTTTCCATATCCATCAGGTGTCATTGTTAGTTCACCAATATCTGGCATACCTTCTTTTGCATTTTCGTAATCGTCATTTTCATATTTTAAACAACACATTAAACGACCACATATACCAGAGATTTTCGTTGGATTTAGCGACAAATTTTGATCTTTTGCCATTTTTATAGAAACGGGATCAAAGTCTCCTAAGAAAGTTGAACAGCAAAGCATACGTCCACATGGACCTATTCCACCTAATAATTTTGCTTCATCTCGTACCCCGATTTGACGAAGTTCAATCCTAGTTCTGAAAATTGCAGCTAAATCCTTAACAAGTTCACGGAAATCTACTCGACCTTCAGCAGTGAAATAGAATATGATTTTATTTCGATCAAATGTATATTCAACATCAACTAACTTCATATCTAATTGATGTTCAGTTATTTTTTGATTTGCTAATTCAAAAGCTTTTTTTGACTCAGCTTGATTTTCTTCTACTTGAAGTATGTCACGTTCATCCGCTGGGCGAAGTACTTGTTTTAAAGGTAAAACAACATCTTTTTCGCCAACTTGCTTCATAGGAACAACAACTTTTCCAAACTCAACCCCACGGGCTGTCTCTACTATTACATGCTGTCCCTTTTCTAGTAGATACATCGCAGGATCAAAATAATATATTTTACCCGCCTTTTTAAAGCGGACTCCGACTACATTATACAAATGTATATCCCTCCTGCAGATTCAGCATAAGCTGCTCCATCATAAGCGTTCGATTCATATTACGCTGTAAATTTTGTCTTGCTTGTAAAATAGCTTGCATTTGATTTGATAATTGTTCATATGAACTATGTAAAGCTATATCTTTAAAATTTGCTAACATGTCTGGATAAACAAGTACACTTTTCAAATCTGCCTTTACAGCGACAATATCTCTATATGCAAAAAGCAATAAATCGAGAGCTTGCTCAATTTCACTTTTTTCTTTCAATGAAGGAATCCAATCTTCATACACAAGAAACAATGCTTCATGTATATTCTTTTTGACTGCTTCAACTAATTTTAACACTGTTTTTCTAACATGTGCAAACTGCTCGTCATTTGCTAATAAAATAGCTGTATCAATATCATTTGTTACATGACTAACAGTAGAGGCCATTGAGAATGAAATTCCTTGCCCTTGCAACTGTTCCATTAAAGTCTCACGAGATACATTAGAAAATTTTATATGCTGACATCTCGATTGAATTGTTGGCAGTATTGAGTGATATGCTTCAGTTAACAGTATTGCTGTTACTTCGCCTTCAGGTTCCTCAAGAAATTTAAGTAATGTATTCGCCGACGAATTATTTAATCGATCCGCATGATAAATAATATAAAATTTGCGGCCATCTTCAAATCCTGTTCTTGTCATACCTGAAATGAGATCGCGAATTTGATCGATTTTAATAAACTGTCCGTCTGGTTCAATTTGAAGTAAATTGGGGAAATTCCCAGATTCAATTCTTTTACAATTTCTACATGTTTCACATGGAACATTTTTCGACACGTTAAGACAGGCACACAATTTCACAAAAAACATTGCTACGTCTTTTTTTCCAGTCCCTTTTGCACCATCGAATATATATGCATGTCCAGTTCGATTTTTTTCAAAGATTGCTTGAAGTTGTTTCATTACAACTGGTTGTACTTTTGTTAGTTTATCAATCGTTTCTGTCATCGCTTTCACCTAATTCTATAAGAAAGTTATCCTTATACTTTAGAAAAAATCCCGTGTCGTAATACAAACACGGGCTTTACATATATAAATTAATTAATAATCCTTTAATTTCACCGATTTTATCGAGCAAATCTATCGTTGCCTTTTCTTCGTTTAAAAGATCCTCGGCTAGTTCAACTAACTTTTCATCGATTGTTTCTACAACCTTTAGTCGGCGTCCTTCACCATAACGGTTCCAAGTGTGTGATTGTTTCATTTCAAGACCATAATTTACTGCCTCTTGTAGAAAACGTTTCACAAGCATTTTAAAGCGAGCTAATTCCCTTAGATTTCGAGATCTAGCCACTCTTTCACCTGCTGATGAGATATCACCTAATAATCTTGTTAGTTGCTCGTGTTGCATCTTCGTACCTTGTTTTACAACCATCTCACCAAAGCGATTGCCAACGTGACTACCTTGTTTCATTTCGTGTTGGTTTGCTTTTAATCCTACACGTAAATCTTGATTTATTTTCAATTATTTCGCCTCCACACCTTTTGGACGCTCTGCTTAGAAAATTGATTTAACAAAAGCATTTTAATTATTTATACATTGCTTCAATTGTTAACTTAGAAGTGATGGAACTGTTCAATTGGTAATACAAAGACTGTAGCTCCGCCTACTTCTACTTCAACAGGGTATGGAATATAAGAGTCCGCATTTCCTCCTAAAGGAGAAACTGGAGAAACAAGTTGTTCTCTAGAGCGACAATTATCACGAATAAGGTCAAGCAACTGAGGAATTTTGGAATCATCTGTCCCTATGAGAAAAGTTGTATTTCCTGAACGAAGAAATCCACCTGTACTTGCTAACTTAGTAGCACGGAAATTATTTTTCGTTAATGCGCCGGCCAAGCGATTACTATCCTGATCCTGTACAACAGCTACAACTAATTTCATCTCAACCACTCCTCATTTTTATTAAAATTCGTGTCAATTCCAACGAATGCATTTATATAATATATGAATGTATAGCCCCTAAACGTTCTAACTCTAACGAAGAAATGTCTTTATATTAAAAGGCGCCTTCTATTTACAATTGTCATAAGTTTCGTGGGTTCAAGAAATAAAGTGAAATATTGCTATCATTATAGCACAAGAAGATAGAATACTCATTTCTTTTCGTCTAGAAAATCTGTTAAAATGTCCCATACTCTTTCTACTACTTGCTCTAGTGGTTCTGCCGCATTAATTTGTTTTATTCTTTTTGGATATCGTTCCATTACAAGGTGGTAACCTTCTCTTACCTTTTCATGAAATGCTATACTTTCAATATCTAAGCGATTTACTTCACGTGAACTATGTGCCTGTATTCGAGCTAGTCCAACGCTTGGTTCTAAATCAAATAAAATTGTAAAATCAGGCATTCTCTTTCCAATAGCAAACTCATTAATAGCAAGAACTTCATCAATACCAATTCCACGAGCATGTCCTTGATATGCTAATGATGAATCAATAAACCGATCACATAATACAAGTTTCCCTTCGTTAAGAGCTGGCATCACTTTTTCATAAAAATGCTGACTTCTAGCTGCAGCGTATAATAGAGCTTCTGTTCGTTCATCCATAGCTGTATGTGCAGGGTTTAAAATTACTTCACGTATCTTTTCAGCAATCTCTATTCCACCTGGCTCTCTCGTTGATAGAACATCTATATTTTGGGTATGCATGCGTTCTACTATCTTTTGTAATACCGTAGTTTTACCTGACCCCTCTGGTCCTTCAAACGTTATAAATAAATTTCTTTTCATTTTTATATTCCTCCGACTGTTACTTTATGACATAGATTAGCTTTTTCTCTAGTTGATGTTGTCCTTGAAACGAAGCACCCATCATAAGTAACTCTTCTAGCTGACTTAATTTTGAAACAGTAATCTTTTCTCCTGGCACAAATAATGGAATACCAGGCGGATAAGGGATAATCATTCCTGCTGCTACTCGACCAATAGAACGAGTATAGGGTATCCATTCCTTTTCAGATTGCTCAAGTAGATCATAAGAATATTCCGGCATTACAATCTTAGTTATGTCTATTGAATGAGTCTCTAATAGTTTAGCAAGCCTTGGCTCTTTCTTTAACTCAATTACCGCATCCTTAATTTTTGAACGTAATTCAGCAAAAGGATAGTTTTGCCCTGTTTTTAATAAAGGTAAAATAAGTAGCACTTGATGAGAATCGGCTAATTCTACATATATGTTATTTCTTTCAAGAGCGGATTGGAGTTGAAAACCTGTATATCCGTTTACTCTTAAAAGTATTTTTAACGGATCGTCCACTTCAATAACTTGTAAAGATTCGATTAATTGTAATGCTTCAATCCATAATTTTCTTTTGTTAAGGAAATAAACCCCATCACTCTCTAAATACGTTTGTACATAATGTCTTGCATCGTCTAATGAGGCTAAAAGCAAATAAGATGGACTGCTAGACTGCAACATACGTAAATAGTGGTTTACCTTCTCAACATTAACAAGATTAGATTTAATATGCAAAAATGACGCCATTGTCATAGCAGGTAAGGTCTTATGCGCCGATTGAACAACTACATCTGCACCGAGCTCTAATGCGGAAGGTGGAAACATACTACTTGCAACTAAATGTGCACCATGGGCTTCATCCACTAAAACGGGTATGTTCAACGAATGACATATTTCAATTTGAGCCTCTAATTCCTTTGAAGCCATCCCGTAATAAGTTGGATACGTGAGTACTACTGCATTTATATTTTTATGTATTTTAAGAGTTTCTTCTAAAGTTTCAAATGAAACAGACGTATAAGTTTGTGTTTTTACATCCCACTCAGGTGTCACATAAACCGGTGTTGCTCCAACTAATTCAAGTGCATGAAAAATCGATTTATGTGCATTTCGCTGAACAACAATCTTTCCATTTCTTTTTGCTGTAGCATAAATCATTGCAAGGTTTCCTACAGTTGAACCATTCACTAAGAAGTAGCTACGATCTGATTGATATGTTTCTGATAATAATTGTTCAGCCTTAAGTATAGCTTCTTCTGGATGATGGAAATCATCTAACCCTGTTAGCTCAGTTACATCATATGTTAACGCCGATTTTAATTCATTTGGTAATGTTGATAACAAACCATTTTTATGGCCAGGGACGTGCATTGAAATTGGTTCTTTTTCTACGAACCTTTGTAATGCTTCTACCAATGGTTTTTCTTTCTTCATAATCTCACTCCGTTCAATTCTCTTCTTAATTATACTAATTTAAAGCACCAATTCGAAACCTTAAATAAAAAGAGGATTGAATTCATATCAATAGAATTTAATCCTCGTTGGTTTGGTAGTGCCTATTTGATTTTCTCGTTATGAGTTAGTTTGTCTAAAACATCTTCAACGTTCTCCCATACATAAATCCGTTCACTTAAAAGTTTCCCACCAATTTGTATAGAGACCGTATTATATAACTTTGCACCATAACGCTCGTAGAAAGAGCACGTCTTATTTTCTTCTAGCACCTCAACAAATACTTTCTCATACCCTAACTGCTTGATTTGTAAAAATAGTTGCTCGAGCAGTTTTTTTCCTAATCCTTGCCCTTGATATTCTTTAAGTAAGTAAATTGACGTTAAGTCTGTTGAATTAGGGACTGTATTCGTTTCCCGTTTCCAAAAATCCGCAAACCCAACAATTTTACCTTCTGCATTCTCTGCCACGTAGATGTGAGTTTCTGGCTTCGTAATATTACGGATCCACAGTTCTGCCCTTTTATCATAGGATAAATTATTTAAAAACTCCTGTGGAATGATTCCTTCATAAGTCGTCCTCCAACTATCCACGTGAACCTTTGCAATTCCTTCAGCATCTTCAAGCTTCGCCAATCTAATTGTCATCACCTTCACCCCTTAGGGTATGATTCTATATGATTTTTAAAATTCCTTGTATGGGGATCAGTTTTTATAATTGAAGTAAATAGTGGTTACATGGTTGCTTAATTGAGCTTTCTGGTGGAAGTAGTCTTCTTTCCTTTTATCATGACTACTTTTGTTTAGTTATCTAATGAAAATAATCCTGAAATCTCTTATCAAAACCACTTTTGGTTATTTTTCTAATGAAAATGGTTCTGATACCTCTTATCAAGACCACTTTTGGTTCATTCTCTATTGAAAATGGGCCTGATTCCTCTTATCAAGACCACTTTGATTAGTTCCTCTATCGAAAACGGTCCTGATACCTCTTATCAAGACTAATTTGATAGACCTCTTTGTTGGATATGGTCTTATCGACTTTATATTCCCCTTTTCATACAATACCTTCATTATTCTTTTAGTTACTATTCTCAACTACAACTATGAACCTGTACTAAATACTCAGCGGTGTCATTGCGAAGCGATCGTTCACTCTCACAGGGGGAGCCCCCAACTTCCATCGGCACTATCTCGAAGCGCGATGACCGGCGGATTTCTGCGTCACCTGCGTCGCTTGCGGTACTCATGTACATAGTACATTCCGTTCCTCACTCCTTGGTTCCTTGAACTCCTTGGTCCTCACACTTCTCGAACCTTTACTTATAATTGTTTATGCTATGTATTTAAAATCGTTTCTCAAGACGCGCCGAAACCTTCGGTTCATTATGGTAGTTGGGCATAAAAAAACACCACTGATTCATCAGCGGTGTCAGTTGCGAAGCGACGTCCTACTCTCACAGGGGGTGCCCCCAACTTCCATCGGCACTATCTCGAAGCGCGATGACCGGCGGATTTCTGCGTCACCTGCGTCGCTCCGGTACTCATGTACAAAGTACACTCCGTTTCTCACTCCTTGGTTCCTTGAACTCCTTGGTCCTCCCACTTCTCGAACCTTTACTTATAATTGTTTTTGCTATGTATTTAAAATCGTTTCTCAAGACGCGCCGAAACCTTCGGTTCATTATGGTAGTTCGGCATAAAAAAACACCACTGATTCATCAGCGGTGTCAGTTGCGAAGCGACGTCCTACTCTCACAGGGGGAAGCCCCCAACTACCATCGGCGCTAAAGAGCTTAACTTCCGTGTTCGGTATGGGAACGGGTGTGACCTCTTTGCCATCATCACTTCACTT
>NZ_OBQC01000026.1 GCF_900220965.1 Ureibacillus acetophenoni | reverse complement strand
TTAGCAAGCAAACCAATTAGTAGTGTACCGATAATCGCAGTAAGAGCTGTTGCAGTAAATACAGCCCCACTATCCATCCCAGCTTGGCTTAGGATCAGTGGATTGACCACTAATATATATGCTATAGATAGAAAAGTTGTCACTCCTGCTAGTGTCTCTTGCTTATAAGAAGTATTCCGTTCAGTAAATTTAAAAAAGTTTCTCATGATGTAATCTCCTAGTTGCATAATTAAAGAATGAACAGAAATTATTCCGGGGTTAGTTTTACAGCTTATTATATTATGTCCTTAAATAAAAAAACTTTGACCACAGTTTGGCCAAAGTTTTCTTCTACAAAAAGGAATATAAAAAATATCATTAATTTTCCATTCCTTGTAG
Source organism: Ureibacillus acetophenoni (assembly GCF_900220965.1). GTDB lineage: Bacteria > Bacillota > Bacilli > Bacillales_A > Planococcaceae > Ureibacillus > Ureibacillus acetophenoni. The sequence goes on along the minus strand of NZ_OBQC01000026.1, from coordinate 13,338 downwards.
ACAAGCTATTTAAGGTAGCTGGTAGAAACTTTCAAGCCGTATTCTTGAATTTATACAAGGTATCTCTATTCTTTTAAAAAACAATAGGAGAATGATAACAAGTTTAAGTTAGGACGTCAATAGAATATAGTTGTTCTTCTATATAAGAATTTTTTACCTCAATAGTATAAAATCCACTACTGTAAGAAGAATCATGAGGGAAGAGGGGACAGGCACAGCTACCACCATATTTAAAAAGATATTGTGGTCATTCTATATCAATCAATTATTTTGTTCTATTCTTTCTCTTTTCAATTTCCTTTTTAATTATTGGTACACCTTTTTCTATAATCACCTTTTTCACTTTAGGGTTGTTCAAAAGTTTTACAATCTTCATCAATTTAGACATCGTTCTTACCTTCTTTCTTCACAAGACGAACATATCTGACTTTCTTTGTATTATAACAAATAATACTTATTATTAATGATCCTCTTACCGCGAATGCATTTTAACATATTAAATATAAGTCATAACATTCATCATAATTAATGTTATAAACACTTCAAACTAGATAAATTTACGAAAAAAAGAGTCCCTTTTATAGATGCCATCGGAGGACATACGGGGGACTCTTTCTTTATTCGCCAGGACTTAATTATAGCATGAAACCCTATTTTATGTATATTTGGGACGATTGAAAAGAACAGTTCTGAAAGTATTTAATATCTTCCGTGATTGCAGGCTTCTCACAATATCTAAGTAACAATTCTTTTCCTGATTGGTCCTTCAAAATCTCTTTTCTTCCAATTATACTCAAGGCAGGGAGTTGATGATATGAAATTTGTATTTGATATTGATGGGACAGTTTGTTTTGACGGAAGAACAATCGATGAATCGATCTGTCTAGCCTTTGACGAAATAGTCAGAGCAAATCATGAAATTATTTTTGCCTCTGCCAGACCCATTAGAGACCTTTTTCCGGTATTGCCAGAACCCTTTCGACATGGGTCCATGGTTGGTGGGAATGGTACCTTTGTATTTGAACAAGGGAAAATTCAAGTGGAATATTTTAAGGACGATTTATTAAAACAGTTATTAACTTGTATTGAGGCAAACCAATTAACCTATTTAGCAGATAGTGATTGGGATTATGCCTATACAGGTGATACGGACCACCCGATTTTTAAAAATATCGATAAAACAAGTGCGGAGAATCGAGAAATTACTGAACTACAAACAATTTGTAAGCTGGTTTTATTTCACCCATCAGAGCAAGTGTTACAGGAATTATCACAATTACCAATAACAACCGTTCAATATAAAAATGAACATGCAATCGACATAAGTCCACTTGGGGTGAATAAAGTGAGTGGCCTTCGTAAATTGAAAGTTGACCAATTTATTGCCTTCGGAAACGATAGTAATGATCAGTGTCTATTTGAACATGCCGTTCATAGTGTTTGTATTGGGGATAATGACGTAAAGCGGTATGCCACGGAAACGATAAGTAGAGCGGAGATTCCAGCTACTATCAGAAGAATTATAGAAAGTCTGGAGGAACAAAAACATGAAAATACCAATGAAATTAAAACTTGGTGATGAAATCCGAATTATTGCCCCAAGCCGAAGTATGAAAATATTATCGGAAGATGGTATTCGATTAGCAAAGAAGCGGCTTGAAGACTTAGGTTTTGTCGTGACCTTTGGAAAACACGTCGAGGAAAGTGATTTACAAAACTCGTCCTCAATTGAACACCGCATTGAGGATTTACATGATGCATTTGCTGATCAAAATGTAAAAGGAATCTTAACAGTAATCGGTGGTTTTAATAGTAACGAACTACTTCCCTATATAGATTTTGAGTTACTTAAAGCGAATCCAAAAATATTATGCGGCTATAGCGACATTACCGCGCTTGCAAATGCAATTACAGCAAAATGTGGGTTCATTACATATTCCGGACCTCACTTTTCAAGCTTTCAAATGACTGGCCTACAAGGTTACCAAACCACTTATTTTAAAAAATGTCTCATAAATAACGAAGCATATCTATTGCAACCATCAGAAAAATGGAGTGATGATGCATGGTACTTAGATCAAGAAAATCGTGTTTATGAGGATACGAATTGGAAAGTTTATTCTGAAGGAAGTGCTACAGGAAGATTAATCGGCGGCAATCTATGCACACTCAACTTACTTCAAGGAACCGAATACATGCCTAACTTGAAGGACTGCATTCTATTTGTAGAAGACGATGAATTAACAATACCTGAGACATTTGCAAGAGATTTGACCTCCTTATTACAAGCTAGTGGAGGTATAAAAGGTTTACTAATTGGCCGTTTTCAAAGAGTATCTAAAATGACTGAAGAACAACTTCATTTTATTTTAGATAAACATCCGCAGCTAAAGAACATTCCAGTAATTTATGATATGGATTTTGGTCATACTCAGCCGATGATGACGTTGCCTATAGGTGGGGAAATTAGTATTGATACGCAAGATTTGAAATTGGAATTGAGTGTCTTTTAGGAAATTTGATATAAATAAAAACCGTACATTAATGGTGACTATTTATTAGTTGATGATGGAATTACAGCTGATAAATTACAAAACTGAATATAGTTAAATGAAACACTCCTCTAAGTTGATAGATGAAATAAATAATCCGAAACTATAGAGGAGTGATTTTCTTTTACCAAACTTGGATTTATTGAAATACAATCTTTACTTAAAATTCGCTCGATAGGATGTAATAAAATCTTCCGGTGAAGATTTCACGACATACGGAAATACACCTTGTAGCGTATGTAAATAAAGAATACCACCTTGATTAGCAATTTCGCGATAAGAAAAATCCATTACATCCTGAATCGGAAACTCTCTATTCTGTGTAACGACCTTATCCGTGTATAAGGAAATGATTCGTTCATGTTCAATTTCAAACTGTTCAAACCTTGTCACTTTTCTTTCTGTTTTTATATAAGGATGTTGTGCGATCAAGCTCATAGAATCCTCCTAAGAAAAAGTCTTCTTATATTTTATCACAAACATCTGGTCTGATTGTGGTAAAGAGAAATCCTGCATATTCTAGGGGACAGAGGCTTGTACTAAAATCCATTGAGTCTGCATATGTATTAAAGCATGCTGGGATTGGTTTGGGCTTGTAATGAAGATCCAAACTTTAAAAAATGTTTTACTATAAGGGGGATTGTCATTGACTAGATTAAATGGAAAAGTGGCAGTTATAACAGGTGGTTCTGGCGGAATTGGGAAAGTAGTTGCAAGAAGATTTTTGGAAGAAGGTGCAAATGTAGTATTAGTTGACTTATTCCAAGACGCTCTTGATAAAACAAAAGCAGAAATAGAAGGTTTAGGAGAAGTTTTAGTTGTACAAGCAGATGTTACGAAAGAAGAAGATGTCAAAAATTATGTTAATAAAACTATTGAAGCATTTGACAGAATTGATGTTTTCTTTAATAATGCCGGAATCGAAGGAAAGGTTCAACCGATTGTCGATGTATCACTTAAAGACTTTGAAAAAGTACAGGCTGTAAATGTTACCGGTGTATTTTTAGGTTTAAAACATGTAATACCTGTTATGACAAATCAAGGCAGCGGAAGTATTATCAACACTTCCTCCATTTCAGGACTAGATGGAGACCCTGGAGTTGCTCCTTATGTTACAAGTAAACATGCTGTTTCTGGACTGACAAAGGTTGCAGCCATTGAAGTAGCAAAGGATAATATTAGAGTTAACTCCATTCATCCATCACCAGTAAATACAAGAATGATGAGATCTTTGGAAGCTGGTTTCAATCCTGAAAACGTAGAAGAAGCGAAAAAACAACTAACACAAAAAATTCCATTAGGCCGTTATGGCGAATCAGAAGATATTGCAAATCTTGTTTTATTCCTAGCAAGTGACGAAAGTACATTTATTACAGGAGCACAATACCGAATTGATGGTGGTATGGGTTCTCGTTCGTAATCTATCAAAGTAGAACCTTCTCGTTAGTTGAGGTTCTACTTTTATGTTATAAAATTATGTTCTATTAAATTTAGATAGTCCGTGTTAAAACATTAATGAAAGCCATATTTTTACATTGTTTAGCCACATTTGCCAACTTTAAAATAAAAAAGGGATATTATACCGGCAACAGTACAATATCCATCGTTACTCATATAAATATTTTTCTAATCTAATCTACCTACCTTATGGGACAAGCCTGTCCTTAAGTCCCTTGGCAATTATAGAACCAGCATAATCCTTTTAATTTAAATAAATCCCATCTCCAGGTCCCAATGGCAATCCTAAAAGGAACCAAATTATGAACAGAATAATCCACCCAATCCCAAAAAACACAGTATAAGGGAGCAACGCTGAGATTAGTGTACCTATTCCAACATTGTTATAATAACGCTTTGCGAATGTTAACAAAATTGCGAAATAGGCCAACATCGGTGTAATAGCATTTGTAATTGAATCGCCTATCCGGTATGCCGTTTGTGTTACAGCCGGCGAGTAACCTAAGTACATAAACATTGGAATAAATATTGGAGCTAAAAGGGCCCATTTTGCAGAGGCACTTGCAATAAACAAATTAACTGTTGCGATTAATAAAATGAAACCAATAAATAAAGGTATCCCAGTGAAACCTAAGTTTTGTAAAAAGTTAGCTCCATTAATACCCATAATAATCCCAATATTACTCCAACTAAAATAGGCAAGCATCTGTGCTGCTACAAAGGCTAGTCCAATAAATGGAGCCATATCAGCAATAGATTTATATATTTTTTCTGCTACATCTTTGTCGCTACGTATTGATCGTGTGATAAACCCATATACTAATGAAGGTAATAAGAAGTAAAGTACTAGAATAATAACCAAACCCGACATAAATGGTGAATTTAAAATACTCCCTGTTTCCGGGTTCCTTAAAATCCCATTGCTAGGTATTACAGTTAAGGCCAATATTATTGTAAAAACTAGAGTAGTAATTCCAGCCCATCTCAAACCTTTACTTTCAAGTGGGGATACTGGTTCAAGGATTTCAACAATTCCTTCATATTTTCCGAATTTCGGTTCTGTAAACTTCTTAGTCACCCAAGTCCCAATAATCACGAGCATTATAGTTGATACAAGTATGAAGTAGTAATTCATAGTTGTTTGCCCAGTATAATTCACATCTACAAGTTGTGCGGCAGACTCTGAAATGCCTACTAATAGTACATCTGTTCCGCTTATAATTAGATTCGCATTAAACCCGGCTGCAACAGTTCCATATGAAAGAATTAGCCCTACCATTGGATTTCGGCCTAAACTCATAAAAATCAGTGCCGCTATAGGCGGAAGAACGATAAATGCTGGATCACCTACTGTATGTCCAACTAAACCGGATAATATTATAGTAGGTATAATTAGTTTCTGTGGTGCATTCATAACAGTTTTTTTCATTAACGTAGAAATAAGTCCTGAGTGCTCAGCCAATCCTACACCTATCATCATGGTTAACACTGCAGCAAGTGGAGGAAATGCAGCAAAGTTACTAACCGCATTAGTAACTATTAAATGTAACCCTTCTACGCTAAGCAAATTGACTACTTCGATTTTTTCTTCTGTCACTGGATTAATTGCAGAAACTCCAAACAATGATAGCACCCACGATGCTATTAATACTAATATAGACATAATGAGAAATAGAGTAATTGGATCAGGGAGCCTATTACCAGCTTTCTCAATAGATACTAAAATTTTGTCCATGAAGGACCTTTTTTGAATTTCATTTTTACTAGAACTATTTGTTGTAATAGAAGTAGGATTAGTATATTCCCTTCTTTGAATTTCTTTTGTGCTATTTTTCATAGATTCTCTCCTTTTCTTAACTCCGAAAAGTCTTATTTAATTGTTAGAAAATAGACAATTCTATTATTCTAACTATTAATACAATTGTCTATTTTGTAGGTAAAATTACTATATTGTGAAGCATCTGATTTTCCATCTCACAACTTATTCTACATATCTACTACTAATTAATAGTCATAAGCATTCAGTGCATTGACACTATGTGCAAGAGCTGAACCAGCCTTTAAAGCTGTTGCTACGAAAATCGCTTCTGCTAGTTCTTCTTTTGATATTTCTAAACTCTTTGCATTTTTAGTGTGTGTTTCAATGCAATATGCACAACCAGTTACGTGTGCAACAGCAACGGCAATTAACTCTTTCTCTTTTTTGCTTAAGAGACCTTGCTTCATTGCTTCTAAATCAAATTTATTAAATCCTCGAAAAGCTTCAGGACTTAATTTATAAAATTCTTTAAATCGAGCCATGTTTGTTCTTTGATACAAATCATCATTATCTTCACCATCATAAGCTTGCAATGCATTTAACCCATGTGCTATAGAAGAGCCTGCTTTTAACGCTGTAGCTACCATAATTGCTTCAGACATTTCATCTTTTGAAACTTCTAGTTTTTTAGCAGCCGATACATGTACATCAATGCAATATGGGCATCCTGTTACGTGGGCAACCGCTATAGCAATTAACTCTTTCGTTCTCTTAGGAATAATACCGTCTGAAAGAGCTTTATTATCAAATTCAACAAAAGCCTTGAATGTGTCTGGTGCTAGTTTTGAAAGCTCAGGTAATCTACGAATATAAGATTTTTGATATAAACTATTGTTATTCATTATGAAAAACCTCCAAGTTTTAGTTTTTATTAAAAAGACAAAATTCCATTAACCATTATATTTATTAACTGTTAAAAGCTAAGTAACAGATCCATGTTCATTAAAGGATGAACATTCCTTTTGAAATTATCCTTTGATGAAATTTTTTCCCCCAAAAATTAGCGTGAAAGATTCATTTTAATAAAAGTTTCTTCAATTGATTCATCACTTTCAGGTGTAAAGTTAATATTTTTTTCAGATTGTAAAAAGTCCAGAGTATATTGAATTGTTGCAGCCACACCTAGTGTTAAAGCATCTTCATCTATATCAAAATAGATATTATGATGTTCTGCCCCGGTTCCTTTTTCCGCGTTTGCTATCCCAACAAATGCAAATACACCAGGGAAGCATTTCTGATAGAATCCGAATGATTCAGATGCCATCCACGCCGGATAATGATAAAGGGCATTTACACCAAGGGATTTTTTAATAGATTCACTAGCTATACTAGAACAATCTTCCTGATTATTAATGGTTGTGTCAGCTAATTTTGGTTCTTGTATAAACTCATAAGTACAACGATATAATTCGCAGGTTTTTTCTAGAACTCTTTTAAACTCTTGTTCCATTTTCAAGCCTTGTTCATAGTGTAGAAACCGAATTGAACCTCCAAACTCTAAGTATTCAGGAATAATATTAGGTGCAGAGCCGGCATGTACACTACCAATAGAATAGGTAATCGGTTGATAAGGGTCTAGGCCACTTAAACGTAAATTCTTTAAACTTTGATAGAAATTAGTAAAACAATCTAAAGGTGAAATGGATAAATCCGGTCTTGAGCCATGTCCACTTTTCCCATTAATTTTCACTTTAAAATACATTGAGGATGCCATTCTCGGACCAGGATCCACTGATATTTTCCCTGATGGTATATCTGACTTAAGATGAATACCCCATACACCGTTGGCACCGATTTCCTTTAGTTTGTGTAAAAGATTATATATTCCACCTCCAATTTCTTCAGCTTGTTCAAAAGCCAGAATCACTTTTCCTCTTATATGATCTTTGTTCTCGGAAAGAATTTTAGCTGCACCCAGTAACATCGCCATATGACCATCATGTCCACATGTATGAGCTGCATGATCTGTTTCGGAAACAACCAATTTTTTTGTTTTTAAATTGACCTCTTCCTCTTTCATTGGTAACGCGTCTAGATCAGCTCGCAATATGAGTGATTTTCCTGGTTCAGTTCCCTCAATAACCCCAATCACACCACCATTTGGAACTACTTCATATGGGACACCCATTTTTTCTAATTCACTTGTCACAACACCAATTGTCCGATGTTCTTGCAGACCAACTTCAGGATATCGATGAAAATCTCTTCTTAGTTCAATTACATAGGGTTCTGCTTGTTTAGCTAACACTAACGCATCGATAACATCACTTCTCTCATGTGTTTTCATTTAGCAAACTCCTTTTCTCGCTTTTTCGTATTTAAATCTTCAAATTCTCTTGCTATTCTTTCAAAAGCCTCTTTTAGAATCTGTCTTGGAGATGGGACACAGATTCTCTGAAACATTAAACCTTCCTCACCAAACACTTTGCCATCCTGTAATAGAACATTGGCTTTGTTATAGATGCGGTCATGTATTTCCTCCGGGGAAATTCCATAGCCGCTAAAATCCATCCACATAACATAGGTGCCTTCAGGTATCCTTACTTTGACATCAGGCATCCTGTCAGCTAAGAAGTTCACTATCCACTCCATAGTGTCATCTATATATTCTATTAGCTGGTTCAGCCATTCTTCCCCGTCGTTGTAAGCAGCAATTAATGCGGCTATTGTAAAGGGTGAAGGTAAATGCATACCCATAGTTGTGATAAATTTATTTCGAAGATTACTCTCCTGTATAATCGCATTAGTACAATGAAGACCTGCTGTATTAAATGTTTTATTGATAGCTGTAAAGGTGATAATCCCTTCCTGACTGCCAGCTACTTTTGTAATTGGAATAAAGGTTTGTCCACATCTAATTAGATCGCCATGAATTTCATCAGCAACAATGAGAACATGATGTCTTGCACAAATTTCAGATAATTTAGCAAGCTCATCTTTAGTGAAAACCCTTCCGGTCGGATTGTGAGGGTTGCAAAGAATAAACATTTTTGTGTTTTCCTCTTTTGCTTTTTTTTCAAAGTCCTCAAAATCAATAGAATAGTAACCACTATCATCACAATTTAATGCATTATTTCTAACTTGCCTTCCATTACTTTCTATTGCTGCTGTAAATGGTGGATAAACAGGCCGTTGAATGATAATTCCATCACCGGGTTCTGTAAATGCTCTTATTGCAATATTAATGGCATGAATAGTTCCTGGACTGTAGACAATTTCATCCTTCTGTATATCCCAGTCGTATTTCTTTTTAAACCACTGCTGGATGGATTTATAATAGGCATCTGGAATAATAGAGTAACCATAAATGCGCTGATCCACCGTTCTATGCAAGGCATCGACTATAGCTTGTGAAACTGGAAAATCCATATCTGCAGTAAATAATGGTATGGTTTCTTCGTCATACCTCTCCGTATATCCGATTTGCTTAATAAGGTCAACACCATCCCATTTAAGCGAATTGGTATTTCTGCGGTTTACCACTTCATCAAAATTATATTTCATTCATTTGCCCTCCTTACGATAGATATTTATAAGAGACTTGGAGCACCTTATATTGATTCACTACTACCAACCAGTGTTGCAACAATGCTAGATTAAAAAACTACTTGCTTTAGTATTCCTAAGGAATTTAATTTTCCTAACCATCTGTACCTACCATTCGGTACAATTTGCTAGTACTAAAAGACAGATACTCTTTTCCTACCCGTTTGAAGATTTAGATAGTGTTTGCTTAAGAAATTATTTAATTAATTATTATGTACCTACCGTTTGGTACAATTCCTTTAAAAAATTTAGATATCCAATATTCAATTCCTTTTGAATATTCTGAATATTAAATACCTAGTTTCACTTTATCAAATGAGTAACCATAATTCAAGATGTTTTCTAATTATTTTTTTAGTTGGTAAAAAAGATTAGTTTTATATTTCAAGAAACATTGATTCTTATCCGATGAAAGCTATAAGATATGAAATTATATAAGATTAGTTACACTATCCAATACTCTGGCAAGGTTAATAGCATAATGTAGATATTCAAAAAAAAATGGCATGTAATTAATTACGTGCCATTAAGTAAGTTTGTACTGTTCGCGTATTATATCTATAACGTTTTTTAAAAAATTGATGTCTTGTTGGTTTTTCGCTAATAGAATCCCACCCTCAATCAAAGCTACCATTGCTTGAGCACTTTTTTCAGAGTTGGTGGTGGAGTCCAATTGACCTCTCTTAATCATTTCGTCTAAACATAATTCTATTGCTTTAATGAAACGGTCAAAATAATGTTTAATCTTCAAACGAAACGCTTCATCATGTTCACTCATTTCAATAGCTAAATTACCCATTGGACAACCTGACTTATTATCAGTATGAAAAGCGATAGTTCTATCAAGCATAATATTTAACTTTTCTTCAGGTTCAATTGATGAATGGAAGATATCAATGATTATCTTCTGGTCCCACTTTTGAACTAAATCTTCTACAACAGCCAAACCAAGATCGTGCTTAGATGAAAAATAATGATAAAATTGTCCTTTGCCAATATTAGCAGTAGTAAGAATATCACTTATAGCTGTTGCTTGATAACCTTTTGAGTAAATAAGCTGTTTTGAGATAGAGATAATTTCAGACCTTTTAGACATATGTCACCTTTTTTGTTAAATTATTATACTTTGTACCTACTATTAGGTACAATTTTAAATTACCATATATTTAAAGTACTATCAAGCTGGAATCAAAAACCCCAATACATTCATTCTTGCAGGGTCCCCACAACTATCCTGCTATAAAAGTGTTAGCCAAGGGATGCGGGGACAAAGGGTAGATAAAGTTAACTAGATAATCTTTAGTAAACATCCCATAAAAAGTAATGAATATCAATCACTTAACTTCCTCGAACAACTCTGCCATTTCCTTGAAAGCATCTGAAAAGGCGTTCGAGTGGGACGAGGGGACAGGCACCTCGTCCCACTTTTCAATTATTCTGAAGTCAGGACATTGTACCTGTCCCTCTGTCCCTTTTTTAACCACTTTGTTAGCTGTTGCAGAAATGGAAAGAAATCTAATTTTAGAACGTACTCAAGAAGGTAAAATGATTGCTAAACAGAATCCTGACTTTAAAGAAGGTAGACCCCCTAAATACACTAAAAAACAACTTGAACACGCTTTACAGTTATTAGATACTAATTCATATAAACAAGTTGAAGAAATTACTGGTATCTCCAAAAGCACAATGTTCCGTGCTAAAAAGAAAAAACGGATTCAAAACTTATTTAATAAATTGGTCTATCAAAATGGTGAAGCATTAAAAAGACTATCAAAAGAATAAATTCAACTTTTCAAAAGAAAGGAAATAGATTATGCCTAATAAAGAAGAAAGAAAAAAGATAATCGAAGCAATTGCAAATAGCGATGAATATTTTAAAGATAATGATGAAGCGTTAAAAGATATTGAAAAAGCAGTAGAAGAGGTTGAGGCTATAAAAAATGGATTATTACCTAAAAGACCTGCAAGAGAACTTTTAAAAGAATTAGATGAAAAAGAAAATTTACAATTGCTTGACAGATTTTTTCGAAATCAAGTCGATACAGCGCAACGTATACTGTTCAATTAACGAAATATATCTCATGTTTGAAAAACCCAACCAAAAACCAGAGTACCTATTTTATTATGTATTATACTAAAAATAAAACCAGGAATTTCAATATGCTAAATTCCTGGTTTTATATTAATCTTTTATATTATTTTGTATCATCCAAAATAATATGTTGACTCTCTCCATTAACAAAACTATCAGCCCATTGAACATCCTCAAAAATATGAACCGCAACCATAAACTCATCGTAAATTATAAGTCTAAATCTCATTTCATCATTGTTTATCATTTCTTTTAGTGAAGGATTTATCTCATTTTGTAGATTTGCTGTTAAAATTACCGTATGACTCAATTCACCGTCATGACCTACAAGCCCCTCTACAGTATTAGTTTTACTAACTCCAACATCATTTGATAAGATATCTGAGAATTCAACGTTGAATAAAAATTTAACATTATCCTTTAAATAAGTATTTAAATCATCACTTAATTGATATTTTAAAATGACTTCCATTTTTTTATCTGATGATTTTACTGTAAACTCCTTTACAAGGAAATTAGGTGGTATAAACTTTTTATCCAACGATTTAGGTTTAACAATATCACTTGAGGTAACATTGTTGTCTGATTCATGTACGATTTCAGTTTTCTCTTTAACAGGCTGAGAATTAGATTCACTCGTAGTTTTAGTGCCAGAGCAACCGGTTAAGATAATCACTAAAATAATTAATACTAATTTAAACTTCAAATTCGTCACCTATTATCTCCAATCTTTAAATCCTATTATCTTATTGGTATACTATCATGGAAACTCATGTAGGTCCATTTACCCGATACTGTTTTGGATCTGAGTACTATACCATTAGACCAATATTTCTCTGTGCCTGACGCTTGCCCAAATTTACTACCAAATCTTAGCAAATATGTAGAATTAGGAGGAATATTCCAAGTTACAGATGTAGTTTCAGTTATACTTTCTCCATCAGAAACTTCAGCTGAAACACCTACTTCCCATTGCATTCCTTTAAATGTTGCATTAGCAGAATATGTTCCAGATGAATATTTTTCTCGAGAAACAGAACGTGTTACTGCAGAAGTTATACCAGATGGGTTAGTTGCTTCATGCTGCCATGTAACTTCTTGTCCTGTTGTCCCCCAATTATGAATGTATTCATATCCATTAAGATCAATAGCCATTGGAGTAATTTCACTAGCTTGAGCATTTGTAGAAAGTCCTAATGATGCAATTAGTGTAACAGAAAGCACTACCGATTTTAATTTGTTTTTAATCTTCATGTTATTTACTCTCCCAATATAATTTATTAACTGATGGCCACCAGTTATTTTCACATTAACATAATATTGGAAAAGTAAATATGTTGTATTTAAATATTCTAAAAAATGAATCGATTGTATCGGTAAAATATTCTTATATTTTCAAAATAATTAGAATAAAATATAAAACATTAATTGTTTTTATGCAAAAAGACCTATATTGAAAGAATAACCATTATAATAGATTTGACAATTATTTATCTTTTTGTCTTTTTATATATTTTAAAATTCAACTGCTATATTAGGGTTTCTATATAAGTATCATTAAGAATTTAACTAAAAATTACTTATATGATATTATCTATTGAAATTGTAGAATATCTTCTAATTACTTCAATCTACTAGTTTATGGATAGTTCTTTTAAATTGTTCACATTTTTGGGACGAGGGGACAGGCACCTCGTCCCACTTTTCAATTATTCTGAAGTCAGGACATTGTACCTGTCCCTCTGTCCCTCATTTATTCCACGTACTAACATAACAATCGTAATAACCAAGCCAATAATCGCTAGTAGAGTCGTAGGTGATGATAAGTTTCCAATCGACACAAATGTATCGGGATTGGAAATAATAACTCC
>NZ_OBQC01000027.1 GCF_900220965.1 Ureibacillus acetophenoni | reverse complement strand
TGTGCAAAATAGCCCTCTATCTGAAAAAAATTAGCATAGTAGGGCTATTCGTAATGCGTACCAATAAGGTACGTTTTTTTATATTTCGGGCTTACCGAATAACTCAATGTAGTTGGCGAATAAGTAGTTCATTTTGGCGAATAAAGCGAAGCGATACTACTTAGGCGAATAAAAGCGAAGCGATAGCCGCAACTTTTATACTGGAATAAATACTAAAAAACTGCTGAGAAAAATTCTCAGCAGTTAATTATCTTGTAAAGAATCAATAAATCGTTTAATTCTTCTAACAGCTTCTTGCAACTCATCTAGAGATGTTGCATAAGAGCAACGGATATGACCTTCTCCGCTTGCACCGAACACATCTCCGGGAACGACGGCTACGCCTTCTTTCATTAATAACTGTTCTGCAAATTGTTGTGAACTTAATCCCGTTGATTGAATAGAAGGGAACGCGTAGAACGCTCCGCCTGGTTCATGGCATTCAAGTCCGATCTCATTGAAAGAATGAACGATAAAATTACGACGTCGGCGATAACTTTTCACCATTTCTTCCACGTCAGCTCGTCCATTTCTCAAAGCTTCGACTGCAGCGTACTGTGACATAGTAGATGCACATAATAATGCATATTGATGCACTTTTAACATCCCGCTTGATATTTCTACCGGTGCACAAACAAAGCCAAGTCGCCATCCTGTCATGGCAAAGCTTTTAGAGAATCCTGATACTAAGATTGTTCTATCTCTCATTCCATCGATCGCAGGCATACTCGTATATTCTTCGTCATCATACGAAAGTTCAGCGTAAATCTCATCGGCAATTATTAATAAATCATGCTGTATCGCTAAATCTGCAATTGCTTGTAATTCCGCTCTATTTAATAACGTACCAGTAGGATTGTTTGGTGAACAAAGCATAATAGCTTTTGTTTTCGGTGTAATCGCAACTTCTAATTGTTCTGGCATTATTTTAAAATCATTTTCCTTTGTTGCTTGTACTTGAACAGCAACTCCACCAGCAAGTTCAACCATTGGCACATAAGAAACGAAGCAAGGCTCAACGACAATAACCTCATCACCTGGGTCTAGAATTGTTCTCATTGCAAGATCTATTGCAGAGCTTGCCCCAACAGTTACGATGATTTCATTTTTAGGAGAGTAGTCGACATGAAATTGAGTTTTCATGTAGTTTGCAATCTCTTCGCGCAATTCAAGTATTCCTGAATTTGGTGTATAAGAAGTGAAACCACGTTCAAGGGAATTAATAGCGGCTTCACGAATATGCCAAGGAGTAACGAAGTCAGGTTCACCAACGCCAAGTGAGATGACACCTTCCATACCTGCAGCTAAGTCGAAGAAACGACGAATGCCAGATGGTTTTAGCTCTGTAGCCATTTTAGATAGATACGTAGTTCTAGTTGTTTTCATTAAGGGGACACCACAATTCTTTTATCTTTAGTTGCTTCTGTTTCGAAAATAATTCCATCATGCTTGTATTTCTTTAAGATGAAGTGAGTTGTAGTAGAAACGACTGATTCTAGAGTAGATAGTTTTTGTGAAACGAATTTTGCTACTTCATTTAATGACTTACCTTCCACAATAATAGACAAATCATACGTTCCAGACATTAAGTAAACTGAGCTTACTTCATCAAATCGATAAATACGTTCTGCAATATCATTAAATCCAACACCACGTTTTGGCGTTACTTTTACGTCTATCATGGCACGAACACCTGGATGATTCTCTACTTTTGTCCAGTCCACGAGGGAAATATATTTTACAATAACTTTATTTTCTTCCAATTTTTTAATAGTTTGTTCTGTTTCTTCCACGCTCAAGCCAACCATTTTAGCTAAAACGTCAGTGGCAATCCGTG
This sequence comes from Ureibacillus acetophenoni, assembly GCF_900220965.1. GTDB lineage: Bacteria > Bacillota > Bacilli > Bacillales_A > Planococcaceae > Ureibacillus > Ureibacillus acetophenoni. The sequence continues at coordinate 10,672 of NZ_OBQC01000027.1, read as the reverse complement.
CATCAGTTTCTAAAATCTCAACGATTTCCATTTCTTTAGGGGATAGTTTCATGGAAAAACCTCCATAAGGATAGTATTTTTTAAGGGCTGAATTTCTAATTCATAGATTTCATAATAGCTATGACGGGAAAACAATTCAATATGTTCCTAAAAATTTTTTGACTCTTTCTATACTTTAATATTATTTTGTACAAATATATTGAAAATAATATCTCCATAAAAAAACAAGGAACATTTAGAAATGTCCCTTGAATTCTAATTATTTTATTTTGATCTCTTTTAGAGTTGCAAAATAAGGAGTTTCTCCTTTACGGAAAATAGTTAATAAAATCGTATCTTGCGGTACAATTTTTCCGTTTTGGTATGCTTCATAGTCAAGACCGAAAGGAGTAACTAGGGAATGTTTAAAGAATTCTTTTTCTGACAATCCCATTTGTGCGAATTCACTTCCTGCAAGTTCAGGATCTTCTTTTAGTATGCTATATATGTGTTTATGTTCGTCTTGCTGTATACGCTCATCCCACCATAATTTGCGCGGTTGGAAAGGCTGTTTTGATAAATAATCGAATTTCATTAAACTGCGAACAACTGGTAAGTTGATGTGATTTTGTGTTAATAAAAAATCCTCTAACCGTTTAAATAAATCTTCTAATTGATGGCCAATTCTTGACCATCCTCTTTCCTCCCAGAATGTACCGAAGCTTTGGAAGAAATCAAATGGTGTTTCAAAGCCTTCTGTAACAAGATATTCAATCGTATTGTCCATGCGGTGATCGTTCCAATATTTCTCTAACACGTCTTCTGCTTGTTTAATGCGAATGATTTCATCGAAAGTTAAAACATTATTCGCAAAAATCTCATAGGGTGCAATGTCGACATATGTGTAGCCATATTTTTCAGCCTCTACACGAAGTCCTGTTCCACGTAACAATTTTAGGAAACCAAGTTGCAATTCTTCAGGCCGCATTGCAAAGACATCATTAAATGTTTTACGGAAGCTATCATAATCTTCTTCAGGTAAACCAGCAATTAAATCAAGATGTTGATCGATTTTGCCACCATCTTTTACCATCGTTACAGTTCTTTTTAACTTTTCAAAGTTTTGACGGCGTTTTACGAGTTCATTCGTTTCGTCGTTTGTAGATTGTACACCTATTTCAAAGCGGAATAATCCTTTAGGGGCGTTGTCGTTTAAGAACTGAATCACTTCAGGACGCATAATATCTGCAGTAATTTCGAATTGGAATACAACATCTGGGAGATGTTCATCAATTAAAAATTGAAACATTTCCATAGCATAGCTACGGCTAATGTTAAATGTACGGTCAACAAATTTAATCGTTTTAGCACCATTTGCCATTAGGTAGCGGATATCTTCTTTAATTTTCTCTCGGTTAAAATAACGAACACCTACTTCAATGGAAGAAAGGCAGAATTGGCAGCTAAATGGACAGCCACGACTTGTCTCAATATATTGAATACGTTTGGATAGGTGAGGTCGATCCTCTTCAAAACGATAAGGACTTGGCAGTTCTCTTAGGTCCACCTTTTTCGGTTGTGGGTGGATTTTGAATTTTCCATCTTGTAAATAGCAAACACCTGGGACATCTTCTAATGGAATTTCTTCATTAAAATATCTTAGCAATTCTTTAAATGAAAATTCACCTTCACCCATAATGATGAAGTCGACTTCATTTTCAAGTCGGCGTACCCAAAAGTTTGTATCGTATGACACTTCTGGCCCACCTAAAACAATTTTCGTTTCCGGTGAAACTGTCTTAAGCATTTTAATAACACGAATCGTTTCTTCAATATTCCAAATGTAACAACTAAAGCCAACCACATCGGGTTTATGTTGGTAAAGATCCGTCACAATATTAAATGTTGGATCTTTTATCGTATATTCGACAATCGTCGGATTGAATTCAGGGAGCGCGGCCGCTTTTAAATATCGAATCGCGATATTTGTATGGATATATTTTGCATTAAGAGTGGTTAAAACGATATTCATTTCTTAGAGAATCTCCTTTATATACACGTACTATGATAACTATATGATTTTAGCAGTATTTGAGGATTTGTGCTACTTAGTTGTGTTGGTTGGAGTTGAGATAGTGGGTTCCATTACTTCAAGTTAAGAAATTGCCATTCATATTTTCAATGTCCATTTCCAAATTAAGATTTTTATACATAACTCTATATTTCAGTGGAACAATAAGAAAAAATATGGAGGTGTTTAATATACTTGGAAAAAATGAGAATTAGAAAATTTTTTAATAAGCTGATAAAAGAGGAGCATCCTCGATTTGAAAAAGCTGCTTCCGAGGATGATTTGTTAAAGGAAAAACAAATTGATTCGAGTTTAGCAAATACTCTAGAAATATTCAAAAAAATTTACTATGTTCCAAATAATAGTGACGTGTCGATCCGGAACATTGTAATTGGTGGAATAAATAAAGAAGCAGCAGTGCTTACTATTAATTCAATTTCAGATACTAAGTTAATTGAAGATCTCGTTATTCGCCCATTGCTAATAAATGACGATGAATCTAAAGAAATAGAATTGTTATTATCACCGCAAGTTCGTAAAGCTCACGAAATCGAAGATATATTAAAAGAAATCAATAGTGGAAATACTACACTTTTCGTCGATGGTGAACCAAATGCTTACATTATAAATACAGGTAACTTCCAAGGGAGAAGCGTTGAAAAAGCGGAAAATGAAGTGGTCGTCAAAGGGCCAAAAGAGTCCTTTAATGAACAAGCTATGACAAATATTTCATTAATTCGAAAGAGAATTCGAGACGAAAAACTAATTGTTGAATCGACTACGATTTCTAAAAGAGCGAAAAATGAATTGTACTTACTCTATATAAAAGATATTGCTAATGAAGAAATATTAACAAATATAAAAAGTAAACTCAATTCACTAAATGTAGATTCAATTCAAAATCTTTCGGTGTTAGAAGAATATATTGAAGACAATATTTATTCAATATTTCCAACCATTTTATATACAGAACGTCCAGACCGTGCGAGTGAATTCATAGAAGATGGTTTTATTGTTTTAATTATGGATAACTCACCCGATGTACTAATATTACCAGCAACCTTTTGGTCATTTTTCCATAATGCAGAAGATCATTATTTACGATTCCTATTTGGAAATTTCATAAGAATTTTAAGGTTAATGGCATTGTTTATTACATTATTTATATCAGCTATTTATATTGCCATTACAAATTATCATGTGGAAATGATCCCCGCTGATTTATTATTAGCGATTTCTTCAACGAGGGAGATTGTACCATTTCCACCTTTAGTTGAAATTTTAATGTTGGAAATTGCTTTTGAACTGATTCGAGAAGGTGGATTACGTGTACCAAAACCAATTGGTCCAACGATAGGGATAGTTGGAGCTTTAATTTTGGGACAAGCTGCCGTACAAGCTAACCTTGTTAGCCCGCTAGTTGTTATTATTGTAGCTTTAGGAGGGTTAAGTTCTTTTGCAATAGGCGATCCAAATTTAAACTATACTGTTCGGTTATTGAGATTCCCATTCCTAATCTCGGCAGGCGTCTTTGGATTATATGGTCTGACAGCTTTATTTACTTTCGGGTTATTTTATATGACATCCATTAAATCCTTTGGAGTTCCATATTTGGCTCCAATGACACCGAATGATTCCACATCTAAAGACACTATTTTTAGAAAACTTCTAAAAAATGAAATATTTAGACCCGGTTACTTAAAACCAAAGGATATTGAAAAAAAAGCAGGAGAGTAATATGGATCATACAAAAGGAATGCTCGGAATCAGGGAATTTTTTGCCATTATACTAGTTACAATAGGTACAAAATTAACGGATAACACACCAACTGGATTATTTAATGAAGTTGGAAACGCAGCTTGGATAACAATAATCATCATGTGTTTAGTTTCTATCATACCCATCTATCTTTTAACAAAAGTGATTACCTCATATGAGAATAAAAATTTAGTAGATATTATTTACCATTTATTAGGAAAACATATTGGTTTTTTTGTTATTTTACTTTTATGGTTAACGGAAACCTATTCGATTGTACTAAGTTCAGCTATGTATGCTGATATTATCGAAACAATGTATTTTGTCAGGACGCCAATTTTAATTATATATATTGTGTTAATTGGGGTAGCAGCTTATGGAGCTAAAAAAGGCATAGAGTATATCGGATCTGCTGCGTGGATCACTCTAATTGGGTTGAATATTGCATTATTTGTCGTTTTAATTCTTTCAATATTACAGGGAAGAATCAATTACATTTTCCCGATCTTTGGAAATGGTATTCCAGAAATATTAACGGAAGGAACAACGAATTTATCTATTTTTGGTGAATTTCTTTATTTTGGTTTTATAGTCACTTCGTTACGTAGTATCAATGTTTATAAAAAAGGCATTTGGATAGGTTTATTTTATGTGTCGATTGTGTTTATGTTTGCTCTGATTGGATATGTTATGTTATTTGATTATGTGTCGATAGGAAATCTGAACTATCCATTTCATGAATCGATACGTTACATCCAATTAGGGTTCTTAACGAATGTTGAATCGTTATTTTTACCATTCTGGTTAGTTGCATCCTTCTTACGGTTTTCTTTTTATTTATATATAAGTGCATTGCTCTTTGGTGCACTCTTTAAAATTAAACAATTTAATTACCTTGTTCCGTCGATTGCTATTTTAATTGTCTTTCTAGGCTTGATTCCAGAAGCACCTGTATTTTCATTATTTAATTTAAGAGAGATATTAGTTTATATTACTGCACCTATTTTTTTACTTCTACCATTGGTATTATGGATCGCAGCAAAACTAAAAGGAGAATTCAAAAAGTGAAAAATAGACCTTGTATTAGCCATTTTCCCTTTTTAATATTCGTTTTATTGTTGTTAAGCGGTTGCTGGGATCAAACCAATATCGATAAAAGGGCTTATGTCATTGCAATTGGTTTAGATAAAGGAGAAAAGAATAAAATTAACATTACTTATTTAATTTCAAATCCAGAGTTCTCAAAACAAGAAGGACCATCTAGTGAACCGTCACATGAAATTATTACCTTTCCAGCCAATGATTTTATCTCTGCGAAAAACACAGCAAATTCAATCGTTGCAAAAGAAATTACGTATAACATGTTAAGTGTAATGATTGTTTCTGAAGAATTTTCGAAAGACCCTGAGTTTATAAGGTATATGTATGATGTGACAAAGGATCGAGAAATTAAACATAATAATCCATTGGTGGTCACCAAAGAAGATGTAAGTACGTTTTTAACAGAAAATAAACCCAAACTAGAAACAAGAATTCATAAGTATTTTGAGTTTATATTGGAAAATGCTAATAAGGCAGGCCTCATTCCTAGCTTCAAATTACATAGCTATTTTTCAATCACAGAATCAGATGCTGGCTTATTCTTAGCGCCATATGCAACAACTCAACGGACCACTAGTGGAAAGTATACTGCAGGGGAAGACGAGTTTCTAGCAGGAGAGCTAGATTGAGAAACGAATAAAACACAATTTTTAGGTTCAGCCGTCTTCAAAGAGGGGAAGATGATTGGAACTTTGACCGGAGAGGAAACTCGTCTTACGATATTATTAAATGAAACATTAAAAATGGGAGAAATATATACAACGTATTCAGATCCATTTTTCCCACAGTATAGAATTTCAGTGAGACTAATGAAACGTGAAAAGAATGATGTAAAGATAGATCTTACTGGTTACACACCAACAATTGATGTAACAGTACCACTATATTTGGATATATTATCGATTCATAGTATGGAAACCTTCAATAATGGCAAAATAGAACAATTAAAAATTCATATTGAAGAAGAACTGCAAAAAAAGATGAGCAAGCTGATTAAAAGAACACAAGAAGAATTTAAGGGAGAAGCTTTTGGTTGGTCTCTAATTGCTAGAAAAAAATTTTTATCAAGACCTGACTATGAAAAGTTTGATTGGATGAAAAGCTACCCTGATATGAAAGTCAATGTAAAGGTTAATGTGTTCATTGGTACATTTGGAGAACAAAGTAAATTACCTGACTTAAATGAAGTGAGGGATTAGATTGAATATAGTAGTGTGGTTAATAATGATTGGAATGTTTTTATATACAATTGGTTTTTCTATTGAACTTTGGAGACAAAAAAATAAATCTGGGGCGATAGCAGTTTGCATCTTAGCGATCTCAATAATCATTGCACCATTTTTTTCAGTTCTTAGTTGGTAAAAGTATATAATTAGCTAGCAAAAGTGACTAATCAAAATTAGTAAAAACATGAAAATAAATTCGAATTAGTACACTCTACCATACTAGGAAGTAATATAAACTAGTATTTTATTAATAAAGCTGATAAAGTAAATTACGTAAACCATTCCTATCAGGGAAAGTTACTATTATAATCTGTTTATTTGCAAGAGATGTTAGATGACGATCTGCTCTCTTGCTTTTTTCTCGCAAATTTTGAACATGAATATTATTATATGAAAATTTATTATTATAAAAATTAAGATATCCTTAAGAAATTAAATACGTGTTTCTTAATATTTATTTTATATTATTGTAAATAGAGGTGAGTTAATATGACAGACAAAAATGTATACATTTTATTAACTGATACTGGAACTGTATTTACTAGATTGATAAAATTATTTACAAAAAAGCCATATAATCACGCATCTATTTGCTATGATTCTAATTTAAATGATGTTTATAGCTTTGGTAGAAAATCTGTTCGAAATCCATTTCGAGGTGGGTTTGTAAAAGAAAACCTTCAATCAGAATTGTTCAAACGTTCAAAATGTGCCATATATTCATTTGAAGTAACTAATGAACAATTAGTAGAAATGAAACAATATATTCAATCTATTGAAAAACAGAAAGACGATTATAGTTATAATTTAATTGGATTATTTGGTTTTATCATTAAAAAACCGATTAAAAGAAAAAACGCATTTTTCTGTTCGCAGTTTGTGGCGACGGTATTGAGTGAGAGTAATATATTTGAGTTTGAGAAATCACCTTCATTAATTGCTCCACATGATTTTCAACGAGTAATAGAATGTGAAATTATATATGAGGGTAAATTGTATAATTATCTTAATGAGATTGAAGAGGAAATTATTCGAGTACCTGACAAATTAATTTCAGCTTAATTAACAAATTGAGCATCGGCGACACAACTTCACATAAAAGGAGTTGTGTTTTTATTTCATTTGTATAATCATCATTCTTACTCGTCATATTGAAAATATGGTCAGTTTGTATTTATGGTTGGTAAAAAGTTCGAATTATTGTAGACGAATAAGTAGTGTTAGATGTATTGTATGGAATGCAGACATGGTATTTAATCGGCATTTATATAGTTTCAAAAGATTGGGGAGCAACTAGTGAATGAATTGTACTATGAAGATATGTTGAATATCCAAACAGAGAGAAAGAAGAGTGAAGTTAACAATTCAACTTTTTATCATCCTTATGAACCGACTCCCTATAGTGCGTTAGAGCATTTAACAAAACACTATGAGATAAGTTCCGAAGATCATATTGTAGATTTTGGTTGTGGAAAAGGACGCCTAAACTTCTTTTTACATTATTTTTTTCATCCTACCGTTACAGGGATTGAAATGAATGAAGTTTTTTATCGTGATGCTTTAAAAAATATTGATAGTTATTTAAAGAAAGTGAAAAGAAATGATGATAAGATTCGCTTCCATTGTTGCAAGGCAGAACAATATAAAATTCAACCCGAGGATAACCGATTTTATTTCTTTAATCCATTTTCAATTCAAATATTTATGAAAGTAATCAATAATATATTGCATTCTGTTGAAGTGACTAACCGTGACATTGATGTAATCCTATATTATGCCAATGAAGATTATCGATATTTTTTAGAATATCAAACCTCGTTTCAATTATTTAAAGAAATTGAACTTCCAAATTTATATAATAAGAATACATATGAGCGTTTTTTAATTTATCGATTAACCAATTAAAGAATGAAAAAGAAGGTTGTGAATTCATTATGAAAAGATGTGTATGGGTAACGAAAGAACAACTATATATTGATTACCACGATAAAGAATGGGGAGTGCCTGTTTATGACGATCAACGATTATTTGAAATGCTCTGTCTAGAGGGAGCACAAGCCGGTTTAAGTTGGTGGACTATTTTACAGAAAAGAGAAAACTATCGACTTGCGTTCGATCATTTTGAGGCAGAGAAGATTGTTCAATATACAGATGAAAAAGTACAATCTCTATTATCGGATTCAGGAATCGTACGAAATCGGTTAAAAATTCAAAGTGTCATTACAAATGCAAAATCCTATTTAAAGATGAAAGAACTACATGGATCATTTTCAAATTATATTTGGAACTTTGTTGAAAACAAACCAATTATTAATCATTGGGCAACGAAAGAGGATGTTCCAGCGACTACTGAATTAAGTGATCGAATGAGTAAACAGCTGAAAAAAGACGGCTTTAAATTTGTAGGAAGTACGATTTGCTATTCATTTATGCAAGCGGTAGGAATGGTGAATGATCATACGTTAGAATGTTTTTGTCATCCAAGTAATAACTTTGTAGATACAAAAAATATATAAATTCTCCCGGTTGACGATAAAAATTAAGTATAAAACTTTCCCTGATTCACAATATAAATTTTATGGAAAAGTTAATTCCACAAGCTAGTCTATTTAAAAAGGATGCTGTTTAAATGAACTTGTTTCGTGGTGATGCACATAAAATTTATCTTCGTTTGAGGAAAAATCCGCAAACGATTGGACAATCCAAATATTTAAAAGAACTAAAAGAAGTACGTGATTTTTATGAATCAATCGAAAGTGACGTACTGAAACTAATTTTTTATCGATTAATTAAAGAGAAAAATGGTTCAGGAATGATTCCAATCTATGTTTCATCGATTCCGTTTTTATTTTTATTTTTCTCACAACATCTAGACAAGATTTTGTTTGCCGACGGTAGTCGTAATTGGTTAATCTTTATATTAATTTATGTCATAGGTATTACATTTAGTCTATTTCTACATTTTCGTGAAAAAGCTTGGGCGTCGTGTCATATTGAAATTATTCAGGACATTTTAGTTTCGAGAAAAGATAAAACGATTAATTTGGATGATTAAATTCATAAAGAATCATAAAAGTACGTTCTTTTAATAGACCGTGCTTTTTTGATGTACCTGCGGTAAAACATAACACTTTATTTCCTAGGCTAATTATTTTAATTTCCCAGGCAAGCGCAGGATTTGACAAGCATTCGTCATTTTGCATAGCCAAAGATATGTGTAATTAATCGAAATTTGTCAATAAGAGAAGAACGATTGACCGAATTTATAGAAGTTGTAGAAAAATAGTCAGAAAATTTAGATAAAATTAAAGTGAATTTCTAGGGGAAATAATAACAACATCATTTCCAAGCGTGTAAAGTTCCGAAATTTTAAAGCGGGAGACTTATAAAATAAAACCCCGATTTTCGTCGGGGTAGTTAGTTTACGATAATTTATTATCAAAAAAATCTTCACTTTCATAATGAACAACATCATAGTCCTCTAAAATAGTGCTGTAATCATATCCTTTTTCATCCATGATTGATTCTAAATAAGATTTACATTGGTTTAATTGGCTTTGCATCGTGTTAAGCATGGAATAAATATTGAATAGTTCATTTTTGTCTGGCATAGAGGGACCTCCATCGTTTCTTCGTAATCAGTGTGAAACAATCACCTTTTAGGGTGATAAAGTTAATATGACTAATCCTATTACATTGTTAGCTAAATTAACTCTATACATACTTCTTATATAAAGGAAGTAATTAAACAATATTAAGTAGTTATATAAAATGAAAATGTTAAGTATATAGCAGCTGATTATTAATTAAGATAGGTTAGATTTTAGATTTTTAGAGAGTAATTTCATCATATTATGAGAATCAATATGAAGGATAAAAAAATGATAAACATATCATAATTTTATTGACAATGAATCTAAATAGAGTTATTATATTAAAGCAGTCGCAATTAACTGGTTTGTTTGTTAAGTTGTTGATCGCTATTATTGTTTTGGTAAAATATACTTTCTATCATCATTTGAATGCATGAAGGAAGTAATGGTAGTTAGTTAGTAAATAAATTAAATTATTATATTGACATATTAATTGGGAGTTGGTATAATAAATTTCTCGTCGTGAGATGCGGATGGAATATTAGTTAATGTAACTTATGAAAATTATGTTGACATAATAATCCGAAGTTGATACAATATAATTCCTGTCGCTTACGACATTGAAAAATGAACCTTGAAAACTGAACAACAAAACGTTAATGAAATAAACGTTTCTATTATATAAATAGAAACACAATTTTGGACATCAAAATTGATGCCAGCAAAAAATTGAGCTTTACTCAAATTCTACATTTTATGGAGAGTTTGATCCTGGCTCAGGACGAACGCTGGCGGCGTGCCTAATACATGCAAGTCGAGCGAACCTTTTAAAAGCTTGCTTTTGAAAGGTTAGCGGCGGACGGGTGAGTAACACGTGGGCAACCTGCCCTATAGTTTGGGATAACTCCGGGAAACCGGGGCTAATACCGGATAATACAATTTA
>NZ_OBQC01000028.1 GCF_900220965.1 Ureibacillus acetophenoni | reverse complement strand
GTGAAGTGACGATAGCAAAGAGGCCACACCCGTTCCCATACCGAACACGGAAGTTAAGCTCTTTAGCGCCGATGGTAGTTGGGGGCTTCCCCCTGCGAGAGTAGGACGTCGCTTCGCTCATTTTTTTGGAGGATTAGCTCAGCTGGGAGAGCACCTGCCTTACAAGCAGGGGGTCGGCGGTTCGAGCCCGTCATCCTCCACCATTCTTTGAGCCATTAGCTCAGTGGTAGAGCATCTGACTTTTAATCAGAGGGTCGAAGGTTCAAGTCCTTCATGGCTCATCAGTTTTTTAAATAATATGCGGGTGTGGCGGAATTGGCAGACGCACTAGACTTAGGATCTAGCGCCGCAAGGCGTGGGGGTTCGACTCCCTTCACCCGCACCATTTTAGGAACTTACTTGCCTATAATGGCGATTGTGGCGAAGTGGTTAACGCACCGGATTGTGGTTCCGGCATTCGTGGGTTCGATTCCCATCAGTCGCCCCAAACAAAATAATATTATTGGGGTATAGCCAAGCGGTAAGGCAACGGATTTTGATTCCGTCATGCCCAGGTTCGAATCCTGGTACCCCAGCCATTTTGCGGAAGTAGTTCAGTGGTAGAACACCACCTTGCCAAGGTGGGGGTCGCGGGTTCGAACCCCGTCTTCCGCTCCAAATATGCCGGGGTGGCGGAACTGGCAGACGCACAGGACTTAAAATCCTGCGGTAGGTGACTACCGTACCGGTTCGATTCCGGTCCTCGGCACCATTTAAAACATCATATTTATTATGCGCCCGTAGCTCAATTGGATAGAGCGTCTGACTACGGATCAGAAGGTTGTGGGTTCGACTCCTGCCGGGCGCGCCATATTTCGGATCAAGGGGTTGCAGGTTCAAATTCTGTCTTCCCGACCATGAAGTTGTATAAAGTTGAAATGATTATTATGGGGCCTTAGCTCAGCTGGGAGAGCGCCTGCCTTGCACGCAGGAGGTCAGCGGTTCGATCCCGCTAGGCTCCACCATAATAACGGAGGCGTACCCAAGTGGCTGAAGGGATCGGTCTTGAAAACCGACAGGCGGGTTAAACCGTGCGTGGGTTCAAATCCTACCGCCTCCGCCATTCTATTTTTCTAATGAAATTATCTAATAACATTATCGCGGGGTGCAGTACGAACGAATAAGTTTTGGAGCAAAACTTCAGCGTACCGATTTTGCAATACATCTTTGAATTACCTTAACAAAATCGGGACGATAATATTCACTAGTACTACTGTGTGCATTAAATAATTCTTTATTTTATACTACTAATATTTCCGCGGGGTGGAGCAGTGGTAGCTCGTCGGGCTCATAACCCGAAGGTCGCAGGTTCAAATCCTGTCCCCGCAACCAAATGGTCCCGTGGTGTAGCGGTTAACATGCCTGCCTGTCACGCAGGAGATCGCCGGTTCGATCCCGGTCGGGACCGCCATTTGCGGGTGTAGTTTAATGGTAAAACCTCAGCCTTCCAAGCTGATGTCGTCGGTTCGATTCCGATCACCCGCTCCATACATAAGTGGGCCTATAGCTCAGCTGGTTAGAGCGCACGCCTGATAAGCGTGAGGTCGATGGTTCAAGTCCATTTAGGCCCACCATAAATCTATTCCGAAGTAGCTCAGTGGTAGAGCAATCGGCTGTTAACCGATCGGTCGTAGGTTCGAGTCCTACCTTCGGAGCCATAGGGGGAAGTACTCAAGAGGCTGAAGAGGCGCCCCTGCTAAGGGTGTAGGTCGCTAACGCGGCGCGAGGGTTCAAATCCCTCCTTCTCCGCCATAAGGCCCGTTGGTCAAGTGGTTAAGACACCGCCCTTTCACGGCGGTAACACGGGTTCGAATCCCGTACGGGTCATAAATTCATTTAAATATAAATATAGTCTAGTGACAATGGCAAAGAGGTCACACCCGTTCCCATACCGAACACGGAAGTTAAGCTCTTTAGCGCCGATGGTAGTTGGGGGCTTCCCCTTGTGAGAGTAGGACGTTGCTAGGCAAATGAAACCACTGAATATTCAGTGGTTTTTTTATGCTTAAAAAGAATCTAAGGGGTAAGACCTAAATGAAATAAAGTTAGAGTCGCGAGGTCCAATTATCAGTCATTAATCAATTCAAAAAAATATAAAAAAGAATTTTATTTAGTTTCTTTTACGAATTTCGATTCATCTAAGAGGAAAATGATCATTTTAATAGAATATTAAACAAGTATTTTAAAAGTACAGTTAAAGGGGATTCAAAATGAATTTAGTTTCTGATAGATTAGTGATTCGTAGATTTGTAGTGACTGATTGGGAGACTGTTTACGAATATACTTCTGATCCAATCGTCATGAAATATATTCCAGAAGGTGTTTTTTCTGAAAATGATGCAAAATCATTTATTAATGAAAATATGGGGGACAATGCTGAAAAATTTGCTGTCGTACTAAAAGAAGAAAATGTATTAATTGGTCATATTGATTTCCATAGATATTTTGGTAACCACACATTTGAGATTGGATGGGTCTTTAATCCAAAGTACTATAATAAAGGCTATGCAACAGAGGCGGCCTATGCAACATTAAAACATGGGTTTGAAACGATGAAACTACATCGAATTGTAGCAACATGCCAACCTGAAAATCCTGCTTCCTATAGGATTATGGAGAAGATTGGGATGAGAAGAGAAGGCTTTTTCAAAAAATGCATTCCATATGGAGATGAATGGTGGGATGAATATTATTATGCAATATTGCAAGAAGAATGGAATGCCCAAGATTAAAGATATTGTTTTTCAATTGTTTGTACTAAATTAGTTATTTATATAAACCAATTAATACTTTTCATGTAAAATATTCTTATCCATTCATTTATTGATTAAGAGAATTCAGGAAGGTGAGAATATGATAGGCACTATTCTGAATACGATAGCGATTATTGTAGGCAGTGCTCTAGGAAGTTTGCTGAAAAAAGGAATAAAAGAAGAATATCAATCTGCTTTATTTACAGCAATGGGTTTCGCTGCTGTGGCGTTAGGTGTTAATGCTATAGTACAAAATATGCCTAATAGTAGTTATCCTGTTTTATTTATCGTAAGTTTAGCGATAGGTGGTTTAGTTGGTACGATTATTAATTTTGATGAAAAGTTTAATAACTTAGTTAACCGGTTTTCAAAAACAGATTTAGGAAAAGGTTTATCTACAGCGATTTTACTATTTTGTATTGGAACATTATCAATTTTAGGGCCTGTTGAGAGTGCATTAAATGATAACCATACATATTTATTTACTAATGCTACTTTGGATTTAGTTACATCGATGGCATTAGCAGCAACATATGGTTTTGGAATCGCAATTGCTGCGGTGGTGTTATTTATATGGCAATCATCTATTTATTTGAGTGCACAATACATAGAACCTTTTTTAACAGATGTTTTAATGACAGAAGTATCCATTGTTGGTGGGATTTTAATCTTAAGTTCTGGATTGTCGATATTAGGAATAAAGGATAGTAAAACGTTGAATATGTTGCCCTCTTTATTTATACCAGTCATTTGGTTTGTTGGATTAGCACTATTTCAATAGAATTAATGCATAAATCTACTAAAAAACTAAATTTTTTAATAAAAAAGTTCATATGTTTCTAGTAAACCTCTAGCATAAGTCTTTAGATATGCGCATATATACATATTAGATGTAATTATGTTGTCTACATAGTTATGTTTAATGATGTTTATTAGAAAGGGGAAATAGAAATGGTACTAAAACGTGTTAATCCTGAATTAGTAGATATGTTGAATGCTTTTCCGCCGTTAAGTTTAGATGCAGAGCTTTTACCACAAATTCGTGAAGCAATGGCTGCAGGAAACCAACCAGTAGAGCAAACGGAGGTTTCAATCGAAGAGGTTGCAATTAAGAGTTATGACAATGAAGAAATTAAAGTAAGAGTGTACAAGCCAACAAAAGAAACTGATGGAAAATTACCAGGATTCTTATGGATTCATGGTGGTGGCTATGTTCTTGGTACAGCAGAAGCTGATGATGCGCTATGTGTAAACATCGTGAATACGGCTAATTGTGTAGTTGTTTCAGTTGACTATCGTTTAGCTCCAGAACATCCATATCCAACTCCAATTGAAGATTGCTATAGTGCTTTAAGTTGGTTAGTAAACAATGCAGATGAATTAGGTGTTGATACTGATAAAATTGGTGTTGGTGGATTAAGTGCTGGTGGTGGATTAACTGCGGCATTAACGTTATTAGCACGCGACCGCCAATTCCCTAAAGTGCACATTCAATTCCCGTTATATCCAATGATAGACGATAGCAACAACACGCCTTCAGCCAATGAAATTACTGATAGCATGATTTGGAACCAAAAATTAAATGATTCTGGTTGGAAAATGTATCTAGGTGAGTTATATGGTAAAGAGGAAATTCCTGTATATGCAGCTCCTGCTAGAGCAACAGATTTTTCAAATTTACCAACAACATATACATTTATCGGACAATTAGATCCATTCAGATCTGAAACGCTTACGTATGTATCGAAACTTGCTGAAGCAGGTATTGATGTAGAATTCCACTTATACCCAGGTGGATATCACTCATTTGAAATTTTAAATCCAACTTCTAAAATTGGACAAAAAGCATCAAATGACTTCCTTGATGCAATTAAAGAAGGCTTTGAGCGCTTAGCTAAAGTAGAAGAAAATACGGCTATCTAATTAAGTAGAAAGTAGGAAGAATCTGATTCTAAATTAGGTTGGATTCTTCCAATTTTTTTTGAATGTGGTTTGTTATGTTGACGACAGATATGTAAAAATATATAATATTTATGTACTTGCAAATATTGGAGGGTTATTAAAAAATGACACACGCTATGAAATTACGTTTCGATGTTTTGAACTAGTAACTGAATACGTTCAAAGACTCTGTTATGTTAGACAGAGTAAACGGGATTCGTATGTCCTTTTTTAATAATCTTCATTTAATGAAGCTGACACAGAAGATTTATAGTTTATTTTACTCTCTATTTTAAATGTATATATGCAAATCCCTTTACTCTTTACCACAGGCAGATTGTCTGTGTTTTTTTATTTTCAATAGAGGAGAGAAAAAAATGTATATGTTATTATTCTTTTAATACGAGCTTTTAACCTAAAGCTCGTATCGATTCTAGCTATCGATACGAAATCGTTTAAATTTCGGGAGGTAGCGAATATGGAACAAATTAGTTATGAATTAGAAAACGTAGAATTGACTTATTTAGATAAAGATATTTTAAGAATAGATCGTTTAGCAATTTATCAATTTGATCGTATAGGAATTGTTGGGAAAAACGGTGCTGGAAAAAGTTCGTTATTAAAACTTTTAGCAGGAGTGCTGGCTCCTACAAAAGGTATAGTCCATCAGTATGTAGAATGTGGTTATTTTGAACAAGTGGAAGCACCTAAACCTATAGAAGCTGATCCATCTTTGTTAGGTAAACTTCATGTCCCGCATGATTCACAAAATTTGAGTGGTGGGGAGCAAACGAGATTAAAACTTGCCCAAATGTTTACTCATTATCACGAAGCGTTATTTATAGATGAACCAACGACTCATCTAGACCAAGAAGGAATTTCTTTTTTAATAGATGAATTAAAATACTATTATGGTGCACTAGTATTAATAAGCCATGATCGTGCTCTTTTAGATGAACTTGTTACAACAATCTGGGAAGTTGAAGATGGAAAGGTAAAAGTATATACAGGAAACTATAGTGATTATGTTGCGCAAAAGAAGTTAGAACGTGAACAACAGATTATTGCACGTGAGCAGTATTTGAAGGAAAAAAGTCGTCTTGAGAAAGCAGCAGAAGAAAAGATGAAAAAAGCTGAGAAAATCGCTCAAGCAACAAATATGAAAAAGGAATACAAAGCAAAAGCGAATCGAATGTTTGAAACGAAATCAAAAGCAACGGTTCAAAAGGCATTCCAACGAACAGCTAAAGCTATTGAATCTAGAATTGATAAACTTCAAGAAGTAGAAGCTATAAATGAAGACCGTCCAATTATATTTCGACAATCAAAGCATGTAGAATTGCATAACAAATTCCCGATTATGGCAGATCAGCTTAGATTAGTAATTGGTAATCGAGTTCTTTTAGAGGATGTTAGTTTTCAATTACCTCTAGGTAAAAAAATTGCAATCTCAGGTCCTAATGGTAGTGGGAAAAGTACTCTTTTACAACATATTGCAAAAAATTCATCTTACTTAACAATTTCACCTAAAGCGAAAATCGGATGTTTTCATCAAATGTCGTATCAATTTAAACAACATGAATCGGTATTACAATTTGTGAAAAATCGTTCAGATTATGATGAAGGCTTCTTGCGAACGGTACTACACTCAATGCAATTTACTGGTACGGATCTTCAGAAAACAGTTGCAGATTTAAGTGGAGGTGAAGCAATCCGCTTAAATCTTTGTCTGTTGTTTTTAGGCGAATATAATATATTACTATTAGATGAACCAACAAATTTCCTTGATATTCATGCCATTGAAGCGTTGGAACGTTTCATACGTGGTTACCAAGGAACGGTAGTATTCGTTTCCCATGACAGAGAATTTATTAAAAATGTTGCAGATATAGAATATAAAATATGTGATAATAAGATTTTTCTAGTTTAATTAAAATATTTTAGGGACTCAAACCAAATTAGGTTTGGGTCCTATATTTGTTTTTGATAGAGAGTATAAGCGACATTAGGTTAGAAACATAACAAGGGATTTAAGAATTATTATAAGATGTAATAAAAATTTTAGATTTAGTTGACTTTATGATAGAAAATTGATATTATATATAAACAGTCGTTAATGACATTACTTTTTTTGAAAAAGAAAAGTTAATAGAATTATTCTAGGTTATTAAGATTGTATTAACAGGTTAAAATAATTTGTTGACTTATATAAATTATTTTGATAATATTTAATTCTTGTCATTTGAGATAGTGAGATAAAGTTATTAAATGATAAGATAAATGTTTATTAAATATTTTTGTTGATTACGATAAAATATTGTGATATAATAAAAACCTATCACCTTTCACTGCTAACTATCGATTTTTTAATTTTTAAAATTATATTGACATAGTATAATATAGGTGATACAATATAAATCCTGTCGTTAATGACAAAGGATAAATGAACCTTGAAAACTGAACAACAAAACGTTAATGAATTAAACGTTTCTACTATATAGAAACAGAAATTTTGGACATCAATTATGATGCCAGTTTGAATTTTGAGCTTAACTCAAATTCACCATTTTATGGAGAGTTTGATCCTGGCTCAGGACGAACGCTGGCGGCGTGCCTAATACATGCAAGTCGAGCGGACCTTTTAAAAGCTTGCTTTTGAAAGGTTAGCGGCGGACGGGTGAGTAACACGTGGGCAACCTGCCCTATAGTTTGGGATAACTCCGGGAAACCGGGGCTAATACTGGATAATACAATTTA
>NZ_OBQC01000029.1 GCF_900220965.1 Ureibacillus acetophenoni | reverse complement strand
ACGCCAAAAATCCCTACTTTTATATTGAAAGCAGGGATTTTACTTTGTATTCAATTATGAGTTTTTAAATTAAAGCACTACACTACATTTAAGTACAGAACTTCACAATCCTTTTTACACCTTCAAAAAATTAATTCATTTAAATGAGTTGTCTATACAAAAATACGCTATCTTATTAAAGAAAATCGCCCATTTGTTGAAGAAGTATTATTTAGTACCCTTAAATTTCTTCCTCAAAATTTCGTCAACTAACCAGAATATAAATGTGGCTATTAATGTTATTACAACAATAATTAAATGCTCAAAAAATAAAGAAAGAACTAATCCTATAATTAGACCAAAGATAATATGAATCAAAAATGCCTTTTTATATCTTTGTTTGCTGTTTAAATTCTTTGTTAGAAGATCAGATAAGATAGATACTGGTAAGCCCATAAGAAGTATAAATGGAGCTACACCTGTAAGTAGAACACCAAGTGCAGCAAATAACTTATCATAACCAACCATTATTGCAAAATAAAAGTTAAGGAATAATCCAGTTAACAGAGTGGTTATAATAAATCCTAAAAATTTTCTTAAAAACATTATTACCTCCTCCTTTAATAACATTTCAATATGTCTTGTTGAACAATCCTGCCCCGTTAATGCAATACTTCAACAAAAAAGCATTAATCCTTCTTGGATCAACGCCTCCGTTAGTTCAATAAAATATTTAATGGCTTAACACGGAACAAATGCTTTTTAAAATAGAAGAGATTTATATATCTCTCCAATAATCCCTTCCAATTGATGAACGCCTAATTCTGCATTCGTCATAATAACTGCACCTTTTTCCAAGTGTGGATATGCCACCATCATACATTGAAAACCTACACCCCAACCGAGTGATGTAATTTCTAGTTCTTTTTCGGAGCCTTCAAGAAACACACCTAATCCTGTCCAGCTTTTACCTCTTTGCGGGGTTATCATTTCTTTTGCTAAACTTTCCGATATACCCAACTTACTTTCTCCTTTTATTGCATTCATTAACTCAAGAACTAATTCAGCTAAATCCGAAGAGGTTGTCCATAGTCCAGAAGCTGCTGAATAAGGATAAATAGGGAATTTTCCATCTACTAATTCCCCGTTTTTGTTATGACCACAAGAAAAGTTATCTCTATCCACATCCGACATTGTTGTATCTAATTTGCTATTCTTGATTCCTAGTGGTTCAAATATGAACTCATTTACCACTTGATAAAACTGCTTTTTCGTTACATCTTCTATTAGTTGCTGAATAATACAAAATCCTGCATCTGAATAATGGAATTCACTCTCTGGCTCGAATTGAACTTCAATGGGAACCTTACAATAATGGGATTCTCCCTCTAATAATTCAATTATCGAAGGAAAACCTATTTCTGAATTTAGTTCTAAAAAACTACCTTCAGGGTCTTTGATTCCAGATTGATGACTAAGCAAGTTTCTTATAGTAACCTTTTTATTCTTTGTATATTCATTTTCAGGCACTTTCCAAGTAACAAGTCTTTCATTTACATTTTCATCCAAATCAAGATGTCCTTCTTCTACCAACTTTATTGCTAACATTCCAGTTAGTAATTTACTAATGGAACACGCACTAAAAATAGAATCATCATTTACTTTTCTATCACTATTAACTTCAAGTGAACCATAATTTTCTGTTCCGCAGATTTGACCTTCTTCGAACAATGCAATACTTAAACCGTTTACATTATAATGTTCCATTCGTTCTTCAATTTTGATGTTTTTTAATTTCATTATTCTCCCCCGATATAACTTAATAATTAAATCACAACACGAATGTACGTTCTTATGTATTTGTTTGGAAAATATATGTCCTATTGAACAAAACTGCCCCGTTAGTACAATAACTTTAATAAAAAAGCATTAATCCTTCTTAGATTAACGCCCATGTAAGTTGAACAAGAGAATCTATATTTTCATCCATTACGATATTGGGAAAGATGACCAGTTTGGTTATAATTTTTTATTTTCCATTCTTCATCTATAAATTCAATGTTACTAATACAAGCATTTATCAATTTTGTTTTGCCTGAACCAATTTCACCATTTGAAAATTGGGCTAAGATAGTATTGATAACTCCTCCGTGCGCAACTAATAACACCCTTTTCCTAAGGTATAACTGGTTTATTTTTTGAATTCCTGCTATTACACGTATCGTTAAAGTCTGTCTATCTTCTTGTTTAGTGTAATTCCTGTTCGGAAATGCCGTTAACCTCTCTGTTACTGTCATCCCCTCTGCATCACCATAATCTCGTTCAATAAATTCAACCATTTCAATAATTGGAATTTTTAACTCATTGTTTATTATCTCTGCTGTTTCCTTAGCCCTTTTTAATGGACTTGATATAATAACATCCCAATTGGTCGATTTAAGAAACTCACGACATTCTATAGCTTGTAATACCCCGATTTTGTTTAAAGGTATGTCTTTTCTTCCTTGAAGTTTCCCTAATGAATTCCAATCAGTTTCCCCGTGTCTAACTAAACATAATTTAGTCAATATTTCCCCTTCTTTATATAAATTTTCTTAAACTACCTGCCCCGTTAGTTTAATTACTTCAACAATAAAAAGCGTATATCCTTGTTGGATTAACTCCTCCGTTAGTTTAATAAAATTTACTTATTCTGATTATTTTTCGTTAATGAATACCAAACCAATATTGCCCCAATTACAATTTGAATAATACTCAAAATATACGGAAACCACCCCATTATTCCGTTAAGAACTGCCGCAAACTTGCTACTACCCCAACCACTTAAATTCGGGATATATGTTGAAATTGCTAAATGCATAATACCTAACAAAATTGTCCCCGAAAGAATCAACAAAGAACCTATAATATAAAAATTATTTTGATTCATATTTTCTCCTCTATTCGCTTGTATAGAAATTTTTGTTGTGCTAACAGCTCCGTTAGTTCAAGTTTTTATTTCATACTCTGACTTACTTTGGTTGGAATCATTACCACTTCAGTTTTTAAATCAACAGGCCTATACGTTTCATCGATACATTCATCCCAATATTCAAGATGCTTCTTATCGATCCAATGTTGTGATTCTTCAACCTCTATTCCACCAGTACCTTGAACAGAGTACCAATATAAATATTCTTCATTATTTAAAAACTCACGAAAAATCGTTTCAACATACATCTTCTCACCCTCAAGAGTGACAAGAACTTCCTCCATATGTTCATTTAAAAAAGCTAACCATTCATCGACTTTTTCTGTTTTCCCTGGTTTTACTCGAAAACGTGTACACTCAATATTCATTATAAAGCCTCCATCTAATATGTATTTTCTTCTTCAACTAAACTGCCACGTTAGTACAATAACTTCAACAAAAAAGGCATTGATTCCTTCTTGGATCAACGCCTTCGTTAGTTTAAGTATAATGTTTCACAATCTCAAATTAAAATTAAAAATTCTTATTGCATATTTGACTTTTTTTCATTTTCAATGAAGTAGTCAAGGATCCTTTGCATTTCAGTACCTTGAATTTCGTTCCACCTTCCATCAATTTCTTGACGGAAAACCTTTAGATGATTAGAATTCATTTCTTCACAGACCAAATAATAATTGCCATCATCCCTAACATCCAGTAAGACGTTAAAACTTTGGTCGACTTCTCCCCCAGCTTTTCTATAAGGTCCAGTTACACTTAGTACGACTGGCATTGGCTCTTGGTGAAATACATTTGTATGATTTTGTAGAGTTCCACCAAGTAACGGACTAAATCCTCGAACTATTCTTTGCTCAGAATACAAATCATAAGACCATTTGAGATAATCGAAAGGGTTTCTTGTATCTATCAGATTTCCCCTAGGAGGGGTAACAAGAATATTTTGATTGATTTCTCCATAATAGTCTTCTAACTTAGATATCAATTCTAATTTAGAGTAACTTCTAACACCCATGTATGAACCAATCAATAAAAATACAATGCTTATACTTAATATCCTATTTTTCGAACTAAAGATAACAATTAATATAGTAATCATAAGAGGGAACCAAACCCAAGGGTCTCCAGCCTCAAATATGACATACTCGTATTCCTTAAGGGATAGAGGATATAACAATGTAACTTCGTGAGTCAAAAAATCTACGAAAATATGACCTACAATCGTTGCTAAACTGAGTACAATCCAGATTTTCCACCATATAATTTCTCGAAATATTGCTTTTGTAACTAAAACAACAGGTAAAACGAAAATGGGAGCAAAAAATATGGAATGGGACCAAGGAGTAGAGGTTCTAAAACCTAAAGTATCGGGTAATATACCTGCAAAACCGCCAATAATAGATAAAACTAATTTTTTTGGAATTGAGAGATTTCTTGCATCTTTTAAAAGAAATACGATAATAGCTCCAAATAGGGCATGGGTAAGAACATGCATAAATAGAAGTAACATTTTCCTCCTCCTCACATTTATAAAAAATACCTATTGCATTATGAATCCCATTTCTTCTTCAATCACTGCCTTTATTTTATATGGTAAATCTTAACACTTAATTAGGAACTTTCTTAAGACTTCCTTAAGATTCAGTCGGTAAGTACACCTATGTTTTTCATTATTTCACTATCCTGCCCCGTAAGTACAATAAATCAATAAAAAAAGCATTAATCCTTCTAGGATCAACGCCCTCGTTAGTTCAATAATGATTAGTCACGTAAAAGTTAGATTATTAGTCCGCTATATACCATTCCAATATTAACCACAATATGAAAAACAATACTTGGATAGATACTGTTTGTTTTAAGTGTAATTAATGCGTAAATTCCCCCAGCAATTGAAATTAACAAACTGAGAGAAAGAGAAAAACCAATTGCGAGATGGAGAAGTCCAAAACCAATACTTGTCACGATAACAGCATACCCTGTAGATGTTAGTTCCTTAATAGTCGAAAGCAATATCCCTCTCCAAATAACTTCCTCAAATACTGCATTAATAAGTGAAAAAAATATACAAAACAATAATAACATTTGAATATGTATTTCGCAAGTAAAAATTGAGCCATTTATTAATTAAAAACTGAGCCACTTAAACCGAACTATTTTCTAGCCATTCTTTTGTATCTAATATTC
>NZ_OBQC01000035.1 GCF_900220965.1 Ureibacillus acetophenoni | reverse complement strand
GTAAGCCCCCAATAAAACTACGCATATAAGATCACCTCACCTCCTAGTATGATGAACATATCAACTTACTAGGAGGTGCTTTTTATTGACTCGCCCAAAATTAAATATCATTCCTGTTAAGCTGGAGCCGAGTAAAGAAATGCAAGAGAAGCCCACTATAATTAATCACGAACCAATCTGCATCATAAAAGCATCGGAAGTGGAAATCAAATTTTACAAAGGCGTCAATGAATCGATTATTCAAACGATTATAAAGGAGCTGAATATAGTTGAAGCATGATTTTTCCTCCGTGGAAAATATCTATATTATCTGTGGAAGGACAGATATGCGAAATGGGATTGATGGGCTTGCAACACTTGTACAAGATTCCTATAACTTAGATCCATATAGTGACTCTATTTTTTTATTTTGTGGTACTCAGAAGGATCGCTATAAGTGCCTATACTTTGATGGGGATGGCTTCGCCATGCTTTATAAACGACTTGATAATGGGCGTCTGCAATGGCCTCGAAATGAAAAGGAAGTTAAACAACTAACCCAACAAGAACTTCGTTGGTTATTAGAAGGTTTATCCCTTGTACAATCCAGATCTATAAAAAAAGCTAGACGAAGTCTATTTTAGTGCTATAATTTCCATAGAATAATGGACGAAACGTGGTGAATGATGAGATGGAACAGCCAGAACAATTAATCAAAGTACTTGAAGAGCAGTTAGCCTATATGAAAAAACAGAACGAAGAATTATCAATAAAATTAGATCAATCTTTGGCTCAAAATAAAGTTCTTTCAGAACAAATTCACCAGCTAACAAAAGCTTTATTTGGTTCTAAATCTGAAAAATCAAAGTACCAAGCACCTGACGGGCAAGGTTCTTTGTTTGATAACGACCCATTTTTTAAGGAATCTGAGCACACAGAAGAACAAAGCACGGACAGCATTACTTATACGGTTGTTCGTAAACTACATAAAAAGAAGCGGAATGATTCTTTCCTGGCCCATGTAGAGATTGAAGAAATTCATCACCATCCAGATAATATTCAATGTGAGTGTTGCCAAGAAGTGATGACGGAAATCGGTAGTACTCTCGTACGTGAAGAAGCAAAGTTCATCCCAGCAACAATGAAGCGGATTCAGCATTTTGAATCCGCTTATGAGTGTAAGTCTTGTAAAAAGGACATTACACAAAAAGCACAAATTAAACGTGGGAAAGCACCGAACTCCGTTCTTTTACGAAGTATTGCAGGACCAACTGTATTGGCAAAAGTTATCTATGATAAATTCATTCAATACATTCCATTATATCGCCAAGTAAAAGAATGGGAGCGAAATGGCCTCATTACGAACGACAAAAACTTATCTAATTGGGTAATTCGGTCAACAAAAGAATGGTTAATCCCTGTGTACCAATATTTGGAGTCAGTGATGAATCACAGATCGCTTATGCATTGTGATGAAACAACAGCACAAGTGCTTAATCGCAGCGATGGAAAATCGCCCCAATCAACAGCCTACAACTGGGTTCGACGCAGTTTGCCTATTGAAGGACCAGTGATTGTACTATTCCATCACGCTTTATCCCGAGGTCGTGCAGTGTTGGATCAACTCACAAGTGATTTTAAAGGAACCATTATTTGTGATGGTTATTCCGCTTATGGCAAATTAGAAAATATAACATTCGCTAACTGTTGGGCACATGTTCGTCGATATTGGTTAAAAGCAGAGAGTAAGCATGGCCAAAAAGGTGTTGATTTTTGTGATCAAATATATCGACTTGAACGCAAGTTCAAGAATCATTCGCCTCGCAAACGTGAAAAGGCACGCCAGAAGCATTCAAAGCCAATTGTAGATGCGATGTTTAAATGGATTGAAGAATCCCCGTTTTACGGTAAAAGTGCATTAGCCAAAGCGGCAGAATACACATTGAATCGTGCTGGAGGATTACAAGCATTTTTATATGATGGTCGCATAGAAATTGATAATAATGCGGCAGAAAATGCGATTCGACCAAGTGTCATCGGTAGAAAAAATTGGCTTTTTTCAACAAGCGAAGCAGGAGCTGAAGCAAATGCGATCTGCTTAAGTCTAGCTGAAACGGCTAAAGCCAACGGCATTGATTTTTATAAATATTTGGTTAAGCTCTTCACTGAACTGCCAAATCAAGATATCCACCAAAACCCAAAATTAATCAAACAATACATGCCTTGGTCAAAAACAATCCAGGTAACATGTGCAAAATAGCCCTCTATCTGAAAAAAATTAGCATAGTAGGGCTATTCGTAATGCGTACCAATAAGGTACGTTTTTTTATATTTCGGGCTTAC
>NZ_OBQC01000038.1 GCF_900220965.1 Ureibacillus acetophenoni | reverse complement strand
ACAATCGAGTAGGAGACTAGCCATTATTTGGCTAGTCGACCTCTCACACCACCGTGCATACGGTTCCGTACACGGCGGTTCAATAACTTGAGTATCTTTGCTCATACAAATTATTAAGGTCTTTTATCCCCCATTTGAAGAGCGTATTTATTTTAATTGCTTTTTGTAAGGTTTCACTTCTTGAGATTCTCCAGTATCCCTTACGGGAATTTGCTACTTTCCATGCTTCCTCGTTTGGAATGCCTAATCTTCTCAGCTGATAGTATTTTGTTTTAGTTTTCTTCCATCTTTTCCAGATAAGTTGCCTTAACCGATGGTTTAGCCACATTCCAATCTCTTTAATGAACTTTTTCATAAAACTAATGCCATAGTAATTTATCCATCCAACTGTCACTTGATTGATTTCTTTGGCGATATCTTCAAAGCTTCCAGACCTATTTCTTCTAGTTTTATATTTAATTTTGTCTTTGAATCTTTTCTTCGCCGAATGGTGTGGTCTACATCCTGTGCCTTTAGAAGTATTATGTATACAGAAACCTAAAAATTTTAGTTTGGTCGGAGACCCTACCTTACTTTTAGTTTTGTTAACTGTAAGTTTTAGTTCCTTCTCCAGAAATTTTGTAACGCTATCAAGAACACGTTCACCAGCTCGTTTGCTTTTAACGTAGATGCAGAAATCATCCGCAAAGCGTACAAATTTATGCCCTCTTCTCTCCAGTTCTATATCCAACTGATTTAAATAGACATTACTCAGGATTGGTGAAAGTACTCCACCTTGCGGTGCACCGAATTCTGTTGGCTTAGTTAAGCCATTCTCTAGTATTCCGCTTTTAAGAAATTTCCAAATTAGCTTTAATATAACTTTGTCTTTGATAAATACCTTTAAATATTCCATTAGCTTTTGATGATTAATGGTGTCAAAGTAGCTTTTCAAATCACAATCTACTACTACTTTATAACCTTGTTCATAATATTTGATAGATTTCTTTATAGCTTGATGTTGATTTCTATTTGGACGAAAACCATAACTTGACTCAGAAAATTTCGGGTCAATAATTCCACCAATTACTTGGTAGATTGCCTGTTGGACCATACGGTCTCTAACACATGGAATACCTAATTTTCGTTTTGTACCATCTGGCTTAGGGATTTCAACCCGTTTAACTGGAAGTGGCTTATAAGAGCCATCTTTCAGTTTTCTCTTAAGGTGATGTAAGTATTTACTGACATGTCCAAATAGTTCATCGACTGTCATTCCGTCTATTCCAGGCGCACCTTTGTTGGCTTTAACCTTCTTACATGCTCTGAAAAGATTATTACTATCAATTACTTTATCAATTAAATCGATACCATCTTGTCGACCTACTTCTTTAAAGACAGCACTACACGCTCTTGCATACTCTTCAGTTTCCAACCTATCCCTCTGCAAACAGCCATCTTGCGATGTTTTCTGTGGTCTTTGCACTGCCATCACCTCCGTAATTCTTCAAGATTGTTATTGTTCAGTCCTTTGTTCCAAGGGAACTACTATGACCTCTGCTGACTTCTTACAATTCAGCTTGCCATCACTGGCAAACTTGTTCCTGTGAGATATTCCATCTCTCTTGTCGGGAACCCTTGTAAGACCTCCCCGGGTAAGAACTATAACCTTCCTCCCATGTAACTGCTATATTTACTGTATGGAACTCGGGCAGTATAGGACTTTATTTTGTTTTGCAAACTCGTCCATTCCAATTCAGCCTTATATATAGTTTCTGTTCGTCAGTTCGGGATTTTGCCTCCGGCTTCCTTCAGATTCCACCTCACGGTGGACACCCTTGCCATTAGCTAACAGTTCCTACTGCCAAGCCTGTAGTGGACTTTCACCACCAAGTTATAGCCCATGCCGGGCGCACAAAAAAA
>NZ_OBQC01000039.1 GCF_900220965.1 Ureibacillus acetophenoni | reverse complement strand
ATTGCCGGTGTAGCTCAGTTGGTAGAGCAACTGACTTGTAATCAGTAGGTCGTGGGTTCGACTCCTATCGCCGGCACCATTATATGAGCCATTAGCTCAGTGGTAGAGCATCTGACTTTTAATCAGAGGGTCGAAGGTTCAAGTCCTTCATGGCTCACTTTATTGAATGAATTTCAAAATTTTGCGGGTGTGGCGGAATTGGCAGACGCACTAGACTTAGGATCTAGCGCCGCAAGGCGTGGGGGTTCGACTCCCTTCACCCGCACCATTTTCAAAAAATGTTAGCACATGCGGAAGTAGTTCAGTGGTAGAACACCACCTTGCCAAGGTGGGGGTCGCGGGTTCGAACCCCGTCTTCCGCTCCAAATGTGCCGGGGTGGCGGAACTGGCAGACGCACAGGACTTAAAATCCTGCGGTAGGTGACTACCGTACCGGTTCGATTCCGGTCCTCGGCACCATCTTAAATTAAAGTAATTTAGCGCCCGTAGCTCAATTGGATAGAGCGTCTGACTACGGATCAGAAGGTTGTGGGTTCGACTCCTGCCGGGCGCGCCAAATTCACGGGAAGTAGCTCAGCTTGGTAGAGCACTTGGTTTGGGACCAAGGGGTCGCAGGTTCGAATCCTGTCTTCCCGACCATAAAAATGGACCAAGCATAAAAAATTGGGGCCTTAGCTCAGCTGGGAGAGCGCCTGCCTTGCACGCAGGAGGTCAGCGGTTCGATCCCGCTAGGCTCCACCAATTATAATTAAAGATCCTGGCGGCGTAGCTCAGCTGGCTAGAGCGTACGGTTCATACCCGTAAGGTCGGGGGTTCGATCCCCTCTGCCGCCACCAATAAGGACCTTTAGCTCAGTTGGTTAGAGCAGACGGCTCATAACCGTCCGGTCGCAGGTTCGAGTCCTGCAAGGTCCACCATATAGAGTTATAGCACGGAGGCGTACCCAAGTGGCTGAAGGGATCGGTCTTGAAAACCGACAGGCGGGTTAAACCGTGCGTGGGTTCAAATCCTACCGCCTCCGCCATATTTATTTTTATAATTGAATTGTAGTTTTTAATTAATATTATTATCGCGGGGTGGAGCACGGACGAATACGCTTCGGAGCAAAACTTCAGCGTAACGATTTTGCTAAACATCTTGAATTAGCTTAACAAAATCGGGACGGTTCGGTAGCAATACTTAATGCGATGAAAGAAATCTAAATCTAATACAATAATATTTCCGCGGGGTGGAGCAGTTCGGTAGCTCGTCGGGCTCATAACCCGAAGGTCACAGGTTCAAATCCTGTCCCCGCAACCAAATGGTCCCGTGGTGTAGCGGTTAACATGCCTGCCTGTCACGCAGGAGATCGCCGGTTCGATCCCGGTCGGGACCGCCATTTATAAATTGTGGGTCTGTAGCTCAGTTGGTAGAGCATTTGACTGAAGCTCAAAGTGTCGGCGGTTCGATTCCGTCCGGACCCACCATTTGCGGGTGTAGTTTAATGGTAAAACCTCAGCCTTCCAAGCTGATGTCGTCGGTTCGATTCCGATCACCCGCTCCATTTTGTGGGCCTATAGCTCAGCTGGTTAGAGCGCACGCCTGATAAGCGTGAGGTCGATGGTTCAAGTCCATTTAGGCCCACCATAAATATTCCGAAGTAGCTCAGTGGTAGAGCAATCGGCTGTTAACCGATCGGTCGTAGGTTCGAGTCCTACCTTCGGAGCCATATGGGGAAGTACTCAAGAGGCTGAAGAGGCGCCCCTGCTAAGGGTGTAGGTCGCTAACGCGGCGCGAGGGTTCAAATCCCTCCTTCTCCGCCATAAGGCCCGTTGGTCAAGTGGTTAAGACACCGCCCTTTCACGGCGGTAACACGGGTTCGAATCCCGTACGGGTCAT